>CAVSAU010000016.1:0-816705 GCA_963726065.1 uncultured Alphaproteobacteria bacterium
AATTGCCACGCTAAAAGACAGAGCTACCACGACTGGTGGTGGCGCTCAGGCGAAGATTTCCGACCGGGACAGTGGCACCGATGTCGACGTGGCTGAGCGTCGCCATTTGACAGTGATGTTTTGCGATCTGGTCGGATCAACGACGCTTTGGCAGCGCTCGATCCGGAGGATTTGCGCCAAGTGATCGGGGCTATCAAGCCGCCGTGACGCCGAGGAAGTCACCAAACTCGGCGGTTTCGTCGCCAAGTACATGGGTGACGGCGTGCTTGTATATTTCGGCTACCCCCATGCACACGAAGAGGATGCCGAAAGGGCGCTGCGCGCTGGTCTCGCCCGCGTGGAGCGGATCGGCTTCGCAAATCTCGAGCCGCGCTCGAAGTGCTTTCAATACGGATCGGTATTGCAACCGGCATGGTAGTCGTCGGCGATCTGATCGGCCACGGCAGCGCGCAGGAGCGTGGGGTTGTGGGTGAAACGCCCAAATCTGGCCGCCCGGCTCCAGGCAATGGCCAGCCCGGAATGCTGCTGAGCGACGATACGACGCGACGCCTGTCTGGCGAGCTTGTTCGAGTGTCGTGATCTCGGTGCTGTCGAGGTCAAGGGCCTTCCGGCGCCTGTACGCGCGTGGGAAGTGGTTGGGCTGAGTACGATCGACAATCGGTTCGAGGCGCTGCATTCGACACGGCTCACTGCCGCTGGTAGGACGCGACGAGGAGATTCGGCCTCTGCTGCGCCGTTGGGAGCGCGCCAAGGCAGGCGAAGGACAAGTCGTGCTTGTCTCCGGCGAAGCTGGTATCGGCAAGTCCCGCCTCATCGCTGCCCTGCAGGACAATGTCGGCGACGATCAGCGGACGACCTTGCGCTACTTCTGTTCGCCCCACCACCGCGACAGCATGCTGTACCCCTTCATTGCCCAGGTAGAACACTGGGCGGGCTTTGCGCGGAATGACCGCTCCCGGCCAGGCTCGACAAACTGAAGACTTCGGTTGGCGTCCCTTCGCCGCAGCACCGCCAGATACACTCGCTCTCTTGGCCGACCTTCTCGGCGTAGCCGATGACAGCATTCCGTCGATCTCAGCCGATCCACCTCGCAAGCGGGAGATGACGATCTCGTAGTGGCCTCGGCTCTTCGAGATCGCTTGCAAAGGATCGACCGCTGCTCGTCCTCTTCGAGGACGCCCATTGGATAGATGCGACATCTCTTGAGGTGCTCGATCGCGCCGTATCGCAGATCGCTCGCCTTCCGATATTACTCGTCGTGACATTTCGGCCTGAGTTTCAGCCCACCTGGCTTGGCCAACCTGCCGTTTCGACGATCTCGCTTTCAAGGCTCCTGCCTCACCACACGAGTGCGCTTATCGCAGGGCTAACCCGCGGCAAGCCATTGCCCCATGAGATTCTGGATCACATCGTCCAGCGTACTGACGGGGTGCCGCTTTTCGTCGAAGAACTGATCTCCATGCTGGTCGAGAGCGGGATGCTTCGAGAGGAGGAGAAACAGTTCGTACTCGAGCAGCCGCTTCTGACGTTGGCGATCCCTGCCAGCCTGCAGGCTTCGCTCATGGCCCGCCTCGACCGGCTGGCTCCGGTGAAGGAGGTTGCGCAGATTGGTGCTATGATCGGTCGCGAGTTTTCCTATGAACTGCTTGCCGCGGTCGCGCACCGTACAGACGCACAACTGATCGGCGCACTCGACCAGCTCACCGAGGCTGGTCTTGTCTTTCGTCGCGGGACGCCTCCGAACGCCAGCTACATCTTCAAGCACGCGCTCGTGCAGGACGCCGCATACAATACCCTTCTGCGCGCCCGGCGGCGGGATTTGCACGCCAGAATAGGCACGTGTGCTCGAGGAAAGCTTCCCGGAACTCGCAACGTCGCAGCCCGAACTCCTTGCCCATCACTTCGCCGAGGCGGGCTTGGACGACGCCGCAGTGAATTATTGGCACAAGGGTGGTGAGCGTGCCCTCGAGCGCTCTGCTAACGCGGAGGCGGCCGCCCATCTCGAACGGGCGATCCGCCACCTCGTTACCTTGCCGGAAAGTACGGAGCGCAACCGTCGCGAGTTGCCGCTGCAAATGGCGCTCGGCTCGACGATGAGGGCTCTGAAGGGACATGCAGCGGACGAGACTTTGAAAGTCTACAACCGCGCTCGCGCACTCCTCGACGAGACGATCCCCGCCAAACAGCGGATGGCAGTGCTCTATGGCGCCTGGTCGGTGACCGTGGTCCGCGGCGACTGCGTGCCAGCGCTTGAGATTGCCAGGCAATCGCTCGCGCTGGCGCAAAGCGATGACGACCCCGAGGCTGCTGCCTTCGCAAGCCGCATGATCGGAATCGCGCTTTGGCTGACGGGATCCTTCGAGGAGGCCGTGCCGCATCTCGAGCGAGCAGTCAGGCTCTATGCGCCAGGATCAGGCAATGTCACCGACCTTCGCTATTCACAGGACCACGCCGTCTGGGCCCTCTCGGTGCTGGCTTTAGTCCTATTGGTCGCTCGGCCATCCCGATCGAGCTGCCGAAGCAGCAGTGCGCTCGTTGGAGTGGGCACGAGCGATCAACCATGGGATGACAACCGGATTTTCCCTCAGCTTTGGCTCGGTGCTTTGGGGCTTCTTCCGGGAGGAGTCCGCGGCCGGGCGGCGCCGATGCTGATGAGGCGCTCGACTTCTGCATCGAGCACGACCTCAGATCCTATATCGCATGGGGACAATTCTATCGCGGCCTCGCGCAGGTGCGCCATGGAGAACACGACAATGGGCTCGAACTGATGCGTACCGGGATAGCCGGCATGGACAAGATCAACCATCGGATCCTTCGGACGGCCCATCTCGGGCATTTCGCCTAGGCGCTTGCATCAGCCGGCGAGTTCAAAGAGGCGCTGGAAGTGCTGTCGGAGGCACTCCTTGCTGTAGACGAAAGCGGGGAGACAGTCTGCGAAGCAGAGCTTCACCGCCTTCGCGGCGACCTGCTCCGGCGAAGCGGCGCAGTTGAGGAAGCGGAAATCGAATTCTGCAGAGCGGTCGAGATCGCGCGGGCTCAGAAGGCCAAGTCATGGGAGCTTCGCGCGACCACAAGCCTTGCCGAATTATACGTCGACTTGGGGCGTCATTCTCAGGCAATCGACGTTCTCTCGCCGGTTTGTTCCTGGTTTGCCGCGGACCTCGACACAGCCGACCTACGAGCCGCCAGAACACTTCTCCAGACTCTGGAGCCAGACGCTAGAGTTGGGTGAGCCAATTGCCAGTTGGTCGCAGCGCCAACTTTGGTCGCTCGGCTTGCCCTTGGCGAATGTCCGGTATGATTGCCAAAAACCGACATCAGCCTGAGTAGGCATCTTAGCGGGCTTGTCGTATACCTCGGAGCCGAGAGAGGCCCAGTACTATGGTGCAAGACCGCCCAGCCCGGATCGTGCGCAGGCTGTCCCGGCGATATTGGCCGCTGACGTGGCTGGCTATTCGCGGCTGATGCACGACTACGAAGAGGGTACACACGCGTGATGACATTCGGCGATACCTTTGGCAGCGCGGCCTGTCCGAATTTGAACTGCGCCGAGGAGCATGCGGGCTCTGGGATGGTTCGGGGCGCGTAACAACACGCTGTTCAGCGCGTTCTCCGCGGTCCCGAAATGCACTGATCCGTCATCAGTTATAAAGGATGAACCCACCGATACATCGACCTGAGCCGCGGCAACTGCCGCTTCAATGTTGTCGGGATCAAGCGCCAAGGCACGCACGAAGAAGTCCTTTGCTCGCGCCAAAAACGCAGGTGTCACTCCCTTGTTCAGAAACGCTCTGCCCTGAAAGTATAAGTCCATCACGTCCGGGCGTGGTGACCGTTCCGCGCGTCGCGCTTCGGCTTCGATGAGTTCGGCATTCAAGGTATTGGCGAGCCGAGATACAATTTCATCTTGCATGTCCAACAAGTCAGCAGCCGGTTTGTCGAAGCGCTCGGCCCACACATGGGTTCCAGTCTCGGTGTCGATCAACTGAACATTCAACCGAAAACGGTTACCGCCGCGTTGCACCGAGCCTTCTAGCACGTAGCGTACATTCAATTCGCGGCCAATCTGCTTAACATCGACGGCTTTGCCCTTGAAGGTGAACGCGGTGTTGCGGGCGATGACGAATGAGCCAGCGATGCGCGACAAGTCCGTTGTCAGGCTTTCAGTCACGCCATCGGCGAAATATTCCTGCTCGAGATCACCGCCAATTTTTGCGAATGGTAGAACCACGATGGACAGGCGCGGTGTCGAAGATGAAGTTGGCATCGCATGGGCTTGTCGTGGCCCTGAGATAAAGCCATCCCGGACAACGGCATAGGCTCGGACGGGGCGCGGAATATTCTTGAGGTTCTGCTCGCCCAGATCGACGACATTGATATCGACTTTGCCGCGAACCTGATCATAGGCGGCAGAGGATATGCAGATGCCACCGGGTTTGGCGATACCTTCAAGCCGGGCCGCGATATTGACACCGTCCCCGAAAATATCGTGCGCTTCGAAGATCACGTCTCCGATATTGATACCTACTCGAAAAGCAAGGCGGCGGTCTTCTGCGTCATCAACTGTCAGATCGCGAATGCTGTTCTGGAAATACGTAGCTGCGCGAACCGCTTCTACCGCACTTGGAAACTCCGCCAGGAAACCGTCGCCCGTGTGCTTAACAATGCGACCTCCATGCTCCGCGATAGCCGGATCAACGACATCCGTCAGAAGCGCGGTCAGACGTGCGTGTGTAGCCTCTTCGTCGTCGTGCATCAGCCGCGAATAGCCAGCCACGTCAGCGGCCAATATCGCCGACAACCTGCGCACGATCCGGGCTGGGCGGTCTTGCACCATAGCACTGGGGCCTCTCGGCTCCGAGCTATACGACAGGCCCGCTAAGATGCCTACTCAGGCTGAGGTGCCGCGGATTCTTCGCCCGTGCCCTTCACGACGGAAAACTCGAAGCGGCTCCCATGGTTGAACAGCAGGTACTCGTTCTTCTGCGCCGCGCTGCCCCCGGGGTTGCGGAATATCGCCGAGCAGGCTCGTTGCCCTATTGTCGGATCCCGGTTCAGACACATAGTATCGCCCTCGATCGTGTTGGGCGCGGCGATGATCTCCGAACCGATAGTAATGTGAGCGAAGCCGTCGGCATCTGTCGTCCGTGAATAGGGTTCGCCGGTGTTGAGCAGGCGTCCTTCAAACTGGTGGCCGAAAGCGAGGCGCCTTGATCTCCTCGCCGGTGAGCCGGTCTTTGGATTTCGGGTCGAAGCCCCACGCCAGTTCTGGAACTCCCGCTTTCCGCAGTCCATCGAGCAACCGCTCGGTGTCGGCGTAGTTCTTGTACACGAAGAAGACCTGCGCGAGCTGGCCCGTGAACTCGCCGTTGTCGGATTGTCAACAAGCGACACGAGGAATTGACCCCATTGCCGACATGAGGAACTGACCCCCTTCACTGGTTTGCTGTTTCGTTAGTTTCGAGCGCCGGTCCGGTCTTCTGCAGAAGGCCGGACCGGCGCTTTTCGCGGAGCCGGTAGCTGTCGCCGCGGATGGTGACCACCGCGGAATGGTGAAGCAGACGATCCAGGATCGCCGTGGCCACAACGGGATCTCCAAAAACACCTCCCCATTCTCCCACGGAGCGGTTGGAGGTGATCAGAATCGATCCCTTCTCGTAGCGTCGCGACACCAGCTGGAAGAACAAATGGGCGGCGTTGGCCTCGAAGGGCAGATAGCCCAGCTCGTCGATGATCAATAATTTCGGCCGCGACAAGGTCGTCAACTGTTTGTCGAGCGAGCCGTCGGCGTGTGCCTTGGCCAGCATTGCCACCAGCGTCGCCGCGGTGACGAACTGCACGTTGTAGTTCTGGCGAATGGCCTCGCGGCCGAGGCTCACGGCAAGATGGGTCTTGCCCGTTCCGGGCGGCCCGAGGAACAGGACCGTGTCGCCGTGTGCGATCCAGCGGCAGGTTGCAAGCTCCCTGATCTGACCTTGATCCAGCGAAGGCTGGGCATCGAAGTCGAAGCCGTCCAATTCACGTACGAAGGGGAACTGAGCCAGCTTGCTCGACATGGAGATGCGCCGCTCGTCGCGGCGAGCAATCTCCCTCGAGACAAGGAAGGCCAAGGCTTCGCGCAAGGTCATCTTCGAACGTGCCGCTTCGTCCAGCAGCGTATCGAGCTGGTCGCGGATCGCCGTCAACTTCAGCCGATCGAGCGTTGCGATGAGCACGTCGTGATCTACGATCGTCATCACCAAGCCCCTCCGACAACCGCCTCGTATTCCGCGAGTGGCCGCAGCAAGGCGGCTGGAGCGACATCAATGGGAGTTGCGCGCACCGGCCCTTCGAAGCCGGCTACACCGACAAAATGAGCGCGGTCCACGATCCGTTGTCGTCGCCCACGGCAAAAGGCGTGGTCTGCGACGACCTGGCCCGCATGGCGGATAATCACGCGGCCGGCCAGAACCACGACCTGGACGCTCTCACCGATCAGGCACCAGGGCACGGAGTAGCTGTTCGTGTCGAGATCGATCGCGCAGTCGGCCTGGACCTTGCGGACCAGATCCCGCAATTGCCCGAATGGGGCACGCTCTGCCAGAGGGCGCAGCGCCTTGGCTTCTTCGGCAAAACGCTCCGCTGGTGCGATGCCTGTTGTGCCGTGTTCACGCTGGTCGGCGACCTCGCGCGTCCAGCGGTCCAGATGCGCCTCGAATGCTGCCCAGCTCTCGAACCGGCGACCGGCGATCGCGTTCTTCTTTACATAGCCGACGCCGCGTTCGTCCTTTCCTTTCGTGCGTGCCCGATAGGGAGCACAGGCCCGCGGCGTGAAGCCCCAATATCGGGCGAAGGCATGCAGGCGCGCGTTGAACCTCACCTCGCGCGTCACCGCGTCATGGTGTTCGACCAGTGCCTTCGCATTATCGATCAGAACTTCCGCCGGCACGCCCCCGAACCGCAGGAAAGCGCCTTCCATCCCTTCGAACCAGTCCGCCTGGCGCTGCCGCTGCGAGGCTCGGATATGCATCCGGCGAGAATAGCCAAGCGTGCCGACAAACACATGAATCCGCACACGTTCACCGCCGATCCAGACCCGAGTGTCGCCGAAGTCGATCTGCATCTGATGACCGGGAGCCGTCTCGAAGCGGACCGTCGCCCGCTTCTGCGCATTCAATTCCCGGCGCCAATGCCGCACCCGGCGCTCTACCGACCGCAGGCTGATAATGATTCCATGCTCATCCGCCAGTTCCTGACGAATGACGTCAGCGTTACCCTCATGCCGGAAGAAGCGTTCCCGCAACCAGTCATCGAGCCCGTCGAGCGCCGACACGCGCCGCCGGCCTCGATACGTAACGACGCCACCCTCGCGAAGGTAGCGACGAACCGTATTGCGCGCGCAACCGAATTCCTTGGCGATCCGCTTCGCGCCCCAGCCACATTGATGCAGGCGCACCATCGACATCACTTCCTCCGCCGGCAGCATCGCCTCTCCCTGCATCGTTCTCGACAATGCAGGTGTCACCGAAATCTCGATCGTCATCTATGCGTCCTCTCAAACGAGAGGGGTCAGTTCTTGGTGTCGTTAGGGGGTCAATTGTGCATGTCGCCCGACAAGCCGGGCGATGTCGTTCAACGAGAGCTGCGTCTGTCGGCGGATGTGCAAGTCCCTGATCTTTTCCCGCATCGCTTTCAGCGCCGAGGAACTGACCGCTGGTGTGAAGCCGCAAAACAGTCGCCCGCTTTGCGTTCCCCATACCGCGCGAGGTCGGAAGCAATATCCGAGGAAGTCGAACGTCACGTTCGGATGTTGCCCTCTGCGTTTGGAGTCTTTGCAGTAGACGATCTTGGTCTTCGTCGGGTGCAGTTCCAGTTGGCATTCCGCCAACCTCGCCTGAAGCGCAGCCTTGACGGCTTCTGCCTCCTGCTCGGTCCGGCAGTGCACCAGCCCGTCATCCGCATACCGACACCATGGGAGGTCGGGATGTGTCCGTTTCATCCACAGATCAAACGCATAGTGCAGAAAAAGATTTGAAAGAATCGGCGAAACTACGCCCCCTTGCGGAGTTCCGCAGTTCCGTTCAATCCTCTGTCCATCCTTCTCCATGGGCGCTGTCAGCCATCTCTCGATGTATAGTAATGCCCATTTGCTCTTTACGTGCCTGCGAACTGCCGTGAGCAAAAGCTCGTGCGAGATGTTGTCAAACAGACCCTTGATGTCGAATTCCAGAACCCAGTCATATTTCCAGCACCGCTGACGCGTGATCCCCACGGCATCCAAGGCCGATTTGCCCGGTCTATAGCCGTAAGAATCTGACAGGAAAATCTGATCGAGCTCCGGTTCGATGAGCTGCTTGACCACCATCTGCGCGATCCTGTCGCTCACGGTGGGCACACCCAAAATCCGCTGGCCCCCAGTCTTTTTCGGAATGGGGACGGCACGCACCGGTGGCGGAAAATAGCTTCCCGAGCTCATCCTGTTCCAGATCCTGTAGAGATTCCTCCCCAGGTTGGCTTCGAATGCCTCGATCGTCTGCCCGTCCACGCCAGCCGCACCACCATTGGATTTGACCGCTTTGTAGGCTTCGTACACCAGCCGCTTATCGATCATAAACGGCTTGTCTGTCGCATCTGTCGTTGTCATCCTGTTGCCAGTTGCTTCGAAAACACGACCACCTGATCCGATCCCTTCGCTCCAGCCCCATTACAGGACCTTCGTCACTACTACGGGTCGATCCGCCCCAACCTCCTGCATCGGTACTCTCGCCTCACGGTGGTGTGCCGCTTGTGCTTCTCCCTTGGCATCAGAAAGCTGGTTCCTGCAGTTCCGCGCAAAAGCCTGCATCCGGCTCATGCCCCCTATACGCCGTCCACTGTCCGCCCAGTCATCAGGCTCCCGACGGACTTGTCCCGAGAGATCCACACGCCCTCGGTTTTAATGGTGTTAAAGAGTTCTAACGACGCGTCATCGAAGGGTTTGCTTGCGCTCATCTTCCGGATGCCTACCTGCCCCGGATCATGTCCGCGGCTTTTGTCCCAACGCTAACCACCATGGCTCTTCTACCACAGCGGCTTGGGCTGGTTTGAGACCCGCTCCTGAAAGCCGATCCCGAGGGGCCTACCCTCATCTCTCACGCAGCTTCTCAGCATATTGTCAGTTCACCATCGAACCTCCTTCTGCTTGCTGCAGCACACTATGGACGGGCACTAGTCTAGCGTTTGGAAAGTGGCCCGGTGGTCACTCGCTCATGGTGCTGAGCGCTTCTAATTTGACGATCTCTATGTTGCGAATGCCTCGCAGACGGATGAACCCTCCTTCCCGCAGCTTGGAAAAGACGCGCGAAACAGTCTCGATTGTAAGACCGAGATAGTCAGCAATGTCAGTGCGCGACATAACGAGGTCGACCTGACGCCTGGCCCCTTGCCGTTCGGCAAGGTCTACAAGGAATGCTGCCACACGCTCAGTGGCGTTCTGGCGGCCAAGAACCAGAAGATGCTGCTGGGCGCGCGTCAGGCACCGAAGCGCAAGCTGCAGCAACTCGTTTGCTTTGTCGTTGGTCGTGGAAAGATGGAAAGTGCGAATGCCGGTGCCGCATACGGCCTCGGCGAAAAAGTGATGCATCGTGTCGGCTTCGAAGCCAAAAGTCTCCCCAGCCAGGTGAAACGCACTGATTTGCCTGCGGCCGTCGGCTAGCAGTCGATAGACACGCACGGTCCCAAATTCGATTTGATAGAGCTTGCCGGCCTTTTCCCCCTGGGCAAAAATTTCCGTACCAGTCGGATAAAATTTGGAGGAAAGCGGCAATGGGGAGAAGCGGGGGACTGCAAACGACGTGCCGTTGAACAAGGGTTCGTCAGGGCGATGTGCTGTTAGCATGGCCATCTCTGTTCTCCTTCGTTGCAACAGGAGAGTGGCCCGAATTCCAAGGCTTCAAAATTGGGTTATGTCCGTAAGGGAGATTACGTACGACCGTCGGCGGGAACCACCTGCCGGACCGTTTCGACAAGTGCGTTTCCTAACAGGGGCTTGAAAATTATGCAGGCAGCTTCCGTGCCAACGAGCCGTTTCGACTGGTCGGCGAGCAGGACGCTCGGCTTCGTCAGGCGGCAAAACATCCGCCAGTCGGCCAGGTCCTGGAGGGAAGCCTCGTCAACAACCATGCAGGCCGCTGCCGAAGCAGTTGGAGACATTGTCGCTTCGAACAGCCGGGCATGTGAGTTGACGACGTAGCCCTCTGCCTCCAAGGCGAACTCGATTGACCGCCGAAGATCGACGTCGGAAGCGACAACGAGGATGATGCTGGTAGGCAAGGCGTCCTTATCCGATTTGGTCCGCGCGAGAATGCAATCGACGCTCGGGATACCTTGGTGAAGATTCGCAGCCGAGCGCATTGCGCGATGTCAAATCCCGAGGACGCGCTGCAACACTAGTCGGAAGAGTTCGCCGCAAGGGTCATGCGGACGAGTTCGGGCAGGCTCTTGGCCTGCATTTTCGCCATGACGTTTGCACGGTGGACCTCAACGGTCCTCGGACTGATGTTGAGATCGTAGGCGATAGTTTTGTTCGGGAGTCCCGCCACAACGCCGTCGAGGACCTGCCGCTCGCGGTCCGTGAGCTGGCTCAATTTGGACTGGACTGCCTCCGAGATCATCGGTTTCCCGCGGCCTGTCCGCCAGGCGTGTTACAGCCCTCTTGATTGCCTCGATCAAGATTTCATCTTCGAACGGCTTCTCGATGAAGTCGAGCGCACCGGCCTTCATAGCCTCGACAGCCATCGGCACGTCTCCGTGTCCGGTAATTACGATAGTCGGCATGGTAGCCTTGGCCGCATTCAATTTGCGAAGCAGCTCGACACCGCTCATGTCCGGCATGCGGAGATCGGTGACCAGGCAACCCTTTTGCGATGCTGGGTGCGGCCGCGAGAAAACCGGTTGCCGAACTCATGCACGCGAACGGTGAATCCTGTCGTCGTAAGTAGGAAGGCCAGCGACTTCCGGACTGGTTCCTCATCGTCGACAATGTGGACGACATAGTCACCGATTTCCATTTTTCGGATCTTCCTCGGTGTCGGCAACGAGAAACGGAAGGTGGCCCCTCCTTTTTCGTTTTGCGAGACCGACTAATTCTCCACCGTGGGCTTCCACAATACGTTTCGAAATGGAAAGTCCCATTCCCATGCCGCCGGGTTTGCTTGTAACAAACGGCCGGAACAGCCGGTTGGCCACCTCTTCAGAAATGCCGGGCCCGCTATCGGCGACCTCGACCACGACTTCGCCCTCGCCGTCCGGAGCAGTCCGTACGACGAGCTCTCGAACACTGCTGTCGCGCATTGCTTCCATGGCATTGCGCATCAAGTTGATCAGAACCTGCTGGATCTGGATGCGGTCGGCCATCACGATTTCAGCACCCGGCACGAAATCGAAAACCGACCTGACGCCACGCTCGCGGGATCCGACAAGAGCCAAAGCGCCCGCTTCTTCCACCAATTGGCGGATGTCTTGTGGGCCTTCTCTGTCTCCCCTCTCGTCACGAATTCGCGCAAGTGGCTGATGATCAGTCCGGCACGAAGAGATTGCCTCGCGGTCTCTTCCAAAGCCTCCCGCATCCGCGACGCGAGAGCGTCGTCCATATCACGCAGTAGCCGAGCACACCCCTGCACGTAGTTGGCGATCGCAGACAATGGCTGGTTGAGTTCATGCGCGAGCGTGGAGGCCATTTCACCGAGTTCGTTGAGACGCGCCAGCCGCGCCAGTTCGCTTTGGATTTCTTCGAGCCTTGCCGCCGATTCCTCGCGTTCTGTAAGGTCTCTGATGAACCCTGTAAAGTAGACTTTGCCGCTTCCCTTCGTCTCTCCAACCGCGAGCTTCATGGGGAATGTTGAGCCGTCTTTCCGACGGCCGACCACGACCCGATCGATGCCGATAATCCTTTTTTCTCCCGTGGTCAGATAACGTTGAATGTAGCCGTCATGCCCGCTCCGATAAGGTTCCGGCATCAGTATCCGGACATTCTGTCCGGATACTTCAGCCTCCGTGTAGCCGAATTGGCGAACGGCAGCAGCATTGAACGAAACGATAGAACCGTCTTTTTCAATGACCACCGTGGCGTCGGGAACGGTGTCGAGTACAGAGGACAGGTGTGCTTCGCGCGCCTTCAGCGCGCTTTCAGTCTCGGCAACTGCGCGTCCAGCCCGATGCAGCATTTCGCCCATCCCTGCGATGGCAATGCCTACAACCGCAAAAACCACGCATTCCAAGATGCTCGCCGAGCTCGCCGAATTTAGCCACGAGAGGTAGAAGGCGCCCAAGAGAGACAGGACCACTGCCGCGAACCCCAAGCGAATCCCGCCCACGAAGGACGCTCCAAGTATGGCGGGAACGAAAAGGATGAAGATGGCCCGATCATCAAGGAGGTCCTGCATGCCGAGGCGAAGCAGGAAGACTGCGAGAACAGCCGAAGCAGTGAGGATATATCCGGCAGGGCCTTCGCAGTGGCGCACGAGCGCTCCCAATTCAGGCCACCCCATCGGTCGGTTCAGATCCTTTCCAATTATTACCTGGTCATCCACGTGTGCCTTCCCCAGGCGAGAACCAAGCCGCTCGCCTACACAATATCATGCTCCCGTCAGGGGCAAGAGTTGCCCTCGATACGCATCGTTGTCTTTGGCGG
Source organism: uncultured Alphaproteobacteria bacterium (assembly GCA_963726065.1). Taxonomy (GTDB): domain Bacteria; phylum Pseudomonadota; class Alphaproteobacteria; order Rhizobiales; family Rhizobiaceae; genus Neomesorhizobium. The sequence continues at coordinate 12,650 of CAVSAU010000016.1, forward strand.
GTCGAAAGTATCAGTCGGCCCGGCGTGCACGACAAATATCATCAAGGCGCTCAAGGAATGGCCGCTGGCCGTCAATGATCTTTTCGGGTGCGGTCGGCAAGTTGAACCATCCCGCGCGGTCCACTTCCGGACACGATTAGACCCTTCCGCTGCGTGGGGGCCATTCGATCTCGAACGTGTTGCTGCGCAGAGCCGCGACATCGAATTTGCCCTGCAAGGCAAAGGCGAGGACGGTCTTCCCGCCTCGTTGTCGGATTTCGACGAGAGCAAGCAAGTTGCCTTCAGCCTGAATTCCCAGTTCTTCGGCGAACTCTCTCTTTGCGGAGGCTTCCGGCTCTTCGCCAAGTCCGATCTCTCCCTTGGGGATCGACCATGCACCAAGATCCCGCCTGGACCACAACGGCCCGCCTGGATGCACGAGGAGCACCTCGAGGCCATCCGCGACCCAGCGATACATTAGAATTCCGGCGCTGTTTTTGGTCATCGTCCGAGTTGACCTGGATCAAGGCTTCTACCCTTCGTCTGATCGATCTTCGGGCTCAGCGATGCCGGGAATAGTTGCCGCACCAATATAGCAAAGGGTGTCGGCAATGGATGACCTGACGATGTGAGCACACGATACCTAGATCCGAACTCGAAGTTCGAGCCAAGTTCGATGCCGCCGACATCGTCGTGGTGGTCGAGGACGGCGTCGTGACTTCGACTGGGCACGTCACAACCTATGCGGAAATGAAAACGGTCGAAGGAAGGAGTCCGCAGGGTCAAAGGCGTCAGGGGTATCGCGCGTGACATCGAAGTGCGCACGCCAGGCAGCCATAGGTCCGCCGACGATCAGATTACCAGGCGGGCACTTGACATGATTGCGTGGAACACAGCGATTCCCGAGGATGCGGTCCAGGTGGACGTGCAGAACGGATGGATCACTCTGCTGGGCAACGTCGCGTGGCAGTACCAGCAGATGGCTGCCGAAGACGCCATCAAGGGGCTGATGGGCGTGAACGGCATGCCAACGAGATCAAAGTGACGGGTCAGGCGTCAGCAGCTGACGTTAAGAAGCTCATCGAACTGCACTCAGGCGCAGCGCCGAAGTCGAGGCAAAGGCGATTTCGGTCAAGGTCCAGAATGGGACGGTCATCCTGCCGGACCTGTCAAGGCGTGGTCAGAGCGGAATGCAGCGGTGCGCGCGGCGTGGTCGGCCCCCGGTGTGAACAGGGTGGAAGATCACCTGACGTTTCCCTATAGGGCGTCAGTCGCTCTAGCAACACGCCTTGCGACGGAAGGTAAAAGCGCAATGAAAGCGCTCGTCTACGAGGGGCCTGCGAAAATCTCCCTTTCGGCGTGTCCCCGCCCCGTAATCATCCAGCCGACCGACGCAGTCGTCAGAATCACGAAAACAACGATTTGCGGCACTGACCTTCACATCCTCAAGGGCGATGTTCCGAGTTGCACCCGCCGATCGTCATGTACCTCGGTCATCGAGGAAGTCGGCGGAAATTCAGTCGGCCGGCGGGCCGGCGATCGTGTGTTGAATTCCGTCATCGCGGCAAATGCGAATATTGTCGGAAAGGGACGGTATTCCCACTACGCCACGGGCGGATGGATGCGGCGGCCGACGGATTGAAGCGCATCGAGGGCGTCGTCTTGTCTGAAAATTCAAGAATGCTTCAGATGGCTCGGGAAATTGGGTTCGAGGTGAAGCATTCGGATGAGCCCGGTCTTTCGGTCGCGATTCTGGATCTCGGACAGCACCGACGGTAGCGCCGAGTGCTGTCGTTCACACATGGCAGATCAGTTCGACATGAACCGGTTGAGCTTCTGTTCGTCGAGCAAGGAACGCGTGACGCCGCCGAACACCCATTCGCGCAGCCGGCTGTGTCCATATCCGCCTGAAACCACCAGATCGGCCTCCATCATCTTGGCGAGCTCTGCGACCGTCCACGCTCCGGAATTTTCCCGGAACACTTCAGCGTCCGCCTTGATGCCATGCCGAGAAAGGAACGTGACCACATCTGTGGCGCTGTTCAAGCAACTATCATCAGCGTCATTTTCAACCGTTATCACACGGACTTCCTTCGTTCGCGCCAGCAATGGAAGAGCATCGACAACGGCACGCCGAGCTTCGCGCGTGTCCTTCCACGCGATCAGTGCCCGATTGGAAAGCATCCGTTCTGCACCTCCCGCCGCAACCAGCACGGGCCGCCCAGATTGCAGGACCAAATCACCGAGATGGACACACCGATGCGTGCTGCCGGAAGAGGCGCCGTCAAGCGATTGGGTCACAATCATGTCGGCCGCGCGGGCCGCCTCGACCAGAAGGTGCGTCGGACTGCCCACGCCTCCCCGCCATTCGCGTTCAGGGCCCGAGCCGGCAATGGCATGAAAGTCGGTTCTTAACTTTTCAAGGCGTCGTTCGATTTCCTCCACCTGCTCCCGCATGATCTCGCCGTCGAAAATCACGCCTTCGGTGGGGACAGGCGGTAGAGGAACGGCCGCAGCGCCGAAACCTATCAAGTGCGCGTCAAAGCGTGTGGCAAGCTCCGCTGCAAACCTGACCAAGTTTCCCGAGGGACGGTCGATGTCAATATTCACGAGAATGGACTTGTAAGTCATGATGGAATTCCTTGGCTTCCAGTTATGCAAAAGATACCGGGCCCGGCGTTGACTGCGTTGACCCACGTCAATCCTGGAGTTCGATTACAGAGCCTCCACGAACTCGACCTGATAGGTGTGCATCTTTCCGTCGCTGCTGATTGAAATGTACTCCCCTGCGACAAAACGCTCATCACCCAAACGAAACCCAGGCTCGTTGTCGCGCTCGCCTTCGGCATAGTCGAAGTACCACTGGCCGCCGGGCTTGCGCCGCAGCTGGCCGACACGGTCCTCGGTTCCGTGCCGGAACCTGCGCACACGGCAGGCGATTTGGTGCGCTTTCCATTCGGCCGCGTCGAGGCGGTTCTCCGAGTCAAGCGGAACCACCAAGTCGTAGCCCTCATTTCGGTCGCCCCAGGGGTGGCCTTTCTCGCGCGCCAGCACCAGTCGTACATGGCAGAATTTCGCAGGCAGTTTTTTTGCAGTCGTCATGGCAATGATCCTTTCATGACCAATGCCTACCGCGACGGGGAGACCGCGCCTTGATCCGGGTCAAGATTGCATTGCCGCCGGTTGCCTCAGAATGACGGAACCAGCTTGAACACGGCGTAAGCAGTTCCCGATGCGACCGCCGTTGCTCCCGCGAGAGGCATGCAAAAGCCCACAGGTCCGGCTGAAGCTGCCATCGCGAGCCGCGTCGCCGCGTTGACAGCGAGCGCCGCCAACACCGCCTGTCCAACGACTTCCAAGGGCATGCCTTGGTTCACCATACGCAGCGCGGTCAGCACGGCGACGTCGACATCGACGACACCGGAAACGGCTGAAGTAGCTACCAAGCTCACGCTGCCCAGCTCTCCAACGAGTGCGGCACTCGCTGTAGCGGCGACCGCAAACAGTGCGGCAAAGAGCATCAAAGCGCGAAGATCGAAGGGATTTCGGGATGGCCTAGCTCGATCGTGGTCGTGACCAGTTCGGAACATGAGCGCTGCGCCGAATGCGGCGAAGAACCCAGTTGCAGCGAGGATGGGCAAGCCGGCCACGCCGAGGACCCGCGGTTCCACGATCAGGACAATTGTTCCGACCCGCAGCAAGGACACCATCGCGGCTAGAGAGGCCGCGCCCGCCAGCGGCAGGGGATCACTCCCTGTTCGTGCAGTCTGCGCAAAGGCTACTGTTACCGCCGTCGACGACACTAGAGCTCCGGCAAGGCCGCTGACGAGAAGGCCCCTGGAGTAACCGAGGACCCGGACCGCGATATAGCCCAGATAGGAGATTCCCGCCGCCAACACCGTGAAAAACCAGACCTCCCAAGGATTAAAGCCTTCCCAGGGATCAATTGTGCGGTTCGGGAGCAATGGCAGGCCGACCGCAGTCATGGCCGCGAGCAAGAGCGCCGACCGCAGCTCGATCCATGAAAGACGCTTGAGTAGTCCATGAAGAACCTCCCGGCAGGCGAGGACCCCAGCAAGAATAGCGCCACCGGCAGCAGCAACGCGGTAATCACCTGCAACCGCAAGGCCGCCGAGGGCGAAGACCGCCAGTCCCGCTACAACACCGGTGACGCTGAATTCCTCGTCATGGTGGGACTCGCGCGACTTGAACCAGGCAAAGATCAGCGCGAACCCTATAAATCCAGCTGCGTAGACCGAGAGGCTCCTGCAGTGCTGTTGCGAGCGCGGCAAAGACGCTTCCAAGCAGCCCGGAAATGCCGTAGGTGCGGACCCCGGCAGTACGGCTGCCCGGTGGAGCATCTCGCTCGCGCCATCCCCTCTCAACGCCGACAAGCAATCCGATTGCCAGGCCAAGGCCAAGTTTCAAGATTGACAGGTCCATTCGGTCCTACTCGTCCGGAAAAGATTGCCTGCCGGTCAAGTTCCCGATGTTCACCCGGTAAAAAAGATGCCGCGAACTGCGGACGACATTGTTGAGATCCGGTTTCTGGCTGCCGGGCAGCCACCATAGGGAATTCCGCGACTGCAGCAGGGACCATGCATGGTCCCGCTTTTCTCTCCATCGAGCAGTGTCTGTGAGTTCCTCGAACTGGCCGTCGACGACAACGGTCTTCCAGCTGAGTTTTGTCGAAACCTGATCGACCAGGACACAGACCGCCGGATTGGCTCTCATCCAATCGACTTTGGTGCCTTCGAGGGAAAAACTGTACAAATGGCGCTCCTCGAAAGCATACGAAATCGGAACGACGTATGGACGGCCGTTCGCTATGCAGGCCAGCCGTCCCAGGTTCGATGCCGCGACAAATGCCAAGCAATCCTGGCGGCTCATTTCCTTCAAGTTCATCGGCATGCTCCTCGTGGTAAATGTCATCAGCTAGTGCGACCAGAACTCCATCTTGTCGGGCATTGACGCGACAATCCTGGTTCCGGCTTCCGCGTTGATGATCCGCTGCACGTCGGAAAGCGCTCCAATGGCTGCCCATTTTCCTGTGGCATTGACGAACGAGCTGGCCGCCTCGATTTTCGGTTGCATTGTGGCAGCGTCGAATTCGATTGTGCGCAACATTGCTGGGGTAGCGCGCTTGATCGGTTGCTGGTTGGCTTTCCCATAATTCAGGGCAACCGAAAGCACGTCGGTCAGGAGGACAAGCGCGTCGGCTTTGAGTTCTCGGGCGAGCAAAGCGGCGAACTCGTCTTTGTCTGGCAGTGCCTCCGCACCCCGCACTGCGCCCGAGGGAAGCGCGATTACAGGCACCGGCCCTGCGGCCACCACCGTTGAACTGCGTTGCAGCAGTGTATCGATGCTCGCAACCTGCGGAATCGCGATAGGTTTGGGTACGGCCGCGATGCGGCGGCATCCCGCGTCGAACTCTGCAAAATCCCAGCCATGCCGTTGCCGGAGTTGGTGGGCGCGAATTTTCTCATAGAATGGGCCGACAGGCTTTGTTGGAGTAGCGAATGCCGGATCGGCCGGATCGACCATCGCTTCCGTGAGGACTGTGGTTAGCAGGCGGTCCCCTGGTTGCCGATTGCGAAGTTCCCGTTCGAGCAGATAGCCGATCATGCCCGCGGCTTGCGCGCCGAGCATGTCGAGTTTCGTCGGCTCGCTCCCATTGTATGAAAAGGATTGGAGTGCCAGCAGTCCCAGTTGGGGACCGTTGCCATGGGCCAAGACTGTTTCGTTGGCTTCTGTTACCGGAGCCAGCCAAGTTGCAGCCCGCTCCGCGTTCTCTTCCTGATTGGCAGAGGTCACCGCCTCTCCACGGCGTAGGAGGGCGTTTCCGCCGAGCGATATGACAAGCCTCATCGAGGTAGCCTTCCATCATTGATTAGGCAGATCGCGTCTCGCGACAGGATCGCCCGAGAGACCGCGCAATGCTTTGACGAGCATCAAAGAATGGCCATGCGCGCATACTTTGGATGAAAAATTGTTGCTGGAAGCATCTCTATGCTCCGACCTGAAGGATTCGGTATGATCAACGCAGGCACGCTCTTGCCGTCTCAATCTGAAAGCGAGACGAGTTCGATGTCGGAATTCGCCAAAGTTGCAAGGTGCAATGGGCAAGGTTACGACGATTTCACGCGGACGTTGAGAACGGCCAAGGTGCGCATCGCATACGGCGGCTTGGAGGAAGCCGTTCGGGCCGCCGCCAAGGTCCAAGCAAATCGTCTATGGGCGTCAGGCCCAATTTCGGATTTCTCAAGCGCCGGTGTGAAAAGGAGATCAAACTACTCGACGATCTGAACACCGAGACGTCACCGCGTCCTTCATGCTTTGTGTCGATTTCTGCCAGAAAGCAGTTTTCGAGCACATAAGGTGCGCGATCGGTTGGGTCCTGACCCGCTATTCGCTCGGCTCTGCAGGGAGATGCCTGTCAATCCAATAGAATGAAACGTCCTGCTTGACCCACGTCAACGAAGCAGCCCCGAATGCCGGGCACAGTTTTCAGACATGGATACCGTCATCGCGACTAACAACACGCCCTCGGGTCTGACCGCAACAGAAGCGGCCGAGCGCTTTGTCCGCTTCGGGCCGAACGAAATTCCCGGAGACACAGCGCCGTCACTAGTCGCGACAATCCGAGGAATCCTTGCGGAGCCGATGCTCCTGCTTCTCCTCGCAGCGGCAGCCCTTTATCTGGCCGTTGGCGATTTTGCCGAAGGCATGTTGCTGGCTTTCTTCGCGCTGCTGACAATCGGACTTGTCGTCTATCAGCAGCGGCGGAGCGAAAACGCCCTGGCCGCACTTCGTAAGCTCGGCGCTCCCTACGCACGGGTGATCAGGAACGGGGTTGAACGCGCCGTTCCGGCGCGGGAGATCGTGCCGAACGATATTATGGCAATCTACGAAGGTGATCGAATTCCTGCCGACGGACGCGTCATCCAAGCGAACCAGCTGATCGTCGACGAGTTGCTTTTGACTGGCGAAAGTGTGCCGGTCGTCAAGCGTCAGGCCAAAGGGGACGACACACAGAGAAACCCCGGCGGCGATAACCAGCCGTTTGTCTACTCAGGCACTCTTGCAGTCAGAGGGCGCGCTCTTGCGATTGCCGAGGATACCGGCACGCGGACACGCGCGGGCCGGATCGGCGTTTCGCTGTCCTCGATCATTGTGGAGAAGACACGGGTCGAAGCGTCGGTCGGCCAGATAGTGCGCATTTTTGGCATCCTTTCGATTGCCGTGTGCGGCTCCCTGATTGCATTCTACGGCTTGGTCCGGGCCGACTGGCTCCAGGGGCTACTGTCGGGGATCGCGCTGGGCATGGCGATGCTTCCGGAGGAATTCCCGGTTGTCGTGACAATTTTTCTGGCCATCGGCGCTTGGCGGCTTGCTCAAGCGAAAGTTCTGGCAAGAAGGCCCGCCGTCGTCGAGAACTCTCGGCGCAGCAACCGTCATGTGCGTCGACAAGACGGGAACCCTGACGGAAAACCGGATGCAAATCCGAGAGTTGGACAATCTGGCGGATCGCTACGCCGTCGGGGCCGATGTCCGGACAATTCCCCCGGCTCTGCGGAATCTGCTTCAGGCGGCGTGGCTCGCAACTCGTCCCGGCTCGATCGACCCGATGGACCAAGCGGTCGACAATTTGGCGGTTACCGGACTTGATGACGAAGCACTCAACTCCGACTGGCCACTGGCTCGTGAATACGGAATCAAACCCGAACTGCTCGCAATGTCCGTCGCATGGAAGGACGACGATGGCCGGTACGTAGTGGCCACAAAGGGCGCACCAGAAGCCGTTGTCAGTCTTTGCCACCTGGACGATGAAAAGCGGGCAGCGGTGATGGAGCGCGTTCAGGCCATGGCCGAACGCGGATTGCGCGTGTTGGGTGTGGGAACCGGGAAAGGCGGCAATGCCGTGCTGCCGGACGACCAACACGGATTCGACTTCGCCTTCGCCGAACTCATCGGTTTTGACGATCCGGTTCGTGCCACAGTCCCAGCAGCTGTTGCTGAAGCAGCAAAGGCGGGAATCTCGGTCAAGATGATTACAGGCGATTTCCCCGCTACGGCGCGTGCGATTGCATCGCATGCCGGGATCGATGCGGGCACCCGAGTGGTCACGGGGGAAGAACTTGAGGCAGCGGGCGACACCGAAATTGAGCGTCTGGCTTTAAGCGCCAACGTGTTCGCCCGCGTGATGCCGGAGCAAAAGTTGCGAATTGTCGAAGCACTTAAGCGGAAAGGTGAAATTGTCGCCATGACCGGGGACGGGGTAAACGACGCGCCCGCCTTAAAGGCCGCCCATATCGGCATTGCCATGGGAGTCCGCGGTACTGACGTCGCCCGTGAGGCCGCTGCAATCGTGCTTCTCGACGAAGACTTCAGCAGGATCGTTGCTTCGGTCAGGATGGGACGGCGGATTTTCGAAAACCTCCGCAAAGCGATGATCTACATTTCGGCAATCCATGTCCCAATAGCTGGACTGGCCCTGTTGCCGCTGATTACGGGCATGCCGCCTCTCCTATTTCCCGTCCATGTGGTGCTCGTCGAGATGATCATCGACCCGATGAGTTCTATCGCCTTTGAAGCAACGCGGGAAGAACGAGACGTCATGGACCGGCCGCCGCGGCGAGTTACTGATCGCGTCGCCGGCATAGGCCAGATCGCTCTCGGCCTGCTCCAAGGCTCCGTCTTGCTCGTGGTTTGCTTCGTACTCTATTGGCAATCCTTACAATGGGATCTCGAGGTTGAGGAAGCGCGCACGCTCGTCTTCATCACCATGACTGCGGGCAACCTCGGCCTTGTCAGAGTCAACGACACACGCAAATCGCCCTATTCCACCTTTTCGAGAGGGGGCACGCTACCTTCTGGCTGATCGCAGCCACGGCATGCCTGATCGTCACTGTTTGCATTGTCCAACCGACGCTGGCCGAACTGTTTCAATTCGCGCCGCCGGATCTCCATCATGCTGCCACGGCAGCGGGAATCGGCATCGGGGCGGTTCTATTATTCGACCTGATCAAGATGATACCAGCGATCCGACGCATCATGGGCCAAATGCGGCCAAAGGAAATCGCTCCCGCTTGACCTTTGGCTCGCTGCAGCAAACCGCACGGAACCCGCAAAGCGCTTGACACTGATCAAGGCCAGACACCTTGACGATAGCTAAGCTGCTATCAGCTTTGATCTTGTGCCGCTGGGATCGAGCGATGAGGCATAAGTCAGCACGTCAGACAAAATGGATGAAGGGAATCGGCGCCATGAAAAAGGAAGTGTTTGTTCCCCTCGTCACTTATCCCGATCCAACTTCCGAACCAGCGACGTCGAATGTGCTCGCGGTCGCCAAACATCTCGAAGCCGATCTTTATGCAATGGCGCTTACCGTCGACGTACCAGATGTCTCCAGCGCGCTCGGGAGAATTCTTCTCAACGTTCCCGAGATGATCCGCGAGGCCGAAGCAAACAGCCGGACTAACACTGGCAAGCTGCTGGGCTTGGTGAAGCAACTCGCTTCGCAGGAAGGCGTTAACGTCGCGACTGACGAGACATCGGCAGCCCCAGCAGAATTTGGCAACGTTGCCGCGGCGCACGCGCGCTACTACGACCTGACCGTAGTCCCCTGCGATGCCCAAAACGAAACTGCACGTATGACCGCGGAAGCATTGGTCTTCGGCTCAGGGCGTCCCGTCATCTTGGTGCCAGGAACGCCCCTGTTGCGGTCTCTCGACCACGTCATGGTAGCTTGGGACGGAAGCACGGTTGCCGCTAGAGCGTCTTCAGACGCGCAACCACTCCTGCACCGTGCGTCCCATGTCTCCATTGTGACGGTCGTTGACGAGAAGCCCATCAATAACAAGGACATTGGCAAGCAGCTGGCCGAGAAGTTGAAGCGCCGCGGACTTACCGCCGAGGCTCTTTCGATCACCGCCGAGGATTGCCCAATCGGCGAGACCCTGCAGGCTTATGCGCTGGATATGGGTGCCGGACTTCTTGTGATGGGCGGCTACGGTCATTCGAGGCTGCGCGATTTCGTACTCGGTGGGGCAACCGAAGATGTGTTGAGCGAACTTCGCCTGCCTATCCTGATGTCGCACTAGTCAACATTCGCGCGAGGGTCATTTCGTTGCTCGGTTTTCACTGAGTGATTTTGAGCTCCATCCGCGACGAGATCGAGTGCTTCATCATCATCATCCAAGGACTCTTAGGTCCGGATCGACATTTGGAGCACAAATTGCCGCCGACCGTCGTAAATCTCCTGAGGGGTTTTTCGGCGACCGTCAACAAATCGTTGAACCTGACCTCGCCTCCCAGACACCGCGTCCAGACGGAACATTCCTAATCCTCACGCCAGACCGGAACACGATGGATCTTTATGGCGTTCACGCGCCGGATTCGAAGCCCTACCGCTTCACGACCTGACGGCGAAAAGGCTTCGAGATGAAGCATGCCATGATCACCGTTTTCGCACTTCATTCGAAGCGAGAGCGAGTCGACATCCACGTCTCCGAAGATCTGAATAAGGTCCTCGGGACGCCATGTGTGGCTACGCTTGCAGTACCGACATGCCACACGAACGAACCGCATTCCTCCCTCGTTGAGGGTCGAAAGCGGATAGTCTTTTCTCTTCGGCCAATAGGGTTCCGGTATGTCCTGAGATAGGAACCAATTCCTAATTCAGCAATAAGATCCCGACGCTTTTTCTTTCATTCTGTCCGGAACTCGATGGCTTATAATTTTTCTCAGAGGCTGCATTGCCATGCCGGCGGCGGAGCAGCCGACAATGATCGAAACCGCCTATCGGGACCACAAGATCGACTGACGTACATCAGATGTTGGCAAGGTTACACGTATGCACAACAAGCAATTTTTGGTACAACGAAATGGGTTGAAAGACATATTCTGGGATGAAGAGGTTTGGGCTTCCTGCGACTTCTTTCAAGACATTGGACTGGCTTCTTTCTTTTAGGCTTAGCTGTGGTAATGCTTAGCGTATTTCAGCTGGTAATGTTTAAGAAAGGAACCCTGACCCCCAGCAAATGATTCCCACAGCTTAGTTTAGCGGCCCAACGCAAAGCTTGCCTTTCGTTGATGGTGAAAATTGACGGCAATCATGCACATTGCCGCCGAAGCGCCTCCAAAAACGGGGCCGTGCGTGACAGCTTACTTGCAGCCCCGTTCTGCGATCGTGGCCTTCCAATCTGCAGCAAGTCCCTCGAGGGCTTGCTTGGCCGTTCCCTCGCCATAGTGCACGTATGGACCAATGCGCTTCTTCATCTGATCGAGCAACGTGGCGTAGTAGGGCAGCGCCCAGAAATCTTTGACTACGAACATGCTTTGGAAGAAAGCCTCATTGTAGGGGGTAGCGTTACGGAACTTAGGTGACTCCAGGATTGCTGCTTGGGCGGTGTAGCCGCCTAGGTCGGCCCATTTCTGCTGCGTATCCTCACGCACGAGCCAGTCGAGGAACTTCATCGATTCTTCCCGCTTGCCAGAGTAGGTCACGATTGAGATGCCCTGGCCACCAAGCGCCGAATAGCGGTCGCCGGTCGGACCGGCCGGGTTGGCGAAGAAGCCGGTTTCAGCTGCGTGCGGATTGATCGACGGATTGACAAGTGAGGGAAGGAAGGCGAAGTAGTTCATGCTCATCGCCGCCATCCCGTTTATGATCGCCAAATTGTTTTCATGCCAGATTGCGCTTGCCCAGTTCGGCGGCGTAAAGCGAGAAAGCCGCCGGTAAGCCTCCAATGCCTGCACCGCACGTGGCGAGTTGATAATTCCTTCGACATCACAGGTGGCGTAGTCGCCGAGCTCGCCGCCGTAGCTGTAGAGGGCGGTCGTATATCCCATGGCCATCGCGTCGCCTCGCAGGTCCATGTAAATAGCGATGCCATATCGTGATGGCACATCCTCGGGGCGATGGAAGAACTCGGCAATGTCAGTGAGCTCCTTCCAAGTGTTCGGGACTGCGAGTTCATAGCCGTATTTCTTGCGAAAGGCCCTTTTCTCATTAGAGTCGTCGAACCAGTCCTTGCGGTATGCCCAGCCGATCGCGTCGACCTCGAGTGGCACCGCCCAGTAGCGACCGCTACCTTTCGGGTACTCCGAGAGGTATGTCATTGTCGGGGGGGCCATCTTTTCTTTAAGCCGGTGCTTGTCGACGAAATCGGTAAGTTCGATGTAATGGCCTTGCGTCGCTGCGGTGCCCAGCCACTGCGAGTCGCCTACAACCATGTCATAGGCATCGCCCTTTGCGATGAACTCCACGAAGGCCTTGGTCTGGAAGTCGGGCCAGTTCACAGTCTCGATAGTGACCTTGATGCCGGTCTGATCCTCGTACTGGTTCACCAGTTCCTGCAGGTAGTTGGCGGGCTCCCATTCGGCCCAAAGGATAGTCAGCTCGGTCGCCGCGACCGATCTGCCCGCCGTCAAAATCCCGCATAGTCCGATTAAAACGCGCCTGAACATCTCTTCCTCCCACAACGAACCGCACTTGGTACCGCCTATCGAAACGATGTGCGCGATAGCGTCTGCAGCAAGCCTTTTGCCTCAGAGAGGTCAGGCGTATCAAAACCCTCGCTAAATGCTGCGTAGATGGGCGCGAGAAGTTCCCTCGCTTCATTCTTTTGCCCACGCCCGATCCAACGTCGCGCCAGGTGAAGCGCCGACCTCAGTTCCGATAATCTCGCACCCTGCTCGTGGGCTGCGGTCAGCGATTGCTGGAACCAGAGTTCGGCAGCGTCGCTGCCCGGGTCCAGCCGTGAAAGCATCTCTCCCTTTGCGCTCAACAGCTCTGGCAGCTGATACCTTGAACCGGATTTTGAAAGGATATCGAACCCCTGCTCCAGAAGCGCGAGCCCCTCGTTCGGGTTGCCTCGCTCTCCGCAGGCGCGTGCAAGCGCGCAAAGGTAGAAAGCCATGCCCATGTCGGCGCCGGTCCCGGCAATGGCCGCAATTCCCTCGCGCATATAGCGAATGCCATTGTCTAGTTCTCCCAAGTGGACGAGCGCCCAGCCAAGGAATACACGTGCCTGGCCAAGCAGCAACGGTATCGCGAACTCGGTGCACACAGCGATCGCCTTTTCCGCCCAGTGTCGCGCCTTTTCGGGCTCGCGCCGCATTAGATGGACTACGCTGAAGGCCATTTGCGCTTGGGCCATGGTGACGGGATGTGAATCGCGTTCGGCTAGGGCAACCGCCTCGCGCGACTGCCAGATCGCCTTGCTTGGCTTGCCGCCTATGCAGAGCATCTGCGCTGAGAATGACCTGCAGCAGACGCCGGGATCGTGGCCAACGTAGCCCCAGGCGAGGTGGTGATGTCGATCGTAGTCGTAGGTGGCGAGTCCATAGTTGGCAAACGATTCCGCAGCTTTGTAGTCACCGAGATAGAACTTCACGCCCCATAGCTGATGGTGCGCTTCCAGCACATAGGCGGAATCGCCGGTAACCTGTGCGAGCTCCATTCCGAGCGTCCTGCACTGAATGGCGAGCTTTTCGGCCGCGCGCAGATGGCCAGAGATCATGCGGCAGGAGCTTTCCCCGCGGGCCGCGGCGAACAGCTGGGCTTTGTCACCGAGGCCTTCGGCAAGTTCCCGTGCTGTTGAAAACGCGTGTAAGGTCTCAGGATCACCCCAACCCTTGGCAGGGATTAGGGCCGAGCCCATTGCGGTCCAGAGTGAAAGCTCCCACCTCAATCGGGTCTCGGAGTCCGACAGGGATGCAACGAGCTCGAGTCCTTTAGCGAAGTGAGCGGTGGCCTCGCGGTTGGCGGACCTAGTCATCGCCCGCTGACCGGCCTTCAGCCACCACTGTACGGCTTTTTCGGCCATGCAGGCGAGCGTGAAGTGCTGGGCCACCGTCTCCGGTTCCGTTGCGGCGATCTCGGAAAACTCAGCTTCCAGCCCCAAGGCGATCTTGCCATAAATCTGTTGGCGCCGACCCTTCAGCAGGCTCTGGTAAGCGATATCGCGCACCAGCGCGTGCTTGAAGGTGTAGATCACTTCCTGCGGCGCTCCGCTGCGGAACACGAGCTCGGCTCGTTCGAGTTGCCTGAGCGACTCATCGAGCCGGATTGCGTCCGTGCCGCTTACTGCAGCGAGCAGCCGGTGCTGAAAGAGACGGCCGATACAGGCACCGATCTGGGCCGTCTCTTTTACCGGCGACAGTCGGTCAAGCCTCGCCATTAGCAAATCCTGCAATGTCGACGGGATCGCCAGAGGCGGTAGCGGTCCGACGGGCATGTAACGATCGCTGGCCTCCACCAGCAGCCCAAATTCGAGGACGGTCCTTGTCAATTCCTCGACGAACAGTGGTACACCTTCAGTGTTGGCCAGGATCTGCTCGGTGACCTCGGGCGGCAGCGACTTTCCGCCTGCCACACGTTCCATGATCGCTGTTCCGTAATCCGGCTCCAGTCGTCCCAGCGGCAGCGCGGCGACATCCGAAAGCGCCTCCCAAGTTGGTTGGAATTCCGGCCGCGCCGTGACCACAAGGAGGGCCGGCAAGGTCCCGAGCCGCTGCACCAGTGTCTCCAGCCATTCCGCCGTCGTGGGGTCGATCCAATGGGCGTCCTCGACAAGCACGAGCATTGGCGAGCTGGCCGCCGCCGCCTCGACCAGCCGCGTTAAAGCGGCAAGCGTGCGTGCCCGGAGCGCGGGCGCCGGCAGTTTCGGCGGTTGATATCGGGCGCCTGCCTCAATCGAGAGCAATGTCGCCAGCGGCGGCAGCGTCTCGTCGACCTCGGCGGTTGGGACAAGCAAGGCCACGAGCTTGTCGAGCCGAGTGTCAGCGTCGTCGCCACCCGACGAATCCGGCTGCACGTTCGAGCTGCGCGATGACGGGATGGAGCGACACTGTTGGCGTGATAGGCCGGAGCAGAAGTAGCGCAGTTCGGCGTGCGGCTCGGCCGCGACCTGTTCTGCGAGCGCAGCCACCAGGCGAGACTTACCAATTCCGGCCTCACCGCTCAGCAATACGACCTGGCCATCTCCTGACGTTGCTCGGTGCCAGTTCTCAAGCAGGAAGGTCATCTCATGCTGCCGCCCGACTAGCGGCGCGAGTTTGGGGTGCCGTGCTTCGAAACGGCTCTCGGCGGGCAATTCACCGACGATTTGATAAGACCGTACCGGGGCAGCGAAACCCTTGACCTCGCGTTCACCGAGATCGGCTACTGCAAACAGGCCGGTGATCAGCCTGTGCGTGGCTTCGGCGATCACCACAGAACCTGGTTTGGCACGCGGCTTGCAGCCGCGCGGCCAGATTTGGCGTGTCGCCGATAACGGCCTCCTCTTGTGCCGATGCCTCGCCTATCAGGTCGCCGACGACCACCAGACCAGTGGCAATGCCGACGCGTGCGGAGAGCGGCTTGCCTCCGGGTGCGGTCAGAGCAGCGGTTGCGGATGCAGACGCTAGACCGGCCCGGACCGCCCGCTCCGCGTCGTCTTCATGCGCCTGCGGCCAGCCAAAATAGGCAATGACGCCGTCACCCATTAGCTTGGCTACCCGGCCATCGTAACGCGCGACCTGGCGCGATACCGCCTGCTGGTATGCGAAGATCACCTCACGCGTATCCTCAGGATCGAGCCGCTGCGACAGTTCGGTTGAGCCAACAAGATCGACGAACATCACCGTCAACTGCCGCCGCTCGGCCCGCGGCGTCGCATCGTCCTCGGCTTGGACTGTCGACCTCGCCTGTTCGGCGAGCGGAACAGCCGACGTTGATGCTGCCGGATCGGATGCGAGCGCCGAGATTGCGCCAAGCAGCTTTCGCCGATGCCCTACCGAGGTCATCCCGAGCGCCGCCAAATCCTCGGCCGTCAGACTTGGCAGTACCGTGGCGTCGATGTGATTGTCGCGAAAGGCTCGGGCGTACTCACCCATGCCAAGGCTCTTCAGCCATCCCGCGATATCCATAACCCGTTCTCCCGAACCGGCAGCGATGGAAGCAGGGCGGCATCATATCCGAAAGGGCTGGAAGAGTCGCTTGGTCTTCAGGCCTCGAAACTCGGGTCGCCGATGAGCGTATGTCCGCCAAATGCCGAAATTCGCAGTGGATGTTGCGAGGTATCGAACGGGTCAGTTGAGAGACGGATGCGATGGAAGCCGCGCGGCAGACAGGTGGAGCAGGAAGCGACGGATGAACTCGTCGGCGGCGAGCGTCATGACCTGCTGCCGGTCTGCGCCGTCGCGACGATAATCCTTGTCGCGGAAGGTGACGCCGCTCTCGTCGAAGGCGATCAGACGGCTGTTCGAGATGGCGACCCGGTGGGTGTAGCGGGCGAGATAGGCCAGCACCGCTTCCGGCCCGGCGAAGGGCGCCTTGGCCTAGACCACCCAGCGCTTGCTTCCGGACAGGCTTCAGATGGTGCAGGAATGCGCGTCGGTCGGCCAGGTGCGCCATGGCGCCGAACAAGGCGAGTCGTCCGGCCTCGTGCAGCGTGACCAGCCGGGCCAGGAACAGGCGGCGGACCAGCTTGCCGAGCACCCGCACCGGAAGCAGGAAGGCGGGGCGCGATGAGATCCAGCGGTTCGCGTCGAGCGAGATGCCGCCGCCCGGCACGATCATGTGGACATGCGGATGGTGAGCCATCGCCGAGCCCCATGTGTGGAGGACGGCGGTGATGCCGATGCGTGCATCGAGATGCTTCGATCAGCGGCGATCGTCAGCATCGTCTCCGATGCCGCCTTGAACAGCAGGTCGTAGACCGCCGCCTTGTTCTGGAACGCGATGTCGGCGACCTCGGCGGGCAGCGTGAAGACGACATGGAAGTATCCGACCGGCAGCAGGTCCGCTTCGCGCTGAGCCAGCCATGTCCGCGCGGCTGCGCCCTGACACTTGGGACAATGCCGGTTGCGGCAGGAATTGTAGGCGATCCGCCAATGGCCACAGTCCTCGCAGGCCTCGACGTGACCATACCCTCTTCCACACATTCGAGGACGGTCGAACCCGGCAAATAGCCTGGCCGATGCGGCGCTACCGCCTTTACGGTGGCCGCTTGCCAACGATGCAATTCTTTGGTTTTCTGTGCGCGGGCACGGGCTTGTCAGGTAGGTGCATATGGCGACTGATTGGCTCCGCACGTTGAAAGAACGCAGCGAACTCGCGCTCAGGACGACGAGAGCGATGCCCGGCTACCTCGCTGACCCAAGTCACAGCCTCGATGAAATCGAGCATCTTCATGATGTCGTGACGAAGTGCTCGAAAGAAATGACACGGCTGAAAGGCCAACTACGACGCGCCAAGGTCGATGCGTCACTCCGCAAATCCGCGGACTCATTGAAGGTCGTGTGGGATGACATCGGACATGTCGTCTCGGATCGGCTCGAAGAGCTGCGCCGCCATTGAAACGCCGACGCATGGATTGTGGGTAATGCTGCGGCGGCGCGTAACCGACCTTCCCGGCGGCCACTCAATTGTCTGATCCAACAACCCTGATCCAACGCATTCCCGGGCTATTCCTTGCGACTTTATGCTCTGTCGCAGCCTGGACAGGCGTCACGCAGGGGCAGAACCTTCTCTCCATCACCGCGCCGGTCTCCGGCCACACCGTTGACGGAAAGCTCTCTTTTTCCGGAACGGCCGCGGTCAACACCTTCACCCGGCAAGGAACCATCCAGGGGCGAACGAACACCGGCGTGGCATGCCGGGGCACGACCACAGCAAACCTCACCTTTTCAAATGGAGAGGGAACCATTGTCTGCGGGCAACTTTCAGGCCGGTTCGCATTCTCGCTGACCAGCAGACAGCCCCCGAAGGGTACGGGAACCGGTGTTCTTTCCGACGGACGCAAGGTGGTGGTGAGAATAGGACGATAACGCCGTTAGCAATTTCCGGCCGAAACGCCCCGGGCCGAAAGCGCTATCGCTTCCGGCCCCTTAGCCAGGACGGCTCAGCGTTTCAAACGCTCCACGCAAAGCGCACGCAGCACAAGGGCAGCTTCGGCGTAGGTTGTCTGGTTGGCGGTAATCTGGAGCAATGACGGGTCATTAATCGTCGCCTGCACTTCATCGAGCACACGGACAGGCAAAATGTCGGTGCAGGTGCGCATGCGTCCGAAAACGGCACTGATGGCGGTCGGCTTGCCGTCGCATTCGACGCGTGGCTCAGGCGCGCCATCCTGCCACGCTTCATAGGCATCCAGCGCATCTTCAAAGGCATAGTGGAGAAAAACCGGCGCGTGGCCTTCGTGGAGCGGGGGAAGCACGTGTCGCATCTTTGTTTCCTCTCGTTTTATATTTTGACCGAAAGATTTCCCCCTCTCTCGTTCGATACCGACTTCCACACTCGGCCATTCCAGCCGGGAAACACCCTGTTCACACTTCGGGAATGGTCGACAGGAACGCGTCGATGCCACATTATGGACAAGGTTGGCGATGGGAAGCAACCTTTACGGAAGGATTTCCACTTGCAGCTCGATCACAAAACAGGACCGGCAACCGGCACTCTGCACACCCTTTCAAATTGCGCCAGATATGCGAAAACTTCAGTCGAGCCCGGAAACAATTGTGGTCTTGCCGCTCAATCTTGCGCCGAATGTCAAAATCCCCGGAAGCCTTTCCACCAGCGGCGCGATAGCGGCCACACTTCCCGGAAAGGCAAGGCTTTTCGCGAAACCGGCCGCGGCCGCGATACGAAGACGAAACTGTTTTCGCCATGCCGCCGAGTATCGGCGGCCAGCCGCCTCGCACGCGGCCCTGTCGAGAAACCCGACATTTTTCATTTCGGCGGCGAGCAGCCATCCTGACTGAATGGCCATTGAAATGCCCTCGGCAATGATCGGGTGTGACTCGCCCGCAAGATTGCCGACCCGGAAAATGCCGTCGGCGCAAGCCGGTCGTATACCAGGACGGATCGGGCCGGCAGCGAGCCAACCGTCATCCGGCGCCATATTTCCCACGGCTTCCGCGACGCCCCTGCAACTGGCTGCGATGTGGTGGAACGCCGCCTCGCCTGCGGAAAGATCGCGATGACGGGAACGCGCGGCGGCAAGGACATCGCGCCTGATGCAGCAGGAGATCGACAGCCGGCCATGATCGGACCAGACCATGCCGCCGTAACCTCCGGGAAATATGAAAAGCGGCATCAGGTCGGTCGCGAGCCGGGCGGCTCTAAAGTGTGCCTTGAAGCCGAACAGATCGTCAGGCCGTTGTATCTTCGGCAGTTGGCTGGGCAGCCTGCCCTGCTCCCAGGAGCCGTGGGCGGCGACGACCGCATGCGCGCGCAACAACTGCTGCTGCCCGCTGGAACTGATCGTGACGGCATTCGATGTCTCTTGACGGGCGATATCGATAGCCTGCCAGGGTTGAAACACAGCGACGCCCGCATTTCGCGCGGCTGACAGAAGCAGCGTGTCCAAAAGATCACGGCCGAGCGCACGTCCATACCTTCCGGAAGCCGCAGGCATCGTCGCTTCGATCTTTCTGCCGCCGGCGAAAAAGCCGACCCGACGCACCTCCGGGCCGGCTTCGGCGCGCCAGGCCTCGCCAACGCCGAATGCGTCGAAAAGCGACAGATTGGTCGCCGACACGAACTCCCCGCACACCTTGCGACGCGGGAACACACTCTTTTCCACGATCGCCACCGCCCGGCCCTGCCGGGCAAGCGCGAGCGCGGCCGAACTTCCAGCCGGGCCGGCGCCGATGACGATCACATCGAACATCATCCGCTGACGCCTCCCCGGACGACAAGTATATGGGTGAACGGACCGACATTGTATTCTTCGACAACATCCTCACGGTCCCGAAGCCAGAGGGCGGAGAGTTCGCCACCAGCGAATCCGGCGCGAACGCTTGCCGGCGCATCGTGCAACGTCACGTCGTTGCCGCCGATCGCCCACAAGAGCTTTGACATCGTCAACGCCGCGGCGCACCGGCGCGGTTCGGTCGCCACCAATACCGGCGCAAGCCCGCGCAGCCCGGCAAACAGCTTAGCCAGTGTGGCGTCGTCGAAATGGTGGAGGAAAAGGTTGGCGGTGATCAGGTCGAACTGGCGGTGGTCGTGTCGCGCAATCCATTCGAACACGTCTGCGGTGGCCACCTCGGTCCGCCAGCCAAGCCGTGCAAATTCGGCAAGGCGCGCTCCGGTGATCAGATTGGCGCGGTCGAGCAATGTCAGTTCGACCGCCGGCCAGCGCCTTGCCAGTTTTCGCGCCAGGACCAGCATGAATGCACCGTCACCGGCTCCGATTTCCAGAATGCGGCGCGGCGGTTGCATGACATGACGACGAAGCAGCCGGGTCATGATTGCCTGCCTGAAACATCAACATGTTGATGCGCCGCAGGTCGCGGCGCGACGCTACCGCCCGCGGATCGTCTCGCGCTAGCCCATCCAGAATTTCGGGCTCGACACGGCGAAAAGCGAGTTCGCCCGGCATCCCAAATCAGCCTGCGGTCCGAAACATCATGGTCTCCGCCGTGAGACCCGGTCCAAACGCCATGGCGCAGCCACGCTGGCCGGGTCTGGCCTGTTTCAGCATTTTTGGATTACGAACATCACCGTCGCCGACGACATGTTGCCGAAGCGGCGCAGCACCTCGCGCGAGGCGTCGAGAGCCGTCGGCGCGAGATCGAGCGCACGCTCGACCGCATCGAGCACGGAACGGCCGCCCGGATGCACCGCCCAGAGATCGACACCACTCGACCGGCGCACCGTCCAGGATCTCGCCGATGCCTGCGCGCCCAGCGCGTCGCTGGATCGCGTTGGGCACCTGACCCGAGAGCACCATGTCGAAGCCGGAATCGCGGATATTCCAGGTCATCAGGTCGCGCGTGCTCGCGGAGCAAGCACGGCGCTGAAAGCTGTCGAGCGCAGCGCCCTGCGGCTCGGCGGTGACCAGGGCAGCCGCGCAGCCGTCGCCCCACAGCAGGAACGACAGCATCTGTTCGAGGTCGGTGGTCTCCTTGAGATGCAGCGTGCAGAGCTCGAGGTGACGATGAGCACGCGCGCTTCAGGGTCGGAGCGGACGATATGGCGCGCGAGCTTCAGCGCGTTGATCGCTGCATAGCAGCCCATGAAGCCGAGGATCGTGCGCTCGACCGACGGCGCGCAGCCCGCAGCGCGTCGATCAGTTCGAGATCAAGGCCGGGCGACGAAAAGCCGGTGCAGGTGGTGACGATGAGATGGGTGATGCGGCTACGATCCTCGCCGTGAAGCAGCCGATCGACTGCCTGCTTGGCCAGTTGCGGCGCCGCCGCCTCGTAAAGCTCCATGCGCTTGGCGGTGCCGGGAAAGGCGCCACGGTGGAACAAGCCTGCGGCGTCGAGCGTCGCACCTTCAGGATCGTCGGCGGGTTCGAAACAGGAATAGCGGCGTGCGATGCCAGCACGGTCAGCCATTCTGCCGAAGATGGACCGCTGGCGCGGGTCTCCGGCAAGCATCGAAGCGGCAAAGCCCAGGAAAAACCGATGCACTTCATAGCGAGGCACAGCTGTCGCGACACGATTAAGATAGGCATTTGGCGACATCTGGCGGCTCCTCACTTGCCCCGATCGCTAAGAGCCGACGTCGATCCGGCGCCGCGGCCCACGCTGTTTTGTGCGGCCGTACTTTGCTTTTCGCACACTAACAGAGAAGGCTCGCCATCGGCTAACGCCGGCCGCTGCCGGTTTCGTCCCGGGCAACGGGCTACCGCCGGCAGCGTCCTGCCCAGCCAGCCAGATGTCTCAACATTGGCGAACCGGCGAATAACCTCTTTGACAACCTCCCTCACTCATGCTGAATTGGGCCAATGGTCAGACCAATTTAGATCGGCCGCGTCTTGAGTTTAACGTCCCTTCCCCCGATCCAGACGATATCGCGCGACGACGCGGTGTTGAAGGCGTTGGTGGATTTCGTTGCCCACGAAAGCCTCGCGCCGGGCGATCGGCTGCCGACCGAGCGCATCCTTTCGGAACGGCTGAAGGTGAGCCGCACGACGGTTCGCGAAGCGTTGACACGCTGGGAAGGGCTCGGTCTCGTCGAGCGGCGACAAGGCAGCGGCACCTACCTCAAGGCCGCCGTGTCGCGCGACATGTTGCACCTGCCGTTGACGCTCGCTTCGGGCAATGATTTTCGCAGCCTGATGCACACTCTGGAAATCCGCCGTGGGCTTGAGGCCGAGGCTGCAGCACTTTGCGCAAAGCGGGCCGGGCCGTCCGAGCTCGCCTTCATCCGCGAAAAGCTCGAGGCGAATGGAAGAAAGCTTCCACCGGCGCGACGGCATGTCGTCCGAAGAAGACTGGGATTTCCACCAGGCCATCTACCAGGCATCGGGAAACCCGCTGTTCGCGCAGATCATCGCCGCCATGCACGAAATGTTCCACCGCTTTTGGGAGCATCCGCTCGGCGTCCGCGATTTCGGCCATGCCAGCTTCCCCTATCACCGCACGATTTACGAACGCGTGGCCGCCCACGATGCCGAAGGCGCGCGCGCGGAAGCGCTGAAACTCATCGCCACCGTCGAAGCCGATCTGAAACGCGGCGCCGCCAATCTGAACCTGCCAGGCCTGACATGAACGAACACCCGAATTCGATCGGACCATGACTATCTCGCGCAAGCCGCGACCCTGCTCGCCCATGATGAGCCGTTTCCGGGCGGCGCCGTGGTGCCGCCGATCTACCAGACGTCGCTGTTCACCTTCGACAGCTATGCCGAAATGGCCGACACTTTCGCCGGGCGACGGAAACAGCCGATCTACTCGCGCGGCGATAACCCGACAGTGATGGAGTTCGAGGCGCGTATTGCTGCACTCGAAGGCGCGGAAGCGGCGCGCGGCTTTTCCAGCGGCATGGCGGCAATCAGCGCGACGGTGCTCGCCTTCGTTGGCGCTGGTGAGCGCATCGTCGCGGTGCGTAACTGCTACGGCGACGCCTACCGGCTGTTCGAGCGCCTGCTGCCGCATCTCGGCATCAAGGTCGACTACGTCGACGGCAGCGACCCGGATGCTGTCACGGCCGCGCTGCCCGGCGCGAAGCTGCTTTATCTCGAGAGCCCGACATCCATGGTGTTCGACCTGCAGGACATCGGGCTCTACGCCAGAATGGCGCGCCAGCACGGCGCCATCACCACGATCGACAATTCCTGGGCAACTCCACTGTTCCAGAAGCCGATCACCCACGGCATTGATCTCGTCCTCCACTCCGCCTCGAAATATCTCGGCGGCCACAGCGATACCGTGGCCGGCGTCGTCGCGGGCTCAGCGGACCTCATCAAACAGATCAACGAACGCACCTACTCCTATCTCGGTGCTAAGCTTTCACCCTTCGAGGCATGGCTCTTGCTGCGCGGCCTCAGAACCCTGCCGTTGCGCCTGCCGCACCATATGCGCAGTGCGCTCACCATCGCCGAGCGGCTGAAGGGCCATGGCAGCGTCGAGCGGGTGATCCACCCGGCCTGGTCCAACCATCCAGGCAAGGCGACGCTTGCCGGCTATTCCGGGCTCTTCTCCTTCGAAGTCAGCGAAGATACCGACATTCCCGTGCTGGTGGATGAGCTGAAACTGTTCCGCATCGGCGTCAGCTGGGGTGGCCACGAAAGCCTGGTGGTGCCTGCGCTCGCCTCGCTGCAGCAGACGCCGGACGCCAACTCCATCGGACGCTTCGGCGTCAGCCCCCGGCTTGTCCGGCTGCATGTCGGGCTGGAGCACGTCGAAGACCTCTGGACAGACCTTCAACAAGCGCTCGAACGAGCCAGAAAATAACGTCAACCAAATGGGAGAGTGACATGAGGACATACAAATTTCTGCTCGCCGCGGTGGCGGGACTTGGATTGCAGGCGTCGGCAGCACTGGCCGATTCCACAATCAAAATGGTGGAGGTGATCACCAGCCCGCCGCGCACCGAGTTCATCAAGAAGCAGATCGCCGAGTTCGAGGCGGCAAATCCCGGCGTCAAGGTGGAACTCGTTTCGCTGCCATGGGGACAGGCCTTTGAAAAATTCCTGACCATGGTGCAGGCAGGCGACACGCCGGACATCGTGGAAATGCCGGAACGCTGGATGGCGCTCTACGGCAACAACGGCCAACTGGAGGATCTTGGGCCTTATATGGCCAACTGGCCGGACGCCGCGACGCTCGGCGAGCGCGCCAAGCAGTTCGGTTCGACCGTCGGCGGCAAGCAGTACATGATCCCCTACGGCTATTATCTGAAGGCGATGTTCTGGAACAAGAAGCTGTTCAAGGAAGCTGGCCTCGACCATGCGCCGGCAACGCTCGACGAATTCGTCTCATCCGCCAAGAAGATTTCCGCGATCCCCGGCAAATACGGCTACTGCCTGCGCGGCGGCCCTGGCGCCACCTTCGGCATGAACATGTTCATGAACATCGCCAACGGCAAAGGCGGCTATTTCAACGAAGACGGCACAGCGATCATCAATGAGCCGGGCTCCGTCAAAGGCCTCGAAATGCTGGCCGAAATGTACAAGGACGGCTCCGCGCCGAAGGATTCCGTGACCTGGGGCTTCAACGAGACCGTGACCGGCTTCTATTCCGGCACCTGCGCCATGCTCGACCAGGACCCCGACGCGCTGATCGGCGTTGCCGAGAAGATGAACAAGGACGATTTCGCAGTCGCTCCCGTGCCGGCCGGTCCAAACGGCAAGTCCTATCCGACCCTCGGTTATGCCGGCTGGGCGATGTTTGCCGATTCCGAGGTCAAGGAAGACAGTTGGAAGCTGATGGCTTCGCTGCTGTCGCCGAAGGCGAACATCGAATGGGCGAAGATGGTGGGCGTGCTGCCGATCCACAACGGCGCCGAACAGGACGCCTATTTCAAGTCGGAACAGTTCAAGGGCTGGTTCGACGAGTTGAACGGCGGCGACAAGTATGAATTCGTGACGCCGCCGACGCATCTGGAAAATCTCGGCAATTTCTGTCGACCAGATCGCCATCAAGGGCTTCCAGGAAGTGCTGCTCGGAAAACGCGCGGCCAAGGAGGTGGCCGACGAATGGGCTGCCTACCTGACCAAGGAACAACAGGACTGGATGGCGGCGAACAAGAAGTAGGCGCTTGTTTTTCCTTCTCCCCGTTCGCGGGGAGAAGGTGACCCTATAGAGCCGGATGAAGGGCTGCCCACTCGAAAGGCCCTGGTGCTGCCCTCACTGTCCTGCCGGACATCTCTCCCCGCCAAGCGGGGAGGTACCCAAATCGCGAGCGACCTCCATGACCTATGCCGTGTCAGAAATCGGAGCTTCGGGAAAGCCGCGCCGCAAGGGTTTTTCCCCTGCCGCGGTCGAGCCCTGGCTTTATGTCAGCCCGGCTCTGGTGCTTCTGGTCACTGTACTTCTGGTGCCGCTGATCGTCGGCATCGGCTATTCCTTCCGCAAGTTTTCCGCCTTCAAGTCGGAATTTGTGGGGCTCGGTCAATACCAGGCGATGCTCAGCGATGCGGTGCTCGGCCAGGCGCTGATCAACACCGTGTGGTGGACCGTCGCCAGCCTGGTGCTGCAGTTCTTCCTCGGGTTGGGGCTGGCGCTTCTCCTCGACCGTCATTTCGTCGGCCGCCGCATCGTGCAGGCGGTCGTCTTCCTGCCCTGGGCAGTGCCGTCATTTCTTTCCGGCCTCACCTGGGCCTGGCTTTTCAATCCAATCGTCGGCCCCCTGCCCCATTGGCTTTACGCGTTGGGGCTGAAGGCTGAACCGACCAACATCCTTTCCGACCCCGCCACCGCCATGTGGGGGCCGATCATCGCCAATGTCTGGTTCGGAATACCGTTCTTCGCGATCACGCTTCTCGCCGCACTGAAGTCGATCCCGTCCGAACTACATGAGGCTGCAGCCATCGACGGCGCCACGCCGTGGCAGCGCTTCACCAAGGTGACATTGCCGTTCCTGGCGCCCACAATCGCCATCACCGTGATGCTGCGGACGATCTGGATCGCCACCTTCGCCGACCTCATCTATGTGATGACCGAAGGCGGACCTGCCGGCTCCACCAACACGGTTGCCACCTACATCTATGTCAGCGCCTTCAAGTCGCTCGACAAAGGTTACGCCTCGGCAATCGCCGTGCTGCTGCTCGTGCTGCTGATCCTCTACGCGGTAGTGCTGATCCGCATCCGCCGCTCACTGGTGAGG
Organism: uncultured Alphaproteobacteria bacterium; assembly: GCA_963726065.1. GTDB lineage: Bacteria > Pseudomonadota > Alphaproteobacteria > Rhizobiales > Rhizobiaceae > Neomesorhizobium. The sequence goes on from CAVSAU010000016.1 coordinate 38,682, forward strand.
TTACGCCTGATGATCGCCGGCCGCTCCCTCAGCTCACGCATCGCCGGCGGTATCGGTCTCTACCCAGCGGTCGGCGCCTATGTGGTCTTTGCGCTGTTCCCGTTCTTCTGGACGCTGAAGATCTCGGTGACGCCGCAGTCGCTGCTCTATTCCGAAGGCATCACCTTCTGGCCTTCAAAGGCGACATTCGAAAACTACGTTTCGGTGTTCAAGGCGACCGACTTTCCCCGCTATTTCCTCAACAGCGTCATCGTGTCGGTGACGACAGCCGCGATCGTTACCGTCGTCGCTTCGACTGCGGGCTATGCGATGTCGCGCTTCTCCTTCCGCGGCAAGACGGCGGTGGCCTCTGATGCTGCTTTTGACGCAGACCTTTCCGCTGGTAATGGTGATTCCGCCGATCTACCGCATCATGGCGCAGCTGGGCCTCATCAACAGCCTGACCGGGCTGATCATCATCTACACCGCCTTCAACATCGCCTTCGCGACGTTCCTGATGCAGTCCTTTTTCGACGGCATTCCGAAAGATCTCGAGGAGGCCGCGATGATCGATGGCTGCACGCGCGCAGCAGGCGCTGCGGCGCATCATCATTCCGCTGACGCTGCCGGGCATGGGCGCGACACTTGGCTTTGTCTTCACCGCCGCCTGGAGCGAACTGCTCTTCGCGCTGATGCTGATCATCGAGCGACGGGCAGAAGACCTTCGCGGTCGGGCTCCTGACCTTCATCGGCAAATTCGCGGTCGACTGGGGTCAGATGATGGCGGCCTCGGTGCTGGCGCTGATCCCGGCCTGCCTGTTCTTCGCATTCCTGCAACGCTATCTGGTCACCGGCCTCACCGCCGGCGCCGTCAAAGGATAGGTCGATGGCTTCGGTATCGCTCGAAAAAGTCCAGAAGGACTATGGCACGTTCAACGTGCTGAAGGCCGTCGACCTGGAAATCGCAGACGGCGAATTCGTGGTTCTGGTCGGGCCGTCCGGGTGCGGAAAGTCAACATTGTTGCGGATGATCGCCGGCCTGGAGGAAGTCACCGCCGGCGAAATCCGTATCGGCGAACGGATCGTCAACGACGTAGCGCCCAAGGACCGCGATATCGCCATGGTATTCCAGTCCTATGCGCTCTATCCGCATATGAATGTCGCCGACAATATGGGATTCAGCCTGGCGTTACGGAAAACCGCCGGCAAAACGATCGGCGAACGCGTGAACGGTGCAGCAAACCGGCTTGGCCTGGACAATTTTCTCGGCCGCCTGCCGCGTCAGCTCTCCGGCGGCCAGCGCCAGCGCGTCGCCATGGGCCGCGCCATCGTTCGCGACCCGAAAGTGTTCCTGTTCGACGAACCGCTCTCCAATCTCGACGCCAAGCTGCGCGTCCATATGCGCACCGAGATCAAGGCACTGCACCAGCAACTGAAAACCACCGCGGTCTACGTCACTCACGACCAGACAGAAGCAATGACCATGGCCGACCGCATCGTCGTCATGCACGACGGCGTCGTGCAGCAGGTCGGCGCGCCGCTCGATCTCTACGACCTGCCGGCCAACATGTTCGTGGCCGGATTCATCGGTTCACCCGGCATGAACTTTCTGCCGGCAACGATCAGGCGCACAGACACCGGAGCGCGCGCCGAGTTCGCTGACGGCCAGAGCCTGCCGGTACTCGTCGATCTTCCCGTAAGCGATGGCGAGACGGTGACTGTCGGGCTGCGCCCCGAGCACGTCAAACTCGCCGCTGAAGGCGGGCTTGCCGCCCAGGTCGAGGTTGTCGAACCGCTCGGCCTTTCCACGCAATTCTACGCGCAAATGGCCGGCCAGCAGATCTGCGTATTCGTGATGGGGCGCCTGGCGGTGTCGCCCAGCGACCAGGTCAGACTGTCGGCTGAGGCGAGCGACCTCCATCTCTTCGACCCGAAGACCGGGGAGCGGATCGGCTAGATGCCTTATCCAGCGGGTCCAGGCAGCATGGATTAGCCGGCCATGAGAATGACATTCCCAAAACCTTTCATTCTCGAAAAATTTTTGCTTAGCCTTCGGCCTATACATTTGCGACATTAGCGCCTGTTGAGTGATCGGCATTTCGCCGGACACGTTTCAGGATTTAAAAGACAATGAACTGGTTGAAATCGCTGCTCGTAGCAGGAACCGTGCAGGTCCTTGCCGTCACTTCGGCCTTTGCCGGAGCGAACCTCGAGCAAATCAAGTCGTCGGGCGTCTTCAAGATCGGTACGGAGGGGACCTACGCGCCCTTTACCTACCACGAGCCGGGCGGCGCACTGGTCGGCTTCGACGTGGAGATCGGCCAGGAGATCGCCAAACGGCTCGGGGTCAAAGCGGAATTCCTCGAAGGCAAGTGGGACGGACTGATCGCCGGCCTCGATGCCAACCGCTACGACGCGGTCATCAACCAGGTCGGCATCACCGAGCAGCGCAAGCAGAAATACGATTTCTCCGATCCTTACATCGCTTCGAAAGCGGTGCTGATCGTGCGCGGCGACAATCAAGAGGTCAAAGGCTTCGCCGATCTCAAGGGCAAGAAGTCTGCCCAGTCGCTGACCAGCAACTTCGGCAAGATCGCCGAAAAGAACGGCGCCGAACTGGTCGGCACCGACGGTTTCGACCAGTCGATCCAGCTCGTGCTCAACGGCCGCGCCGACGCCACCATCAACGACAGCCTGTCCTTCCTCGACTTCAAGAAGCACAAGCCGGACGCCAAAGTGAAGATCGCCGCACAGGAGGAAAACGCCGATTATTCCGGCATCATCATCCGCAAGGGCGAACCGGAACTGCTCGAGGCGATCAACAAGGCCCTGGCAGAGATCAAGGCCGACGGCACCTATCAGAAAATCTCCGACAAATATTTCGGTCAGGACGTTTCGCAGTAAGATAACGACTGGAAGCTGCCGGGCGGATCGGCCGCGAGGCCGGTCCGCTTCTTTTGTCTGGAGACGCCCAAAGTGCCTCACTGGCTGCAATTGATGATCGAATCGCTCGGCCCGCTGTTGTGGGCCGCGCTGATTTTTACGGCCCCCCTCACCCTCTTGTCTTTCACGCTGGGCCTTGCCCTCGGCCTCGCGGTGGCGCTGATCCGGCTGTTTGCCGCATGGCCCTTCACCGCGATCGCCCGTTTCTATGTCTGGATCATCCGCGGCACCCCGCTTCTGGTCCAGCTGTTTCTGATTTTCTATGGACTGCCAAGCGTCGGCATCGTGTTGGACGCCTTCCCGGCGGCGCTTATCGGCTTTACCCTCAATATCGGCGCCTATTCCTCTGAAATCATACGCGCCGTCATTGCCTCCGTGCCGAAAGGGCAATGGGAGGCTGCCTATTCGATCGGCATGAACTGGCCGCAGGCTATGCGCAGGACGATCCTGCCGCAGGCAGCCCGTGTCGCCGTGCCGCCGCTTTCCAACACCTTCATCTCGCTGGTCAAGGACACATCGCTGGCCGCGGCGATAACGGTGCCGGAAATGTTCCAGGCCGCGCAACGCATCGTCGCCGCCACCTACGAACCGCTGATCCTGTATGTCGAAGCGGCGCTCATCTATCTCGCGCTGAGTTCCATCCTGTCGTCCCTGCAAGTCAGGCTCGAATCTCGTCTCAACCGCTATGGCGGCTTCCTGGAGGCGCGGGCATGATCGAGCTCACCGACATCGAAAAACGCTTCGGCGACAACGTCGTCCTGCACGGCGTCAGCGCGCGCATTGCCGAAGGCAATGTGACAGCGCTGGTCGGCCCTTCCGGCGGCGGCAAGAGCACGCTTCTGCGTTGCATCAACCTGCTGGAAATCCCGACGTCGGGCACGGTTCGCATCGGAGAAGAAGCGCTCACCTTCCGCCCCAGCCACAAGGTTGGCTGGGCATCGGTGCAGAAGCTGCGCCGCCAGACCGGTATGGTGTTCCAGAATTTCCAGCTTTTCCCGCACCGCACCGCAATTGAGAACGTGATGGAAGGCTTGGTTACCGTTCTCAAATGGCCGAAGGAAAAAGCGCGTGAACGGGCGCTGGCCCTGCTCGAAAAGGTCGGCCTGGCGCACAAGGCCGATGCATGGCCGGCAACGCTCTCTGGCGGACAGCAGCAGCGCGTGGCGATCGCCCGGGCGCTGGCGCCTTCGCCGCGCGTGCTGTTGTGCGATGAGCCGACATCGGCGCTCGATCCGGAACTTTCCGGCGAAGTCGTCGATGTGCTAAGCCAACTCGCAAGGGAAGGCACCACGATGGTGATGGCCACGCACGACCTGCGATTGGCGTCGAAAATCGCCAATGAAGTGATCTTCCTGGAGGCCGGCGTGGTGGTCGAAACCGGGCCGGCGTCCGAAGTCTTCGGCAATCCCCAGCGCGAAAGAACGAAACGCTTCATCACCACGCTGACACACCACTGAGCCAGTCTCACTCTCCTTGGCTGGCGTCAACCACGTCTTAAGCCTTCGCAGTCAGACTCAGGTGCATGGTCGGATTCGTTCTTCCAAAGCTCAGATGGTTGGTCATCGGCGCGGTGGCGGCGGGCGGCTGGGCCGTAACCCAGGAGCCTGTCAGCAAACGGCAACGCCCCGCCGAACGGCCGGCAGTGGCGCGCAGCGTTGCAAAAGAGCGGCAAAACGAGCCGGTGCGGCGGGCGCCGCAGCAGCGCAGCGTGCAAGCCTCCGTGGCGGCCGACCGGCCCCAAGCGGCAATAGCCGAGCCGCGACCCTCGAAACTCATCACCAGTTCGATCAAGCGGCCGGACAAACCCGTTGCTCAACCATACTACACCAAATCGCGTGTCAGGCTTCGCGAGGCCATGGGCACCGGCGCGCGGGTCATTATCTGGCTCGAGCAGGGCGAGCAGGCGACCGTGCTGGAGAGTTCCGGCAAATGGCGCCGCGTCGCGGTGGCCGGCCGCAAGGGCTGGGTCCACGGCGATTATCTGCAATTGCCGGATCCGGATGCGCCGCGCCCGCAGGCTCCGGTAGCAAAAACAGTCGCCGCCAAAGCCGTGGGGCCGGTTCCTGCAGCCAAACCGAAACAGCCATTCGTTGCCGCCAAGCGGGAAAAAGAACGGGGTCTGCCGGCGAAACCGCTGGAGTCCTTGGCCATCAGCAAACCGCTCGCCGGGTTGTTGCAATCGAAGCGCCCGGCTCGCCAGGCGCAGCGCGGCGACTGCCAGTGCCCCTACGATTTGATGATAAACGGCAAACAATGTGGCGACCGCAGCGCTTACGTCATGCGCGGGCGGGCCAACGAACAGTGCTACCTCTGATATAGCGGCGCGTTCGGGGCCGGATTTTCGCTACTGAAACGCTGGAAAGGGCCAGCGAACGCCACGTTTGGCATGTTAAGGGTTGAAGCCTGGGCGATCCGGTGCCAAATCAGGGCTGCTTACGCCGAATTGGCGTCACGAAACTCTGGACACCACCATGGTCACCTATCTCGACGCCGCCACCGCTCCGCTCCGCAATACCGGGCAGATCCGCCTCTATGGCGAGGATGCGTTTGAAGGCATGCGCAAGGCCTGCGACCTCACCGCCCGTTGCCTCGACGAACTGGCTGGCATGGTGAAGCCCGGTGTTACCACAGAGGCAATCGACCGTTTCGTCTTCGAATTCGGCATGGATCAGGGCGGCCTGCCCGCCACGCTGAACTATCGCGGCTACACGAAGTCGTCCTGCACCTCGATCAACCATGTCGTCTGCCACGGCATTCCCGACCAGAAGCCGCTGAAGGAGGGTGACGTCGTGAATATTGACGTCACCTACATCCTCGACGGCTGGCACGGCGATTCCAGCCGCATGTATCCGGTCGGGCAGATCAAGCGCGCCGCCGAGCGCCTGTTGGAAGTCACCCACGAATGCCTGATGCGCGGCGTCGCTGCGGTGCGTCCCGGCGCCCGCACCGGCGCCATCGGCGCGGCCATCCAGGCCTTCGCCGAGGCGGAACGCTGCTCGGTGGTGCGCGATTTCTGCGGTCATGGCGTCGGCCAGCTTTTCCACGACGCGCCGAACATCCTTCACTATGGCAGCGCCGGCGAAGGCGTCGAAATGCGGCCAGGCATGATCTTCACCATCGAGCCGATGATCAATTTGGGCAGGCCGCACGTGAAGGTGCTGTCTGACGGCTGGACGGCGGTCACCCGCGATCGCTCACTGTCGGCTCAGTACGAGCACACGGTCGGCGTCACCTCGACTGGCTGCGAAATTTTTACACTCTCGCCCAATGGGCTCGACCGGCCCGGCCTGCCATCCTAATGTTTGCCCGTTGCGCGAGCAGCGGGGCGGATACGGGGTTTCAGGCACATGGACGAAGGGGCCGACGACGAACGCGGCTTTCTGGCCGAGCAGCCAGTCAAAATTCTGCGCAATGCCAGGATTTCTGCTGAAAAGCCGCATTACTCGGGCCATCGGCAACGGTTACGCGAGCGTTTTCGTGAAGCCGGCCCGGCGCATTGTCGGATTATGAAATCCTCGAATTCGGCTCTCCGGTCGATCCCGCGCGCCGACACCAAGGAGCGCGCCAAGGCGCTGCTGAAACGCTTCGGCTCACTTGCCGAGGTGCTGGAGCACCGGAACAGCTGATCCGCGAGTTGCCCGACATCGGCGAGGCTGCAGCCCTCGACCTCAAGGTGGCGGCAGCGGCCGCCCAACGCATGGCGCGCGGAGGCAATCCCCCTGATTGCCTGCCTGCTGTCGATCCCCACGGGTGACCGCTACCCAAAGCTGGACTTGATGCCGCAAAAGCATAAGGCGCGCACGTTCGAAGTCCTGGTCGAGCAGCTCGAGGCGCTCGCCGCCAACAAACCCGTCCTCATGCTGCTTGAGGACGCCCACTATCTTGATCCCGTATCAGCAGAACTCTTCGACATCATTGTGGACCGCATGCATAGGCTCCCCATCATGCTCGTTGCCACCTACCGTCCCGAAGGAAAGGCCCGTTGGAATGGCCTCCCCCACGCGACCCTGGTGACGCTGAACCGCTTGAGCCGCGCACAGGCAGCGTCGATCATCACGGTGATGACCGGAGGAAAGCGGCTCCCGTCTCCGGTGCTGGACCAGATTCTCTCAAAGACTGAAGGCGTGAACCGAACCAGGCGTCGCTGATGCCGCTGGCAGCCACGGGGACAATGACGGCGACAAACAATGCGATAACTCCTTCCGGAACAGCGATCGGCGTAAGGTAGCGGCTTCTCGATGGATCATCGTCCTCATTCGATGACTTCGTCAGCCATGATCTGCTGGCCGGGAGCACCCCTCGCTGGAGTTAGATGGGCCGAACGTCAGCCCGGTTAGAGATCGACACACAGCGAGGCCGATGAGTGCAGACGCACCGCTCAAATTGGGAACGGGGTTGAGTGCAGACCGCTGCTAGCGTGGCCAAGGCTCGCACGCGATGCCATCGCCGTCTCGATCATGCTTCGGCCAGTAGCCGGGCTGCCCTCGACGCGAGGGGGCCAATCCCACTGAACGGGCCGCGTCGCAGTTTGGGGCGGCGAGCAGATGACGCACGCCGTCCAAAGCCGTCTTTGGCTTCACGTCGGCAATGGACCACCCGGCCAGACTTACGACAGCGAGCGACAACGCCAGCCCCTTCCAATGGCGAGAATACCAGCGCTGTTCACGGCGTCGATCTATCCGACGCGACACGCGGGCGAACCGACGATTGAGCTTTGCAAGTTCCTTATCAGGATCGCGCCCAACGCGGGATATTGGATAAATCTGTGGGACCATGGCGGACGACAATGGCAGGCGAAGCTAAATTCATACTTGCCCGGTGACGTTGCATTTTACGCAACTGAGCAGTACGTCGTCTACGATACGAGAGCACTGTCTTCGGAGGGCAACGGTCATAGAGGGACGGTTCGAGAAAGCAATCTCGGATGCTAAGGGCCTAACGGGTTGAACCCCTTGCTCGGCAGCGTCCACACGAATTGGGTCGCCTGACGGGCATAGTTCCCCCGCCGATTTCTAACCGCAACCAGCCGCCTCCCCTACACCCATAGAACAAGCCTTTCCTCCTCACGTACTCTGGGCATCCTTTCCGTGCAGCAGCGTGAGCCGTCGGGGCCAGCAAGATCGAAGATGCTGTTGAGTGACGACGGCACTCAGAAGGCACATCTCGCGCCCGACGACCACCCATGATCGGCAACGAAGCGCCGAAGCATACCGATCGCAGGAGGCAGTATGTCAGAAGCCAAATTCCTCACTCCGGAAGAAGTGACCGAGCGCTATCGCGGAGGCGTATCGGTAGGAACTCTCCGAAACTGGCGCGCTATGAAAATTGGACCGTCGTTCGTGAAGATCGGTAAGGCCGTTCTCTATACAATTGAGGAGCTTGAAGCGTGGGACGAAACCGATAAAGTCCAGTGCCGTCCATCTGCGAGATCTACCCAGCAGGCCAGTGATCGCGCGTGATGATCACGGTGGGGCGTTTCAAACATGCCCCAATAGACGCCACCAGCTGCGCGCATCCAGAGTATTATTATCGTTACTTCAATATCTTACAGAAGTGCGACGCATCATCCACAATCACCAATCGGGCGATCCCACGCCCTCGCGCGCTGATATCGAGATGACCAAAACGATCATCGACACAGCAAAGCCGCTCGGCATTGCCGTCCACGATCACATCATCATCGGCAAGAACGGCCACGCCAGCATGAAGGGTTTGCTGCTGATCTAGGCTCGTATCGCCCGCCGGCATGCCATGGACGCCCAATCTTTCCGGCCTGATCCGGGGGCCATCATTCTCAGCCGAACGTCTCCCTTCCATGGCTATGTCATGGTCATTAATGTTCTTGCGATCTCATTCAACTGAGCATCACAAGCCCGCAAGCAGACCTGACCGAGGCACACGCTCAATGCCGAATGCTCGAAATCTTCGCAGCGGTCGGAGCCGGTTTTCTGGTCGCAGCGGTTAATTCTGACGTCAACTCCCAATCGAAACGTGAGCAAAGGAGACTGGACATGGGCGTGATCACCACCAAAGACGGCACCGAGATTTTCTACAAGGACTGGGGTCAGGGCCAACCGATCGTATTTCACCACGGCTGGCCGCTCAGCGCGGACGATTGGGACAATCAGATGCTGTACTTCCTGGACAAGGGCTACCGCGTCATCGCCCATGACCGACGCGGGCACGGCCGCTCTACCCAGACCGCAACCGGCAACGAGATGGACACTTACGCCGATGACGTCGCGACCCTTGCCGCCGCGCTTGACCTCAAGGGGGCTATCCACATCGGCCACTCCACTGGCGGCGGCGAGGTAGCGCACTATGTGGCCCGAGCCCAGTCCGGACGTGTCGCCAAGGCCGTGCTGATCGGTGCGGTGCCGCCGATCATGGTCAAGTCCGACAAGAATCCGGGCGGGTTGCCGATTGAGGTGTTCGACGGTTTTCGCGCTGCTTTGGTCGCCAACCGGGCGCAGTTCTACATTGACGTGCCTGCTGGCCCTTTCTACGGGTTCAACCGGCCAGGCGCCAAAATCTCGCAGGGCGTCATCGACAATTGGTGGCGCCAAGGCATGATGGGCGGCACTAAAGCCCACTACGACTGCATAAAGGCCTTCTCGGAAACCGACTTCACAGAGGATCTGAAGAAGATCGATGTGCCGGTGCTGGTCATGCATGGCGACGACGATCAGATCGTGCCCTACGCCGACTCCGCGCCGCTGTCGGCGAAGCTGCTGAAAAACGGTACGCTGAAGACGTACAAGGGCCTTCCGCACGGCATGTGTACGACCCACCCGGAAATCATTAATCCGGACCTCCTGGCGTTCATCAGGAGCTGACACCTCTTAGGGCTTGCAAGGCGGCGCCAAGCGCCATGCGCCACCTGACGCTTACTCGCGTCCCTCATCGAGAAGCGATGCGGGTCGTTGTCTGTTATGGCGGGTCGATACCGCATATGGCGGCGAGCTGCGCCACGATTTCACCGATACCGGCGAGGCTGAAAACAGCCTCGCCGGTTCCGGAAAAAAAGCCATTGCTCCAGGAAAGTCGCAAACGCCTGGCGCCGAGCAGGCGCGCCACGCCATTCCCGCCCTCAAGCTCCAGGCTGCTGTTCCTGCTGCCTAAGCGCCAGATCTCAGAAGTCTGGCTGCCATCTACCCTGACTGTCAGCAGAACGTTGCCGGTGCCGGACGACGAATCGCGCAGCCGCACCGACTGCTTCCAACCAGACGGCAGACAGCCGATTGTCAGCATAGGGTGATATTCGATCGAGCGGTTGCCGGTGCTTAGAGTGTTGTTGCTGAGCAGCGACGCTTCCCCGCCTCCGCCAGCGCCCCTGCTTGTCTGCCAACGACCGATGTCGGCATACGCAACCGAAGACCCCGCTGCAAGGCCGGAGATCGTCAACAGACAAATGATGGATTTGACCCAACCCCTCTGAACCATCTCCTCCTCGCTCGCGCTCTTCCGAATGCATGAAAGCAAAAAGCACGCGGGCATTCCAGCGCCCCGGCCACCATCACGAGCGATTTGGGCTGCCGGATTGCAGCGGGGCCACAGCACTCGCGCCCATCAAAGAAAAAGGGCCGCCTTGCGGCAGCCCCTTTGGTTCGGTCGGCAAGCGAAGATTATTCGCCCTTTGCGGCAGCCTTCTTCTTCGGCGCAGCCTTCTTCTTTTCCGGCTCGGCAGCCGCTTCCTCGGTCGAAGCAGCTTCCTTGGCTTCTGCCTTCTTCTTCGGCGCCGCCTTCTTCTTTTCCGGCTTGGCGGTGCTGGAGGTTACCTCGTCGTCGGCCAGCAGTTCTTCCCGCGACACCTTCTTGTCGGTTACCGAGATCTGGCTCAGCAGATGGTCAACGACCTTCTCCTCGAACAGCGGTGCGCGAATATTGGTCAGCGCGGCCGGATTGTTGCGGTAGAATTCATAGATTTCCTGCTGCTGGTTGCCCGGGAAACGGCGAACCGTCTCGAACAGCGCGCGCTGCATTTCCTCGTCGCTCACCTGGACGCCAGCCTTTTCGCCGATCTCGGCGAGAACCAGTCCGAGACGCACGCGGCGTTCGGCAAGACGCTGATATTCGGCGCGCGCCTCTTCTTCCGTCGTCTCTTCGTCGGCGAAGGTACGGCCAGCGGCTTCGAGATCACGGTTCACCTGGTTCCAGATGTTGTTGAACTCGGCTTCGACGAGGTTCGATGGGGCCTCGAAGCTGTAGCTGCCGTCGAGTGCGTCGAGCAACTCGCGCTTCACCTTCTGGCGGGTCATCTGGCCGAATTGGCTCTCGATCTGGCCACGGACGATCTCGCGCAGCCGGTCGGCCGACTCAAGGCCCAGCTTCTTGGCGACGTCGTCGTTGATTTCGGTGCTGTCCGGCTTGGAGACTTCCTTCACCTTCACGTCGAAGGTGGCGTCCTTGCCGGCGAGATGGGTCGCCTGGTAGGTTTCCGGGAAGGTCAGTGAAACGGTCTTCTCTTCGCCGGCCTTGGCGCCGATCAATTGATCTTCGAAGCCGGGGATGAACTGGCCGGAGCCAAGCACCAGGCCGAATCTTCCGCCGTGCCGCCGTCGAACGCCACGCCGTCGACCTTGCCGACATAATCAATGGTGACCTTGTCCCAGAGCTCGGCCTTGCCCTTCTTCACTTCGTACTCGCGGGCGTCGGCGGTCACCTTGCGGACCTGCTCTTCGATGTCGGCTTCCGGCACATCATAGACCTGGCGGGTCACCTTGATGCCGGAAAAGTCCTTGATCTCGATTGCCGGGATAACTTCGTAGTTGAGCTTGAATTCGAAATCGGCGCCGCCGGCGAGGATTTTTTCGGCTTCCTTCTCGTCCTCGGTCATCACGACCTCCGGCTGCATGGCAGCCTTCTCGCCGCGGTCCGACAGGATTTCGCGGGTCGAGTTGGAAAGGATCTCGTTGACCACTTCGGCCATGAACGACTTGCCGTAGACCTTGCGCAGGTGCTGCACCGGCACCTTGCCGGGGCGGAAGCCATTGATGCGCACCTTGTTCTTGGCATCTGACAAGCCGCGCCATCAGCTTGGCTTCGAGGTCGCCCGCAGGCACGGTGACCTTGATTTCGCGCTTGAGGCCGGAGTTGAGTGTTTCGGTAACCTGCATAATCAAACCTTTGTTTTCACGAATGCCGAGCTCAAACGGTCCCTTACCGTTCAGCCTGCCGGAAATTCGTGCCGGAGATGGCTTCATGCGGGTGGAGAGACTTGGACGCCTGCAGCCTCGGCCGCACAGGAATCCAGGTCCTTCCCTTGTCTCTCGAAATGCCGGCAATTGTCTGTTGCTGCCGCGACACCCGAGAGCGGGGCGTCTCAACCCGTCATATTCGACACGCCTTCTGTCACACACCGCCCTTATTTTCAACTATCTTCGCATATTAGGCGGCTTGCATCGTTGGCGTCGAACATTGACAGAACAATGGCCGTGTGTGATTGCCGGGGTGCGAGCGGATGTGGCGGAATTGGTAGACGCCCTGGATTTAGGTTCCAGTGCCGAGAGGCGTGTAGGTTCGACTCCTATCATCCGCACCATTTCCTGACCCAAACCCGCTTCCCAAACGGCCCCTGTGGATCAGTAGCTCCCTGTCTCGGGCGGACGCATCATTTTCCCTCTCAACGAATGTCAGCGGTGAATGGCGCGCCGCTTGGCCATTTCTGCGCCGCGCTCTCTCTTCCTGCTTGTTATTATGAGTGCCGCCGGGGACCGAACCGCAAAGCACTATTTTTGGAGCGTCCTTCGCGCCGGGCGGTGCATGATCCTTCTCCGTCCGCGATTGATCGATCAAATCGCCCTTCACAGCAGGCTGCATTTTCCTTTTACTTTCGTCGTATAAGAAGTTCCTGCGTCGTCGCCGCCGGAATTGCGCCCATGGAATATGAAGGGCTGTGGAAGCACTCAGAAAATCTACCCAAGCCTTTGACCCTGCGGCAGTTTTCTTATTTCAGCCGCAATTCCGCCGCACCGCCTAAAATCGATTAATGTTGCAATGCACAATTGCATTGCTGCCATGCGTCATTGGCGCTTCAAAAACCGATTGGGTGCTCCTATTTCAGGGTCACACAAAACGACGAAGCAAAAACGAACTAAAGACGAAACGAGAAAGACGATGAACCTGATCCGCAACTATCGCAACTGGCGCCGCTATCGCGACACCGTGTCCGAACTGAGCCGCCTGTCGAACCGTGAACTCACCGATCTCGGCATCACTCGCAGCGACATTCCGTTTGTCGCGCGTAAGTCGATCTGATCGAATTAAGAACGAGCAAAGAAAATGAACCTGATCCGCAACTACCGCAATTGGCGCCGTTTCCGTGAAACGGTCAACGAGCTGGACCGTCTGTCGAACCGCGAACTCTCGGACCTCGGCATCAGCCGCAGCGACATTCCTTCGTCGCCCGCAAGTCGGTCTAATTACGAATTCCGCCAGGGATCTACCTCCTCCCAGGTCCCGACGGATACGGTCAGCTTTCACCTCCTCCCGATCGCTGACCACACAAAACGGCACCCGCCGAACCTCCTCCCTCGGCGGGTGCTGTTAAAATCAAGGGCCTTCGCACCCTCAAAACGGCGAAAAGAATTTCGTCAGAGCCTACCTCCTCCCAGGCGATGACGAATACGGTCAGCCCTCTCCTCCTCCCGAGCGCTGACCACTCTAATGCGCACCCGCCGAACCTCCTCCCTCGGCGGGTGCTGTTTCCACCAAGGGCTTTCGCACCCTCAAATGGCGAAAAGAATTTCGTCAAAGCCTACCTCCTCCCAGGCAATGACGAATACGGTCAGCCCTCTCCTCCTCCCGAGCGCTGACCACTCATAACGACACCCGCCGGACCTCCTCCCCCGGCGGGTGTTGTCGTTTTGGGCCCTGCAGAACCCTCCCTTCCGCCGATTGCATTTCGCTCGGCCGCGGACTAATTCCCTCCAGCATGAGCGACAAAACCAATCCACGTCGATCGGCGGCGGTCTCGCCGGCTCGGAAGCCGCATGGCAGGCGCCCAGGCCGGCGTGCCGGTAATCCTGCACGAAATGCGACCGGTGCGCGGCACCGACGCGCACAAGACCGACAGTCTGGCCGAACTTGTCTGCTCCAATTCGTTCCGCTCCGACGATGCCGAGACAAATGCGGTCGGTCTGCTGCATGCCGAGATGCGGCTTGCCGGCTCGCTGATCATGGCGTCCGGCGATGCGCAACCAGGTTCCGGCCGGCGGCGCGCTTGCCGTCGACCGCGACGGCTTTTCCGCGGCCGTCACGGCGAGGATCGAAGCGCATCCGCTGATCACCATCGCCCGCGAGGAAATCTCCGGCCTGCCGCCCGAGGATTGGGACCAGGCGATCATCGCCACCGGCCCGCTGACGGCGCCCTCGCTGGCGCAGGCAATCGCCGCAAAGGACCGGCGCCGACGCGCTGGCCTTCTTCGATGCGATCGCCCCGATCGTGCATTTCGAGACGATCGACATGGATACCTGCTGGTTCCAGTCGCGCTACGACAAGGTCGGGCCCGGCGGCACCGGCAAGGATTATATCAACTGCCCGATGGACAAGGCCGCAATACGAGGCCTTCGTCGCGGGCGCTGCTCGACGGCCAGAAGACCGAGTTCAAGCAGTGGGAAGGCACGCCCTATTTCGACGGCTGCCTGCCGATCGAGGTGATGGCCGAGCGCGGGCGCGGAAACGCTGCGGCACGGGCCGATGAAGCCAATGGGCCTCACCAATGCGCATAATCCGTCGGTCAAGGCCTATGCGGTCGTGCAATTGCGGCAGGACAACGCGCTGGGCACGCTCTACAACATGGTCGGCTTCCAGACCAAGCTGAAGCATGGCGAGCAGGTGCGCATCTTCCGCATGATTCCGGGACTCGAAAACGCCGAATTCGCCCGGCTCGGCGGCCTGCACCGCAACACCTACATCAATTCGCCGATGCTGCTCGACCCGTCGCTGCAGCTCAAGGTGCGCGCAAGGCCTGCGCTTTGCCGGCCAGATCACCGGCTGCGAAGGCTATGTCGAGAGCGCCGCGATCGGCCTGCTCGCCGGGCGCTTCGCCGCCGCCGAGCGGCTTGGCCGGCGGCCGTCGCTGCCGCCGGTCACCACGGCCTTCGGCGCTCTGCTCAACCACATCACTGGCGGCCACATCGTTTCCGACGACGAGCCGGGCAAACGCTCGTTCCAGCCGATGAACGTCAATTTCGGGCTGTTTCCGCCACTTGAGCCCCGGAACAAATCTGCGTCCGGAAGGTTTTGAGGGCCGTTTCCGCGGCAAGGACAAATCCGTCGCCCGGAAAAATGCGATGACCGCGCGCGCGCTTGCCCATTGCCGGGAATGGCTGGGACTGGGTGCTGCGGCCGAAGCAGCCGAATGAAACGGTCATCTTAAGCGGTTCCGGTTCTTTCAGAACCGGTACTCGTTCTATCTGCCGCATTTGTGCACCCGCCAAATATTTCCAGTGGCTGTAAAATGCTTCAGCGGTTATTCCGCCGGTTCCGCGGTCGGCAGCCCAGGCTTGCCCGCTTCACCGGGATTTCTCCTGACATAGGCCGCCTTCAGGCTCTCCGAGGTTTCGCGCGAGCCGTCGTGGCTCCAGCCGGGCGGCTGAACAGGTAGCCGAGGCGCTGGCGCAGCGTCAGGCCCGGCGAAAACACGTCCCTGAAGATGCCGACATATTCGTGGAACGCCACTTTCAGCGGATTGAAGGTGCCGAGGTTTTTCACGATGCCGTAGCGCGGCCGGTCCTCTTCCAACTCCTCCACGAAGGTGCCGAACATGCGATCCCAGATGATCAACGTGCCGGCATAGTTGGCGTCGAGGTAGCGCGGGTTGGTGGCGTGATGCACCCGGTGGTGCGACGGCGTGTTGAAGACGAACTCGAACCAGGCCCACATCTTGCCGATCGTCTCGGTGTGAATCCAGAACTGCCAGACCAGGTTGAAGCCGAAGACGAAGGCGATCACCGCCGGATGGAAGCCAAGCAGCACCAGCGGCGCCTGCAGGATGAACATGCCGGTGAAGAGCCCGGTCCAGCTCTGCCGCAGCGCCGTCGACAGATTGTAGTGCTGGCTGGAATGGTGGTTGACGTGCTCGGCCCAGACCCAGCGCACGCGATGCGCGATCCGGTGATACCAGTAGTAGCGCAGGTCATCGAGCAGGAAGGCGGCGACAAAGCACCCAGACCGACAGGCCAAGGTCGAAGAAGCCGGAACTGCCACACCCAGACCAGCGCCGTGTAGGAGACGACGCCGAGCAGGATGCCGGCGACGACATTGCCGGTTCCCATCATCAGGCTGGTCAGCGTATCGCGCGTTTCGAACGCGCCTTTGGCGCGGCCGGTGCGAACCAGCCACAGTTCGATCAGGATCGCGATGACGAAGAACGGGATCGCCAGTTCCGTCACTTTCGGAAAATCATAGATTTCCATCAGGCAGGCTCTCCGGCTTTCTCGGTCAGTTGGTGCGTATCAAGCGCCCGCAATACAGCGCCGGCAATTGCTTCGTCCGCAAAACGGAAGATGCCGCCACCCCAGGTAAAATCGTTCAAGTCTATCGAAACATGTCGATCCGGCGCCGTTAATGCGGGCGATATCCTTGGGCGCAACGATACGGGTCAGGAATTTGTCGCCCAGCACCTGGACGATGCCAACGCGCCCTTGCGCCAGTTCAAGGAATGCCGTCCCGGCGTCGCTGGTCATGTGAACGGCGGAAACTTCCTCGTCCGGAAAATCCTCCGCGAAACGGCCTCGCGCCTGATCCGGCCCGGCAAGCCTCGCCTTCACGCTGCCGCCGGTCAGATGCACGGCAAGCACGGCCGCGGTGATGCCGACGACAACCATCGCCACAAGAATGGGCAAGCTCATTTCGCTGGTTTCCTCCCGCACCGCCGGAACACCAGCGGTACCCGAGATCTAGCATGATTGACGTTTACGTCAAAGGAGAGCTAACGCCAACCCACGTGATGCTTTGCGCACCATCAGCCAGTGTCGACGCCAGCTGGGCATGCCGATTGTCTGGCGCAAAACCGCTGCGGGGATCGCTCTCGATGCGATCGAGATAGGCACCGGCAAGCGCGAGCGGCAGAAAGGCAGGACGCAAGCGTTTCGCGGCAAGGTCGCAGCCTGCCTTTCGAAGGCCGAAAGATGCTGCCTGGCCAGCGCCGCCATCGCCGCGACAGCGCGTGTCGCGCCGGCTTGGCTATTTGAACTCAAAAATTCCTGCGGCGAAGTGCCGGCCGCGGCAAGAATGTCGCCGGGCACGTAGCACTGGCCGCGCGCACGGTGGATCGGCAGCAGGCGCAACAGGCCGGTGATCGCCTGCGCGCAGCCGGCATGGCCCGCAGCTTCGGCAAACTCGGGTGCGGCCGACGCATCGAGGACCATCGACGCAAGCTGGATCAGCGACGAGGCCGATCTCGCCGCAATAGCCTTCGAGATCGTTTCGCGACGGCATCGGGTCGTCGTAGAGGTCGAATATCGCGCGCATCGAGATAGTTCTGGAACGTCGCAACCGGCAGTGCATGGGTGCGGATCGCGTCGAGCAACGCCTTCGGCCAACGGGATGACCGTCGCCGGAAGCGCGACCGTCGAGCACGTCGCGCCACCATTGCAGCCTCACCTCACCCGGCAGCGGCTCGCGGATGCGGTCGCGGATGGATGCGATTTCAACATTGAACGCATAGAGCGCAAACAGGCTTTGACGTTTGTCGTCCGGAGCATAAAGCGCGCTGAGATAGCGATCGTGATCGGCCGCGCGGACGGCTTCCATTGCATGCGTATCGGCCCTGGGCATGTTACTCAACGGCGATAAGTGCGGCGGCGACGGCACGGTCCTCCGCCAGAAGCACGTTGTAGGTCCTGACGGCGGCGCCGGTCGCCATGGGATCAGCCGAGATGCGAACCTCCTTGAAAGCGGCGCGCAGATCGGCCGGCAGCGGCTTCAGCTCCTTGCCCATGCCGACAAGCAGGATTTCCACGCCCGCGGCCTCGGCGAGAAGTTTGGCGAAGTCGCCAGCGGCGAGAGCCTGAGGGTCTGCCGGCTCCCAGCCATAAATGCCAGAGGGCAGACAGAGGATCGAACCGCGATGTGACATGCCGGCGAAACGAAAGCCGCCATTGCCGTAAGCGTCGATCGGCGAACGGCCGGGAAAATGCGCCTCACGGATCACAATTCCCCCGGCCACGACGTCAGGGCTTCGAGATCTGCGCGTGCGTCGGAACCACTGCCTTCTCGCCTTCCTTGATACTGTCAGGCCGGAGCTTGAACAGGATCAGCAGCGGTCCGGCCACGAAGATCGACGAATAGGTGCCGACGAGGATGCCGAAGATCATCGCGAAGGTGAACGAGCGGATGACTTCGCCGCCGAACAGATAAAGCGCGATGAGAGCAAGCAGCGTGGTCATGCCGGTGAGCACCGTACGCGACAGCGTCTGGTTCATCGACAGATCGAGTAACTGCTCGATCGGCATCTTCTTGTATCGCCGCAGATCCTCGCGCACGCGATCGTAGACGACGACGGTATCGTTGATGGAATAACCGACGATCGTCAGGATGGCTGCGATACTGGTCAGGTTGAACTCCAGTCCCGAGACGACATAGAGCCCGACCATCATGGTCACGTCGTGCACCGTCGCGATGACGGCGCCGAGGCCGAACTGCCACTCGAACCGGAACCAGATGTAGATCAGCATCGCCACCAGCGAGGCCAGAATGCCCATCGTGCCGTAGAATGCCAGTTCGCCGGAAACGGTCGGACCGACGGATTCCACCTTGCGGAAATCATATTCGGATGCGAGCTCCGTCCTGACCTTCTCGACAACGCTTTGTTCGGCATTGTCGCCGCCGCCCTGCCCTTCGATGCGGATCAGCAGATCGCGCGGGGAGCCGAATTCCTGCACCTGGACGTCGCCCAGATTGAGCTCGTTCAACCGCTCGCGCACGCTGCCCGGGTCGGCGGCTTCGGCCTTTGACTGCACCTCGATGCTCGAACCGCCACGGAAGTCGATGCCGTAGTTCATCTCAATCGTGAAGAACAGGACCATCGCCGCGATGGACAGCGCCGCCGAAAACGCGAATGCGTATTTGCGCCACGACATGAAAGGAACGTTCGTGTCGTCCGGCACAAATCTGACCAGCCCGTTCGGCAGTTCCTTCGGCTTCATGCGCTTCAGCCAGACGGCGATCAGCCAGCGGGTCAGCGTGAACGCCGTGAAGACCGTCGTCACGATACCGATCGCCAGGGTCACGGCAAAGCCGCGAACCGGTCCGGAACCCAGATAGAAAAGAATGACGGCGGCGATGAACGTGGTGAAGTTGGCATCGACGATCGTCGACAATGCCCGAGAGAAGCCGGAATCCAGCGATTGCACGAGTGATCGCCCGGCCCGCCGTTCTTCCCGCACACGTTCGTAGATGATGACGTTGGAATCGACCGCCATGCCGACGGTCAGCACGATACCGGCGATGCCGGGCATCGTCAGGGTCGCGCCGAGCAATGGATAGGATGGCGATGATCAGCGCGACGTTGGCAGCAAGTGCGATATTGGCGATCACGCCCAGCGTTGCCGTACGCGACAATCATGAAGCCGACGACGAGAATGCCGGCGATCAGCGAAGCGAACTTGCCTGCGTCGATCGAAGTCGGCGCCCAGACTCGGACCGACGGTACGCTCTTCGACGATGGTCAGGTCGGCCGGCAAGCGCGCCGGCGCGCAGCAGAACAGCAAGGTCGTTGGCGCTCTGTGCGGTGAAGTTGCCGGAAATCTGGCCGGTGCCGCCAAGGATCGGTTCGCGGATCTGCGGCGCGGAAATCACCTGGTTGTCGAGGATGATGGCGAAACAGCTTGCCGACATTCTGCTGCGTCGCCTGACCGAAGCGCTGGGCGCCTTTGGCGTCGAAGCGGAACGAAACCACGGGTTCGCTGGTGCGTTGATCGAATGTCGCCTGCGCGTCGACCAGGTTTTCGCCGGAGACAATGACGCGGCTCTCGATGAGATACGGCACCGGCGGGTCGTCCATCGAGTAAAGCACGCTGGAGCCCGACGGCGGACGCCCCTCGATCGCCTCCTGCACCGGCATGGTCTGGTCGACCATCTGGAAGGTCAGCTTGGCGGTCTGGCCGAGAATTTCCTTGAGGCGCTGCGGATCCTGCAGGCCTGGCACCTGGACGAGAATGCGGTCGACGCCTTGGCGCTGAATGATCGGCTCGGTCGTGCCAAGTTCGTTGACGCGTCGACCGATGACTTCGATCGACTGGGTGACGGCAGAACTGGTGCGGTAGGTTACGCCCTCTTCGGTCAACGTGAAGCGGAGCAGACCGGGTTCCGGCTCGTCAAGCGTCCAGCTCCGTGGTGGAGCCGGTGCCGAATACACCTGACGCGACCGGCTGCGTCAGCGAAGCGAGCGCGGTCTTTGCCTGATCGACCTCGTTGGCCTCGCGGATGCGCACCTGAACGGTACGGCCGGTCCCCGAAAGTCCGGTGTAGCCGATCTTGGCATCGCGCAGCATGGTGCGGATGTCGTCGCGCGTCGCCTGCAGGCGCTCGTTGACGAGATCCTGCTTGTCGACCTGAAGCAGGATATGCGAGCCACCCTGCAGGTCCAGACCAAGCGTCATAGTCTGCTTCGGCGCCCAACTCGGCAATGAATCGAGAACCGATTGAGGCAACATGTTCGGCAGCGTGAACACGATGCCGGTTAAAACGACGAACCAGATCGAGAACGTCTTCCAGGGCGAAAAATAGAGCATTGTGCCTCTTCAGTAGGGTCGACCGTTCCGGTTCCGCCTTGAATGCGGTTATTTCTTGGCGTTCTGGTTGGCGACCGGTTCGCCCTTGACCCTTACGTCGGCAATCGTCGAGCGCAACGCGGTCACCTTGTTGCCGCCGCCGAGATCGACTTCGAGTTCATTGTCGTCGATGACCTTCGTCACTTTGCCGATCAGACCGCCGCCGGTGACAACCGTATCGCCACGACGGATTGCGGCGAGCATCTCGCCGCGCTTCTTCAACTGCGTACGCTGCGGACGGATGATCAGAAAATACATGATCACAAAAATCAGGACAAACGGCAAAATGCTGATGAGCATGTCGGGCGTTGCGCCCGGGGTCTGGGCATAGGCCGGCGTGACGAACATCGAAAACTCCTGAGACGTGATTTTGCGGGCCGCGCACGACCCCCTTGAAATGTGGCCGGAATATAGTCGCTAAAGCCACCTTTGCAACTGCGGCTGGCCCATTCGGCGGCGCTTTTCCAGCTGGTTTGACCATGTTAGAGCGGATTAGTCATAGCATTCGACCAGGACGCATTTGGATTGATGCCCAAAAAGCAGAGCGAATCCCTCGAACAGAAACTCGACCGGCTGATCGACGCCGTATCGCGGCTGGCGCCGCGCGAGGCTCCGCCGGCGGATTTCGACGCAGCCGACTGCTTCGTCTGGGCTGCCGATCCCGGCTTCCTTGAACCGGTTCACCGCGTCAATCGCGTCGATATCGGCCTGATCCGTGGCGTCGACCGGGTGCGCGATATCCTGGTCGACAACACCGAGAGGTTCGCCGCTGGCCTCCCCGCCAACAACGTTCTCCTGTGGGGCGCGCGCGGCATGGGCAAATCGTCGCTGGTGAAGGCCGTGCATTCCACCATCAATGCGGAGCGCAAAGGCGGCACGGCGCTCAAGCTGATCGAGATCCACCGCGAGGATATCGACACGCTGCCAAAGCTGATGGGCATCCTCAAGACGGCGCCCCATCGCTTCATCCTGTTCTGCGACGATCTTTCGTTCGACCATGACGACACGTCCTACAAATCGCTGAAGGCAGCCCTTGAAGGCGGGGTCGAAGGCCGGCCAGCAAATGTCATCTTCTACGCCACGTCGAACCGGCGGCATCTGTTGCCGCGCGACATGATCGACAACGAGCGCTCAACCGCCATCAACCCGTCGGAAGCCGTGGAGGAAAAGGTCTCGCTGTCGGACCGTTTCGGTCTGTGGCTCGGCTTCCACAAATGCTCGCAGGACGAATATCTCGACATGATCGACGGCTACGTCCGCTATCACGGACTGCAGATCGAGCCGGACGTTCTGCGCGCCGATGCGCTGGAATGGGCGACGACACGCGGCAGCCGCTCCGGTCGTGTCGCCTGGCAGTTCACCCAGGATCTGGCCGGGCGCCTCGGCCAGACATTGAAGGACTGACCGAGCAATTGCCGGCAGCAACGAAATCAGGCCGGACTTGGCCGGCCTGATTTCAACTCAATGTCCGTGCGCGGATTATTATTCGAGGAAGGTCGACGGATCGACCGGCGCCGAGTTCTTGCGCACCTCGAAATGCAGCTTCGGCATGTCCGTGGTGCCGCTCATGCCGGAGGTGGCGATCTCCTGGCCGCGCTTGACCTTCTCGCCGCGCGTCACTTTCAGCTGGCTGGCATGGCCGTAGACGGTAACCAGGCCGTTCTCGTGGCGGACGAGAACCGTGTTGCCGAATTCCTTCAACCCGTCGCCGGCATAAATGACGACGCCGTTTTCGGCGGCCTTGACCGGCGTGCCTTCCGGCACTGCGATGTCGATGCCGTCACCATTCTTGCCGCTGCCGGAGCCATAGCCGGAAATGACGCGTCCGCGGACCGGCCAGCGCATGCGGCTGATGCCCGTGGCGTCGGGTGCGGCAGCGGTATCCTGCTCGGCCTGCTCGATCACCTTTTCCGCCTTCTTGGGCGGCGTGTAGGCTGAGACCGGCTCGACTTTCGCGGTCGGGTTCGTCGCTCCGGTGGTCGTCTTGTCGACCTTGGTTGGTGCGGCAGTTGCTACCTGCGCGGCGCCTGCGGCCGGAACGGTCAGAGTCTGGCCGACGCGGATCAACCCATCCTGAAGATTGTTGGCCTGCTTCAGGGCAGTGACGCTGGCCCCGGTCTTCTTGGCGATGCGGGACAGCGTGTCGCCTTCCTGGACCTTGTAGGTGCCCGGCGCACTGGCGGACTTGGTATTGGGCGCAGCAGCAGTGGATGGCTGTGTCGCCTCGGCTTGCCTGACCTTCGGCGGCTGCGGCAACACTGCTACCTTTTCGCCCGGCGCCCCGGTAGGCGCCTGGTTTGCCGGCACATCGCTCTTGGTGCCGCGCGAGGACTTGGCTTCGGCGACCTTCGGATTGTTGTCAGGTGCTGAAACACCGGCCTTGTCGGAGTAGACGTAGGTCGGGATGATGATCTTCTGGCCTGCCTGCAAGCCGGCCTGCTGGTTGAGGCCGTTGGCCTTCATGATGACGTCGGCGGGAACGCCGAAGCGTCGCGACAGGTTATAGACCGTCTCGCCTTCCTTGGCGGTGATCTGGCTGCCGCCGGCCCGCGACCATCCCTTGATCTCCTCGCCGGCTGCATGAACGGCGGGCTCGGCCTGCTTGACAGCGCCAGTGGCGGTGCTGTCGACCCTGGGGGCGGAAGCCGCGGGAGCGAGAACCGGGGCGGCGTTGCGCGCTGGCTCCAGCACCGACGCCATGGCGGGGCGCTGATCGGCGCTCGCGACCTGTGTTCCGGCGACCGGTGGGAGTGCCGAACGGCCGACAGGGCCGCTGGAAACGTTGGCCGGCTGCACCGCGCCGCGATTGGCGGCCGAGGTGTCGACCTGGGCCGCCTGTTCGGGATAGGGCTGGCTGGCCGGCGGGATGATCTGCCGCTGGTTCGTGGTGGCGGTGAAAATGTCATCGACACCGCCGAAGCGCGCCACGCTGGAACTGCAACCCGTCGCTAGACCGCCTATCAGAAGGACG
Organism: uncultured Alphaproteobacteria bacterium; assembly: GCA_963726065.1. Classification (GTDB taxonomy): domain Bacteria; phylum Pseudomonadota; class Alphaproteobacteria; order Rhizobiales; family Rhizobiaceae; genus Neomesorhizobium. The sequence continues at coordinate 62,353 of CAVSAU010000016.1, forward strand.
GCTGCACTCCGCATCAAAGTGCGCTGGCTCTTTTTCAAATCACTCAACCGCATCGCTTTAACCCGCGCGTACCCAACACAACTGGTATGATTAAAGCGTGTTAATGTTACTGGTCGGTTAAGAAGCCGATCACGGATAGAAATTTCTTTGTGAATCCAAATGGCTGTTCAGATTACCGCGGCAACGCCCTTGATGACCGGCTGAAGCCGCACCTTGGCGATGTCTTCGCGCTCGAAGCGGCTGCCTATCTTGGTGAGCTTGGCGAGGAGCTGGGTGTCCTCGGCAGGACCGATCGGCGCGATCATGATGCCGTTGGTGGAAAGCTGGTCGACGAAGGCGCGCGGCAGATTGTCGAACGTCGCCCACACCACGATGCGGTCGAAAGGCCCCTCGCCCGGCAGCCCGTTGGAGCCGTCGGCCTGGCGCGCGAAAGCGTTGGTGATGCCAAGCGCCTCGAAGCGCTGCTTGGCCTGTTCGGCAAGCGTCTTGTAGCGGTCGACGGTGACCACCCGGGCGGCCAACCGCGCCATCACCGCGGCGGTGAATCCCGAGCCGGTGCCGACTTCCAGCACGCGATGGCCGGGTTCAAGCTGAAGGGCCGCGATCACGGCCGCCTGAAGGTCGGCGCCCTCCAGGGTCTCGCCGCACTCGATCGGCACCATGCGGTCCGACCAGGCGACCGACTGCCAGGCGCCCGGCACGAATGTCTTGCGCGGCGTCGCCTCCATCGCCGCGACCAGGTCGCGCGGCAGGAGTGCCCAGCGCCCGCAGGCGGAGCAGGAAAGCAGCAAAACCTTCGCGGTCGTCGAGCATGGTGTTCATGCGAGCGCCTTCGCCAGACTGTCCCTGACTTCATGGGCGGTCAGATCGAGCTTCAGCGGCGTCACCGACACCGATCTGCTCCTGACCGCATGCACATCGGTGCCCTCCTTCAATTCCGGCGGCTCGCGGCCGAAGCGCAGCCAGAAATAGGGAAAGCCGCGGCCATCGGCGCGCTCGTCGATCCACAGGCTGTGAACCAGCTTACCCTGGGTGGTGACCAGGGTGGCCTCGACCTCGTCCGGCGGACAGTTCGGAAAATTCACGTTGAGGAAGGTGCCGGCGGGCAGTTCGACGCCGATCAGTTTTTGCAGGAGCGCGGGCGCCAGCGCCTCGACCGTATCCCACGGCACCAGCCGGGCGCCGTCCTGGACGTTGTATGCCTGGCTGAGCGCAATCGAACGGATGCCGAGCATGGTGCCTTCCATGGCGCCGGCGACAGTGCCCGAATAGGTGACGTCGTCGGCGAGGTTGGCGCCGGAATTGACGCCGGAAAGGATGAGATCCGGCGGCTCCGGCATGATCTTGCGCACGCCCATGATGACGCAGTCGGTCGGCGTGCCGCGCACCGCATAATGCTGGTCGCCAATCTTCCTCAGCCGCAGCGGCTCCGAAATCGACAGCGAATGGGCAAAGCCGGACTGGTCGGTTTCCGGCGCGACGACCCAGACATCATCGGAAAACTGCCTGGCGATGCGCTCCAGCACCGCCAGGCCTTCCGCGTGAATGCCGTCATCGTTGGTGAGCAGGATGCGCATCGTTCTACTTCGATTCGATTTTTTCCAGACCGCCCATGTAAGGCCGCAGCACTTCAGGAATGGTTACGCTGCCGTCCTCGTTCTGGTAATTTTCGATGACGGCGATCAGCGCGCGGCCGACAGCAGTGCCCGACCCGTTCAGCGTGTGGACGAAGCGGTTGCCCTTGCCGTCCTTGTCCTTGTAGCGGGCGTCCATGCGGCGCGCCTGGAAATCGCCGCAGACCGAGCAGGACGAGATTTCGCGGTAGGCGTTCTGTCCTGGCAGCCACACCTCGATGTCGTAGGTTTTTCGGGCGCCAAAACCCATGTCGCCGGTGCACAGCGTTATGGTGCGGAACGGCAACTCGAGCTTTTTCAGCACCGTCTCGGCGCATTCCGTCATGCGCTCGTGTTCTTCGAGCGAGGATTCCTGGTCGGTGATCGAGACGAGTTCCACCTTGTAGAACTGATGCTGGCGCAGCATGCCGCGCGTATCACGCCCGGCCGAGCCTGCTTCCGAGCGGAAGCACGGCGTCAGCGCCGTAAAGCGCAGCGGCAGCTTTTCATGCGCGGTGATTTCCTCGCGCACGAGGTTGGTGAGCGAGACTTCGGCGGTGGGGATGAGGCCAAGCCGGCTTTCGCCATGCGGCACGAAGAACAGATCCTCCTCGAACTTCGGAAGATTGCCGGTGCCGAACAGCACCTCATCACGCACCAGCAGCGGCGGCTGCACTTCGGTGTAGCCGTGCTCGGTGGTGTGCAGGTCAAGCATGAACTGGCCGAGCGCCCGTTCGAGGCGCGCGATCTGGCCGCTGAGCACGGTAAAGCGCGAGCCGGATAGTTTGGCGGCGCGCTCGAAATCCATCTGGCCGAGCTTTTCGCCAATCTCGAAATGCTCCTTGGGCTTGTTGCCCATGCGCGGCTGACGTTTGGTGATCAATTCGTCGCCGAAGCGGCGGACCTCGACATTATCGTGCTCGTCCTTGCCGACCGGAACGTCACCCAGCGGCACGTTGGGCAGCACGGCCAGCGCGTCGTTCAGCGCCTTGTCGAGCTCGCGCTCGGTCGCTTCGCCCGACTGGATGAAACCCTTGATCTCCGCGACCTCGGCTTTGAGTTTTTCGGCGAGCGCGGTGTCCTTGACGCCCATCGCCTTGCCGATCTCCTTCGAGACGGCGTTGCGGCGTTCCTGGGCCTCCTGGAGCTTTGCCACATGGGCGCGGCGCGCCTCGTCCTTGGCGATCAGATCGTCGACCGTGGACTGCGCGTCATCCGACGACCACGAGCGCTTGGCGAGCGCTTCGGTGAGAGCATTCGGGTTTTCGCGAATCCATTTGATGTCAAGCATGGTCTGTTCCTCAAACAAGGCGGAAAGGGCGTAAACCGCATCCTTGAACGATGCAAGGCGGGGCGAACGGCGATGGCGGTTTTTCGGGAGGCGATTGGTCCTTCTGTGCCGGCGGCTTCATCATATGTCGGAATTTGCGTTCCATGGCGCCCCCCTCTGGCCTGCCGGCCATCTCCCCCACGGGTGGGGAGATTGGCAGTTTCAGCGACAGAGCTTCGGCCTGCCCCGCCCGTGGATGACGAAAGCAGGAATGTCGCCGGAAGTCGCCAGCGTTGCGGCAACAAGGACGCTTGCGCCGAAAAGCGTTGAATGATTTACGGGCAAGCTTCTCCGCAGGGCTCTCAGAAATAACCGCCCCGCAATGCCCTGGGTCTCTTAAGAATCATGATTCGTCTCGAAAATATCGGCAAGCAGAACGGCCGGCAGATCGTCTTCATCGAGGCTTCCGCCGCACTCCAGAAGGGCGAGAAGGTCGGACTTGTCGGGCCCAACGGTGCGGGCAAGACAACGCTCTTTCGCATGATCACCGGGCAGGAACTGCCCGACGAGGGACAGGTCGCCGTCGATCGCGGCGTCACTATCGGCTATTTCAGCCAGGATGTCGGCGAAATGTCCGGCCGCAGCGTGGTCTCCGAAACCATGGACGGCGCCGGCCCGGTGAGCGCCCTGCTCGCGGAGATGACCGAACTCGAAGCCGCGATGTGCGATCCGGCGCGCGCCGGCGAAATGGACGACATCATTGCACGCTACAGCGAGGTGCAGGGACGGTTCGAGGAACTGGACGGCTATTCGCTCGACGGCCGGGCGCGCGAGGTGCTCGATGGTCTCGGCTTCTCGCAGGAGATGATGGACGGCGACGTCGGCGCACTGTCCGGCGGCTGGAAGATGCGCGTGGCGCTCGCCAGGATCCTGCTGATGCGTCCCGACGCGCTTTTGCTCGACGAACCGAGCAACCACCTCGATCTCGAAAGCCTGATCTGGCTGGAAGACTTCCTCAAGGGTTACGACGGTGCGCTCCTGATGACCTCGCACGACCGCGAGTTCATGAACCGCATCGTCAACAAGGTCGTGGAGATCGACGGCGGCTCGCTGACCGCCTATTCCGGCAACTACGAATTCTACCAACAGCAGCGCGCCATCGCGGACAAGCAGCAGCAGGCCCAGTTCGAGCGCCAGCAGGCGATGCTGGCCAAGGAGATCAGCTTCATCGAACGCTTCAAGGCGCGCGCCTCGCATGCAGCCCAGGTGCAGAGCCGCGTCAAGAAGCTGGAGAAGATCGACAAGGTCGAGCCGCCGAAGCGTCGCCAGACCGTTTCATTCGAGTTCCAGCCGGCCCCGCGCTCCGGCGAGGACGTGGTGACGCTGAAGAATGTGCACAAGCGCTACGGCAGCCGGTCCATCTATAAAGGGCTGGATTTCCAGGTTCGCCGCCGGGAACGCTGGTGCATCATGGGTGTCAACGGCGCCGGCAAGTCGACGTTGCTAAAGCTGGTGGCCGGCGCCTCGGATCCCGACGACGGCACGGTGGCGCGCGGCCCGAGCGTCAAGATGGGCTATTTCGCCCAGCATGCCATGGACTTGCTCGACGGCGACCGCACCGTGTTCCAGGAGCTGGAAGACGCATTCCCGCAGGCAGGCCAAGCGCCGCTGCGGGCGCTCGCCGGTTGCTTCGGCTTTTCCGGCGACGAGATCGAGAAGAAATGCCGGGTGCTTTCGGGCGGCGAAAAGGCGCGGCTGGTGATGGCGATGATGCTGTTCGACCCGCCGAACCTTCTGGTTCTGGACGAGCCGACCAACCATTTGGACATTGCGACCAAGGAAATGCTTATCGCCGCGCTGTCGCAATATGAGGGTACCATGCTGTTCGTCTCGCACGACCGCCACTTCCTGGCGGCCCTTTCGAACCGCGTTCTGGAACTGACGCCCAATGGCATCCACACCTATGGCGGCGGCTACACCGAATATGTGGAGCGCACCGGCCAGGAAGCGCCGGGCCTCAGGAGCTGATCGAGGCATCCGGCGCTCGGGGGGAAATCGCCATGTCGATGATTGCACGCCAATTCGGGGTCGTCTGCGGCACCCTGCCCACCGGCGCCGGCAATGCCATCACCGATGTTCCAGGCGTTCTCGTCGGACACCATACGATCCGCGAGGGCGACATCAACACAGGCGTCACCGCCATCCTGCCGCATGGCGCAAACCTCTATCGCAGCAAGGTGCCTGCCGCGAGCGAGGTGTTCAACGGCTTCGGCAAGAGCATCGGCCTGGTGCAGGTCGACGAATTGGGGACGCTGGAAACGCCGATCCTGCTCACCAACACCTTTGGCGTCGGCGCCTGCGCCGACGCTCTGATAAGAGCGGCGATCGCGGCCAATCCGGACATCGGCCGCGAGACGGCGACCGTCAATCCCGTGGTCTGCGAATGCAACGACGGCGCGCTGAGCGACATCCAGGTGATGGCCGTCAGGGAGGAACACGCCCGCATGGCGATCGCCGCCGCGAGCGCCGAGGCCGCGGAAGGCAATGTGGGCGCCGGAACAGGCATGAGTTGCTTCGGCTTCAAGGGCGGCATCGGCACCGCATCACGCCGGCTAACGCTGGATGGCGGGACCTTTCACCTCGGCGTGCTCGTTCTTTCCAATTTCGGCAGGGCGGGCGACCTGGTGCTGCCGGACGGACGCCGACCTCATCCGAAGGCAACGGCAAACGCCGAGAAAGGCTCGGTCATCGCCGTGCTGGCGACCGACATTCCAATGGAGCACCGCCAGCTGAAGCGCGTAACGCGCCGCTGCGGTGCAGGCCTCGCACGCCTCGGCGCCTATTGGGGTCACGGCAGCGGCGATATCGCCATCGGTTTCAGCACCGGCGTGCGCTTCGACCATGACGAGCCGAACGACTTCGTAACGATGAAAGCGCTGAACGAAAACCGCATCGACGCCGTGTTCCGCGCCGCGACAGAGGCCACGCAGGAGGCGGTACTCAACTCGATGTGCGCCGCCGAGGCGATGCGCGGGCGTGGCGGGCAATTGCGGCCCTCGCTTGCCGACTGGCTGCGCGCGAACCAAGCGTAACCGAAGCGACCCAAGGCGCAGGCTACAGCAGCAGTTCCGGTTCTTCCAGAACCGGTAACTCGCTCTAACTATTTGTTTTGCCGCATTTATGCGGACGCCAAATGATTCCATTGGGCGGCAAAACGCTCTACAGCGTGACGACCTTGCCCTCGGCAAGCGTCACCCGCCGGTCCATGCGGCCGGCAAGTTCGTGATTGTGGGTGGCGATGAGCGCCGAAAGGCCGGACTGGCGCACCAGCGCCTCCAGCGCCTCGAACACGTAGGATGCCGTCACCGGGTCGAGATTGCCGGTCGGCTCGTCGGCCAGAAGCACCAGCGGCGCATTGGCGACCGCGCGCGCGATGGCCACCCGCTGCTGTTCGCCGCCCGACAGCTCGGACGGGCGGTGATGCGCACGCTTGCCGATTTTCATGTAGTCGAGCAGCTGCGCCGCCCTGCCCTGCGCTTCGGCGACGGAGAGGCCGCGCACCAACTGCGGCATCATGATGTTTTCCAGCGCCGAGAATTCCGGCAGCAGATGATGGAACTGGTAGACGAAGCCGATGTCGTTGCGGCGGATCGCCGTGCGTTCGTCGTCGGAGAGCCGGCCGCAGGCCCTGCCCGCCAGGAGGACGTCGCCGGCATCCGGCTTTTCCAAGAGACCCGCGGTGTGCAGCAGCGTCGACTTGCCCGCACCCGACGGCGCAACCAGGGCGACCATCTCGCCACGCTTCAGCGAAAAGTCGGCATTGTTCAGGATGGTCAGCTTGCGCGACCCCTGAACGTAATGGCGTTCAACGCCCTTGAGTTCGATGATGGCGTCGGTCACGTCACTCGTACCTCAGCGCTTCGACCGGATCGAGCTTTGCGGCGCGCCAGGCAGGAAACAGCGTAGCGAGGAAGGAAAGCACCAGCGCCATCAGCACCACCGAAAACGTCTCGCGGAAATCCATGATCGCCGGCAGCTGGCTGAGGAAATAGAGTTCCGGGTTGAAGATCGTCGTGCCAGACAGCCACGAGAAGAACTGCCGGATCGATTCGACGTTGAGGCAGACGACGACGCCAAGCAGCACGCCGGCAAGCGTGCCGGTGACGCCGATCGCGGCTCCTGTCATCAGGAAGATGCGCATCACCGAGCCGCTCGAGGCGCCCATCGTGCGCAGGATGGCGATATCGCCGCCCTTGTCCTTCACCAGCATGATGAGGCCGGAAATGATGTTGAGCGCCGCCACCAGCACGATCAGCGTCAGGATCATGAACATCACGTTGCGCTCGACCTGCAAGGCCGAGAAGAAGGTCTGGTTACGCTGCCGCCAGTCAGCCAGATAGAGCTGGCGCTGCGCCGCCGCTTCGACCAGAGGTTTGAGCGTGTCAATGCCGTCGGGATTGTCCGCATAGATTTCGATGGTTTGCGCCTTGCCCTCCTGATTGAAGTAGAGCTGCGCCTCGGCAAACGGCATGAAGATGATCGACGCATCATATTCCGACATGCCGATCTCGAAGATCGCCACAACGGGATAGGCCTTCACGCGTGGCGTCGTGCCAAGCGGCGTGACGTCGCCGTCGGGCGAAATCAGCGAAATGGTATCGCCAAGCGAAAGCCCCAGATTGTCGGCCATGCGGGTGCCGATCGCCACGCCTTCGCTGCCGTCGAAGCCGACGATCGAACCGTATTTGACGTTGTCGGCCACCAGTTTGATCTTGGCGAGATCGTCGCCGCGAATGCCCTTTACCAGCGCGCCCGTGCCCGGGCCGATCTGGCCGCTGGCAAAAATCTGCCCTTCGATCAGCGGCATCGCAAGCCTGACGCCGGGAACGCCGGCAATGCGTGCAGCGACCGCCTCGTAATCCTCGAGCGGCGTGTCAACCGGCTGCATGATGAGGTGGCCGTTGATGCCGAGGATGCGGGTCAAAAGCTCGGCGCGAAAGCCGTTCATCACCGCCATCACGATGATCAGCGTGGCGACGCCCAGCATGATTCCTATGAAGGAAATCGAGGCGATCACCGAGATCACCGTTTCCTTGCGCTTGGAGCGCAGATAGCGCCAGGCCACCATGCGCTCGAAATACGAGAACGGCCCGGCGCCCTTGGCTGATTTAACCGCTTCGCTCATCGAGCCCGGCCAAGCTTGGCCGCGACCTGGTCGATGGCGACGGTTTCACGCTCGCCGGTGCGGCGGTTCTTGATCTCGATCTCGCCGGCGGCGACGCCGCGCGGCCCGACAATGACCTGCCGGGGCAGACCGATCAGGTCGGCGGCGGCGAATTTCCCGCCCGCCCGCTGATCGGTATCGTCATAGAGAACGTCGAGGCCCGCCGCGGTCAGCGCATCGTATAGCTGCTCGCAGACGCGGTCGCAGTCGGCATCGCCCGCCTTCATGTTGATCAGCCCGATGTCGAAGGGTGCCACGCTCTCCGGCCAGATGATGCCGGCCTCGTCATGCGAGGCTTCGATGATCGCCGCGATCAGGCGCGTCGGGCCGATGCCGTAGGAGCCCATGGACACAAAGTGCTCCTTGCCGTCCGGCCCCTGCACCTTCGCGTTCATCGGCTTCGAATATTTTTCGCCGAAGTGGAATATATGGCCGACCTCGATGCCGCGCGCCGAAAGCTGCTTGTCCGCGGGCACCGCCGCCCAGGCCGCCTCGTCATGCATCTCGTCGGTCGCCGCGTAGGGCGTGGTCCACTCCTTGACGATGCCGGCAATCTCGCCGTCATTGGCAAAGTCGGTCGCTTCGCCCGGCACCAGCAGGTCGAGATAGTCCTTGTGGCAATAGACCTGGCTTTCGCCCGTTTCGGCCAGGATAATGAATTCGTGGCTGAGATCGCCGCCGATTGGGCCGGTGTCGGCGCGCATCGGGATCGCCTTCAGGCCCATCCGGGTGAACGTACGCAGATAAGACACGAACATGCGGTTGTAGGCAGCCTTGGCGCCCTCGAAGTTCAGGTCGAAGGAATAAGCGTCCTTCATCAGGAACTCGCGGCCGCGCATCACGCCGAAGCGCGGCCGCACCTCGTCGCGGAACTTCCACTGGATATGGTAGAGATTGAGCGGCAGGTCCTTGTAGGATTTGACGTAGGAGCGGAAGATTTCCGTCACCATCTCTTCATTGGTCGGGCCGTACAGCATGTCGCGGTCCTGCCGGTCCTTGATGCGCAGCATTTCCTTGCCGTAGTCGTCGTAGCGGCCGCTTTCGCGCCACAGTTCGGCGGACTGGATTGTCGGCATCAAGATCTCCAGCGCCCCTGCCCGGTTCTGCTCCTCGCGGATGATCTGGCAGACCTTGTCCAGCACCCGTTTGCCCAGCGGCAGCATGGTAAAGGAGCCCTGCCCCTGCTGGCGGATCATGCCGGCCCGCAGCATCAGCCGATGCGAAACAATCTCCGCTTCGCGCGGGTTCTCTTTCAGAATAGGCAGGAAATAGCGCGAAAGCCGCATGAGGAATTCCGTCGAAAGTGGGATAAAACCGCCGGAATCGGCGGTCTCATGTCAGAACATGAATGCAAGCGCTTCATAGCCATTTCGTGGCGGAATGGAAACCCGATCCCGTGCGATGCGGCTGCGGCCTAAAGTGCGAGCATCTGCTGCCTTTCCATTGTGCAACGCAGCACATGATTGCCCGTTTTGAAGCAAAATTCTGCGTGACATTTTGTTTTGCGTTAGGCTAATGTGCCCCGATAACTGAGAGGGTAGAGGCAAATCTACTCTCCTGCGCGGTCAAAGTCTTGGGAGGATGCGATCCTGGCGCGGTAACTCGCAGCCGCCGGATCACCGGAAATCGGATCGGACGCGTTTAACTGCAAGGCCTTGTGCCTTGCATTTTTTTTGGGCGGTTCGTTGCTTTGCCGGCGCGGTTTACTTGCCGTATGACGCAAGCCGGCAAGTAAACAGCGCCGCCGCTACTCCGGACGGAAAACCGGCAGCCACTTTTCCTGCAATTGCTCTACAGCGCGTCGCTCCGAATGGGCGGCCCCGCTGTAGCTTGTTGTTTGTGCATGTCGTTTCGCCCGAAACCAGAGGACACTTTCGGGCGACATGCATTAGAGCGGTTCTTTCAGAACCGGCAACTTGCTCTAACTATTTGTTTTGCCGCATTTGTGCGCTGCAAAATGCTCTAGTTGCCCTTCGGCACAAAACGCGGAATGTCGTCGAAGCTGTAGCCCAGACCTTTGGTCAGCCCGTAAAAAACCGCGACGATCAGCACGGAAACGATCGTCGTGCGGATAACCACCTTCAGCATATGGGCGCCGCGCGGCGCGCTGGACACGGTGCCCAGCGTCACGTCCTTCTCGTCATCCTGCGTGCGGAGGCCGAACGGCAGCATGGCAAACAGGACAGTCCACCAGATGATGAAGAAAACCGCGGAAAACGATATCCAGGTCATTGTTTCGTCCTGACCTTTTTCCTTCTAGAGCGGTTCCGGTTCTTTCAGAATCGGTAACTCGCACTAAGTATTTGTTTTGCCGCATTGATGCGGACACCAAATGATTCCATTTGGCTGCAAAATGCTCGAGCGATGGTCACGCCTGCTCCAGTTCGACGAGCGTACCCATAAAATCCTTGGGATGCAGGAAAAGCACCGGCTTGCCGTGCGCGCCGATCTTCGGGTTGCCATCACCCAGAACGCGGGCGCCGGCGGCCATGAGACGATCGCGTGCGGCGATAATGTCATCCACTTCGTAGCAGACATGGTGCATGCCGCCAGCTGGATTCTTGGCCAGGAATGCCGCGATCGGCGAATCGCCCAGCGGCTCCAGCAACTCGATCTTGGTGTTGCCCAGATCGATGAAGACAACGGTGACGCCATGTTCTGCCAATGCCTGCGGCGCAGTCACCCTGGCGCCCAGCGTGTCGCGATAGACCGCGCTTGCCGCGGCGATGTCAGGCACGGCGATGGCTACATGGTTGAGGCGTCCGAGCATCAAGGGCTCCATGGAAATAGCTGTGGCGGTCGAGAGGCAGTAGGCAACATGAAGAAAAGACGGGTGGAACAGACCCGTTCCTGTCTTCCCTTACGACTGCCTACCGCCCATCGCCTCACCGCGTGACGAACACCGTCACCAGCGGCTTCTTGCCCCACGCTTCGTTTGCGGCGCCGCGAACAGCGCGGCGCACAGCCTCCGAAACGAGGTCCAGGTCTTTTCGGCGCTGGCGCGGTATGGAGTCCACCGCGCCGATTGCCGCATCGAGCATCAGGTCTTCGAGATCCACGCCCCGCGCATCTTCCAGCGCGACGCCGATGGCGACCAGATCAGGGTCGCCGGCAAGCTCGTATTTCTCGTCGAGCACGACATTCACCGCGACATGCCCCGCAAACGACAGCTTGCGGCGGTCGCGAATGCCGACGGCCTCGTCGGAGCCGATCAGCTTGCCGTCCTTGTAGATGCGGCCGAACGGCACCTGGTCGATGATCTCGGCCGCTCCCGGCGAAAGCCGCAGCATGTCGCCGTTGCGCACCTGGGCCACCTCCTTGATGCCCGACATGGCCATCAGAGAACCCTGCGCCACCAGATGGGCCGCTTCGCCGTGAACCGGCACGCCGATCCTGGGCCGCACCCACTCGTACATGCGCTTCAGTTCGTTGCGGCGCGGGTGGCCGGACACATGCACCAGAGCGTCGCCGTCTTCGATGATCTTCACGCCCTGGTCGATTAGGCCGTTCTTGATTTCGAGGATTGCCTTCTCGTTGCCAGGAATGGTGCGCGAGGAAAACACCACCGTGTCGCCCGGCGACAGCGCGACCGTCTTCATTTCGTCGCGGGCAAGCTTGGCGAGCGCCGCACGCTGTTCACCCTGGCTGCCGGTGCAGATGATCACCAGGTTCTCGCGCGGGATGAAACCGTAATCCTCCTCGGCGATGAATTCCGGCAAGCCGTCCATGTAGCCGAGCTCGTCCGAAACGCTGATGACGCGTTTCAACGAGCGCCCAAGTATCAGAACCTGCCGTCCACAATCACGGGCGGCTTCCGCGATCGAGCGAATGCGCCCTACATTGGAGGAGAAGGTGGTGACGGCGACGCGGCCCTTGGCCTCCTCGATCACCTTGCGCAGGCCTTTGCCCACCTCCTGCTCGGCAGGCGAATCTCCGTCGCGCATGGCGTTGGTGGAATCACAGACAAGCGCGAGCACGCCGTTGTCGCCAAGCGCGCGGAAACGCGCCTCGTCGGTCATCGGGCCGATTTCCGGCGCCGGATCGATCTTCCAGTCGCCGGTATGGACCACGGTGCCGGCGGGCGTGGTGATCGCCAATGACACCGGCTCCGGAATCGAGTGGGTAACCGCTACCGCTTCTATCTCGAACGGTCCGACCGTGAACGTTTCGCCGGCCCGGTAGATGTTTACCGGAATTTGCGGCGCGCCCTGTTCCGATTGCCGCTTCGCTTCGAGCAGGCCTGCCGTAAACGGCGTCATCCAGCACGGCGCCTTGAGCTTGGGCCACAGATCGTGCAGCGCGCCGTAGTGATCTTCATGCGCGTGGGTGATGATGATGCCTTTGAGGCTGCCGAGCTGCTCCTCGATATAGCGGATGTCGGGCAGCACCAGATCGACGCCCGGCAATTCGGGTCCGGGGAATGTCACGCCGACGTCGACGATGATCCATTCGCGCTTCGACGCCGGACCGTAGCCATACAGCGCGAAATTCATGCCGATCTCGCCGACACCGCCCAACGGGACAAACACCAGCTCGTTGTTGTCGCCTTTTGCCATGTCCAGCCTTTCAATCCGCATCCGCGGAGGCGACGGCGCCAAAATGGACGTCGCCAACGGCAATCCGCAATTCAACGCCTTGCCTGTCGCGGATCACGAACTGGCAATCGCTGTCGATCGTTTCAAAAATTCCCCGCACGATGCGGCCATCCTGCCTCACCGCCACTTCGCTGCCGAGCCCTGCCGCCTGGTCCAGCCAGCGCCGCCGGATGTCGTCGAGGCCACGTCCTTCCGACCAGCGCGCATGGTTGTCGACCCACGCGTCCGACAGCGCCAGGAACAGGGTCTCGGCGTCGCAATCCGAGCCGAGCGCCCGCAGCGAAGTCGCCGGATAAGGCACATCATCGGGGTAGGCCACGACATTTACCCCGATGCCGACCGCGATGGCGAAACGCCCATCAGGCAAAAGCATCGATTCCAGCAAAATGCCGGAGAGCTTCGCCCCGTGCGCCAGAACGTCGTTCGGCCACTTCAGCTCGAAGCGATTTCGCCCTGCTCCGCCACCGTCGATGCCGACGGAAAGCTTTGCCTGCGGCACGACCGCATTGAGCGCATCGGCAAGCGCCAGGCCCGCCACGAAGCCAAGGGTCGCCGCAATCTTCGGCTCGTACCGGCCGACAACCAGCACCGTTGCGGCAAGATTTCCCTCCGGCGTCTGCCACGGCCGCCCGCGCCGTCCCCTGCCCGCTTCCTGCTTCTTCGAGACGATCCAGAGCTTGCCAGGATCACCGGCCTGCGCACGCTGCAGGGCAACCGCGTTGGTGGAGCCGATCGTATCGAAGGCTTCGAGGCGATAGTTTTCGGCCGTAGGAGCGAGCGCGAAGGTCATCGGATTAGCTCTCTTCTCCCCGTTCAAGGGGAAAAGATGCCGGCAGGCAGATGAGGGGCGGCGTTAACTCCCCAAGGCCGGCGCTGCCCCTCATCCGACCATTCGGGTCACCTTCTCCCGGTGAACGGGGAGAAGGGATAAAGGGCAGCTTCGCCATCAGAAGAAGGTCTTGGCGGCCGCGCCCGCCATGGCGCCGATCGGGCCGCCGATCAGCACATAGAACAGCACGAAAGCGCCGGAGAGGCCGAGCACCACCCTGAGTTCGCCGGCCATCGGCTGGAAAGCGCCCACCGGCTCATCGAACCACATGATCTTGATGATGCGCAGATAATAGTAAGCGCCAACCACCGAGGTCAGCACGCCGATCACAGCCAGCGCGTAGAGCTTGGCGTCGATGGCGGCCAGGAACACGTACCATTTCCCCCAAAAGCCCGCCAGCGGCGGGATGCCCGCCAGCGAGAACATCAGAATGGTGAGGACCGTTGCCATCGCCGGGTTGGTGGCGGCGAGGCCCGCTAGTTCGTCGATTTGCTCGACATTCCTGTCGTTGCGTCGCATGGCCAGGATGAAGGCGAAGCTGCCGAGCGTCATTGCCAGGTAGATCAGCATGTAGATGGCCACGCCACGCACCCCGGCTTCGGAATTCGAAGCCAGGCCGACGAGCGCGAAACCGACATGGCCGATGGACGAATAAGCCATCAGGCGCTTAATGTTGGTCTGGCCGATGGCGGCAAAGGAGCCGAGCGCCATCGAGGCGATCGCGATGAAGACCACGATCTGCTGCCAGTCGGCGGCGATCGGCTCGAAGGCCCCCATCGTGGCGCGCACGGTGAGCGCCATCGCGGCCATCTTGGGGGCCGCGGCCATGAAGGCCGTCACCGGCGTCGGCGCACCCTCATAGACGTCGGGCGTCCACATATGGAACGGCACGGCCGAAATCTTGAACGCCAGGCCGGCAAGCACGAAGACCAGGCCGAACACCAGGCCGAGTTGCCGTTCCGCGCCAGCTAGCGCCTCGGCGATGGCTTCGAAGCCGGTATTGCCGGTGTAGCCGTAGACGAGGCTGATGCCGTAGAGCAGCATGCCCGACGACAGCGCGCCCAGGACGAAATATTTGAGGCCGGCTTCCGTCGAGCGCAGGCTGTCGCGGTTGATGGCGGCCAGCACATAGATCGCCAGCGACTGCAGCTCGACGCCGAGATAGAGCGTCAGCATGTCGTTGGCCGAGATCATCAGCATCATGCCGAGCGTCGACAAAAGGATGAGCACCGGGAACTCGAACTTGTCGAACTTTTCCTGCCTGGCGAAGGAGAGCGACATGATCAGCGTGATTGCCGAGCCGAGCAGCGCCAGGAGCTTCATGAAGCGGGAGAACGGATCGCTGACGAAGGCATCGTTAAAAGCGGAGCCGTCCTGCGGATTGAGCAGCATCCAGCCGGCGGCGACCAGCAGGAGCACGGCGGCAAGCACGCTGATCGTGGTGTTCATGCGCTCGCTGGAATAGACGCCGAGCATCAAGAGCACCATCGCGCCGACCGCGATGATCAATTCCGGGGTCGCCAGCGAAAGGCTCGTTGAAAGATCCATGGTCCGGCCTTGTCAGTTCGCCGCCGCGCTCTGCGCAGCACCCAGCGATACGGTGATGTTGTTGACCAGCGACTTGACCGATTCCGATGTCGCATCGAACACCGGAGCCGGATAGACGCCGAAGAAAATGACGAGGATCGCCAGCGGATAGATGATCGCCTTCTCGCGCACGGACAGGTCGAGCAGTCCCTTCAGGCTTTCCTTGGTCAGCGCGCCGAAGATCACCTTGCGGTAGAGCCAGAGCGCATAGGCCGCCGACAGGATGACGCCGCTGGCGGCGAATAGCGCCACCCAGGTGTTCACCTTGAAGATGCCGAGCAGCGTCAGGAACTCGCCGATGAAGCCGCTGGTGCCCGGCAGGCCGACATTGGCCATGGTGAAGATCAGGAACACCACGGCGTATTTCGGCATGTTGTTGACCAGCCCGCCATAGGCGGCGATCTCGCGGGTATGCATGCGGTCGTAGACGACGCCGACGCACAGGAACAGCGCGCCGGAGACAAGCCCGTGCGACAGCATCTGGAAGATCGAACCCTGGATGCCCTCCTGGTTCATCGCGAAGATGCCCATGGTCACATAGCCCATATGGGCTACCGACGAATAGGCGATCAGCTTCTTCATGTCCTCCTGCATCAGCGCCACCAGCGAGGTGTAGATGATGGCGACGACCGACAGCGTGAACACGAAGGGCGCGAAATATTCCGAGGCGAGCGGGAACATCGGCAGCGAGAAGCGCAGGAAGCCGTAACCACCCATCTTCAGCAGGATCGCGGCCAGAATGACCGAGCCCGCCGTCGGCGCCTCGACGTGTGCGTCGGGCAGCCAGGTATGCACCGGCCACATCGGCATCTTCACCGCGAACGAGGCGAAGAAGGCGAGCCACAGCCATGTCTGCATGTTGGCGGGGAAGTTATGCGTCAACAGCGTCGGGATGTCCGTGGTGCCGGCCTGCCAGAACATCGCCATGATGGCGAGCAGCATCAGCACCGAGCCGAGCAGCGTGTAGAGGAAGAACTTGAAGCTCGCATAGACGCGGCGCTTGCCGCCCCAGACGCCGATGATGATGAACATCGGGATCAGGCCGGCTTCGAAGAACACGTAGAAGAGCACGATGTCGAGCGCGCAGAAGACGCCGATCATCAGCGTTTCCAGCAGCAGGAAGGCGATCATGTACGCCTTGACGCGCTTCTCCACCGATTCCCAGCTGGCCAGGATGCAGATCGGCATCAGGAACGTCGTCAGGATGACGAACAGCATCGAAATGCCGTCGACGCCCATATGGTAGGAGATGCCCGAATCCAGCCATTCGCGCTTTTCGACGAACTGGAAGCCCGGATCGGCATTGTCGAAGCCGGTCCAGATGAAGACCGACAGAACGAAGGTGACGATCGTCGTCCACAGCGCGATCATGCGCACATTGCGGCGCGCGCTTTCATTGTCGTCACGCACGAACAGGATCAGCAGCACGCCGACCAGGGGCAGGAATGTGACCGCGGAAAGGATTGGCCAGTCGGTCATGATCTAGAACGAGCTCCCGAGCATCATCCAGGTGACCAGCGCCGCGACCCCGATCAGCATTGCAAAGGCATAGTGGTAGAGATAGCCGCTCTGCAGCCTGACGACATTGCGGGTGACGTCGATGACCCGCGCCGACACGCCATCCGGCCCCAGGCCGTCGATGAACCAGCCATCGCCCTTCTTCCACAGGAAGGTGCCGAGCCGCTTGGCCGGCCTGACGAACAGGAAGTCGTAGAGCTCGTCGAAGTACCACTTGTTGAGCAGGAATGCGTAGAGCCCGCGATGCTGGGCGGCGAGCTGCTTCGGCGTTTCCGGCGAGCGGATGTAGAACTGGTAGGCGACGAAGAAGCCGGCGAGCATGGCGACGAAAGGCGCCAGCTTCACCCAGAACGGCACATCGTGGAAATCGTGCAGGATATGGTTGTCGGGCAGCGTGAACAGCGCCGTCTTCCAGAAATGCTCGTAACCTTCGCCGATGAAGGCGCCGTGGAAGAGCACGCCCGCAAACAGCGCGCCGGCGGCCAGGATGACCAGCGGCACCAGCATGACCGGCGGCGATTCATGCACATGGTGCATGACATCGTGGCTGGCGCGCGGCTTGCCGTGGAAGGTCATGAAGATCAGTCGCCACGAATAGAAGCTGGTGAAGCAGGCGGCGATCGTCAGCATGACGAAAGCGAAGCCGGCGATCGGGCTATGGGCGATGAAGGACGATTCGATGATGGCGTCCTTGGAGAAGAAGCCCGCGGTGCCGATGATGGTGAACGGAATGCCGACGCCGGTCAGCGCCAGCGTGCCGATGATCATCATCCAGTAGGTGTAGGGGATGAGCTTCCTCAACCCGCCCATGTTGCGCATGTCCTGCTCGTCGGAAACCGCGTGGATGACCGAGCCTGAGCCGAGGAACAGCAGCGCCTTGAAGAAGGCGTGGGTGAACAGGTGGAAGATCGCCGCCGAATAGAAGCCCATGCCCAGCGCCACGAACATGTAGCCGAGCTGCGAGCAGGTCGAGTAAGCGATCACCCGCTTGATGTCGTTCTGCACGAGGCCAACGGTCGCCGCGAAGAAAGCGGTGAAGGCGCCAATGAACGTCACCACCACCAGCGCGGTGTGCGACAGCTCGAACAGCGGCGAAAGGCGCGCCAGCATGAAAACGCCGGCGGTCACCATGGTGGCGGCATGGATCAGCGCCGACACGGGCGTCGGGCCTTCCATGGCGTCCGGCAGCCAGGTGTGCAGCGGCACCTGCGCCGACTTGCCCATCGCGCCCATGAAGAGCAGCAGGCAGACGACGGTGAGTGCGGCCTGCTTGTCCAGCGCATAGCCGAGGAAATTGAGCACCGTCTCGCCATGTTCGGTCGCGGCGGCCGCACCGGCTTCCGCGCCATGCGGGGCAGCCGGAATGAATGACGCCGCATTGGCGAAGATCGTGTCCAGATTGACCGAGCCGAACAGGACGAAGACGCCGAAAATGCCGAGGATGAAGCCGAAATCGCCGATGCGGTTGACGACGAACGCCTTGATTGCGGCGGCATTGGCAGACGGCTTCTTGTACCAGAAGCCGATCAGCAGGTAGGAGGCAAGGCCGACACCTTCCCAGCCGAAGAACATCTGGACGAGATTTCCCGATGTCACCAGCATCAGCATGGCGAAGGTGAACAGCGACAGATAGGCGAAGAAGCGCGGCCGGTCCGGATCGTGGTGCATGTAGCCGATCGAATAGATGTGCACCAACGCCGAGACGGTGTTGACCACCACCAGCATGACCACCGTCAGGGTGTCTATGCGCAGCGCCCAGTCAGCTTCGAACGAGCCCGACTGGATGAAGCGCAGCACCGGGACGGTGAAGGTTTCGGTCTCGGAGAAGCCGACCGAGAAGAACGCGACCCAGGACAGCACGGCCGACACCACCAGGAAACCCGAGGTGATGTATTCCGAGGCCTTGGCGCCGATCTGGTTGCCGAAAAGGCCGGCGATCAGGAAGCCGAGAAGCGGAAGGAAGACGATGGCGTTGTAAAGCATCTTGACCCCGTCAGCCCTTCATCATGTTGACGTCTTCAACCGCGATGGAGCCGCGGTTGCGGAAGAAGACGACGAGAATGGCAAGCCCGATCGCCGCTTCGGCGGCGGCGACCGTCAGTACGAACAGCGCGAAGACCTGCCCGACGAGATCGCCGAGCGCGGCCGAAAACGCCACGAAATTGATGTTGACCGCGAGCAGGATAAGCTCGACCGACATCAGGATGATGATGATGTTCTTGCGGTTCAGGAAGATGCCGAACACGCCGAGCGTGAACAGTACGGCCGAAACGGTCAGATAGTGTGCGATGCCGACGACCATCGTTAGATTCCCTTGCCCGTTTCGACCTTCTTGACCTCGATCGCGGTGGCCGGCGTGCGCGCCACCTGCGCCGGGATCGACTGGCGCTTGACCCCTTCCTTGTGGCGCAGCGTCAAGACGATGGCGCCGATCATGGCGACGAGAAGCACGAGGCCGGCGATCTGGAAGAAGAAGATGTAGTCCGTGTAGAGGATGTCGCCGAGGGCTGCCGTGTTGTGCCTCACCGCGATATCCGGGGTGGGCGCGGCGACGCCGCCGGCAAGCTGCGGGGCGAACGCGTAGCCGCCGAGCACGACGATCAGTTCAGCCGCAAGGATGAGCCCGACCAGCGCGCCGACCGGCGCATATTGCAGCGCGCCGCTCTTCAGTTCGGCAAAGTCGACATCGAGCATCATTACCACGAAGAGGAAGAGCACGGCGACCGCGCCAACATAGACGACGAGCAAAATCATCGCCAGGAATTCTGCCCCGGTCAGAAGGAACAGCCCCGCCGCGTTGAAGAAGGTGAGTATGAGATAGAGCACCGAGTGCACGGGGTTGCGCGCGGAGATGACCATGAAGGCCGCTCCGATCAGAATGAAGGCAAAGAGGTAGAAAAATGCCGCCTCTAGTCCGTTCAGCATGGGTTTCCCGATCTTCCTGGGAAGGATGCCGAAGCACCCTGCCCCTCTCTGGCCCTGCGCCCCGCCTCCGGTTGCCGAGCCGCGTGTTCCTTAGACGAGCGTCCCGCGCCCGTCCATCATTCAAAGTTCACCGGTACGGCGCATCCAAAGCGATGTTGCGCGCGATCTCGCGCTCCCACCGGTCGCCGTTCGCCAAAAGCTTGTCCTTGTCGTAATAGAGCTCTTCGCGCGTTTCCGTCGCGAATTCGAAATTCGGCCCCTCGACGATCGCGTCGACCGGGCAGGCCTCCTGGCAGAAGCCGCAATAGATGCACTTCACCATATCGATGTCGTAGCGCACGGTGCGGCGGGTGCCGTCGTTGCGGCGCGGGCCGGCCTCAATGGTGATGGCCTGCGCCGGGCAGATCGCTTCGCACAGCTTGCAGGCGATGCAGCGCTCTTCGCCGTTGGGATAGCGGCGCAGCGCATGCTCGCCGCGGAAGCGCGGGCTGATCGGCCCCTTCTCGTGCGGATAGTTCAGCGTCGCCTTGGGCGCCAAGAAATGCCGCATCGACAGGAAGAAGGCGCCGACGAAATCCTTCAGAAGCAGCGACTTGGCGGCTTGAGCTAGCGCTGACATGTCATTCTCCAGCAATGAGCGGGCCGACGAACCAGCCCATGAGCGGCATCAGCACGAACTGGCTGAGGCCGGCAATGTTGAGGACGCGTTTGGTCTCGGGCAGGTCGACGCGGCTGGCAAGCAGGCGAAGCAGCGCGAAATCGACAGCCGCTATCACCAAGCCCACCAGCGCGCCGATCAGCGAAGCCGACATCACGCCGCCCCTACGAGTTTGAGGACTGCCGCGGTAATGACCACCATCGCGAGCGACATCGGCAGGAACACCTTCCAGCCGAGACGCATCAGCTGGTCGTAGCGGTAGCGCGGCACGAAGGCCTTCACCATGGCGAACATGAAGAACACCATGCACACCTTCAGCACGAACCAGATGACACCCGGCACCCAGGTGAACGGCGCGAAGTCGAAGGGCGGCAGCCAGCCGCCGAGGAACAGGATCGTGGTCAGCGCGCACATCAGGACGATTGCGACATATTCGCCGAGGAAGAACAGCAGGAACGGCGTCGACGAATATTCGATCATGTGGCCGGCGACCAGTTCCGACTCGGCCTCGACCAGATCGAAGGGCGGGCGGTTCGTCTCGGCCAGCGCCGAGATGAAGAAGACGATGAACATCGGGAACAGCGCCAGCCAGTGCCAGTCGAGGAACGTGTTAGGCAGACCGAGCCGCGTGCCGATGCCGTCGCGCTGCGAAAGCACGATGTCGGTGAGGTTCAGCGAGCCGACAGCAAAGCAGCACGCGTGACGATGACGAAGCCGATCGAGACTTCGTAGGACACCATCTGCGCGGCCGAGCGCAGCGCGCCGAGGAACGGATATTTCGAGTTCGACGCCCAGCCGCCCATGATGACGCCGTAGACTTCAAGCGACGAGATGGCGAAGACATAGAGGATGCCGACATTGATGTTGGCGATGGCCCAGCCGTCGCTGACCGGAATGACTGCCCAGGCGGCCAGCGCCAGCACCGCCGAAACCACCGGCGCCAGCAGGAACACGCCCTTGTTGGCGCCGGACGGAATGACCGGTTCCTTGAAGACGAACTTCAGAAGGTCGGCGAAGGCCTGCAAGAGGCCCCAGGGGCCGACGACATTCGGGCCGCGGCGCAGCTGCACCGCCGCCCAGATCTTGCGGTCGGCATAGAGGATGTAGGCGACGAAGATCAGCAGGACGACGATCAGCACGACCGACTTCAACAGGATGATCAGCGCCGGCAGCACGTAGAAGGAGAAGAATGTGTCTTCCATGCCCCGCCCTTACTCGGCTGCCTGTTGAAGCCGCCCTTCGCCAGAGCCGAACATTCGGCCATGACGGCGGAGGCCCGCGCGATCGGGTTCGTCAGATAGAAGTCTTTGCACCGGCGACGCAAATGCTGATCTTGCCCAGACGCCCGCCAAGCTTGGCGAGCCGCCGACAACCGCGCCCGCATCGCGCCGGGGCAATTCTGTCGACGTCGGCGAAATGCGGGATATTCGGCGTAGAGCTTGGCGCGCAATTGCGCCAGCGAATCGAACGGCAGCCTCTTGCCGAGCACATCGGAAAGCGCCCGGAGGATCGCCCAGTCTTCGCTGGCCTCGCCCGGCGCGAAACCGGCGCGGTTGGTCTGCTGCACACGGCCTTCGGTGTTGACGTAGGTGCCGGACTTTTCGGTGTAGGTCGCACCCGGCAGGATGACGTCGGCGCGGTGCGCGCCGTCGTCGCCATGCGAGCCGATATAGACGACGAACGCGTCATCGGACTTGCGCAGGTCGATTTCGTCGGCGCCGAGCAGGAACAGCACGTCGGCACGATCCGAGCATCTCGGCGGCGTTCTTGCCGCCCTCGCCCGGCACGAAGCCGACATCGAGGCCGCCGACGCGGGCGGCAGCCGTGTGCAGCACGGCAAAGCCGTTCCAGTCCGGCGTCGACCGCACCGACCGCGCGCGGCGAGCTTCGCAGCAAGGCCGAGCACCGCCGCGCCGTCGGCGCGGGCCATCGCGCCCTGCCCGACGATGATCAGCGGGCGCTGCGCCTTCTTCAGCACCTGGAGGAACTTGCCGTTGCCGTCGGCCAGTTCCTTCAGCGTCTCCGGTCCTGCGCCAAGCTGCTCGTAGTCATAGCGGAGGTCGCCGACATCGCCGATCACGCCGACCGGCAGGTTGCCGATGCGCCAGCGCTTGCGGATGCGGGCGTTGAGCACCGAGGCCTCGAAGCGCGGATTGGCGCCGATGATCAGCACCGCGTCGGCCTGCTCGATGCCTTCGATGGTCGGGTTGAAGATGTAGCTGGCGCGGCCGAGCGACGGATCGAGCGCGGCGCCATCCTGGCGGCAGTCGATGTTGGTCGGAGCCGAGCGACAGCATCAGAAGCTTCAGCGCATACATTTCCTCGACGGTCGCCAGATCGCCGGCAATCGCGCCGATCCTGTCACCGCTGGTCTTGTCGACGGCCTCCTTGATCGCGGCGAAGGCTTCCGTCCAGGTCGCCGGCTTCAGCTTGCCGTCCGTCCGGACATAGGGGCGATCGAGACGCTGGGTGCTGCAGGCCGTCCCAGATGAAGCGGGTCTTGTCGGAGATCCACTCCTCGTTCACCTCTTCGTTGACGCGCGGCATGATGCGCATCACTTCGCGGCCGCGCGTATCGACGCGGATCGCCGAGCCGACGGCGTCCATCACGTCGATCGATTCGGTCTTGGTCAGTTCCCACGGCCGCGCCTGGAAGGCGTAGGGCTTGGAGGTCAGCGCGCCGACCGGGCAGAGGTCGATGACGTTGCCCTGCAGTTCGGAGGTCATCGCCTGTTCGAGATAGGTGGTGATCTCGGCATCCTCGCCGCGGCCGATCAGGCCGAGCTCGGAAATGCCGGCGACTTCGGTGGTGAAGCGGACGCAGCGCGTGCAGTGGATGCAGCGGTTCATGATCGTCTTGACCAGCGGACCGATATACTTGTCTTCGACGGCGCGCTTGTTCTCGTGGTAGCGCGAGGCGATCGACGCCGAAGGCCATCGCCTGGTCCTGCAGGTCGCATTCGCCGCCCTGGTCGCAGATCGGGCAATCGAGCGGATGGTTGATCAGCAGGAACTCCATGACGCCTTCGCGGGCCTTCTTGACCATCGGCGTGTTGGTGAAGATTTCCGGCGCCTCGCCGTTCGGGCCGGGACGCAGGTCGCGCACGCCCATGGCGCAGGAGGCCGCCGGCTTCGGCGGTCCGCCCTTCACCTCGATCAGGCACATGCGGCAATTGCCGGCGATCGACAGCCGCTCGTGGAAGCAGAAGCGCGGCACCTCGGCGCCCGCCTCTTCCGCCGCCTGCAGCAGCGTGTAGTGGTCGGGTACCTCGATCTCTTTGCCGTCGACCTTCAGCTTCGCCATTGTCTTTCCCCGAAGCGGCCTCGCCGCCTCCTAGTGCACGTTCTTGGCCGGCTTGCCGGCACGCTTCGTCGTCTTGGCCAGCGTGGTGGCCTGTTCGATCCAGCCGTCGCGGCCGATACGGCCCTTGAAGCCGAGATAGTCGTCCAGCCAGGCGGTTTCTTCGCGGCTCCAGCACGGCCACCTGCCCATAAGTCCAGATGCCGAGACCATTCAGCACCGGTTTCGAGCTTCGGGCCGACGCCGGAAATCAGCTTCAGGTCGTCGGGCTTTCTCGGCTTCTCCACCGCCTGCGGCTGCCGGAAATCCTCCGGCATCAGGTCGCCGACGGCTTCGGCGTCGACCGGTGCAGTCGGCTCTTCGACAATTTTTTCAACGGCTTGCGGCGCCGGTTTCACAAGTTTCGCGATAGGAGCAGCCGGTATTTTCGGCTCTTTGACAGGCTTCGCCACGACTTCGGGTGCCCGCTCGACAACCGTCTCCACCGGTTCGCGCGCCACCGCTCTGCATCGGCGATCAGCGTGTCGCCGCGTCACGCGCGCGCTTTGCCGGCGTTTTTGTGCGATCGCGGAAATCCTCGGCCGTCGCCTCGTCGAGCAGCGGCTGGAACATGCGCTGCGACAGTCTCGACTGCGCCTGCGACAGCGCCCATCCAGACGCCGAACACCTGGCTGGCGACGCCAAGCCCGAGCGCGGAAACCGCGGCAACGCCGGCCACCGGATGCACCATCAGATTGACGGCGCCGGCGAACTCCTTCGGCATCAGTGCGGAAATTTCCTTGTTCATCGCTTCCAGTTTTTTCACATCGGGCAACAGTTGATCGGGGGTTGGAAATATCGACATTGGTCTTCGCCTCCTTGCCGTTCCGGGTACCCTCTTCCTGCCGTTTCCTTTCGGACCCTCGGTCCGCACTTTCGTTTTTCGTCTATTCCGCCGCCACCAGCACCGGCTCGGCGCGATGCGCATTGCGGGTGAACTCGTCGATGCGCCGCTCGATCTCCGGGCGGAAATGCCGGATCAGGCCCTGGATCGGCCATGCGGCCGCGTCGCCCAGCGCGCAGATCGTGTGGCCTTCGACCTGCTTGGTCACGTCGAGCAGCATGTCGATCTCGCGCTTCTGCGCTTCGCCGCGCACCAGCCGCTCCATCACCCGCCACATCCAGCCGGTGCCCTCGCGGCACGGCGTGCACTGGCCGCAGCTCTCGTGCTTGTAGAAATAGGAAAGCCGGGCGATCGCCTTCACGATGTCGGTCGACTTGTCCATGACGATGACCGCCGCTGTGCCCAGACCCGACTTCAGGTCGCGCAGCGCGTCGAAATCCATCGGCGCATCGATGATCTGCTCGGCCGGCACCAGCGGCACGGAAGCGCCGCCCGGAATGACCGCCAGAAGATTGTCCCAGCCGCCGCGGATGCCGCCGCAATGCGTCTCGATCAGTTCGCGGAACGGGATCGACATCGCCTCTTCGACGGTGCACGGATTGTTGACGTGGCCGGAGATGCAGAACAGCTTGGTGCCGACATTGTTGGGCCGGCCGAAGGACGAGAACCAGGCAGCGCCGCGGCGCAGGATGGTCGGCGCCACCGCGATCGACTCGACATTGTTGACCGTCGTCGGGCAGCCGTAGAGGCCGACATTGGCCGGGAATGGCGGCTTCAGTCGCGGCTGGCCCTTCTTGCCCTCGAGGCTTTCGAGCAGCGCCGTCTCCTCGCCGCAGATATAGGCGCCGGCGCCGTGATGGACGTAGATATCGAAATCGTAGCCGTTCTTGTTGTCCTTGCCGATCAGCTTGGCGTCATAGGCCTCGTCGATGGCGCGCTGCAGCGCTTCGCGCTCGCGGATGAACTCGCCGCGCACATAGATGTAGGCGGCAACCGCGCCCATGGCGAAACCGGCGATCAGGCAGCCTTCGACCAGCGTATGCGGGTCGTGGCGCAGGATGTCGCGGTCCTTGCAGGTGCCGGGCTCGGATTCGTCGGCATTGACGACGAGATAGCTCGGCCGGCCGTCGCTCTGCTTGGGCATGAACGACCATTTCAGACCGGTCGGAAAGCCTGCGCCGCCGCGGCCGCGCAGGCCCGACGCCTTCATCTCGTTGACGATCCAGTCGCGACCCTTGTCGATCAGATCCCTTGGTGCCGTCCCAATGGCCGCGCGCCATCGCGCCGTTCAGCGACTTGTCGAACTGGCCGTAGATGTTGTTGAAGATGCGGTCCTTGTCCTGAAGCATTTTTCGTCCCTCAGACCGGCTTCTTGCCGAAAACCCGGATGTACTCGGCGACTCCGCCCTTGGCGAGCGCCTTGGCCTGCTTGACCCAGTCCTCGCGCTCGATACGGCCATGGAAGTGCGAGATAGCCGTCGACCCATTCGCGTTCGGCCTTCTTCCACGACGCGACCTGCGCGTAGGTGAAGATGCCGAGATCGTGCAGCGTGTCTCTCGATCTTCGGCCCGACGCCGGAAATCAGCTTCAGGTCGTCGACGGCAGCCGGCCGCGCAATGCCGGCGGGACGGTTCTTGTCCTCCAGCGAGGGCTTCGCCGGCTTGGCCGCGACCTTCTTGCCGCCAGCGCCGATCGGCTCGCCCTTCAGCATTTCCGGAGAGGTAAATGCGCCTTCGGGCGCCGCCTTGCGCGAAACGCCCTTGCGCTGCTTGTTTTCGACGGCCTCGACAGTGGGTTCGGCCTTGTTTGCCTGGACGGCGCTGAATTTAGGCGCCGGCGACGCCGTCTCGGCAGATGGTGCGGGCCTCTTGGCTGACTTGGCTGGCGACTTCAGGGCCGGGTTGGTCTCGGGCGCATCGGTCTTCGGCTTTGCCGCATTCGACGGCGGAACCTGGGCCTCGGCCTTGGCGGTCGCCTTGCCTTCCCTGTCGCGCGTTGCCTTCAGAATCGGCTTTTCGCTCTTAAGCGACGTGAGGCCGGCTTCCGGCGCCGAATAGATGCGGCCGTTCTGCGGGCCGGGCTTCACCGAAGCGCCCTTGCCGGCCTCGAACGTGTCGATGATCTCGGCCAGGCGCTCCGGCGTCAGGTCCTCGAATGTGTCCTTGAAGATCATCACCATCGGCGCGTTGACGCAGGCGCCGAGGCACTCGACCTCTTCCCAGGACAGCGTGCCGGCCTCATTGGTGTGGAACTGGTCGTGATGGATTTTCGAACGGCAGACATCCATCAGCGCTTCCGAGCCGCGCAGCATGCAGGGCGTCGTGCCGCAGACCTGAACGTGGGCGCGCGTGCCGACCGGCTTCAGCTGGAACTGCGTGTAGAAGGTCGCGACTTCGAGCACGCGGATATAGGGCATGCTCGAGCATGTCGGCGATGCTCTCGATCGCCGCCTTGGTGACCCAGCCTTCCTGCTCCTGCGCCAGCATGAGCAGCGGAATGACCGCCGACTGTTCGCGGCCCTTCGGATATTTCTTGATCCAGGTTTTCGCCTGCGTTGCCATTCGCTTGTTGAAGGCGAAGCTTGCTGGCTGGACGCTGGCTTCTGCGAGACGGCGGACAGTCATTTAACGGTCGACCTCACCAAACACGATGTCGAGGGAGCCGAGAACGGCGGAGATGTCGGCCAGCATGTGGCCGCGGCAGAGGAAGTCCATCGCCTGCAGATGCGCGAAGCCCGGCGCGCGCAGCTTGCAGCGATACGGCTTGTTGGTGCCGTCGGAGACGAGATAGACGCCGAACTCGCCCTTCGGCGCCTCGACCGCCGCATAGACCTCGCCGGCCGGCACGCGATAGCCTTCGGTGTAGAGCTTGAAGTGGTGGATCAGCGCTTCCATCGAGCGCTTCATCGCCGGACGCTTCGGCGGCACCACCTTGCCGTCGAGTGTTGGAGACCGGCCCGACCTTTTCCTTGCCGAGCAGGAGATCGACGCACTGACGCATGATCTTCGCCGACTGGCGCATTTCTTCCATGCGGATGAGATAACGGTCGTAGCAGTCGCCGTTCTTGCCGATCGGGATGTCGAAATCCATCTCCGAATAGCATTCGTAAGGCTGCGACTTGCGCAGGTCCCAGGCAGCGCCCGAACCGCGCACCATGACGCCCGAAAAACCCCAGGCCCAGGCATCGTCCAGCGACACCACGCCGATGTCGACATTGCGCTGCTTGAAGATGCGGTTGCGCGTCAGCAAGTCGTCGAGGTTCTTCACCGTCTGCAGGAACGGGTCGATCCACTTGCCGATATCCTCGACCAGTTGATCCGGCAGGTCCTGGTGAACGCCGCCCGGCCGGAAATAGGCCGCATGCATGCGCGCGCCGCAGGCCCGCTCGTAAAACACCATCAGCTTTTCGCGCTCTTCAAAGCCCCACAGCGGCGGCGTCAGCGCGCCGACGTCCATCGCCTGCGTGGTGACGTTGAGCAGATGCGACAGGATGCGGCCGATCTCGGAATAGAGCACGCGGATCATCTGGCCGCGCTTCGGCACCTCGATGCCGAGCAGCCGCTCGACGGCGAGCGCGAAGGCATGCTCCTGGTTCATCGGCGCGACATAGTCGAGCCGGTCGAAATAGGGCACCGCCTGCAGATAGGTCTTGGCCTCGATCAGCTTTTCGGTACCGCGATGCAGCAGGCCGATATGCGGATCGACGCGGTCGACGACTTCGCCGTCGAGCTCCAGCACCAGGCGCAAAACGCCATGCGCGGCCGGATGTTGCGGGCCGAAGTTGATGTTGAAGTTGCGGACGAGATGTTTCGGCCATCGGGCGCCTCAGCTTCGTCTTGGCTTTTTCGTCACCGGGCAGGACGTAGTCGGTACCCTCCCACGGCGACAGGAAGTCGAAATTTCGGAATTCCTGCTTCAGTTCGACCGGCTCGTAGACGACGCGCTTCACCTCGTCGTCGTAGCGCACCTCGACAAAACCGGTGAGCGGAAAATCCTTGCGCAGCGGATGGCCTTCGAAACCGTAGTCGGTCAGAAGCCGGCGCAGGTCCGGATGGCCCGAGAACAGGATGCCGTAGATATCGTAGGCCTCGCGCTCGAACCAGTCGGCGCCGGGATAGACGCCGGTAACCGACGGCACAGGCGTGTCCTCGTCGGTCATCACCTTGACGCGGATGCGCAGGTTCTGGCGCGGCGACAGCAGATGATAGACGACATCGAAACGGTTCGGCCGCGACGGATAGTCGACGCCGCAGATATCGATGAATCGACACGAACTGGCACTGCGCGTCGTCGCGCAGGAAGGTCAGCACGCGCGACGATGTCGGCGGCATCGACCGAAACGGTCAGCTCGCCATAGGCCATGACCGCATCGCGGATCTTGTCGTCCAGCTTTGCCTTGACGTGGGCAGCAAGAGTCGTTGAGGGCTTCGCTCATGATCATGCTCTTAGCGCTCGATCGTGCCGGTGCGGCGGATCTTCTTCTGCAGCAGCAGGATGCCGTAGAGCAGCGCTTCCGCCGTCGGCGGACAGCCGGGCACATAGATGTCGACCGGCACGACGCGGTCGCAGCCGCGCACGACCGAATAGGAATAGTGATAGTAGCCGCCGCCATTGGCGCAGGAGCCCATCGAGATGACGTAGCGCGGCTCGGGCATCTGGTCGTAGACCTTGCGCAGCGCCGGCGCCATCTTGTTGGTCAGCGTGCCGGCGACGATCATCACGTCGGACTGGCGCGGAGAGGCGCGCGGCGCAATGCCGAAGCGCTCGGCGTCATAGCGCGGCATCGAGATATGCATCATCTCGACGGCGCAGCAGGCAAGACCGAAGGTCATCCACATCAGCGAGCCGGTGCGCGCCCAGGTGATCAGCGCCTCGGACGAGGTGACGAGAAAACCCTTGTCGGAGAGCTCGTTGTTGAGCTCGCCGAAAAAGCGGTCGTCCGCGCCGATCGGCTTGCCGGTGTTGGGATCGATGATGCCCTTCGGCTGTGGCGCGACGAGCGTGCTGGAAGCGTCGTTCAATCCCATTCCAGCGCTCCCTTCTTCCATTCATAGATGAAGCCGATGGTCAGCACGCGCGAGGAACACCATCATCGACCAGAAGCCGAGCATGCCGATCTGGCCGAACGACACCGCCCATGGGAACAGGAACGCCACTTCGAGGTCGAAGATGATGAACAGGATCGACACGAGGTAGAAGCGGATGTCGAATTTCATGCGCGCGTCGTCGAAGGCGTTGAAGCCGCATTCATAGGCCGAAAGCTTTTCCGGGTCCGGGTTGCGGTAGGCGACCAGGAACGGCGCCACCACCAGCGCCAGACCGACGGCGAGCGCGACGCCGATGAAGATCACGATGGGCAGATATGAACTGAGGAGTTCGTTCATGGTCCAACTTTCCGTTGGCGGTCGATCCGCCATAACTACAGCATTGGGCCGGATTGTAGAAACCGCGACAGTTTGGCTGGAACAACCCTTCGCGCGTCGGTCTTGCTGCAGTGCGGCGAGGGTTAGCGCAGGCGACATGGTAGCGCAAGTCCATCGTGGCCGAACCATGACCCAAATAAATATGGACTTTTACACTCAACTTTACAGGCCAAATCAAAGACTTGCGAACGTGGTTCCGCTTGCAGAGCAGGTGCACGGACGCGCCTTCGACAGGCAGCCGAAACGAATGCGCGACGAGTGACCAAAGGCACACCCGGACGGCGGGAAGCTGGAGCTTGCTGGAAGCAAGGGCTCAAAACCCTTGAAGGAAATGGCGCGAGTGACGGGGCTCGAACCCGCGACCTCCGGCGTGACAGGCCGGCACTCTAACCGACTGAGCTACACCCGCGCATTACCGGCGGCAACAAGGCGTTGCGTCGGTGAGCGGTGGATTAAGGGGTTCGATGTGGAGTGTCAAGCGTGCCAAACACGCTTTCCGACATCTCTATCACGCTTTTTTGAGGATGTCGGCAAAGCCGCATGAAGCTCACCTAGCGGCACTTCGATTTATCCTTGCGGTCGCGGTTGGAACCGCTTAAACGTCCGCGCGGATAGGGCGATTAGCTCAGTTGGTAGAGCGCTTCGTTTACACCGAAGATGTCGGCAGTTCGAGCCTGTCATCGCCCACCACCCCCTCTCTTCAGGACAGCGACCCATCCCGCCGCCGATTTGCGGGCGAAGGCGGCGTGTCCCGCCGCCCCAGGTCCAAGGTCAGAACTTGCCCGTTTCCTTGAAAGTCTCGAAGGTCGCGCGGATATGGTCGGCCGCGGCCCTGACTGGCGCCTGCGCGTCTGGCGCCACCAGCATCGCCAGGCTGTAATTGCCGATCGTCGGTAGGCCCGCCTTGGTGCCGAGTTCCACCATGTCGTTGGTGATGAAGGATTTCGGCAGCGGCGCGACCGCCAGGTCGGCCATGATCGCCGCGCGTTGGCCTGCCGTATGCGCACTCATATAGGCGATGCGGTAGTTGCGCCCGTCGCGACCCAGCGCCTCAAGCGCCCCTGCCCGCCAGGCGCATCCCTCTTCCCAGACCGAAACAGGCAACGGTTCGCGCATATGTGCGCAGCCACCCTTGGCGCCCGCCCAGACGATCGGCTCGGTAAGCAGCACTTCGGCGCCCGCGGCGTCGATCTTGCTGGAATTGGTGAGCAGCGTGATGTCCAGGGCCCTGTCATCCATGCGGCGACGCAGATTGCTGCTCTGGTCGATGATGACGTCGACGGCGATCGAGGGATGCGATTGCGCAAAACGTTTGAGGACGTTGGGCAGCACACGCTCGCCGTAGTCGTCGGGCGACCCCAGCCGCACCACGCCGGTGATGTCGGGAATGATGAATTTCGAAACCGCCTCGCGGTTCACCGCCAACATGCGGCGGGCATAGCCGAGCAGCATCTCGCCATCCGTCGTCAGCGTCACCGAGCGCGCATCGCGCGCGAACACCGAACGGCCCAGAATATCTTCAAGCTTCTTGATTTGCATGGAGACCGCCGAAGGCGTGCGGAACACGGCATTCGCGGCGGTGGTGAAGCTGCCCGTCTCGGCAATCGCCACAAAGGTGCGCAGCACGTCGAGATCAAGCAATGGCAGGGGGTGATTGAGTGGTGCGGTCATCGGCTTTGCTCTTCAATTTTTCTGAACAGGACGATCACTTCATTTCGATTGATTGAACATCAATACCGAGAGATAGTCAAGCTGCGGATTGGGAAATGCCCGCCGCAACAGAGAGGAGAAGGAACATGTCTGTCTATTCAACATTGAGCACCATCGCCGCCGAGTGGCGTTCAGCCCGTGACGAGGCCCGCACCCGCCGCATCGTCGGCTCGCTGCCGATCGAAATCCAGAAGGACATTGGCTGGCCGGACAGCAACGAAGGCCGCCAGTTCACCAGGAATGCGACCTGGTCCGACTATCGGTGATCGCCAATGGCCACGATCCCGCCTGCACCGCAGGATAGCCTCTCCTGCGGTGCAGCATCGCCGGCCCAGTCATGCGCTGCACGCATGACGCACATGAAATAGGTGCATAGCGCCTTAAAATTCAGCCTACCGCCTTGTAAATAAACAGAATTTCGGCGTAATTGGCGAAAAAGCGTCGTTTTTCGTGTCGCTTTTCATATCAAGCGCTTCGCTTTTTCCACTTTGTGTGCGCCGCACAACCACTATATCAGTGTCATCAAAACGAGCTGCCCCACTCCTTAGGCGACTATGCGAAGGCACCCCGTGTAACTCTGCTGCATGGATAACGTGTCATGAAACTTTTCTCCCGCTTTTTCGGCCGCCGCGATTCCAACCTGACCACCGCTCTTGAGCGCCAGCGCCTCGGCAAGACTATGCCCGGCCAGACGGCTGCCATGGCGGGCGCGCGTCTCGGCGTCCTCGTCAACTGATATCCCGTTTCCGGCCGCTTCCCTGCCGGCCGACTGCATGAACGCCGCGCCCTGGCATTGCCACGGCGCGGCGTTTTGTCGTGCGCGTCGTGCCGCCATGGCCGGCTCATCGGTCGGCAGCCGCGGTGCGGCAAACAGGCAATGTCGCAAATATTGATGCCGCGACGTCACCCGCCCCATTGACAGCAAACATCTTTCCTGATGACGCTTTGCTGATCGCGACATCCTGTCAGCGACATTGCCGCCGTGTGAGGGCCTCTTGAACGTCATCAGGCATCCGATCAAAAGATCGCTTGTTTTCTTCCTCGTTCCCGATTTCACCATGGTCGCCTTTGCGACGGCGCTCGATCCCCTGCGGATCGCCAACCGGATGCTCGGCTATGAGGCCTACAAATGGCGACTCGCCAGCCTCGACGGCAAACCGGTGGGGGCTTCGAATGGCGTCGAATGCGCGGTCAACACCTCGCTCGAAGACGAACGCAAGAAGATGTCGGGTTCCGACCGCCCCTCGATGGTGGTCGTCTGCAGCGGCATCAATGTCGAGAACTACCAGAACAAGTCGACCTTTGCCTGGCTGCGCGAGGAATATAATCGCGGCGTCGCCATCGGCGGCCTGTGCACCGGCGCCTATGTGCTGGCCTCGGCCGGGCTGCTTTCCAACAAGCGTTGCGCCATCCACTGGGAAAACCTGCCGGGCTTCTCCGAAGCCTTCCCCAAGGCCAACGTCTTTGCCGATCTCTTCGAGGTCGACCAGAACATCTACACCTGTGCCGGCGGCACCGCCGCTCTCGACATGATGCTGAAGCTGATCGGCGACGATTTCGACGAGAATCTCGTCAACCGCGTCTGCGAGCAGGTGCTGACCGACCGGGTGCGCAGCCCGACGGACCGCCAGCGGCTGCCGCTGCGCGCGCGCCTGGGCGTGCAAAACGCAAAAGTGCTGACCATCATCGAACTGATGGAGGCAAATCTCTCCGAGCCGCTGTCGCTGATCGAGATCGCCGACGAGGTCGGCCTCTCGCGCCGCCAGATCGAGCGCCTGTTCCGCACCGAGATGGGGCGGTCGCCGGCGCGCTACTACCTGGAAATCCGGCTCGACCGTGCCCGCCACCTGCTGATCCAGTCGTCGATGCCGGTGGTCGAGGTTGCCGTTGCCTGCGGTTTCGTCTCCGCGTCGCATTTTTCGAAATGCTACCGCGAACTCTATGCCCGCTCACCACAGCAGGAGCGCGTCGACCGCAAACAGCTTCTCGCCGCATAAATGCATGTCACGCAAAAAGGTGCAGCGGTTTCGCGATAAACGACACGCGTAAATATCAAGACTTGAAGCGCGGGGAGTGAACCATTGAGATCCCAGCGCTTTAGGGGCTCGGCGCAACCCCGCCGTTTTGGAACTGCGACGATGCTGCCGGTGGTAGCGCGCCGAACCGGCTGCTAGGTTCGACGCGAAATGGCCGCAGCGGCCGACCCGACGGAAAGGCCGGCGCATGAGCCCACACGCCAGACACCCCCAATCCGCGTTTCGCGAATTCATCACCAGCGAGAGCGCCGGCGGCATCGTGCTGATGGTGGCGGCGGCACTTGCCCTGCTGGTTGCGAATTCACCTCTGGCGCCATCTTATTTTTCCGCCCTGTCGACCTATCTCGGCCCGCTCAACGTCGCGCATTGGATCAATGACGGCCTGATGGCGGTGTTTTTCCTGCTGGTCGGCCTGGAGATCAAACGCGAATTCCTCGACGGCCAGCTTTCCACCTGGCCGCGGCGCATTTTGCCCGGCATCGCGGCGGCCGGCGGCATGGCGGCTCCCGCGCTGATCTTCGTCGCCTTGAATAGCGACAGTCCTGAAACGCTGCGCGGCTGGGCCATCCCCACCGCCACGGACATCGCGTTTGCGCTTGGCGTTCTGTCGCTGCTCGGCAACCGCGTGCCCGCCTCGCTGAAGGTTTTCCTTACCGCGCTTGCCATCATCGACGATCTCGGCGCCGTCATCATCATCGCACTGTTTTACACGTCGGGCCTTTCGCTTGCCTGGCTGGCGGCCGCCGCCGCGATCCTTGTCGCACTCGTCGCCCTCAACCGTTTCAGCGTCATGCGGCTTGCGCCATATCTCGTGCTCGGCCTGATTCTGTGGGTGGTCGTGCTGAAGTCCGGCGTTCATGCCACGCTGGCCGGCGTTGCCCTGGCGCTGACCATCCCGCTGGGCCGCACACCGGGCGTGCAGGACCGCCCTGGGGATTCGCCGCTCCACGCGCTGGAGCATGCGCTGCACAAGCCGGTCTCGTTCTTTGTCATCCCGGTCTTCGGCTTCGCCAATGCCGGTGTGGCGCTCGGCAGCGTCTCGGCGGCTTACTTTCTCCAGCCTCTGACGCTCGGCATCACCCTTGGCCTGGTCCTCGGCAAGCTGGTCGGCGTGTTCGGCACGGCATGGCTGGCTATCCGCCTCGGTCTTGCCGACATGCCGGCGAATGCCTCGATGCGTCACCTGCTCGGCGTCGCCTTCCTGTGCGGCATCGGCTTCACCATGAGCCTGTTCATCGGCCTGCTGGCCTTCCCTGACGAAATTGCCATGCAGGGCGCGCTGAAGGTTGGCATCCTCAGCGGCTCACTGGTATCGGGATTGCTGGGGGTGGCGATCCTGCTGTTCTCGCCACGCACCGGCGGACCGAGTTCGCGTTAGAAGCACCGGGGCATAACGCGTCCACGCGCGGCCGCGTCATGCGATGCACCGCGGCTCAATAGCTGTCGAAATCGTCGCAATAACATTCCGCCGACGAGATACGGTCGTTCCAGCGCCGGCCCAGATTGGGCACGCGCCGCGATATTTCGGCGGATGCCCCCTGCATGCGCGCGTGCTCGAAGATCACCAGCGTGCAGCCACGCGCCACCCTCACCGAGGACACCGTGTCATTCCAGAATTGTCCGGCCCGGAAGCTGACGCGCTGGTCCGGGGCCATGGAGATGACTTCGCCGCGAAAGCCGGCATGTTCAAACATCAGGCAGGCATCGCCATAATCCTGCGCGCTGGCGCTGCCCACAGCCAGCCCCGAAGCCACCGTGGCCAGAATTGCGGTTTTCTTCATTCCAGTCATTCCCTCGTCGGCAGTAAATTGCATGTTTGCAGCCGCCGTCCCGCAGCCGCATGCCGGAAATTGGCGATGGCAGTCGAGCCCTGCAAGTAAGCAGATGGCACGATTGCAGCCGAAAGCCAGCGTCCGGGAAAGCAGCAAGAGATCATGGTGAAAAAAGGATGCCGCCTGCGCGTAAACCCTCAGCGGTTCTCCCACATCCAGGAACGGTCCTGCCACAGCTTCTCGCCGATCAGGCAATCGTAGACCGGTGCTGCCTGCGCCTTCACGATTGGCGGGTGAAGCGCTTCCTCTTCCGCCCATTGCCTGGACCTGGGGCCGGCGAGTTCGAGAACCAGTTTGCGCCGAACGGCTTCCGGGAATTGCGACCAGTCATTGACCGGCACCATGAAGGCGCCCGGCCCACCGATCACGCAATCGGTGTAATACTGGTCGAGATCGTCGACATCGTAGGCGCTGGTCAGTCCGCCATTGGTCATCAACGGCAAACCGTTGATGGTGATTCCCTGCCGGATCACGTCGTTGCGGACGATATCTACCGGCGGTCCCTGGTTGTTCGGCCCGTCCCCCGAAATGTCGATCACCCGCTTCAAGCCCTGAAACTGGCTCTCGGCGAACAAGTCCGCGCCGAACTCCAGCGCGCTGGAGATCGAGGTCCGCCGCGCACTGTTGGGCGGCTGGGCCGAAAGCTGCGACGCCACCCGCTCGGCATCGGCAGGCGAGGCAATCGTCGTCCACGGCACGATGACGTGGTGCGACGTGCTGCCGGCCCATTCGAAATAGGTGATCGCGATCTTGCCATGCACGCCGTCGGCAATCGCCTGCAAAACCTTGTCGTGGGTAAGCGCCGCCGCGTAACCCCGCCTCTGGATGTCGAGTTCGTCCGGCGACATGGACAAGGAAACATCGACAGCCAGCACCAGTTCGATGTCGACCGCTTCGGCAGCCCGGCTTGCCGAGGCGGCAACAACGGTCAGCGCCAAGGCGACGCCGGTTGCGAGTGCATGTCTGGCGCAAAACAGACGAGACATGACGCAAGGTTACGCGAAAACCATCGCTTGAAAAGAAAAGGCCCAGAAAAACCCGGGCCTTTTCTCTTCACGATTTCGCGACCACCAGCAGAACCCGTCAACTGCGCGGCTTCAAATTCTCCGGATCGTAGAGCGGCTTGTAGCCAATCGCCACCACTTCGACCGGAAAGGTCTCGCCAAAATACTCGACGGAAAGCTTGCTGCCTTCCGTACAATAGGCCCACGGCAGATAGGCGAGCGCGATGTTTTTGCCGATCGTCGGCCCGTAGGCGACCGAGGTGGTAAAGGAGCGACGGCCGAGTTCATCGACCAGCGTCTCGCCGGTCTGCGGGTCCATCACAGGCATGATGCCAACGGGATAACGCGCCACCCCCTTGGAATCGAGATTGTCGGTCATGACCAGCGTGCACAGCATCGCCGGCTGATTCTTCCGCGCGCGATATTCCTCATGTTTGGCCTTGCCGCGGAAGTCCGCCTCCTTGACCTTCGGTCGGGCAAGATCGGCCTCAAGCAGGTTGTATTCCGTCAGAAGGTCGGCGTTCTGCAGCCGCAGACTTTTTTCCATGCGGCGCGAGTTGGCGTAGGTCTCGACGCCGAACGGCATGACCCCGGTCGAACGCAGCGCGTCCCAGACGGCGAGGCCGTCCTCGTAGCGCATGTGCAGTTCCCACCCCTGCTCGCCGACATAGGAAATGCGGAAAGCGGTAACGTCCTTGCCGGCAATCTTCACGGGCTTGATCGCGGCAAACGGGAAGCTTTCGGGCGAGAGCCCGGCCGCATCCTCGACAACCTTCTGCAGGGTGGCGCGCGCGTTGGGTCCCCAGATACCGACGGTAACGTATTTCTCGGTCACGTCGGTGACGGTGACGTCGAAGCCTCTGTCCTCCGCCACACGACGAATGTAGTGAAAGTCGCGCGGTCCAGCGTCGGCGCCGTCCATGACGCGGCAACGGTCGGCCATGCGGATGACGGTGAGGTCGGCGCGCACCATGCCCTCGT
This sequence comes from uncultured Alphaproteobacteria bacterium, assembly GCA_963726065.1. Lineage (GTDB taxonomy): Bacteria > Pseudomonadota > Alphaproteobacteria > Rhizobiales > Rhizobiaceae > Neomesorhizobium. The sequence goes on from CAVSAU010000016.1 coordinate 99,743, forward strand.
CGTCGAGGAAATGCGTATAGATGCCCTTGCCGATGTTGGCGTCGCCGCCGATTTTTGCCGCGCAGACCCATTCCATCAGCGCGACATGATCGGGCCCTTCCACGTCGAACATGTAGAAATGCGACAGGTTCACGATGCCGCAATCCTCGCTCATGGCGAGATGCTCGGCATTGGAGACGCGCCAGAAATGGCGGTTGTCCCATTCGTTCTCACGCACCGGCACGCGGTTGCCGTATTTTTCCAGGAGATGCTCGTTGGCGGCGTAGCCATGCGCGCGCTCCCAGCCGCCGAGCTCCATGAAGTAGCCGCCGAGCTCCGTCTCGCGCTCGTAAAACGGTGAGCGCTTGACATTGCGCCCGGTGCCGTATGGCTCGCGCGGATGCACCGCCGGTGTGTAGATCTTCTGCGCCGCCTCGCCGCAGCGACCCTCGATGAACTTTTCTTCCAGCTGGTGCGGATAGAAGCGCGCGTAGTCGATGCTGTTGTGATCGAACTCAGTGCGCCCGTCGGTCATCCAGTCGGCGATCAGCTTGCCATAGGCCGGCCCGTCCTTCACCCAGATGGCGACACAATACCAAAGCCCCCTCACCTTCTGGCTCTCGCCGCAGGACGGCCCGCCGGCCGCGGAAACCTGCAACAGCCCGTTGAAGGAATGGCTTTCATTGTAGCCGAGTTCGGCAAGGATAGGCGTCAGTTCCATCGCGCGTTCCAGCGGCTCGATGATCTGGTCCATTTCAAGATCGCGCTGCGACGGCGACAGCCGCGACTCGTGCTTTTCCAGAAGGTCGCGCGGATGGCACAGGCGCGGGTTCGTTTCCTCGTAGTAGCCCCACTCGATCTGACCGCCTTCGGCGGTCCTGGGGTCGCCGGTGTCGCGCATGTAGGCGGAGTTGCCCTGGTCGCGCAGCAGCGGCCAGCCAATTTCCTTGCCGGTGCCGGCAAATGCGGTGTACGGGCCGAAGAAGGTCAAGGGATGGTCGACCGGCATGACCGGCAGGTCCTCGCCCGCCATTGCCGCGATCAGCCGGCCCCAGATGCCGGCGCACACCACCACATGGTCGGCGTGAATGGTGCCGCGGTCCGTCACCACGCCCTTGATCCGCCCATTCTCGATGACCAGCGATTTGGCCGGAGTGTTGGCGAAGGCCCTGAGCTTTCCGGAAGCCTCGCCCTGATCGACAAGCTTGCCCGCGACCGTCTGCGAGCGCGGGATGACAAGCCCGGCGTCGGGATCCCACATGCCGCCCTGCACCAGATGCTCTTCGATCAGCGGGAATTTTTGCTTGATCTCGGCGGGTTCGATGAGACGCGCGCGGGTGCCGAATGCCTTGGCCGAGGCCACCTTGCGCTTGATCTCCTCCATGCGGTCGTCGTCGCCGACGCGGGCGACCTCGAGGCCGCCGACCCGCGCGTAATGGCCCATCTTCTCGTAGAAATCGATGGAGTAGAGTGTCGTCCAACAGGAAAGAAAATCGTGGCTGGTGGTGTAGCAGAAGTCCGACGCGTGCGCCGTTGAGCCGATGTCGGTCGGGATGCCGGACTTATCGATGCCGACGATGTCGTCCCATCCGCGCTCAATCAGGTGATGGGCGACCGACGCGCCCACGATACCGCCCAGCCCGACGATGACGACCTTCGCCCGTTTCGGAAACTCTGCCATTGCCCACTACTCCGACATCAAATTTTCGGCAGACTATAGGCCGGCCTCGCGCGATTGCAGCCTGTTTGCGACATTGCCAAAGGGAGCGGCGACCTCGATCACCATCGCAGGCGCTCAGCCATAGCCCAAGCAGCGTTCACCGCTGTTTGGCAGCGGTCCGTTCGACTACCGGGTGGCAGTAGACAAACCTTCATCGAAGCGTGGCTTCCACATGGCGACAAGCAGGATCGCCATGCCGGCCATGAATACGAAATAGAACCGGTCATCAGGCAGCGGGAAGCTGGCGAACTTGCCAAGCGTGCCGATCATCAACGCGAACATCAACGCATTCTCACGACCGCCGCCAGTCTTGCCGGCCCGGTAGAGCAGCGCCCAGGCGGCTGCGAAGAGCACCATCAATGCCGGCCAGTGATTGTCGAGCAGCGCAATCATCATGCCGCGGACGTAACCACGTGCGAAATCGAGGAGCGAAAAGTCCGGACGGAAATTGGCCATCGATTCCTGGATCTGGACGCAAGAGAAATAGAAATGCGCCCACCAGCCGGGATGGCCGCCGTATTTCGAGATCCCCACGCAGGCCGCGAAGGCGGCAACAAAGGTCACGAGCAGCGGCAGCTTTCGCCAGCCGAAAACCACCGCTGCGATCAACAGCGCCAAGATCAGGATGAGCGAATCCGGCCTGAAAAACACCGAGACGAAAAGAAGCAGGCAGGCGGCCAGATCGCGCCGACGCGTCAGAAGATAGATCGCGCAGAGCAACATCAGCGCTGACAGCATGTCGGGCGTCACCGCCGTGGTCATGTGCAGATAGTCGGCCATGACCAGAATTGGCATGAGGATCAACGCGCCCTGCATCGCGTTCTCGCGTTTCAGCCAGACCAGACAAAGCGCTCCGAAAGCGATCGACGGCAGTATGGAGAGCAGGATGGCAGCCTTGTCGAGCCCCGTCACCGGCGCCAGCGCCTTCATCAGGCTGATATAGGCAACCTTCACCCGATACATCGACAGCTGCGACTGGAAGTCGACCGGGTTTTCCCACTGGTGGCGGTTGTACGGATTGCTGTACTGGAGATGGTAGAGGTTCGCCTCGGACGCGCCCTTTTCGATCTCCTTCCAGGTTTCGGCGTGCAGTTCGACAGGATCGCTCGTCTGGCTCTCGAGGGCGGTCGCGATATAGGCGACCATGTCCCAATTGTAGTCGGGTCGCACCCAGGTGTAGGCCGAAATGAGCACCACAACCGCCACCACAAACACCGCGGAAAGCTGGTCGAGGAGCGTGCGGTTCGAAGCCGCCCTGCAAAGGCTTTTCGCCGCACTTGTCCGCATTGCCCAGCCGATTGCCGTGCCTTCCGATCCCATCGTCCGTCCCCTGTCCGGCGTCCCCACGCCTGCCCGGTTACTTCACCTGGCTTTTCACGAAGTCCTTGACGATAGCCACGATGCCGCGCCCCAAGAGGCTGTCCATCGCATCGACGAGCCGGTCGACATGCTCGCGCTGGCAGATCAGCGGCGGCAGCAGCCGGATGACATTGCGGTTGTATTCGGTGAAGGCGACCAGGACATCGTAATCGCGCAGCAAAAGAGCGCCGACGAACCCGGACAGGGAACCCTTCAGCTTGTCGTCAAGCATCGAGACCACCGGGCGCAGCACCATCGGCAGCGTCTGCGAAAAGTCGTGGAACTCCAGGCCGATCATGAAGCCCTTGCCGCGCACGTCCTTGATGATCTTCGGGTATTTTGCCTGCAGCGCCTGCAGCCGGGTGAGCAGATAGTCGCCGGTGACCGCCGCATTTTCGATCAGCCCTTCGTCATAAAGCACATGCAGCGTCTCGATGGCGGTGATCGAAGCCTCGCCGATGCCGCCAAAGGTGGCGGCGGCGTGGATCATCGCCGTCTTCGGCGTTCCATATGCCTTCATGTAGACGTCGCGCTTGGCGATCATGGCCGCCATGGCCGACTTGCCGCCACCGAGCGACTTGGCGACCGCCGTCACATCCGGCACGACGCCGTAATGCTCGAAGGCGAAGAAACGGCCCGAGCGGCCGACGCCACACTGCACCTCGTCGGCAACCCACAGCACACCGTACTGGTCGCACAACGCCCGGAGCTTGCGCCAGAACTCAGCGGGCGCTTGCACGATGCCACCGCCGCCCTGGATGGTTTCCAGAACAATGGCGCCGATTTCGGGATCGGACTTGAAGGCCCGCTCGATGGCGTCGATATCGCCGAACGGCACCCGCACGGTATTGTCGGTCAGCTTGAACTCGCCGCGATAGAGCTGGCCATCGGTGATCGCCAGCACGCCCTTGGTTTTTCCGTGGAATGAGTTCTCGGCATAGATAACCTTGGGGCGCTTCGGCCCGGCGGCCCGCTCGGCAATCTTGATCGCCGCTTCCATGGCTTCCGAACCGGACGAGCCGAGAAACACCATATCGAGGTCGCTCGGTGCGATCTGCGCCAGATTGTGCGCGAGTGCGGCCGCATATTGCGACATGAAGGCGATGGCGATCTCGTGGCGTTTTTCGTCCTGGAACTTTTCGCGCGCCGCGATGATGCGTTTGTGGTTGTGTCCAAGCGCCAGCGATCCGAAACCGCCGAAGAAATCGAGGATGCGGCGGCCGTTCTGGTCAACATAGAACATGCCTTCCGCCGTCTCGATCTTGATCTTGTGGAAGCCGAGCAGCTTCATGAAGTGCAACTGGCCGGGACTGAGATGCGCCTTGAACAGGTCGGTCATGCGGGCGACGTCCATCGCCTTGGATTCTTCGACGCTGATCATCGCCGGCTTGGCGATCGCCGCCGGCGACAGAGCCGGAGCGTTGACTACGGCGCGGGCGTCGTCGGTCTTGGGTTTGGTCATGGCGGTCATCTTGTTCTCCCTCGCAGCCCGATCTATTCGGCCGGTACGTGGTTGGCGGCCACTGTATGGCCGTCTTTCCTGGCGCGGTATTCCTTGTAGGCGGCGATCAGCATGTCCTCGTCGCGGTATTGCGGAATCCAGCCGAGCTGGCGCTTCCCCTTCGAAACGTCGAGCACGCATTCCTCGTCGGCGATCAGATACTGCTCCGGATCCATGATCGGCATGTTGATCAGGTCGAGAAGGTCGAGCGTCCGCTTCACGGTCCAGCCGGGCGTCGGGATCAGCAGCGACTTCGAACCGGCGTGCCTGATCAGGTCGGCGAGCAGCTTGCGCACCGGCGGCGGGTTGAGCGAGCCCAGATTGTAGGCTTCGTTGGGCACGCCCGCCTTCCAGGCAAGCCGCGCTGCCTCGGCGCAATCGAACACCGAAATGAACTGATACGGGTTCCTGCCCGAGCCGATCATCGGCACCGGCAGGCTCATGTCGATCAGCTTGAACAGCTTTTCCAGGATGCCGAGACGGCCGGGGCCGATGATCAGCCGTGGACGGAACAGCGAAATGTTCATGCCGCGCTTGCGCCATTCGGCGGCCAGTTCCTCGGTCTTCAGCTTCGACCAGCCATATTCGCCGAGCGGCGCCACCGGATGTTCTTCGGTCATCGGAAAAGTGACGGTGTGGCCGTAGATCATGTCGGTCGTAAAATGCACCAGCCTCGGTGCATCGACCCTTTCCATCGCCTTGATGATGTTTTCGGTGCCGTGCACATTCACCGGCCAGAAAAAGTCATGCCGCTTGGCGCGCACCTGGATCGGCGACAGCATCTTGGCCGACAGGTTGTAGACCATGTCGTCGGCGCGGATACCCACGTTGGCTACCGACGCGGGGTCGGTGACATCGCACTGCACGAACGTCGCCGAGCGGTAATGTGTCAGGTCGCTCTTGACGATGTCGGCAACAACGACCTCCTCGCCCTCTTCGACCAGCTTTGCCGCAAGATGGCGGCCGACGAAGCCGTCGCCTCCGAAAATGATGTGTCTCATCGTGTCAACTCGCTTGTATGGGCGCCCTGTTCTGGGGTGCTTGCCTTTGCATGGCCGCTGCCGCCCTGGGCGATCAGCACGGTGCCAACGCAGATGAAGGCGATGCCGGCGATGCGCCAGGCGTTCAGATCTTCGTGGAAGACGAAGTAGGCGAACACCGCGACCGCGACATAGGCAAGGCTGAGGAACGGATAGGCAAAGGAGAGCTCGACCTTGGACAAGACATAGAGATGCGATGCCATCGAGATCACGAAGATGCAAAGGCCGAGGAAAACCCACGGGCTGAACACGATCTGCAAAAGCTTCAGCACCGGGTTGGCGCCCTCGAAGCTGATCGATCCTAGCGACATCATGCCGTGCTTAAGTATCAACTGCGCCGCAGCGTTGGTCATCACCGTAAAGAGTATGAATCCGATATATTTCATGCTTTCCACCTGCTCGATGACACGTCTACTACAAACGCAAACAATTCGTGAAGCGCCGCTTAAATTCGAGCAAAATGACGCCTATCCACTGTCTACCTGCAACAGTTCAAAGCCAGATCACGCCGCCGCCTGTCCCGCGCCGGCACCTGGCGATGCCAGCCGCATCGCTGTACGCGACCAGAGATCCGACATGAAGGCCTTATCGCGCGCGGCCTCCAGCTTCTGCCAATTCGGGAAGGATGCGGCGAAGACATCAGCGCCCATGCGCGCATCTTTGTAAGGGTTGATCGCGCCGCCGGCGGCCACAGTGATGGCATCGAGCCGCTCCAGCAGCTTCAGCGTAGCGATGCCGCGGTTCGGAAAGTCGAGCGTGAGTGTGAAGCCGGGACGTGGAAACGACATGAGCCCGGGCGACGGCATCGCGCCAAAGCGTTTCAACACAGTCAGGAAAGAACCCTGCCCTGCCTCCTGTGCGGCTGCCAGCAGTTCCGGCACCGCCTGGCGTGCTGCCTCTTCGGGTATCACGCTCTGGTGCTGGAACAGCCCGTTCGGCCCGTAAAGGCGGTTCCAGTCGCGCACGCCGTCGAGCGGAAAGAAGAAGCTCTGGTAGCCGCTGGCATGCGGGGCTCGGGCCTTGCCCTTCTTCCAGCGGTAGGCGGTGTTGAACGCCTTGAGGAAGGGGCGGTTGAGCACGTTGAGCGGCGGCTGGAACGGCACCGAAAGCCTGAGAGCCGGCAGCTGCCGCGCTGCGCGCGCCGTAGCCGGAATGATTGCCGGTCATCAGCAGGCCGCGGCCGGCGCCCTTTCGCGAAGCGAGCTGGTCGATCCAGGCGACCGCATATTCATTGGCGGCATCCGCCGCCTCGGCCATGTCGAAGAATTCGGCAAGGCTGCCGAACGGCGTCACCGTCTCCTCGACGTCCAGCGAAGCAACCCGCATCAGCCGGATCGCGGCTTTGAGAATGATGCCGGTCAGGCCCATGCCGCCGATCGTCGCCGAAAAGAGTTCCGGATTGTATTCCGGCGAGCAGTGGTGAAGATGGCCGTTTGAACGCAGCAGCGTGAAGGCCTCGACGTGGCGGCCGAACGTACCGCGGCGATGGTGGTTCTTGCCGTGCACGTCGTTGGCGATGGCGCCGCCGAGCGTCACGAACTGTGTACCGGGAACAACCGCCGGAAAGAACCCGAACGGCGCGGCATGCGCAATGATGTCGCAAAGCAGCACGCCGGCCTCGGCCTCGATGATGCCGGTCCCGGCGTCGAAGCCCAGGATGCGGTTCTTCGGTCGCATGTCGACGATGGCGCCGGCGGTGTTCTGGCAGGAATCGCCATAAGAGCGGCCATTGCCGTAGGCAAGTAGTGAACCCGCGCCTGCCTTGCCCGACTGCAGGCTGGCTATCGCCTCATCGATGCCGATCGCCCGGCCCGTCGGCGCAACGGATCGGCCGAAGCTTTCATACGGTGTCATCGCTCAGATGCCTGCCATCGCCATGAGGACGCCGCCAATCGTCACCACCACCTGGCTGCGCCAGTCGCGGATGATGAAAACGACGGGATCGTCATGCATCTCGTCGCGGCGCGCCAGGATCCACACCCGCATCGTCAGATAGAGCACGATCGGCGCCAGGGGCCACACAAGCCACGGCTTGGCGTAGAGTTCACGCACCGCGTCGCTGTCGATATAGAGCGCCAAAACCAGCGCCGACGAGAAGGCTGAGGCCATGCCGGCCTGCGCGACGATCTCCTGATCCTCGGCGCGGTAGCCGCGGCCGGCGATCCGTTCGCCGACCGGCAGCGGCGTCGAGCGCAGTTCGACATAGCGCTTCACCAGCGCCAACGACAGGAAGAAGAAGATAGAGAAGGCGAGCAGCCAGAACGACACATCGACGCCGGTGGCGGCGGCGCCAGCAAGAATGCGCATCGTATAGAGGCCGGCAAGCGTTAGCACGTCGATCAGGAGCATGCGCTTGATCGAGAAGGAATATGCAGTGGTGATGAGCAGATATGCCAGCAGCACACCCAGGAATTCGATCGGCAGGAAGAGCGCCGTGCAGAGGCTCACCGTCAAAAGCACGGCGACCGAGGCAAAGCCGAACGGCATCGACAACAGCCCGCTGGCGAACGGCCGGTTGCGCTTGGTCGGGTGACGACGGTCGAGCGCCAGGTCGAAGAAATCGTTGACGATGTATATCGCTGAAGCGGCGGCGCTGAAGGAGATGAAGGCCAGCACGCATGACAGCATCATGCCGACGTTGAAATATTCGTGGCTGAGCACCATCGGCACGGCGATGAGCCCGTTCTTCAGCCATTGATGCGCCCGCAGCATCTTGACGACGGTCTTGATCGTCGGCTTCGGCGTTTCGAGCAATTCGCTGCCATGCGACGATTGCCAGCGGGCGGCGTGGCGGTCCGGCGCGACGACGATCGTCTCGCGCGCCGAATCGAAGACCTTGAGGTCGTGGCGGCTGTTGCCGGCGTAGTCGAACCCGCAGTCGCCATAAGCTTCGACCAGCGCCGCCTTTTTTCGTCCCGACGTCAGATTATGGGCCTCGTCCGTCGCCAGCACCTTGTCGAATATGCCGAGATGCGCGGCAATCGCTTCGGCGAACTTGCGTGGGGTGCCGGTGGCAAGGACGATCTCGCGGCCGGCGGCGCGTTCGTCGCGCAGCCGCGAAAGAACTTCCGCGCGGTAGGGAAGCCCGGCGGCGTCGATGTCCACGCGCGCCGCGATCTCGCGTTTCAGCCGGGCCGGCCCCGAGGACAGCCACACCGGCACCAGGATCAGGAAGAGCGGGTTTTGACGCAACAGCAGGAAGAGGCCTTCCCACAAAAGGTCGGTCGCGATCAGAGTGCCATCGAGGTCGACGGCCAGAGGTATCGCCTCATTGTCAGATCGCCTATCCATTTCTTCCGCCCATGCTCCCGCCAACGCCTTCGGGCGCTCCCTGGCGCGAATATAGCCGGCGAAGACGAAAACGACCGTTAAACCGGGCGGCCCCGCAGGCAAACTGGCGCGAAATTCAGAGTACAGAGTTAACCGGCTGCTACCAGAGCGCGCAAAAAAGGCCGAGCAATTCTGCCCGGCCCGTCTGAGACTTCCAGGTGCGGCTTACTTGATCTTGGCGACGCCGCCCGAAATCTCGATGGTTTCGGAGCCGGTCAGCGCTTCACGGTCACCGTTCGGCATCGTTACGAAGCAGCCGGACTGGCAGAATTCCACCGTCTCGCCCGCAGCCAGCGCAAGCTCGTTCTTGCTGCCGCCCTCAGTCACGATCAGCGTGCGTGGCTCGGCATCCTTGTTGACGGCGCTCGCCGTGATCCCCTGCCCACTGAGGGCAAGCAGCGCAGCAATCGCGACACAGAATTCTCTTCATTGCACTATCGGTGTCTCCACCGCCTCTGTTGCCCGGAGAAAGCCACTGCCTTCTCCCGTGCAACCTTATAGGAGAGCGAAGCTGAACGGCAACTGAATGCTGCGTTCAGCCTGCCGTGGGTCGGGTCTCAAGCTAGTCCGGATCGGGAACTTTTCGTTTACGGCGCGAAGCCGGTTTCACCGGCTTGTCCGCGCCATCCCCCTCGTGGGCGACGCGCACCGATGGCTTGACCTCCGCCCGCGGCGTCGACGGGATGTCGATGCCGGCCGCGCCCAACGCGTCGAGCACGGCAAAACGGATATCGTTCTGCACGACGGCGCCGTTGAGGATGTCGGCAAGGAAGACGCGGATTTCGAACTCCAGGGCCGCCGCGCCGAGATTCACGAACAGCACAAAAGGCTCGGGGTTCTTCAAGACCAGCGGATGGCTCTTGGCGACGTCGAGCAGGATCGCATGCGCCTGCCTGGCGTCGAAGCCGTAGGCGACATTGACCTTGATGTCGACGCGCCCGAGCTTGTTCTTGTGCGTCCAGTTGCCAACGGCGGCGTTGATCAGCTGCGAGTTCGGCAGGATCATCGTCTGGCGCTGGAACGTCTCGATTTCGGTGGCGCGCACGCTGATCTTCTTGACCGTGCCCGAAACATCGCCGGCGACGATCCAGTCGCCGGCCTTGAACGGTCGCTCGGCCAGAGAATCAACCCCGAAACGAAATTGGACACGATGTTTTGCAAGCCGAAACCGATACCGAGCGAGAGACCGCCGGCGATCAGCGCCAGGTTGGAAAGGTTGATGCCGGCGGCCGACACACCGACCAGGGCGGCGAGCGCCAGGCCGGCATAACCGACGACGGTGCGGATCGAGTTGCGTACGCCGGCATCGACCTTGCCGCGCGCCATCACCGAGCCATCCAGCCAGCCCTGGAACCAGCGGGTCAGGAAGTAGCCGAAGACGAAGACGAGCAAGCCGGTCAGCACGCCGATCAGCGAGAAGGAGACCGAACCGATCCTGATCTCGGTAGCCAGCTTGTAGGCCCACGCCGTGATGTCGCCCGGCTGGAAACCCCACATGAACAGAATCAGCGGCAGGCCGAGCACCACCACGATCAGGTTGATGGCGATGCTGACGACCAGGCCAAGCTGGTCGATCGTCGTCTCGTCGAGGCCGAAGACGCGCGCCACCCGCTGGCCGAGCGCGGTGTTAGCGAAGGCCCCCTCGTCGGAAATCGCCCGCGCCGACAGGAAGCCGATATACATCGTCGCCAGGACGGCGCCGGTGAGCACGACCTGCGCGGACAGGAAGCGGGCGAAGCCGATGTAGCCGAGCAGCGCCGCGACGATGGTCAAACCGCCAAGGAAATAGAGCGCGAAGCGCAGCAGCGGATGCCAGCGTTTCGGCTTGCCGTTTTCGTCGACGAACGGCCGCACAAGGCCGATCAGGATCATCGGAATGCCGGTCAGGACGGTTGCCAGGAGGCTTTCGCCGACCGTCAGCGACAACGGCGACCCCAGCACCTGGTAGACTTTGCTCAGGAAGAAATCGGCGCCGGTGAAAAACGCCGTTGCCGAGACCAGCCATAGCAGCAGCCTCGCGGCGGGCGTCTCCACCGCGATCAGCCGCCAATTGGGCAGGCGCGGCGACAGCACGGCGCTGGCGAGACGATGAACGAAGAAGAAGATGCCGATAACGGCAAACAGCGCCGTCATGACTTCGCCGACATCGGCGCGCAGCACGGCAAAATAGTCGTAGAGCAGGTAGACGGTCGTGAGGAAGACACTCACTGCCGCCGTGGGCAGCAGTGTCGACCAGAATGCCACCGACAGGCGGCTGAGATAGGACGGGTTCTCGTTTGCCGGATCAGCGACGAAAAGTCGGCCGAAGAAACGCCTTCCGCCGACCAGAAGCACCATCGCCGCAAGCAGCCCGAAGAAGGTCGCCGCCAGCATCGAGGTCAGCTTGAACTGCACGACGAACCGAAGCCACGACGCCATCCTGCGGTAGAGGTCGTCCGTCGCGGTGCCGAATGCGTCGACGACTTGGCCCGCAAGTTCGAAGTTGATGTCGGTGCGCTTGGTCAAAAGATTGGCGAACAGATCGCGCCGCATTTCGGCGATCTTGTTGACCAGATTGTTGATGCGGATCGACAGGTTCTCGGCTACCCCGAGCAATCCGTTGATCTCGGCCTTTTCGGCCGCCAGCGCTGACGTTCCTGCGTCACCACCTCCGGCTCGGTCGTATCGTCCTTGGCCGGCGGCGGCCCGAGCTGCTCAAGCCGCGCGTTGATTTCCGTCAGCCGTGGCCGAAACGCCTGGCCGCTGGTCAACAGCTGCCGTCCGATATCCTCGAGCTGAAGCCTGATCTCGACCAGCTCGGCGTCGTTCTCGGCATTGGCCGTAATCTGCTCTTCGAGGCCGTCCGTCTTCAGGGTCAGCTGATCGATGACGTTCTGCTGCTCGCCGATGACCTGGCTGCCGAGCTGGCCGACCGCCTGCGCCGAAGCAGCCAACGGCATCGCTGCCGCGACGAGCAGGATGAGCAATGCGGCAAGGCGCCGGAAAACGGGTGGAAGCATGATGTCGGTACGGCTCATGGCCAAATCGAAACAGGGCGAAAAGTCCGCCCTTGATAAAGACGCCGGCTGCCCGGGGCAAGCCGCGTCGCGGCCGCGACAGGAGTCGGCCAGTCGAAAGGCGATGGCGCAATATTGGCTTTGGTGCGTCGGCGTGATCTATAGTCTGCCGCATCGCCCCCACATGGATGAATGATAAATGGCGGAATATTCGGCCCTTTCGCTGCTGAAAAACGCGCTCTCCGGGAACCGCGACTGGAAGCCGGCCTGGCGCAAGCCAGACCCCAAGCCGAGCTACGATGTGATCATCGTCGGTGGCGGCGGGCACGGGCTTTCGACCGCCTACTATCTGGCCAAGGAGCACGGAATCACCAACGTCGCTGTGCTCGAAAAAGGCTGGCTGGGTTCCGGCAACGTTGGCCGCAACACCACGGCGGTTCGCTCCAACTATTTGCTGCCGCAGAATATCCGGTTCTACGAGCACTCCATGAAGATGTGGGAAAACCTCTCCCACGACCTCAACTACAACGTCATGTTTTCGCAGCGCGGCGTGTTGAACATCGCCCATACGCCGGCGCAGCTCGACGACTTCGCACGGCGCGGCAACGCCATGCGCCATCTCGGCGCCGACGCGCATCTGATGACGCCCGCCGAGATGGCCCGCCGCGTCCCAGGTCTCGACGTGTCGAAATCGGCCCGCTTTCCCATTTACGGCGGCCTGATGCAGGAACGCGCCGGCACGGCGCGCCATGACGCGGTGGCTTGGGGTTATGCACGCGGCGCCGACCGGCGCGGCGTCGATCTCCTGGAAAATTGCGAGGTCCAGGGTTTCATCAAGGACGGCGACCGGGTGGTTGGCGTCAACACCTCGCGCGGCGAGATCCGCGCCAAGAAAGTCGCTGTCGCGGTTGCCGGCTCGACCGGGCATGTCATGCGCATGGCCGGCGTTGAGCGCTTGCCGATCGAAAGCCACACACTCCAGGCCTTCGTGTCGGAATCGCTGAAACCCTTCCTCGATACCGTGGTTACCTTCGGCATGGGCCACTTCTACATGTCCCAGTCCGACAAGGGTGGCCTCGTCTATGGCGGCGACATCGAGGGCTACAACAGCTACGCGCAGCGCGGCAATCTTCCCATTGTCGAGGAAGTGATGAGCGAGATGCTGGCGCTGTTCCCAAGCCTCGCGCCGGTACGCGTGCTGCGTTCCTGGGGCGGTGTCTGCGACATGTCGATGGACGGCTCGCCCATCATCACGACCGGCCCGCTGCCCGGCATGTACCTGAATTGCGGCTGGTGCTACGGCGGCTTCAAAGCCACACCGGCCTCCGGCTGGTGCTTTGCCCACACCATCGCCAAGGACCAGCCGCACGACTTCAACGCGCCCTTCACGCTCGACCGTTTCCACCGCGGCGCCGTCATCGACGACAAGGGCCAGGGCTCGACCCCTAGGCTGCATTAGGACCAAACGAATGTTGATCACCTGTCCTTATTGCGGGCCGCGCGACGTTTCCGAGTACACTTATCAGGGCGACGGCAACCGCGTCCGCCCGGACGCCGGGTCGACCGACGACCGGGCCTGGAATGCCTACGTCTACGACCGCCTCAACATCGCCGGCGAGCACCACGAGATCTGGCAGCATTCCGGCGGCTGCCGGGCGCATCTCGCCGTCAGCCGCAACACGCTGACCCACAAGATTTCGGCAGTCGGTTTCGCGCGCGAAGCCGGCCACCGCAAATCCGACCGTCACCGCAAGAGCGGGGGCGCCGCATGAGCCCGCGCCGCATCGACATTGGCAGCCGCCGCATCGACCGCGACCGCGGCATCCGCTTCACGTTCGACGGCAAACCCTATAGCGGTCATCCCGGCGACACGCTTGCCTCGGCCCTGCTTGCCAACGGCGTTACCCTGTTCGGCCGTTCATTCAAATACCATCGCCCGCGTGGCGTGCTGACGGCAGGCGTCGACGAACCCAATGCCCTGGTGACGGTACTGAAGGGCAACATCCGCGAGCCCAACATCCCGGCGACGCAGCTCGAAATTTACGACGGACTGACGGTCGTCAGCCAGAACCGCTTCCCGTCGCTTTCCTTCGACATCGGCGCGGCAAACCAGCTCGGCGGCAAGCTGCTTAGCGCCGGCTTCTACTACAAGACGTTCATGGGACCGGTGATCGGACCGCTGAAAGGCACCCGGTTCTGGATGTTCTGCGAATATTTCATCCGCCGCGCCGCGGGCCTCGGCAGTGCCGGCTATGACAAGGATCCGGCGCGCTACGAGCGCACCAACGCCTTTTGCGATGTGCTGGTGGTCGGCTCAGGCCCGGCCGGCCTGATGGCGGCAAAGGCTGCCGCGCAAAGCGGAAAGCGCGTCATCCTTGCCGACCTGGAGCCGCGTTTCGGCGGTTCGGCCAACTGGTCGGGCGAGACCATCGACGGCATGTCCGCCTCCGACTGGGCGCAAGCCGCGATTGCCGAACTTCGCGGGCGCAAAAATGTCCGACTGCTTCCCCGCACCACGGTCTGGGGATACTACGACAACAACATGCTTGCCGCGCTGGAGCGGGTGAGCGACCACAAGCGTGAAGCAGCCAAGGGCGAGCCGCGGCACCGCTACTGGTCGATCCGCCCGGGCGCGGTGGTTCTCGCCACCGGCGCCTTCGAGCGCCCGCTGGTCTTCCCCGGCAACGACCGTCCCGGCGTCATGCTGGCGGGTGCCGCCGAGCGTTACGCCGGCGAATTCGGCGTACTGCCAGGTCGCAAGATCGCGGTGTTCGCCAACAATGATGGCGCTTATGGCGCGGCCCTCGCGTTGAAAAAAGCCGGCGCCGAAATCGTGGCGATTGTCGATGTGCGCCGACAGGTTTCGGAGGCCGCGCATGCGGCGGCCCTCTCGGCCGGCGGCGAATTCCTGGCCGGCCATGCCGTCGTGGCGACCGAGGGCGGCACAAAACTTTCCGGCGTCAAGGTGCAGATCTTCGACGCGGCGACAGGTGCGCTGTCGGGCGATCCGCGCAGCATCGATGCCGATTGCCTGATCGTCTCAGGCGGCTGGTCGCCGGTCATCCATCTTGCCAGCCAGGCCGGCGTCAGCCCGCAATGGGACGACGACCGCCAGGCCTTCCTGCCGCCGCAGCCGACGCAGAACTGGATCGGCGCCGGCGCCTTCAACGGCAGCTTCTCCACAGCAGTTGCACTCTCCGAAGGCGACGCGGCGGGTCGCCAGGCCGCCGGTGAAACCGATGGCCCGGCCGAAGAATTGCCGGATGTCGACGCGCCCGCGCTCCAATCCAACCCTGCCCCGGTCTTCGAGATCCGGGCCAACGGAAAAGCCTTCGTCGACTATCAGCACGACGTGACCGCCGATGATGTCCGTCTCGCCCATCGCGAGGGTTTCGTCTCCGTCGAGCACCTGAAGCGTTACACCACGCTCGGCATGGCGACCGACCAGGGCAAGACCTCCAACGTGCCCGGCCTCGCCATCATGGCCGAGGCGCTGGGTAAACCGATCCCCGATGTCGGCACGACGCGGTTCCGCGCCCCCTTCGCGCCGGTCTCGATCGGCAGCCTCGCCGCCGAACGCTATGGCGACCTGAAGCCGGAGCGGCTTACGCCGATGCATGACTGGCACATCGAGCATGGCGCCACGGTGTATCCGGCCGGCCTCTGGTACCGTCCGATGATCTACGGCCATTCCGGCGAGACGATCGAGCAGGCCTATGTCCGCGAGGCGAAGGCGGTGCGTGAAAAAGCCGGCATCGTCGATGTCTCGACGCTCGGAAAGATCGCGGTCCAGGGTCCCGATGCGGCCGAATTCCTCGACCGCGTCTACACCAACATGTTCTCCACGCTCGCGATCGGCAAGGCGCGCTACGGCCTGATGCTGCGTGAGGATGGTTTCGTCATGGACGACGGCACCACCTGGCGGCTGGGCGAGAACGACTTCCTGATGACCACCACCACCGCCAATGCCGGCAAGGTGATGCAACATCTGGAATATTTCCTGGATGTCGTCTGGCCGGACCTGAAGGTGCACCTGACGTCCGTCACCGACCAGTGGGCGGGCGCGGCGATCGGCGGACCCAAGGCGCGGGAAATCCTCGCCGCCTGCGTCACCGGAACCGCGGTCGACAACGAGGCCATGCCGTTCATGGGTATCGTTCAAGGCGAGATCGCCGGCGTGGCGGTGATGATCTGCCGGCTCTCCTTTTCGGGCGAGATGGCCTTCGAGGTGTATTGCGGCGCCGGCCACGGCACGCATGTCTGGAAGGCGTTGCTCGAGGCTGGCAAACCGTTCGGCCTTGTGCCTTACGGACTGGAGGCGCTCGGAACCTTGCGCATCGAAAAGGGCCACGTCACCGGCGCCGAGATCGATGGCCGCACCACCGGGCGCGACCTGCATCTGGACTGGATGCTGTCGAAGAAGAAGCCATTCATCGGTTCTGCCATGATGGATCGCGAGGGCATGACCGCGGAGGATCGGCTGCAGCTCGTCGGCATAATCTCGCTCGACAACCGGCCGCTGAACGGCGGCGGGCATATCGTCGAACAGGCAAGCCCCGAAAATCCAGCCAATTCGCTGGGCCACATCACAGCGGCCTGCTATTCGCCGGCGCTCGGCAAATATATCGGGCTGGCCCTGGTCAAGGGCGGCAAGTCGCGTCACGGCAAACGCGCCTTCACTTCCGATCCGCTACGCAACCGTTTCGGGCCGGTCGAGATCGTCAGCCACCATTTCTTCGACCCCGAAGGGAAGCGCATGCATGGTTGACGCCCTCTCCCCGCTGAAGCCGGTGTGGAAGCCCGGCACGCATGGCAATACAACGAGCGGCGTCGGCGTCGTGCTCACCGAGACGCAGCCGGGCTCCATCGTCCAGGTCGCGGCATGGCCCGGTCAGGAGAAAAAACTGATCGCCGCGATCAAGACGGTGACCCGCCTCGCGCTGCCCGACGGCGCTGGCGGCGGCGCCGCCAGCGACAGCAAGGCGGCCTTCGGCATTTCGCCCGGCAAGTTCCTGATCGTCGATCAGAATGAAGGGGTTGCGGCAATCCTTTCAGGCCTCGTGACGGCCGATGTTGGCACCGTGACCGACCTATCGCATGGACGAACCGCGTTGAGGATTTCCGGGCCGAAAGCCGAATGGGTGTTGTCGAAGTTCTTCGCCCTCGACTTTTCCCTGCCGGCCTTCCCGGTGGGATCGGGCACATCGAGTGTCCACCACGACGTCTTCGCGCAGATCCAGCGCAGCGGCGCAGACCAGTTCGACCTCTACATTTTCCGGTCTTTTGCCCGTTCGTTCTGGATGGCGCTTGTCCACGCCAGCGAGGAAGTCGGCTACGAGGTGAGCTGAGGCCCGTCGGAATACCGCGCCACTTTGCCGGTCAGGTCGCTTGCTATCTGCCGACCTGTCGGCGGTTCAGGCGGCGCCTTCGCGCCCTCCTTGCGATCTGCGGTTGCCCATGTCCGCTTCCGCGGCGCATTCGGCTTCATGCATGAGGTTCTGCAGGGTCGAGAGTTTCCTGGCGGCTTCCGGCGCCAGGCCGGCAGGCGCATATCCCTGATAGGTGGCGGGAACATCAGCCATCTTGTCCCACACCGTCCAGTGGCCGCATGGGTCGGCAAAGCGTTCGAAACGTCGAGGCAAATTTCTCTCCCGGTGGAATTGCTGATCGACGGCATCGACGGCAGGGGCACGGCGCAAAGAGCACGTAAGCCGCTAACGAAAAGTTTCACGGGAAAGTTGCAGCGCCCAATTTCCGGCAGCCGGCGGCGCTGCTTGCGAACTCAGCGCCGTCATTGATACTTTTGGGTCAATGGAGAAGGTGCAGGCACCATGATCACTTCGGCTCAGCTTCGCGCCGCGCGCAACCTGATCGGCCTTTCGCAAGGCCAGGTGGCGCAGACCACCGGCCTCTCTGTGCCGACCGTCAAGCGGGCCGAATCGGAAAAGGACGTGCCTGTGTCACGCGCCGCAGTCGATGCGATCCGCAAGGCGTTGGAGAATGCCGGCGTCATTTTCATCGCCGAGGACGCCGAAGGAGCCGGGGTGCGCCTGCGCAAGTCCCGGCAGGCTGAAGGGCTGCGCCCCGAGGAGCTTAACGCGGCAAACGACGACTGATGGAGGCTGCGCTCAGCCGGCGACCACGTCGGCCGAATAACGTATTTCGCGCAACGGTCTCACCGTGCGCGTCGCTTCGGCATAGATCGGGTCGGCTTTGTATGCCGCCAGCGCCACTTCATCGGGAAACTCGGCATAGACGACCACATCGACTGCCTCGCAGAGCGGATCGACCTTGGTGTTCAGCGATACTTCGAAGACGCTGGAATGCGGGATTTTCCTGAGCATCTCCAATCCGGATTTGACCGCTGCGACATCCTCTTGCGCCCGCGCGCTGAAAAACACGATGTGGCGGATCAAGGTGGCCTCCTTCAAAAAAGCAAGGCACCTTCTCCGCCGGGACGGCCACCACGTCAATGCGTCGAGACGGCGCGGCGGCGCGCGCCAGCCATGCGCGGGCGCCGCTACACGCCGATCCAGTTCAGCACGTGCCTGAGTTGGCGGAAGGCCAGATCGAGATAATGACCATTGTTGCTGTAGCCGTCCCAAATCAGGAAGCCGGTGACCAGACAGATCCCGATGACATAGCGCATGCGCTGCTCCATTCCATGCTCGGGCCGGTTGGCCGAGTTCAGCCGCGCGCAGCGAACAATCCGACGCAACACGATGGAAAGGCCTGCCCCGCCCGCAACTTCCACACCATCGGTAGCAGATTCATATGCCTGCATCCACAACCGCAGCCAGGCCAGGTTCGCAAGCCAACATGAAACTTGTCGCGCGGTGAGGCGTGCCTGCCGCCTCCTTCCGTTGCGGCGCAAAAGCCTTGGTACAGCAGCCCTTTCAGCTTGCCTCTTGAAGTTTCCCTTCATGACGTGGAAAATCATGGCGGGAATTCACTGGGAGAGGTTGAGGCTCTGGCTGAAAGGTGCCCGGTTCCATCGGAACCCCCACCGCTCAAGTCGGCCAGCTATCACGATGAGGGTGATGTTCGAACCCGGTGAGCGCCCATCTTGCAAATCTTCCCGAAGGCCGCCGCTTTCGGGAGGTGTTTTGTTGCAGGCCAGCAAGACCGGGCGGCTTTGCGCCCGGAAAAGTCGGGGTTGCGAGGATGACGAAGGATCAGACTAACGTGGCGCTGAGCGAGCCCGTGCGGCTCACCGTGGCAAATCTGGCGGAGTTTTCGAGGGGCCTGCCGACCAAGGCGAGGATGGTGCTGTCGGCGGGCATGAGCCTGCCACGCGGCACGCTCAAGATTACGCATGCCGGACGGCCGCTCGGTGATCGTCGGCGGCAACGCGCCGGGTCCCGAGGCCGAACTCGTCCTGCACAACTGGAAGCTGCCCGGCCGCGCCTTTTCCGGCGGCACCATCGGCGTCGCCGAATCCTACATGGACGGCGACTGGGAAAGCCCCGACGTCACCGCTTCCTCGAACTGTTCGTCGTCAATCGCGAGGCCGGCGAGAAGGTCGCCGGCGGCGCCAACTGGCTGCTCAACACCATCCAGCGCATCCGCCACTGGCTGAACGACAACACGCCGCAGCGGCTCGCGCCGCAACATCTCGGCCCATTACGACCTCGGCAACGCCTTCTACCAGCGAATGGCTCGATCCGAGCATGACCTATTCGTCGGCGCTGTTTTCGGCCGGCGCCAACGACCTCGAAGGCGCGCAGACCGCGAAATACCGCGCGCTGGCGCGCGACACCGGCATCGGCGCCAAGCGACCATGTGCTGGAGATCGGCTGCGGCTGGGGCGGCTTCGCCGAATTCGCGGCGCGCGAGATCGGCTGCCGCGTCACCGGCCTCACCATCAGCCAGGGAGCAGCACGATTTCGCCGCGCGAGCGCATCGCCAAGGCCGGGCTCTCCGACAAGGTCGAGATCAAGCTGCAGGACTATCGCGACGAGACCGGCAAATACGACCGCATCGCCTCGATCGAGATGTTCGAGGCGGTCGGCGAAAAATACTGGCCGGTGTTCTTCGGCAAGGTGAAGGACTGCCTGCAAGGCCGGCGGCACCGCCGGCATGCAGATCATCACCATCAACGAGAGCGCCTATCCAGACCTACCGCAAGCGGCCGGACTTCATCCAGCGCTACGTCTTTCCCGGCGGCATGCTGCCGACGCCGGCGATCCTGCAAATCGCTCGGCGCCGAGCACGGGCCTGTCGCTTTCTGCGCGAGCGCGTCTTCCCGCAGGACTATGCGCGCACGCTCGCCGAATGGCGCGAGCGCTTCTGGGCGTCATGGGAGAAGATCGTGCCGCTCGGCTTCGACGAACGCTTCAAGCGGCTGTGGGAGTTCTATCTCCACTATTGCGAGGCCGGCTTCCGCGCCGAGTACATCGACGTCCGGCAGGTGATCTACCGGGCCTGGATGCAGCGCGCCCTACAGTGGAGCTGCCGATCGGACCATTGGGTTGCAACCCGCCTCCTGCTATTGGAGACGCTGCCACCGTCATTACATCCCCGGCACGTCTGGCAAATCGCGGAAGGATTGGCAGCGCATGGTCTCGTCGCGCGACATCGACGAACCGCGCTGGCCGCGGCAGCGATCCTGATGCTCGCGCCGGGCAGCGCAATGGCTGAAGCAGCGCATCGAATCGGAGCGCCTCGACTGCGTCCGCCGAAGGAGCCGGCGCTGCAGCGGCAGCGGCAACTGCCCGCTGGTGGCGCGCCGCGCGTCGACGATCACCGGCCTCGACGATCCCCGGCATCAGCAACCCTGATCACGGCCGTCCGCCGGTGATCATCCTCAAGCCACCGCCAGCGCCCGCCACGCCGGCGTTCCGCACGTTCGGGGCCCACCGGGATATTCGGCAAACCGTGAGCGGCAACGCTGGTCGACTGCGGCACTTGCATCGCCGGCCGCTTGCGAGCAGGCCTTCGCGAGCCGACGATCCGCGCTACAGCGTGATCCGGTACTTGGCGAAGCCGCCCTCGCCCTCGCCGGCCGGTTCGATCTTCACGCCTTCACGTCGGCGATGTAGTCCTTCGCCTTCTGGCCGGTCTCGAAGATCACCGTCGTGCCGGCCAGCGGCACGAACGACCAGTTGGCGTCGGCCGACGGGTTGATGGTGCCCTGCTCGACGATGTAGCGCACGATCACGTCGCGATTGGTG
This sequence comes from uncultured Alphaproteobacteria bacterium, assembly GCA_963726065.1. GTDB lineage: Bacteria > Pseudomonadota > Alphaproteobacteria > Rhizobiales > Rhizobiaceae > Neomesorhizobium. The sequence goes on from CAVSAU010000016.1 coordinate 120,841, forward strand.
TCCGGCGCCTCGAAGATGATCTTCGAGGCGTTGATCTCCGGGAAATTGCCGCCGCCGCCGGCGCGGTAGTTGTTGGTCGCCACGACGAATTTCGCCGCCGGATCGATCGGCTTGCCGTCGAACATCAGATCGACGATGCGGTTCGACGACGGCGTTGAGCACCGCCCCCTTCGGATCGTATTTCGGCGGCTGCGACTGAGATCGATCTTGTAGGTCACGCCGTCGATCACGTCGAAATTGTAGGACGGGAAGTCGGGGTTGATCAGCGGCTGGTCGGCCTTGCCGGCCTCGACCTGCTTGAAGATGCCGGCCGACATCTCCAGCCATTCCTTGACCTGCGCGCCGGTGATCGCCACCGCCCGCACCGTGTTCGGATAGAGGTAGAGGTCGGCGACGTTCTTGATCGCCACGTCGCCGGCCGGCACGTCGGTGTAGTAGTCCGGCGCCGCCGCGGCCGCCCGCCTTGAAGGGCGCCGCCGCCGAAAGCACCGGCAGGTCCTTGTACTCGGTGTCCTTCAGCAGGTCCTTGATGTACCAGGTCTGCGCCTGGCTGACGATCTGCACCGACGGGTCGTCGGCGACCAGCGCGAAATAGGAATAGAGCGGCGCCGAGGTCTTGCCGACCGGCCGTCGCACATAGGCGAGCGTCGCCTCGTGATCCTCCTTCAGCGCCTCGACGATCTTCTGGTCGTCCTCGACCGTCGCCTTGTTCTTGTTGTCGACCCGCTCGTAGATCGGCCGCGCCTCGGAGGTCGCCGAGACGACCCGCCACTTGCCGCCGTCGCTGTTCGAGCAGCAGGTCGATCAGGCCCATATGCGAGCCCCAGAAGCCGCCCATGACGGCCGGCTTGCCGTGCAGCGTGCCGTTTGCCGGCGTCGACGCCCTGCGAGTTCCTGGAAGTCCTTCTTGCCGGGGAAGACCAGATGCTGGTGGCCGGTGAACACCGCGTCGATGCCCTCGACGCCGGCGAGGAAGAACGAGGCGTTCTCCATCATGTCGCCCTGCTTGACGTCGATGCCGGAGTGCGACAGCGCGATCACGATGTCGGCGCCCTCTTCCTTCATCTGCGGCACCCAGGCCTTGGCCGCCTCGACGATGTCGCGGGTCATCACGTTGCCGTCGAGGTTCTTGGCGTCCCACATCATGATCTGCGGCGGCACGAAGCCGATGATGCCGATCTTGATCGGCTGCTCGGCGCCGGCGCCGTCCTTGATCTTCTTTTCGAGGATCACGATAGGGCTTCAGATAGAGCTTGTCGTCGCGCGGGTTGGCGGCAAGTTCGGTGCCGCGGATCAGGTTGGCGCAGACGAACGGAAAGTTGGCGCCGGCCAGCACCTTGTCGAGGAAGGACAGGCCGTAGTTGAACTCGTGGTTGCCGAGCGTCGAGCATTCGTAGCCGAGCAGGTTCATGCCCTTCATGACGGGATGGACGTCGCCGTCCTTCATGCCCTTCTCATAGGCGATGTAGTCGCCCATCGGATTGCCCTGCAGGAGGTCGCCATTGTCGACCAGCATCGCGTTGGTGGCTTCCTTGCGCACCGCGTCGATCAGCGACGCCGTGCGCGACAGGCCCATCGTGTCGTTCGGCTTGTCGGCATAGTAGTCGTAGGGCAGCACGTTCACGTGGATGTCCGTCGTCTCCATGATCCTGAGATGCGCCTGGTTGGCCTGCGCGCGCGCCGAGAACGGATGCAGCATGACCAGGGCGCCCATGGCGGCGGTTCCCGCCAGGAAAGAGCGGCGCGATACGGCATGAAGCAATCGGGACATGGTTTTCTCCTCGATTGGCTGAGCGCTGAAAAATCGACACCGAACCATGAGTTTCGCGCCGAAATTTTTGCAAGTCCAGCAGGAGAGCGTGACGACAGCGTGAATGTTTGCCGGCGAAGGATGCGGTCTACTCTTTTCGAGGCTCGCCTTGCGTGATGAGCCGGGCGCTGCGCTGGCCGGTCGTGTAGATCCACAGCCAGCTCAGCGCGACAGTCAGCCGGTTGCGCAGGCCGATCAGGAAATAGATGTGGGCAAGGCCCCATATCCACCAGGCGAGCCGGCCCCTAAGCATGATCCAGCCGAAGTCGATCGCCGCGGCGCGCTTGCCAATCGTCGCCAGGTTTCCGTCGTTCCTGTAGCTGAACGGCCCCGGAATGGCATCGCTACGAAGTCGCGCGCGAATGACGGAGGCGACGTAGCGGCCCTGCTGCTTGGCGGCCGGGGCGACGCCGGGAACCAGGTTGCCGTCGGGCAGCGCCACATGCGCTGTGTCGCCGATCACGAAAATATCCTCGTGGCCGGGGGCAGTCAGATTGGGCTCGACCATGACGCGTCCGACCCGGTCGGGGGCGCGCCGAGCCACTCCGCTGCTGGCGAAGCAGCCACGCCGGCCGCCCAGATGATGGTTTTCGCAGACAAGCGCCGGTCGCCGTAGATCACCCCGTCGGCATCGCATTGCGACACCGGCTGCTTGAGTTCGACTTCGACGCCAAGACGCTCCAGCGCGTTGCGCGCATAGTCCGAAAGCTCAGGTACGAAGCCGGCGAGCACGCGTTCGCCAGCTTCGATCAGCACGACGCGGGCCTGGCTCGTGTCGATATGCCGGAAATCGCCCCGCAAAGTATCGCGCGCCAGTTCGGCGATGGTGCCGGCTAGTTCCACCCCGGTCGGACCGGCGCCGATGATCACGAAGGTCAGGAGCGCCCGCCGCTTTTGCGGGTCTGTTTCGCGCTCCGCCTGCTCGAAGGCGAGCAGCAGGCGCCGGCGTATGGTGGTCGCGTCCTCCAGCGTCTTCAGGCCGGGCGCGTAGGGCTCCCATTCGTCATGGCCGAAATAGGCGTGCCGCGCGCCGGTAGCCAGCAGCAGCGTGTCGTAGGAAACGGCAGCGCCATCTTTCAGGAGAACCTTTTTGGCGGCCGCATCGACACCACGCACCGTGCCGAGCAGCGTGGTCACATCCTTGCGGTTGCGCAGCAGGTGGCGGATCGGCCAGGCGATTTCCGAGGTCGCCAAAGACGTGGTGGCGACCTGGTAGAGCAGCGGCTGGAACAGATGGTGGTTGCGGCGGTCGATGACGGTAATCTGCACACCGGCATGGGCAAGGCAGCGCGTCGCCTCCAGCCCACCGAAGCCGGCGCCGACGATAACAACGTGATGGGGGTTTTCGGCCATCGATCCCAGCCTGTGTCGAGACGGATGGTCAGGATTTATGGGAAAGCGCGACCGCCAGCAACCTGGATGCTCTCATGACGACCGCGAAGCAGACCCTAAGCCATCTCCGGCTTCATGCCCATCGCAGTGCGGTCGATCACTTCGCGCAAGGCAAAGGAAGAGTTGATCTTGGTCACATGCGGCATCGCCGACAGCCATTCCTTGTGGATGCGCTCGTAGTCAGCCAGGTCGCGTGCCGCGATCCGCAGGATATAGTCGTATTCGCCCGACATTAGGTGGCAGGACAGGATGTTGGGACAACGCTTTACCGCCGCCTCGAAATCCGAAAGCGTCTTTTCGAACTGGCCCGACAGCGATATGTGGACGATCGCCGTCATCTGGTGGCCAAGTGCCGCGTTGGAAAGCCTTGCGTGGTAGCCGCGGACGACCCCGGTCTTTTCCAGATTGTCGAGCCGTCGCGAACACGCCGATTGCGAAAGCCCTACCTTCTCGGCAAGCGCCGCGTTGGAGATGCGCCCATCTTTCTGCAAAGTGTCGAGAATCGCGATATCAATCCTGTCCAGGGACATTGCTTCGAACTTCCTTCGAAAAAACTAAAGATTGACGCAAGGAATAACCGCATCGCCCGTTCCTGGCAATCGCATTCGCAAACACATGCGAACCCTTCCGTGCTTCAATCGTTAAAAGCAGGAAGATGACTGCAAAGCATGGGAGGAGAACAAAAAATGCGCGTCGGATGCCCCAAGGAAATCAAGAACCATGAGTACCGTGTCGGCCTGACCCCTGGCTCGGTGCGTGAATATGTGGCGCACGGTCATGAGGTGCTGGTCGAGACCGGCGCCGGCGCCGGCATCGGCGCCGACGACAATGCGTATCGCGCCGCGGGCGCCGCGATTGCAAAGACGGCGCAAGAGGTCTTTGAAAAATCGGACATGATCGTAAAGGTCAAGGAGCCGCAGCCCGGCGAATGGGTGCAGCTGCGCGAAGGCCAGATCCTCTACACCTACCTCCACCTCGCCCCGGATCCGGAACAGACCAGGGGTCTTCTGGCCTCCGGCGTCACCGCGGTTGCCTACGAGACAGTCACCGACGACCGAGGTGGTCTGCCCCTGCTCGCGCCGATGTCGGAAGTCGCCGGCCGGCTGTCGATCCAGGCGGGCGCCACGGCGCTGCAGAAGGCCAACGGCGGCCGCGGCGTGCTGCTCGGTGGCGTTCCGGGCGTCTTGCCTGGCAAGGTGACGGTTCTCGGCGGTGGCGTCGTCGGCCTGCATGCGGCCAAAATGGCGGTTGGCCTCGGCGCCGACGTCACCATAATCGATCGCTCGATCCCGCGGCTGCGCCAACTCGACGATATCTTCAACGGCCGCGTCCACACCCGATATTCGACCGTCGAAGCGCTGGAGGACGAGTGCTTCTCAGCCGATATCGTCGTTGGCGCCGTGCTGATTCCGGGTGCGGCGGCGCCCAAGCTGGTTTCGCGCGAAATGCTTTCGGGCATGAAGAAGGGTGCGGTGCTGGTTGACGTCGCCATCGACCAGGGCGGCTGCTTCGAGACCTCGCACGCCACCACCCATGCCGATCCGACCTACGAGGTCGACGGCATCATCCACTATTGCGTCGCAAACATGCCGGGCGCCGTGCCGGTCACGTCGGCCCATGCGCTGAACAATGCGACGCTCCATTACGGCCTGCAACTCGCCGACAAGGGCCTGAAGGCGATCATCGACGATCATCACCTCAGGAACGGTCTCAACGTGCACAAGGGCCGCATTACCAACTCGGCCGTTGCCGAAGCACTCGGCTATGAAATGGCCGAGCCGAAGGCTGTGCTCGCCGCCTGATTTTCCAGGCAACCAACCTCCCTGCCCTTGCCCGCCGGAACCTGACCGTTCCGGTGGGCGTTTTGTTTCGGTGACGCCGGAAAACGAGCAACAAAAAAGCGGGGTTTTACCCCGCTTCCCCGCCTGCCGAGATTTCGCCGCCGGTCCATCCGCGGTCGGCCAAATCGATCGACATCTGCCTTCTACCGAAGAAATGTAACGGCAGTGCGACAATCACCCTGATTGTGATTCCCGTCGGTTAAGAAACAGTTAACCAAGGCGCCGGCCGACATTGCGCGCTTCACCCGCGCTCGATACGGCAGGCGTAGCAATTGTTCCTTGCCGAGCGCATGTGCAGATAGGCTATGTCTTCCTGCTCCAGCAGCTCATGTGCTCGTTCACAAATCTTGTGCGTGGGCACAACCGCGCCAGTGCCGTAGACGATGCGATCGTCATGGCTGTAGCCGCGCACGATATGCGCGGCAGTCGGCCGGTACATATCCGGCATCACATCCGTTTCCAGCGCCCGCTCGCATTCCCGCGCATGCAGAAAAATCGGCCCGGTCTCGGCATAGGGCTGCAAGTGCGGAAACGGCCGGTAGGCCAGGATCAGATATTCCTCTCCCGCCCTGACGTTGGTGAGGCAATGGCGGCAAGGCACGCCGTCGCCCTCGGACACGCGGCGCTCAGGTGTCATTCCATAGGCATCCGGGCCACCGGCCTGCAGGGTACGGACGCGGTCGGTCGGCAGCGCGACATAACGGATCAGCATGACAATCTCCTCGGCAATGGAATGCTGTGGAGATACGGCGCCGGCGCGGCCCCGGCCACCCGTTTCCTGCCGACAAGAATTCATTAACCACTCGACACCCACCGACAATCGACGCTATGTCGCTGACACCCGCACGGAACCCCCATGAAAATTCCGAAGATCATCCACCAGACATGGAAGTCCAAGGCAGTGCCCGTGCGCTGGCAAGGGGCGGTAGAGAGCGTTCGGCAACATCATCCCGGCTGGGAATACCGGCTGTGGACCGACGCCGAAATGGACGCCCATGTCAGGGCGCATCAGCCGGAACTCTGGCCGGTCTATCGCGATTTCGAAAAGAACATCATGCGCGCCGACGTCTTTCGCTACGTGGCGATGCACGATATCGGCGGTCTCTATGCGGACCTCGATTACGAATTCCTGCGCCCCTTCCCCTATGGCAGCACGCAACTCCTGCTCTCGGAAGAATTCTCGCTGAGCTTCGGAGACAGCCTCGACCAGATCGCGAACTACGTGTTTGCGTCGCGGCCTGGCCATCCGTTCTGGAAGGACGTCATCACCGACCTGATCGACAATCCACCCGACGCCGGTGTTTACATGGATGTCATCGATGCTACCGGTCCGGGCTTCCTGAGCCGCGTCTTCTTCGCCAACCGCGACCGTTACGAAGGCGTGACGGTGACGCCGAAACCGGCCTTGAGCCCGACCCGGCTGCACAGTTCGCTGGAGCGGAAGATCCTGCTCAACTCCGGTGTCACATACGGCCTGCATCATGGTTCGGGCTCCTGGAAGGAGCGCTGGACCCCCACCTACGTGCGGACGAAGATCGCCAAGGCGCTACGCCTTTAGAGCAATTCCGGTTCTTCCAGAACCGCTGCAGCGGGCTGACCCCGCTGTCGTGGCGGGATATCCGCCATCCCCGATAGGCTAACGAAAGTGTGAGCCAGTTCATCGACAACACGGACGCCTGCGTGCATTCTGCATGCTGGCGGCGGTGGCGTGAGGGAACATCAGCCATGACCAATCAGATCCAGCAGCCCAGACCGTTCGATCTCGTCGGCGACCCCATCCTTATCGGCGGCATCGGCCAGGGCTTCGAGGCGACGCTCAACTGGCGCGTTCATGACGGCCACGACGAGCGCACCGGCTTCTTCAATGTCGGCGGCGGCACTGGTGAACACGGCCAATTCCAGATCGCAGCGCAAATCGGCGCCGCCGCCTTCCAGCTTGACCGGCTGTTCGTCGAAGTGTTCGAGGAAAGCGCCAAGGACGGGTCCGAGATCAACAAGGTGATCGTGCCGGTCATCTATGGTCCGCGCATCGTGCCGGGCTATATCGGATTTCGCATCCACGAGGTGGTAAGCGGCGACACGCTGTCGAAGATTGCGCGCGACAATTATGGCGATCCGAGCCTGCATACGCGCATATCGCGCGCCAATCCGGTCGAGATCAGCAATCCCAATCAGATATTCGTCGGCCAGCGGTTGAAGGTGCCTATCGGAGCATGATCCGGGCGCGGGCCGGCGTCGTCCGGCTCCCGTCACATCTCGATCAGCGAATCCAGCCCCCTCACCAGGCCCTTGATCTTCACCACGTGGCGGATCGCCAGCAGCGTGCCGGCGACATAGGGTGCTGCCGAGGATCCGGCATCGTGACGGATGGTCAGGCGCTCGTCCGGCAGGCCGAACAACGCCTCGCAGGAGAGAATGTAGGACGGCAGCCTCAGCGCATGCACCTGCACGCCTGGCGCTTCGCCGACCGCACCGCCACGCGTTGCCGGAATGCCGGAAACCTCGGATTGTGGCTTCGCCGTCGACGCGCCTCGGATATCGGCCAGCGCCTCGGCCAGTTCGCGTGCCGTGCCCGACGGCGCGTCCGGCTTCTTGGCGCTGGCATAGTCGATCACCTCGACATCCGGCACATATTTGGCGGCCATCAGTGCGAACCGTTTCATCAGCGTGGCGGTAATAGAAAAATTGCCGGCGGCGATAACGCCGACGCCGTTGCCGCGCGCTGCGGAGTCGATCTCGGCATAGTCTGCAGCCCCGAGGCCGGAAGTACCGATCACCACGTGGCGGCCGTTGGAAATCGCGGTGAGCGCATGTTCCTTCACGGCCACCGGCTTGGTATAGTCGACCACCACATCGGATTCGCCCTTCAGCGCTTCTTCCAGTGTCGCGGTCACGTCGACGCCCATCGGCGCCAGTCCGATCGCCGAACCGGCATCCCAGCCCGCGGCGCCCCGCGCCACGGCGCCTGCCAGCTGCATGTCAGGCTCGGCGACGATCGCCGGGATAAGCGCCTTGCCCACCCAGCCGGTCGCGCCGCTCATCACCACCCGTATCGTCATCTCGCGCTCCATACGTCGAAAACATCCATGCATCCGCGATAGAACATTTTGCAGCCAGGTGGAATCACCTGGCGTCGCACAAATGCGGCCGAAACAAATCGATGCGCATGGACTTCTGACAATGCCGCGAGAACATCCGGTACAGTAAAAACTGCCGTTCTAACCCCGCATGACGCTGGCCGAGCGATCGGAAAAGCTCATCGGCAGCACGGCTTCCTTTTTCTGCCCCACCGGCGAAAAGCCGAGCCGCTGGTAAAGTGGAAGGGCCGCAGGATGGTCGAGCGTACAGGTCTGCACGGTAACGACCTTGGGCGTATAGGACCACGCCGCCTCGACCGCCGCGCCCAGGAACCAGCGGCCGATCCCCTGCCCGATCGCATGTTCCATCATGCCGAAATAGGAAAGCTCCACCTCGCCCGGCAGATGCGTCTTGAGATCGAAAAAGCCGGCTGGAGCGCCGTCGAGATAGAGAACGCGGATATCGCGGTCGGGGTCGTGGATCTTTCCCGCGAGTTCCTCGTCGCTCATCCTCAGCACATTGACCCAATGCCATTTCCGCCCCACCCGGTCGATCAGGTAGCGGTAGAAATGCAGCTGCATGTTGCGGGTGCGCATCAGCGCGACCTGACGATTGTAGGGCAGCGGCGGATAGTGCGACGGCGGCGCGCTCATCTCGAGGAAGGTTACGGTCACCGGGATCGCCTCGATCTTCTTTTCCGCGCTCATGATCAATCCTTGCCTGTCGCAACCGGCGTGTCAGAACGCTTGCCCCACTCGCTCCATGAGCCGTCGTAGAGCCGGTTGGCGGTGTGGCCGATGGTACGCAGCGCCAGCGTGATGATCGCCGCGGTAACGCCCGAACCGCAAGATGTGACGATCGGTTTCGACAGGTCGAGACCTGCCTCCTCCAGCACTTCCTTCAGCCGCTCGGGCGGCAAAAGCTTGCCGTTCTCCGACAGGATCGGCGAAGGCACATTCCTGGCGCCGGGCATGTGACCGGAGCGCACGCCGGCCCGCGGCTCCGGCTCGGTTCCGGCGAACCGGCCGGGCGAACGCGCGTCGGCGATCTGCACGTCTTTGCCGCCGACGATTTCCCGCATGTCGGAAAGCGTGGCGAGTTGCGTCACGTCGAAATCGGCATGGAACACGCTGGGCGCGATCTTCGTCACATCGGCGGTCACCGGGCGTCCTTCGGCTTTCCAGCGATCAAAGCCGCCGTCGAGGAGATAGACCTGGTAAACGCCCATGACGCGGAACATCCACCACACCCGAGGCGCCGAGTGCACGCCCGGCCCGTCATAGACGATGATCGTGTCGTCAGCCGAAATGCCCATCGAACCGACATGCCGGGCAAAGACTTCCGGGCTTGGCAACGTATGCGGCAGGTCGGAATCCGGCTCGACGATCTCGTCCTGGTCGAAAAACTTGGCGCCTGGAATGTGTGCCGCCTGATATTCGGCGCGCGGATCGCGCTTCTGGGCCGGCAAATACCAGGACGCATCGACGATCGACAGGCCGGGATCGGACAGATGCTCCTGCAACCAGTCGGCATCGACCGTGAAAGGGCTTTCGTTTGGCATTTCTTCTACCACTCCTGGAAAGATCGCTGGCGACCATGTTGCATAATCGCAGCCCCGGCAAAACCGCAAGCCGCCAACGATGCGCAACTACAGTGGCAGCGGTGCGGCGGTCTTGATCGAGCGCAACGCGAAATTGGAGCGGATGCCGGCCACCATCGGCAAAGTCAGCAGCCGCTCCGACAGCAGCCTCTCGTAGGCAGCCAGATCTTTTACCACCACCTCCGCCAGGAAATCATCCTCGCCCGACACCATGAAGCAGGAAACCACTTCCGGAATTTCATCGAGCGCGGCACTCAGCCGGTCGGCATTTTCGCGGGTATGCTGCAGCACCTTGAAGCCTACGAAAACAGTGAGCCCAAGTTCGACAGCATTGCGGTCGATATCGACCCGATAGCCCCGGATGACGCCCTCCTCCTGCATGCGCCTGGTTCGCCGCAGGCACGGCGACGGCGACAGATTGACCGCCTCCGCGAGTTCAACATTGCTTAGCCGCCCGTCCCGCTGCAAAGCCTTGAGAATGCGCAGATCAGTCTCATCCATAGCAATTTCAGCCATTTTCTGCCTTCCAATAAAGCAATATCGGCAGATTATAGCTTTCGCGAGGCAATCCCAGCAACAGATAGCAAGGACATGCCCCTGCCGGCCATGCGAAAACAAGCACAGCGAAACCGGACAACGAACATGATCAAACGCATCTGGCATGGCTACACGATCCCCGAAAATGCCGAGGCCTACGAGAAACTGCTGGAGACGGAAGTCTTCCCGGGCATCGAGGCCAAAAACATTCCGGGCTATCGGAGCATCGAACTCTATCGGCGCGATTTCGGGGCCGAAGTCGAGTTCACAACCGTGATGAGCTTCGCGTCTCTCGACGACGTCGTCGCTTTCCAGGGCGAGGATTACGAAACGGCCTACGTTCCAGCCGCCGCGCAGAAAATCCTGCGGCGCTGGGATGCGAAATCGTCACACCATGAACTGAGGATCAGCAAAAACTACCAATGAAAACTCGCAGTGTTGAAGCTTTCTTGGTGCTTGCATCTTGCATGGGCCGACTGACATAACCAATTCCGAAGCTTGCCGGGGGCAAAGCACGAGGGTTGCGAATGATCAGACGGATTTGGCGCGCCTACACCAATCCCGAAAATGCCGATGCTTACGAACACCTGTTGGACAGCCTGATGTTTCCCGCCGTCGAGGGCATGCGCCTGCCTGGCTACAAGAGCATGGAGCTGCTGAGAAGGCAGACCGACGACGGAGAAATGGAATTCGTCTGGGTGATCAATTTCGATACCGCCGAGGACCTCAGTCCATTGCGGACCGAAGACAACGATCCGGTTTCAGTGCCCCGCGCCGCTCAGAATCTGCTGATCCGCTGGGACGAGCGCCCCACTTACTACGACATGCGGCAAAGCCGGCCGCGAGGATAAGCCAGCGCCGCGGCGCCAAATCCTCTATTGAGCGGGCATCGGCCCGAACCGCAGCCTGAAGCGGCGGTTCTCGCGGCCCTTCTTCTCGATCTTCCCGACATGAATTTCGCCGACCTCGCCGGTCCCCTTCACGTGCGTCCCACCGCAAGGCTGGCTGTCGACCGAAGCATCCTCGCCGATGCAGACCAGGCGGATTTTTCCGGTGCCGGCCGGCGGCCGTACATTCTTCGATTTCACCAGTCCTGAATTGGCCGCCAGATCGGCATCCGTGATCAACCGCGTGAAAATAGGGTGGTTTGCCGCCACCAGTTCCATCATTTTGACCGTCACGTCCTCCTTGGAGAAGCCGGCGTCGGGAATGTCGAAGTCAACGCGCGATTCGGCCTCGCCGACGGAGGCGCCGGTGATCGGATAGGGACACACGACCGTCAGCAGGTGGCAGGCGGCATGCATGCGCATCAAGCGATAGCGGCGTTCCCAATCGATCGCCAGCTTCAGCCTTTCGCCGATGGACGGCAGTTCCTGCCCCGGGGCCGGCACATGGATGATCTCGTCCTTGGTCTCGCCGGTGATGGTCGCGGCAATTGTTATCGCCGCACTGCCATTGGCGCGGCCAATGCTGCCGGTGTCGCCCGGCTGCCCGCCCGACGTGGCATAAAAGATCGTCCGGTCAAGAATGATGCCGCCACGATCGTTGATCGCGACGACTACGGCTTCCGCCTCGCGGAGATAAGCGTCGTCGCGAAACAGCGCTTCGGTCGAAAGCGCCATCACGCCACCGCCTCGAACGGCACGGAAAACTGCGGTCCCTCCTCCATCCAGCCAGGCACAGGCAGGTTCTTCGACCGCAGAAACTCCGGATTGAACAGCTTCGATTGGTAGCGGGTGCCATAATCGGCGAGAATGGTCACGATGGTGTGGCCCGGGCCGAGCTCACGCGCCAGCCGGATCGCACCGGCGATGTTGATGCCGGAAGAACCACCAAGGCAGATGCCCTCTTCCTGGATCAGGTCGAAGACGTAAGGCAGCGCCTCCTCGTCAGGCACCTGGTAGGAAAAGTCCGGCGTGAAATCCTCCAGATTGGCGGTGATGCGCCCCTGCCCGATGCCTTCCGTGATCGACGAGCCTTCGGCCTTCAGCACGCCTTGGGTGTAGAAGCTGAACAGCGCCGCACCCAGCGGGTCGGCCAGCGCGATCTTCACATTCCTGCTCTTCTCCTTCAGCCCGAAGGCTACGCCCGCAAGCGTGCCACCGGTGCCGACCGCCGACACAAAGCCGTCGACCTTTCCGCCGGTCTGCGTCCAGATTTCCTCGGCGGTGGTGCGGATATGGCCCTCGCGATTGGCTATGTTGTCGAACTGGTTCGCCCAGATGGCGCCGTTCGGGTCGCTTCTGGCCAGCTGTTCGGCGAGCCGCCCAGAAACTTTGACGTAGTTGTTGGGGTTCTTGTAGGGAACCGCGGGCACTTCGATGAGTTCGGCGCCCATCACCCGCAGCGTGTCCTTCTTCTCCTGGCTCTGGGTATCGGGGATGACGATCACCGTGCGGTAGCCCAGCGCCTTGGCGACCAGCGTCAGCCCGATGCCCGTGTTGCCGGCGGTACCCTCGACGATCACCCCGCCTGGTCTCAGCAGGCCCCTTCGCTCTGCGTCGCGAATGATGAACAGCCCGGCCCGGTCTTTCACCGACTGGCCAGGATTCATGAACTCTGCCTTGCCGAGGATTTCACAGCCGGTCTCTTCCGAGACGCGTTTCAGCCGAATCAGCGGCGTGTTGCCGATTGCATCGATCACCGAACGGTGCATGGGGATTCCTTCATTGAATTGCGAAACGACCCTAAAAACCGTGCGACCCGCTTTCAAGGCACGAATTTGCGTGGTCCAGCCACATTTGTCGAATTGGCCGCACCGCTTCCGAAAACAGACACATTTTTTTGGCAAGAAAGCCGCCATCTGCAAATTTTGGCGGATCGCTTGGCCTTTCGGAAAAATTCGCACCCATTCGGCGGCGCTCTTTCCAACGAGCCAGCACGCCTCTAGGTATAAGCCAAAACGAGGGACGAGATTTCATGGGGCTTTACCGGGCGTTGCCGGAGGATGGCGTGGCTTGGGTGACCGGGGCAAGCAAGGGCATAGGCCGGCAGGTGGCGCTGGATCTCGCCCGCCAGGGCTATACAGTCGCCGCGACCGCCCGCAACGCCGAAAGACTTGCCGCACTCGCAGATGAGGTAAGCGGCATGCCGGGCCGCATCGTTGCCTTTCCCGGCGATGTCACCGACGAGAAGGCAATGCTCGAGACCGTCGCCGCGATCGAGGAGAGGTTGGGGCCAGTGGTGCTCGCCGTGCTGAACGCGGGCGCCTACTATCCGGCGCGCGGCGATGCGCTGGAGGTCGCCAATTTCGTCAGGACCTACCAGATCAACCTGTTCGGCGTGCTGCACGGCCTGGTGCCGCTGGTCGACCGCATGCGCGAGCGCGAACGCGGCCAGATCGCGCTCATGGGTTCCGTTTCGGCCTATGGCGGCCTGCCGATGGCCGCCGCCTACGGCGCCAGCAAGGCGGCACTGAACAACATGGCCGAGGCGCTGAAATTCGACCTCGACAAGATGAACATCCGCCTGCAGGTAATCAATCCGGGCTTCGTCGAGACGCCGCTGACGAACAAGAACAATTTTGCCATGCCGGCCCTCATATCCGTGGAAAAGGCCTCGGCGCGCATCGTTGAAGGGCTCAGGACCGGCGGCTTCGAAGTCGCCTTCCCGCGCCGCTTCGCCTGGTTCCTGAAATTCGTCAACCTTTTCCCGCACCCGGCCTATTTCTGGTTCCTGAACTGGGCGATGGGTTGGCGCAAGCGGCCACTTGGGCCGGCACGCCGGTCCCGAAAAATCAGCTTGACCTCGAAGAAGATCCGGCTGTTTTCGGATAAAGGTCGCGCCAAAACAAAGAGATAGAGCTCCATGCCGATATAGAGGCATGAAATGGGCTCCGCTCGACCTAATGGCAGCTCGCTCGCGCGGCTAGCCCGTTGCACCGTCTTGGCCCCGGCGCTACAGCTTCCAGGCGCGATAGCGCGTGGGAGGCAGCCATGGGGCGCAAGATCGTGACTGGCATTTTGATCGTCGTCGCGCTGCTGCTGGTCATTTTCGCTCTGGGTCCGCGCGTCGCCGTCGACACGTCCTTGCATTTCGATCCCGCCGCGATCGGCAACGATCCGGACGCCTATCTGGCCAGGATCGAGGCTGCCGTGCCGAGCATCCGCGACGGGCTGCAAAAGGAAATCGTCTGGGCCGATTCCGCCACGAAGACAAAGACGCCGCTGGCGATCGTTTATATCCATGGCTTTTCCGCTTCCAAGGGTGAGGTCCGGCCCCTGCCTGACAAGGTAGCGGCCGCACTTGGCGCAAATCTGTTCTTTACCCGCTTCACCGGTCATGGCGGGGATAGCGCCGCGATGGCTGAGGGCTCGGTCAACGCGTGGGTGAACGACTATGCCGAGGCGATCGCCATCGGCCGCGCCATTGGCGACCGCGTTGTGGTGATAGCCGCCTCCACCGGAGCCGCTCTCGCCACATGGGCAGCGACTGAGCCTGACTTGAGCAACGGCGTGGCCGCGATGGCGTTCATCTCCCCGAACTACGGTGTCCAGGCTTCCGGCGCCTTCATCCTCACCATGCCGTGGGGCAAGCAGATCGCCGAACTGATCGTCGGCAAGGAGCGCAGCTTTCCCGTCGAGAACGAACTGCACGGGAAATTCTGGACGAGCCGCTATCCAACCAGCGCGACACTGCCGATGGCGGCGCTCACCAACCTCGCCCGCGACACACCGGTCGAAAAGATCGCGATTCCCGCGCTGTTCATTTTTTCCGACGCCGACAAGGTGGTGCGGCCCGACCTGACCCGCGCGATTGCGGCGCGCTGGGGCGCACGCCACGAGATTTTCCCGGTCGAGCAAAACGACGACCCGTCAAGTCATGTCATCGCTGGCGACGGGCTGTCGCCGTCGACCACAGATGCGCTGGCGCAACGGATTATCGATTGGGTGAAAATCCTGAGAGCATCTGACTGGACAGGTTTGGACGGTTTTCGCTTAAATCCTCCGCCGGAAACAAGAGGAGGCAGGATATGCCGAAAATCGACATGGCCACCGTACCCGCACGCAAGGGTTCGGGATATCCGCCACCATTCGATACGCCCTGCGCCACGCGGACGCGGCGACGCCTTGGCGATGCGGGCGGGCTTCGCGATTTCGGGGTCAACCTGATGACCTTGCCGGCTAGCGGCTGGTCCAGCCAGCGCCACTGGCATAGTCACGAGGACGAACTCGTCTATGTGCTGGAAGGCGAGTTGACGCTCATCGAAGACGGCGGCGAAACGATTTTGCGCGCCGGCGACTGTGCCACGTTTCCCAAAGGCACCGGCAATGGCCATCACATGATCAACCGATCTTCCGTGACGGCCGTGTACCTCGAGGTCGGCTCGCGCAACATGGACGACCTAACAACCTGCTCCGACATCGACATGATGAGTTTCAACGCCGACGGGCGTTTCGTGCACAAGAGTGGCGAGCCGTATTAGGCGCCGAATTGGCGCGCCTCCGGCTTGGCGTCGCGGGAAAACAGGTAGATTACGAGCGCGATGCCAAGCATGGCAGCATAGAAGAGAAACAGCGCGGTATACGCAGCAGCCGGCTTCCCGGGCACTGCATTGGCGGTAACGACGGCCCCGGTTGCAAACTGCATCGCGCCGACGCCACCAATGGTGAAAAAATTCATCAGGGTGACACCGTGACCGACCAGATGCGGCGGCAGGAAGGCCCGAGAATGCGCCATCATGAGGCCGTAGCTCATGCCGCAAAGACCGACTACCACCAGAGCCATGGTCGCTGCCGGGATGCTGGAGACGGTGAACAATGCCAGGAAACAGATCGCTGCGAGGCTGATCGCATTACCGCCGACACCGACCCACTTGCGGGTCCTGAACATGGTGTCCAGCGGTCCATAGACGAACGAGCCGACAATCATCGCCAACGCCATGAACAGCGTCACGTCGCCGATGACGATGGCCGTAGCGCCGTATACCTCGGCGAGATAAGGCCCCGCCCATAGGCCGCGGATGCCGGCGGCCGGTGCATAATTGATCGCCGTCAGCGGAATGATCGGCCACAACACCCGCATGTGCAGGAGTTCGATAAACCCGGAAAAGCCTGTGCTACCTGCCGCCACGCCATCGGGCCGCGCCGGATCGCGAACCAGCGCCAGCAGCGCGGCGGCGATGACCAGCGTGAACAGGCCAAGCCCCACCATAACCGCGCGCCAGCCGAACGCTTCGGCCGCGTTGGCCAATGGCGATGCGCCGATGACATTGCCGGCAGCGCCGAAAGCGACGAGCCACGAGGTCAGGACGGCAAAGCGCGCTGTCGAATAGATGCGGGCGAAGATGAAGAGGGCCGCCATCAACACCGGCGCGCAGCCAATGCCGATCAGCACCATAGCGGCGGTGATCATCCAGGGCTGCTCGGCCGCCGCGAACACGAACGCGCCACCGCCGCCACCGGCCGCAAGCATGATCGCCGCCGTGCGCCGTGGTCCGTAGCGGTCGAGCGAGACGCCTATGGCAAATTGCGACAGCGCGAAGGAGATGAAGAAAGCACCGGACGCGAGGGACAGCTCGGCTTTGGTTGCTCCGAGCTCGACGCTCAGCGCCGGCGTCAGCACCGCCATGAAGGAGCGGTAGAACTGCGACAGCACATAAGCGATGGCGAGTGCGACGATGCCGGCCATGGTCTTCCCGCGAAAAGAGAGGGCGGCCGAAGCATCGCCTCGTCCGCCCTACGGCTCTTCGATCAGGAATGCAATTGGACCAACGGCGCTGAAGCCCGGCCCAACTTTATCAGGCGGCGCGCGCCGCCGGGCGGCGACCGCCAAAGCGGCGCTTGTTGCCATTTCTGAAAGGCTTCTGGCCCTGCGGCTTGCCACCTTCCGGCTTGGCGCCGAAGGCCGGCTTGCTTCCGCGCGGCTTGTGCCCATGCGGCTTTTGGCCGTGCGGGCGGCGCTGCTCGCGGTCATTGGCGGCTTCGCGTGCGTCAGCGGCGCGCTCGCGCGGATCACGCATCGGGTCCGGCTGACCGGTATGATCGGCAGCGACCGGCAGCTTCATGCGGATGATGCGCTCGACCTGCCGCAGCTTTGCCGCTTCGGTCGGGTCGCACAGCGTGACCGCAATGCCGTCGGCGCCGTTGCGGCCAGTGCGTCCGACGCGGTGGACGTAGCTCTCAGCCTCGTCCGGCAGGTCGAAATTCACCACATGGCTGATGCCGGGAACGTCGATGCCGCGCGCCGCGATATCGGTCGCCACGAGAATGCGGACGGAACCGTCGCGGAAACCGTTCATCGCCTTCTGGCGGGCATTCTGCGACTTGTTGCCGTGAATGACGGCGGCGTTGAAGCCGTCGCGCTCCAGATCACGCACGACGCGGTCAGCGCCGTGCTTGGTGCGGGCAAACACCAGCACCGAGCTCATCGCCTCGTCGGCAAGCATGGTCGACAGGATCTGCCGCTTCTGCTTGGTGCGGGCCATGATCAGGCTTTGCTTGATCTCGACTGCCGTCGTGCCCTGCGGCGAAACCTCGACGCGCACCGGCTCCTTCAGCAGGCTCTGGGCGAGTTGCTCGATTTCAGCCGGCATCGTGGCCGAGAAAAGCGCCGTCTGACGCTCGCGGTGCGTTGCCTTGGCGATACGCCGGACATCGTTGATAAAGCCCATGTCGAGCATGCGGTCGGCCTCGTCGAGCACCAGCCAGCGGGTTTCGGCGAGGCTGATATCGCCCTCGCGCACCAGGTCGGTCAGGCGGCCAGGCGTGGCGACAAGAATGTCGACGCCCTGCTGGATGCGCTTGACCTGGCTGAAGCGGGAAACGCCGCCCAGCACCAGCGCCGTCGAAACATGCAGGCCCTTGGCCAGCACGCGGATGGTGTCCTCGATCTGCACCGCAAGTTCGCGGGTCGGCGCAAGGATCAGAGCGCGCGCCGTCTTCGGCAGGCGCTTGGTGCCGAGGCCCACGATATTCATCAGGATCGGCAGGCTGAAGGCCGCCGTCTTGCCGGAGCCAGTCTGGGCGACGCCGAGGATGTCGCGGCCCTCAAGCTGCGCCGGGATGGCCTGGATCTGGATCGGCTTCGGCTCGACAAAGCCGGCGGCAACCGTCGTCTTCAGCAGCGGACCGGTAATGCCAAGTTTCGCGAAGCCATTCTGCTCCGCATTGATTTCGTTATTCAATTTGTTCTTCTTTCAAGCAGCACTGTGGCCGCACGCGGTGTCGCGGCAGGGCGCAACCTGCCACCATTGATTTTTTGAAACGACAAGGCGGCGGGCCTGCAAGGCCCACGCGGCTGCGCTGTCGTGCCCGCAAGCCTCTTGCCCGCGGGACTATTTCCGCCACTTGCCGAAACCGGAAGGGGAGAAAACAGACGCAACCAGTCCTATTGATCAGGAAGGCCGGTCAAAACCCGGCCCAAGCGCCTATGCCGCCGCATATGGGGGAATTCCGCCAAAAAAGCAAACGAATAGTTTGTGCAATGCAGCAATGGCTGATCATTGCACGGTTGCAATGTCTTTCCAATGTTTACACAGGGTTGTGAATTTCGTAGTCCGCCTCAGCACGGGGGACATGCCAATGAATGCATCGCGTGCAATTTCATATGCCTTACTGATTGCCGTTGGTGGCTGCCGACCGTTCAGGACGATGTAAAAAACCATCGCGAAGCGGCAGTCGCGAGGCATACGCCAAGTAAGCTATCGGGGCCGAGATTCAAGCGGCACGCCATGACCTACATAGGCGTCTCGCAGGAGCGCCTTCCAGAGTTATGTGCAATCGACTGGCGGACGGCGTTGCCAGCGGTCGCACCAATCAAAGCGACATTAATGGCCTCATAAGCACCGGCCAGCCCACTACGAAGTTCACGTTCCTTAAAGGATAGCACCCGCCCGCCGCCCAAGGAAAAAGGGCCTTTGCAGGCCCTTTTTCACGTCATGCCTTAAGTCGGAGATCAACCGTTGGCTGCGGCCACCGCGCGCTTGGCCATCACCACGACCAGATTGGCGCGGTATTCCGGCGAGGCGTGGATGTCGCCCATCAGATTGCCGGCCGGCACGTTGACGCCGTCCAGCGCGGACGCGTCGAACTTCTTCGGCCAGCGCCGCCTCGATCTCCTTGGAGCGGAAGACGCCGTCTTCGCCGGCGCCGGTGACCGCGACGCGCACGCCGTCCTTGCCCTTGGCGACGAACACGCCGGTCATGGCGTAGCGCGAGGCCGGGTTGGGGAATTTGGCGTAGCCGGCCTTGGCCGGCGCGGTGAAGGTGACCGCGGTGACGATCTCGCCATCCTTCAGCGCCGTCTCGAACAGGCCGGTGAAGAACTTGTCGGCCGCGATCTCGCGCTTGTTGGTGACGATGGTCGCGCCGAGCGCCAGCATCGCCGCCGGATAGTCGGCCGCCGGGTCGTTGTTGGCGATCGAGCCGCCGATCGTGCCGCGATGGCGCACATGCGGGTCGCCGATATGGCTGGCGAGATGGCAGATCGCCGGGCAGACCTTCTTCAGCTTCTCGTCGGTGGCGACCTCGTCATGCGTCGTGGCCGCGCCGATGGTGACGGTCTTGCCCGACACCTTGATGCCTTTCAGCTCGGCGATATGGCTGAGGTCGACCAGGTCCGACGGCGCGGCGAGCCGCGTCTTCATCGCCGGGATCAGCGTCATGCCGCCGGACAGGAACTTGGCGTCGCCGCTTGGCAGCAGCTTGGCGGCATCGGCAACCGACGAGGCGCGATGATAGTTGACGGAGTACATTTGCGTTGTCTCCCTCGAAGGAGTGAATGGTGAATAGCGAATGGCGAATGGACAAGTTCCGGAATGGAGAATGCTGCGCCGATCAGGTGCTCATCCCATTCACTATTCACTATTCACTATTCACCTCTTTCAGTGCTTCGCCGCCTGCGATCGCCGCCCACACCTTCTGCGGCGTCGCCGGCATGGCCAGGTCGTTGTTGCCGATCGCGTCGGTGATGGCGTTGATGACGGCCGGCGGCGAGCCGATGGCGCCGGCCTCGCCGCAGCCCTTGATGCCGAGCGGATTGCCCGGGCACGGCGTGTTCGAGGTCGACACCTGGAACGACGGCAGGTCGTCGGCGCGCGGCATGGTGTAGTCCATGTAGCTCGCGGTGAGCAGCTGGCCGCTCCGGCATCGTAGTGCGCGCCTTCGAGCAGCGCCTGGCCGATGCCTTGCGCGATGCCGCCATGCACCTGGCCCTCGACGATCATCGGGTTGATGATGTTGCCGAAATCGTCGGCCGCCACGAACTGGACGATCTCGGTCTGGCCGGTGTCCGGATCGACCTCGACCTCGCAGATGTAGCAGCCGGCCGGGAAGGTGAAGTTGGACGGATCGTAGAACGCGGTCTCCTTCAGCCCCGGCTCCATGCCGGCCGGCAGATTGTGCGCGGTGTAGGCGGCGAGCGCCATCTGGAACCACGGCACGTTCTTGTCGGTGCCGGCGACCTTCAGCGCGCCGTTCTCGATGACGATGTCGCCCTCGTCGGCCTCGAGCAGATGCGCGGCGATCTTCTTGGCCTTGGCCTCGACCTTGTCGAGCGCCTTGACGATCGCCGACATGCCGACCGCGCCGGAGCGCGAGCCGTAGGTGCCCATGCCCATCTGCACCTTGTCGGTGTCGCCATGCACGATCGACACGCTGTCGATCGGCACGCCGAAGCGCTCGGTTGACGAGCTGGGCGAAGGTCGTCTCGTGGCCCTGGCCGTGGCTGTGCGAGCCGGTCAGCACCTCGATCGTGCCGACCGCGTTGACGCGCACCTCGGCCGATTCCCACAGGCCGACGCCGGCGCCGAGCGAGCCGACCGCCGCCGACGGCGCGATGCCGCAGGCCTCGATGTAGCAGCTCATGCCGATGCCGCGCAGCTTGCCGCTTCTTGGCCGCGTCGGCCTTGCGCTTGGCGAAGCCGGCATAGTCGGCCGCCTTCATCGCCGCATCGAGCGAGGCTGCATAGTCGCCGGCGTCGTAGTTCATGATGACCGGCGTCTGGTGCGGGAACTGGGTGATGAAGTTCTTGCGCCGCAGTTCCGCCGGCGAGACGCCGAGCTCGCGCGCCGCCGTCTCCATCGTGCGCTCGACCACGATAGGTCGCCTCCGGCCGCCCTGCCCCGCGATAGGCATCGACCGGCGCGGTGTTGGTGTAGACCGCGCGCACATTGGCGTGGATCGCCGGGATGTTGTACTGGCCCGACAGCAGCGTCGCGTAGAGATAGGTCGGCACCGACGACGAGAACAGCGACATGTAGGCGCCGAGATTGGCGATCGTGTCGACCTTCAGCCCGATGATCCTGTTGTCCTTGTCGAAGGCCATCTCGACTTCGGTGACATGGTCGCGGCCATGCGCGTCGGTGAGGAAGCTCTCGGTGCGGTCGGCCACCCATTTGACCGGCACGCCGGTCTTCTTCGAGGCCCACAGGCAGACGATCTCTTCCGGATAGATGAAGATCTTCGAGCCGAAGCCGCCGCCGACATCGGGCGCGATGACGCGCAGCTTGTTCTCCGGCGCGACATTGTAGAAGGCGCTCATCACCAGCCGCGCCACATGCGGGTTCTGCGAGGTCGTCCAGCAGGTGTAGTGGTCCTCGGCCTTGTCGTAGTGGCCGAGCGCGGCGCGCGGCTCCATCGCGTTCGGCACCAGCCGGTTGTTGACGATGTGCATCTTGGTGACATGCGCGGCCTTCGCGATCGCCGCGTCGGTCGCCTCGGCGTCGCCGAGCTCCCAGTCGAAGATCAGATTGCTGTCGGCTTCCGGATGCAGCTGCGGCGCGCCGGTCTTCAGCGCCTCGGCGGCGTCGGTGACCGCCGTCCTTTCCTTGTAGGTGATGTCGACGGCCTCGGCCGCGTCGCGCGCCTGGCCCTTGGTGTCGGCCACCACGATGACCACCGCGTCGCCGACATAGCGGACGCGGTCGACCGCCAGCGGCGACCAGGCGCCCATCTTCATCGGCGAGCCGTCCTTGGAATGGATCATCCAGCCGCAGATCAGATTGCCGATGCCGTCGGCCTTGAGCTCCTTGCCGGTCAGCACGCCGATGACGCCGGGCATGGCCTTGCGCCTTCTTGACGTCGATCTTCTTGATGTCGGCATGCGCATGCGGGCTGCGCACGAACGCCGCGTGCTTCATGCCGGGCACCACCATGTCGTCGACATAGCGGCCGGCGCCGGTGATGAAGCGCTTGTCTTCCTTGCGCGCAACGCGTGCGCCGATGCCTTCAATTCCCATCAGAGTTCTCCTCCCAGAACCGTAGGAATAGTGAGTGGCGAGTGGCGATTGCGGCTTGCGGCAGCCGCGATCGACCGGCGGTCCGAACCTCTTCGCTACTCGCCTACTCCCGATCGTCCATCTCACGCCGCCTTCTCGCCTTGCCCTTGCCGCTTTCGCCATCGTCTCCGACGCGGCGAGGATCGCCTTGACGATGTTGTGGTAGCCGGTGCAGCGGCAGATATTGCCTTCGAGCTCGGCGCGCACCGTCGCCTCGTCGAGGCCTTCCGGGATGGCGGCTGATCATGTCGGTCGCCGCCATGATCATGCCCGGCGTGCAGAAGCCGCATTGCAGGCCGTGATGCTCCTTGAACGCCGCCTGCACCGGATGCAGGTCGGCGCCGTTGGCGAGCCCTTCGATGGTGACGACGGTCGAGCCGGACGCCTGGGCGGCAAGCATCGTGCAGGACTTCACCGCCTTGCCGTCGACATGCACGACGCAGGCGCCGCATTGCGAGGTGTCGCAGCCGACATGCGTGCCGGTCAGCCCGAGATTCTCGCGCAGGAAATGGACCAGCAGCGTGCGGTCCTCGACGGCGCCCTCGACCTTGCGACCGTTCACGACCAGAGATACTTCAGACATGAATTCCTCCTCCCACGCATCTTCCTGGCGCCGGTCCGGCGCACGGTCCTGCTAGCCACGTGTCGACGGCGGCCAGTCGAGGTCCCCACCGGACGCACTCCCCGAGAATGTCGGCGAGAATGCTGCCGCCCCCTGTCCGCGGTATATTGTACTTTCGGCCGAACGCGGTACCGACATCAAGATTGCAAAAACCGAATCCGCCGCAGGTGATGATACGCGCAAACCGGCGACATGGAAAACAGCCGGATCGGATAAAACCAGGAGGAGCGCCGAGAAGCCCGTGTATTCGCGCGCCGAATATGCTTGCGGCATCGCCGCGCGTACGTCGCGGAGCGCCGACGCCGAGGCGTTTCGCCAGGGGTATCGCCGACGGAGGCGCGGCGCTGCGGCGCGGGCTTTGCCTATCTGTTCTTCTCGCTGCAGGCTTTCGATCACGCACGCGCCTCGCCGCGGCGATGCATGAAGCATGCGCCCGGCCTTGCAGGTGCGCGGGCTGCTCGACCGCCGGCGAGATCACGCCCGCCGGCATCGGCGAAGGCCAGGCGCTGCCGATCCTGCTTCCGCGCGAAGCATTTCACCGTCGTCTCCGCCATGATCGACAACATCGCACTTCGGCAGCATGGACACCATTGCCGCGAAGTCGAGCGGCTGAAGCGCGCACGCTCGCCGACAAGACCGCGCGGCAAACCTGGCCAGGACCGCTTCGCGCTGTGCCTGATCGACGGCATGTCGTTTGCGGAGGAGGCGATCACCGCGGCGATCCACTGGGCGCTGGACGACATTCCGCTGATCGGCGGCTCGGCCGGCGACGACCTGAAGTTCGAGACGACCGACGCTCATCTCGATGGCAAGGTCGCCGACGGACTGCGCCATCGTCATGCTGATCGCGACCGACGTTCCCTTCCACGTCTTCAAGACCGAGAATTTCATCCCGACCGACGACAAGCTCGTCGTCACCGCCTCCGATCCGGACCGCCGCATCGTGCATGGAATTCAACGCCAGCGCAGCGCGGCGAAGGAATACGCATCGGCGGTCGGCAAGGACATTGCCGGACACTGACGCCAGATGCAGCTTCGCCTCGCATCCCGTGGTGGTCGGGTCGGCGGCGAATATTACTGCCGCTCGATCCAGAAGATGAACGCCGACGGCTCGCTGTCGTTCTTCTGCGCCATCGACGACGGCATCGTGCTGTCGATCGCGCGAGCCCACGGCATGGTCGAATCGACCCGCGACCGCATTCGAGGACATCGCGAAGCGGCTGGGCGGCATCGATATGGTCTTCGGCTTCGACTGCGTGCTGCGCCGGCTCGACGCGCGCAACCGGCAGGTATTCCGCGACATGTCGGAGCTCTACCGCGACAACAACGTCATCGGCTTCGGCACCTATCGGCGAGCAGTATCAGCTCCATGCATCTGAACCAGACGCTGACCGGCATCGCCTTCGGCCTGCGGCCAAGGAGCGGCCGCCGCCGCGGCCGAATAGCGACTGCGCCATGCCGATCCGCGACGATCGACGACATCGACCGGCTGAAGCGGATCAACGAGGCGCTGATTTCGCGCGTCGAGCGCTCGATGGAGCAGCAGGGCAACGCCTTCTCGCTGTTCCAGACGGCGATCAACCTGGAAAGCCGCGTTCGCGCCCGCACCGAGGAACTGCGCGCCACGCTGCGGCAGGCTCGAGCAGTCGAACCTCGAGCTCGTCGCCGCCAAGGAAAATGCCGAGCGCGCCAACCTGTCGAAGACGCGGTTCCTGGCCGCCGCGAGCCACGACGTGCTTGCAGCCGCTCAACGCCGCGCATCTTTCGATCTCGGCGCTGGCCGAACTGCAGACCAGCGAAGAAGGCCGCAAGCTGGTGCGCCAGGTCGAGCGCTCGCTGGAGACGATGGAAGACCTGCTGCGCACGCTGCTCGACATTTCCAAGCTGGATGCCGGCGTGGTGCAGCCGGAGATCGGCAGACGTTCCGCTGGAGCCGTTGTTCTCGCTCGCTGAGATCGGACTTCCAGCCACTGGGCGGCAAAGAAGGGGCTGAAGCTGCGCTTCCGGCCGACCACGCTCGTCGGTTCGCTCGGATCGCACGCTGCTGCGCCGCATCCTGCAGAACATCGTCTCCAACGCGCATCCGCTACACCGCGGACCGGCGGCGTGCTGGTCGGCGCTGCGCAAGCGCGGTCCGATGCTCGGATCGACATCGCCGATACCGGCTGCGGCATCTCCGGACGACCAGCGCCAGGCGGTCTTCGAGGAATTCCACCGCGGCCCGATGACGGTGCACGCCGAGATCGTCGGGCGGCGGCCTCGGCCTCGGCCTGTCGATCGTGCGGCGCATGGTCGACGCGCTCGGCCACCGCATCGTCGTTCTCGCTCGGAGGTCGGCCGCGGCACCGTCTTCCGCGTCGAGCTGCCGCTGGCCGTCGGCCGGCACGGCCGAAGCACGCAGCGCGCGGCGACCGAAGCCGGAGCAGCCGCGCGGCTACGGCCTGTTCGGCACCAAGGTGCTGCTGATCGACAACGATCCCGACGTGCTCGAGGCGATGCAGCGTGCTGCTGGAGCGCTGGCAGCTGCGAGGTGCGCGCGGCGAGCGTCGACCGACGAGGCGCTCGAGCATCTCGGCGACACCGGCTGGATGCCCGACATCATCATCGCCGACCAGCATCTCGACCATGGCGACCTCGGCACCGACACGATCGCCGCAGGCGCGCGCCTATCTGCAGCGCCAGGTGCCGGCGCTGATCATCACCGCCGACGCCTCGGACGACATGCAGCGCATCGCCCGCGCAGCGAGCGTCGAACTGATGCGCAAGCCGGTCAAGCCGGCGCAGCTGCGGGCGCTGCTGGCGCATCTGCTGGCGTAGCGCGCCGCCGCCGCTCCCGAAACAGCTCGGCGTTGTCGAGCTTCGACACCTCGATCACCGCCTGGGTGCGGCTGTAGACGTTGAGCTTGCGCAGGATCTCCGAGACATGCGCCTTGACCGTGGTCTCGCCGACCTGCAGCTCGTAGGCGATCTGCTTGTTGAGCAGGCCCTGGCGCAGCATCTGCAGCACGCGCAATTGCTGCGGCGTCAGCGTCGCCAGCCGCCGCACCATTTCGGCGCGGTCGGCGCTATCGTCGTCGGCCGCCGGCGCGCCGTAGTTTTCCGGCACGTAGATCGCGCCTTCCATCACCGAGCGGATCGCCGTCGGCAAGATCGCCCTTGCGCACCGATTTCGGAATGAAGCCGGCCGCGCCGTAGGACAGCGCCTCGGAGATGATCTTCGGCTCCTCATGGCCCGAAACGACGACGACCGGCAGACGCGGGTGGCGCGTGCGCAGTTGCAGCAGGCCCTCGAAGCCCTGCACGCCGGGAATGTTGAGGTCGAGCAGCGCGAGATCGAACGGTCTTCGGGCCGCCGAGCAGTTCAAGCGCCTCGGCGACCGTGCGCGCCTCGACCGTCTCGACATCCGGATAGGTCCATCTGCACGGCGCTGTGCAGCGCCTCGCGAAACAGCGGATGGTCGTCGATGATCAGAAACCGGGCGGCTTCACTCGTTGCGCTCATCCTGTAGCCCTGCCGTTTCTTATCAGTGGCGGATCTGCGCCGCCGGCTGGTTGTAACGCTCCACGCCACACAGCCCAGAATACCGAAGCGTCCGGTCGTCCATTATTGGCAAATAGTATACCGGACGGCCGACGGCGCCAGCGCGCAAGGAGGTTGTCCAAAGGTTTCCGGGCGATCAGTCGCGCATCCGAAAACAGCAGAGCCGACGGCGCCCCCGACGCCATCGGCTTGCCATCATGCCGCCAGGTCTCCCGTGGCGGCTGGATCTCACGCCAGCATGGGGCCAAGCCGGCTCTTCTGGTAATACCAATTTTCCCAAAATAGTCAACACCGGCGTAAAACAACTGACGCCAGAAAAAATTTAGACATCTAAGAAATTAATTCAATGAATACAAATAGATAATTTGCCGCACGTCACTCTCATGTCGCCTTCTTGCTGACTTAGCGGAAATGCGTTAGAACCGAAACAGAGCCTAATTGGTAGAACCAGATTGCATCCAGCGACCGGGAATCGCCTGTTAGGGAGGAGAAAGCGCTGGCCATTTCGACAGCGCGAATGCAGGCGAATTCTGGAGACCAAACCATGCACCTTTCGACGCACAACTGGATGCGCGCTGAACCGCTGGCGAAGACGCTCGCCCGGATCAAGAAGTACGGCTACGAAAGCATCGAGATTTCGGGCGAACCGACCCAGTACGACGTCAAAGAAACCCGCGCCCTTCTCAAGGAGCACGGCATCCGCTGCTGGGGCGCGGTGACGCTGACGCTCGGCGAGCGCAACCTAGCCGCAAAGGACGAGGGCCAGCGCGCCCGCTCCGTCGACTACGTCAAGAGCGTCGTCACCATGGTTTCCGAACTCGACGGCGAGATCGTCACCCTGGTGCCGGCGACCGTCGGCAAGGTGGTGCCGGACGGCACCGAGGAAGAAGAATGGAAATGGGTGGTCGACGCGACGCGGGAATGCTTCGCCCACGCGCAGAAAAAGGGCGTGCGCATCGCGGTCGAACCGCTGAACCGTTTCGAGACGTATTTCTTCAACCGCGCAGCCCAGGCGCTGGCGCTTGCCGATGCGGTCAGCCCCGAATGCGGCGTCTGCCTCGACGCCTTCCACCTCAATATCGAGGAGGAAGACATGTATGAAGCGATCCGGCTTGCGGGGAAGCGCCTGTTCGACTTCCACGTCGCCGACAACAACCGCTTCGCCGCCGGCCTCGGCCAGCTCGACTGGTCCAAAATCATCGGCACGCTCAAGGAAATCGGCTACGACGGCGCAGTCACCAACGAGTTCGTAGCACCCGTGGACCGCACGCCGGCCAACAAGTACCCGACCATGGTCGAGCGCAATCCGGTCGACATCCCGCCTGAGCAACTGAAGTTCATCCAGGACCACGGCTCCAGCCTGCTGACGGAAAGTTTCTACGCCGACCAGATGCGCATAACGGCGGAAACCATCCTGCCACTGATCAAATAGGTGGCCGTTGCTTTTGTCGGAACAGCATCCCCTCGCGCCGGAGCTGGCGGAAAGGTCGGCCTCGCCGATGCGCATCAGCCGGGTTGAAGCCTGGTGGGTGCGTATCCCCATCGAGACCGGCCAACAGCACAGAAGCGATTTCGGGCAGGTAACCACTTTCGACGCGGCAATCCTGCGCATCGAGACGGCCGACGGCATTGTCGGCTGGGGCGAGGGAAAGAACGCTGCCGGCAGCGCCGGCACCTACGGTGCGCTGGTTCATCTCCTCAACCGCGAGATCGCGCCCTTGCTGATCGGCCGCGACGCGCGCGACATCAATGGCATCTGGGAAATGCTCTACAATGGCGTGCGGCACAAGCGCGCCGCCGCCGCTGGCCACGCCCTGCCGCAACTTGCGCGCCGCGGCCTGACCGTGGCGGCAATCAGCGCCGTCGACATCGCGCTTTGGGACATTTTCGGCAAGTCGCTGGGCGTGCCGGTCTGGCAATTGCTCGGCGGACGCAAGGCCGAGCGCATGCCCGCCTACGCATCGGGCGGCTGGGCGCCGACGGAAGAGATCGGCGAACAATTGCAGTCCTACATCGACCGGGGTGGCTTCAGCGCCGTGAAGATGCGAGTCGGCGCGATGGATGGCGCGCCGCAAATGTCGGCTGCCCGCGTCAGGGCGGCGCGCGACACCCTCGGGCCCGAGGTCGGCCTGATGGTTGACGCGCATGGCACCTACACCGTCGCCGACGCCAAGCGCTTTGCCCACCTCGTCGCCGATTGCGACCTTGCCTGGTTTGAGGAGCCGGTGATCGCCGACGACAAGCAGGGAATGGCGGAACTGCGCGCCGCCTGCAGCATTCCTATCGCCGCCGGCGAAAGCGAGGCGACGCGGTTTGCCTTCCGCGACCTGGCGCTGTTCAAGGCGGCCGACATTTTCCAACCCGATCTCGGGTTCTGTGGCGGCATCAGCGAAGCGATGAAAATCGCCGCCCTCGCCTCGGCCTTCAACCTCAGGCTTGCCCCGCATCTTTGGGCAGGCGCGCCGGCTTTCTTTGCCGGCCTGCATGTCGCGGCGGCCTCCCCTGCGAGCTTCATCATCGAATACTCGCTCGGCGCCAATCCGATGCTGCACGACCTCATCGAAGAGACGATCGATCCGAAAGACGGTATGATAGCCATTCCCGACGGCCCGGGCCTTGGCATCACCGTCTCGGAAAAATTCCTCGCGGCGTATGCATTGAACGATAGATGACCGAAAAGAACCTTCTTGCCGAACTTGCATCCTATCTGTTCTCCTTCTCGGATTCGCAGACGGGACGCACGCCGTCAGAGCGTGAGCTGGCCGAACATTTCGCCGTGAGCCGCGGCCAGATCCGCGAGGCGCTGGCGATCCTTGAAGCCATGCACATCGTCGAACGGCGGGCGAAATCGGGCATCTACCTCACCACCCGCGAGGCGAGCGTCGAGGCGCTGGCGCTGTTCGCCAGGGCCGGGCTGCCGCTCGACCCGGTGCGCATCTACGAGATCGTTGAGATCAGAAAGATCCACGAGATCAAAGCAGCCGAACTCGCCTGCAGCCGCGCCACCGAAGAAAACTACGAGCGGCTGCGCGAAATCCTGGCCGAATCGGAAAAGAAGGTGGCCGCCGGCAAGCCTATCGCCGAGGAGGATCGGGAATTCCACCTTGAGATCGTGCGGGCGACCAAAAACACGATGTTCCACCAGATCTGCACCGCCTATTACGTGCTCGGCGAAGGCCGCCTGCCGGTGT
Source organism: uncultured Alphaproteobacteria bacterium (assembly GCA_963726065.1). Classification (GTDB taxonomy): domain Bacteria; phylum Pseudomonadota; class Alphaproteobacteria; order Rhizobiales; family Rhizobiaceae; genus Neomesorhizobium. Next base: position 150,671 of record CAVSAU010000016.1, read on the forward strand.
ATTTCTCCGACCCTGAACGTGGGCGGAAATCGCATGCCGAGCACCTGCAGATTTTCGACGCGCTGCTGCGCCGCGACGGCAACCTCGCCCAGGCGCTGATGAGCGCCCACCTCCAGGGCGCCGAAAGCTACTGGAAGGGCCTTATCGAGACAGCGCGGCGAAGCCGCAGCCGACTTCGAAAATGCCTGACCAGCCGAAAATCCTGTCGACGCATGTGCTGCACCCCGCCGCCGAAGCCATGCTTGCCGGCGCCGGCAAACTTGCCGTCGCTTCCGCCCTCGATGCCGCGACGCTGACGCGGGAGGCCGGCGATGCCGATATCGTCATAGTGCGGGCGCCCATGCCGCCCGAGTTGTTTTCCGTCCAGCGACGGCTGAAGATGGCCGTGCGTCATGGCGCCGGGCTCGACTGGATACCGATGGAGGCCGCGACCGAAGCCGGCGTGCTGGTCGCCAATGTGCCGGGCGTCAATGCGCGCACGGTTGCCGAACACGTGCTGTTTTCCGCCATGGCCGTGCTGCGCCGCTTCCGCCAGGTCGACCGTGACTTGCGGCAGCACGGCTGGCTGGCTGGCCGCGAGCACTCCGTTCGCGCCGGCGAGCTGGGAGGCAAGACCATCGGCATCGTCGGCATGGGCAATATCGGGCGTCATCTCGTATCGATCGCCCGCGACGGTTTTGGCATGACGGTCATCGCAACCAGCCGCACGCCCGAAAGCCTGCCGGCCGATATGCCATTCCGGACGCTCGACGCACTGATGGCCGAGAGCGACATCGTCGCCATATGCTGCCCGCTGACGCCGCAAACCAGCGGCATGATCGATGCCCGCCGTATTGCTCTGATGAAGCCGGCGGCAGTGATCGTCAATGTCGCGCGCGGCCCGATTATCGTCGACGACGCGCTGATCGCGGCACTGCGCGACGACAGGATCGGCGGCGCAGCCCTCGATGTCTTCGCCTCTCAGCCCTTGCCGCCGGACCACCCCTATTTCGGCTTCGACAACGTCGTGATCACCCCCCACATGGCCGGGATCACCGAAGAGAGCATGATGCGCATGGGCACAGGTGCGGCCGCGGAAACACTGCGCGTGCTTGCAGGCGAATTGCCAGTGAACCTGCGCAACCCCGAGGTGGTCGAGCGCTACCGGGCGCGGTTTTTCTAGCTGGCGAGCACCGCCTCGACCGCGGCCGCGATTTCGAGCAGCCGGCGATCCCTGCCATTGCGGGCAAACAGCATCAGCCCAGACGGCAGCGTGCTTCCTGGCATCGGCAGCGAGATCGACGTCAGGTCGAACTGGTTGGCCACCTGCGGGTTGCGCAGCAGCATGCCGTCGGTTCGGTTCCAAAGCGCATCGTCGGCTAGCAGCGGCGCGACCGCCGGCGCCAGCATCGGCACGGTCGGCAGCGCCAGCACGTCGATTGACCGCAGCCGCTCGTCCATGCGCGCGGCAAGCGCGGTGCGTGTGCGCATCAGTGCGATATAATGCGCCGCCGTGGTGGCCAGCCTACGCGTCAGCGGACCCGAAACATGCGGATCGACGGCCGCCACCTTTTGTGCATCGGCCAGCCAGCCGGAATGGATTTCCGCCGCCTCGATGCCCGCCAGCGAACCGGCCTTTGTCGCCGCGTTCATTTCGCCGACCAGATCTTCAATGAGATGGTCAGCGAGCCGCGCTCCGGCTGCTTCGAGCATTTTCAGGCTGCGCTCGAAAGCTTCGGCAACGGGAGCGTCGAATTCCTCCAGAAGCCGCCCCTGCGGGATACCGATCCTCAGCCCGGCAATCGGACGCGGTTCCAGAGACGCGAAATCCTCGCCGGCCATCACCGCATCGGTGGCAGCACAGTCGGCGACCGTGCGCCCCAACGGACCGATCGAATCGAGCGTCGCCGAGAGCGGGAAGCAGCCGGCCAGTGGAACCCGCCGCGCCGTAGGCTTGAAGCCGACGACGCCGTTCAGGGCGGCGGGAATGCGCACAGAGCCGCCGGTGTCCGAGCCGATGGCGATGTCCGAGGTGCCTTCGGCGGCCGAGACCCCTGCCCCTGACGAAGAACCGCCGGGAATGCGCCGCGCATCGGCTGCGTTCGGCGGCGTGCCATAGTGCGGGTTGGTGCCGACCGCCGAGAAGGCGAATTCAGTCATCGCCGTCTTGCCGACGATGACTGTGCCGGCACGGCGCAAGCGCTGGACAATCATGGCGTCTTCGGGCGCCGGCGCCGCATCGCGGCGGATGATCGAACCGGCCAGAGTGGGCTCGCCGGCAACGTCGAACAGATCCTTGATGGAGACAATCTTCCCGTCGAGTGGCCCCAGCGATCTACCTGCCTTGACGCGTGCATCGGCGGCATCGGCAGCCGCGCGCGCGCTCTCGGTGTAAAGTTTGGTGAAGACGCGCTCGTCCCCGGCACGGGCATCAAGGCGCGCGAGGATTTGTTCAAGGCGGTCGCGGGCGGGTTTCGGCATTGCGGTTTCTGATTGTGAGAGCGGGAAGTTCTAAAGCGGAAAGCTTCCAGGTTGAATCGGCGTTCCGCCCCACCTGCTTGTTCGGCAGCATTTAGTGGGATGTCATCCCTGGCGGTCCGACGCCACCGACCTCAGGCGCTGTGTCTGAGGCTTACACCGGTGCTCTTGTCGAACAGCACCACCTTGTTTTCGTTCCAGGCAAAGCGCACGGCATCCTCGATGGCGACGGAGGTCTGCGCCGGAACAGTGGCGCGTAGCGTGGCTTCGCCGACGCGCAAGGTCAGTATTTTCTCGACGCCATGGTTTTCCACGTCGTGGACGCGTGCCTCGACCGGCGCGCCAGGCTGCAGGAAAACGTCTTCCGGCCGTATGCCGAAGGTCAGCGAGCGGCCGTCCGTGTTCTTGCCGGCAGCACCCGCCGCATAAGGCAGCTCGAAATTGATCGGCGCCATCACGGCGCGGCCGGAGACCAGCTTGCCATCGAGCAGGTTCATCGGCGGCGAGCCCACGAAACTCGCCACGAAGGTGTCGCGCGGGTTGTTGTAGATCTCCTGTGGCGTGCCTGTCTGCACCAGCCGGCCGTGGTTCAGCACCCCCACCTGATCGCCCATCGACATCGCCTCGATCTGGTCGTGGGTGACGAACAGGAAGGTCTGGCCGAGCGTCATCTGGATGTTTTTCAGCTCGGTTCTCAGCGCCTCCCGCAGCTTGGCGTCGAGCGCCGACAGCGGCTCGTCCATGAGAAACACGCGCGGCTTGCGCACGATCGCACGACCGATCGAGACGCGCTGCATCTCTCCGCCCGAGAGCCGGTCCGTCTTGCGGTCGAGCAGATGCTCGATGCGCAAGGTTTTCGCCACCCGGTCGACGCGCGCCTTGATCTCGGCGGGTTCGATACGGCGGATTTTCGGCTTCAGCGGAAATTCGAGATTCTCGCGTACCGTATAGCGCGGGTAGAGCGAATATTGCTGCAGCACCAGCGCCACATCGCGTTCGGCCGCACTCCAGTCGGCGACGTCCGTGTCGTCGATGAAGATCTGTCCCTCGTCGGGTTTATCCAGTCCGGCGATAAGGCGCAGCGTCGTCGTTTTGCCCGCACCTGTTTCGCCCAGAAGGACAAAAAACTGGCCGTCGACGATGTCGAGATCCAGGTTCCTCAGCGCTGTATGAGCACCGAATTTCTTGGTGATGTTTTTCAGCTGGATATGGGCCATTGTTAAAGTCTCACCCCCAGCGAATTGCCGCTTTCCTTATCGAAGAAATGCGCCTGCGCCGGGTCGAGCCGGGCAAAGACGCGGTCGCCGGCCTTGCCGACGAAACCGGAACGCGTGCGGGCGCGAAGCATCTGCTGTCCGATCTTGAGGTCGACGATATCGTAGGAGCCGAGCGGCTCGATGATATGCGCCTCCACCGGCAGGTAGCCGTCGGCGGCCTCTCGCGAAACCAGCACGCCTTCAGGCCGGATGCCGAGCGCCAGCCGTCCCCGCGCGGCGTTCGCGGCGTCGAGCTGCCCGACCAGCGCACCCGGAAAGCGGAAGCCGTCGGCGGCTCCGTCGACGGTGACCTTGGCGCCGGAGCCGTTCATGGCGACCGATGCGTTGGCAACGTTCATCACCGGCGAACCGACGAATTGCGCGACAAACAGGTTGGCCGGGTGGGTGTAGACGTCCGACGGGCTGCCCACCTGCTGCAAAACGCCTTCATGCATGATGACGATGCGGTCGGCGAAACTCATCGCCTCGATCTGGTCGTGGGTCACGTAGATGGTGGTCGAGCCCTGTTTGACGTGCAGCCGCTTGATTTCGGCGCGCATTTCTTCGCGCAGCTTGGCGTCGAGCGCGCCGATCGGCTCGTCCATCAGCATCGCCTTCGGCCGCCGCACCAGCGCACGGCCAATCGCCACGCGCTGCATGTCGCCGCCCGACAGCGCCGACGGCTTCTTGTCGACGAGATCGGTGATCTGCAGCACCTTGGCGACCGAGCGCACCTCGGCGTCGATTTCCGCCCTGCTCTTGCGCATGGCCCGCAGAGGAAAGGCGATGTTCTCGTAGACCGTCATGTGCGGATAGAGCGAGAATGACTGGAACACCATGGCGATGTCGCGGTCGGCCGCCTTCAGGTGCTGCACCGGCTGGCCGTCGATCAGGATGTCGCCTTCATCGATCGTCTCCAGCCCGGCGATGGCGCGCAGGGTTGTCGTCTTGCCGCAGCCCGACTGGCCGAGCAGAACGATGAACTCGTTGTCATCTATTTTGAGATTGAGGTCCTTGATGACCTGGACTGTGCCGAAGAATTTCTGGACACCCCGAAGCTCGATCTGGGTCATGTGCGGCCCTCATGATGATCGGAGACGTCGAACACGCCATCGCTGCTTTCCGCCTTGCTGTCTGGTTTGCCGAACCAGCCGGTGAACATGAACGTCAACAGGCCGGCAATGGTGATCGTCAGCCCATAGCGGTGCAGGAAGAAATTCCACGGCTGGCAGAGCGCGATGATGCCGAGCACCATGACGATTTCGGCGATACGCTGCAGGGTGGCGCTGCGGATCATTTGCGGATCGCTCCGAACGACATGCCGCGCAGCAGATGGTTACGCAGCAGGAATGTGAAGATGGCGACCGGCAGCAGGAACAGGAAGGTGCCCGCCGCGATGACCGTCCAGTCCGGCAGGCCCGAGCCGACCTGGCTCGGGATGAACGGCGGCGCGGTCTGGGCGCGGCGGTTGGTCATGATCAGCGCGAAGGCATACTCGTTCCACGCGGTGATGAAGCAGAACACCGCCGTTGCGGCGATGCCGGTTGCGGCTTCCGGCAGCACCACCTTGAAGAAGGCCTGCATACGCGTGTAGCCATCGACCAGCGCCGCCTCCTCGTATTCCTTGGGGATTTCGTCCATGAACCCCTTCATCAGCCACACCGAGAAGGACAGGTTGAAAGCGGTGTAGAGGATTATCAGGCCCCAATGCGTGTCGTTGAGACCGACTGCGCGGTACATCAGGAACATCGGGATCGCCACCACCACGGGCGGCAGCATGCGCGTCGACAGGATGAAGAAGAGAAGGTCCTGCTCCCCCTTCACCTTGAAGCGCGAAAAGCCGTAGGCGGTGAAGGTGCCCATGCCGACGGCGAGAATGGTCGAGCTGATCGCCACGATCAGCGAGTTCATGAAGCGGTTGGGATAACCCGACCACTGCACCTCGCCCTTGCCGGAGCGCACCACCTTTTCGCCGCCGTCAAACACCAGGCGTTCCCACCACGGGGCAGCCGCATATTCCTCAGGCGTCGGTGCGGTGCGCAGTTGCGAGCGCTTGGTGAAAAGTTTGACGAAGGGCGAAATCTCCGGCGTGAAAACCACGGTCGGCGGCACCGTGGTGGCCAGGTTGCGCGGCTTGAACGCCGTCGAGGCGATCCAGTAGATCGGCGCCAGGAAGATCATCGTGACGATCAGCACGGCGACGATGGCGAGCTTGTTGAGTGAACGCTCGGTGGAGGTGGTGACGGCGGCCATCCTAGCGCTCCTTCACCTTGTTCAGGTATTTGACGTAGATGTTGGTGATGGCAAGCACCATGATCAGTACGATGTAGGCGAGCGCGCAGGACCGGCCGGTCTGCCATTCCTGGAACGCCATCTTGTAGAGCCGGATCGAGATCACCTCGGTGGTCGGCTGGCTGGTCAGGATGTAGGCTAGGTCGAAGGTTTTGAAGGCTTCCATGGTGCGGAAGATGATCGCGATCATCAGGATCGGCGCGACCAACGGCAGCGTGATGCGGAAGAAGGTGTAGAACGGCCCTGCCCGGTCGATCGCCGCCGCCTCGTAGAGATGTTTGGGCACCGCCGAGAGCCCCGCCAGCGACAGCAGCATGACAAAGGGCGACCACATCCAGATGTCGGTGATGGCGACGGCGTAGAGCGCCATGTCGGGATTGGCTAGCCACTCGAAGGTGCCAAGCCCAAGCGCATAGTTGATGATACCGAAGGACGGATCGTAAAGCAGCTTCCAGAACAGGCCGACCACCGCCATCGACAGCATCATCGGCAGCAGGAGCAGCGTCGTGAGCAGGCCCTTCAGCGTAATGTCGCGGTTAAGCAGCATCGCCGTGCCGAAACCGACCACGACCTGACCGACGACCGAAACGATGACGTATTTCGCGGTGATGGCGAAGTTCGACCAGATGAACTGGTCATTCAAAAGCTCGCGATAATTTTGCAGCCCGACGAAATTGGCCGGCGCGTTGGTCGATGCGCGAAAATCGGTAAACGAATAGCCCAGCGAATAGATCAGCGGGAAGATGTTGAAGACGATCAGGAACAGGATCGTTGGGATGATGAAAAGGTTGCGGATCGTGATGTCGCTCATGCCGCGGGCTGCGGAGCGCGATTGCGGATCAAGCCGGGTCAAGACTGCGGTCGCCAAAACGTCGTTCCTCGCGAAGCCGGAAATGAAAACGGAGGGGGCGAAGGCCGCCCCCTCCGGAATTTCAGCACTTACTGGCCACGGCCATATTTCTTGAATGTCGCGTTCCAGTCGGCCGCCAGGGCGTCAAGTGTCTCTTTCGAGGTGCCCTCGCCGCCGACGACGGCCGGATAGATGCGCTGGTTGAGCTGCTGCAGCAGTTCCGCATATTCCGGCACCGCCCAGAAGTCCTTCACCTTGAACATGGTTTCGTAGAAGGCCTTGTTGTAGGGCGTGGCGTTCTGGAATTCGGCCAATTCAAGCACCGCTTTGTTGCAGGTGTAGCCGCCGAGTTCGGCCCACTTCTTCTGGGTCTCGTCCTTGATGAACCACTGCAGGAACTTGTACGCCTCTTCCTGGTTCTGCGAGTAGGAGACGATCGAGATGCCCTGGCCGCCGAGTGCCGCGAACTGGTCGCCGCCCGGACCGGCTGGATTGGCGAAGAAGCCGGTGTTCTTGGCGTGCGGGTTGGAGGATTCGTTGATCAGCGCCGGGAAGAAGGCGAAATAGTTCATGCTCATCGCCGCCAGGCCTTCGGTGATCGCCTGGTTGTTTTCGGCAAAGAAGGTTTTCGCCCAGCCCGGAGGCGTGAACTTGTAGAGCTCCTTGTATGCGTCGAGCGCTGCAACGGCCTTGTCGGAGTTGATGATTCCGTCAACCTTGTAGGTCGTCGGATCGCCGAGTTCGCCGCCAAACGAGAACAGCGCGTTCTCGAAGCCCATCGCCATCGCGTCGTAGGAATTGTCGGTGTAGATGGCGACGCCGTAGCGCTTTTCATCCGGACGGTGGAAGAATTCAGCGATGTCGCGCAGCGCCTTCCAGTCCTTCGGAGGTGCGAGGTCGTAGCCGTATTTCGCCTTGAAGGCCTCCATTTCCTTGGGGTCTTCGAACCAGTCCTTGCGATAGGACCAGCCGACGGCGTCACCCTCGGCCGGGATCGACCAGTATTTGCCGCTGTTGCCCGGATATTCGGAGTAGAACTTCACGGTGGCGGGCGCCATCGAGTTCGAGAACCTTGTTGTCCTGCACGAACTTGGTCAGGTCGACATAATGGCCGGCCTCGGAAGCCGCGCCCAGCCATTGCGAATCGCCAACGATCATGTCGTAGGCGCTGCCCTTGGCGTTGAATTCGGTGAAAGCCTTGGTCTGGAAATCCGACCACGGCGTTGTTTCGACCGTGACCTTGACGCCGGTCTCGGCCTCGTACTGGTTGACGAGTTCCTGGAGATAGTTGGCCGGGTCCCATTCCGCCCAGAAGATGGTGAGTTCCTGCGCGAAAGCCGATGTCGAATATGCAAGCGACAGGCCAATGCCGGCAAGGATGCCGGTAAGTTTCTTGCGCATTATCAGTTCCTCCCTGTTTGCGCGTCATTTCCGTTCATCGCGCGGACCAAGCTTCCGCCTTGATGACCCTGCTTGCGCAGGTCTTCCGATCGTCCCGAGTGCCGGTCTCCTCCCTGCATTCCGGGGCGACTTTTTCATGAACCGGGCGTCCTTGCCGCCGATCCTCGCCGCAATTCAGCGCCTTTCAATCTGGTAGTACCAATCCACAATTCCGGTCAAGGACAAACTTGGCCGCATTCCCGCCACGATCCACCTCCGATGAACCCAAATCTCAGAATTGACTCTTCTGTAATCGTTTGCAAGCATCTTTTCGGCACTTCAAAACCTACTCCGCCCAGATATTTTGGTCCTACCAGTTTGACGGCGACCGATCGCATCAGCTTTTGCCCGCCTCCGCCTTCGCCGCCGCCATCAAGGCGCCGGCCGCCCACAGCACGACCTCCCGTGCATCCTCGGCGCTGCCGCCCCAGATATCCTTGATCACGATCAGCGCCTCGATGCCGAAAAGCAGCGAAAGCGCCTTGCTGAGACGGTCGAACCCGGCCTCCGGTATCCTCCCGCGTAGCGGCGCCACGGCATCGCGCAGGAGATCGATGCGGTGGCCGCGAGTGAACTGCGGTTCGCTGCCCAGCGTGCCTGCCTGGCGCTGCGCCCATTGGTCGAGCGACAGCTTCAGCGCCGCCCGGAACGTCGCCTCGAAGGCGTCGATGCGCGGCAACGAACTGCCCAAGAGGTCACCGACGCGCTCCGCCGCCTCCACGGAAGCGGACTTCCAGTCGAGGATAGGTCCGAGCGCCTCGTCGACCACGGCCTGAACGAGCGCCGCCTGGCTGGGGAAATAACGGTATGCGGTGGCGCGCGACACCCCGGCGGCCTCCGCCACGTCGCTCACCGACGGCACGATGCCGCCCTGCATGAGCTGCACTGCCGTATCCAACATCAGCCGCGCGGTGCGGGCGCGGGCGCCGCGCTCTTCGGCTTCGACTGGTATCTGCCCTTGATTTGAGACGGCCATATCAATATGATACGCGCGTCTCAAAAAACTGCAATGCCCTTCACATGAATTTTCAGGCGGGCCGCCGGTGGTCTCCGGCGGGCAGAAGAGACGGCAGGAGGACGCCATGAAGCGGATCTATGTGGCCGGCACCGCCGACACCAAGGGCGAGGAACTGGCTTTCCTGGCCGACACGATCGCCGCCACCGGCGCGACCGTCACACGCGTCGATGTCGGCACGCGCGGCGCCGTCGTGCCAGTCGACATCGCCGCCCGGGAAGTCGCCGCGCACCATCCGCAGGGGACGTCGGCGGTGCTCGTCACCAACGATCGCGGCGCCGCCGTCACCGCCATGGGCGAGGCTTTCGCCGGTTTCATGGAAAGCCGCGACGATATTGCCGGCGTCATTGGCATCGGCGGCGGAGGCGGCACCTCGATCATCACAGCCGGCATGCGGCGGCTGCCGCTGGGTGTGCCGAAAATCATGGTGTCAACGCTGGCGTCGGGTGATGTGGCTCCATATGTCGATGTTTCCGACATCGTCATGATGCCGTCGGTGACTGACATGGCCGGTCTCAACCGGCTCTCCCGTGTCGTCCTTCACAATGCGGCGCATGCGATTGCGGGCATGGTCAGCACCCCTGCCCCGACGGCTGCCGGCAAGCCAGCAATCGGGCTCACCATGTTTGGCGTCACCACGCCCTGCGTGACGGCCATCGCCGACGATCTACGCGCCGACTACGATTGCCTGGTCTTCCATGCGACCGGCACCGGAGGGCGCTCGATGGAAAAGCTCGCCGACAGCGGGCTTCTTTCCGGCGTCATCGACATCACCACCACTGAAGTTTGCGACCTCTTGTTCGGTGGCGTGCTGCCTGCCACGCCGGACCGTTTCGGCGCCATCGCGCGCGCGAAAATTCCCTATGTCGGCTCGGTCGGCGCGCTCGATATGGTGAATTTCTGGGCGCCAGAAACCATTCCCGAAAAGTACCGCGACCGCCAGTTCTACCGGCACAATCCGAATGTCACGCTGATGCGGACGACCGCCGAGGAATGCCACGCCATCGGCACATGGATCGGCAACCGGCTGAATGCCTGCCAAGGGCCGCTGCGTTTCCTCATCCCGGAAAAGGGCGTTTCCGCGCTCGATCTCGAGGGCGGCGCCTTCTTCGACCCGGAAGCCGACGCGGCATTGTTTGCTGCGATCGAGACGTCGCTCGAGCCGGCCGTCCAACCGCCGCGTCGAGCGGCTGCCGCTCCACATCAACGATCCCAGTTCGCCAGGGCCGCGGTCGCGGCGTTCCACGAGATTGCAAGGTAGCAGGACCGAAAATGCCAGCCATTCCGCGCAAGGACATTTTGGAAAAATTCCACACGATGATCTCACGGGGCTTGCCGATCGTCGGCGGCGGCGCCGGCACAGGCCTTTCCGCCAAGGCCGAGGAGGCCGGCGGCATCGACTCTGATCATTATCTACAATTCCGGCCGCTACCGCATGGCAGGGCGCGGCTCGGCAGCCGGGCTGCTCGCCTATGGCAACGCCAACGAGATCGTCCGCGAGATGGCGGTGGAGGTGCTGCCCGTAGTGATGAAAACGCCGGTGCTGGCCGGGGTCAACGGCACCGATCCATTTTTCCTGATGCCGCGTTTCCTGGCCGAACTGAAGGATATCGGCTTTTCCGGCGTGCAGAATTTCCCCACCATCGGCCTGTTCGACGGCCAGATGCGGCAGAGCTTCGAAGAAACGGGCATGGGATACGGCCTGGAAGTCGACATGATCGCCGAAGCGCACCGGCTCGACCTTCTGACCACACCCTACGTCTTCAATCCTGACGAGGCCCGCGCCATGACCAAGGCCGGCGCCGACATCATCGTCGCCCATATGGGCGTCACCACGGGCGGCTCGATTGGCGCCACGTCCGCCAAGTCGCTGGATGATTGTGTGAAGGAGATCGACGCCATCGCAGATGCCGCACGTTCGGTGCGCAAAGATGTGATCGTGCTTTGCCATGGCGGGCCGATCTCAATGCCCGGCGACGCGCGAATACATTCTTGCACGCAGCTCCGGCCTGCATGGATTCTACGGCGCATCGAGCATGGAACGGCTGCCGGCCGAAGCGGCGATCCGCGACCAGACCGCGCATTTCAAAAGCCTGACGCTGATGCCGGCCGCCAACCGGAACTGAAAACCGGGCCAGATCGGCAGTCGACAACTGCGAAGAGGAGCAAACATGAGCAGGGAATACAATTTCGTCTATCCCAGGGAGGTCAACACCTTCGCTTTCGACTGGGGCAAGCTGGCGCTTACGGTGGCTCCGGAAGTGAACGGCGCGCAGCGCTTTTCCGGCGGCGTCGTCGATCTGGGCAAGGGCCAGGGCCACACGCGTCATAACCATCCGGGCGCAGAAGAAATCATCTTCGTGATCTTCGGGAGTGGCGAGCAGATGGTCGAGGACGAGAACGGCAACCCGGTGGTCGAAAAGGTCGGACCGGGCTGCACAATCTACGTTCCGGAGAGCCGGTTCCATTCGACGACCAACACCGGCGACGGGCCGATGCAGCTTTTTGTCGTCTATTCGCCAGCTGGTCCGGAACTGGCGTTGCGCGAACTGCCGGATTTCCGGCTGGTACCTCCCGCCGGCTGAGATTGGGATCAGGCGACGCAACAGCCTCGCAGCGGCATCGAGAGTTTGCGCCGCCGCGAGGCTTTACGGGCCGCATCGCGCCGGTCCTTGCTTTGGGAGCGTTGAAGAGGACCAGCCGGTGCGTCCGGTTCCCTGTCTACAAGTTCAAGCAAACTTGAAGTCAAGCGCGGATTCTGATTTTCTCGCCGGCATGACAACCATGCTCACCATCGGCGACGTGGCCCGCCGCAGCGGCATCGCCGCATCCGCCCTGCGTTTCTATGAGGAACGCGGACTGATCACCTCCGAGCGCGCCGGCTCCGGCCATCGCCGCTTTCCGCGCGCGGCCCTCCGGCGCGTCGCCTTCATCATTTTTGCCCAGAAGGTCGGCCTGTCGCTCGACGAGATCGGCGTCGAACTCGCCAAACTGCCGCCTGACCGTGCCCCGACCGGCCGCGACTGGAAAAAACTCTCGGCCACCTGGTCCTCGCGGATAGACCAACGCATAGCCGAGTTGCTTCGGCTGAAAGCCGGTCTTAGTGAATGCATCGGTTGCGGCTGCCTGTCGCTCGACCGTTGCAAGCTCTCCAACCCGCATGACCGCGCCGCCCAAAAGGGCGTCGGTCCGCGTTATTGGATCGGCGACGACCCGCAAGGCTGACAAGTCTCAGCCGGCACTCCCTCTGCCCGCCCGTCGGCAACAATTCTGGAAAGCCAAATGACCGAAATCGCGCTCCATAACTATTTCCGCTCCTCGACCTCCTACCGGGTCCGCATCGCGCTGGAGATGAAGGGACTGGCCTACAAATACGTCGCCCACCATCTGCGCCATGGCGAGCACCGCGAGCCGGCCTATCTCGCAGTCAATCCTCAGGGGCTGGTGCCGGCGCTGGTCTGGACAGACGGCACGCTGCTCCTGCAATCACTGGCGATCATGGAATTTCTCGACGAAACGGTACCGGAGCCGCCGCTGCTGCCGGCCGATCCGCTCGGTCGCGCCCGCGTACGCATGCTGTCGCAGATGATTGCCTGCGACATCCACCCGGTGAACAATCTGAGGGTCCTCACCTCGCTGCGCACGCTTTATGGCGCCGGCGACGACGACATCGCCAACTGGTTCCGTCATTGGGTGAACGAAACTTTCGAACCGCTTGAAAAGATTCTGGCTTCGAGCCCGCAAACAGGCAAGTTCTGCCACGGCGACAATCCCGGCGTTGCCGATATCTGCCTGGTCGCGCAGGTCGCCAACAACCAACGTTTCCACGTGGATATGATGCCTTATCCTGTGATTGCCCGCATCAACGCCGCTTGCATGGAATTGCCGGCATTCCGGAAAGCCGCCCCCGCCAACCAGCCGGACGCCGAATAGCTGCCGTGGTCGGCAAAGCTCAAGTTCAGATAACCGGCTGGGGATTCGGATTGGGGCCGGGCGGAACCGGCGGCTCCTGGTCAGGCACGGGCTGAGGCGTCGGTTGCGGAAAGGGCTGAGGCTTCGGCGGAACCGGCTTGGGTTGCATCGGATCGCTCATCCGGCGTTCCTCCTGTGCGGCTTCGTGCGCGAGACATCAGGCAAAACTGTACGCCCGTGTTCCGTAAAACGCCCGTTCGCATGCATCCATCGCCGCTGTTTCGCTGACGAAACCGCGCTCTGAATAGGATGAATTGCCAAAGTCGTAGCGGTTGTCCTGGATGCAGTACCGGTAACCGCCGTCAAAACGGTGCCTGTAGACGATCAGGCGCTTGTTCTCGGTTACGCGCACCAGTTCGCCGGTGGCGGAACGTTCCCAGTCATGCCCGGACTGATGACCGAGCATTGCATTCAGCAGCTCGAACATTTTCTTGTCCTCGATAATAAAAGCTTCAAGCGAGACAACGGCAACACGGCGGCAAGGTTCCCCCTTATTGCGATCCGGCAGCAAGACGACAGACCCATGGAAGCAATCAAGCGCCGCCTCCGGTCGCTCCTCTTCCCTGTTCTCGCCAAATCAGCCAAACTCTAAGCTGGCCAAACCGGCTCCGAGGGGCGCCAGTGATGAATTTCGTGTTCTTCTCCCCGCATTTTCCCGCCTATGGCGCTGATTTCTGCGACAGGTTGAAAAAGGCCGGAGCCACGGTGCTCGGCATTGGCGACGCGCCCTACGACGCGCTCGACCCCAAGCTGAAAAACACGCTGTCGGAATATTACCGCGTCGCCGACATGGAGGAATACGAGCCGGTCTATCGCGCTATCGGCCATTTCATTCACAAATGGGGCCGCATCGACCGCTTCGAGTCGCTCAACGAGCATTGGCTGGAGCTGGAGGCCAACATCCGCACCGACTTCAACATCTATGGCACCAAACTCGACTTTGTGAAGAATCTGAAGCGCAAATCGCGCATGCGGGCCTTCTTCCGCAAGAGCGGCGTCGAGACGATCCCGCAGCGAAAATGTTCCGACCGCGCCGGCGCCCTGACCTTCATCCGCCGTGTCGGTTTTCCCGTTGTCGTCAAACCGGATACCGGTTCCGGCGCCAGTAACACCTATAAGATCTCCAACCGCAAGGAACTCGACACCTACCTGCGCGAGCGCGAGCCAGGCGTCACCTTCGTCATGGAACAATTCGTCGACGGGCTGGTGGTCACCTATGACGGGCTGGTCAATCGCGACGGCGAAGTGATCTTCGCCGCCAGTCATCGCTACGACCAGAGCGTCATGGATGTGGTCAACCGCGACCATCACATGAGTTACGTCTGCCGGCCAACCGTCGAGCCGGCGATCGAGGAAGCCGGGCGAAAGATCCTGAAGGCGTTCGACGTGCGCGAGCGCTTCTTCCACATCGAGTTGTTCCAGACCAAGAAAAACCGCATCATCGCGCTGGAGGTGAACATGCGGCCGCCGGGCGCCTGGATGACCGACGCCATCAACTACACCTACGACATCGATATCTACGCCGAATGGGCCAACATGGTGGTCAGGGATGCCAATGGCGGCCCCTACGAGGGCAAATATTTCACGGCCTATGCCAGCCGCAAGCGCCACATCCGCTATTCCCATGACCACGAGGCCGTGCTAGCCGCCCACGGCGACAAGATCGTGCACCATCAGGCGATCGAAGAGGTATTCAGCAAGGCCATGGGACATTACGCCTACCAGATGCGGTCGACCGACCCGGACGCCTTGCGCGCGGCGGTGCGCTTCATCCACGCCGAAGAGGCCTGAGCGCGATGCAGATTTCCTACCATAAGGAGCCGAGCAGCCATCTCGGCCGCGACATGGAATACAAGCGTTACGGCTATGCAGGACGCCCGGTCGTGGTGTTTCCGACCTCGCAGGGGCGTTTCTACCAGTTCGAGGATTCTGGCGCGGTAGCCGCACTTGGCGAATTCATCGATACCGGTCGTATCCAGTTGTGGACGCTCGATGGCATCGACAGCGAGACGTTTTTCGACAAGGGCGGCGGCCTTGACGCGCGCATCGAACGCCACGAAGCCTATTTCCGCTACATCAGCGAGGAGGCCCTGCCCCAATTGCTGCGTGTTTCGGAAAAATCCAACAGCCGACGCAAGCTGAAGCCGCTCTTCGCCGGCTGCTCGATGGGCGCCTTCCACGCCTCCAACTTCGTCTTCCGCCATCCCGATCTGGCCTCCGGCGTGATCGCGCTGTCCGGCGTCTATTCAACGCGGGATTTTTTCGGTGAGGCGCTCAACGGCCAGATCTTCTTCAATTCGCCGCTCGACTATCTGCCGGGCCTCACCGAGAGGAAGGCGCTCACCCGGCTCAAGGCGCTGCGGCTGATCTTCTGCTGCGGCCAGGGCCGCTGGGAAGAACGCATGCTCGAAGACACGCATGCTCTGGAACAGATTCTCCGCGACAAGAAGATCCCCGCCTGGGTCGACTATTGGGGCGGCGACGTCGACCACGACTGGCCGTGGTGGCACAAGCAGCTGGTATATTTCATGGGCCGCTGGCTGGATGACGACCTGCAGAACCGGGTAGCTTAGCGGCTGCGATCAGGCCAGCAGCCTTGCTGACCGCCCTTCTGGGATTGGCATCCTAGAAAAACAGCCACCCTGCGATGAGGAAAGTCGGGATCAGCACCGCGCCCGACCACATCATGTAGCCGAAGAAGCTCGGCATCGCGACACCGCGCTCGCGGGCGATCGCATAGACCATGAAATTCGGCGCGTTGCCGATATAGGTGTTGGCGCCCATGAACACCGCGCCCGTAGAGATCGCCGCCAGCGTCGTGGCAAGGGTTGTCATCAGGTGCTGTGGGTCGCCGCCGGCGAGTTCGAAAAACACCAGATAGGTCGGCGCATTGTCGAGGAACGATGACAGCGCGCCGGTCATCCAGAAATAGGCGAGATCGTTGGGTGCGCCGTCCGGCCCGCTGACCAGCGCCACCAGCGGCGCCAGCGCTCCGTCCATGCCGGCCTTCAGGATGGCAATAACCGGGATGATGCAGACGAAGATCGCCGCGAACAGTTTCGCCACTTCCAGGATCGGCCCCCAGTTGAAACCGTTGGCCTGCCGGTATTCCTTGCGTGAGATAGCAAGCGAGACCAGCGCCAGGACGACGATGATTGCGTCGCGCACCAGATTCTGCAGCTCGACATGAACCCCGAAGACGTCGAGCGAGATGCCAGGTCTCCACGTCGCGGAAAGCAGGATGGCGCCGATGACGCCGGCAAGCAGCGGCAGGTTCGGCAAGCCACGGATGCGGATCTTCGAATCTGGCGTCGGGTCCTTGATTTTGGGCCGCCCAGCCTCACGGCGATGGAAATAGAGATCGAGCGCGAAAAAGGCAGCCAGCACCACCGCGCCGACAAACAGCGTCTCGATCAGCAGATGTTGCGTTGTCCAGAAGAAGTCGACGCCGCGCAGGAAGCCGACAAACAGCGGCGGATCGCCAAGCGGCGTGAGCGAGCCGCCGATGTTGGAAACTAGGAAGATGAAGAAAACCACGACATGGGCGTTGAACGGCCGGTTGTCGTTGGCGCGGATCATCGGGCGGATCATGATCATCGAGGCGCCGGTGGTGCCGACCACGGAGGCGAGCAAGGCGCCGATGAGGAGCAACAGCGCGTTCGTCGCCGGCGTGCCGCGGATGTTACCGGCGACCAGAATGCCGCCCGAGATGGTGAACAGCGCGAACAGAAGGATGATAAAGGAGAGATATTCCAGCAGCATGGTATGCAGCACGGCAACCAGCGCGGTGTCGAAACCGAAGAAAAACGCCATCGGCACCACTACGAGCGCCGCCCAGAAAGCGGCGATCTTGCCGTAGTGGTGTTCCCAGAAGTGCGGATAAAGCAACGGCCCGGTGGCGATCGACAGGAGCAGTCCGGCAAACGGCAGCGCCCAGATCAGCCCCATGGCAGCGCCCGGCAGTTCATGCGCCTCGGCGGCAAGAGCCGGTGAGGCGAGCATGGCCGCCAAGCATGTGGTGATTGCAAACGCCGCCGCACCGCCAGAAAACCGCATGAATCCCCCACATCCTGCTGCCTGCCAACTGGCATATGAGAGCCGGTCTGTCGAGCTCGCGATTAGAGCATGATCCCGAAAAGTGGACACCGATTTTTGGAAAAGAACTGCGGTTGGCCAAAAACCGGCTACGGCCGCTCTACTGCCCTTCCCGCAAAAACCCCTCGATCATTTCGGCGCACAGTTTGGGCTTGGTCACCAGGAACATGTGACCGTCGTCGATCAGTTCGAGGCGTGAATTGGGAATCATCCTGTTGCAGCAGGCGGGCGTTGATGACCGGCACCAGCGGATCGTCGGTGCCGGCCATGATCAGCGTCGGCTGACGCAGCAGCCACAGCCACGGCAGGCTGGTCCAGCCGGTCATGGCGAGTAGTTGCAGCATGTAGCCATACTGCGTCGCGCCCTTCATGGCCGCGGCGTGACGATTGATCAGCGTCGGATCGTTGCGGAACTCGCCGCCATAGATCTCGGCGGCGATCGAGCGCATGTAGCCGGGATCGGTATAGCGGCGTGGGCTCGCCATCTTGGCCAGCACGTTCGGCGCTGCCGGGCACCATCGTGACGCCGGGCGCGGTGGCGGCTAGAACCAGCTTGCGGCAGAAGCCGGGATATTGGTAGGCGAACTGCTGCGCCAGCCCGCCGCCCCACGAGACGCCGGAAACGTCGATCCTCGTCATGGCCGAGCATTTCGGCGAGCCGCTTGGCGAGCCGCGCCAGCGTCGAGGGACGATAGGGAAAAGCCGGCGCCGGCGAGCCGCCGACGCCCGGCACGTCGAAGATGATGCCGCCGGTTTCCTCCAGCTGCGGCCATGAACGGCTCGGCGAGTTCGAGATTTGCGCCGATGCCGTTGAACATCATCAGCGGCGGACGCGCGGCCGAACCGTGCTTCGACGCCGACACGCAAAAGCTGGCCGTCGACATCGTAGACCTTGATGTCCATCGACCCGCTTGCCGGATTTTTCTGCTTTTTCGTTGTTGCCGCCACTATGCCACCCCTACCCTTCTGCGAATGAAAACGTCCCCAAGCTCTCGGTTTCTCCGCCCCTCGATGGCCGAGCGAAGCGAGGCGGAGGTGGCGTCACCCCACCCGGGCCACCCTCCCGATCGTGGGGAGGAATCGGCGCCGAGCCAACTGACTCACGCCTCGAATATATAGGTTCCCGGCGCCGGGCCGAGCGGCTTGTATTTGGCGTTGCCGGCCTTGGCGGGCGCGTCGATCTCGTCGCCCGAGCGTTCCTTCAGGAAGTCCGCCCAGTCCAGCCACCAGCTGCCCTCGTGCTTGGCGCCGGTCGCCGTCCAGGCGTCGGCGTCCTTTTCCTTGGTCGTGCCCTTGACATACCACGCCTTGGGATTGCCGGGCGGGTTCAGCAGGCTCTGCAGGTGACCGGAATTGGAAAGGATGAAGGTGGTCTTGTCGCCATAGATGCGGCGCTGTCTGATAGACCGCCTTCCACGGCGTGATGTGATCGGTGGTGCCAGCGATCACATAGGTCTCGTGCTTCACCTTTTTCATGTCGATCGGTACGCCGTGGATCGACATCTTCCCGCGCGTTCATGAACGGGTTGGTGAAAATCAGGTCCAGAAAGTCGCCGTGCAGCCGCGCCGGCAACCGCGTCGTGTCGGCGTTCCAGTAGAGCACGTCGAACGCCGGCGGCTTGTTGCCGAGCAGGTAGTTGTTCACCCAGTAATTCCAGATCAGGTCGTTCGGCCGCATCCAGGCGAACATCTTCGCCATTTCGTGGCCGTCCAGAATGCCGCGCGCCTTCGACATCTGCTTGGCCGCCATGATCGTCTCCGGCGTCACAAGTGCTGCAAAATCATTGTCGGTCGCAGCCATCGTATCGAGCACGCAGACCGCGAGGACGACGGCGTTGATCTTTTTCAGCTTCTGGCCGGCAAGCCAGGCGACATAGGTCGACAGCGTGATGCCGCCCGAGCAGGAGCCCATGATGTTGACGGTGTCGCTGCCGGTGATGTCGCGCGCTGCGTCGCAGGCCTCGTCGAGCGCGGCGATATAGGTGTCGAGCCCCCAGTCGGCGCTGTTCCGGCGTCGGATTGCGCCACGACACGCAATAGGGCTGGATGCCGTGGGCGAGCAGGAAGCGGATCATGCTCTTTTCCGGCGCCAGGTCGACCGAATAGTATTTGTTGATCTGCGGCGGCACGACCAGCAGCGGCCGCTGGAACACCTTGTCGGTCGTCGGCCGTGTAGTGGATCAGTTCCAGCACCTCGTTGCGAAAAACCACGGTTCCCGGTGTGTTGGCGAGGTTTTCGCCGACCTTGAACTTCGAAACGTCGACCGAGGACGGCAGCCCGCCGTTGCGGGTCATGTCGTCGAAGAAGTTCTTCAGCCCGGCGACCGTGCTCTTACCGCCGCTGTCGACCATGGTCTTCAGCGCCGTCGGATTGAGCAGCGGGTTGTTGGACGGCGCCATCGCGTCGACGAAGATCGACGTGACCAGCCGCGCCCGCGCCGCGTCGGTATCGGGAAGGTCGGTCTTGGCGACGAGATCGGTCACCGCCTTGCCCCAGGCGACATAGGATTGCATCAGCCCCTTGTGGAGGCTGCTGGTCTTCCAGGCCGGGTCGGCGAAGCGCCGGTCCTTGGGATCGGCCGTCGATGTCGGATTGCCCGGTGACGATCTTGCCGAACTCGGTGGCGAAACCCATCCATTGCTGGGCAAGCGCCTGCGGCTGGCTGGCCAGCGCCTTCATCACCGTTGCCGGCGGCCTTGCATCAGGTCTTCGGTGCGCATGCCGACCAGCGGGTTGAGCGCAAGCGTGTTCTGCGCCGCGTCCTCGGCGATCTCGTCGGCCAGCGTCTTTTCCGCTTCGTGCTTCTTTGCCATCTGGTCCTCGCTTCCGCTCTACTTGCCCTCGACCAGCATCGCCAGCGTCTCGGCGATCAGCGCCGGCTTATCCTCGCCGTCGATCTCGATGACATTGTTGGATTTCATCAGATACTGGCCGCCGCCCTTGTCGTCGAAGGACATCAACGTCGAGCGCAACCGCACCCTGGAACCTACCTGCACCGGCGCGAGGAAGCGCACCTTGTCGAGCCCGTAGTTGAAGGCCGCGGCCGTGCCTGCCGGCAATGCTCCCAGTTCGTAGCTCATCGCCGCGATCAGCGAGAGGGTGAGATAGCCATGTGCCACCGGCGCCTTGAACGGGCTTTCGCGTTTGGCTCGCTCCACGTCGATATGGATCCACTGCCTGTCGCGGGTGCATTCGGCGAACTGGTTGATCATCTCCTGGTCGACCGTCACCCACCCGGAAACGCCGAGTTCCTTGCCAGCCATGCCGCCCATTGCTTCGAAAGTCAGTGCATCGGCCATTCAACAAATCCTTGTGGGTTCCAGAAAAGGTCAGGCGGCGGGCTTGTCCATGGTCTTCAGCACCTCGTCGCGCAGTTCGCGGCGTAGCACCTTGCCAACATTGGTACGCGGCAGGTCGGCGCGGAACTCGATGTATTTCGGCTTCTTGTAACCGGTGAGGTTCTTCAGGCAGAAATCGGCCAGCGCTTCCTTGGTCAGCGCCGGGTCTTTCTTTACCACGAACATCATCACCGCCTCGCCGGAGTTCTTGTCCGGCACCCCTACCACGGCGCATTCGGCGACCCCAGGATGGTTCATCGCCACGTCCTCGATTTCGGTGGGATAGACGTTGAAGCCGGAGACGAGGATCATGTCCTTCTTGCGGTCGACGATCTTGACGAAGCCCCGCGCGTCCATGATGCCGACGTCGCCCGATTTGAAGTAGCCGTCGGGCGTCATCACCTTCTCGGTCTCATCAGGCCGCTGCCAGTAGCCGGACATCACCTGCGGCCCCTTGATGGCGATTTCGCCGGGCTGGCCTTGCGCCACCTCGTTGCCGTCGTCGTCGAGCAGGCGGATATCCACATTTGGAAGCGGCAGGCCGATCGTTCCGGTATAGGCGTCATTGTCCGTCGGGTTGCAGGCGATGCCCGAAGATGTCTCGGAAAGCCCATAGCCCTCGACGATCGGGCAGCCCGTCACTGCCAGCCATTTCTTGGCCACCGCTTCCTGCACCGCCGTGCCGCCGCCATTGGCGATCCGCAGTTGCGAGAAGTCAAGCTTGGCGAATTCGGCATTGTTGGCGAGCGCGTTGAACAGCGTGTTGACGCCCGGCATGATGTGGAACTTGTACTTGGCGATCTCCTTCACGGTGCCGGGAATGTCGCGCGGGTTGGGGATCAGCACGTTGACACCGCCGGTGCGCATGGCGAGCAGCCCGCAGGTGATGAAGGCGAAGACGTGGTAGAGCGGCAGTGCGCAGATGAAGGTGAGCTGCCCCTCGGTCGGCTTGCGCGTCATTCCGGGCCGCATCCAGGCTTCGGAGGCGAGCAGGTTGGAAATGATGGTGCGGTGGAGCAGCGTCGCGCCCTTGGAGACGCCGGTTGTGCCGCCCGTATATTGCAGCACCGCGACATCGTCCGGCCCGATCTCCGGCTTGTCAAGCGGCTTGCGGCGGCCGGCGGCAACCGCCGCGTTGAATTTGACCGCGCCCGGCAGCGACCAGGCCGGCACCGCTTTCCTGACCCGTCGCATCACCAGATTGACCATCGCACCCTTGGGAAATCCCAGCAGATCGCCGATGCTGGCGACGACGACATGCTTGAGCGGCGTTTGCCGGATCACCTGTTCAAGCGTCGTGGCGAAGTTTTCCAGGATGATGATCGCCTGCGCTCCGCAATCCTTGAGCTGGTGTTCGAGTTCGCGCGGCGTGTAGAGCGGGTTGACGTTGACGACGATGAAACCGGCCCGCATCACCGTCGCCACCGCCACCGGATATTGCAGCACATTGGGCATCATGATGGCGACACGGTCGCCCTTCTTCAGGCCGAGCCCTTGCAGATAAGCGGCGAAGGTCGCGCGATAGCCGGTCGATCTCGCCATACGTCAAAGCCTTGTCCATCAGGATATAGGCCTTATCGTTTCTGTATTTCTGAAAGCTTTCCTCGATCAGCGCGACCACGGATGGGTATTGGCCGATGTCGACCTCGGCCGGGACGCCGGCCGGATAATGCGCAAGCCACGAACGCTGCATAGCGTCTCTCTCCCGTTGGCCACGTTTTTTCTTTTCAAACTAGACGCGCGTCAAGCAGCTTGGAAAGCCGGCAAACCGGCAAAGCGGCCAAACCCGGGCGTCAGGTGTTTACGCGGCGGAAGCAGGAAGCGTTTGAAAGCCGCGGCTCCAGACTGTTCGCTCGCCGCCTTGCCTTTGCCGGCAATTCGGCGAATGATCGCGAAAAGACGGGCACCGCTCTGGCAAGCCCGCCGGCCGAAACGGTCAGGGAGGAACCAGCATGAAACAGCTCGGCGGCATCGACGCGACGTTTCTCTACATGGAGACGCCGGAGACGCCGATGCATGTCGCTGGGCTGACGCTCTACGAGCCGCCGGCGGATTTTTCCGGGTCGTTCTTCGAGCACTTCAAGGACGTTCTTCCTGTACGCGCATTCATCTGGCGCCGATCTTCGAGAAGAAGCTCGCGCGCACCGTGCTCGAACTCGACCATCCCCGGCTGGGTCGACGCCGGCGAGCTCGATCTCGACTACCACCTGCGCCGCGCCACGCTGCCGGCGCCGGGACCTGGCGAGCAGCTCGAGGACCTGGTCGGCGAGTCTGCATTCGGTGCCGCTCGACCGCACGCGACCGCTCTGGCAATTCACCGTCATCGAGGGCCTGGACGACGGCAATGTCGCCATCTACTCGAAGGTGCACCATGCCGCCGTCGACGGCGGCGCCGGCATGGCGATCGCCGCCGCGCTCTACGACATGTCGCCGGTGCCGCGCAAGGTGAAACCGCCGCCTGCCGAAAAAGCCGGTCGCGCAAGCCGACGATCGAGGAACGCGCAATCCTCGGCATCAATGACGTCGGTGCAGAACGTCATCCGCCAGCAGCTCAACGTCATGCAGGCGATCCCGCAGGTGCTGGGCACCCTGACCGACTTGCTCGCGCCGCCGAAAAGCGCCGACGGCACGCCTTCGGGCGGTTCCGGGCATTCCCGGCGATCCCGGACGTGCTGGCGCCCAAGACGCCGTTCAACGTCACCATCACGAGCCAGCGCTCCTACGCCGCGCGCGCGCTGTCGCTGACCGACGCAAAGACGGTGAGCAAGGCAACCGGCACCAAGATCAACGATGTCGTGATGGCGATCTGCGCCGGCGCGCTGCGGCCCTATCTCGCAGGCCCGCAAGGCGCTGCCGAAAAAGCCGCTGGTCGCTTTCGTGCCGATCTCGCTGCGCGAGACCGGGAAATGCGGATGCCTCACAACCAGGTGTTCGGCATGCATTGCCCGATCGCCACGCAGATCGACGACCCGCTGGAGCGGCTGAAGTCGATCCAGAAGACCACCAACGATTCCAAGTCGCTGGCTGGCACGGTCAAGGATGTCGTCGCCGAAGGATTTTACGCTGCTTGGCGCGCCGATCCTTTTGCCCGGCCTGGCTGCAGCTCTACGGCCGCACCGGCCTTGCCGACGTGATGCCGTCGACCACCAATCTGACCATCTCCAACGTGCCGGGCCCGCCCTTCCCGCTCTACTGCGCCGGCGCCAAGATCCTGGCCATGTATCCGGTGTCGATCCCCGTCCACGGCATCGCGCTCAACATCACCGTGCAGAGCTACCAGGACAAGCTCGACTTCGGCATCACCGCCGACCGCCGCGCCGTGCCCGATGCCGCAAGAGCTCGCCGACCTGTTCGCGCCGCGCTGGACGACTGAAGCAGGCGGTGACCGCGCCGGCGGCCACGCCGAAACAGCCGCGAAAACCGGCCCGGCGCCTGATTGTGCGCGCAAGATTTTGCATTGCAACAGGACTCGAAATTCGGCTGACGTTGCGTGATCTGCTTAACTGTCAGCCGCGCTATTATATCTTGGAATGTACTGCAGTCTCAACGGCGCCATAGTTGCGTGCAGACGAGTGCAACGCTCCGGCAAGCCGGAGTGTCGCCAACAGGAGCCGGAATGACTGCACAACCGCACGCCATGAAACCGCCGTCCCGACTGCTGTTCGCGCTGGAGCTGCAGGAGCTTGCCCGAGCTCGGCGGCTTCGTCGCCTCGCTGCCGCTGCTCACCGCCCTCGCCCCGCGCGGCGACGGCCACCCGGTGCTGGTGCTGCCCGGCCTGGTCACCAGCGACCGCTCGACGGTGCCGCTGCGCAGCTTCCTGAAGTCGACGGCTATGACGACCATGGCTGGGAGCTCGGCCGCAACTACGGCCCCCTGCCCGGCATCGAGCGCAAGATGCTCGACCGGGTGAAGGAACTCGCCGACAAGCACGGCCGCAAGGTCAGCCTCGTCGGCTGGAGCCTCGGCGGCATCTATGCGCGGCAGCTGGCCAAGATGCTGCCGGACGAGGTGCGCTGCGGTGATCACGCTCGGCAGCCCGTTCAACGGCGACCCGCGCGCCACCAACGCCTGGAAGCTCTACGAATTCACCTCCGGCCACAAGGTCGACGACCGCGAGCGCCATATGGGCGGCGCGATCTCCGAGCCGCCGCCGGTGCCGACCACGGCGATCTACAGCCGCAGCGACGGCATCTGCGCCTGGCAGACCTGCGTCGAGAACGACGCGCCCGCACACCGAGAACATCGAGGTGGAGGCGAGCCATTGCGGCCTCGGCCATCATCCGGCCGCGGTCTACGCGATCGCCGACCGGCTGGCGCAGCCGGAAGGCCAGTGGAAGAAGTTCGACCGCGGCGGCTGTCAAGGCGCTGTTTTATCCCGATCCCAGGCGGACGTAGTCTTTTCCTTCTCCCGTTTACTGGGAGAAGATGGCCCGTAGGGCCGGATGAGGGGCAGCGCTTGTTCTGCAACGCGATCTTCGCCCTCACCTGCCTGCCGGCATCCTCTCCCGTAAACGGGGCGAGGAAAGCGTTCCTCACCAGTCAGACACCCACCGTTGAGTTCGCTCACCCTGGTCAGCCCGGACAGCGCCAGCGTCAGGTCGAATTCGGCGACGATGTTGCGGATGACCTCGCGCACGCCGGCCTCGCCGGCGATCGCCAGCCCATAGACATAGGGCCGCCCGACCAGCACGGCGCTGCCCCGAGCGCCAGCGCCTTGGCGACGTCGCTGCCCGAGCGGATGCCGGAATCGAAGAGCACCGGCAGGCCGCCCGCCGCCGCGACGACGCCCGGCAGCGCATCGAGCGTGGCGATCTCGCCATCGACCTGTCGGCCGCCATGGTTCGACACAACGATGCCATCGACGCCGTGTTCGCGGGCCAGCCTCGCGTCGTCGGCGTGGCGGATGCCCTTCGAGCAGGATCGGCAGCTGCGTCATGGCGCGCAGCCGTGCAATGTCGGCCCAGGTGAGGTCGGGGCGCGAATAGGTCGGCGGTGAAATGCGCCACCGCCGCGCGCATGCGCGCCGACCGGCAGATCGAACTGCCTTGCCCTTGCGGCGCAGGCTGAGCAGCGTGTCGATGATGCCGAGGCCACGCGGCCTGACGCCGGTCTCGGGCGGCGTTGCCGGGATCTTGGCGCGAAACACCGGATCGCTCAGATATTGCGCCAGGCCCAGCCCGCGCAGGAACGGCAGATAGGCCAGGTCGAGATCGCGCGGCCGCCAGCCAAGCAGCGTCGTGTCGAGCGTGACGACGATCGCCTCGCAGCCGCGACGTTCCGGCGCGGCTCGACGAGCGAGCGGACGAATTCGTCGTCGCTCGACCAGTAGAGCTGGAACCAGCGCGGCGCGCTCGCCCATCGCCGCCGCGCATTCTTCCATCGGCACCGAGGCCTGGTTGGAGAAGATGTAGCCGATGCCTTCGGCCGCCGCGGCGCGGGCGACCGCCAGATCCGCCTCGCGATGCACCATCTCCAGCACGCCGACCGGCGCCAGCAGCACCGGCGCCGGATGTGTGCGGCCGAATAGCGTGACGGAAAGGTCGCGCTGCGAGACGTCGCGAAGGACGCGCGGCACGAATCGGTGGCGCTCGAAGGCGGCGCGGTTGGCGCGCATCGTGGCTTCGGAGCCCGCGCCGCCGATGATATAGGCCGCCGCCTCCGGGCTCATGGCGCGCGCCGCCCGCGCCTCCAGGGCGTCCGGCGCGACCGGCACCAGCGGCCGCGCGCCGCCGACGCCGGTGACGTAGATTTCCGTCTGGCGAGGCGGCCGGGCGCCGCCGCTGCATTGTCGGCCTTTTCGTCCATCGTCCCCCCTTGAAGCTTTCCGGTTGCTACTTCCGCTTCTCGTAGCCTTCGCGGATTTCCTCCATCGCCTCCGGATGCGCTGGCGCAGGATCTCGAGCGAACTCGGCGCCCGATTTCTTGACCATTTCGGCCACTTCGCCGGCATTCTTCACCGCCGTTTCGAAGGACTTGCGTGGCGAAATCGGCCTGCTTGGCCATCATCTCCTGCGGATTGCCGGGCGTACGCCGGTAGCTTTGCACCATGTCGGTGATCTCGCGCAGCGTCTCCTGCAGCATCTCGCGCTGCTTGCGTCATCAGCGAGGACGCGCCGGCGGCCGTCGCCTGGCGCCGATTTCTCCAGCGCCTCGAGGTTCTTGCGGTGGTGCTCGAGGATCGCTGTCGACATCGACATTCGGCAGTCTTCAGGTCGTGGCCGAGCTTGCTGAACATGTCCATGAAGGATTCGGATTCCGGTTTCTTGGCCATGCTTCCTCCCTTGCACGCCGGCGCGCTGGCCGATCGATCGACAATGAAGAACAAGCGTTCGGCGGAGCGCGGTCAATTCGCGGGGAAAAGCAGCTCGGCGACATAAAGCAGCAGGCCCGGCAAGGCCGCCGATCATCATGCCGTTGAAGCGGATGTATTGCAGGTCGCGGCCGATGTTGATCTCGATCAGCCGTGTCAGCTGGCCGAGATCCCAGCGCTTGACCTGGTCGGCGATGAAGTTCGACACGCCGCTCTTCTGGCTTTCGACGAAGGAGGCCAGCGCCACGACGAAGCCCTGGTTCATGTCGGCGCGGATCTGCGGGTCGGCCGCCAGATGCCGGCCGACCTCGACGAACATGCCGGCGAGATGTTCGCGGATCATCGATTTTTCGGCGCGCGGCGTCCTGCTCGATGAAACTGCGCATGCTTTCCCACATGTCCTGCGCGAGCTCGCGCAGCTTCGGGCCGGGCGAGCAGGTCGCGCTTCAGCTTCTCGGCGCGCTTGGCGTAATCCTTGGAATTGCGCAGCCGCTCGATGAATTCGACGACGAAACGGTCGAACTCCGCGCCGCATCGGATGCTCGGGATCCTCCCTCACCTCCTCCAGCAGCGATCCGGCCGAGGCGACGATCTTCTTCAGCAGATAGGCGTCGGCGCGGAAAAGGTTGAACAGCGACGGCAACTCCTCGCGGATCTTCTCGCGCATCGTGGCCAGCGCCTCCTCGTCGGTGAGGAATTTGCCGACCACCTTGGTGAATTCGTCGAACAGCTTCTGGTGGCGGCGGTCGTCGGTGAAGGCCGAAAGCAGTTCCGCGGCGAGCGGCGCCACCGCGCACCTTCTCGACCTGCTCGAGCATGCGGCTGGTGATGAAGCCGCGCAGCCCGGACTGCTCGATCGCCGACAGCGTCTGCGGCACCAGCCGCGCGACGAAACGCGACAGGCCGGCGGCACGCTCGGGATCGGAAAGCCAGTCGGCCACCAGCGCGGCGAAATCGACCTCGTTCAGCTTCTCGCGCACCGGTTCCGGCGCCAGGAAGTTCACCTCGATGAAGCGGCCGAGATTGTCGGCGATGCGGTTCTGGTTTTCCGGAATGATCGCGGTGTGCGGGATCGGCAGGCCGAGCGGCCGCTTGAACAGCGCCACCACCGCGTACCAGTCGGCGATGCCGCCGATGGTGGCTGCTTCGGCGAAGGCGGCGACGAAGCCGAGCAGCGGCCAACGGTGCTCGCAGCGACTTGGCGGCGGCAAAGATCGCGACGCAGAGCGCCAGCGCGGCCGTGGCCACCGCCTTGGTGCGTTTGCAGCGCCGCGAGCTTTTCGGCATCTGCGGCGGCATGGTTCCCAATGGGGGCGGCGGCCGCGAGAGGATCGCTTGACGACATAGCAGCCTGTCCTGTTCGAGGCGGTGCAAGCCCTCCCGATAACCGCTTCAGGCAGCGATTGGAAACAGCCGCGCCCTGCCGTTACGTCGAAACGCCATCCGCCGAGCCAATATTCTACGCCGGATGCAATTTTTCGAATAATAATTTCAATGCCTTAACAAAAATATTGCACTGCACCAAAAATGCATATTGCACTGCACAATCGACCTGACTATATGACAGCCATTCCCCGGGTCGATTGACGAACGGGGCCAACCATAGCTCAATGAGGATGGAGAAAAATGACCAAGACCGCAAAGACCCCTGCCGCTGAATCGACCTATTTCGCTTCGGTCCAGAAGGCCATCGAAAACGTCCAGGGCAAGATCGAAGTTCCTGCTGCCGCTCGCGATTTCGTGAAGCGCACCGCCTCGTCCGCCAAGGACCGCGCCGAGACGGTTCACACCGGCGCCGCCAACGCCACCGCTACCGTCGAGAAGTTCGCCACCTCGTTCGTCGGCGGCTATGCCAACTTCACCCGCGGCCTGCTCGATGCGACGCTCGCCAATGTCCAGCACGCCCTCACCACCGTCGAGAAGGTTGCCGGTGCGCAGTCGCTCAATGAAGCCGTCCAGATCCAGGCCGATTTCGTTCGCGAGAACGCCCGCGCCAATTTCGAGCGCGTCCGCAACGCGGCCGACACCGCCAAGTCCGTCGTAACCGAAGGCGCGAAGACCGCTCAGGTTGAGTTTTCGAAGCTCTACGGCCAGAAGGCCGCCTAAGCTCTCTTCGGAACCGGTACGACGCAAAGGCCCGCTCCAAGCGGGCCTTTTCTTTTTTGTGGCCAACGCCTGTCGGCTGCGGCCGCAGGCAACCGTCCTTGCAGCAGCGACGCATCTTGTCGGTGCGTCGCTGTCAATGATGCAGGAGGTGGATATGGCAAATAGCGAAGCGGCAAGGGCCGAACTGGAAAACGTCAACCATCCGGGAACGAGCCGGCTTGTCGACGCCGCCATATATGAAGCGATGAAGCGGGCGCTGCTGGTTGTCCTGCCCCGCCACGCGCCTGGGCTCACGGTGGCCGAGCTACGGCAGCGCGTCCTCGCGCATTTGCCGGAAGATCTCTACCCCGACGGCGCCAAGGCCGGGTGGTGGACCAAGGCGTTGCAGCTCGACCTTGAGGCGAAAGGCCTCGTCGGTAGGACGAAGACCACGCCGCTTAGGCTACACCGGCTACGTTAACGCATGCGTCGGCCTAAAGCCGCGGCTGTTCCATCGCGGCGGCCTGAGCGTGTTGCAGCAGTGGCGCCGCCATCGCGGCGTCCAGCTTGATCACGCCGACGGCTTCCTCCGCCTCGAAAGTCAGCTCCGCGCCGAACTTGCGCGCCAGCGCCTTCATCGCCTCGTTTTCGGGGTGGGTGGTGACCAGCAGCCGGTAATAGCCAAGGCCCAGCGCATTGAGGATCAGCCGCTTGAACAGCATGCGGCCGATGCCGCGATGCTGCAGCGCGCGCTCGACGCTGAAGGCGATCTCGCCGGTCGGGATGTCCTCTTCCGGTTGCTCGTGCAGTTCGGCGGCGCCCAGCACCGCACCGTCCTCGACATAGCCGATGACGGTGGTGCCGTCGGCAAAGCAGCGGTCGGCATAGGTGCTGACGAATGTATCGTCAGTGAATCCGTTGAAGCGATCCCGGCGGCTTTCCGCGTCGAGCCTCAGAAGGTGTTCGCGAAACAGCGGCAGATCCGATGGTCTGAGTTGCCGTATCATGCCCGCAGGCGAAACGGCATGGAATGCAGTGTTCTGCATGTCGCACTCCTCGTGGGTTCCTCCCCAAGTCGCATCAACTCCTGTCGATGCAGATATGGTGCGCTGCAACATCATATGCAAGACCTTTACGTAAACGTAAGGTTAACTGGATTGACGCAGGCCATCTCTGCCCCGGTGAAACCAATCGTGAAGCGATTTCAAGATGTTGCGGCGATCCGAGAAAGCTTTCCAATTGCTCGTCGAACGCGTTGCGCAGTCCTTTCGACGACAAGGCAAAGGAGTAGGCACCCCGCGCCGGTGCTCCAGCGGTTTGATCGAAATCGGCCACGCGAAGCCGCTCGTCACGCCGCTCCCTCAGCAGACCACCATGCACCATAGCAGCACTTGCATAAGCGTCGATGCCGCCGGCGAGCAGCGCTTCGATGGCATCCTCCGGCGCGGAAAGCACCTTCAGCCGGTTGGTGGGAATGCCTGCCCACAGCGCCGCGTCATACTGAATCTGGCCTACAATCACGCCAATGACAGCCGTTTCGTGGCGGCTGTCAGCCTCGTAGCTTGCGAAAGTTCGAGGATCGTGAGCCCGCATCATCAGGTCGTCCGCCAGGGATCAGACCGGCCTGCTGAACGCGACGCGCTTCGCCCGCTCTGGCGTCACAAACATCGGTACGTTGATCGTCCATTCGTAAGCCGCCACGCCGGGAATGAAATCCGCGAAGGCCGCCAGCCTTGTCCCGACTGTTTCAATGCCAAGCGCCTTCAGAACCGTGAAGGCAACCTCGATACAGTCCGACCACCTCGCCCGCTCTGTCTTTCCAGCAGAACGGCGGCTCGTTGAGGTAGGCTAGCACCACATGGCGGTCAGCTTTGCGCCGGCGGACAGGCTCAATTCCCTGCCCACACGTCCAGTACATAGCGGTTGTCGCGGCCCATCTTCTCCATCCAGGCGTCGGCTGCTGTCGGCTCGGCGTCCTTTTCCTCGGCGTAGAGCGCGCCAGCGCGCGCTTGACGTCGGGCTCCATGCGGCTGCCGTCGCCGCAGACATAGATATGCGCGCCGGCCTCGATCAGCTTCCACACTCGCTGCGGTTCTTGCGCAGCAGGTCCTGCACATAGGTCTTTTCGCCGTCATGGCGGGAGAACGCGACATGCAGCGTCGACCAGGCCCTTGCGCCGCCATCGCTTCCAGTTCCTCGCGGTAGAGAAAGTCCTGATCGGGATGGCGGCAGCCGAAGAACAGCATCGCCGGCCCGAGCTTCTTCCCCTCGGCCGCCTGCAACTGCGCGCTCCTGCAGGAAGGCGCGGAACGGCGCCAGCCCGGTGCCGGGGCCGATCATGATCGATCGGCGTCTGCGGATCGTCCGGCAGCCGGAAGCCGGCCTTGGTTTCCTTGATCGAGGCATGGATGATGCTGCCTTCGCCGCAGTCGACCAGATGGGTCGAGCAGACGCCCTTGAAGATGCCGTTGCCGGAGCGCGCCGCGCCCTCGACGACGCCGACGGTGATCGCGCGCGCGGCCAGGCTCGGCGTTCGGCGACGACGAGATCGAATAGTAGCGCGGCGCCATCAGCGGGCAGCATTTCGAGATAGAGGCCGAAGGGCAGTTCGCAGGCCGGAAACTCCTCCAGCAGGTCGAGCACGGATTTGCGCTTGACGAAAACCTCGCGTCGTAGGCGTCCACGCCATCCTCGGCCTCGGCCGCCAGCCTTTCCGAGCTTGCGGCTTGGTTATCGGGCAGCGCGTGTCTGCTCGGCCATCGTGCGGATCTGCTTGCGGGTCGCCACATGCTGCAGCTCGACATAGTCGGAAAGGATGCGGCGCACCGACAGCGGCCCGTCGACCGGAAACGGCGCGTGCCGTCCGCCGGTCGTCTTCAGCCTGATTTGCGTGTCCGGCGCGAAGCCGAAGCGTTTTTCGACGCGCTCCACAAGCGCGGGGCTGTTGACCGGTACGACGCACAGATGATCGCCCGGCCGGTAGCTCTGGCCCTCTGGCAACGCCACTTCGATATGCCGGGTCGAGCGCCCGGAAGCTTCGGCTCAGCGGTTCTGCAGTTCGCGGTTGGCGGCGATTTGTCATCGGCCACAGCACCCGCCTGCCCGATCGCCGGATTGAGCGGCAGCGCCGGAAATGACCTCGACCTCGTAGAGTGGCTCGGCCTTGGCCTGCCTCGGAAAAGTCGATGTCGAGCTCCAGCGCCGCGCCGACTTGCGACCACAGCTTCTTGAACCAGTCCTGGAACTGCCCGTCCAGGTCTTCGCGCGCATCGGCCTCGCCGCGCGGCACGATGCGGCGGCCGCCGAGCGCCTCCAGCCGCTCGTCGATGATGGCGCGGCGTGCGCCTGGAAGGTCGAGGCCCAGTCGCGGTTGCCGCAGCCGAAGACCAGATAGTTGACGCCGGCTGCCGCTCCCGGCTTGGCCTCGTTCAGCCATTTGACGAACTTTGCCGGCATTGTCCGGCGGCGCGCCGTTGTAGGAGGCGCTGGCGATGATGACCGCGCCTTCCGTCGGCAGGTTGCCGGCGTAGGCATCGAGGTCGGCAAGCCCGGTGTCGAAGCCGTTCAGCTCGGCCGAATTGGCGATGGTGCGCGCCAATTCCTCGGTCGTGCCGAGGTTGGAGCCGAAGAGCACCGTCGCCTTCGTGCCGTGGCTCGGCCGGCGCGCAGTCTCGGCCTGCGGCGATCGTCGTTCTGGCTGGCGAGCACCGCACCCGGCACCACGGCGCTGCGCGTGCGGCCCGGCCGCGGCTTCACCTTGATGCGTGAAACCGTCGGGCTTGATCGACAGCGATTCCTTGATCTTGAGCTGGTATTTCTTGTGGTCGAACAGCTGGAAGCGCTGCAGGATCATGCCGAGCACCAGCGTCGCTTCCTGCATGGCGAACTGCCGGCCGATGCAGGCGCGCTGGCCGTTGCCCCACGGCTTGAAGGCGTTGGGCGGGCCGCGCGGCCTCTGCCTCGCGCGAAAAATTCTCGGGGTTGAAGTTCTCCGGCTTCGGCCCCCACACCGATGGGTCGCGGTGCAGCATCAGCGTCAGCAGCGTGACGAAGGTGCCTTTCTTGATCTGGTACTGCCCGCCGATCACCTCGTCCTTGTAGGGATAGAGCCCGATCGCCGGCGCGGTCGGATAGAGCCGTAGCGCCTCGTTCAGGATCTGCTGGACATAGGTAAGCTGGTTGACCTGGCTGATCGTCGGCGCGACCGCGAGATCGTTGCCGAGCACGCGGTCGACCTCCTCATAGGCCCTGGCCAGCACGTCCGGATTGTTGACCAGGAAATAGAGCGTGAAGGAAAGCAGCCCCGACGTCGTCTCGTGGCCGGCGATAAGAAAAGTGTTGATCTGGATAGCGGATGTTCTCGTCCGACAGGCTTTCGCCGGTCGACCTTGTCGACACCGGCCAGCATGAAGTTGAGCAGATCCTTCTGGCTCTGGTCGCCGCCGCCGCGCCGCCGCTCGCGGATGATGTCGTCGACCAGCTTGTTCATGAAGGCGACGTCTTCCTTCAGCTGGTTCAGCCGCTTGCGTCAGGATCACCTTCTCGAACGGCAGGCCGCGCTGCACCATGCAGGTCTCGAGCGTGCGGGTCAGCGCGTCGATGAACGGGTGATAGTCGCGCCGGTAGAAGGAGTTGAAGCGGTAGTCGAAACCGCAGATGCCGATCGTGTCGAGCGCCAGCGCGGTCATGTCGTGCACGACATCGACTTCGTCGTCGGCGTTGAGCCGCTCCCATTTGGTGCAGAGCTGCTCGGCGATGTCGTGCATCAGCGGCAGATAGCCGGCCATGGCGCGCTGCGCGAAGGTCGGCAGCAGGATGTTGTGCGCCTTGCCCCAGTTCGGCTCCTGCGTGTCGCCGGTGAAGAGCCCGTCGCCGGCGACGCGCCCGGATGCGCCGCAGCGACCCGCGCACCGCCTTGTCGAAGCGGCTCTCGTCGCAGATTTCCTCGACCAGCGACTGGCGCCGGAGACCACCACCAGCGGCGTGCCCATCATGTTCAGCCAGAAGATCGGGCCGTGCTCGCGCGTCAGCTGCATCAGGCTCTGCAGCGGCGTGTCGCTGTCGACGGTGAGCATGTTGCCGACCAGCGGCTTGCCGGGCGGATTGGGAATGGGATGAAGCGCGTTTGCAGGCGCCATGAGCATGCTCCCCACTTTATCCGGCAAAGCCGGTATTTTCCCAATTAATCGTGAGATTTATGGGAAAGGCAAGGAGCGTGCGCCGGTTCGTTTTCTGCAACCTTTATGGCGCGGCGGAACCTCGCTAGGAAGCTCCGGCCAGCTGTTCAGAGACGGCTCTCCGTTGAAGGCGCCACATTCCCGTGCCAAGAACGGGCATGACCTTGTTCTCCTACTCCGCGCGAACTCGCCGCCCTGGCGCTCGCCCTGGCCTCGACGACGACCGCCCTGGCCGCAAAGGAATGCCCGGTGCCCAAACAGCTCGACTTCGTCGTCGAGAAGAAAATTACCCGCAGTCTCGCCGGCTACACGCAGGGCCTCGAATTCCGCAACGGCAAACTCTACGAGAGCACCGGCCGCACCGGCGGCCAGACGCGCCTCAATCTCATCGATCTCGACGGCAAGGTCACCACCTTGGCTGATCTTGGCACCTCCGTCTTCGGTGAAGGCCTGACCATCCTCGACGGCCAGGTCTTCCTGCTCACCTGGCAGGAAAACCTGGTTTTCGTCTACGACCTCCACGGCAAGCAATTGCGCCGCATGAAGAACCCGCATCTCGGCTGGGGCCTCGCCAATGACGGCAGGAGCCTTCTCTTCACCGATGGCGAAGGATTGCTGCGCTACGCCGATCCCAAAACCTTTAGGATCACCCGCGAATTGCCCCTGCGCAGCGCCGGCGAGGTTCAGCCGGCCTGGCTCAACGAGCTCGAATATGTCGACGGCAAGCTATACGGCAACATCTACACGACGCCGTGGATTGTCCGCGTCGATCCCCATAGCGGCTGCGTCGAGGCTGAGGCCGACATGTCGCCTCTGAACGAGATCATCACGCCCAACGAAGCCGCGGCCATCTCGGCCAGTGGGGAAAACGTTCTGAACGGCATCGCCCGCGATCCCGCCACCGGCCTGTTCTACGTCACCGGGAAGCGCTGGCCGATGATCTATGTCGGAAAATTCCGCGACATAAATTGACCCCTGCCCGGTATCGAAGCGCCATCCACGCCGCATATAAGTTGATTTTTTCTTTCAACTTATGCAATTCCGATCTGGAATAATTCTAAACTGTGGTCCATATTCGGACCAACCAACGACTCCGAGGATGAGCGATGCGGCTTACGCGCCAGACCAACTACGCGATCCGGATCCTGATGTACTGCGCGGCGAATGAGGGACGGCTGAGCCGCATCCCCGAGATCGCCGCCGCCTACACCGTTTCCGAACTCTTCCTGTTCAAGATCCTGCAGCCGCTCGTCGAGAACGGCCTTGTCGAGACGGTGCGCGGCCGCAATGGCGGCGTCAAGCTCGGCAAGGCAGCGGCTGACATCAACCTGTTCGACGTTGTTCGCGTCACCGAGGAAAACTTCGCCATGGCGGAGTGTTTCGAGAACGACGCGACCGAGTGCCCGCTGGTCGACAGCTGCGCTCTGAATGCAGCCCTGCGCGAGGCGCTCAACGCCTTTTTCGGCGTGCTTGAGCGCTACACCATTGCCGACCTCGTCAAGGCGCGGCCCAATGTACGCGCGCTGCTCGGCATCGACCTGATCCAACGGCCCGCTTTGGCGGGCTGACCGGCCGCATTTGAGGCCGGAACATCGGGCCGGATAACCCTGCATCACGGGTTGAACGACGCTCAGTGCGCCCCGCCAGCCGGCGGGCGATTTCGTTGGGTACACGGTGCTCATTCGTGCAGCGTGAACACCGCGCAGGGAGCCGTGATGCCGCGCAGCGCATGCTCGCCGAGCGCGACAAGGGGCAGCTTTGTTTCCGCCGCGAAGGCGCCGGAGAGCAGCACGGGGTAGCCGAGTGACCGGCACAGGCCCTCCAGCCGGCTCACCAGGTTCACCGCGCGGCCGATCGCGGTGAAATCCAACCGGTCGGCGGTGCCGATATTGCCCCACAGCATGTCGCCCACATGCAGCGCCATGCCGAACGGCAGCGGCGACAGGCCTTCGGAGACGCGCTGCCGGTCGAGGTGATTCATGCCGGCGCGCGCGCCGGCGACCGCGCGCAAGGCGGCGTCACACGCGGCTGCGGCGTTACGCTCGCCGATCGGAAAGATCGCCAGCACGCCGTCACCGATGAACTTCAGCACCTCGCCGCCGAAGGCATGGACGGCCCCGGCGATCCGATCGAACCAGGCGTCGAGTGCGGCAACCACGTCCTTGGGTGCGTCCGCCTCCGACAGTTCAGTGAAGCCTCTGAGGTCGGCATAGAGCAGGACGGCCCTGATGGTCTCGCTGGATTCGCGCCGCAGCCGGCCGGCCAGCACCTGCGCGGCGCTGCGCCGGCCGAGATAGGTTTCGAGCAGCGCCGAGAGCGTCGCGCGTGACGCCAGCACGGCAAGCGGCGCGGCGGCAAAGCGCGCCACGTCGCCAAGCAGCTTCGCTTCAGGCGCGCTTAGGGCGCGAGTTGTCGCCCAGCCCAGCACGGCCGCGTCGGACACCCCACCGACAGTCGCCGCGCCGACAACATCCTCCCGGACGACGCCGGCCCCAAGCCCTGTCAGCCACTCGCGGCCGACATTGCCCTGTCCGGAATCGGCAGGCAGGGCAACGCCCAGGCCGAGCGCCTCGACCACTGCAGCGGTTTCGGCGCGCCACAAGAAAGTGCGCCGCGCGATGATTGGATGCGGGACCGCCTGGGTGAGCGCACCGCCTGCCAGCGGTACACCGTCGGCGACCAGCCGCGCACCGAGCGCCGCGAGGAAAGCGTCGGCGCCAGACAGGCCGATCGCCTCGTCGAGCAGGAAGGAGAGAGCGAGGGGCTGGTGCATGGCCTTGATCATGCAACGCTATCAGCCAACTGTCATGAGGATGGCGGCAGCTTTCTTGCCCCTGGCGGGTATTGGCCTACATTGCCGTCAGCGCGGGGATGAACCGTGCCCCTGGCCGGAGGAGATTTTCCGATGCCCGAAACGCTTCGTACCGAAATCCAGGTCGCGGCCCCGCAAGCAACCGTCTTCGCCTTCCTCACCGATCCCGACAAGATCCTACGCTGGCTCGGCACGGCAACCACCGAGGCCCGTCCCGGCGGCATCTATCTCGTCAGCGTTGGCGACAAATACGCTGCCCGCGGCGAGTTCACGGAAGTGATCCCGGTCCACCGCCTCGCCTACAGCTTCGGCTGGGAAGGACGCGAGGAAGTACCGCCCGGATCGAGCCTGGTCGAGATCGACCTTGTTGAAAGGGACGGCGGCACCCTGGTGCGCTTCACCCATAGTGGGCTGCCCAACGAGGAAGAACGCGTAGCCCACGAAAAAGGCTGGAACCATTATCTGCGCAGGCTGGCGACAGCCGCCGCCGGTGGCGATCCCGGGCCTGACGCGCAAGCCGATATATAAAGGTATAGCAGCCTGTCGGCTGCGCGACGGAATCTACATCCCCGCCGACTGCGGCAGCACGAAGGGTACGTTGCCCGCCGGCAGCACGCCGACCTTGAGCTTGCATTCGAACACCCGAGCGATCAGATCGTCGCTCAGCACTTCCTGAGGCGAGCCGGCGGCGGCGAGCTGTCCGCGATGCATCACATGCACGCGGTCGGCATACATGGCGGTCAGGTTGAGATCGTGCAGGATGGCAATGACGCCCCCGCCTCGCCTGGCGAAATCGCGGGCGATGTTCATGATGATGAGCTGGTGCTTGATGTCGAGGCTGGACACCGGCTCGTCGAGGAACAGATAGCGGGGCGCACCCTCCATCACCGGCGCCCACACCTGGCAGAGCACGCGGGCAAGCTGCACACGCTGCTGTTCGCCCCCCGAAAGCTCCTGGTAGAAGCGTCCGGCAAATCCGTCGAGGTCGACGCGCGCCAGCGCCCGCTCGGGAAGCCGTTCCGCCTCGCCGGCCAGCGCACCGGAACGGCCGCCGAGCAGGCCGAGCTTGACGATCTCGCGCACTGTGAACGGAAACGACAGCGCAGTCTGCTGCGGTAGCACGGCACGCAGCGCCGCTGCCTCCCACGGCTTCATGCGGGTGATATCGCGGCCATTGAGGCGGACGCGGCCGTCATGCGCCAGATCGCCGGCAAGCGCCTTGAGAAATGTTGTCTTGCCCGATCCGTTGGGACCGACGATCGCCGCCAGTTCGCCCGGCCGGACGTCGAAATCGACATTTCGGATGATTGTTCTGCCGCCGATGGAAACCGAGACGTCGCGCGCTTCGATCATTTTTTACCTCATGAACATGATCCCGAAAAGTTGCAGCCTTTTCCGACGATATCATGCGACTCTAAAGATCGATCAGACCGCGCTTGCGCAGCAGGATCCACAGGAAGAACGGCGCGCCGACCGCCGCGGTGACAATGCCGATCGGCAATTCGGCCGGCGCCACGATCGTGCGGCTCACCGCATCGGCCAGCAGCAGCAGACTGGCGCCAAGCAGCGCCGAAGCCGGCAGTAGATAGCGGTTGTCGGGCCCAATCACCAGCCGCAGCAGGTGCGGCACCACGATACCGACGAAGCCAATGCCGCCGCTCATCGCAACCGACGCGCCGACCGAAGCCGAGACCGCGACGATCGCCACATATTTGAAGCGCTGCACAGGCACGCCGAGATGGCTGGCGGCCGCTTCGCCGAGCGCCAGCGCGTTAAGGCCTCGCGCCAGAAACGGCGCAGCCGCAAGGGCTGCCGCGATGATCGGCCCGGCGGCGGCGATCTTGCCCCATGTCGCGCCGGCGAGCGAGCCGAGAGACCAGAATGTCAGATCACGCAACTGCCGGTCGTCGGCTATGAAGATCAGCATGCCGGTGAAGGCCATGGCCATGGCGCCCAGCGCGATGCCGGCAAGCAGCATCGTGGCGATTGAAGTCTGGCCGCGCCGCGTCGACACCCGGTAGAGCAGCAACGTCACTGCGAGGCCGCCGCCAAAAGCCGCGAGCGGCAGCGCATAGATGCCGAGTGCGGCGGTAAACGGCGAAAGAGCGGTTCCTCCCAGCACGATAATCGCCACGGCCCCCAGGCTGGCGCCGCTCGACACGCCGACAATGCCGGGGTCGGCCAGCGGGTTGCGGAACAGCCCTTGCATGACCGCGCCGGAAACAGCAAGTGCTGCGCCGATCAGCACGCCGAGCACGACGCGCGGCAGCCGGATATCGTAGATGATGATGCGGTCGCGCGCCGAAAGCGCATCGGCCTGCACACCCGACTGGAAGAGCCAATCTTGCAGCACCGCGACCGCCGAAGCGTCCGACGCGCCGGAAGCCAGGCTGAACAGCACGGTCACCGTCAGCACAACGCTTAGCGATAGAATCGCCAGCCGTGCCCGGCCGCTGCGGTCGCCATCAGGGTTACGGGCAGCGGTCATTGCCAGCACGCCGTCGGCAGATCGGTCTACCATGACGTGTCAGTTCTGCACCGTGTCGCCGTAAAGGGCAACGGAAAGGTCGCGGATGGCGCCTGCGGTGCGCGGGCCGAAGCCCAGCAGGTAGGCGCCGTCCATGCGGACCAGCCTTTTTGCCTGCCCGGCCGGCGTCGAGGCGATTGCGGGGTTGGCGAACACGTCGCGGTTGACGGCGGCGTGGTCGCCTCCTCCCCGGTCCATCATCAGGATAAAGTCCGGCTGGGCGGTCACGATCGCCTCGTCCGAAAGCTGCTTATAGCCAGAGAAATCGCTAACCACATTCTGCGCGCCCGCCATGGCGATGATGCCGTCGGCGGCGGTTCCGCTACCTGCAGCGAGGACCTTTCCGCCTTGCGTGCTCAGGATGAACAGCACCCGCTTGCGCTCGCCCACCTTGGCGGTCAGTGCTTCGGCGGCCTCGATGTCGGTCTCGACGCTTTTCGCCAGTTCCGCCGCCTTGTCTTCCTCGCCGAGTGCATGGCCCACAATCTTAATCTTCTCGACAATGCCGTGGCGGTTGAATTTTTCCGGCACCATGACGAAAGGCACGCTGGCCTTCTTCAGGACGTCGATCGCTTCACGCGGGCCGCTGCCTTCCAGCGCGATGATCGCGCCAGGGTTAACCGACATCACGCCTTCCGGCGAAAGTTGCCGCATGTAGCCGACATCCGGCAGCTCAAACGCCGCACGCGGATAGACGCTGGTCGAATCGCGGGCGACCAGCCGTTTTTCCTGGCCGAGCGCATAGACGATCTCGGTCACCGAACCGCCGATGGAAACGATACGCGCGGTTTGCGGCAATGTGGCCGTCGTCTCTTCCGAGAGCGCTGGCGAAACGGCGTAGGCAAAAGAAAGAACGGCGCTCGCCAAGAGCACTTTGAGCGAGGAATAAAAGCGCATCGTCTTTCCTTAGGCTGCCGTCGAACGGGCAACGCGCGGCAGGTTTTCCGCCAGGAAACGCCAGTCGTCGCGCTCGCCCTGCCCTTCGTGTCGCTTGCCGAAGAACTGGATGATCATCTTACGGTCTGCGTCGTAGGCTTCAAGCGAGGTGACGTGCCCGTCCTTGGTCGGCTTGCGCACCGCCCACAGTTCGCGGATGTGGTCGAGCCTCAGATGCAGGTGGAACGTCTCGTCGAAAATATTGATCCAAGGTCCCATCGGCTTGACGTTCTGGATCGGTCCGGAATGGATCTGGATGCAGCCCCGGTTGCCGACGAAACACATGATCGCGATCTGGTCCTGCACTGCGTGGCTCAGCATCGCCGTCATCGCATCGCCATCCAGCGGCCAGGCATAGTCCTGCCCGACCATGCGCACGGCGTCGTGACGGCTAAGCTTCAGCGCCTTCAGCATGCCGAAGAACTGGTGCACGTCGGTCAGCCGGCTCCAGCGGTCGCGCAGGTCCTCGACGCTGGCCGCAGCCTCGGCCGCGAGATCGTCGTTCGCCGTATCGGCAACTGCCGTGCGCACCTCCTGCGACTGGTCGGATGAGACCAGCCGTTCGACCAGTTGCTGGTAGGCGTAGAGATTGGAGGCTGGCCGCAGATGCACCTTGTGTACGGCTTCGCCCGTTTCGTCGAAGAACTGCAGGCTATGGCGCACTCCTTCGCCGTCGCGCTTTTCGACCGCAAAGCCATGCGTCCAGGCTTTCGGGAAGATGCGCAGGTCGATCTGTTCACCCAGCACCATGGCGTTGTGGTTGCCGGTCACAACCTTGTCGTAGACGCCGATCTTTTCGTGAACGGCGCTTTCGTTGCGGGTCAGCGCCATCACCTCACCGACCGCCTCGAGGCCGGTCAGCACATCGTTGACGCGCGGTTCGATGCGGGTGACCCCCTCGCCGACAAACGCAGCGACAAACTCCGCTTCCGAAATACCGAGTTGCGCGGCAAGGTCGCGCTCCCGCATTTTCGGATTGTTGGCGCGCGCCTGCCTGATCGCCTGCGGCGCGGATTTCACCTGTGCATTCATGTTTAGCCCCTACTTGTTCAGGATCAGTTTGCCCTGCCGGGTGATCTTCAGCCGGTAGAGCGCGCCGTGGTGTTCGATGCCGATTTCGTGCTCCCCGACGAACAGCGACTGACTGGTCAGGACACGCATCGGTTCACGCATTGCCGGCCTGCGGTTTTCGAGCGTTGGGGCCGGACGGCGCGGGTTCTGCGGAAATTGGAATGGGTTGTGGCTGTTCACGTGACTATTCCCTCTTTTCGCGGAGCTGGCATCGGCTTGCTGGGCATAATAGTGAATCTTGAACTGAAATTCTTGACACAAATTATCAGGTTTAATAGGGAGTGCAATACCGGAGTAATCGAGTCAACATTTTAGACGCCGAGCAACGGAAATGCCAGCCAGCGAAATCGCCAGCCCGCATCGATCAACGAGAATTCTTGTGGAGACGGGAAATGGGGTCTGTCGCTTTGAGGCAGAGGGTTTGGGGTATCGCGCGGGCTGAAATCGGGCAATCGCCGGCGCTTCTGAGAAAATCTATCCTGCTGGCCGGCGTTGCCGCGCTTGGCGTGCTGGCCGCCCCCGCACAGGCGCAACAGGCTGCACCGCAGCCCACGGGCGCACAGCCGGCCGCCACCGGGCAACCGGACGAACAGGCGCAGAGCGAAGCCGCGAAAGACCAGTCGACCACCACGCTCGACCGCATCCTCGTGGTCAGCCGCACCGGCGAGACGTCGATCGAAAGCCTGGCCTCGACCAGCCAGGTTGACCAGGAACAGATCGACCGGCGCATGGCCTCCACCCCGGAGCAGCTCCTGTTTGGCATTCCGGGCGTCGCCACGCAGTCCGACGCCAACCGCGCTGCCACCAGCGTCAACATCCGCGGCCTGCAGGATTTCGGCCGCGTCGCCGTCATCGTCGACGGCGCCCGCCAGAACTTCCAGCGTACCGGCCACGGCACCCAGTCGCTGCTGTGGATCGATCCCGAACTGGTCCAGCAGGTCGACGTGATACGCGGGCCGGTCGCCAACACCTACGGATCCGGCGCCATTGGCGGCGTTGTCTTCTTCGAGACAAAGGATGCCAGCGAATTCCTGCGTCCGGGCGAAACCTGGGGCACCTCGGTCACCGGCCGCTACGACACCAATGGCCAGGGTTGGACGACCAGCGCGACCGGCGCCTACAAATTCAACGACGTGGCCGACATTCTTGGCAACATCGTCTGGCGCGACTTCGACAACTACAAGGATGGTGACGGCAACGAAGTTGCGGGCTCGGGCTTCGACGTTCTGAGCGGAATGCTGAAATCGACCATACGCCCGACCGAAAACAGCGAACTGAAGCTCGGTTGGATCGGCGCCAACGACAGCTGGACCGAAGGCGGCAATACCTACGACATGGACGTGAAGCAGAACACCTTCACGGCGCGCTACAACATCATCGACGAGGACAAGAGCTGGCTCGACCTGCACGTCAACCTTGCCTACAACCAGGCCGACCTCGACCAGACCTACCGCACTGCCGTACGCCGCTTCAGCTCGGTAACCGGCCGGCCGATCACGGTGCCCGCTGGCTCGCAGACCACCTATGATCTCGACACCTATGGTATCGACCTCTGGAACACCTCGCGCTTCGACACCGGCGCGGTCTCGCACGAACTCACCTATGGCGGCGACTGGCTGACCGACAATGTCGACACGACCAGCCCCGAGGGCGGCAGCGATCTCTTCACCCCATCGGGCGACCGTCGCGTTTCCGGCGCCTACATCCAGGAAAAGCTGACCTGGGATTGGCTGGAGGTGATCGGCGCTCTCCGCTACGACAGCTACAAGCTTGACAACACCACGGGCGACGTGTCGGGAGACCGGCTGTCGCCGCGCATTACCGTCGGCGTGTCGCCGCTCGAGCAGATAGGCCTCGACGGGCTGCAGCTCTACGGCACCTATGCCGAGGGCTACCGTTCGCCGACACTGTCGGAAACGCTGATCAGCGGCCTGCATCCCAACGGCGTCGTATTCCCGTTCCTGCCCAATCCCAATCTCAGGCCGGAAACCGCCAAAACCTGGGAGTTCGGCGTCAATTACAGCCGTGACGGCATTTTCGCCGCCGATGACAGCCTGCGGCTCAAGGCGGCCTACTACAACAACGATATCGACGACTACATCGCCGGCACCACCATCTCGGCCTTCATCCCAGGCGACAACTGCGTCTTCCGGCCTGGCCCCGGCGTCATTCCGGTCTGCTACCAGTACCAGAACTACGCCAATGCCGAGATCAGGGGCTTTGAGTTCGAAGGCGTCTATGATGCCGGCTGGGGTTTTGCCGGCCTTTCAGTCTCAGTCATCGATGGTCATACGCTTTCCTACACCGGCGTGACCGAACACCTCGCCACTATCCCGTCATCGCAGGTGACCGGCCAGCTCGGCTTCCGCTTCCTGGAGGACAAGCTCACCATCGGCGGCGAAGTTCAATACAATGGCGCGCCGGAGGGCAATGCCAACGCCGAGGACTACACGCTGGTCAACGCCTTCGCGACCTACCAGGCGACCGAGAACTTCAAGGTCGACTTCCGCGCCGACAACATCTTCGACGTGAACTACACCAACCCGCTCAACGCCTCGACCACGACGGTGATCTACGAGCCGGGCGTCACGCTGAAGCTCGCCGCAACCATGCGTTTTGGAGGCTGATGCGATGTTGAAGCCGGTGGCATTCCTCCGTGTTCTGACCGCGACGGTGGCGATGTCGCCGGCACAGGTGCTGGCGCAGGCCGACCGCGCCGGCACCTGTCCTCAACCTCGAGCTCAACGCGCTGCAGCCCTCCGAAAAGGGCTGCCGCTTCACCTTCGTGGTCAACAACGGCCTTGGCGTCGAGCTAGGCAAAGCCGCTTTCGAAATTGCGCTTTTCGACGCGCAGGGCGTGGTCGACCGGCTGACCGTGCTGGATTTCAAGGAACTGCCTGTCGACAAGACCAAGGTCAGCCGCTTCGATCTTGCCGGCATCGACTGCGCCAATGTCAGCCGGGTGCTGATCAACCACGCCACCGAATGCAGCGGCGCCGGGATAGAGCCTGCGGCGTGCATGCGGCAGTTGAAAGCGTCGACGAAGACCGGTGTCACGTT
The DNA here is from genome assembly GCA_963726065.1 of uncultured Alphaproteobacteria bacterium. GTDB lineage: Bacteria > Pseudomonadota > Alphaproteobacteria > Rhizobiales > Rhizobiaceae > Neomesorhizobium. The sequence goes on from CAVSAU010000016.1 coordinate 195,366, forward strand.
CGGGCTGTAGCACGCCAGCCGGCGTCACCCATCAAAGCCTGAGAGAAACCCAAGGTCATCCCGAAGCCTGACGGAAATCGGGTGGTGGGGCTTTCGACGGCATGCACACTGGATCAATAGATACACGACAGGAGCCGACATGTTCGGATACATGAACCTGCACGCAATCGCAGCTGCACGTGGCGACGGGCTGAAGCCGGAACTGCTCGCGCTGCTCGAGCGGCGACATGGCATTGCCCTGCCGTCTAATGTCGTCGCGTTGCCGCTCGAACGCCAATGCGCAGGACCTGGTCCCTCCGGCGCCGGCATGACGGGGCTTCCCGCCGGCGTTCTTGCCTTCCCGGCCCGAACCAATTTCGATAAGCCAGCAAAACGCAAGATCTGAAAGGAACGACATGTACATCGCCATGAACCGCTTCAAGGTGCAGAACGGCTCGGAACAGGCTTTCGAGGACGTCTGGAAAGGTCGCGATTCCAGCCTCTCTGAGATGAAGGGTTTCCAGCAATTCCATCTTCTGCGCGGGCCTCTCAACGAGGCCGAAGGCTACACCTTGTTTGCCTCGCACACGGTCTGGGCGTCCTACGAGGACTTCATCGCCTGGACGAAGTCGGAAAACTTTCGCTCCGCGCACAGGAACGCCGGACAGAACAAGGTTCTCTATCTCGGCCATCCGCAATTCGAGGGCTTTTCGGTCGTCGAAGGGGCGTAAATACGGTCGTTGCCTATTCGCACAAGAGCATTTCGGCAACTGAAGTACGATTCGACGATGCATCCATGTGGGTCAGCCTGGATGACGGCAGCACGATTGGCGTGCCACTCGCTTGATTTCCGCGTCTGTTGAATGCGACATCGGCAGCGCTTGGCGACGTAGAAATCAGCCCGTTCGGCCTTCATTGGGAAAAGCTCGACGAAGACATTTCGATAGATGGCTTGCTCGCCGGCTTCGGCGACCAGACTGTCAGGCGACCGAAGGTCGCCTGATCCTGCTCCATCTTGCAGCTTAAGCCGCCGCAAGCAGGCTGGCGTTGCCGCCGGCAGCCGTCGTGTCCACGCAGACGGCGCGTTCATGCGCATAAGCCGCCGGGTTGATGACTTCCGTCACCAGCGGCACGATCGGGCCTTTTCGCGACGCCAGCGCCTGGCGCAGTGCGCGCAATGTCTGTTCGTCGGCCGAACTCGCCACCACGTCGATCGCCAGTTCCTTCAGCGTTTCGGCTCCGACGCCGCCATCGAGCGCGGCAACCGGCAGCCCTTTTCCTGTCAGCGCCGAAAGGGCGACGCTCGCACCCGCCGCCGCTGCCAGCACGCCATTGCCGGCAGCCAGAGCCTGGATCGCCTGCGCCATCAGCGTCTCCGCATCCGGCCCCATGCAAAGCACGCGGCCGCGCGGGTTCAGCATCAGCGTGTTCGCCTCGCCCGTCGGCCCCGGCAGGTCGACCGGCCCGAAATCGACGCCCGCCGCGGCTGCGATCGACCCGGCCCCTTTGCCGCGCAGATGCTTGCGCAGGATCGCGATGCGGTCGGGCCGCGTCGCCCAGCCGCCGAGTGCTGGGTCCGGCAGATGCTCGGTCAGCGCCTGTGCTGACAATTCCTGGATGTTCGCTTTCTCGGTAGCGGTCGGCGTCCCGTCACCCACCGCCTTGCGAAAACGTCTGAGATAATGCGGTCCGCCAGCCTTCGGCCCGGTGCCCGACAGCCCCTCGCCGCCGAAAGGCTGCGAGCCCACGACCGCGCCGATCTGGTTGCGGTTGACGTAGATATTGCCGGCATGCACGCCGTCGACGATATCCTGCACGCGCGCCTCGATGCGCGTGTGCAACCCGAAGGTCAGGCCGTAACCCTTGCGGTTGATTGAGGAAATCACCTTGCCGATATCGTCCGCTTCGAACGTCGCGACATGCAACACCGGCCCGAAGACCTCCTTCTCCATATCCTCGATGCCGTTGACGCGAAACACCTGCGGCGCCACGAAACGCCCGCTGTTGGGCGCCTCGCGCTTGGCGATCAGCCTGCCCTTGGCCGCGAGTGCCGTGCCATATTCGTCGATGGATTTCTTGGCTTCGTCGTCGATCACCGGGCCGACATCGGTCGACAGCGCCCATGGATCGCCAATCGCTCAACGCGCCCATCGCCCCTTCCAGCATCTCCAGCATCTTCTTTTCCACGTCCTTCTGCACGTAGAGCAGGCGCAGCGCCGAGCAGCGCTGGCCGGCGCTCTGGAACGACGAGGCAAGGATGTCGCGCACCGCCTGTTCAGGCAGCGCGGTGGAATCCACGATCATGGCGTTGAGCCCGCCGGTTTCGGCGATCAGCATGGCGTCGGGCGCCGCCGTCTCGGCCAACTGCTTCTCGATCAGCTTTGCCACTTCGGTCGAGCCGGTGAAACACACGCCGGCGATGCGCGGATCGGCCGTCAACGGACCGCCAACCGACGGTCCGTCGCCCGGCAGAAGCTGGAGCACGTCGTCGGGAACGCCTGCCTCGCGCAGCAATGCTACCGCCCGCGCCGCAATCAGCGGCGTCTGTTCGGCTGGCTTGGCAATCACCGTATTGCCGGTAACCAGAGCAGCGGCGATCTGGCCGGTAAAGATCGCCAGCGGGAAATTCCACGGTGAGATGCAGACGATGACGCCGCGAGCCTGCGTGCCCGCCTCCGCCTTCTCGGCCTCGGCCGCATAATAGCGCAGGAAGTCAACCGCCTCGCGCACCTCGGCGACGCCGTCGGCCAGCGTCTTGCCGGCCTCGCGGGTCGCCAGCGCGAAGAACTCGATCGCATTCGCCTCGTAGAGATCGGCAGTGCGCCTGAGCATGGCGGCGCGCTGTGTGACGGGTTTGGCCGCCCAGGCCGGCTGTGCGGCGACTGCGGCCTTCACCGCCACCGCCACCTGGCTGGCTTTCGCCTCATGCACCGTGCCGACGATATCCTCCGGCTTTGCCGGATTGGCGATCTTGCGCGCCGAGCCGTAGCCGGCAGCGCGCGTCATCGGCTTGGCGGTCCAGAAATCCTGCCCGGCAAACGCCGCCCGCGCCTTCTCGATCTTCTCCAGGGTGTTGACGTCGGTGATGTCCCAGCCCTGCGAATTCGGCCGCCCCGCGCCGAAGATAGCCGAAGGCTTCGCGATATTGGGATTGGCGGCCGGGCCCTGCACCTCGATCGCTTCCAGTGGGTCGCGCGCTATGTCCTCCGCCTGCACATCCGCATCGGTGATCTGGTGCACGAAGGAGGAATTGGCGCCGTTTTCCAGCAGTCGGCGCACCAGATAGGCCAGCAGGTCGGAATGCGCGCCGACCGGCGCATAGATGCGGCAGCGCGAACCTTCCGCCTTGCGCACCGTCTCATGCAGCGCCTCGCCCATGCCGTGCAGGCGCTGGAATTCGAAACAATCGCGGTCCGGCGCCATCGCCAGCACCGCCGCTACCGTATGCGCGTTGTGCGTGGCGAACTGCGGATAGATGCGGTCGGTCATTCCCAGCAGCTTCCTGGCATTGGCGATGTAGGAAACGTCGGTGTTGGCCTTGCGGGTGAAAACGGGATAGCCGGCAAGCCCCATCGTCTGGGCGCGCTTGATCTCGGTGTCCCAGTAAGCGCCCTTGACGAGGCGCACCATGATCCTGCGGTCAAGCTTTTCGGCCAGCGCGTGAAGCCAGTCGATGGCGAAAGCCGCGCGCGGCCCATAGGCCTGCACAACAACGCCGAACCCGTCCCAGCCCTCAAGTTCGGTACTGGCGAGCACCCTTTCGATGACGTCAAGCGAAAGGTCGAGCCGGTCCGCTTCCTCCGCATCGATGTTGAGACCCATGCGGGCGTCACGCGCCGCCATACACAGCCCCAGCAGCCGCTCGGCCATCACCGGCAGCATCGTCTCCTTCTGCGCCACCTCATAGCGCGGATGAATCGCCGACAGCTTGACCGAGATGCCGGGGTTGCGGCGGATGTCGTCGCCCTTGGAAAAACGCTTCAGCGCGGCGATAGCCTCGGCGTAGGCCCGCAGATACCGCAGCGCATCGGCTTCCGTGCGCGCCGCCTCGCCCAGCATGTCGTAGGAATAGAGATAGCCTTTCTGGGTGAACGGCTTGCCGCGCTTCACCGCCTCGTCGATGCTGCGGCCGAGCACGAACTGCTCGCCCATTTCGCGCATTGCGGCGGCCACCGCCGTGCGGATGACCGGTTCGCCGAGCCGCCGCACCATGGCGCGCAGCGTACCTTCGATGCCGCCCTCCCCCTCGTCCAGGACCTTGCCGGTCAGCATCAGCGCCCAGGTCGAGGCATTGACGAAGATCGACGACGAACCGCCCGAATGCGCCGACCAGTCATGCGGCGCGATCTTGTCACGGATCAGTTCGTCCATCGTTCCAGCGTCGGGCACGCGCAACAGTGCCTCGGCAAGGCACATCAGCGCCACGCCCTCCTTGGTCGACAGGCCGTAGGCGGAGAGAAACACTTCCATCAGGCGCGGGTCGGAAGAAGAGCGCACCGCACGCACCAGGTCTGCCGCGCGTTTCGAGATCGCCTGGCGGTCGTCAGTGGAAAGTCCGGCGGCCTTGGCCAGCCGCTTCAGCGCTTCCGCCTCATCAGGAAGATAGTTGTCACGGATCTCTTGGCGGATGCTGTCGAGTTTCTGCGCTGGCATTTTTGCCCCCGTCGATCGAAATGAGAGTGGTCCTAAATCCGCCGCGCGGCAAGCCGGACCATTGCCGTGCCTATAGCATGGACGAACTTTCGCGAAGCACCGAAGAACTGGAAATCATGGAACGTTCGATCTATGATCATGCTTAAAATTAGGCAATTCAGGCTACAAATCGAATGGGTACAGACCAATTGGACCGCATCGACCGTAACGTGCTTGCCGCTCTGGCAAGTGACGGCCGGCTGTCCATGGCCGAACTCGGCGCAAAAGTCGGCCTGTCGAAGACGCCTGTGCAAGCGCGTGTACGCCGGCTGGAGAAGGAAGGCTACATCAGGGGCTACTCCGCCGTCATCGACCGCGAACGCATGGGCGAAGGCCATGTTGCCTTCGTGCAGGTGAAACTCTCCGACACCCGCTCGCTGGCGCTGGGCGAATTCAACCGCGCCGTCCAAGCTGTACCGGAGATCGAGCAATGCCACATGATGGCGGCAAGCTTCGACTATCTGCTGAAAGTGCGCACCCGCGACATCGCCGCCTATCGCCGCGTGCTTGGCGAGCGCATCTCCGCTCTGCCGCACGTCGCGCAGACCTCCACCTTCGTGGCGATGGAGACGGTAAAGGACCGCTAGCAGCCAAGCCGGCAGCAGTCGCGCAGCGGCCTCACCGCGCGGTCAGCTCCTTGCCTTCGGCTTACCGGATCTTCTCGAAATCGCCCGGCTTCAGCTTTGGTCGAAGAACGCCTTCTTCGGGCCGTAGAGGCGCAGCGATGTGAAAAAGCCCTTACCGGGCACGGTGGCCAGCCAATTCTTGCCCTCTCCCGGCGATGCCGGCCCGACATAGATGTCGACCGAGCCGTCTGCGTTAACGACGGGCTTGTCCATGGTGTTGAGCGAGGGAAAGGGCTGCCCGTTGTCGAGGCCAGACGCGGTCACCGGGTCGTAGAGCGCCAGCGACCAGAAGATCGCTGCCGGAATGTCGGGCGGCAGGGTCAGCTTGTAGTTGCGGTCGCGGACAGGAAATCCCCGTCGGCATCCTTGAATGAACTGGGATATTTGGCGCCGACATTCTCCATGCTGACAGCCATGCCCGGACTGGTCGAATAGGCGTTGACGAAAAACCCCGTGCGCAGGTCGATGTCGTTGTATGTGTCGCTTCGGAACTCGGCATTGCCCCCGGGAAATGGATTAAGCCATTGCCGAACCTCGTATTATTTGGGCCTATTCACGGGAAGGGTGTTCGCCATGGATGCGGCAGTCTTGGCAGCCGCATCCAGCAGCTTCCTGGCGGCATCATTCGGGGCGAACGGCTGGCCTTTGACGATGCCGAGCGCAGCCGCAAGCCCGCGCATCTCGAAATCCCTGGGGTCGACATATTCGTGGTCGATAAACCGCGCGAACATGTCGAACGCCGTGTCGGAACAGCATGTTGACGGGCACGCCGGACGTATCCGGGAATTCCATTGGCTTGGCGGAATCCTGTTTCCGAGCGGATAGATCTTGGTCTGCTCCATCACCTTGACCGGCTCTTCCAGCGCGTTGGGATCCTCGAAGAAACCGCGCCAGAACACGAACACCCGCAGGAGCCCGAGCGATAGGGGAAGTAGCCTTCCGGCACATCGCCGGTATAATCCGGCGGCAGCACCAGATACTTGCCGCCCTTACCCGCATCCGGGCCGCGAAGGCCGACGTCGCCCGCCCAGCGTTTGCCGTCGATCTCACCCTCGGACGGAATCGGCCGCTGCCAGAAATCGTCGATGATGCCCTGCAGGCCCGGCGGCACCTCGATCACCATCGGGCCGTCTTCCTTGAGGTCGAGATAACCCAGAGCAGATCATCGGAATTCTGCGTGGTGATCAGCGTCTTGGCGTTGAGCGCTTCTTGAAGATCGGCAGCACGTTTTATCCTTTGCCGAACTTGGCTTCCGACCCTTCCTTCATGCCGTACATGTTGAGCGCTGGCAGCGCCCACAGATAGGTCTGCACACCGCGCTGGAACGTCAGTTCATTGAGCAGCGTCTTGCTCTCGGCTTCCGAAAGATAGCTCCGTTCATAGGGTGTGGCGGCCAGCTCGTCATAGCGGATGGACTGGGCGAAAGCCGCCGTTGTCGCGCCAAGGGCAAGCAGGAGAGCGGGGAGCAGAAACTTTCCTCGATTGGTAATGATGAGAGTTTCCTCGCCTGTTGAATGTGTTGGGGGTCCGACCCGCCCTTATTTTGGAAACAGCAAAGTGACGACGCCGCGAAAGCCCCAGCCTTCCGGGCCACTCTCCGGGCTTTCCGCCCAGTAGCGCGCGCCAACCGTGAAGCTCACTGGTTGCTTGCCGAAGGTGACCAACTTCGCCACGGTGAAGTTGATCGGCACCGACCATTCTTCCGTTTCCCAATTGTACGTGCTCTCGGTGTTGATCCCGAAGGTCCAGGCATCCTTTGTGGTGTAGGAAACGAAGGGCTGCAGGAAGGTCGAGCTGATGTCGGAACGATCGCCGTCGCCCGCAAACGACCAGATGTGATTGGCCAGAATGCCAACCGTCCACGGGCCGGCCTGCTTAAGCGCCACGCCGGTCGGCCCGGCGCCCCATTTCTCGCCGCCGAGCAAGTCGTCGGTGCCCGTTGGTATCAGGAAGACCGGACCAGCCCCCCAGATGATGCCGCCTGGCCCTGGATGTTTCGGAGAGAGGAAGAAGCTCTGGGTGATATCGCCGAGACCGAACTGATAGCCGGACGCGCCTGCGATATCATCTTGCCAGATCACCGGGAGGATGGTTCGAGAAATGACGTTCCAGTTTTCGTTCAGTGAAAACGGTATGACCGGCTGGATGTTCACGTAGGACTTGTCGCCGTCGTTCGGCCCATAGCCGCTGTCGTAGTTGAACTGGAACGGCACGCTGATCATCGAGGCGACCGGGTTGGACAGTTGCTTCGCCAGGTGTTCGGCATCCTGTGCCATGGCGGTGCCGGAAAGTGACGCCGAGAGCAAAAAAGTGCCCGTCAGGCTGGCTACGCGTGTCGACAACTGCATGGTCGCCTGTTCTCCTGCGTACCGTTTCGCGAAGCGGGCGTCGGACGCGATCGGGACAATACACCAGTCACGTCCTTGGCGGCCACGAACCAAGGCGAGTGTGTCTAAAATTTCCCCGAGCGGGTATCGGGCCTAATACTGAAATTGCTCCGGTATTCCCCACCCTGAAATTGCCTGTGCTACGTGGACCCGCTACTCCGAGAGCGTTCTCAAGAAAGCGATCAGCGCACCCCGTTCCCGCTCCGAAAGCGTCACCGGGTGGACCTCCGAAGTGCCGCTGGGCGCGGCCGGCGCCCTGGCATAATGGTCGAGCACCGCTTCCAGCGTCTCGATCTGCCCGGCATGCATGTAAGGCGGCCGATCCGCCGCCCCCCTGAGCGACGGCGTCTTGTAGGCGCGCGTCAGCGTCTCGCCCGCCGTCACCATGAAGCGCAGTTCCCCGCAGGCGGCGGGTCCGGCATCGCTGAATTTTCCCAGGCAGTTGAACGGATCGGCGGCGACCTGCTTCACCGCCGTCTCGCGGCCGAGATCCTCGGGCAATCCGGCGACGACGGGCACGCCGGTGTTGTGGAAATGGTTGTCGGTGAAGCGCGCGCCGTTGTGGCAGGTCACGCAGTTAGCCTTGCCGATGAAGAGTTTCAGCCCGAGAATTTCTTCATTCGAAAATGCGGCGTCGCCTTGCGGCTGCTTGCCTACCGCGAGTGCTGCGGCGAAGCGGTCGAACCGCGTTTCCCTTGGCGCGATGGAGCGTTCGAACGTCGCGATCATCTTGCCAATGTTGGAAAAGACCCGGTCGACATCCCTGCGCTGGGCATCGGTCATGGCGTCCCACGCGGCCTTTTCGGCAGCGTTGCCGAGCGGGCCGGCATTTGCCGGCACGCTGGAAAGATCGGGCAGCGGCCCGAAAATCCGCTCGTAGCGGTCATGGAAATTGGCCGAGATGAAATGCGCGAAAGCCGCGCGGTTGCCGCCATGCTCGACAGGGTTCTCCATCGGCACCAGCGCCTGCGCCCACAGGCTGTCGCGGCGGCCGTCCCAGAAGAACCAGGGGCTCCAGGCGACGCCGGCGAGCGGCATGGTGCGGCGGTTGGTGGTGCCGATGCCCTTCGCCAGTGGCAGGTCGTCCTGGAACTTCCGGTCGATCAGGTGGCAGGTCGAACAGGAAACGGCGGCATTGGCGCTCATGCGTGTATCGAAGAAAAGCGTGGCGCCGAGTGCCGCCGCCGCCGGATCCTTGGCCACCTTGTTGGTCGGATCGTCCGGCAAGGGCGGCAAGGCGCTCAGCGCCAGCGAGGCGATCGTCTGTTTTTCGGCGTCGCTGAACTCTGCCGGCTGGCAGCCGGTCACCAGCATCGACACCGCAACGAATGCGCCTAGCCGAAAGCTGGGTGAGGCGGCGCGCATGCCGCCTCAAAGCACCAGGTTGAAAGTGACGCGGTCGTCGCCGGGCGGCGCTGAAATTGCGAATTTCAGCTCCCACCAGCCGGCCATGTTGAATTTTACGCCTTCGATCCTGTAGCGGCCGTCGCCCAGATAGGAGGTCATCTGAGGGCTGGTCGGCAATCCATGCCCGTGCTTCGGCATGCCGCCGTCGACCTCGATCGTCGCGCCTTCCACCGGCTTGTTGTCCGGCGTCGTCAGCGTCAGCACCCAGGCGTGCAGTTCGCCTTGCCGCAGCGGCTCCTCTTCCGGGGTCACGGTCGCCACATAGAGCTTCTGTTCGCTGGGCTTCGAACGAGCGGTGTCGAGATCGTCGGGTGGCGTCATCATCTTGTGCATCGCAACCGCGGCGATTGCAACGACCGCGAAAGCCGCCGCGATCAGGATCCAGTGGGTTCTTTTCATACGCATGCTGCCTCGTCCGTCATTGCCGAAAGCGGGTTTCCCGCCCGCGGCTCTCCCCGTGCGGTCCATTTGCGAGAGGCCTCACAACGGCCACCCGGTTCAACCATAAACGTCGCCATTAACCCACAGCTTCCCGAAGCTTTGCCATGGCGCGATAGCGCCATACACTATAGACGAAGTGTCCGACAGAGGAGGAGCGGCGGGATGGCTGAGGGAATAGCCGCGATCGGCGAATGCATGCTGGAACTTTCCGGCCAGGCCGGATCGAGCTGGCGCATGGGCTATGCCGGCGACACCTTCAATACGCTGTGGGCGATGCGCGCGCTGTCGCCCGGCCACCACGTCGATTACGTCTCGGCGTTCGGCGACGACCCCTTTTCGGAAGCCCAGATCGCCTTTTTCCGCGACCATAACATCGGCACCGCGCAAAGCCCGGTCATTCCCGGCGCCCGCCCGGGCCTCTACGCCATCACCCTGACCGGCGCCGAACGCTCTTTCACCTATTGGCGTTCGGATGCGGCCGCCCGCCAGCTTGCGAGCGATCCAGCCAAACTGGAAAAAAGCCTTGAAAACCGGGCACTTGTCTACTTTTCCGGAATCACTTTGGCAATTCTCTCCACGCAAGCCCGCGAGACCTTGCTCAACGCCATCGCCGCCGAGCGCGCAAAAGGCTGCCACATCGCCTTCGATCCCAACTACCGGCCGCGCCTGTGGCCGGATGCGGCCGCCGCCCGCGGCGTCATCGCCGAGGCGCTGGAAGTCACCGACATCGCGCTGCCCACCTTCCCCGACGAGGAAATGCTCTATGGCGACGCCTCTCCCGAAGACACGGCGCGGCGGCTGGAGCGCGCCGGCGTCGCCGAAATCGTCGTCAAGAACGGAGACCAGCCGGCGCTGATTTCGCACTACGAGAAGCTGGAGAGCGTGTCGGCAACCCATGTTGCCGCGCCGCTCGATACCACCGGGGCCGGCGATTCCTTCAACGGCGCCTATCTGTCTGCAAGGCTGCTTGGCATTCCGCCTGCCGAGGCGGTGCGGCGCGCCCACCGGGTCGCCGGCGCCGTCGTCCAGGTGCGCGGCGCGCTCGCGCCGTTCGACTTTCTGCGCAACGCGTTCGACCGCTGAGTTTTCCCCTCAGGGCAGCTTGAAGCGGTATTCCGTGGTCTGGCGGTAAATTTCGCCGGGCCACAGCACGGCCTGCGGAAAATACGGCCGGTTCGGCGAATCCGGCCAGACTTGCGGCTCCAGTGCAAAACCCGCATGTGCCTGGTAGCGTCTTTCGCCATGTCCCAGCGCGTCTCGTCCGCCCAGTTTGTGGCCGGCGTAAAACTGCACCCCGGGCTCGGTCGTCCACACTTCCATCTCGACGCCCGAGGCAGCACCCTGCGCCCACGCCGCCTGATGCAGCGGCCCGCGCGCCGCGGCAAGGCAGAAATTGTGATCGTAAAGCAGTTGTTCGCCTTCGGTCTCCATGCGGATCTGGCGCGCCAGGCGGAAATCGAACGGCGAACCGTCCACCGGCTGTACGACGCCGGTCGGGATCAACTCGTCGTCGACCGGCAGGTAGGCGGCGGCATTCAGCATCAGCCGGTGATCGAGGATATCGCCGCTGCCGCCGTCGTCGAGATTGAAGTAGGAATGGTGCGCCAGGTTGCACAGCGTCGGCTCGTCGGTCGTCGCCGTGTATTCGATCGACAGCGTGCCCGGAATTTTGAGCCGGTAGGTGCAGGTCACGTCGACCGTGCCGGGAAAACCCATGTCGCCATCGGCAGAACGCAGCGAAAACGTCACATAATCGCTGCCGTGCAGCGCCACGTCCCAGACCCGCTTGGCGAATCCCTTCGACCCGCCATGCAGCATATGCTTGCCGAGGAAATTGGTGTCGGCCTGGTAGCGCCTTCCCGCGATGGTGAAGCGGCCGCCGCGGATACGGTTGGCATAGCGCCCGGCCGTCGCGCCAAAATAGGGCGAATGCAGGGGATAGTCCTCGAAGCGATCGTAGCCCAGCACCAGCGGCGGCTCATGGCCGGAGAGCCGCAGGTCCTGGAGCACTGCGCCCCAGGTCATCACCTCAGCGGTAAGCCCGCCACCCGCTATCGTGAAGCGTTCGACGGCCTCGCCTTCCCCCGTGGTACCGAAGATCTCCCCGCCCATGCGCATCGCAACCGCCCCTCAAGACATCTCGAACTACAGGTCGGGACCGGCCCTTTTCAGGCCGGCCTCATCTGAAAGTCGGCGTACCTAGAGGCCCAGGCCGCCGAGGCAGACATATTTGGTGTCGAGATAATCCTCGATGCCCTGATGCCCGCCTTCCTTGCCGAGGCCGGATTCCTTGACGCCACCAAACGGAGCTTCCGGTGTGGTGATCAGCCCTTCGTTGACGCCCACCATGCCGTATTTCAGCCCTTCCATGACCCGGAAGGCGCGGCCGAGGTCGCCGGTGTAGAAATAGCAGGCGAGCCCGAACTCGGTGTCGTTTGCCAGCCGCACCGCCTCTTCCTCGGTCTCGAACTTGAACACCGGGGCTACCGGCCCGAAAATCTCTTCTTTCATGAACATCATGTCCGGCTTGGCGCCAGAAATCACCGTTGGCTCGAAGAACGAGCCGCCCAGCGCATGGCGCTTGCCGCCGGTCACCACGGTGCCGCCCTTGGCTTTGGCGTCGGCGACGAATTCCTCGGTCTTCTGTGCCGCCTTCTCGTCGATCAGCGGGCCCTGCTGGGTGCCTTCCTCCAGCCCGGAGCCGACCTTCAGCTTCTTGGTCGCTTCCGCCAGCCGCTCGACAAACTTGTCGTGGATGCCGGACTGCACGAAGAAGCGATTGGTGCATACGCAGGTCTGGCCGGAATTGCGGAACTTCGCGACCATGGCGCCTTCCACCGCGCGGTCCAGATCGGCGTCGTCGAACACGATGAAGGGCGCGTTGCCGCCAAGCTCCATCGAAACCTTCTTCACCGTCGTGGCCGACTTCTGGATCAGCATCTTTCCGACCGGCGTCGAGCCAGTGAACGTGATCTTTTTGACCAGCGGGTTGGCGCAGATCTCGTCGCCGATCTCACCGGGAGAACCGGTCACGATGTTGATGACGCCCTTCGGAATACCCACTTCCTCGGCCAGCACGCCCCAGGCGAGCGCCGAATAAGGCGTCTGCGTGGCCGGCTTGACGACCGAGGTGCAACCGGCGGCAAGTGCCGGCCCGAGCTTACGGGCGAGCATGGAGGACGGGAAATTCCACGGCGTTATCGCCGCGATGACTCCCACCGGTTCCTTGGTCACGATGATGCGGCGGTCGGCCCACGGCGACGGCACCACGTCGCCATAGGTGCGGCGGCCTTCCTCGGCAAACCACAGAACATAGGCGGCCGACATGCCGACTTCGCCGCGCGCCTCGAACAGCGACTTGCCCTGCTCGGTGGTCAAGAGTTCGGCGAGCACATCCTGGTTGTCCATGATGGCGTCGTGCAGCTTGCGCAGAAGCTTCGAGCGCTCGAGCGCCGAAGTCTTCTTCCAGGTCAGGAACGCCTTGTCGGCGGCTTCGATGGCGCGGCGGGTCTCGGCAGCGCCCGATTTCGGCACCGTGCCGATCTTCAGGCCCGTGGCGGGATTGATGACGTCGATCGTCGCGCCGGAATCGGCCTGCACCCACTCACCGTTGATGAGGTTGGCCTGTTTCATGAAATGGCTGGTTTTCTGGAGCATTTTTCTGCCTCCTGGTCGGGCGCCGCGAGGGCGCGTGAACTTTGATCGACAAACGCGCTCACAGGCCAGGACAAGCTTCCCGCGCGCCACGCGCAAGCTCTTACCTTACGATGCGCCGTTCAAGCAACCGCGATCATGGGATTGTGAATGGGCCAGCGAGAGGCTCTAGCCAAACACCGCTTGCCCAATCGCCAGCCAGAACGCGGTGGACACCACCGCGAACGCGGTGGCGATCGTCATCTGGTTGGAGGCCAGTGCCTGGCCGGTGCCGAACTGCGTGGCGATCAGGTACGAATTGACGCCGGAAGGCAGTGCGGCGGCCGCGACCGCCACCTTGGCCGACAGCGGCGGCAAGCCGAGCAGCCAGGCCATGCCGAGCGCCACGGCCGGCATCAGGAAGAGCTTCAGGAAGGACAGCATCAGCGGCCGGCGCGACATGCCCGGAAATGCCGAATTTCGCTAAGCCCAGCCCCATGGCGAACAGCGCCAGCGGCGCGGCGATGTCGGCCAGCGCGTCGACAAAATGCTCGGCGAGGCTCGGCAAGGCAATGCCGGTCGCCCGCCACAGCCAGCCGCACAGAATGCCGATGACCAGCGGGTTGGTGCAGATCTTGCGCAGGAAGTCGCGGATCATCTGCGACAGGTGCACGCCGCCATTTTTCTGCCGCCCGAACACCTCGAACAAGATGATCGACGCCATCAGCATCGTCGGCAGGTGCACGGCGATGATCAGCGACAGTATCTCGAAGCCTTGCTGACCGAAGACGCCGAGCATGAACGGCGCGCCGAGCAGCACCAGATTGGAAAAGGCGGTCGCCACGCCGCCGACCACGCCCGCCTGCCCGTCCCTGCCGAAAATGCGGGTGATAATGAGGTGCCCGGCCGTCCAGGCGATGATGACGGCGGTGAAATAGGTCGCCCACAGCGCCCAGGGCGCCGTACCATGGAAATCGGCGTTGACCATCGTGCGGAAGAGCAGCAGCGGCAGCGCCACGCCGACCGCGAATGCCGACAGCGCATCACCAACCTCGGTCTTGAGATAGCCGGTCAGCCCGGCGAGATAACCGAGCGCGACGAGGCCGAAGACGAACAGCACTGTTTCGATGAGCGGAGACATGCTGCGCTCTTAGAGCATGATCCCGAAAAGTGGAAACCGCCGTTTCGCAGGCGGGTTGTTTTTCCCCGCGCTTTCCCATCCCTATATCGGGAGACCGAAAGGAAATTACATGCTTCGACTGGCCGCGGCCCTGTTCGCGCTTTTCTTCCTCGGCCCCGCACAGGCGACCGAGGCCGGCTGGGCCCTGCTGCGCGACGGCGGCCAGGTCGGTGCTGATCCGCCACGCCATGGTCACCGGAGGTGGCGATCCCGCCAGGTTCGACATCGAAAGATGCGCCACCCAGCGGAAGCTTTCGGAGCGCGGCAAGCAGCAGGCGCGCAAGATCGGCGCGCTGTTCGCGGCCCGCGCCGCGCCCATCGACCGCGTGCTGTCCAGCCGCTATTGCCGGGCATTCGATACCGCGACAATCGCTTTCGAGCGACAGCAAGGCCGAGCAATTCGAACCGCTCGACCTGCTATCCAAGGACCCTGCGGAAGCGGCCGGGCAGAACGCCGCGGTGGTGAAGGAAATCAGCAATTTCACCGGCGCCGGCAACCTCGTCCTGGTCACCCATCTCGAAAACATCATGGCGCTCACCGGTGCCGGCGCGCCGTGAGGGTGAGGCTGTAATCGTCGGCGTCGACGGCGAAAAACTGCGCGTGCTCGGCCGCATCATCTTCAACTGACGGCCGGATTTCGAGGGTCCCGCAAACGCCGCTGCAGCTATGGCGAACGGTTTAGCCCTTTTCCTGCAGGGCAAAACCGATTAGAGAGCCCGACAAACTCCACCACTGAATCTGACCCGATCGAGGGAATTGCCCGTGCCAACCACATTCGACAAAGTTGCGAAAATCATTGCCGACACCAGCGAGATCGACATCGACACGATCACGCCGGAAAGCCACACGATCGACGATCTCGGCATCGACAGCCTCGATTTCCTCGACATCGTCTTTGCCATCGACAAGGAATTCGGCATCAAGGTGCCGCTCGAGAAGTGGACGCAGGAAGTCAATGACGGCAAGGCTTCGACCGAAGAATATTTCGTCATGAAGAACCTCTGCGCCAAGATCGACGACCTCGTCGCGGCCAAGAACGCCGCCTGACTCGCGCCAGCACCAATCGGACACCGCCATGAGCGCCCGCGACGTCGTCATCACCGGCATCGGCCTTGTCTCCTCGCTGGGCGAAGGCGCCGACGCGCACTGGCAGAAACTGTCGGCGCCGGGCGTCAAGCCGGTCGTCGACGAGGCGCGCTACGCGCCCTATCGCGTGCATCCGCTGCCCGGAGATCGACTGGAGCCTGCAGATCGCCAAGCGCGGCGACCAGCGCCAGATGGAAACCTGGCAGCGGCTCGGCACCTATACGGCCGGGCTGGCGCTCGACGACGCCGGCATGAAGGGCGACGAAGCGCTCTGCTCCACGCATGGACATGATCGTGGCGGCCGGCGGCGGCGAGCGCGACGAGGCGGTGGACGCAGGCCATCCTCGACGCCTCGACACCCGCAACGACCGCGACGTGCTGCTCAACGAGAAGCTGACCACCGAGCTTCGCCCGACGCTTTTCCTGGCGCAGCTTTCCAACCTGCTCGCCGGCAACATCTCCATCGTCCACAAGGTCACCGGCTCCTCGCGCACCTTCATGGGCGAGGAAGGCGCCGGCATCTCGGCGGTCGAAACGGCTGCGGCGCGCATCCGCTCCGGCCAGTCGACCCATGCTCTGGTCGGCGGCGCTTTCCAGACCGAACATTCCGACATGCTGCTCGCCTATGAACTCGGCGGCTACCTGCATCGCGGCGCCGTGGAAGCCGGTCTGGGAGCGCCAGGGCGCGGAAGGCGGCGGCGTCGTCACCGGCTCCGGCGCAGCGTTCCTGGTGCTGGAATCGCGCGAGCATGCGCAAAAGCGCGGCCGCGCCGTCTATGCCGCGCTCGGCCCGGTCGCTCGGCGCCCGCAACAGTCGCTCGGGCGACGGACTTGCGGCGGCGGTGACAGAACTGCGTCAAGGCCGACGCGGCATTCCGACCGGCAGGCTTCTGGCGCTGTCGGGCGCTTCGGCGCGCACGCCGCGACAGCGGCGGAAAAGGCGGCGCTCGCCGAAGCCGGCGATCTCGCCGTGCGCGGCGTTTCGACCGCTCACCGGCCATCTGAAGGAAGCGCAGTTTCCGTTCGCCGTGGCGCTGGCAGCGCTGGCGGTCGAACGAACGGCGCGGCTATCCGGCCTTCGACGCGGCCGAACGAGCCGGCATATCGACGGCGTGCCGGAGGCTGCGCTCGCAACCGCGATCGGCTATCATCGCTTCGAAGGCACGGCGCTCGTCATCCGGGCGTAGGCGTAGAGGAACAGGTCATGGCGAACCAAAGACCATCTCGGCAGGCCGGTCGTCGCCGTCACCGGCATCGGCGTCGTCACCTCGCTCGGCGTCGGCAAGACGGACAATTGGGCAGCGCTGACCTCGGGGCGCTCCGGCATCCACCCGATCACCCGCTTCCCGGTCGATCACCTGAACACCCGCATCGCCGGCACGGTCGATTTCCTTGGCGTCGAGCGACAAGGGGGCCAGCGCCCTCACCTACGAACTGGCCGAAACCGCGGCGCGCGAGGCGCTCGACGAGGCCGGCTTCACCAACGGCGATTTCGGCGGCCCGCTGTTCCTCGCCTCGCCGCCGGTCGAGCTGGACTGGAGCGACCGCTTCTCGCTCTACAATTCGGTCGAAGGAACCGGACAGGCTATCGAGCGGCTCCTGACCGTCGGCCGCAGCCTGAAGACGCTGGACATTTTCGAGACGACGCAGTTCGGCTCGATCGCCGACCGGCTGGCCGACCGTTTCGGCACGCGCGGCCTGCCGATCACGCTTTCGACCGCCTGCGCCTCCGGCGCTACCGCGATCCAGCTCGGCGTCGAGGCGATCCGGCGCGGCGAATGCCGAGCGCGCGCTGTCGATCGGCGCCGACGGTTCGGCGACCGCCGAGGCGCTGATCCGCTTTTCGCTGCTGTCGGCGCTGTCGACCAGCAACGACATTCCCGAAAAGGCCTCCAAGCCATTCTCCAAGGACCGCGACGGCTTCGTCCTCGCCGAAGGTTCGGCAGCGCTGGTGCTGGAATCGCTGGAAAGCGCGCTGGCGCGCGGCGCGACAATTCTCGGCATCCTGAGCGGCTGCGGCGAAAAGGCCGACGATTTCCACCGCACCCGCTCCAAGCCGGACGGCTCGCCGGCGATCGCGGCGGTGAAGGCCGCGCTTGCCGACGCCGGGCTTGCGCGACGACGAGATCGACTACGTCAACGCGCACGGCACCTCGACGCCCGAAAACGACAAGATGGAGCATCTGTCGCTGTCGACGGTGTTCGGCGAGCGCATGCGCTCGATCCCGGTCTCGTCGAACAAGTCGATGATCGGCCACACGCTGTCGGCCGCCGGCGCGATCGAGGCCGCCTTCTCGCTGATGACCATGCGCGAAGGCGTCATTCCGCCGACCATCAACTACGACAATCCCGATCCGGCGATCGAGCTCGACGTGGTGCCGAACGTGAAGCGGGAGGCCGAGGTTGCGCACCGTGCTGTCCAATTCCTTCGGCTTCGGCGGCCAGAACACCTGCCTTGTCATGGCGCGGGAACCGGTCTAAGCGACCGGCTCCAGAGCAATTCCAGGACAAGTGGATACCGGTTTTCCGTCCGGAATTGCGGAAGACAAGAGCCTTACTGACAGGGACTAACGATGCGCGCACTGCAACTCATCGACGACCGCAAGCTCGAGACCGTCGACCTCGCCGCCGCCGCCGCCGCCCGCACTCGGCGAGGTGACGCTGCGCATCAAGGCCGTCGCGCTCAACCACATCGACGTCTGGGGCTGGCGCGGCATGGCCTTCGCCAAGCGCAAGCTGCCGCTGGTGATCGGCGCGGAGGCCTCCGGCGAGGTCGACGCGGTCGGCGCCGGCGTCTCCGGCCTGCTGCCCGGCCAGCTCGTTTCGATCTACGGCGCGCGCACCTGCGGGCTCTGCCGCCCCTGCCGCGAAGGCCGCGACAATCTCTGCGAACATGTTTCGGGCGTGCACGGCTTCCATCTCGACGGCTTCGCCCAGGAGAAGATCAACCTGCCGGCGCGCCTGCTGGTGCCCGCCCCGCCCGGCGTCGACGCGATCGGCGCGGCGGTCGCGCCGGTGACCTTCGGCACCGTCGAGCACATGCTGTTCGACAATGCCAAGCTCGAGCCCGGCGAAACGATCCTCGTCCATGCCGGCGGCTCCGGCATCGGCTCGGCCGCGATCCAGCTCGCCAAGACGCATGGGCTGCACCGTCATCACCACGGTCGGCTCCGACGACAAGATCGACAAGGCCAAGGCGCTCGGCGCCGACCACGTCATCAACTACCGCGAGGACCGTTTCGAGGGCGTCGTGCGCAAGCTGACGAAGAAGAAGGGCGTCGACGTCGTCTTCGAGCATGTCGGCGCCGACACCTGGGCCGGCTCGATGCTGTCGCATGAAGCGCGGCGGGCGCCTGGTCACCTGCGGCTCGACCTCCGGCGTCTCGACCCAGATGAACCTGATGCAGCTCTTCCAGCAGCAGCTGAAGATCCTCGGCTCGTTCGGCTGCCGCATGGAGAACATGGCCAACGCCATGCAGAAGATGGCCGCCGGCATCGTCAGCCCGGTGATCGACACCGAGGTCGACTTCGACGACATCGACACGGCGCTGAAGCGCATGGAAAGCCGCGACGTCTTCGGCAAGATCATCCTGCGGGTCGACTGAAGCCATGGTCGAGGCCCGGAGCCTGATGCGACAGCGTCATCGCGCGTCTGCTGCAGGGCCTGAAGCAGCTCAACTACTGGCTGATCGCGCAGTTCGCGCTGGCCATGCTCACTGTGCTGCGCCTGCTGCCGCCGGACAAGGCGCTGAACTTCGCCGACCGCGCCGCACGGCGCGATCGGGCCGTGGTTCGGCCGCCATCGCGTCGCGCTCGACAATCTGCGCAAGGCCTATCCGGAAAAGACCGAGGCCGAGATCGCAGGCCATCGCCCTCGACATGTGGGGCAACATGGCGCGGCTCGCCGCCGAGTACATCTTTCTCGACCAGTTGTTCGACTACGATGCCGAACGTCCATACGCGACGGCCGCATCGAGGTCGTCGGCGAGCGAACCGTTCCTCAAGCGCATGGCCGCGGAAGACGACACGCCGCACATCATCTTCACCGCCCATCTCGGCAATTTCGAGCTGCTGCCGATCGCCGGCGCGGCCTTCGGCCTGCAGGTCACCGCGCTGTTCCGCCCGCCGAACAACCCTTACATCGCCGACTACATCTTCTCGACGCGGCGCTCGACGATGGGCGAGCTGCTCGCCTCGCGCGCGGCGCGGCCTTCGCGCTGGCCCGCATCCTCGAGGCCGGCGGCAATATCGGCGTGCTGGTCGACCAGAAGTTCCAGCACGGCATCCGCACGACAGTTCTTCGGCCGCGAATGCGAGACCAGCCCGCTGCTGCCGAAGCTGGCGCGGCAATATCGACTGCGACGTCTATCCGGCCCGCTGCATCCGCCTGCCCGGCAACCGTTCCGGCTCGAGCTCGAGGAGAAGCTCGAACTGCCGCGCAACGACGACGGCCAGATCGACGTGGCGGCAACCGCGCAGCTTCTCAACGACGTGGTCGAGCGCTGGGTGCGCGAGGACCCCGGCCAGTGGATGTGGTTCCACAAGCGCTGGAACATCAGCGCCGCGCGCAAGACCGAACCGGCCGAATACGGCGCCGCCTGAGCGTCTAGCCGCCGTAGTAGTTCATCACCGCGTGGCGCGCCTCGGCGAAGAACAGCCAGCGTTCGACAAGCATGCCCGACGACATGCGACAGCGACGGCAAGCAGCGCGCAGCCAGCGCGGCGATCCGCCCGCCATCGGCGCCCGCACAGGAGCAAGCGCAGATCAGCCGCCGGCAGCACGCCCGCCACGACAGCAGCGAGAGCCGGCGCAGCTTTGCCGGCATGTTTGCGCGCGATCGCGAAAGCCCATTTCGCGGGTCAGGTAGTTTTCGTTGATATGCGGCCGCTCGAACAGCCGCACCCTGCCGATGCCGCCAAGCCCGGTGGCGGTTTCCGGCGTCGACAGCGGCGCGCAGCGCGTCCATGCGTTGCGCGCCAGGCGAGCTTTGCGGTCCAGGCGGCGACGGTGAAAGCAACAGCCAGCGCGGACAGCAAGCAGCGGCGGACCCCCGCCAGCCGCGGCGAAGAACAGCGCCGAGCAGCGAGCCGCCGGCCGCGGCAAACAGCAGGTAGCAAAGCGGCGTCAGCGGCGTGTGCCAGGCCTGCACCGATTTCAGCGAGGCGTAGATCATCGCCGTGCAGTAGACGGTGACGCCGGCGAACAGCGCGTGCCGAGCAGGCCGGGCAGCGCCAGGTACCGGCCTTCGACCACCGACGCCCAGGCCGACCAGAGCAGCGGCACGAAGGTCAGCATCGCCATCACGCCTTCGCGCGACAGCCAGCTCGACCGCCATTGCGACAACGCCCGCCAGGCGCGCTGCGGGTTGCCGAGATGCAGCGTCGAGGACAGCAGCCCGCCGCCGATCAGCACCAGCGCCAGCACATGCGCGATCTTGGTGGCCAGCAGCGGCGGGATCGAGCAGGCCGAGCCCAAGCACCGCCGCCAGCCCGTAGCCGAGGCCGGACAGCGTGGTGAAGACGATGATCGAAGGCGCGGGATGCATGGGCAGCGCACGTGCACAGCGGCGATCGACCAACGCTGAGTTCGCACAAGGAGCGTCGACGTCGTCAGAACGGACCATCAAATCCGGTCCAGCACGCCGTCGAGCCAGGCGAAGAAGCCCTTTCGCGCCGTCGGTGTTCTCGGCCAGCGGCAGCCGACGCGCGCTGTCGGCCAGCGGCTTTTGCGCGGACGCGGCGGCAGGTATTTGTTGACCGGCCGCGTCCCCTGCTCCGGCATCAGGTCCATGCCGCCGCGCTCCGCGACCATGATCGAAACAGCCGAGTGCGGGTCGGCGAGATCGCCGAAATGGCGGGCATTGGCCGGGCAGGTGCGCACGCAGGACGGGCACGCCGGTCGACCTCCTCGATCGTCTCGTTGTAGATGCGGTCGATGCAGAGCGTGCATTTCTTCATCACGCCGGCGGCAAGATCCATCTCGCGCGCGCCATAGGGACAGGCCCAGGCGCACAGCCCGCAGCCGATGCACTTGTCCTCGTCGACCAGCACGATGCCGTCCTCGGCGCGCTTGTAGGACGCGCCGGTCGGGCAGACGGTGACGCAGGGCGCATCGTCGCAATGCAGGCAGGATTTCGGGAAATGCACGATGCGCGCCTCGCCCGCCTCGCCGACGATCTCGCCGCCTTCCGGCACGACCTCGAAGGTGTGGACGCGGTTGAGCCAGGCGCCGGAAACATCGGCGCCATAGGGATCCTGGTCGGACAGCGCCGCGCCATAGCCGCCGGTGTTCCATTCCTTGCAGCTGACCACGCAGGCATGGCAGCCGACGCAGACGTCGAGATCGATGACCAGGCCGAGCTTTCTTCGGCGGCGGCTGCGGCGGGAAGCAGCGTCATTTCGCCCACTCCTGCCCGTAGCGCAGTTCGTCGGGCTGCGTCGCGCGGCTGCCCGGCTGCGGCGACCGCCGCGAAAGTGCGGCTCGCTCACCTCGGCGCGGTTCCGCCTTCTCGATGCGCACGCGCAGATCGTACCAGGCCGCCTGGCCGGTGATCGGGTCGGAGTTCGACCAGCGCATGCCGTCGCCCTTCGGCGGTAGAAGTTCGTGGATCAAGTGGTTCATCAGGAAGCCTTTTTTGGCTTCCGGCGCATCACGGTCGAGCGCCCAGGCGCCCTTCGCGCTTGCCGATCGCGTTCCAGGTCCAGATGGTGTCGCGGTTGACCGCCTCGCATGCGCGCGATCTCGACCTTGATGCGGCCGTGATGCGAGATCAGCCAGACCCAGTCGCCGTCCGACAGGCCCATGCTCGTCGCAGATCGGCCCCGGCACATAGAGCGGGTTCCTCGTGTGGATCTGCCGCAGCCAGGCATTCATCGAGCCCCAGGAATGGTACATCGCCGCCGGCCGCTGGGTGATCGCGTGATAGCGGAAAGTCGCTCGCGGTCGACCGCCGCCTCCTCGAACGGCCGGTACCAGTCGCGGCAGCGGATCGAAGCGTGTCGAGGATGCGCTGGCGATGCGTTTCCGGCGCGAACGGCTCGCGCAAGCCTTCGGCCGACAGCCGGAATTTCTGCAGCGATCTCCTGATAGAGCTGGAAGGTCACCGGCTGCGGCTGGTCGAAGAAGCCCATGCGCACGGCGAAGTCCTGATAGGCCTTGTTGGCGTGCTTGAAGAACTGCGCCTCGAGCGGGATGTGCGCCGAGAAGAACGAGCCGTTCTCGATATAGCGCTTCAGCTGGTCGGGATTGACCGCGCCGCGCCCGGTGCGGTCGCCGTCGGCGCCGCGAAAACCGGCCAGCGGCCCGATGCCCGGCCGCCGCTCATGGCGCACGATGTAGTCGGCATAGTCCTTGTAGAGCGCCTTGCCGCGATGGTCGACGAAACCGTTGCAGCTTCAGCCGCGCGGCAAGGTCGATCAGCACGCGTCTGGAAGCCGCGCACGTCGCGGTCGGGCTCGACCACCGGCCAGCGGATCGCATCCTGCACGGCGTCCGGCTCGGAGATCGGCCGGTCGAGCAGCGAGATGCAGTCGTGCCGCTCGAGATAGGTCGTGTCGGGCAGCACGAGGTCGGCATAGGCGACCATCTCCGAGGCATAGGCGTCGGAATAGATGATCTTCGGGATCCTGTATTCGCCGGTCGCCGGGTCCTTGTCCTCCAGCATCTTGATGACGCCGGCCGTGTTCATCGACGAGTTCCAGGCCATGTTGGCCATGTAGAGGAACAGCACGTCGATCGGATACGGATCGCCGGCATGCGCGTTGGCGATCACCATGTGCATCAGCCCGTGCACGGCGAACGGCGCGTCCCAGGAGAACGCCTTGTCGATGCGGTTCGGCTTGCCGTCCGCGTCGATCAGCAGATCCTCCGGCCCGCGCGGAAAGCCGAGATGCGGGCCGGACAGCGGCTTGTTGGAGCCGAAATGCTCGGCCCTGCCATGCGGCGTCGGATGCGCCTCGACCGGCTTCGGATAGGGCGGCTCGAAGCGGAAGCCGCCGGGGCAATCGACCGCGCCGATCAGCACCTGCAGCAGGTGCAGCGCGCGCGCCGTCTGGAAGCCGTTGGAATGGGCCGAGATGCCGCGCATGGCATGGAACGACACCGGCCGGCCGACGAAGCTCGTCATGCCGCTCGCCATGCATGTCGGTCCATGGCTGGTCGATGATGATCGCCTCGTCGAAGGCGACGCGGGCGATCTCGGCGGCAAGCCCGCGGATGACGTCGGCGGCGACGCCGGTCTCGGCGGCGACCGCCTCCGGCGCGTATTTCGGGTCGAGATATTTTTCGGCGAGCAGCTGGAAGGACGGCACGGCGAAGCGCCCGTCGTCGAGCTGGTAGCGGCCGGAAAGCGCCGGCCGCGCGCCCTTCGTGCCCTGCCGGCACGACGCGCTCGGTGACCGTTTCGAAGACCAGCGGCTTGCCGTCGGCGTCGCGCGCGAACAGCCCGTGATCGGCCGTGCCCGGCGCATCGATGACCAGCCAGGGCGCGTTGGAATAGCGCATGAGATAGTCGACGTCGATCTTCCGCGCCTTCAGCAGCTCGTGGACGACGGCGAGGATCAGCAGCCCGTCGGTGCCCGGCCGGATGCCGATCCAGTTGTCGGCGACCGCCGAATAGCCGGTGCGCACCGGATTGACCGAGACGAAGCGCGCGCCGTTCTTCTTGAGCTTGGAGATGCCGATCTTCAGCGGATTGGAATCATGATCCTCGGCCACGCCGAACATGACGAAGAGCTTGGTGCGGTCCCAGTCCGGCGCGCCGAACTCCCAGAACGCGCCGCCGATCGTCATGATGCCGGCCGCCGCCATGTTGACCGAGCAGAAGCCGCCATGCGCGGCATAGTTGGGCGTGCCGAACTGCTGCGCCCAGAAGCCGGTCAGCGATTGCGACTGGTCGCGGCCGGTGAAGAAGGCGAGCTTCTTCGGATCGGACTGCGCGCACGTCGCCGAGCCAGCCGGTCGCGAGTGCCAGCGCCTCGTCCCAGGAGATTTCCTGGAATTCGCCCGAGCCGCGCGGCCCGGTCCGCATCAGCGGCGCGCGCAGCCGCGCCGGCGCATAGTGCTGCATGATGCCGGCCGAGCCCTTGGCGCACAGCACGCCGCGGTTGACCGGATGGTCGCGGTTGCCTTCGATGTAGCGGATCTTGCCGTCCTTGATGTGGACGTCGATGCCGCAGCGGCAGGCGCACATGTAGCAGGTGGTCTTGCGGACCTCGTCGGAGACGGGCTTGGACAGCGCGACCCGCGGGTCGGATTTCATCGGCGGCTCTCCTCTGCCGCCAGTTCGTAGCGAGGCCCTGCCGCAAAGGAAATGCCCGGCGAGCGTCATTTCACGCCGCCGGACCTAAAATTTGTCTATACATAATGCGCGCAGGCGCTCGGCGGCGCCATCGGCGCGTCGGTCCGTCAGTTGACGACGACGATCCGCGTATTGCTTCCGCGCCCGACCTGCTTGACCAGCGAATAGAAGCGCGCGGCATTGCCGTGTGCAGCCGCACGCAGCCATGCGAGGCCGGGCGTGCCGAGCTGCTTGACGCAGCCGGTGCCGTGGATGGCGTAGCCGCCGCGGAAGAACACCGAATACGGCATCGGCGACATGTCGTATTTGCGCGAGTACCACATCCGGTGCAGCCGCGTCGGCCGGTAGTTGCCGCGCGGCGTGATGTAGCCCTTGCGCGCCGTCGAAACCTGCCAGCTGTAGATGACCCGGCCGTGCTTGCGAGACCGTCATCGTCTGCGCGGAGACGTCGATGCGCGCGACCAGGCTCGCCGCCCAGCCCTGCACCGTCGCGCCGAACAGCATCGCGCGAAGGCGATTGCCACGAGAACTAGTCTTCTTCATGCGATCTGACCCCATTATGCCCGATTGCCACGCTATTCTTGCTCTTTCTGAATGGCATGATGAACGACGTTACACGAATTCCTTGAAATTTTTCGCCAAGTCCGAATCGACAAATTTGAACAATTTCGCGTGCAGGCGTTGCCAGTCGCACGAACGTATCCGGTCGCACGGCGTCGTGGCGCATGCCGCCTTGCCAAACGCCGCCCTTGCCTGCTCAATCCGCCGCATGAACGAAAGACTGATGCAAGGCGATCGACGAGCGCGACCGAGGACCTGGTCGCGCTGACCGCCGAGCTGATCCGCTTTCCCGACCGTCAACCCGCCCGGCGAAGCCTACTGCGCCCTGCGCCGAATACATCGGCGCGCGGCTGAAGCAAGCGCGGCTTCGGCATCGAGTTCGTCCGCGCCGAAGGCACGCCCGGCGACACCGACCGCTATCCGCGCATCAACGTGGTGGCGCGCTTCGACGGCCGCGTCGCCGGCGCCGACCGTGCATTTCAATTCGCATATCGACGTGGTCGAGGCCGGCGACGGCTGGAGCGTCGATCCGTTCGCCGGCATCGTCAGCGACGGCCGGGTCTATCGGCCGCGGCGCCTGCGACATGAAGGGCGGGCTCGCCGCCTCGATCATCGCGGTCGAGGCCTTCATGGACGTCTATCCGGATTTTCCCGGCGCGATCGAGATTTCCGGCACGGTCGACGAGGAATCCGGCGGCTTCGGCGGCGTCGCCTATCTGGCGCGGCAAGGGCTATTTCTCGAAGCCGCGCGTCGACCACGTCATCATCCCCGAGCCGCTCAACAAGGACCGCATCTGCCTCGGCCATCGCGGCGTCTGGTGGGCCGAGATCGAGACCAAGGGCGAGATCGCGCACGGCTCGATGCCGTTCCTCGGCGACTGCGCGGTGCGCCACATGGGCGCGGTGCTGGACGCCTTCGAGGACGAGCTGTTTCCCGGCGCTCGACCGCAAGCAGACGCGCATGCCGGTGGTGCCGGAAGGCGCCGGCGCTCGACCATGAACATCAACTCGATCCATGGCGGCCAGACCGACGATTTCCGTCCCGGCCTGCCCTCGCCCAACGTGCCGGATTCCTGCCGGCTGACCATCGACCGGCGCTTCCTGCTCGAAGAAGACATCGGCGACGTGAAGAGCGAGGTCATCGCGATCCTCGACCGGCTGAAGCGCGAGCGCCCGAAATTCGACTACGAGATCCGCGACGTCATGGAGGTGCTGCCGCTGATGACCGAGCGCGACGCGCCGGTGGTCGACGGCCGTCGCGCAAGGCATCCGCGAGGTGTTCGGCAGGGAGCCGGACTACGTCATCTCGCCCGGCACCTACGACCAGAAGCACATCGCGCGCATCGGCCATCTGCACGACTGCATCGCCTACGGGCCCGGCATCCTCGACCTCGCGCACCGGCCGGACGAATGGGTCGGCATCGCCGACATGGTGGAATCGGCCAAGGTGATGGCGATCGGGCTGGAGGTGCTGTTGCTGGGCGTTGCCCGATGAACAGCGAAGGCTTTCCGCTTACCTCGGCTGGCATGATCGAGCGCGATGATTCCATCCTTGTGGTCATCGACGTGCAGGAAGGCTTTCTGAAGAAGCTGCATCCCGCCCGGCGCGATCCAATGGTGGACCGATGCCGCTTTCTGATCGAGGCGGCGCTGCGCATGACAATCCCGATTTTCGTGACCGTGGAGGAGCCCGATGTGAACGGGCCGACAATACCGGTTCTGCGCGCCTTGCTCGGACCGGGTGTCCCTGACCGGGAAAAGAACGTGTTCGGCCTCTGCGGACAGGACGACTTGCGCGAGGCGATCCTTGCCCATCGCCGACGAACGGCGGTGCTCGTCGGCCTTGAGACCGACGTCTGCGTACTGCACAGCGCGGTTGGACTGCTTCAGAACGGTTTTCGGGTTGCGGTCGTCAGCGATGCCACGGCGGCGCCGGGAGAAGAGCATGAACTCGGCTTGCGACGCGCGGCGGGGTTTGGTGCGGAGCTCGCTCATGCCAAGGGCGTCTACTATGAGTGGGTGAGGTCGCTCGATGGCTTGCAAGCCGTCAAGGCCAGCGCGCCGATCGTGCCGCCCCAGGGCTCCGTGCTTTGACCGTGTTTTTCGCGATTTGCCAGGAGGCGAACCGGACATTTCCTCGCCTCTTCCATAAACGCAACAAACGGAATTTACTCTGGCGCGAATTCACGCTTCTATCCGCGATGATTTCGAGACAGCGGAGACAGACCATGACAGATGTGGACGAAAATTCTCGCAGCGACCGCGCTCGCCCTGGCTTCGAGCAGCGGCGGCGTTCGCCGCGCGCACCGATCTGGTGCTCGGCATGGTGCTGGAGCCGCCGCATCTCGACCCGACCGCCGGCGCTGCAGCCGCGATCGACGAGGTTCTCTACGCCAACGTCTTCGAAGGCCTGACCCGCATCGGCCCGCAGGGCGAGGTGCTGCCGGCTCTGGCCGAAAGCTGGACCGTCTCCGACGACGGCAAGGTCTATACGTTCAAGCTGCACACCGGCGTGAAATTCCACGACGGCACCGATTTCAACGCCGACGACGTGAAGTTCTCGCTCGACCGCGCGCGCGCCGAAAATTCGACCAACGCGCAGAAGGGCCTGTTCGCGGCGATCGACACGGTCGAGGTCGTCGATCCCGCCACCGTCAAGGTGACGCTGAAGAACCCGCAAGGCTTGTTCCTCTACAATATGGGCTGGGGCGACGCGGTGATCGTCGCGCCGGAATCGGCCGACACCAACAAGGAAAAGCCGGTCGGCACCGGCCCGTTCAAGTTCGACAACTGGGCCAAGGGCTCGTCGATCAAGCTTGTCAAGGCCGACGGCTACTGGGGCGATCCGGTCGCGCTCGACAAGGCCGAGTTCCGCATCATTCCGGACGCCGCCGCCGCCGTGCCCGGCGCTGCTTTCCGGCGACGTGCAGGCCTTCCCGTTCTTCCCGCCGGCGACGCGCTGCCGCAGATCAAGGGCGACCCGCGCTTCAAGGTGGTGATCGGCCCGACCGAAGGCGAGACGATCCTGTCGATCAACAACAAGAAGCCGCCCTTCGACAATCTGAAGGTGCGCCAGGCGATCGCCCCTGCGATCGACCGCAAGGCGATCATCGACGGCGCCTCCAGCGGGCTCGGCACGCCGATCGGCTCGCATCTTGTCGCCCGCCAATCCGGCCTATGTCGACCTCACCGGCACCTACCCGCACGACGTCGCCAAGGCCAAGGAATTTCTGAAGGAGGCCGGCCTGGAGGACGGCTTCAAGGCGACGCTGAAGCTGCCGCCGCCGCCCTATGCGCGCGCACGGCGGCGAGGTCATCGCCTCGCAGCTGCGCGAGATCGGCATCGATCTGGAGATCATCCCGGTCGAATGGGCCGACTGGCTGAGCAGGTGTTCACCGACAAGGACTACGACCTGACCATCGTCTCGCACACCGAGCCGAACGACATCGATATCTATTCGCGCAAGGACTACTACTTCCAGTACGACAACCCGGCCTTCGACAAGATGATCGACGAGCTGAACGTCACCTCCGACGAGGCCAAGCGCACGGAAATCCTGGGCGCGGCGCAGAAGATCCTCGCCGACGACGTGCCGGCGGCTTCCTGTTCGAACTGCCGAAGATCGGCGTCTGGGACGCCAAGCTCGAAGGCCTGTGGGAGAACGCGCCGATCCAGGCCAATGACCTGACCAAGGTGAAGTGGGCGGAGTGAGCAACGTCGGGCGCTGCATTGGCCTGCCTCTCGCACGTCGCGCGCCCATGACCGCCTACCTCCTGAAACGCCTGCTCGATCGGCGTCGCGACGCTGGTCGTCGCGTCGATCGTCGTCTTTGCCGTGCTGGAGATCCTGCCCGGCGATCCGGCGCGGCTGATGCTCGGCATTGAACGCCACCGACGACGCGCTGCAGGCGCTGCGCGAGCAGATGGGCCTCAACCAGCCGCTCGTCTGGCGCTACCTCGACTGGGTCGGCGGCCTGCTGACGCTCGATTTCGGCCGCTCCTACACCTATTCGGTGCCGGTCATCGATCTGATCGCCGAGCGCGTCGTCGTCTCGCTGCCGCTGGCGCTGATGGCGCTCGCTGCTGTCGACCGCGATCGCCATTCCGGTCGGCATCTTCTCGGCCCAGCGGCGCGGCCGCGCCGGCCGACACGCATGCTCCATGGGCGCGGCGCAGCTCGGCGTCGCGGTGCCCAATTTCTGGTTCGCGCTGCTCTTGATCTACATCTTCGCCGTCTGGCTGCGGCTGGTGCCGGCCGGCGGCTTTCCCGGCTGGAGCGCCGGCGTCTGGCCGGCGCTGAAGGCGCTGATCCTGCCGGCGGTCGCGCTGGCGCTGCCGCAGGCGGCGATCCTCGCCCGCGTCACCCGCTCGGCGCTGCTCGAAGTGCTGGGCGAGGACTATATCCGCACCGCCCGCGCCAAGGGCATGCCGCGGCGCGCACGTGCTGTGGCGGCACGCGCTGCGCAACGCCATGATCCCGGTGCTGACCATCCTCGGCCTGCAATTCGCCTTCCTGCTCGCCGGCACGATCATCATCGAGAACGTCTTCTACCTGCCCGGCCTCGGCCGGCTGGTGTTCCAGGCGATCACCCAGCGCGACCTGATCGTCGTCGAAAGCGTCGTCATGCTGCTGGTCGCGGCGGTCATCGTCGTCAACCTGCTGGTCGACCTCTCCTACGCCCTCGTCGATCCGCGGCTGAGGAGCGAGCCGATGACCGACCGCGCCGACATCCACAGCCGAGACCGTCGGCAGCTTCGTCGCGAAGGCCTTCGCCAACCGCTCCTTCCTCAGTCGGCTTCGTCATCACCGCGCTGATCGCGGCGATGGCGCTGGTGTCGTTCTTCTGGACGCCCTACGACGTGACCAAGCTGATCGTCGCCGACCGCATGCAGCCGCCTTCGGCCGCGCATCTGTTCGGCACCGACCATTTCGGCCGCGACGTGCTTTCGATGATCATGGTCGGCGCGCGCAACTCGATCGCGGTGGCGCTGGTCGCGGTCGGCATCGGCATGGGGCTCGGCGTGCCGCTCGGCTGCTGGGCGGCGGCGCGCGGCGGCCTCGTCGACGAGGTCGCTGATGCGCTTCAACGATCTCGTCTTCGCCTTCCCGGCGCTGCTGTCGGCGATCATGATCACCGCGATCTTCGGCCCGGGCGCGATCAACGCCATCATCGCCATCGGCATCTTCAACATCCCGGTCTTCGCGCGCGTCGCCCGCGCCGGCGCGCTGGCGCTGTGGCCGCGCGAGTTCATCCTCGCCGCGCGCGCCGCCGGCAAGGGCAAGGCGCTGATCACCGTCGAGCACATCCTGCCCAACATCGCCAACCTGCTGCTGGTGCAGGGCACGATCCAGTTCGCGCTCGGCATCCTGGCCGAAGCCGGGCTCTCCTATGTCGGGCTCGGCGCGCAGCCGCCGATGCCGAGCTGGGGCCGCATGCTGTTCGACGCGCAGACGCGCATGATCGTGGCGCCCTACCTCGCGCATCTTCCCGGGCTTCGCCATCGTCCTCACCGTGCTCGGCCTCAACCTGCTCGGCGACGGCCTCTCCGACATGCTCGACCCGAAGCTGAGGCGGCAGCGGTGAGCCTGCTCGAGATCGAGAACCTGTCGCGTCGAGATCGGCGACACGCCGATCCTGAGCGGCGTCGACCTGACCATCGACGCCGGCGAGGTGATGGGGCTGGTCGGCGAATCCGGCTCGGGCAAGTCGATGACGGCGCTGACCGTCATGCGGCTGCTGCCGGACGCCGCGCGCGCCGCCGGCCGCGTCACGCTTCGACGGCATCGACATCCTCGCCGCCACCGAGGACCAGATGTGCGCGCTGCGCGGCGACGACATCGGCATGGTGTTCCAGGAGCCGATGACGGCGCTGAACCCGGTCAAGACGATCGGCGAGCAGGTCGCCGAAGGCATTCGCTGGCACACCGGCGCCAACCGCGCCGAGGCCGAGGAGCGGGCGCGCAAGATGCTCGACCGCGTCGGCCTGCCCGAGGCGAAATTTCCGCTGTCGCGCTATCCGCACGAACTGTCCGGCGGCCAGCGCCAGCGCGTCGTCATCGCCATCGCCTGCGCGCTGAAGCCGAAGCTGCTGATCGCCGACGAGCCGACGACGGCGCTCGACGTCGTGCTGCAGAAGCAGATCCTCGAACTGCTGCGCGACCTCGTCGACGAGAACCGCATGGGCCTGCTGCTGATCTCGCACGACCTCGCCGTGGTGACCGACATGGCCGACCGCATCACCATCCTGCGCCACGGCGAGGTGATGGAGGCAGGCGAGACGGCGCGCACGCTGTCGGAGCAGATGCATCCCTATACGCGCCAGCTGGCGCAGGCCTCGATGCATGTGCCGGCAGCGCGCGCCATTTGCGCTCCCCACTCGCTGGGCAGACCGCGCCGCGGGCAAAGATCAGCCCGCCCTCCTGTCGACGTCGAAAACGTCGTCGCGCGACTATCCCGGCCGCCGCACTGTCGCTGTTCCGCACGCGCCGAGCCGTTCCGCGCCGTCGACGATGTCTCCTTCTCGATCAGCCCGGCCAGTCGACGGCGCTGGTCGGCCGTTCCGGCTGCGGGAAGTCGACGCTCGCCCGCATGATCCTGGCGCTCGACCGGCCGACCGGCGGGCGACGATCCGCTTCCTCGGCGAGACGCTGACCGGCAAGGACGAGGCCGCAGCTGAAGCCGCGCGCGGCGCAACATGCAGGTGGTGTTCCAGGATCCCTACGGCTCGTTCAATCCGCGCCACAAGGTCGAGCGGCTGGTCGCCGAGCCGCTGCATCTCCTGGACAAGAAGCCGACGCGGCCGAGCGGCGCGAGCATGGTCGCCGCCGCGCTGCACGAGGTCGGCCTGCAGCCCGACGCGACATCGACAAATATCCGCACGAATTCTCCGGCGGCCAGCGCCAGCGCCTGTCGATCGCGCGCGCCATCATCACCCGGCCGAAGCTGATCGTCGCCGACGAGCCGGTCTCGGCGCTCGACGTTTCGATCCGCGCCCAGATCCTCGACCTGTTCGCCGATCTCAACAGCCGGCTCGGCGTCGCCTATCTGTTCATCACCCACGACCTGACGGTCGCGCGCGCCATCACCGACGACGTGATGGTGATGCATGAGGGCCGGATCGTCGAGACGCGGCACGACGGCCGAGGTGCTCGACCATCCGCAATCGGAGGCCGCCAAGGCTCTGGTCGCCGCCGCACCCGACCTGCACCGGGCCATCGCGCGGCGGCTGCAGGAACAGGGCTGACAGCAGGCTTCGTCGCCTCGCACCGAGATCGTTCGGACTCGACGCCCAGCAGTTCGAGCGTGCGCTTCAGCAGCCGGATCTCCTGCTCGGCAAGCTGCGGTGTCGGCCTTGGCGATCTCGGCCATGTGGCGCGCCAGCAGTCTTGCGGCGCTCGAGATCGAGGTTGCGGAACAGGGCGATCGCCTGCGCGCCGCTGGTCTCGTAGCCGAAGTCGTTGAGATATTCGATGACGCCGTCGAGGCTTTCGCCCTCGATGCCGAACGCCTCGCGGCAGATGCGCCGGAACATCGCCATCTCGGTGTCGCCGACCTTGCCGTCGGCGAGGATCATGCGGAACAGCAGCAGCAGTTCGGCCGAAAGCACCGGATCGTCGGCGACCTTGCGCACGCCGGGATCGCCCTCGATCATCATGCGCACCTTGGCAAGAACACTATCAAGCATCGGCAATCCCCTGACTCGGTCGCAGGACCGTAAAGCATTTTGCAGCCAGGTGGAATCGCCTGGCGTCACACAAATGCGGCCAGACAAGCGGAAATCCGGCTTGCGCAAACGGCCCGGCTGTGGTCGAAGCAACCGCCCGCCACAGGTACCGTACCGCCTCCCCCGATGATCGATCCCGCCACCGATGTCCTGCTGTTGCTCGGCCTCGCCGCATTTTGCGCCGGCTTCATCGATTCGATTGCCGGCGGCGGCGGGCTGATCACCATCCCGGCCCTGCTGCTGGCCGGCTTCGCCCCGGTCGAGGCGCTTGGCACCAACAAGCTGCAAGGCCTGTTCGGCTCCGGTTCGGCAACCATCGCCTATGCCTCGAAAGGCTTGGTCGATCTGCGCCGGCAATTGCCCGCGGCAGCGCTTTCCTGCGCCGGTTCGGTGATCGGCGCATTCGTGGCGACCGTCCTGCCCGGCGAGCTGCTGCGCATCGCCCTGCCCTTCCTGCTGGTCGCCATCGCGCTCTATTTCGCCTTCAAGCCCAATATGGACGATGTCGACCGCGCCGAGCGCCTGTCGCCTTTGCTGTTCGGGCTGACGATCGTGCCGCTGATCGGCTTTTACGACGGCATGTTCGGTCCCGGCGCCGGTTCGTTCTTCATGCTGGCTTTCGTCTCGCTCGCCGGCTACGGCGTGCTCAAGGCGACCGCGCACACCAAGCTCCTGAACTTCGCCTCCAACATCGGCGGCTTCGCCGCTCTTCGCCGCGGTCGGCGCGGTGTCGTGGAAGGTCGGGCCTTGATGATGGGCGTAGCTCAGTTTCTCGGCGCCCGCGCCGGCGCGGGCCTGGCGATGAGGATCGGCGCAAGGCTGATCAAGCCGCTGCTGGTGATCGTCTGCCTGCGCTCTGGCTGTGCGCCTGCTGATCGATCCCGCGCATCCGCTGCGTGTCATGATCGGCATCTGACCGCTCTCCACGCTTGCGTCTTTGAGGCCGCCGTCACATCGCCTATGATGCCTCCGCGATGATGCCTTGGGTCGAGACAGCGGCTGGGCCGCTCCCGCCTGTCGAGGGCGGGTTCATGATGGTGCACCGCGCGCCGAAACCCGCGCTGCGCGATGCCGTCATCGACATCATCGGCTACCATGAACACCTGCCTGGACATTTCCGCCAGATCGAACTGGCCTCGCTGATCGTGCCGCTGATCATCAGTTTCGGCGACCCCTTCGCCATCGGGCTCGGGCGCTTGCCCGGCCGCAACGATCTCTTCGGCAGCTTCGCAGCCGGGCTCTACGGCGGTCCGGTCATCATCGATTCCTTCGGCTCGTCCTGCTGCATCCAGGTGAATTTCACACCGCCCGGCGCATACCGCTTCTTCGGCCTGCCCATGCACGAACTGGCCGACCGCATGGTCACGCTGGACGACCTCTATGGCAGCGAAGCAATCGCGCTGCGCGACCAGCTCGGTGAACAGCCGGACTGGGATCGGCGCTTCGACCTGATCGAGGCTTTCGTCGAAGACCGCCTGACCGGCCATGAAAAGCCTTCATCCGCGACCGCCTGGGCCTATGCCGAGCTTTTGCGCAGCGGCGGCACGCAGGCGCGTCGAGGCGATCGCCGAAAAACTCGACTGGAGCCGCAAGCATCTGGTGGAGAAATTCCGCGCCGAGATCGGCCTGGCGCCCAAGACGGTCGGCCGCATGGCCCGCTTCAACCGGGCGCTCGGTCTGGCGCGAACCCGCACCGCCGGCGGCTGGGCCGGCATCGCCGCCGAATGCGGCTACGCCGACCAGGCGCATTTCGTCCGCGAATTCTCGGAATTCGCCGGCGAACCGCCGACCGCTTGGGCCGCACGGCTGGCATAGCGACGCTGCCGATCTCCCCCTTTTGGGGATGTCCGGCAGGACAGAGGGGGCAACGTAGGGCCAAGAGCAGATATCCAGGTCAGGCCGGCATCGCCTGAACCATGCTCGGTAACATTTCTTCAAGACGCCGGCGCCGGCGGCTGTCATCCTTGCCGCATCTCAAACAGCCCCAGGGAGACCAAAATGGCCACCAACGCAACCATCGAAGCGCCGCGCATCTATCCCACCTTCCGCTACCGCGACGCCCCCAAGATGATCGACTTCCTGTGCGAAGCATTCGGCTTCGCCGTCCACGCCAAATATATGGATGGCGCCTTCGTTTCCCACGCCCAGCTGGCGTTCGGCTCGTCGATGATCATGCTCGGCACGGTGCGCGACGACGACTACGGCAGGATGGTCGGCGGACCGGCCGACGGCGGCAAGTCGATCTACGTGGTTTGCGACGACATCGACGCGCTCTTCGCACGCGCCAAGGACAGCCGGCGCGGTCGTCGAGGAAGAACCGACGAACCGCGACTATGGAAGCCGCGAATTCATCTGCCGCGACCCGGAAGGCAATGTCTGGTCGTTCGGCACCTACTGGCCGAAGGCCCATGAAAAAGCCGGGTGAACCGCTCCGCGCGCCAGTTGAACCCGGCGTGATCCTGCTCGCCCCGGAGGCCGGGCGCACCTACGATCTCGGCGGTATGCGTGCCGTCTTCAAGGCCGACGGCGGCGAGACCGGCGACCGTTATTCGGTTTCGGAATGGTGGCTGGAGCCGCGCACGGCCGGGCCGGGGGCGCATCCCCACGATGCCAACGACGAGATCTTCTACGTCATCGAAGGCACGCCCAGTCCTGCGTGTCGGCAATGAATGGATCACGGCCTCGCGCGGCACCTTCTTCCGCATTCCGGCCGGCGTCACCCACGATTTCGAGAACCGCAGCGGCGAACGGGCGGGCCTGCTCAACCTGTTCATCCCCGGCGGCTTCGAACAGAACATGCCGGCCATCGTCGACTGGTTCCGGCAGGAGAAGACAAACAGATAGAGCGGCCTATGCCGCTTCAGGGCGTGTTGAGATTCGGGTCAGGGCGAACCGAGAATGGTGGATTTCGAGAACCGGAGCGCAGCGGACAGTTGGGTACGCAGGCACCGGAAGCGCAGAAAGCCGCCATTTGTTGGCCGGCATCCCCTGAATATCAGCATGCCCTAACGCGCCAGGCCGAAAATCGCGTCGCAGTCGAGATGTTTTTCAAGATGGGCGGCGATCGCATCGAGCGCCCGCTCCACCTCGGCGCGATAGTCGACGCCGCCGCCGGTTACGCCCAGGCTTTCGAGGAAGCGCGCGCGAAATTCGTCGGCGCCGAACAGGCCGTGCAGGTAGGTGCCGAACACTCTTGCCGTCGGCCGAGGTCGCCCCGTCGTCGACGCCGTTGATGACCGTCGACAGGACGCAGGCAGTCCGGACCGAAGGTGCGGCCGAGATGGATTTCGTAACCGGAGAGCGGCGTGCCGAACGGCACCGAATGCGCTGACACATTGCGCACCGTCTTTTCCGGCTCCATCACCGTCTCGATGTCGAGCAGTCCGAGCCCTTCGGCTTCGGTCACGGTTCCTTCGATGCCATCCGGGTCGCGCACGGTGCGGCCGAGCATCTGGTAGCCGCCGCAGATGCCCGACGACATGCCCGCCGCGCCGCCGGTGGTCGGCAAGATCGCGGTGCCAGCCGTTTTCGCGGAATTTCAGCAGGTCGCCGATGGTCGATTTCGAACCGGGGATGACCACCAGCCCGGCATCCGCCGGCAGCTTCTTGCCGGGTGGCACGAACACCACCTCGACTTGCGGTTCGGCGCGCAGCGGGTCGAGATCGTCGAAATTGGCGATGCGCCCGAGCATCGGCACCGCGACCTTCAGCGCCTTCTTCTCGCCCGATGCCAGCCGCTCCAGGATGACCGAATCCTCCGAGGGCAGAAGGGCTGCCTCCTTGAGCCACGGCACCACGCCGAAGCAGCGCCAGCCGGTGAAGCGGTCGATCGCGGCGATCCCGTCGTCGAACAGCGTGATGTCGCCGCGAAATTTGTTGATGAGGTAGCCGACGATCATGCGCCGGTCTTCCTCCGGCAGGATCAGGTGGGTGCCGGCGATCGAGGCGATGACGCCGCCGCGGTCGATGTCGCCGACGAGGATCACCGGCACGTCGGCGCGGGTGGCAAAGCCCATATTGGCGATGTCGCGCGGCCTGAGATTGATCTCCGCCGGCGAGCCCGCGCCTTCGACGACGACCAGATCGGCGCCCTCGCCGAGCTTGCCCCAGGAATCCATCACCGCTTCGGCGAGCTTCGGCTTCAGCGCCTGATAGTCGCGCGCCTTCGCCTGACCGAACACCTTGCCCTGCACGACCACCTGGGCGCCGATATCGCTTTGCGGCTTCAGCAGAACCGGGTTCATGTGGATCGACGGCGGCACTCCGCAGGCGATCGCCTGCAGCCATTGCGCGCGGCCGATCTCGCCACCCGAAGCCTCGCCGGGAATGTCGGCGACGGCTGCATTGTTCGACATGTTCTGCGGCTTGAACGGGCGCACCGCCATGCCTCGGTTTCTGGCGGCGCGGCAAAGCCCCGCCACCAGCACCGTCTTGCCGACATCCGAGCCAGTGCCCTGCAGCATGATCGCCTTGGCCATGGTCAGCCGGCTCCCTGCCCGGCAGCGGCAATCGTCGACTTTTGCGCCAGGTCGCCGCCGCGCCAGAGATAGAGAGCCAGAAGCGGTTCGCCGCCGGTGCGCATCGCATGGCTGACGTTGGAGGCGTGGTGGATGACTTCGCCGCCG
This sequence comes from uncultured Alphaproteobacteria bacterium, assembly GCA_963726065.1. Classification (GTDB taxonomy): domain Bacteria; phylum Pseudomonadota; class Alphaproteobacteria; order Rhizobiales; family Rhizobiaceae; genus Neomesorhizobium. The sequence goes on from CAVSAU010000016.1 coordinate 233,008, forward strand.
CGCCTGCGGCGGAAACGCTCCGTCGCCCATGCGCCACTCGGCAGCGCCGGTCAGCGGAATGTAGATCTCCTCGGCGACGTGATGATGATCGGGATAGACCACGCCGGGGCCAAGAATCAGAAAGCCCGCCGCAACCCGTTCGTTGCGGAAATGGCCGCGCGTGCCGAACAGTTCGACCCAGCCGTAATTATCGATGAAATGCTGGCCGAAATCCGCAGCGGTATAGGTCTGGCCCCAGCGCAGCGCGCTTGCCTGCTGCGCCAGGCGCATCGCAAGCTCGCGTTCGCCCGGCGCAGTGAGATCAACCGCTTGGCGCAGATGTTTCAAGCAGTCCAGCCCGTTTGCGTGCAGCTTGCGCTCCGGCATGTCCCAATCGATGCCGCCGAGAAAATCGCGCACAGGCGGCGCATCCGTCCGCATCAGGTAGCTACGGAAAGCCTGCAGCAGTTCGTCGAAAATTGTCGCCACGTCGTGTCTCGCGCATGCATTGGCGCACAGCCGCTCTGTCCTGCATCGGGTTGCGCGGCGGCATCATTGGTCTAGATTGAGGCTCGCGCCTAGTGGAGCGAATTTGACATTCGCATCCCATTTGACATCACGCGCACGCTGTGAATGTCAAATTCAAAGCTCCACTGGAACCAAAAACGTCAGGGAGGACGCCATGGACGCCGTCGTCGGAACCGCCGGTCAATTCGAACTCAACGAAGACCAGCGCGCCATCCAGGACATGGCTCGCGCCTTCGCGGCCGATCGCGTCGCTCCCAACGCGCTGGAATGGGACAAGAAGCGGCATTTTCCCGACGATGTGATCCGCGAGACCGGCCCGCTCGGCCTCGGCGGCATCTATATCAGCGACGATGTCGGCGGCTCCGGCCTCGGCCGGCTCGATGCGGTGCTCATTTTCGAGGCGCTGTCGCAGGCCTGCCCGGCTTTCGCGTCCTTCATTTCCATCCACAACATGGCGTCGTGGATGATCGACGTGTTCGGCAATGACGAGCAGCGCCAGCGTTTCCTGCCGAAACTGACCTCGATGGAACTGCTGGGCAGCTATTGCCTGACCGAACCCGGCTCCGGCTCCGATGCCGCCGCCTTGAAGACGCGCGCCGTGCGTTCCGGCGGCAATGGCAGCGACTACGTGCTGAATGGCGCCAAGCAGTTCATTTCCGGCGCCGGCGACAGCGATGTCTATGTCACCATGGTGCGCACCGGCGAAGACGGCCCAAAAGGCATTTCCACCCTGGTCATCCCCAAGGACGCGCCTGGTCTTTCCTTCGGCGCGGTGGAAAACAAGATGGGCTGGCACATGCAGTCGACCCGCCAGGTCATCTTCGAGGATTGCAAGGTGCCGGCGGAGAACCTTTTGACCGGCGAAGGGGCCGGCTTCCGCATCGCCATGGCCGGCCTCGACGGCGGCCGCCTCAATATCGCCGCCTGCTCGCTGGGCGGCGCGCAGTCGGCATTCGACAAGGCGCTGGGTTATGCCGACGAGCGCAAGGCGTTCGGCCAGAAGATCAACCAGTTCCAGGCCCTGCAGTTCAAGCTGGCCGATATGGAAACGGAGTTGCAGGCATCGCGCATGCTGCTCTACACGGCAGCCTCGAAGCTCGACCGCAAGGCGCCCGATGCCGGCAAATGGTCGGCGATGGCCAAGCGCTTCGTCACCGATACCGGCTTCGACATCGCCAACGACGCGTTGCAGATTTTCGGCGGCTACGGCTATCTCCACGACTACGGCATGGAAAAACTGGTACGCGACCTGCGCGTCCACCAGATTCTCGAAGGCACCAACGAGATCATGCGCGTCATCATCGCAAGGCATTTGATTGGAAGGTAGCGAATAGGGCAGTCGGTATTAGGCAGTCGGCAGTCGCAATGCGCGATCTTGCTAAGCAAAAGCCGAAGAACTTCGCCTACTGCCTACTGCCTAACTCCCGGAGGAACCGCACAATGACCACCATCGCCTTCATCGGCCTCGGCAATATGGGCAACCCGATGGCCGCCAATCTCGTCAAGGCCGGTCACACGGTGCACGGGTTCGACCTCGTTCCGGAAAATCTGGCGGTGGCCAAGGACAATGGCGTCGTGGTGATGGCCAACGCGCCCGCCGCCATCAAGGACGCCGAGGTGGTGATCACCATGCTGCCGGCCGGCAAGCATGTGCTCTCGGTCTATGAGGATATCGCGCCAAAGGCAGGAGAAGGCGCGCTTTTCATCAATTCCTCGACGATCGACGTGGAATCGGCGCGCAAGGCCCATGCGATTGCCGCAAAGCACGGGCTGGCCGTCGGTCGACGCGCCGGTTTCCGGCGGCACCGGCGGCGCGACCGCAGGCACTCTCACCTTCATGGCCGGCGGCGCCAAGGAGGCTTTCGCCAAGGCAGAGCCGATCCTGAAACCGATGGCCGGCCGCATCGTGCATTGCGGCGAGGCAGGCGCGGGCCAGGCGGCGAAGATCTGCAACAACATGATCCTCGGCATCTCGATGATCGGCGTCAGCGAGGCTTTCGTCCTGGCCGAAAAGCTCGGCCTGTCGCATCAGGCGCTGTTCGACGTGGCGTCCACCTCGTCCGGCCAGTGCTGGTCGCTCACCACCTATTGCCCGGTGCCGGGCCCGGTGCCGGCATCGCCGGCCAACCGCGACTACAAGCCGGGCTTCGCGGCAGCCTTGATGCTGAAGGACCTCAAGCTCGCGCAGGAAGCGGCGCAAGGCGCCGGCGCCGCAACGCCGCTTGGCGCCGAAGCGACCCAGCTCTATGCAGCTGTTCAACGCGCAGGGCGGCGCCGGCGCCGATTTTTCTGGCATCATCAACTTCCTGCGCGGCGACGCGGCGTGATCCGCGTCGCAATTTTGCGCGAACCGGCCAAAATCGGCAAATTTAGGTTTGCTTAAGCTCTCGATAACCACGCGGTAACGATGTCCGTTTAGAACAGACTGCAAGGCGGTCGTCGCAACCGCCCTCCGCTCCGGATCAGGTCTCGCGTACCGGAGCCGTTACCTTCGCCTTGTACAGTCGGCGATAGGCCATGCGTATACTGGCAAAGCCGCGTTCCCTCTGGGGCGCGGTTTTTGCGTTGAGAGCATTTTGCAGCCAAATGGAACATTTGGCGTCCGCATAAATGCGGCAAAACAAACACTAAGAGCGAGTTATCGTTTCTGAAGAACCGGAATCGATCTGGACCGTGCGAAATCATCGACCGCCAGCGCACCTTCCCATTGTCGGATGGCCTGATTCTCCCGCGTCGGGGAGGTTCAGCCCTGAGGGCTGCGCGCCAGCCGCTTGAAATTTGCCTTCACCCGGCGGCTTGCCGGCTTCAGCGCGGCGTTCATCGAGCGTTCGGCGGCGACGCCGTTGAGCACCGAGGGCGTGCGGCCCGAAAGCACTTCCGGCCAGAACCGCCAAGCCGACTGGATCATCGACATCTGCGCGGCGAAAATGCCTTCGGCGATCGCCGCGCTCTTCTCAACGATGGCGCGCTGAGTTTCGACGCCGAACGGATTGGCGCCGCGGCTTTCGCTGGCCATCAGCGGCAAACGCATCGCGGCCACCATCGGCGCCAGCATCAGATTGCCGGCGATCGTCGTGGTCTCGCGCGTCGCTCTGCGGCTGCTTCGGTTTATCATGAAATTTCCCCTCGGATGCCGACCGGCTCGGACCAATCCCCTAACGCTCCGCGCAATCGAACGTTCCGACAGCCCGATAGCATATCCTCGCGAAGTATGCGCGTTCAACCGTGCGGCTCGAACTGCACGTCGATCGGCGGTCGCAGGCCGTTGGCCAGCCGGTTGGTCTCGTTGGCCATGCCGACCACGGCCAGCAGTTCCATCAGTTGCGCCTCGCTCAGGCCCTTCGCACGCGCCGAGGCGGTGTGCGAATAGGTGCAGTACTCGCAGCCATTGGTCGCCGACACGGCGATATAGATCATTTCCTTGACCAGCGGATCGAGCGCACCCGGCGCCATGACGTCGCGCAGCGTTTCCCAGGTGCGCTTCAGCAGCGCCGGATCGTGCGCCAGCACCTTCCAGAAATTGTTGATCCAGTCGACCTTGCGCGTTTGCCATGATGTCGTCATAGACGGCGCGCACGGCCTCGTCCGCCATCTCGTATTCGATCAAGGGAACGATCGGCTTTTCCGCTCATGGTGCACTCCGCTTTGCAGACAGGACGAAGGCCGCCCTGCCCCGTGCGTTTCAGTTCCATCAGGATTTGCGGCGCAGATCCGCCTCGGCAAGGTCGAGCGCCTTCAGCAATGCGGTCGCAGGCCATGTCGATCGTGTCGCGCGTCCAGATCAGCGGCGGCGACAGGATCATCGTGTCACCGGTGGCGCGCAGCATCATGCCGTTGGCAATCGCGTGGTCGCGAATGGTCACCGCGGCCGCACGCCGGCTCGATGAAGCGCTCGCGCGTCTCCTTGTCCTTGACGATCTCAATCGCCGCCATCAGTCCGACGGTGCGGACCTCGCCGACCAGGCCATGCGCCGCGATGCGCGCCTGCAGCTCATCGGCGAAATAGGGGCCGGTGTCGTCCTGCACCCGCTCGACCAGCCCTTCGCGCTCGATGATCTCGAGGTTTTTCAGCGCGACGGCGCAGGCGACCGGATGCCCGGAATAGGTGTAGCCGTGGTAGAACTCGCCACCCTTCTCGACCAGCGTCGAGGCGATGCGGTCGCCGACCAGCAGCGCCGACAGCGGCTGGTAGCCCGAGGTCAGCGCCTTTGCCGTGGTGATGGTGTCCGGCTTCGATGCCGAATCGACTGCGCGGCGAACCATTCGCCGGTGCGGCCATAGCCGGTGATGACCTCGTCGAGCATCAGCAGCACATCGTATTTGCGGCAGATGCGCTGGATTTCCGGCCAGTAGCTCGCCGGCGGGATTTTCACGCCGCCTGCCCCCTGGATCGGCTCGCCGATGAAAGCCGCGACATTGTCGGCCCCGGCTTCCAGGATGGCGTCCTCGACGGCCTTTGCGGCGCGCAAGCCGAAATCGTGGTCGCTTTCGCCAGGCAGTCGCCAGTTCGAAGGCGTAGGGCATCATCACATGCACGATGTTGGGCACCGCGCCGCCAAGCTGGCCGTGCATGCCCTCCATGCCGCCGAGCGAGGTGCCGGCGATGGTCGAGCCGTGATAGGCCATTGTGCGCGAGATGATGCGGTTCTTCTGCGGCTTGCCCTCCAGCGCCCAGTAGTGGCGCACCAGCCGCAGCGCCGTGTCGTTGGCCTCCGAGCCCGACGAACCGAAGAACACCTGGTTGATGTTCTTCGGCGCGATCTCGGCGAGTCTTCTTGGCCAGCAGCATCGGCGTCGGCGTCGAGCATTTGAAGAAGGAGTTGTAGTAGGGCAGTTCCTTCATCTGCTCGTAGGCCGCGTCGGCAAGTTCGTTGCGGCCATAGCCGATGTTGACGCACCACAGCCCGGCCATGCCGTCGAGCATTTCGTTGCCCTCGCTGTCGTAGACGAACGGTCCGTCGGCGCGGGTGATCATGCGCGATCCGATGCCGCGCAATTCCTTGTGGTCGGTGAAGGGGTGGAGATGATGCGCGGCGTCGATCGCCTGCAGCTGCTTCAGCGAATAGTTCTGATAAGTCATGGACTTGGTCCTTCCAGTTGAATCGGTCCGGCAACCGCCGGGCGGCGAATTCAACGGAAGGCGGGCGGCGAATAGCCGATGCGGGCGCAAAGCCGCAGCAGCTCCGTATGCCGCGTGCGCGCCGATGGCGTCGACGCGACATCAGCGATCGCGGGAAATGCAATGCTCCTGACCATGGACTTATCTTAGGCCGCTCCGTTCGGCCAGTTCAAGCGCCAAGCGAGCAAACCGGGGAAGTCGAACGGTCCGAAGGACAGCGTTACCTGATGTAAACCCGCACGTAGCGGCCCTTGTAGGGCTGGTAGTAGATTGTTCCGCATTTCCAGACCACGACGCCCCCGCTATAGGTGGTTTTCACGCAGCCGCTGGGAAGCGTCGCAACATATACCGTCGTTCTCTGGATGACGATTGTCTTTGCGTTCGCGGCAAAGTTTCCAGACAGTAATATAAAAGCTCCGAAAAGAGCTATCATCACGATATAAAGCTCCCTTCCCGACATGACTTCCTCTCCCTGTGCTCAAGCAGCATATGGATACTATGAATATCAACGAAGGTACTGACAAGCCGCTTCCAGAAAGCAGCATCCCATCAGGTTTTGCCGCGGGCCGCCTGCGCAGCAAACAGTGCCAGGCAGAGCAACCCGAGCGACAATGGAAAACCCTGGACTCCGATAAGCTCCATCACCAGCCCGGTGACGGGCGGCCCGGCAATGCCGCCGACGCCCCAGACCATGGCGAACGCCGCATTGCCCGCCATCAGCATGGAACCGGAGAAGCGTTCGCCGAGCTGGATCAGCGCCATCGTGTAGACGCCGAACGACACGGCGCCCCAGACGAATACGACCGGCCAGACAAGGATTGAGTTGAAGGACCACGGCAGGACCAGACAGCCGAGCACGGTGGCCTGCGCGCAAAGCAGCAAGGCGCGGTGCGCGCCCTGCCTTTCGGCCAACATGCCGAGCGGAATCTGCAGGGCGATATTCCCCGCCACGAAAACCGCGAGCAGCATCGAGATCTTCGCCTCGGAACTGCCATAGCCCTTTCCGTAGACGGACATCAGCGCCAGCGCCACCTGCTCGAATGCCGCCGCCGCGAACACCGCAAACAGGAGCAGCCGCGCCTGCGGCACGAAACGTCCGACCGAGGCTTGTTGCGCGTGGCCGTCGTGGAGGTCGGGCAGCTTCGGCAACACCTTGAGCAGGCAGAGGCCGCACAGCAAGAAAGCCCCGATGCCGACCAGAAAGGGCGGCCAGCCTGTCGTCCCGACGAAGGCCAGCGTAAACGGGCCAAGCGCAAAGCCGGCCGAAATGATCGACGTGTAGACACCCATGATGCGGCCACGCTTTGCCGGCGGCGTCAGCGAGATCAGCCATGTTTCGCTGATCACGTAGAGCGGATTGACCGTAAAGCCGAGCAGGAAGCGCAGCGGGAACCACAGCCAGACATTCTGCTGCCAGCCGATCAGGGCGAGCAACAGGGCAGCAATGCCGGCGCAGGAAAGTGCGGTGCGTCCTGCCCCAAAATGCCGTGAAAGCAAGGGAATGAGCGGCGCCGACAAGATGAAGCCGAGCGGCGTCATCGCTGCCGACAGGCCGATCATCGAAGGCGACATGCCTTGCCGCTGCAGGATGAAGCTGAGCAGCGGATAACCCAGCCCTTGCGCGATGGCGAACACCGAAACAGTCGCGATGATGCCGGCAAGGGCGGCCCAGTTGGTCGCCGTCGTTTCGCCGTTGGTTTGCGCCAGGGTCATGGTCCGCACCGGTTTGAGGCGCAATGCTCAGAGCATGATCCCGAAAAGTGGAAGCCGGTTTTCGGAAAAGATCATGCTCAAAACAAAGAGCTGGAGCTCATTCCGATTTCAATCGGAATGGTACAGTCTCTAGCGGTCGACGGGGATCGGCGAAAGCGCCGGCGGCGGAAACCGTTTGCGCCAGCGCTTATCAGGCCGTGCGCCGCTGCAGCGAGCGATAGATCGCGAACGCGATCAGCGCCACGTCGAGGCTGATGATCACCGTGGGCAGGCCAAGTGGTCCCAGCGCCTGCATCAAGAGGCCCGAGCCGGGCGGCCCGACGACACCGCCCGCGCCCCACATCAGCGCGAAGGCGGCATTGCCGGCCACCAGCGCTGTTCCGCTGAACCGGCTGCCAAGCTCCACCAGCGCCATCGTGTAGACGCCGTAGCCGACCGCCCCCATCACCACCAGCACGAGCCAGATGGCTGGCGTCGTGATGAGAACCGGCAGCAGCAGCGCGCACAGAGCCGTCATCGTCGCGCAGAACAGGATCATCAGCCTGCCGCCGAACCGTTCCGCCATCAGGCCGAGCGGGACCTGAAACAGGATGTTGCCGGCCGAAAGCGCCATCACCAGCGCTGCCAGCGTTGCCTCGGCCAGCCCGTAGGCCGAGCCGAACACCGGCATCAGCGAATATGTGCTCTGCTGGACCGCCGCGGCGACCAGAACCGCCAGCAGCAATGCCGGCGCCTGCCTGGCGAAACCCGCGACACCGCCGGAAGGCTGGCCGTCATCCTCGAAGCCGGCAAGGCTCGAGGAGACGGCGCGCAGGATTGCAGCGCAAGCGATGAAGCCGGCGATGCCGGCCACGAAAGGCGTCCAGCCGGCCGTGCCGACCGACGAAAGCACCAGCGGCCCCATCGCGTATCCGGCGCCCAGCACCGTGTTGAAAATGCCCATCACCCTGCCCCGGCGCGATGCCGGCGCCAGCGACAGCGCCCACACTTCGCCAAGCACGTAGAGCGGGTTGATCACCACGCCAAGCATGAAGCGCACCACGAACCAGCCGACCCAGTCCTGCAGGTAGCCAATGGCGAAGAAGCAAAGCGCTCCGATCAGCGAACAGCCGACCGCCAGCCGGCGGGCGCCGAAGATCCGCACGGCGGCCGGCACCAGCGAGGCCGACAGGATGAGCCCGAACGGCATCATCGCCGCCGAAAGCCCGATCAGCGCCGGCGACATGCCCTGCTTCTGCATGAGCAGGGTAAACAGCGGATAGCTCAACCCCTGCGCGGCGCCGAACATGGCAAGCGCCGCGGTAACGCCGGCAAGCGCTGCCCATTGCAGGGGCGGTTCGGCGGCAGGTGCGGAAGGCGTCATTGCGGCTCGTTGAGGCTGGGGGCCCGTGTTTTAGGCGTTGGAAGCTGTTGAACTCGCTGTGGTTGGCCGCCGCAGTAGAGTTTCCAAAATGGGCTCTTAGAAGGGGTTGAGCAGTCCGGCAAGCAGCCACACGCAGGAGCGTGCTTCAGCCACCGCCGAACCGCCGCTCCGGTCACGCCGCGTCATGTCGCTTTGCTCGCCCTAGTGGTCGTCACGTCCGCAATGCCGGATTTGCCGGCGGTCCAATATGCTGCCGACATTCCGCTTGACCCATGAGGCTTATCATGACCGCTGCACTGCACCCCGCCGAGCCGGTTCTGGCAACCGATCGCGCCCGCCGTGGCGGCCGTGCCGGAAAACGCGCCGGCGGTTCGGCGGCTTTCGAACAGCCGGCGTTCCGGCAGCTGAAAAACCCGCTGCAGCCGACCAGGCTGGTTTCCGACGACGAACTGGAATCGATCCACCTCGCCTCGCTGCGCGTGCTCAGGGAAATCGGCGTCGACGTGCTGCATGACGGCGCTCGCCAGATCATGAAGGAACATGGCGCCGACGTTCGCGCAGGCTCCGAGCGCGTGCGCTTCGACAGCGACATGATTCTGGAGCTGATTTCGCACTGCCCGTCGGATTTCACCATCCATGCCCGCAACCCGGCCCACAATGTGCGCTTCGGCGGCGACAATCTGATCATTTCTATGATGGCGTCGGCGCCCAACTGCTCCGACGTCGACCGTGGCCGCCGGCCCGGCAACCACGTCGACTACCGCAATTTCCTCAAGCTCGCGCAGATGCACAACATCCTCAACTGCACGGGCGGCTACCCGGTCGAGCCGATCGACATCCATCCGTCGATCCGCCACCTCGAATGCATCCGCGACCTCTCTTTGCTAACCGACAAGGTGTTCCACATCTATTCGCTCGGCAAGGAGCGCAATGTCGACGGCATCGAGATCACCCGCATCGCCCGCGGCATCTCCCACGAGCAATTGATGGACGAGCCGTCGGTCTTCACGATCATCAACACCAACTCGCCGCTCAAGCTCGATGTGCCGATGATGGAAGGCATCATCCAGATGTCGTCGATGGGCCAGGTCGTCATCGTCACCCCGTTCACCCTGTCCGGCGCTATGGCGCCGGTGACGATCGCCGGCGCGCTGGTTCAGCAGAATGCCGAGGCGCTGGCCGGCATCGCCTTTGCCCAGATGGTGAAGAAGGGCGCGCCGGTCGGCTACGGCGGCTTCACCTCGAATGTCGACATGAAGTCGGGCGCGCCCGCATTCGGCACGCCGGAATACATGAAGGCGCAACTCGTCGGCGGCCAGTTGGCGCGCCGCTACGGCATTCCCTACCGCACCTCGAACACCTGCGCCGCCAATACGGTCGACGCCCAGGCTGCCTATGAAAGCGTGTTCTCGCTATGGGGCGCCGTGCAGGGTGGCGGCAACCTGATGATGCATGCCGCCGGCTGGCTCGAAGGCGGGCTGCGCTGCTCCTTCGAGAAAACCATCCTCGACATCGATCTCCTGCAGATGGTGGCGGAGTTCCTGACGCCGCTCGATCTTTCCGACGAGGCTTTGGGCTTCGACGCCATCCAGTCGGTCGGCCCGGGCGGCCACTTCTTCGGCACCCAGCATACCCAGGACCGCTACAAGACCGCCTTCTATTCGCCGATCATCTCCGACTGGCGCAATTTCGAGACCTGGGCCGAGGCCGGTTCGCCGACAGCGATCGACCGCGCCAACCGCGTCTGGAAAGAACGGCTCGCAACCTACGAGGAGCCCTACATCGATCCGGCGATCCGCGAGGAACTCAACGCCTTTGTCGACAAGCGCATCTCCGAAGGCGGAGCGCCGACCGATTTTTGAGGCTGCGTCAGCGGTTACGATGACAAACTCCACCCCCTCTCCGTCTCGGGCTGAAGCCCTCGACACCTCTCCCCCACGACGTGGGGGAGAGGATATGCCGGCTGCAAGCTCGACGCCCATCCTCTCCCCTCACGAAGTGGGGGAGAGGTGTCACGGCGAAGCGGTGACGGAGAGGGGGAAACCACCCAAATCTAGAAGTCGTCGCAAACCCAAAACCACAGAGCGAGCCCACTCTGTGAGATGGACCGAAAATGAAACGGAAGGGTTGCTTTGGCTTGAACTGAAAGGACGTAAACTCGGCGGTTATCACTTCACCCACCAGCTTCCCATTGGCCCCTACTTCGCCGATTTCGCCTGCCGTTCCAGGAAGCTCGTAGTCGAAGTCGACGGCAGCCAGCACGCCGACAGCGCCTGCGATCGACGCCGAAGTCATGCGCTTGGCAGGCTATCCGAAGACATCACCGCGGCGGACCTTCGATTTGTCTTCAGCCGACCGGCTGGCCCGCCGCCAATCGCCGAACAGACACCATCGGCCAACCTTTGAATCAACTTCTGATAAACGAGAAATAACCATATGAAATCCCACGTTAAAGCGGTTGTCATCGGTGGCGGCGTCGTCGGCTGTTCGGTGCTGTTCCACCTCGCCCGCGCCGGCTGGACCGACGTCATGCTGATCGAGCGCTCGGAGCTCACCTCCGGCTCGTCCTGGCATGCCGCCGGCGGCTTCCACACGCTCAACGGCGACCCCAACGTTGCCAAGTTGCAGGCCTATACCGTGCAGCTCTACAAGGAGATCGAGGAGCTTTCCGGCCAGTCCTGCGGCCTGCACCTCACCGGCGGCGTGATGATGGCCGACACGCCGGAGCGCATGGACTTCCTGCGCCTCAGCCACGCCAAGGGCCGCTATCTCGGCATGGAAACCGAGCTGATCACCCCGTCCGAGGCAAAGGCGATGTTCCCGCTGATGGACGAGAAGAACTTCGTCGGCGCCATGTGGGACCCGGTCGAAGGCCATCTCGACCCGTCCGGCACCACCCATGCCTACGCCAAGGCGGCGAAGAACCTCGGCGCCGAGATCGTGCTGCGCAACCGCGTCGTCGAGCTGACGCAGGACCCGGACGGCACCTGGAACGTCGTCACCGAGCAAGGCACGGTGAAGGCCGAGCATGTCGTCAACTGCGGCGGCCTGTGGGCGCGCGAGGTCGGCCGCATGGTCGGCGTCGAGCTACCACTGCTCGCCATGGAGCACATGTACCTGCTCACTGAGCCGATGCCGGAGGTCGAGGCCTTCAACAAGGAAACCGGCCGCGAGATGATCGGCGTCATCGACTTCAAGGGCGAGATCTACACCCGCCAGGAGCGCAACGGCATCCTGCTCGGCACCTATGAGAAGGCCGCCAAGCCGTGGTCGCCGGTCCACACGCCGTGGAACTTCGGCCACGAGTTGCTGCAGCCCGACATCGACCGGATCGCGCCGTCGCTGGAAGTCGGCTTCCGCCACTTCCCCGGCATCGAGAAGGCCGGCATCAAGCAGATCATCAACGGCCCCTTCACCTTCGCGCCGGACGGCAACCCGCTGGTCGGCCCGGTGCAGGGTCTCACCAATTTCTGGTGCGCTTGCGCGGTCATGGCCGGCTTTTCGCAAGGCGGCGGCGTTGGCCTCGCGCTGTCTAACTGGATGGTCAATGGCGATCCCGGTTTCGACGTCTGGGGCATGGACGTTGCCCGCTTCGGCGAGTGGGCCTCGCTGCGCTACACCAACGCCAAGGTGCGCGAAAACTATTCCAGGCGTTTCTCCATCCGCTTCCCCAACGAGGAATTGCCGGCGGCAAGGCCGGCGCAGACCACGCCGCTCTACGACACGATGGTCGCCAACAACGCCGTCATGGGCAACTCATGGGGCCTGGAGACGCCCTTGTGGTTTGCGCCCAAGGGCACAGAGCCCAGGGACATCGTCTCCTTCCACCGTTCAAACGATTTCGAGCATATCGGCAACGAAGTGCGGGCGACGCGCGAACGCGTCGGCGTCACCGAGATCGCCAACTTCGCCAAATATGAAGTGTCTGGTCCAGGCGCGGAAGATTTCCTCAACCGCCTGATGACCAACCGCATGCCGAAAAAGGGCCGGCTGGTGCTCACCCCGATGCTCAATGAGTTCGGAAAGCTGATCGGCGATTTCACGATCGCCAAGGCCGCCGACGAGAAGTTCATGATCTGGGGCTCTTCCGCGGCACAGAAATACCACATGCGCTGGTTCGAAAAGCAGCTGCCGAAGGATGGTTCCGTCAGCCTCCACCGTTTCGACCAGACGCTGGTCGGCCTGTCGATCGCCGGCCCGAAAGCGCAGGCGCTGCTTGCCAAGCTGGTCGATGAGGACGTTTCGACCAAAGCCTTCCGCTTCATGGATTTCCGCGAAATGGCGGTCGGCGGCGCGCCCTGCATGGTCAACCGCATCACCTACACCGGCGATCTCGGCTACGAGATCTGGATGGCGCCGGCCTACCAGCGCCTGGTCTACGCGGCGATCAAACAAGCCGGCGAGGAATTCGGCATCGTCGATTTCGGCATGCGCGCACTGCTGTCGATGCGGCTGGAGAAGAACTTCCCGACCTGGTTCCGCGAACTGAGGCCCATCTATGGTGTCTTCGAAGGCTCGATGGACCAATTCATCAAGATGGAGAAAAACGACTTCATCGGCCGCGACGCCGCAGCCAGGGAGCTGGAGGCCGGGCCGAAACTGCGTCGCGTCTCCTTCCTGGTCGATACCAGGGATGCCGACGTGATGGGCGATGAGCCGATCTGGGCGAAAGTGTCGACCGACTACGGCACGGTGGAAAAGCCGCACGGTTACGGTGCGCCGCGCTTCGACGAGAGCGGCAAGGAAGTGAGCGGCTCGAAGGCCGCCAACGGCAGCAATTCCTCCGGCATCCGCGGCATCGTCGACGGCGACTGGCGCGTCGTCGGCTGGGTCACGTCGGGCGGCTATGCGCACTATGTCGAGAAGTCGATGGCGCAGGGCTACGTGCCGGCAGCGCTTGCCGACAACGAGGCCGAGGGCCTGTTCGAGATCGAAATCCTCGGCCGCCGCCGCCCCGCCCGCATCAATGTCGCCCCGCCCTTCGATCGGGCCGGCGAAAAGATGCGGGGGTAATGCATTCGTCAAATGACAACCCTGTGACGCTGATGCTCTACGTTGCCCTCCACTTTCCCGCCGGAGATCTCCCCCGCGAGGGGGGAGATTGGCCTTCATTTCTGACGGCGCTCGTTCTGCGACGTTGGAGATTCGCGAAAACCAAAGTCGACAGCCAATCTCCCCCCTTGTGGGGGAGATCTCCGGCAGGACAGAGGGGGGCGCGAAGGAACGCCGCCCTCCCCTCGCTGAGCCTCCCATGGAAAGCGTCTCCAAAGGCAATTTCGGTCGCCATCGCAAGATCATGCCGTTCGAGCCTGGCTCGGTCGAGCAGTTGCGCGAGGGCGCCCGCGACAAGGCTGCCTCCCTCAGCCAGCACGTTCTGGGCTACGGGCAAAACGCCGAGGCCGAATGGGCCGCCGCCGGCATCCCCGCCCCTGACCTGCCGGCGATGCGGAAATACCGTCTCCAGCGCATCCGCGCCGAACTGAAGCGCCGCGATTATGCCGGCGCGCTGCTCTACGACCCGGTCAACATCCGTTACGCCACCAATTCCACCAATATGCAGCTTTGGGTCGCCCACAATCCGACCCGCCACTGCTTCGTCGCAGCGGAAGGCCCGGTGGTGCTGTTCGATTATTTCTCCTGCGAGCACCTGTCGGACCATTCCGGCGTCGTCGACGAAGTGCGGCCGGCCGTCTCGTGGATGTATCTCTACGGCGGCGAACTGACGGAACAGCGCGTCACGCGCTGGGCGGCCGGCATTGCCGATCTCGTGCGCGAGCACGGCGGCGGCAACCGCCGCATCGCCGTCGACCACCTCAACCCGGAAGGCGTCGAGGAACTCGCCCGGCTGGGCATCGCCATCGGCAATGGCGAGGCGGTGATGGAAAACGCAAGGCTGATCAAGTCGCCCGACGAAATCCTAGCCATGCGCCGCTCCATCGTGGCCTGCGAGGCCGCCATGGGCGAAATGGAAGCCGCGCTGAAGCCCGGCATTTCCGAAAACGAGCTGTGGGCCGAACTGCACCGCGGCAACATCGCGCGCGGCGGCGAGTGGATCGAGACGCGGCTGCTGTCGTCAGGTCCGCGCACCAATCCCTGGTTCCAGGAGTGTTCCGCGCGAAAAATCGAGGCCGGCGACCTCGTCGCCTTCGACACCGACCTCATCGGCCCCTACGGCTTCTGCGCCGACCTGTCGCGCACCTGGCTCTGCGGCGACGGCAAGCCGGCCAAAGAGCAGCGCGACCTCTACCGTATCGCCGCCGACCAGATCGCCCACAACACCGAGCTGATGCAGCCCGGCATCGGCTTCCGCGAACTGGCAGAGCGCTCGAAGAACCCGCCGGCGGATTGTTTCCCTGCCCGCTACGGCGTGCTCTATCACGGGGTCGGGCTGGCCGACGAATACCCGACGCTGCCGCACGCCGCCGACTGGACCGCCGACACGCCGGATGGCGTGCTCGAACCCGGCATGGTGCTCTGCGTAGAGAGCTACATCGGCCGGCTCGGCGGCCACGAAGGCGTGAAGATCGAGGAGCAGGTGCTGATAACCGATACCGGTAACCGGCAGCTTTCGACCTATCCGCTGGATACGCGGCTGCTGGCCGGCTGAGCTTACTCCGACCTTTTCGCCGTCTGGCATATCGGTTTAATGTAGAAACGGCGCTTTGGCCGGTAGCCTCCGCGCCGATGATGCGGATAGTGGACGCGCGTTACGGCGCCCCTACCTCCCTCTCCCGGATCGAGCTATACAATGTCACAGATTTCCCGCATCGGTTTTTCCGCCCTGGCGCTTGCCGCCGGCCTCATCGCGCCCGCCTTCGCGCAAGAAACCTTGGCCCCGAAGGTGCTGGTCATCACCATGTTCGGCGGCGAGGCGAAGCCCTGGCTCGAAGGCCGCAAGCTCGACACCAAGGTGGAGATAACCGGCCTGCCCAAGGAATATCCCGAGGTCGCCTGCGATGACGCCGGGCTTTGTGTGATGACGACGGCGATGGGCTATGCCAACGCGGCAAGCTCCGTCTCGGCAGTTCTATACAGCGGCCTTTTCGACCTCGAGAAGAGCTACGTCCTGATTGCCGGCATTGCCGGCGTCGACCCGGCCGACGGTACGCTGGGCTCAGCGCATTGGGCGCGTTTCGCGGTCGATGGGGGGCTGCGCCATGAGATCGACCCGCGCCAGATTCCTTCAGACTGGCCGGATGGCGTCGTTGCGCTGGGCGCCAAGCGGCCGGGCGAAAAGGCCGGCTGGGGCTCAGCAACGGAAGTCTACAAGCTGAACGAAAAGCTTGCGAACAAGGCATTGGCGCTGACCTCCGGCGTTGAACTCGCCGACAGCGACGAGGCGAAGGCCTATCGCGCCGCCTACAAGGTTGCGCCCGGCAACGCCGCTCCGGCCGTCAGCATCTGCGATACCCTGTCGACCGACACATACTGGCACGGCTCGATGACCGCCAAGAGCATGGGCGAGTGGGTGTCGCTGCTGACCGACAGCGCCGGCAACTACTGCACAACCCAGATGGAGGACAACGCCACCTTGACGTCGCTGCAGCGCGGCGCCGAGGCCGGGCTGCTCCAGTTCGACCGCATCGCACTTTTGCGCACCGCCTCGAACTTCGACCGCGAGCCCAACGGCATGACCGCCGCCGAGTCGCTCAGCGCCAAATCAGGCGGTTTCGGGCCGGCCACCACCAATGCCTATCGGGTCGGCTCGAAATTCGCCGATGCAGTGATCGAAGGCTGGGCGGAATGGGAAAAGGGCGTGCCGGCTCAGTAGCTTGGAAACATCAGCTCAATAGCCCCGGAGCGCCCCGCGCTTCAGGACCGGGCGCCCACCTTAACCGGCCAGAGCCTCGGCCTCGGATATGCTGGCAACTGCGGCGCGCAATTTCGCCACCAGAGCGTCCGGCGTCCTGCGCGCCGTGATGTAGGGGAGGCCCTTGCGGCGGGCGGTCCAGCCAACGACATCGACCATGGCCGCCGCCGGCTCGCAACGCTGCGCCAGCGCAAAGCTGCGGCAGTCGATTGCAGCGATGTCCGCCTTGCCCTCGGCCACCGCCACGATCGACTGCCGATGGCCACCGCTCTCGATTTTTTCGGAGAAGATATCGAGGCTGTCGCCGGCGGCCTCAAGGTCGCGCGTCAGCGCAATGATGCCCGACATGGAATCGAGGCTGTTGTAGGCCAGGCGCTTGCCGCGCAGAAGATCGAGCGGGATCGCGGCCTTGCCGTTCGCAGGCGCTGCTACATCCCCTGCTGGTGGGCTTTTCCTGCGCCGCATCACCAGCGCACTGGAATAAAACTCCCCGTGCCCGCCCTCGAATGCGCCGTAGCTCGGCTGGCCGATCACCTGCACGTGGCGGGCAAGGCCGAGTTCCATCGGTCCCCAGCAGGTCTGGGTGAACAGCAGTTGCGGGTGCAGCCATAGCGCATGGAAATCGAGTTCGTCGGGCGCAAGCGTCGCCGGGTCCGCCGCGATTACCCGGCCGTTCGCATCGCGGATGCCGCCCGGCACAGCCGGCAGGTCGGCGTTGCGCCGCACGATCCGCGCCGGCGTGTCGACGCCGTGGTTCCGCAGGGCCACAGCCAGCCGCGCCCATTCGGCGTCGGTCTCGGCGCCGGTCTCCTTCCATTCATACATGGGAAGTGCCGCGATAAATTCGGTCATGCCGTCACATCTGGAGATTGCGCGGAAGAATGCAAGCGGCTCACAGAGACTGTCTGAAACAGGTCAGGGCGTGGCGAAAATGATAATTTCGAGAACCGGAGCTGAGCGTACATTTGGGTACGTGAGCACCGGAAGCGCAGGAATTGCCATTTGCAGCCCGCCATCACCTTTTTCAGACAGTCTCTCACTCCTTGGGCGGCTCGGCGGGAACCGGCACGGTGCCGGCGCCGTAGGTCGAGGCATGTCCGCGCACCCGCGGCCGGAACGCGCGGCCGGCTTCCTGGGTGCGCCGCAGCACGGGATGCACCACCGGCTCCTTGGCGCGGAAGGCGAAGCTTCTCAGCAGCGCGAAATAATTCGGGAACACGTAGCCATTGTTCATCCGCACCCATTCGTCGCGGCGCTCGCGGAAGAGCTTCGGCAGCTTGTACCAGGCGACCGTGGGGCTCTTGTGGTGGACGAAGTGCAGGTTGTTGTTGAGGAAAAGGAACGACAACGGAGTGCGCTCGACGATGATGGTGCGTCCTTCCGGATTCTCCGACCACTGGTGTTCGGCGAAGGTGCGGATGGCGATGATCGACTGCCCGAACCAGACAGGCGCCAGCACATAAAGCCATAGCGGCATGCTGAACCCGTAGGTGACGACGGGAACGACAACGGCCAGGCCCGCCGCGTGCATGAGCCATGCCTGACGGATAGTGCGGTCGCCAGCGGCGATCAGCTTGGCGTCGTCGATGATGAAGCCGACGACCGAGAGCCACGGGCCGATGAAGAAGCGCCCGACCATGGTGTTGTTGATGCGCAGCAGCCATTTCATCGTCGCCGGCAACTCTTCATGCTGCCACATCGCCTGATAATAGCTTTCGGGGTCGTCGAGCGGATCGGTCAGCCGTTCGTCCGCGTGATGCCTGAGATGAATGGTTTTGAAGCGGCGGAACGGCCAGACGATGCCGATCGGCAGAAATACGAAAGCCTCGTTCACCCGGGCATCGCGCGTCGGATGCCCGTGAAGCACTTCGTGCATCAGCGACGATTGCAGCGCGATTGTTAGGATCAACAAGGCAAGCGCGGTGATCGGATAGTGAGGCCAGATCAGAAAACCGGCCGCCCCCCAGGCCACATAACATGCGATGATGAGAAGTATTGTGGGCCACTCGATCTTTGGCGTGGCGCTGCGTCTTTTTGTGTCTGCTTTCGATCCCATATGCCTCAACGACCTTCGAATCGCTGGAGCTTCCCCAAGCTCCTGACAAGACGCTGTCAGTAAGCAAGCGAAGATTCAACGCGACAATGCGCTTGAAGTGTTGATATTGCGCACCTTAAGTCGCAAATGTTATACTTAGTGAACATATTTGGGTAAAAATTAACATCTTGCTGGCTTCGACCGCCCTGGGTGGCTCAGACGGGCTGCATGACCCGCTTTCGGAAGGCCGACCGAATGGACAAAAGAGACCTTTCCACCCTGTTCCGCGAGCGGCTCAAAATCCTTCTCATGCGCTCCGGCGCCAACCAGTCCGCCTTCGCCGCCTCGGTCGGCATCGACCGCTCCGCGCTGTCACAACTGCTGGCTGGCGCCTCGACCCGCCTGCCGAGGGCCGAAACGCTGCTCAACATCGCCGCCGAGCACAAGGTGTCGCTCGACTGGCTTCTCGGCCTCAGCCAGGACGAGGGGCTGACCGGCGAAATCCGCGAAAGCCTGGAGATCGAGGAAGGGTCGAACGACCGCAACCATACCCTGCTCGCCCGCTGGCACGCCGAGGCGGCCGGCACGAAAATCCGCTACGTGCCGGCCGGCATCCCCGATCTCCTGCGTACCGATGCGCTGATCGACTACGAAGCCGACATTTCCCACCGCAATCGCGAAAAGCAGGCGGGTGAAACGCAATACCGCATCGAATACAACCGCCGGCCGGAGACCGACATGGAGGTCTGCATGCCGCGGCACACGCTGGAAATCTTTGCGCGCGGGCTCGGCGTGTGGAGCGGGTTTTCGCAAGATGCACGGCGCGACCAGTTGAACCACATGGCCGACCTGCTCGACGATCTCTATCCGACCTTCCGGCTTTTTCTCTATGACGGGCGGATGCGTTACTCCGTGCCCTACACGATCTTCGGCTCGCTGCGCGCCGCCATCTATGTCGGCGACATGTATATGGTGCTCAACGCTACTCAGCCGGTACGCACCCTGACCCGGCATTTCGACAACCTGGTCCGCGCCGCCGAAATCAACGCCCATGAGGCTGCGGCATTCGCACGCAATCTTGCGGGCGTCTCGTTCGATGGCGACGGCATCTGATCACGCTGGCCTGCGGTTCGACGGTTGAGGCCCGACCGCAACGCATCTTGTTGATGTTAGCTTGCCGTCAGCGCCCATTGAGGAAAAAATGCCAAGCCGAACCGTCATCCCGCCGCAATCCGGCCGTTCCTTCTTCGTGTCGAGGACGACCTTATCCGCATCGTCGATCCCAAGGGGCAGCAGGTGGCCGACTTGTGGGCCTTCACCACCAGCGAAACACTCGACTGGCTGAGCACGTCGCACACGCGCGATATCGGCGAGCGGCTTTTCCCGGCGGTGGGCGAGCGTTTTTACAGCACCGCCGGCAAGCCGCTGCTCACGCTCGTCGCGGATGGGTCGCCCGGCCCGCACGACATGCTTTACCCCGCCTGCAGCGATGCCCTCTACCAGCGCGCCGGCTTCCATGGCCATCCCAACTGCCAGGACAACCTGCACAAGGCGCTCGCAGCCGCGGGCATCACGCTTCCTTTTACCCCGGACCCGGTCGACCTGTTTCAGAATTCCATACCCCTGCCCGACGGCCGGCTCGACGTCTACGCGTCCATCAATCCGCCGGGTGGTTACGTCACGCTGCGGGCCGAACAGGACCTGCTGCTGGTGGTCACCGCCTGCTCGGTCGACTACTACCCGACCAATGGCGGCATCTGCACCGAAATCGAGGTCCAGATCACGAGGCCGGAATAGTCGCGGTAGCCCAACGCGCCATTGACTACACATAAAGACTTCTTTATATCCTTATCACCTCATTTGTTTGAAAGCTGTTCCCGATGACGACCAATCCGATCGACGCCCTTCTGGCCGAAAAAGGCGTTCTGCTGGCCGATGGCGCCACCGGAACCAATCTTTTCGCCATGGGCCTCGAAGCCGGCGAGGCGCCGGAACTGCTGAACGACACGGCGCCCGACAAGATCACGGCGCTGCACCAGAATTTCATCGATGCCGGCGCCGACATCATCCTGACGAATTCGTTCGGCGGCACCCGCCACCGGCTGAAGCTGCACCACGCGCAGGACCGCGTGCACGAGCTCAACAAGCGCGCCGCCGAAATCGCGCGCGCCGTTGCCGACAAGGCCGGCCGCAAGGTCATCGTCGCCGGTTCCGTCGGCCCGACAGGCGAGCTTCTGGTGCCGCTCGGCGCCATGACCTACGAGGAAGCGGTCGATGCTTTCGCCGACCAGATCGAGGGCCTGAAGGCTGGCGGCGCGGAAGTCGCCTGGATCGAGACCATGTCGGCGCCGGACGAGATTCGCGCCGCGGCGGAAGCCGCCATTCGCGTCGGCCTGCCCTACACCTATACCGGTTCCTTCGACACTGCCGGGCGCACCATGATGGGCCTGCTGCCGAAGGATATTCACGGCGTGGCAGACGGCCTTGCCGAAGCTCCGCTCGGCGTTGGCGCCAATTGCGGCGTCGGCGCGTCCGACATTCTGGCCTCGCTGCTCGACATGACCGAAGCAAAGCCCGAAGCGACGGTGATCGTGAAAGGCAATTGCGGCATCCCGGAATTCCGCGGCGCCGAAATACACTATTCCGGCACCCCGGAACTGATGGCTGATTATGTGCGCCTCGCCGTCGACGGCGGCGCCAGGATCATCGGTGGCTGCTGCGGCACGTCGTTTGCCCATCTCGCCGCCATGCGCCATGCTCTCGATGCGCACAAGCAAGGCTGAACGCCCGACGGTCGAGGCCATCGTCAGCCGCATCGGCCCGTTGCGCAACAAGCAGGCAAGCGCCAACACAGTCGAGACGAGCGACGCGCGCCGCGAACGCCGCCGCGCCCGAGTCTGAGAAAAACTGGCCCGGTTATTCGCTGTTTTCCGCGTAGAGCGAGCGCGCCGATTTGAAATCGGTGCCCGCGCTTTGCGGATCGCGCCGCATCATCATCACCGCATCGGACGTGCCCGCTCCTGAAACCTGTTCCAGAACCAGGCGAAAACGCTCGTTGTTCAGGGCGGACAAGGCGGTTCTGCGGGCTTCTGCTACGTCGTTTTTCATCGTTTGGGCCGGTGTGTCGGGGTTGGAGGCGTCGCCCACGCGATCTGCAGCCTGCGGCGCCGGTCTGGAGGGCACGTAGACATAACGGCTGCGCGCCGCGTCTTGCGTGGTGGCAGGCGCCTGCTGCGGCTGGCTCCGGTTCTTCCCCTCGGTGGATGCGGCAGGCTGGCCGGTCGTAGAAACGGTCAGGGCGAGTCTTCGCCCCCAGGCCACCAAGCAGCATTTCATCCCCCGACAGAATTGACCCCTCGCTTGTAGCAGCCGGCCCCTGCCATCCTGTTTTAAAAAATGGCCGCAATTGATTAAAATTGTTTCCTGTTTTTCTCTGGCAGACCGAGACAAGTTTATCGTTCCCGCGAAGGAAATGTTTCCAGGTGCCGTGCGAGCTAATGCATGTCGCCCGAAAGTGTCCTCGGTTTCGGGAGAACGACATGCACAAATAAGAAGCTACAGGCGTGGCCGCCGAATCCCAATCGGCGCGACGCGCAGTAGCCGGCAGTCATCTTCTGGAACATCGCATGCGCCTCTCCCTTCTGATCGGCTTTCTCCTTGCGTCAGCACTCGCTGAAACCGCGCAAGCGGTCGAAGTGTCATTCTCGACGCCCCGCACCTCGTCGGAGTTGACGTCGACCCTTGCCATCGGCCAGCCGCTTTTCATCGAAGTCGCCTACACCGGCGACCGCGAGATGCGGTTCCAGGCCAAGGCATTCAGCGCCGGCGAATTCCTCGATGCCGGCCAGGTGATCAACCTGCCCTTGCCCCAGCCATCCGGCAGGAATTCGGCGCTGGTCTGGGTTCAGTTCGAGACAGTGGCGGCGGCCGACGAGATCCGGGTCACGGCCTTCGACGCCATGAACAAGCCCATCGCCGTCCGCTCGCTGAGGGCAGACCTTCGCTGGACCGGAGATCCCGCGACGCGTCTCCCCCGGCCCGCATGGGTCGATGGCCTCATGCAGCAGCAGGACAGTTACGCCGAGCGACGCCAGCAGGAGATCGACGCTGCCCGCGAAGGCGTCATCAGCAGGTTTTTCGGGCTGGTCGGCGGTTACGTCGGCGGATAGCGCCGCTTGAAGTCGAACAGCGGGCGAGGATGATCCCTCGCCCGCCGCCCAGCGTCACGCCAACGCTCGGGAAAGCTATCTGCCGCCATCCAGCGCCGCGGCCAGCCGCACCAGCGACAGGAACTCAGCCCGATAGCCGAACGGATCGGCGCCGCGTGCCGCCGTGGCGATTTCGGCGATGCGGTCGTAATTCATGCCGGCAACCTGGTCGGTTCCGCGAAGCTTCTGCCCGAATGCCGCGACTGCCACGGAAAAGCGCTGGTCGGCGCTTGCCGCGTCGAAATTCGCGACTTCGTTGGCCGAGGTGACCGGTGTGCTGATCAGCTTCGAAATGTCGCCGTCCGGCGCCTTGTAGCGGATCTTCACGAAGGCATATTCGTCGGCATTGGCCACACCCGTCGGATTGTCGGTTCTCGCCTGTCCGTAGCGCAGGTCGTCGATCGCCGTCGCCGGGCTGCCGTTCGGCGTGATCTCGTAGATCGCCGTCACCGCATGGCCGGAGCCGATCTCGCCCGCGTCGACGCGGTCGTTGTTGAAGTCCTCGCGGTTGAGCGCCCGCGTCTCGTAGCCGATCAGCCGGTACTCGGAGACTTTCTGCGGGTTGAACTCGATCTGGATCTTCACGTCCTTGGCGATCGGGAACAAGGTCGACGAAGCGTCCTGCGACCAGCACCTTCTCGGCTTCGGCCAGCGTGTCGACATAGGCGGCGGTGCCGTTGCCGTTCTGGGCTATGGTCTGCATCATCTGGTCGTTGAGATTGCCGCGGCCGAAGCCGAACACCGACAGGAAGACACCGCTCTTGCGCTTTTCCTCGATGATGCGCTTCAGGTCGTTATCATCGGTCTGTCCGACGTTGAAATCGCCGTCGGTCGCCAGCATCACCCGGTTGACGCCATCCTTGACGAAGGATTTTTCCGCCAGCCGATAGGCCTCGCGGATGCCCGCCCCGCCAGCCGTCGAGCCGCCGGGGGTCAGCGTGTCCACCGCGTTCAGGATTTTCTCGCGCTCGGAGGCTTTGGTCGGTTCGAGCACCGTGCCCGCATTGCCGGCATAGGTGACGATCGACACGGTGTCGTCGGGACCGAGCTTGTTGACCAGCAGGCGGAAGGCGGATTTCAGCAGCGGCAGCTTGTCCGGCTCGTCCATCGAGCCCGATACGTCGAGCAGGAAAACCAGGTTGGCCTTCGGCTTCTCCGCCGGCTGCACGTCGTAGCCCTTGATGGCGACGTGCATCAGCCTGGTGTTGTCGTTCCATGGCGTCGGCATCACCGTGATCGTGGAATTGAACGGCGTCGACGCCTCGTCAGGGCCTTTCCAGTCATAGGGGAAGTAGTTGATCATCTCCTCGACACGCACGGTGTCGGGCTGCGGCAGCAGGCCCTCCTTCAGCGAGCGGCGCACGAAGGAATAGGAGGCCGTGTCGACGTCGATTGAGAAGGTCGAGACCGGATCTTCCAGAGCCGACCGCACCGGATT
The DNA here is from genome assembly GCA_963726065.1 of uncultured Alphaproteobacteria bacterium. Lineage (GTDB taxonomy): Bacteria > Pseudomonadota > Alphaproteobacteria > Rhizobiales > Rhizobiaceae > Neomesorhizobium. The sequence goes on from CAVSAU010000016.1 coordinate 257,201, forward strand.
GGACTTGAAGTCCTCGATGCGATCCCGGCTTTCGGCCTCCGGCCGCATGGGTTCCGGCGGCGCCGGCAGCGATGCGATGGCCTGATCCGCCATCTGCTTGCTGGCGACGCTTGGCGCAAACGCCCGGCTGCGCGCCGCATCGGCCGGTGTGGGCGCAGCATTCGGGGACGCGCTGCCCGCGACGATGCTCTCCTGGAGCGCCGTCGCGCTCGCCGCCGGCGCTTCCTGCCTGGGCGTCGATTGCGGCTCGGCCGAAAGCTGCGCCGCCACATCGGGCAACGCATTGTCGCGCGAAAGCGCGTCCCGTTCGGCCTTGGCCAGCGTGTCCGCCGGTTTTTCGGCGGGTGCTGCGGTTTCGCTGACGGTCTTTTGCGGCGAAACTCCGAACGGCGCTTCCTGAAGCAGGTAGAAGGTGGCGTAGCCGGCGACCGGCAGCGCGACGAGCCCGGCAAGTGCCGGCGTTGCGATGAGTTTCCTTTGCATGATCTCACTCCAGAGCCTGGTTGCTCGTTCGGTGAGACGAAGGCCGTTCTGGGTTCCTTGGGCGGCGGCGGAGGTTTTTTCGAGATTGAAGGCCGCCCGCGCGGCTTCGAGAGCGCGCTCCTTGGCTTGCGCGCGCGGCGCCGGCGCCGGGCTGTTCCTCAAAACGTCGAATTCGTCATCGTTGTTGGCCATGATCACACTTCCCCGGCCCGGCGCATCAGCACCTTGAGCCGCTTTTTCGCTTCATGGATGTGCCAGGAAACGGTCGCTTCCGCGCAGCCCATCGTCTCGGCCGCCGCGGCATGGCTGACGCCCTCGCCATAGACCAGAACCACGGCCTCGCGTTGCTTGTCCGGCAGCGTCCGCACGACGTTCCACATCGCTTCCGCGGGATCGTCGGGCGGCAAACCCGTTGCGCCGGAGACCAGCGCATGGACGCCGTAGGCTTCGGCTTTGACCGCATCCCGCCTCGCCTTGCGGGCAAGATCGCGCGCCGCGTTGAGGGTCAGCGTGTAGAGCCAGCTGCTGAACGCGGCATTGCCCTTGAAGCCGCGTATGGCGCGGCCGAGCCTGATGCACACCTCCTGCGCGATATCCTCGGCGTCAGGCCGGCTGCCGCACCAGCGGTAGGCGACCCGGTAGACAAAATCATAGTGACGTTCGACCAGCCTGCCGAAAGCCCTCTCGTCCCCGTCGCGCGCCAGTCCGATCAACAGGCTGTCGGACGCATCGCCCTTTTCCAGCATCCCCGCTTCCAGCGTCATTGCCATCATCGACATGTGAGACGAGGCGATTGTGGCGTTCCTTGGGGTGCCGGATACTTATTTTTGCGCCGGCGGCCGCTTTCGATATTTAGTCGGATAGCCCAAAAGTAAACAAAGTCTTGCCAAAGCCATAATCCGCATTCAAGCTAATGGATTGAGGGAAACATGGGTGGCAACCCCGTTTGTTTCTGCGTTGAACACACCGTCGGCTGGTCGGAGGGGCAGGAGTTGGCCCGGTCGAGACGTCGGTAGGCGTGGAGAGTTCAGTATTGCAAAGCCTGTTCGGGCGAAAATCTGCGGGTCCGGCAAAACCTCGTGCGCGCACGCAATGGCACGCGCCCGAAAGCCGGCCGCTGCAGCTTGGAGGCGACAACAACCCGTTTCGCCGGGGTAGCAAACCGGACGCGATGACGGCCGGTTTGGGTTTGATCGCTTTGCTTGGTGTCGGTCTGCTGGCTGCCTTCGTCGTCGACCAGACCGCGAGTTCCCAGGCGGAAGCCGGGCCTCAGGCAATGGCCGAGCCCGCGTCGCAACCCGTCGAGGCACCGGTGGCGGCGCAAGCCCGCGAACCCGAGCCTCAGTCCGCAGAGAAAGCTCCGGCTCCGGTCGAGGCCACAGCCGTTGCACCGGCGACCGAGCCGAAACCTGAGCCCGCGACAGCACTCCAGCCGGTCCAGCAGCCGCAGGCTGCTGCCCTGCCGGTTGCCGCATCTGAGCCCGAGATCGCGGTAATCCCGTCCGACGACCCGCGCTGGGCCGTTGTTGCGGCCAACAACGCGATGGCCATCGCGGCGCTGAATTCCACCACTGTGAACAGCGAGACAATGCCGACTCCCGCCGATGTGGTCACAGCGGCTTTTGCCGAGGCCGAGCCGCAGATCGGCGTCGCGAACGTGCCGATCCCGACGCCCAAACCCGTGGATGACCCGATTGTTACGGCCGCCGTCGCCCGCAAGGCGAAGGCCGTGCAGGTGCCGCTGCCCAGCGACCCGATCTCCGAAATCGTTCAAAGGCAGGCGCAGGCGCAGACGACCCGCCAGGCAAGGATCCGGACCGCCGTGAAAATGCGCTCCGGCCCCGCCGACGAGGCATCCGTCATCACCGTCGTCCCGGGCAATGCCACCGTAAGTCTCGTTGGCTGCAAATCGTGGTGCGAAATCGTCTTCAATGATCGCCGCGGCTTCGTCTACAAGGGCTTCATCATCAGATAGCTGCGGTTCGCGCTACGCTGTGTTGAGATTCAGGCCAGGCCGAGCCGAGAACACATCTTGGCCCAGCGAAATCATGATTCCTTTGGAATAATCGCGCCTCTCCCAGCGTTGGTATGACTGACGCCGGCCTTCCGGCTGCAACACGTCATTCCAAGGGAGACACGATATGAAAACGATCGCTTTAGGGTTCGCCGCATTGCTGCTGACTTCGGCCGCGGCATTCGCCGAGGAGCCCGCCAAGGCCATGGATAGCTCGGCCGGCAAGGTCTACACCGACGCCAAGGGCATGACGCTTTACACCTTCGACAAGGACGAAGCCGGCAAGTCCAACTGCTACGACAAATGCGCCACCAACTGGCCTCCTTTCATGGCCGCCGCCGACGCCAAGGCGGAAGGCGAATGGAGCATCGTCGATCGCACGGACGGCTCGAAGATGTGGGCCTATGAAGGCAAGCCGCTCTACACCTACATCGACGACAAGAAGGCCGGCGACGTCACCGGCGAAGGCAAGGGCGGCGTCTGGCACGTCGCAAAGGCGGACTGACGCGAATCCGATCCAACAGGGCGGATGAGCTATTCAGCGTCCGCCTTTAGCCAATATCTGCCGGTTTTGGCGTCCCGGTCGAGCCCGCCGCTCTCGAACAATTCGCGCCTGAGCAGCGCCCAGTCACCAAAACTGTGGTAGCGTTTGAGCATCTCGTTGACCTCCTTTTCCGCATAGATGCGGCCCGCTTCGAATTTGCCTGCCAGATGGTCGAGCACCATCTGGCGGTCGCGGTCCTTGCGCGGCCAGCGGGTGACTAGAGCATTTTGCAGCCAAATGGAATCATTTGGCGTCTGCATAAATGCGGCAAAACAGATAGTTAGAGCGAGTTGCCGGTTCTGTAAGACGGGACTGCTCTACGCCCTCGACCCATGCCCGCACAAGCTTCGGCCAAGGCCGCGGAATGCAAGCAGCGCATCATCTAGAAGATCATCGGCGTATACTGACGCGCGTCATGCCTTCGGCCCGGCCAATATTCTGACCGTCCCGGAGTCCGGCTCCCCGCCGTAACATTTTTCGAGCGCGCGCAGAAAAACCTCTTCGCCGGAAGCTTCGGCAAAAAGCGTGAGGCACGACTGGAATTTCATGTCGTCGGGACTGCCGAATATCTGGTGCGCCGAGCGCCCCCGAACTTCCAGGACATGTTCCACGCATGTCCGCAGCCGTTCCCCCAGCACCGGGTGGGCGAGATAAGCCCGCGCTTCTCCAATCGAGCCGATCGCATATTTCTGGGCCATCGCACTGGAGCCCAGCCCGGCAATCTGGGGAAAGACGAACCACATCCAGTGGCTGACCTTCTGCCCGCGCCGCAACTCTCCAAGCACGGTCTCGATGACGGAAGCCTGCGCCGCGACGAAGCGGTTGAGGTCATAGGGATCGTCAGCCACTTGCTTGCACCTCAAATCAGCCCAGCGTCTCGCCGAAGAACTCCGTCAGCCGCTTCCAGTGACGCTCGGCTCCAGCCTCGTTGAAGACGCCATGGTCGGGCACACACCAGCCATGCGCCATGCCGACATAATTTTCGATGATGTGGTCGACTTCAGCCGTGCGCAGCGCTTCGGCAAGCCGCGCCGACTGTTCCGGCGGGAAACTGCCGTCGACGCCGGCGCAGCCGACATAGACGCGGGCCTTGATCTTGCCGGCCTGCGAGGCTGGACTGTCGGGCGCATCGGTTCCGAGCCGGCCGCCGTGAAAGCTGGCGGCCGCCCTCACCCGCTGCGGATAGTCGGCGGCGGCGATCAGCGCCCGCGCCCCGCCCATGCAATAGCCGACGGCGCCCACGGGTCCGTTGACGCCGGCCGCCGACAGGGCTTCGAGAAAGGCGCCGGTGTCGCGCGAGGTCATTTCCAGCGTGGTGCCGCCGACCAGCGCCATCATCTCTGCCTTGCTTTTTTCCTCGGTGAAGGCCGTCTTGGCGTCGAACGGGCCGTAGGGCGCGTTGCGATAGAAAAGGTCGGGCGCCAGCACCGCATAACCTTCGCTGGCAAGCCTTTCGGCCATTGTGTCGAGCGCCGGGCGAGGACCGAAGGCGTCCATGAAGAGAATAACGCCTGCTTTCGCCGCCCGTCCTGATTGGAAGAGCCCTGCCTTGGCGATGCCGTCGGCGGTCTTGATTTCGATGTTTTCCTTGGCCATGGCTCCCTCCGTTCGACACGCTCCGGCGGCGCTTGCACAAGTCTACTTTGTTTCCGCGCCTGGGTCGCGGCTCTTGGAATTCGCGACGCGCTGGGGTGCGTTGAGATTCAGGTCAGGCCGAGCCGAAAATGGTGGATTTCGAGAACCGGAGCGCAGCGTACGTTTGGGTACGTGAGCACCGGAAGCGCAGAAAGCCGTCATTTGCAGGCCGGCATCACCTGAATATCAACACACCCTGGCAAATGCCGCCGTGTGGAACGCCTGAACCTTGTCGGGATAGCGATACGCCGTGCCATAGGGACATGCATTGCGGTCGAGGCAGCCGCGATCGCGGCACGGCGCGCCATTCTCCCCGCGCACATGGCCGAGGCAATCGGCATAAGCGAATCCGGCCGCGGAATAGGCAGCGACCGGACAGGCTTTCATACAGGGTTTTCCGATACATGCGTCGCAACGATGATTCTGTTTGTCAGGCGCAGGGATAGCAATCCCGGCGTCGAACAGAAGCACGCCGCGATAGGCGTGCCAGAGCCCGTACTCCGGATGCATGAGGATGCCGAGCGGCGACGCCTTCAGCCCCTCCGCCCTCTTCGCCCATTGCTGGAACGGCAGGTAGGGCCTGTCCGACGGCGACACGGCCCGCGCTCCGAACCCTTCCGCAACCGCGCTGATGATCGCGCGGCACCATGAATCGAGCGGATCTTTGATGTCGCCGGGCTGGCTTTCCCGCCACGCCTGAAAGTGCGGCCAGTAGCCGGCGCCGGCATTGCCCACCAAAAGCACGGATTTGGCGGGCGCGCCGGCGGGACCGGGCGGCGCAGCCTCTCCATCGTTAAAATTGAACCCGCCGCGCAGGATGAGGCCGTGGGGCGCCAGGGCGGCTGAGATGCGTCGAGCCACATCGTCGCCGTCCATCATTGCGGAAACGCCCGCACTCTATGTTGCCTCCCTCCCAGCCCGAGCGGGAAGGCCAAAGCTGCCAATCTCCCCCCTTGTGGGGGAGATGTCCGGCAGGACAGAGGGGTGCGTTGTCCCGCAAACCTCACCGCGATCACGCGCAAGCAATCACCTCTCGCCCGGCCGCTTGAATGCGCTCCGCCAGACTTCCTTGTGAATGATGTTGGCGACTTTAGCCCCGCCTGAATCGGGCTCCTTTCAAGTGAAGGCGTCGGGCATCGATTCCTTCTTCCTGGCGATGAAGTCCTTCAGCCCGTCGTCGATGCCCGGATCGAGAGGCGGCGCCTCGTAGCTTTCCAGCCAGCGGCGGGCGAGTTCGTTGGCGCGCTGCGGTGCGGTCTTCTCGCCTTCCGCCAGCCACTGCTCGTAGGAATTGTTGTCGGCGATCGAGGAGCGGTAGAAGGCCGTCTGGAAATTGGCCTGCGTGTGGTCGCAGCCGAGATAGTGGCTGCCCGGCCCGACCTGGCGGATGGCGTCCATCGCCTGGCCGTTTTCCGACAGGTCGACGCCCTCGGCGAATTTCTGGCTCATGCCGAGCTGGTCGATGTCCATCATGAACTTTTCGTAGCAGGAAGCGAGGCCGCCTTCGAGCCAGCCGGCCGAATGCAGCACGAAATTGGTGCCGGCCAGGATGGTCGAGTTCAGCGTGTTGGCGCTTTCATAGGCCGCCTGCGCGTCCGGCACCTTCGAGGCGCAGAGCGAACCGCCGGTGCGGAACGGCAGGCCGAGCCGGCGGGCAAGCTGTGCGGCGCCATAGGAAACCAGCGACGGCTCCGGCGTGCCGAAGGTCGGCGCGCCCGACTGCATGGAAATGGAGGAGGCGAAGGTGCCGAACAGCACCGGCGCGCCGGGCCGGATCAGTTGCGTCAGCGAAGCGCCGGCCAGCACTTCGGCCAGCACCTGGGTCAGCGTGCCGGCGACCGTCACCGGGCTCATCGCGCCCGCCAGGATGAACGGCGTGACGATGCAGGCCTGGTTGTTGCGGGCATAGACCTTCAGCGCGCCGAGCATGGTCTCGTCGAACACCATCGGCGAATTGGCGTTGATCAGGCTGGTCAGCACCGTGTTGTTGTCGACGAAATCGTCGCCGAACACGATCTTGGCCATCGCAACCGTATCTTCGGCGCGCTCGGGCGCGGTCACCGAGCCCATGAACGGCTTGTCGGAATATTTGATGTGCGAATACACCATGTCGAGGTGGCGCTTGTTCACCGGCACGTCGACCGGCTCGCACACCGTGCCGCCCGAATGGTGGATCGACGGCGCCATGTAGGCGAGCTTCACGAAGTTGCGGAAATCCTCGATCGTCGCGTAGCGGCGCTTTCCGTCGAGGTCGCGCACGAAGGGCGGCCCGTAGACCGGCGCGAACACCGTGGCGTTGCCGCCGATCTGCACGGAGCGATCGGCATTGCGCGCATGCTGGGTGTAGACGCGACGGCGCGGTCTTCAGCAGCGAGCGCGGCAGGCCGCGCGGGAAATGCACCCGCTCGCCCTTGACGTCGGCGCCGGCCGCCTTGAAAAGCGCAAGCGCCTCGGCGTCGTCGCGGAATTCGATGCCGATCTCCTCGAGCACCGTGTCGGCGTTCTTCTCGATCAGCGCCAGGCCTTCCTCGTCGAGCACCTCGTAGACCTTGATCTTGCGGTTGATGTAGGTCTGCTGGATGCCGGGACCGCCGCCCGAACGCGCCGCGCGCCGCGCGGCAGCACCCCCGCTGGCGCCGCGTCCGCGCCTGCCGCCCGCCGCCGCTTCGTGATCGACTGCCGCGTTCTCGCTCATGATCGTTCTTCCCTGAAATCCGTTCGACCGCCCATACGGTCGCCTTCGCCGGATCGTAGCCATACACCCTATCCGAAACGGCCCGTCAGCGCCAACGCCTGTCGCAAAATCGACAAGAAGAACAAAGGATTCCCGGTCGCTTTCCTTTTGCAGGAAGTCGCAAATCAGCTATGGAAGTGCAGTGCTTGCAGAATAGATATTGACCTGAATTCGCGCGCTGTAAAAGTCCCGCATAAGGCGGCCACAGGAGCTTCAGAATGTCCGACGACGAGATCATCCTCTCCGAGCTTTCCGACGACGAACTCGTGCAGCAGATGCATGACGACCTTTACGACGGACTGAAGGAAGAGATCGAGGAAGGCACCAACATCCTGCTCGAGCGGGGTTGGGCGCCCTACAAGGTGCTGACCGAGGCCCTGGTCGAAGGCATGCGCATCGTCGGCGAGGATTTTCGCGACGGCATCCTGTTCGTTCCGGAAGTTCTGCTTTCGGCCAACGCGATGAAGGCCGGCATGTCGATCCTTCGTCCGCTGCTTGCCGCGACCGGCGCGCCAAAGCAGGGCAAGATGGTGATCGGCACCGTGAAGGGCGACATCCACGACATCGGCAAGAACCTCGTCGGCATGATGATGGAAGGCGCCGGCTTCGACGTCATCGACCTCGGCATCAACAACCCGGTCGAAAAATACCTGGCCGCGATCGAGGAACATCAGCCCGACATCATCGGCATGTCGGCGCTTTTGACCACCACCATGCCCTACATGAAGGTCGTCATCGACACGATGAAGGAAAAGGGCATCCGCGACGACTATGTCGTGCTGGTCGGCGGCGCGCCGCTCAATGAGGAATTCGGCAAGGCCGTCGGCGCCGATGCCTATTGCCGCGACGCGGCTGTCGCGGTCGAGACGGCCAAGGACTTCATGAAACGCAAGCACAACGTTCGCGCCACAGCCTGATCGCGGCGCTTCAAATGAAAAAGGCCGCGTCATACGCGGCCCCCTCTCCACGACGGACAACGTGGCTCAGTTCTCGACGGTATCCTCGACCGCGTTGGCGGTCGCCTTCACGTCTCTTCCAACGCCGCGGACGGTATTGGCGCATGCCGCCAGCGCAACCGCGCTGATGACCAGTACCACTGGTGCTAGCCTGGACAGTTTCATGGACGGGTACTCCCTCGTTCGCTAATATCGCCCACCAGAACGGATTTTGGGCAAAGTGGTTCCATGAAGCAATCCCGCAAGGCCGTTCATCCCCAAGCCGAAAAGTTGCTGGTCATTGCCTGCGGCATGATCGCGCGCGAGATCCTGGCCGCCAAGGCAGCAGCTTGGGCTCGACCATCTCGAACTGACCTGCCTGCCGGCGGAGTTCCACTTCTATCCCGACCGCATCGCGCCGGCCATGGACGCGGCAATCGTCAAGGCCAAGGCCGAAGGCTATCGCCCACATCTTCGTCGGCTATGCCGATTGCGGCACCGGCGGCCTGCTGGACCGGATATGCGAGAAACACGGCGTCGAACGCATGGCCGGGCCACACTGCTTCGCTTTCTATCAGGGCATGCGAGGCCTACGCGAAGATCGCCGACGACGACATGATGTCGTTCTACATGACCGATTTCCTGTGCCGGCAGTTCGACGCGTTCTTCCTCAAGCCGCTCGGGCTCGACCGCCACCCGGAGCTGATCCCCGACTTATTTCGGCAATTACGAGAAGCTGGTCTATCTCGCCCAGACCAACGACCCGGAACTGGATAAGGTCGCCGAAGACGCGGCCCGCTTGCTCGGCCTCGCCTATGAGCGGCGCTTCACCGGCTATGGCGACCTTGCCGCGGCGCTCCAGTCTGCCTCGCGCGCCGCGTCGCTTCATGAAAGAGCCTGATTTTCGGGCTTCTTCACCTCCATCCTGGGCATGCTCCCGAAAAATGCGCTGCGCATTGCAGGCAAAGATCCTGCTGAAACAATGAGATAGAGCCGCAAGATGATCCTTCGCAAACTGATTCTCGCCGCCTTTCTGGCGGCGCCCGTCACCCAGGCGCTGGCCACGGGCGAAATTCAGAACCTTATCACTCCGGCCGACGATGCCCGCTTGCGGAAATATGACGAGACGCGCAAGGAAGCTCTCGCCGAAGCAAGCGCCGGTTACGCGCGGGAGGTTGCCGTTCTCGACGAGATCGTCGCCAGGCCGGCACTCGCCTTCGGCGATTTCGACATGACCGGCAACTGGCAATGTCGCACCATCAAAGCCGGCGGCATCAGCCCGCTCGTTGTCTACGACTGGTTCAAATGCCGGGTCACCGACGACGGTTCTGGCTGGATGCTGGAAAAAATTTCCGGTTCGCAGCGCACCAAGGGACGCTTCTTCACCGACAATGACAAGCGGCTGACCTATCTCGGTTCTTCCTTCATCGCCGGGCAGAAGCCGAAGAAATACGGCAGCGGTGCGCAACCGATCAGGTGGGCTACGCCTTTCGGAGCGGTCCGAAAGAGTGGCGAATTGAATTTCCGGCCCCACATTACGAATCCAAGCTGGATATTCTGGAATTTCGCCGTTAGGTCCCGAGGGACCGGTGTAGGGTGTGTTGAGATTCAGGTCAGGCCGAGGTGAAAATGGCGGATTTCGAGAACCGGAGCGCAGCGTACATTCAGGTACGTGAGCACCGGAAGCGGAGAAAGCCGCCATTTGCAGGCCGGCATCACCTGAATATCGACACACCATAGTCATCCGGCTTTCACAGGCTGGCGGTATGCGCTGGCGTCATCAACGATTAACTGGTTACCGCCACTATTGTCGTTCTGCGCCAGGGGTGGACAAGTGTGAGCGGTACGGGAGCGCATGAGACAGGAAATGCGGGGTTTCGAGGACGGACAGATCGACGGCGCGCCAGTCCGGCGCCGGCCGCGCCGGCTGTCGCAGCTCTTCGCCCAACTGGCGCGTGACGCCGACGGCCCGGTTTCGGTGGCAAGCATTCGCGACGCGCTCGGCGACCGCAGCTTTGCGGCGCTGATTGTCTTCTTCGCCGCGCTCAACCTGATCCCGCTGCCGCCGCCCTCCTCGGCAATCCTTGGTTTGCCGCTGCTCATCGTCTCGGCGCAGATGATGTACGGCAGCAAGCGCGCCTGGCTGCCGCGCTTCGTCATGGACAATTCGATCTCCGCCGAGAAGCTTCCGCTCGGTGATGGACCGCCTGATCCCGCGCCTGATCAGCCTGGAGCGGATGATCAAGCCGCGCTACTGGCCGTTCTGGCGCAGGCAGGGCGACCGCGTCATCGGCATCATGATCTTCTTGCTTGCGGTTGTCGTCACGCTGCCGATTCCGCTCGGCAACTGGCTGCCGGCCTTCTCGACCGCCCTGCTCGGCCTGGCGCTGATCGAGCGCGACGGCATCCTGTTTGCCGTGGGAACCGTGGTCGGTATCGCGGCACTTGCCGTCATCGCCGCCGTCGTCGGCTCGGCGACAGCGCTGATCGGCACCCTCTGGCAATGTCTTCATGATCTGATTGCCGCTCCGGCGGCATTTCAAACTTCGCCGGCCGCATCCGCTCCCCGTCATTGCGCCATTTGCGGCACGTCGCTTTTGAATGCCCGCGCGTCGTCTCATAACAAGCGGCGCAGCCGCCGTTCCGGCAATGCTGAAATCCACGAGAGCGCCGCGCGTCCGGTTGGACGCGCAAAGGACGTTCTAGACTTGGATCTATGCATCGTGCTTTCCGAAAATCGATTCCGGTTTCGGGCGATGCAGCAGGAGCACGAATTCATGGCCGATCTCATCGTCGTCTACTGGCGCGACATTCCCGCGCAGGTCATCGTCAAGAAGGGGCGGCAGAACGCCAAGCGCGAACTGCCGCTGCGCTTCACCGAGGCGATCGACATGTGCGCGATGCGCACCGGCGCCGGCGACACCGACGCCTATCTCGCCGAATGGCGCAAGGCCGATCCGGTTGCCGGTCGGCGACGACCTCGAGGCCGAGGCCGAGAAGGCGCTGGCCGACTTCGATGCAGACTACGACCCGGGAGCGGCTGGTCGCTCTGGTCAAGGCCGGCGGGAAGAGACAATGTCTGAAACCATCCCGGCGGTTACCCAGGCCACACTGGTCAAGAAGGCAGCGCCGAAGACCGACTACAAGCCGGCCGGACGTGTCGCCGCAGCGGCGCGTGCAGCGCTCGCTACACGATCCGGCTGTGGTCGGTGCGCCATTCGCGCGCGCTCGAATGGTTCTATGCGAAATTCGCCGACGTCTTCCTGCTGCTCCATCCGCTGTGGAAAGGCATCGGCTACGGCCGCGTCGAAGCGCCGGTGAAGTTCGTCGAGAAGCGCGTCAAGGGCTTCATGTTCGACTGCCGCATGTGCGGCCAGTGCGTGCTCTCCTCGACCGGCATGTCATGCCCGATGAACTGCCCCAAGCAGCTGCGCAACGGCCCGTGCGGCGGCGTGCGCGCCAACGGCAATTGCGAGGTCGAGCCCGACATGCCCTGCGTCTGGGTCAAGGCCTGGGAAGGCTCGCGCAACATGGTCAAGGGCGACGCGATCCTCAACGTGCAGAAGCCGGTCGACCAGTCGCTGCGCGAAACCTCGGCCTGGCTGCGGGTGACCGCGCAGGCGGCGGCCGAGCGCGAAAAGCGAAGCTGCGGACCGCCGGCATGAGCTGAGCATCGGCCCACGCCAGCGCGACGAGAACCCGGCCGGCATCCATCTGCCGCTCGAGCCGCTGCCCGGCCACTCCTCGCGCGGCCGGCTGGAGCGCGTGCTGCGCCGCGGCGAGTTCGCCGTGACGGCCGAGCTCAACCCGCCCGACAGCGCCAATCCGGAAGACGTCTACAACCGCGCGAAGATCTTCGACGGCTGGGTCGACGCCATCAACGCGGTCGATGCCTCCGGCGCCAACTGCCACATGTCGTCGGTCGGCATCTGCGCGCTGCTGACCCGCATGGGCTATGCGCCGATCATGCAGATCGCCTGCCGCGACAAGAACCGCATCGCCATCCAGGGCGACGTGCTCGGCGGCGCCGCGATGGGCGTCGCCAACATCCTCTGCCTGACCGGCGACGGCGTGCAGGCCGGCGACCAGCCCGGCGCCAAGCCGGTCTTCGACCTCGATTGCATGTCGCTGCTCGAAACCATCCGCATCATGCGCGACAACGGCAAGTTCCTGTCCGGCCGCAAGCTGACGACGCCGCCGCAGGTCTTCCTCGGCGCAGCGATCAACCCCTTCGCGCCGCCCTATCGATTTCCGGCCGCTCCGTCTCGGCAAGAAGATCGCCGCCGGCGCGCAGTTCGTGCAGAGCCAGTATTGCTTCGACGTGCCGATGTTCCGCACCTACATGCAGCGGGTCCGCGATCTCGGCCTCACCGAAAAGTGCTTCGTCCTGTGCGGCGTCGGGCCGCTCGCCTCGGCCAAGACGGCGAACTGGATCCGCTCCAACGTGCCGGGCATCCACATTCCCGATGCGATCATCAAGCGGCTCGAAGGCGCGCAGGACCAGAAGACGGAAGGCAAGCAGCTCTGCATCGACATCATCAACGAGGTGAAGGAAATCCCCGGCGTTTCCGGCGTCCATGTGATGGCCTACCGCCAGGAGGAATATGTCGCCGAGATCGTCGACGAATCGGGCGTGCTGAAGGGCCGCCAGCCATGGAAGCGCGAGAGTCCGCGCGACGACCGGCTGGTCGCCGACCGGCTCGACCATCTGCTGCACGACGACGTCACCGAAACCCAGGTCGAGATGGTGAAAACCGCGCACTGAGCACGTCGCAGCTCTAAGCGCACCGCTTGATCGAAACCAGATAACGATATAAAGAAGTCTTTATATCTTACGGAGAGCTTCATGACCCGCACGATCGTCGCCTCGGCGACCAGAGAAATCATCATCGGCTTCGACCAGCCCTTCTGCGTGATCGGCGAGCGCATCAACCCGACCGGCCGCAAGAAGCTCGCCGCCGAGATGATCGCCGGCAATTTCGAGACGGTCATCAAGGACGCGCTGGAACAGGCTGCCTGCGGCGCCACCATGCTCGACGTCAATGCCGGCGTCACCGCCGTCGACCCGAACGCGACCGAGCCGGGCTTGCTGGTGCAGACGCTGGAGATCGTGCAGAACCTCGTCGACCTGCCGCTGTCGATCGACAGTTCGGTGACCGCGGCGATCGAGGCGGCGCTGAAGGTCGCCAAGGGCCGGCCGCTGGTCAACTCCGTCACCGGCGAGGAAGAGAAGCTCGAAGCGATCCTGCCGCTGGTCAAGAAATACAACGTGCCGGTCGTCGCCATCTCCAACGACGAGACCGGCATTTCGATGGACCCGGACGTGCGTTTCGCGGTCGCCAAGAAGATCGTCGAGCGCTGCGCCGATTACGGCATCCCGCGCGCATGACGTCGTGGTCGATCCGCTGGTCATGCCGATCGGCGCGCTGGGCGACGCCGGCCGCCAGGTGTTCGCGCTGCTGCGCCGTCTGCGCGAGGAGCTGAAGGTCAACACCACCTGCGGCCTTTCCAACATCTCCTTCGGCCTGCCGCACCGCCACGGCATCAACGCCGGCTTCATCCCGATGGTGATCGGCGCCGGCATGACCTCGGCGATCATGAACCCGTGCGCCCGCAGGAAATGGAGGCCGTGCGCGCCGCCAACGTGCTGACCGGCACCGACAGGGACTGCATGACCTGGATCAAGACCTACAAGGACTACAAGCCGGCCGAGGGCGGCCACCCGTTGCGGCCCCTGTCGCGGTCAACGCACCGGGCGACGGCGCGGCTGCCGGCGGCCGCCGTCGCGGCGGCCGCGAGGCCCGGATGGCAAGAGGATAAATTGAACCCGCCCGCCAACATCACCGACCCCCTCGTCCTGTTCATGCCGTCGGGCAAGCGCGGGCGCTTTCCCGTCGGCACGCCGATGCTCGACGCGGCGCGTTCGCTCGGCGTCTATGTCGAGAGCGTCTGCGGCGGGCGCGCCACCTGCGGGCGCTGCCAGATCGAGGTGCAGGAAGGCAATTTCGCCAAGCACAAGATCGTCTCCGTCGCTCGACCACATCTCGCCCAAGGGGCCGAAGGAAGAGCGCTACGAGCGCGTGCGCGGCCTGCCCGACGGCCGCCGCCTCTCCTGCTCGGCCACCGTCCACGGCGACCTCGTCATCGACGTGCCGCAGGACACCGTCATCAATGCGCAGGTCGTGCGCAAGGCGGCCACCGACCGCGTCATCGAGCGCAACGCCGCCGTCCAGCTCTGCTATGTCGAGGTCGACGAGCCCGACATGCACAAGCCGCTCGGCGATCTCGACCGGCTCAAGGTCGTGCTGGAGAAGGACTGGGGCTGGAAGGACCTGCTGATCGCCCCGCACCTCATCCCGCAGATCCAGAAGATCATGCGTACCACCTTGCCGGCAGGAGGGCAATTGGGGCGTCACCGCCGCCATCCACCGCGACATGGATTCCTCGCGACCCTTCATCATCGGCCTGTGGCCCGGCCTGAAGAACGAGGCCTACGGCATCGCCTGCGACATCGGCTCGACGACGATCGCCATGCATCTGGTGTCGCTGCTGTCCGGCCGCATCGCCGCCTCGTCCGGCACGTCGAACCCGCAGATCCGCTTCGGCGAGGATCTGATGAGCCGCGTCTCCTACGTGATGATGAACCCGGACGGCCGCGAGGCGATGACCAAGGCGGTGCGCGAGGCCGTCAACGCGCTGATCGGCAAGGTCTGCGAGGAAGGCAATGTCGACCGCCACGACATTTTCGACTGCGTCTTCGTCGGCAACCCGATCATGCACCACCTGTTCCTCGGCATCGACCCGACCGAACTCGGCCAGGCGCCGTTCGCGCTCGCCGTGTCGGGTGCGCTGCAGTTCTGGGCGCATGAGATCGACATCGACGTCAATCGCGGCGCGCGGCTCTATACGCTGCCATGCATCGCCGGCCATGTCGGCGCCGACGCCGCCGGCGCGACGCTTTCCGAAGGCCCCTACCGGCAGGACAAGATGATGCTGCTGGTCGATGTCGGCACCAACGCCGAGATCGTGCTGGGCAACAGCGCGCGGGTCGTGGCAGCCTCCTCTCCCACCGGGCCCGGCCTTCGAGGGTGCGGAGATTTCGTCGGGCCAGCGCGCGGCGCCCGGCGCCATCGAGCGCGTGCGCATCGATCCGGAAACGCTGGAGCCGAAATACCGCGTCATCGGCGTCGACAAATGGTCGGACGAGAAAGGTTTCGAGGAGGAATCCTGGACCACCGGCGTCACCGGCATCTGCGGCTCGGCCATCATCGAGGTGGTCGCCGAGATGTATCTCTCCGGGATCATTTCCGAGGACGGCGTCGTCGACGGTTCGCTGATGGCCAAAAGCCCGCGCATCGTCCAGAACGGCCGCACCTTCTCCTACCTGCTGCGCGAGGGGCGCACCGGCGAGCCGCGCATCACCGTCACCCAGAACGACATCCGCGCCATCCAGCTCGCCAAGGCCGCGCTTTATGCCGGCGTCAAGCTGCTGATGGAAAAGCAGGGCGTCGAGGCGGTCGACACGATCCGCTTCGCCGGCGCCTTCGGCTCCTTCATCGATCCGAAATACGCCATGGTGCTCGGCCTGATCCCGGATTGCGATCTGGCCGAGGTCAAGGCGGTCGGCAATGCCGCCGGCACCGGTGCGCTGATGGCGCTGCTCAACCGCGACCATCGCCGCGAGATCGAGAAGGAAGTGGCCCGCATCGAAAAGATCGAGACGGCGCTCGAGCCGAATTTCCAGCAGCTGTTCATCAACGCCATGGCGATGCCCAACAAGGTCGACCCGTTCCCGAAACTGGCCGAACAGGTGAAACTGCCGCCGCGCAAGACGGCCGGCGAGGGTGGCGCCGCCGGGGATGCGACGCCGCGCCGCCGCTCACGCGAGGACCGCGCCGCCCGCCGCAACCGCGACTAGAGCATTTTGCAGCCAAATGGAATCATTTGGCGTCCGCATAAAGGCGGCAAAACAAATACTTAGAGCGCGTTGGCAGTTCTGAAAGAACCGCAACCGCGACTAAAGCGAGCGAGTCGGGACATCGACGGAAGCGCGCCGGCATTGCTGCAGGCCTCCTTCTCCCCGTCATGACGGGGAGAAGGTCCGTAGGGGATGAGGGGCAAAATCGCTGCGACGCGAATCCGGCCCTGGGGGTGTTGAGATTCAGCCCAGGCCGGCATCACCTGAATATCGCGCGCCCTACTCGCAGAACTTGACCCATTCATCTTGCGGGGCGCGTTCGGTGCGCAGGCTGTTTTCAGGCTTCGACGTGTCCTCGTAGCCAAGCGCCATGCCGCAAACCAGGATTTCCTCGTCGGGAATGCCAAGCACCGGGCGGATCTGGTTGTGATAGGGCGCGAACGCCGCCTGCGGACAAGTATGCAGCCCCCGCGCCCGCGCCGCCACCATGATGTTCTGCAGGAACATGCCGTAGTCGATCCACGATCCCTGGTTCAGTCGCCGGTCGATGGTGAAGATCATGCCCACCGGCGCGTCGAAAAACACGAAATTGCGGTCGTGCTGCTCGCGCATCTGGTCGACGTCGCGCCGCCCGATGCCGAGCGCGCCATAGAGGTCGAACCCCACCTTGCGGCGACGCGCATAATACGGCTCGAAGAACTGGTCGGGATAATATTTGTATTCGTCCCATTTGGCCTTTTCGGCGCGGATGCCGGAGTTCATCACCGCGTCGGTGATGCGCTGCTTGACCTCGCCCTTGGTCACATAGACGCGCCAGGGCTGCATGTTGGTGCCAGACGGAGCGCGCGCCGCTACATCGAGTATTTCGCGGACCGTCGCATCATCGACTGGATCGGGCAGGAAAGCGCGCACCGAACGCCGCGACACGATCGCCTCGTCGACGATAGCCGCTTCGTTCGACCTCGCGGTCTGTTTATTGCGTGAAAGCATCAAATAAGTCCTTCCCGGTTTCCGGGGCTCCAGAGGCGGCGCAAGGCGCCGCTTCGGTTTTTTCTGGCTTTGCACCAGCCGCCCGTTTCCCGCAAGCAAATCTTGGCACAGACCGGATTTCGCTTGAATTTTCCGGCGGACTGAGCTTCCGTGAAATTCTAAACGAAATTTTCATGAGACAGCCGTGTCCCTGCCTGCCGAACGAGCGCCCGTCGAGACGCCTTCTAGCAACCAGTTGCTGGCGCGCGACATCCGTGCCTTGCGCAAATCGCGCGGCCTCACCCTTGCGGAGCTGGCGCTGCGGCTCGGCCGCTCGGTCGGCTGGATGAGCCAGGTCGAGCGCGGCCTGTCCACCCCCTCGATCGCCGACCTGCGGGCCTTCGCCGACATTTTCGCCGTTCCGATCAGCCTGTTCTTCGGCCACGAGGTGCCCAACGAGCATGAACGCGGCGTCATCGTGCGGGCCGGCCGACGGCGCTCGCTTGGCACAAGCGCTTCCGGCCTGGTCGAGGAACTGCTGTCGCCAGACCTCGGCGGCAGCTTCGAAGTGCTGCGCTCGGAGTTCGCGCCGGGCGCTGTATTGCAGGCGGTGTCGCATCGGCCGACCGAGGAAGCCGGCTATCTCGTCTCTGGCTTCTTCGACATCGAGATCGACGGCGTCTGGCACAGCCTGTCGGCCGGCGACAGCTTCCGCTTCGACAACAAGCCGTTCCGCTGGAAGAACCCCGGCAGCGAGCCGGCGGTTGTCATCTGGGTGGTTTCGCCGCCGCTTTATTGAGGAAGACGAATGATCAAGGCTCTCATCCCCCTCTCGCTGACGGTGAACGCGCTCCATGGCTGAACTCCCCTCTTCCGCGCGCGTGGTCATCATCGGCGGCGGCGCCGTCGGCGTCTCCTCGCTTTACCACCTGGCCAAGGCCGGCTGGACCGACTGCGTGCTTCTCGAAAAGAACGAGCTCACCTCGGGTTCCACCTGGCATGCCGCCGGCAATGTGCCGACCTTTTCGTCGTCCTGGTCGCTGATGAACATGCAGCGCTATTCGACCGAGCTCTACCGGGGCCTGGCGAAAGAAGTCGACTATCCGATGAACTATCACGTCACCGGGTCGCTGCGGCTGGCGCACAGCAAGGAGCGCATGCAGGAATTCCAGCGCGCCAAAGGCATGGGCCGCTACCAGGGCATGGACATCGACGTGGTCGGCCTCGACGAGATCAAGGCGCGCTATCCATTCATCGAGACACATGACCTGAAAGGCGCTCTCTACGACCCGAACGACGGCGACATCGACCCTGCGCAGTTGACCCAGGCGCTGGCCAAGGGCGCCCGCAACATGGGCCAGAAGATCGTGCGTTTCTGCCCGGTCGCCGGCGTGCGCCGGGAAAGCGGCGAGTGGGTCGTCGAGACGCCGCAGGGCGAAATCCGCTGCGAATATGTCGTCAACGCCGCCGGCTACCGCGCCCGCGAGGTCGGCAAGCTGTTCGGCCGCGACATTCCGATGATGGTGATGAGCCATCAATACATATTGTTCGACGAGATCCCGGAACTCGCCGCCTGGTCGCGGGAAGCGGACGCAAAACTTCCGCTTCTTCGCGACGTCGACACCTCCTATTACCTGCGCCAGGAAAAGAACGGCATGAACCTCGGGCCCTACGAGAGGAATTGCCGCGCCCATTGGACGACACATAACGACCCCATGCCGGACGATTTTTCGTTCCAGCTCTTCCCCGACGATCTCGACCGGCTCGAATGGTATCTGAACGACGCCATCGGCCGGGTGCCGATCCTCGGCACCGCGGGCCTCTCGAAAGTCATCAACGGCCCGATTCCCTATGCGCCGGATGGCAACCCGCTGATCGGGCCGATGCCCGGCGTGCCCAACGCCTTCGAAGCCTGCGTTTTCACCTTCGGCATCGCCCAGGCTGGCGGCGCCGGCAAGGTGCTGGCGGAGTGGGTCACCCAAGGCCAGACCGAGTGGGACATGTGGTCCTGCGACCCACGCCGTTTCACGACTTTCGCCGCCGACCACGACTATGCCGTCGCCAAGGGCATGGAAGTCTACGGCCACGAATACGCCATCCAGTTTCCGCGCCACGCCTGGCCTGCCGCCCGCGACCGCAAGCTATCGCCGCTCCACGAGCGCATGAAGGCGCTCGGCGCTCAGTTCAACGCCTACAATGGCTGGGAGCGCGCCACCTGGTTTGCTCAAGCAGGCGACGACACATCGCAACAGTCCACGCAAACCTTCGCCCGCTCGGGGCCGTGGGAGAAACGCATCCGCGAGGAATGCCTGGCTGTGCGCGACGCTGCCGGCATTCTCGACCTGCCCGGCTTCTCGCGCTTCCGGCTGAGAGGCCCGGGCGCGCGCGACTGGCTGTCGACCATGATTACCGGCGTTGTGCCGAAACCCGGTCGCATCGGCCTCGGCTATTTCGCCGACGACAAGGGTCGCATCGTCACCGAAATGTCGATCATCGCGCACGAGGAAGACACTTTCGTGTTGATCACGGCCGCCGTTGCCGAATGGCACGACTTCGAATGGTTGCGAAATCACCTTCCCAACGATACCCGGATCGATCTCAGCATCGCCACCGACGAACTCTCATGTCAGATACTCGCCGGGCCGAATTCCCGGGACATCCTGGCCGAAGTCTGCGGCGCCGATCTGTCGCTACCGTGGCTGACACATCAGTCGACCGAGATTAGGGGACGCTGGTGCCATCTCGTGCGCGTCTCCTTCGCCGGCGAGCTCGGCTGGGAAATCCACACCAGGGTGGAAGACACCGCCGCCATATTCGATGCCGTCTGGGCGGCCGGCCAGAAGCACGGGCTTAAGCCTTTCGGCATGTGGGCGCTCGATTCGCTCAGGCTGGAAAAAGGCTACCGAGCCTGGAAGGGCGATCTCTCCACCGACTACACCATCCTGCAAGGCGGGCTGGAACGTTTCGTCAAATGGGAGAAGCCGGAGTTCCGCGGCAAGGCGGCATTGCTTGGCGAAAAGCAGCAGGGCGTGAAAAAGCACTTCGTCACGCTGGTGGTCGAAGCCCGCGAACATGATGCGCCCTACATGTCAACGCTCTGGCATGACGGAAAGATCGTCGGCGAAACCACGTCAGGAGGTTTTGGCTACCGGGTGGACAAATCGATCGCGCTGGGCATGATCCGCGTCGACCTGGCAGAGCCCGGAACGAGGGTGGACGTCGAAATCTTCGGCGAGAATTTTCCGGCGGTCGTGCAGGAAGACAAACCCTTGTGGGACCCGCAGAATGCAAGATTGAGAGCCTGAGCAGGAACGCCCTCGGGGGGCGACGCCTGCCTCCGGAAATGCCAATTCACCGATTGAAAGACTGAACCATGCCCCGTCCCTCTTCGCGCATTTCCGGCATCACGCCTTCCGGCAAGGATGGCTGGGAGGTGCATTTCGCCGCTCTGAGCCGCCACCAGGCCGGCGAGAAGATCATCATGCTGTCGGTCGGCGACCATGATTTCGACACGCCATCCGAAACGGTCGAGGCCTGCGTTACCGCCGTGCGCGGCGGCTTCCACCACTACACCCAGCTTGCCGGCATTCCCCGGCTTCGCGAGGCGATGGCGAAAATTTCAACCCGCGCCACCGGCGTGCCGACCTCGGCTAGCGAAGTCATCGCCACGCCCGGTGGCCAGGCCGCCCTCTATGCGGCGGTGCAGGCCGTGCTCGATCCCGGCGGCCATGCCATCGTCGTGGCGCCCTATTATGCTACCTACCCCGGAACCTTCCGCGCCGCCGGCGCCGGCTTCACCGTCGTCGAGACAGTCGCCGAGGACGGCTTCCAGCCGCGCGCCGAGGCGATCCGCAAGGCCTTGCAGCCCAACACCCGCGCCATCCTGATCAACACGCCGAATAATCCGACCGGCGCGGTTTATTCCCGCAAGTCGCTCGAAGGCATCGCCGAGATCTGCCGCAGGAACGATCTCTGGCTCCTCTCCGACGAGGTCTACTGGACGCTGGGCGGTGGCGAACATCTGTCGCCGCGCGCCCTGCCCGGCATGGCGGAGCGCACCTTGGTCATCAATTCGATGTCGAAGAGCCACGGCATGACCGGCTGGCGCATCGGCTGGCTGACCGGGCCGGAAGACATGGTCACGCAGTTGATCAGCCTCAACCTGGTGACCACCTACGGCCTCACCGATTTCGTTTCGCGGGCGGCGGCCGAAGCGCTCGAGCAGGGCTACGGCGTCGGGGAGATAGCGGAGCGTTACGCCGGCCGCCGAAAACTGTGGCTGGACGAGATGCGCGGGCTGAACAATGTCGTGGTGCGCGGCTCCGAAGGCGGCATGTATGTCATGCTCGACATCCGCTCCGTCGAACCGGATTGCGAAAAGTTCGCCTGGACCTTGCTCGACACCGAAAACGTCGCCGTGATGCCGGGCTCAAGCTTTGGCGAAGCGGCGGCGGGCCATATCCGCGTCAGCCTTTGTCAGTCCGAGGACGTGCTGAAGGAGGCGGCGACGCGGCTCAAGCGTTTCGTGGCCAATTACGCAGCCATCAACCAGAGCAAATCCGCATGACCCCACTGCCGCAAAAAGCCCGCGCCGTCATCATCGGCGGCGGCGTTTCCGGCTGCTCTGTCGCCTACCACCTGGCCAAGCTCGGCTGGACCGACATCGTGCTTCTGGAGCGCAAGCAGCTCACTTCCGGCACCACCTGGCATGCGGCCGGCCTGATCGGCCAATTGCGCGCCTCGCAAAACATGACGCGGCTGGCCAAATATTCGGCCGACCTCTACGTCAGGCTGGAGGAGGAAACCGGCGTCGCCACCGGCATGCGGCAGGTCGGCTCCATCACCGTGGCGCTGACCGAGGAGCGCAAGCACGAGATTTATAGGCAGGCGTCGCTCGCCCGCGCGTTCAACGTCGATGTGCGCGAGATTTCTCCGAGCGAAGTCAAGGAGATGTATCCGCATCTCAATGTGTCCGACGTGGTCGGCGCGGTTCACCTGCCGCTCGACGGCCAGTGCGATCCGGCCAACATCGCGATGGCGCTTGCCAAGGGCGCGCGTCAGCGCGGCGCTAAAATCGTCGAGAACGTTAAGGTGACGAAGGTTCACGCCAGGGATGGCCGCGTCAGCGGCGTTTCCTGGGCGCAGGGCGATGAGCAGGGTACAATCGAGGCCGACATCGTCGTCAATTGCTCCGGCATGTGGGCGCGCGAACTCGCCGGACAGAACGGCGTCACCATCCCGCTGCATGCCTGCGAGCATTTTTATCTCGTCACCGAGGCGATACCTGGCCTCACCCGCCTGCCCGTGCTGCGGGTGCCGGACGAGTGCGCCTACTACAAGGAAGACGCCGGCAAGATGATGCTCGGCGCCTTCGAGCCGGTCGCCAAGCCGTGGGGCATGGATGGCATCCGCGAAGACTTCTGCTTCGACCAGTTGCCGGAAGACATGGACCATTTCGAGCCTATCTTGGAAATGGGCGTCAACCGCATGCCGATGCTCGCCACCGCCGGCATCCACACCTTCTTCAACGGGCCGGAGAGCTTTACCCCCGACGACCGCTACTATCTCGGCGAGGCGCCCGAACTCGGCGGCTACTGGGTGGCGGCGGGTTACAATTCGATCGGCATCGTCTCGTCCGGCGGCGCCGGCATGGCGCTGGCGCGGTGGATCCACGACGGCGAGGCGCCGTTTGACCTGTGGGAGGTTGATATCCGCCGCGCCCAGCCCTTCCAGAAGAACCGCCGCTATCTCCAGGAACGCGTTTCCGAAACGCTCGGCCTGCTCTACGCCGACCATTTTCCCTACCGCCAGATGTCGACGTCGCGCAATGTCAGGCGATCGCCCCTGCACGAACACCTGAAGGCGCGCGGGGCGGTGTTCGGCGAAGTCGCGGGGTGGGAGCGCGCCAACTGGTTCGCCAGATATGGCCAGGAGCGCGAATACCAATATTCCTGGAAGCGGCAGAACTGGTTCGGCAACCAGCGCGACGAGCATCTCGCCGTCCGCAACGGCGTCGGCCTGTTCGACATGACCTCGTTCGGCAAGATCAGGATCGAAGGCCGCGACGCGCTTTCCTTCCTGCAGCGCCTGTGCGCCAACGACATGGACGTGGCGTCGGGAAAAATCGTCTACACGCAGATGCTGAACAGTAAGGGCGGCATCGAAAGCGACCTCACCGTCTCGCGCCTGTCGGAAACGGCCTTCCTCGCTGTCGTTCCCGGCGCCACCTTGCAGCGCGACCTTGCCTGGCTGCGCAAGCATCTTGGCGACGAATTCGTCGTCATCACCGATGTCACGGCAGCCGAAAGCGTGCTCTGCCTGATGGGGCCTGACGCGCGAAAATTGATCCAAAAAGTCAGCCCCAACGATTTTTCCAACGGCAAAAATCCGTTCGGCACCTGGCAGGAGATCGAGATCGGCATGGGGCTCGCCCGCGCCCATCGCGTCACCTATGTCGGCGAGCTCGGCTGGGAGCTTTACGTGTCGACCGACCAGACGGCGCATGTGTTCGAGGCGCTGGAGGACGCCGGTAAGGAATTGGGTCTCAAGCTCTGCGGTCTGCACACGCTCGATTCCTGCCGCATCGAAAAGGCGTTCCGCCATTTCGGCCACGACATCACCGACGAGGACCATGTGATGGAGGCCGGTCTCGGCTTCGCCGTGAAGACCGGCAAGGGTGACTTTCTCGGCCGCGATGCGGTGCTGCGCAAGAAGGAGGCCGGTCTCGACCGCCGCCTCGTGCAGTTCCGCCTCACCGATCCCGAACCGCTGCTCTTCCACAATGAGGCGATCGTGCGCGATGGAAAAATCGTCGGCACGATCACCTCCGGCAATTACGGCCACCATCTCGGCGGCGCCATCGGTCTTGGCTACGTTCCCTGCCGGGGACAGACCGAAGCCGACATGCTCGCCTCTTCCTACGAAATCGAAATCGCCGGCGAACGGTTCGCCGCGCAAGCCGCGCTGAAGCCGATGTACGACCCCAAGGCCGAACGGGTCAGGATGTAGCGGCGACGTTCCTTCTCCCCGTTCACGGGGAGAAGGTGGCCCGAAGGGCCGGATGAGGGGCAGCGCGAACGTCTGAGGGCTTGGGCAGCTCCTCCCCTGCCTGCCGGCATCTGCCCTTGAATGGGGACAAGGAAAACCCTCAAAACCGCTCCAACTTCCGCTTCACCTTGCCCAGAAACGCCGCGCGTGTCTGCGGCGTCGAGGCGTCCATCAGGTAGTGCGCCACAAACAGCGTCTTGCAGCGCCTGGCGCAGAGCGCGCGAATGCCGCGCAGGATGGTTTTGCGACCGGGATGGCCGACCAGATGCGACCACCACAGCGGCGCGCCGCAGGTGGTGACCACGGCGATCTTCGAGACATGCGTCATCAGCGGCTCGATCGAGCCGTCGCCGCGCAGCTTGAACGCCACGTCGGTCGCCCACACGCGGTCGAGCCAGCCCTTCAGCATCGCCGGCAGCCCGTACCACCATGTCGGATAGACGAAGACGATCATCTCGGCCCATTTCAGGTGTTCGATATGGGCCCGTAGCGCCGGGTCGGCGGGGGCCGCCAGATTGTAGATCCGCCGCTCGTCGCCCCACATCACCGGATCGAACTTTTCCCCATAAAGGTCGATCAGCCGCGCCTCGCACCCCTTCGCTGCGACCGCCTCCAGCACGGCATCGCGCAACGCGGCGCAAAAGCTGTCCGGTAGGGGATGACAATAGACGATCAGCACCCGCATCAGAACGCATCCATCGCGGCCGCCACCTTCGCCATGAACTTACGTCGCGAAAGGTCTGTCGACAGGTTCATCGAATAATGCGCGAGATAGGAAACCGGCGCGCCGGGCTTGATCGTGGCGCGCAGCGCACGCTTCACCAGCCTGCGCGGCGGATCGCCCATCAAAATGGCGCGAAAACGGCTGCCCCCGTAACTCGTCACCGCCGCGACCCTGCGGATGCCGTGGAGCGACGGAACCACCGCTCCGTCCACCAGCTTGAACGACACTCCCGGCAAAAAGACGCGGTCGAAAAACCCCTTCAGAATGGCCGGATAACCGTAATTCCACACCGGAAACACGAGCACCAGCGCCTCGGCCCTGCGCAGCCGCTCGACGTAAGCGTGGATGCCTTCGGCATTGGCCGGCACATCGTGATAGGCGAGCCGCTCGGCGCGGCTCATGCGTGGATCGAAATTTTCGGCGTAGAGATCGCAGACATCGACCGCATGACCCGTGGCGGTCAGACGCTCGACCGCGAGGTCGCGCAGCGCCGTGCAGAAACTGGTTTCAACGGGATGCGCATGAAGGACGAGGATGTTCACATGTCGCCCCGTCAGCTCGCCTTCTGCAGGCCCTTGAACAGGAACGTCTTGCCGCTGCGATAATCGTAGTCGGGGTTTTCCCAGGCGATCATCTTGCCGGGGTTGAGCAGACCCTGCGGGTCCGCCTCGCGCTTGAAGGCGAGCTGGATGTCGTCGGTCTGCTTCATGCCACCCTCTTCCAGCGTGTAGCGGTGCGGGTTGAAGATCGGACAGCCATTCTCCTCGAACAGCCTCACGATCTCGTCGAGGCGCTCTTCGGTGGTGAAGCGCACCAGGTTCAGGCCGAAGCATGTGATGTTGCCGTCGAAGCGCACGAATTCGAGATGCGAAAACACCTCGCCGGGAAACATCCCGTCCATCTTTTCAACCAGCGCCAGATGGTTGGGGAACGGGTAGAGCGACTGCAGATAGGTGATCGAAGGGTCGACCCGCAGCGCCCTCAGTGTCGTGTGGTTCCAGGCAAGTTCATAGGCCGGCGGCAGGCCCTTACTGTCATCGTCGCTCGCCGTGGCGGCGTTGTAGACGACTTCGCCACCCTCGCGGCGGGTGAAGGCCAGGAAGGCGTCGAGCGCATGCGGCGCCACCATCACGGCGACGATGCTCTGCCCCTGGGCGAAGAACTTTTGGTGGCGCTTGAAATAAAGCTGCGGCACGGGAGCCGCGATCGGCGTGATCAGCTTGGTGAGCAGGCCGTCCTGGCAGGCGAGTGCGTTGCCATAGCGCGCTGCCCCCATGAATGTGTCGAAGCCAACGATGACGTCGACCCAGTCGTACGCCGCCGTCAGCGGCATCTCCACTTCGGTGATGATGCCGTTGGTGCCGTAGGCGTGGGTCACCTTGTGCAAATCCTCGCCGGTAAGCTCCAGCACCTTGGGCCGGGCCTCCATGGTGACGACGCGCAGCCTCAGCACATTGCCGAAATCGCGCAGCCCGCCGAAATTGATCGAGCCGACGCCGCCCGAGCCGCCGGCGATGAAGCCGCCGATCGAGGCCGTGTTGTAGGTCGAGGGGTGGATGCGCAGTTCCTGGCTCGAATGCGCCCGCGTCGCCCGGTCGATGTCGGCGAGGATGGCGCCGGGGCCGGTCACGACCCGGCCGGGCGAAATCGCCTTGACCTCGTTCATCTCGGCCAGCGACAGCACGACGCCGCCCGAAAGCGGCATCGCCTGCCCGTAATTGCCAGTGCCGGTGCCGCGCGGCGTCACCGGAATGCCGAGCCTGTGGCAGGCGGCAAGCACGCGGATCACTTCCGCCTCGCTTTTCGGCGAAACGATCAGGTCGCCGGTGACATGGTCGAGCTGTCGCTTCAACACTGGGCTGTACCAGTAGAAGTCGCGGCTCTTCTGCTGGACGATCTTTTCGTTGTCCTCGATCTTCATGCCGTCGAGTTCATGCTTCAGCGCCAAAAGATCCATCATTCCACCATCAGGTCGTCGAGTTCGGCATAGTCGGGAATGTCACGCGCAATCGCCCGGCCGTCGCGCACGACGATGCGGTCCTGTTCCGGCCGCGACAGGAGTTCGGTCCAGCTCCGGCCCTTGAAGACAATGAAGTCGGCCGCCCCGCCGCTTGCCAGCAGCCCCACCCCGTCGAGCCGCATCACGGCTGCCGGCGTGGCGGCGATCGTCTTCGGCCAGTCGCCGACCGGGTGATCGAAATGCAGGATGCGGGTCGCCATGCGGTAGACCTCCAGCATGTCGAGATCGCCATAGGCGTAGAACGGGTCGCGCGTGTTGTCGGAGGCGACGGCGACCGGAATGCCACGCGCCTTCATTTCATGCAGCAGGGTAACGCCACGCCAGCGCGGCGTGGTGGCGTCCTGCCGGCGGTCCTGCAGATAGAGATTGCACATCGGCAAGGACACGACGGCGATGCCGGCGTGCGCCACCTTGTCCAGCGTATCGAGCACGTCGAGGTCGGGCTGCCGCGCCAGCGAGCAGCAGTGGCCGACCAGTATCTTTCCCTGGAAACTGTTCCACAACGCCGCTTCGGCGATCTTCTTCAGCGAAATCGCCGACACCGCGTCGGTCTCGTCGGCGTGGAAATCGAGGTCGAGCCCGTGCTCTATTGCCGCTGCGAAGATGCGGTCGAGCAGTTCCTCCAGGTCCGGCGCCATGTAGGTGACCGCGCCGAGCACGCCGCCCGCCGCCGCGACCCGTCTGACGAGGCTTGCGAACCATTTCTTGTCGCGCGCCGCCTCGATGCCGAACAGGCAGGCTCCCTGCAGATCGATGCGGCCGCGCCAGCGCTCGCGTATCTCGGTGAAGACCGGCCATGAGATTTCGCCCTGCGGCCCTTCGCTGTCGATATGCGTGCGCAGCGCCTTGGTGCCGTGCGCATAGGCCGAGCGCAGCGAGAAATCCATGCGCCGCGCCACATCCTTTGCACTCCATCGCGCCCTGCGGTCAGCGCCGTTGGCGTTGAGCGCGCCCATGAAGGAGCCGTCCGGATTGGGCGCGCGCGGCCAGATATGGCCCTTGTCGACATGGGTGTGGCAGTCGATGAAAGCCGGCAGCACGATGCGGCCGGAGAGATCGATGGCTCCCCCGGATGGCGCTCCCGCCGCTCCGATCGACGCAACCTTGCCGCCATCCACGGCGATGTCGGCCAGCGCGAAACCGTCGCCGTCGACCGCCGCATCGAAACCCGGCGTCAGCGATGAATGCACGCGGGCGTTGGTGAGGGTGTACCGGCCGTTGCCGGGTATTTCGATCGTCATTTTTGCCCCTCACCCTCACCCTCTCCCCGTAAGGACGGGGAGAGGGGGTCACCAACGTAGACGCCCCCCTCTCCCCGCGGGCGGGGAGAGGGTAAGGGTGGGGGGCAACACAGAAGCCTTGGATATCCAAACACCATCACCGCTCCTGCTTTAGTGCGCTCTCGTGCCAGCGGCGCAAGGCGAGATGCGAAACAAGCGACAGCACCAGGAAGATGACGATGCCGGTCAGCGAAATGAGGATCAGCGCCGCGAAAAGCCGCGGCGCGTTGAGCCGGTAGCCAGCCTCGATGATGCGCGAGGCAAGGCCGGACGACTGGCCGGAGGCGCCGGCGACGAATTCCGCCACCACCGCACCGATCAGCGACAGGCCGCCGGCAATCTTCAGGCCGCCGAGAAAATACGGCATCGCCGCCGGCAGGCGCAGGTGCCACAGTTCCTGCCAGCGCGTCGCGCCATTCAGCCGGAACAGATCCAGCAGGTTGCGGTCTACCGAATTCAGCCCGAGCGTCGTGTTGGACAGGATCGGGAAGAAGGCGACGATCCACGCGCAAAGCAGAAGCTTGGCGGTCTGGTTGTCGACGTAGATGTTGATCAGCGGAAAGATCGCCACGATCGGCGTAACCTGCAGCACCACAGCGAACGGAAAGAACGACATCTCCACCCATTTCGACTGGGTGAACAGCACAGCCAGCCCGACGCCGCCGATCACCGCCAGCGCGAGGCCGAGAAACGTGATCCTCAGCGTCACCAGAAGCGATCCGAACAGCAGGCCGGCATCGTTGACGAGCGTTTTCATAACCACGCCCGGTCGCGGCAGGATATATTGCGGAATGCCGTTCCACACGCAGATGCGGTCCCACAGGAAGATCGCCAGCGCCATGATGATCAGCGGCAACAGCCAGCGCCCGACGCGTTCCAGCCGCGCATTGCGCAGCCGCCGCGCTTCCTCCGGATCGAGCGCCACGGCGGGGTTTTCGACCGCCGTCATGCCGCCGCTCCATGCTTGGAATTGATCGCCTCGACCAGCACGTCCGATGCCTGGCGGCAAAGTGCTGCGTAGTCGGGAGATGTCCGGAAGGCGTCGTCGCGCGGGTAGCCGGCGTTGATGGCGATTTCGTCATGCACGCGGCCCGGCCTCGCCGCCATGACGACGATGCGGTTGGACAGGAAGACGCTTTCGAATACGCTGTGGGTGACGAAAACGACGGTGAACCGTTCGTCCCGCCAGAGTTCGAGCAGGTCGTTGTTGAGCTTGAAGCGGGTGATCTCGTCGAGTGCTGCAAACGGCTCATCCATCAAAAGCACGCGTGGATTGGTGACCAGCCCGCGCGCGATGGACACGCGCATCTTCATGCCGCCCGACAGTTCACGCGGCACTGCGTTCTCGAAACCCGACAGATGCACGCGTTCGAGCAGTTCGCCGACTGCCGGCGCCGCCGCTTTTCTCGACACGCCACGCAGCCGAAGCGGCAGCCAGACATTGTCGAACACGCTCGCCCAGGGCATCAGCGTCGGCTCCTGGAACACGAAGCCCACCTCGTCCTTGCCGCCGGTCTTGCGCCACTCCAGCCGGCCCGTGGTCGGCATCGACAGGCCAGCTATGAGGCGCAGCGCCGTCGACTTGCCGCAACCGGAAGGTCCGAGCAGGCTGACGAAATCGCCCTCGCGTATGGTCAGGTTGACGCCGCCAAGCGCGGTGACGCCGTTGGAAAACGTCTTGCCGACATTGTTCATCACCAGGAGTGGAGCGCCGTCACTCATCGCCCCACTCCGTTCGTATGTCGTGCTGCATGCTTGAAACGGCCAGGCTCACTTTTTCAGGTCGAGCCCGACGCCCTTGTTCACAAAGTCGAGCGTGTAGGCCTTCTTGATGTCCAGCCCTTCCGGCACGACCTTGGCCTTCACCATGGTCTCGTAGAATTTGGCGATGTGCTCGTCAGTCATGGCGCCGATGCCAAGCTTTTCGGCGTCTCCGGAATCGACGATGCCGAATTCCTTCATCTGCTTGATCGAGAAGGCGATCTGCTCGTCGGTGATGTCGGGGTTGTCCTTCTTGATCATGGCGTTGGCGGCGGCGTTGTCGCCATAGAGATAGTTGTACCAGCCCTTGGCCGAGCCGTCGACGAAGCACTGGACGATCTGCGGCCGCTTGTCGATCGTGTCCTGCATGGCCTCGATTGTCGTCGCATAGGTGGTGAAACCGTAGTCGGCGAGCAGGAAGGTGTTCGGCTTGAAGCCGCCCTCCTTCTCCACCGCAAAAGGCTCGGAGGTCACATAGCCCTGCTGGATCGATTTGGGATTGGCGATGAACGGCGCCGTATTATAGGTGTAAGGCGCACGCTTGGCCGGATCGAAGCCGTAGTCGGTGATCATCCACTGGAAGAAGCTCTGGGCTCCCTCGTCACCCAGAATGTATTGCTCGGCGTTCTTCAGGTCTTCCCATTTGTCGAGGCCCTGCCCCGGATGCGACATGACCACCTGCGGCTCCTTCTGGAAGGAGGCTGCGACGATCCTCAGCGGAATATCCTGCTGCACGGCGTCGAAGGCCTGCAAGAGATTGCCGCCCATGTAGAAGTCGATCTTGCCGGCTAGAAGCAGCGGACGCCCGCTGACCTGTGGACCGCCCTGGGCGATCGTCACGTCGAGGCCGCAGGCCGCATAGGTGCCATCGGCGACGGCCTGGTAGTAGCCGCCATGTTCGGCTTGAGCCAGCCAGTTGGTCATGAAGGTGACCTTTTCAGCGGCAAAGGCCGCCGGCGCGGAAGCCGCCAGCACCGCGAATGCCGCAACCGACGTCCTGAACATAATCGTCATCGAGACCACCCTTTTCTGGCCCGCGCCTCGCGCGCGGGCATTTCAAAAACCCAAGGTCGACCACGCAAGACACGTGCCACAAAGCCCTTTCCGGATTTTCCCGCCTATGGAGGAACTTCGGACCCGCGCTTGCTGCTTGCATCATCATCGTGCCCATTTTCAGGGCGGCTGTCCATCAGGGCGTAACACCGGAAACGCTTGAACCAACCATCCCTGCGGCTCTACAGCGCCGCGCGTCTGTTCAAACGCGCAAAGGTCGCTGTAGCAGATTGGTTTTGCTGCATAATTTTACCCTTGAATCGATTCCGATTTAAGGAATTATGCAGTAGGGTGCGGCCTCCAGCCGGAGATTGAAATGTTCAGCTTCCTGACCCCGAAGACGATCAAGCCGCCATTCGCCCGCTACAGCCACGGCGTCGAGGTGCCGGCTGGAAAAAGGCTCGTGCTGTGCTCCGGCCAGGTCGGCATCGGGCCTGACGACGAAATTCCGGATGATGCCGGCGCGCAGGCCGAGCTCTGCTTTTCCAACATCGCGGCGATCCTCGGCGAGGCCGGACTGAAACTGTCGGACATCGTGCGCATCAACGCCTATGTCACCGAGCGCGCCTATCTCCGCGCCTACATGGATGTCCGCGACCGGCTGTTTTCCGATCCCGCCCCGGCTTCCACCCTGATGATCGTTTCGGGCTTTGCCCGCCCGGAATTCAACGTCGAGATCGAGGCGATCGCGGCGGGGTAATCGACAGGTCGCAGGTATGCCGATAGATCAACAAACCAAGCGCTGCCCTCATCCGCCTGCCGCCACCTTCTCCCCGCAAGAGCAGGGAGAAGGAGGATGGCCGCAACGCCGAGGCCCCCCTCTCCCCGTCCTCACGGGGAGAGGGTAAGGGTGAGGGGCAGCGCCGACTTCGACCGGAATATGGAAGGGCCGTTCATGGTGTCAAAAAAACGCGCCTGGTGGGGCGACTACAGGACCACCGAATATGCCGCGATCGACCCGGAAACTACCATCGCCGTCATTCCAGTCGCGGCGATCGAACAGCATGGCCCGCATCTGCCGGTCTCGACCGACACGACGATCATGAATGGCATGCTGGAAACGGTGATCGAGCGCCTCCCCGACGAACTCGACGTTCGTTTCCTGCCCGTTCAGGCGGTCGGCAAGTCGAACGAGCATCTCTATGCGCCGGGCACGCTCACTCTGCCGGCAGCCACGCTCATCGACGCCTGGACGGAGCTTGGCGCCTCTGTCGCCCGCGCTGGGGTGCGGAAGCTGGTGTTCGTCAACGCGCATGGCGGCAACGAAGAGATCATGGGCATCGTGTCTCGTGAACTGCGCGTGCGCTTTTCCATGCTGTCGGTGAAGACGAGCTGGCAGCGCTTCGGCCGGCCGGCCGGCATGTACACCGATCTGGAAGACCGCCATGGCATCCATGGCGGCGACGTCGAAACCTCGCTGATGCTGCATTTCCGGCCGGATCTGGTCGACATGGGCAAGGCGGAGAATTTCGTCTCCAATGTCGCCCGCGCCGAACAGGAGTTCGAGCTGTTGCGGCAGACCGGCACACATGCCTTCGCCTGGATCGCCACCGACCTGAACCCGTATGGCGTGGTCGGCGACGCCAGCATCGCCACCGCTGAAAAGGGCCGCCTCACCGCCGAGTTCCAGGCCGAAGGTTTTGTCCGGCTGCTGCGCGACATCGCCAAGGCGCGCCTCGCCGACTGGCTGCCCTGACGCGACCACTCAAATCCCCGCGACGCGCAACGCCGCCCTTCATCCCCTGCCGGACCTTCTCCCCGCAAGAGCGGGGCGAAGGAGGATGGCCGCAACGCCGAAGTCCGCCTCTCCCCGTCCTTACGGGGAGAGGGTAAGGGCAAGGGGCAGCGCCCACTTATCCCTTGAGGCGCGGCGCAGCCTAACCCATGAGCCACACCCTATGCAGCGATCCTCGCCCCACCCGCGGCCTCGATCAGCGCCGGCGCCAAATTGCCGGCGTCGGTGATTTCGATGCCGTCGAGCTCCAGCCAGGCCGCCATGCTCCTCAACTCGCCGAGCAGCGCTTCGGCGGTGTGGTCTGGCGCGTGCGCCTCGGCGTAGGTGGCGTGCACCAGAAGCCTGCCGCTCGCCCGGTCGGCCTTCAGCGAAACCCGCCCGACCAGCCTTTCGCCGAGCAGGAACGGCAGCACATAATAGCCGTACACCCGCTTGTCGGCTGGCGTGTAGATCTCGATCCTGTAGTGGAAATCGAACAGCCGCTCGGTGCGCGCGCGCTCCCACACCAGCGGATCGAACGGCGCCAGCAGGGCCCGGGCCTCGACCTTGCGCGGCTTGCGCGCCTTCGGGTCGAGATAGGCCTTGCTGGTCCAGCCCTCGACCTTGACCGGCATCAGTTCGCCGGCCTCGACTAGTTCGGCGATCCGCCGGTCGGCGCTGCCCGGCGACATGCGGAAATAATCGCGCAGGTCGCTGGCGGTCGCCACGCCCAGCGCGCGCGACGCGATGCGCAGCAATTCGCGATGCGCGTCCGCCGTCTCCGGCGTCGGCATCGCCAGCACAGCTTTCGGCAGCACCCGTTCAGGCAGGTCGTAGAGCCGCTCGAAGCTCGGCTTGCGTTCGGCGGTGGTGATCCGGCCAGTCCAGAACAGGCATTCCAGCGCGTGTTTGGTTTCGCTCCAGCCCCACCAGCCGCCGGAGCCGCGCTTGCCATCGAAATCGGAACCGGCAATCGGCCCGCGCGCCTCGACCTCGCGGTAAACCGCTTCGACGAAATCGCCACGCTCCTTCATGAAGCGCGCGACGCCTTTCCACATCCCCTCGCCGCGCCCCGCCTGTTCCATGCGCCAGCGCATCAGCGGATAACTTTCCACCGGCAGCAGCGAGGCCTCATGCGCCCAGTATTCGAACAGCAGCCGCTTGCGCCCGACGGACGCTCCGTCGAGCAGCGATTGCGGATATGGCCCGAGCCGCGAGAACAGCGGCATGTAGTGGGCGCGTACGATGACGCTGACGGAATCGATCTGGAACAGTCCGAGCCGCGCCAGCACTTTTTTCAGGTGGCGGCGGTCCACCGTACCGCCGGGTTTTGCTTCGGCGAACCCTTGCGCGGCAAGCACGATGCGCCGCGCCGATTTCAGCGAGATCTTTTCCGTCATTCCATCAACGCTCCCGTCCGCTTCATCGTGGACTCTTCATTATGACAGCATGCGGCTGGTGAAGGCTGGCGCAACCGCAAAATGCCGATGACAGAAAGGCTCCTGCCAAAATGAAAAAGCGCCGTACGAGGCGGCGCTTCTGGAAGCATTTCGAAAAACGTGGATTTGGGTACACGAGCACCGGAAGCGGAGAAAACCGCCCTTTGCAGGCCGGCATCACCTGAATTTCAACACATCCTTCAGGCAGCTCTCGACCCGGAACGCTCGCGCACGGCCAGTCGGTCGATCTCCGGGCCGATCGCCTCGGCGATGTCGGCGCGCTGCATGGCCATGTGCAGGTTGGCGGCAACGAAACCCGCCGGCGAACCGCAATCGAAGGTGCGGCCGGAAAACTCCAGCGGCCGGATTTCCTGCATGCCCATCAGCGACACCAGCGCATCGGTGAGCTGGATTTCGCCGCCGGCGCCAGGCTCCTGGTTTTCGAGCAGCCCGAAAATTTCCGGCTGTAGGATGTAGCGGCCCGAAATGAAGAAATTCGTCGGCGCGGTGCCCGGCGCCGGCTTTTCGACCAGGCCGTTGACCAGCGGTCCATCGGCGGTCGGCTTCAGTGACACGATGCCGAACTTGTGCGCGTCTTCCGGCCGGCATTTCTCCACGGCGATCACATTGCCGCCGTGGCGCGCATGGATATCGGTCATCGTCTTCAGGCAGGGCTCGTCCGCCACCATCAGCATGTCGGGCAACAGCACCGCGAACGGCTCGTCGCCGACGATGTGACGGGCGGTCCAGATCGCGTGGCCGAGGCCGCGTGCTTCCTGCTGGCGCACGAACGATACGGCGCCGACACCCGGCGTGTCGCCGGCCAGCCGGTCGGCGATGGCGTGCTTGCCGCCCTTGCGCAGCGAGACGTCGAGTTCGAAGGCATGGTCGAAATGGTCCTCGATGGCCGACTTCATGCGTCCGGTGACCATCACGACATGCTCGATACCTGATGCAAAGGCTTCGGTTACGATATAGTCGAGTATGGGACGGTCGACGATGGGGAGGAGTTCTTTCGGGATGCTTTTGGTTGCCGGCAACATGCGGGTGCCAAAACCGGCTGCAGGGATGACGGCCTTCCGAATTTTCCGGTGCATGATGCTTCCTGAAATATTATTTGAGAGGGGCGGAACGTGTCTGCCGCAGAATGCTCCAATAACCCGGCTATTTGGCGACGGTTCCCAGGTGTCGCAACAATCTTTTTGTTGCGCCGCGAAATAGAAATTGCCTTTGCGTCAGGATATAGGTTGCAACCAAGGCGTCCTAAATCGGTTTAGGTGTGGGCTGCCCCGGCAACGGAGCGGCTCGATTTGTGTTGTATGGATTGGACTGAATGAATATCCGGACTGAGCCCGCCCATTTGGAAAAGGGTATTCACCCGCTTCCGGCAAATGCCGAACTACCGATCCGTTCGACTTTTCTTCCAGAAGAGAAACTTCGAAAGCTTGGCGAGAGCCTGGCCAAGGGAGAACTCGAATTCTTCCATGGGCTCGAGACTTTCGACTTCCAGGAACGCAACCGCGAGAATGCGGCCAAGATTCTTGAAGTCTACCGGCTGACCAATGACGCCCAGGCGCGCGGCGAAACCATCACGCCGGCGGCGCAATGGCTGCTAGACAACCATTATCTGGTCGAGGAAACCATCTACCAGATCCGCCGCGACCTGCCGCGGCGCTTTTACCGGGAACTGCCGACGCTCACCGTCAATGGCCGCGAAGTTCCCCGCGCGCTGGCGCTGGCCTGGATTTATGTCGCTCACGTCGACAGCACCGTTTCGGCCAACATGTTCCAGGCGATCGTGGAAGGCTACCAGTCCGTCGATCCGCTGCGCATCGGCGAACTCTGGGCGCTGCCCTCGCTCTTGCGTTTCGTGCTGACCGAGAACCTGCGCCGGCTGGCGCTGCGGGTGAACCGCGCCCGTGAGCTCCGCCACATCGCCAACACCGTTGCCGACGCGGTGCTGGCCGCCGGCGACGGCGACAGCCGCGAAACCATCCTCGCCGGCTACGCCGAGCACGCACGCGACACCACCTTCGCCACCCAGCTTCTCTATCGCCTGCGCGACGGTTCGCAGAACGCCGGAAACGCACTGGTCTGGCTGGAAAGCGAGCTGGAAAAGTCCGGTTCCGACGCCGAGGAAATCATCATCGGCGAACACCGCACGCTTTCCAGCGGCAACGTCACCACCGGCAACATCATCCGCGGCCTGCGCAAGATCAACGACATCGAGTGGACGGAGTGGTTCGAGGAAATCAGCCGGGTCGACGCGCTGTTGCGCGAACGCACCGACTTCGCGGCGCTCGATTTCCCCTCGCGCGACCAATACCGCCAGGCGATCGAAGAACTGGCTCGCCGCTCCAATCTCAGCGAATATTACGTCGCCGACCGTGCGCTTCAGCTCGTGGAGGAAGCGGCCGACATTCCCGTCGACGACGTCGAGACCAAGGTGCCAAGCGGCGATGACATCGGCTTCTGGCTGGTGGGACCGCGGCGCGAGGAACTCGAACAGGAGATCGGCTACCGGCCGACTTTCGGCAAGCGGTTCCTCCGCTCCTTCCAGAAAAGCGGCTGGGCGGGCATCGCCGTGCCGGTCGCCTTGCTCACCGCGCTGTTCCTGTGGGTGACGGGTGCTGCACTCGCCGCCCTCGGACTGGGCGCTGGCGCGGTGGCGGTGATGCTGGTGCTGTTTGCGCTGCCCGCCGCCGAAGCGACACTCGGCTTCTTCAACACCGCCGTGCTGCTGTTCCTCAAGCCGACGCGTCTGGTCGGCTACGAACACAAGGACGGCATTCCCGCCGACCAGCGCACGCTGGTCGTGGTCCCGGTGCTCATCGGTTCCCGCGACGAGATCGAGGAAAACGTCCGCAACCTCGAAGTTCATTATCTGGCAAACAGCAAGGGCGACATCCGCTTCGCCCTTTTGTCCGACTGGCCCGACAGCGACCTGGAACAGAAGCCGGCGGACCTGCAGCTGCTCGATTTCGCGCGCGAGGAGATCGCCAAGCTGAATCGGCGCTATCCACTAGAGGGCTCGCCGCGTTTCCACGTCCTGCACCGCCGCCGCCTCTTCAACGAGGCGCAGGGCAGCTGGATGGGCTGGGAGCGCAAGCGGGGCAAGCTGCACGAGCTGAACCGCCTGTTGCGCGGCGACCCTGACACGACCTTCCTGGCCTCGCCCGACCCGCTTCCCGAGGGCGTCGTCTATGTCATGACGCTCGATGCCGACACCCGCACGACGCGTGAGGCGGTGACCCGATTGGTCGGCAAGCTCGGCCACCCGCTCAACCGTCCAGTCCTCGATCCGGTGACCCGCCGCGTCAAGACCGGCTACGGCATACTGCAGCCGCGCGTCACCGCATCGCTGACCACCGGCGACGACGCTTCGTTCTTCCAGCGGGTGTTCTCCGCCAATCGCGGCCTCGACCCGTATGTCTTTGCTGTCTCGGACCTCTACCAGGATGTCTTCGGCGACGGCACCTTCACCGGCAAGGGCCTCTACCACGTCGACGCGATGGAGGCGGCGCTTGACGGTCGCATCGACGAGAACACCGTGCTCAGCCACGACCTTCTCGAGGGCTCGATGGCGCGCGCCGCGTTGGTCACCGATGTCGAGGTGGTCGAGGATTATCCAACCCGCTACGCCGTCGACGCCTCGCGCCATCATCGCTGGGCGCGCGGCGACTGGCAGCTCCTGCCATTCATCTTCGGTGGCGCTTCCGGCGTTCCGGCGCTGTCGCGCTGGAAGATGGTGGACAATCTTCGCCGCTCGCTGACCCCGATCGCTTGGGTGCTGGCCTCGATCGCCGGCTGGACCCTTTTGCCCTTCAGCGCGGCGGTCCAGTGGCAGGCGCTGTTGATCCTCAGCCTGTTCGTCGCGCTGACCTTCGATGTCGTTGACTCCCTGCTGCCCGACAGCCGCGACGCCACCGTGCGCGGCCATGTCAATGCGCTTGCCCGCGACTTTGCTTTCGGCACCGCGCAGGTAGCCATGAAGATCATGCTGATCGCCGACACCGCGTGGATGATGGGCGACGCCATCGTGCGCACCCTCTACCGGCTGTTCGTTAGCCGGCGCTATCTCCTGGAATGGCGCACCGCCTCGCAGGCCGGACAGTCGCGCGGCAATGACATCCGCGCCCACTACCGCATGATGTACGGCGCTGTCGTGATCGGGCTCGCCGGGCCGCTGCTGCCGCTCCTGTTTAAATCCTCCGGTCTTTATCTCGCGCTGATCTTCTCGCTGTTCTGGATCCTGTCGCCGGCCTTCGCCTGGCTGGTCAGCCGTTCGGCCGAAACCGAGGACCGGCTGGAGATCGCCGAGCCCGACCGGTTGCGGCTGCGCGCCATCGCGCGGCGCACCTGGCTCTATTTCGAGACCTTCGTGACGGCCGAGCACAACCACTTGCCGCCGGACAATTTCCAGGAGACCCCTGCGCCGGTCGTCGCCGGCCGCACCTCGCCCACCAACATCGGCGTCTATTTCCTGTCGATCGTCTCGGCCCGTGACTTCGGCTGGATCAGCCTCGCCAATGCCGTCGACCGCATCGAAGCCACGCTGTCGACCATCGAGCGCATGGAGCGGCACCGCGGCCATCTCTACAACTGGTACGACACGCGCACCCTCAATCCCCTCTACCCTCTCTATATTTCGAGCGTCGACAGCGGCAACCTCGCCGGCCATCTGGTGGCGCTCGCCGCGGCCTGCCAGGAATGGGCCGAGGCGCCCGCCGTTCACTTGCAGGGTGATTTCGACGGGCTGCTCGATACCGTCGTCATTCTCGAGGAAAGCCTCGACGCGTTGCCCGACGACCGTCGCCAGTTGAGGCCGCTGCGCAAGCGGCTGCGCGACCGCATCGGCGGCATGCGGCGCGCCGTAGACACCATCAAGAACGAGCCGGAGATGGCGTCGATCCGCACCATCAACCTCGCCGTCATCGCGGCGGAGTTGCGCAAGCTTGCCGACACCATCCATCTCGAAACAGGTTCGCCCAGGAGCGAGGAACTGGCCGGCTGGTCCGCCAAGCTGGAAGCCACCTGCGAGGCGCATGTGCATGACGCGCACAGCGACCAGAGCAACCTGGCAGCCTTGCGCAAGCGGCTGGAGCAGTTGCGCGACCGCGCCCGCAAATATGCTTTCGAGATGAACTTCTCGTTCCTGCTGCGCGAGGACCGCAAGCTTTTGTCGATCGGCTACCGAGTCGCCGAGCACCAGCTCGATGAAAGCTGCTACGACCTGCTTGCTTCCGAAGCGCGGCTGACCAGCCTATTCGCCATCGCCAAGGGCGACATCCAGACCGAACACTGGTTCAGGCTTGGCCGTCCGATCGTCGAGATCGGTTTCCGCGGCGCGCTGATGTCGTGGTCGGGTTCCATGTTCGAGTACCTGATGCCGCCGCTGGTGATGAAGGAGCCGCATGGCGGCATCCTCAACCAGACCAATCACCTCGTCATCAAGCGGCAGATCCAGTATGCCCGCTCGAAGCAGATCCCGTGGGGCATCTCGGAAGCCGCCTACAATGGCCGCGACCGCGAGATGACCTACCAATACACCAATTTCGGCGTTCCCGGCCTCGGCCTGAAGCGCGGCCTGGCGCAGAACACGGTGATCGCGCCCTATGCGACCATACTTGCCGCGCAGTTCATGCCGCGTGAAGCCACCGACAACCTGCGCCGGCTTCGGCTGATCGGCGCGATGGGCCGCTACGGCTTCTACGATGCGGTCGACTTCACCCCGCAGCGGGTGCCCGAAGGCGACCGGCGCGCCGTCGTCTACAACTACATGGCCCACCATTCCGGCATGTCGATCGTCGCCATCGCCAACGCGATCTTCGAGGGCCGCATGCGCGACCGCTTCCACAGCGATCCGGTCATCGAGGCCGCCGAACTCCTGCTCCAGGAGAAGGCGCCGCGCGACATCCCGATCGCCGTGCTCAAGCCGGAGGCGGAAGAACGCCTCAAGGCCGAAGTCGTCGAGGTGAGCCCCGACACCCGCATCGTGCTCAATCCGCTGCACGCGCTTCGCTCCACCAACCTGATGTCGAACGGCCATTACTCGGTGATGGTGACGGCGACCGGTTCCGGCTACAGCAAATGGGATGAGTTGGCGGTGACCCGCTGGCAACCCGACCCGACGGAGGACCGGCTCGGCACCTATCTGTTCATTTCCGATGCCGAGACCGGCGAATGGTGGTCGGCAACGGCCGAGCCCAAGCAGGCCCCGGACGAAACGCTGCAGACGCTTTTCTCCGACGACAAGGCGACCTTCGTGAAGTCGGTCGGCACCTTGCGCTCGGAAGTCGAATGCATCGTCATTTCCGAAGGCAACGGCGAAGGCCGGCGCATCGCCATCACCAATGGCGGCGCCACCGACCGCCTGATCGACGTGACCTCCTTCGCCGAGCTGGCGCTGGCGCTGGAGATCTCCGACAGCGCCCATCCCGCCTTCTCCAAGATGTTTGTCGAGACGGAGATTTCCGAAGACAAGCACACCATCTTCGCCAGCCGCCGCAAGCGCGACAAGAACGACGCCGACATCGCGTTTGGCCATTTCGTCACCGGCGGTTCCGGTTTCGGCCGCGATATCGAGGCCGAAACCGATCGGCGCGCCTTCCTCGGGCGCGGCCGCTCGATCGGCAACGCCGCCGCATTCGACCCGGGCGCAAAGCTCACCGGCGCCCATGGCTTCGTGCTCGACCCCATCGCCGCGATCCGCCGCCGGGTCAGGATTCCGGCCCGCAAGAAGGTCTCGCTCACCTTCTGGAGCGTCGTCGGCGCCGACCGCAAGGAAGTTGAGGCGACGATTTCGCGGCTCGACCACACGGAAAGCTTCTCTCGCCAGGCGATGCTGTCCTGGACCGCCTCCCAGGTCCAGACCAGGCACATCGGTCTCACGCTCACCCAGGCCGCCAACGTCCAAAAGCTCGCCCGCTACCTGCTCTATCCCGATCGGTCGGTCCGGGTCGCCGCGCAGGCGATCGCGTCGGGCCTTGGCCGCCAGTCGGCGCTGTGGCCGATGGCGATCTCCGGCGACTATCCGATCTTCCTGTTGAGGATCGACGACCAGGCCGATCTGGAGATCGTCGCGCAGACGCTGCGCTTCCAGGAGTATATGCGCGCCCGCGGCCTCGTCGCCGATCTGGTCATCCTCAACGAGCAGTCGTCCTCCTATGTCCAGGATCTGCAGCAGGCGATCGAATGGCACTGCGAGAACAGCCGCCTGCGTGGACGTGAGCTCGGACCCCGCCAGCACATCTTCGCGGTGCGCCGCGACCTGATGGACGAGGCTTCCTACCGCACGCTGCTTGGTGCTGCCCGCATCGCCTTCCATACCCGCAACGGCACCATCTTCGACCAGCTCGAACGTGCCGAGGCGACCGCGCTCGCCAACCGCGACGCGGACCTGGCGGCGCTGGCGACGGCCGAGCCTTCAGAGGAGCGTCCGCGGCCCACGGCAACGCCGAAGCTGCGCGCAGTCGGCAAGACGCCGGCGCTCGCGGACGAACTGGCGTTCTGGAACGGCTTCGGCGGCTTCGACCGCAACGGCCGCGATTATGTCGTGCGGCTCTCCGACGAACGCGCCACGCCGCAGCCCTGGGTCAACGTCATCGCAAACGCCTCGTTCGGCTTCCACACCTCGGCCGAGGGCGCATCCTTCACCTGGAGCCGCAACAGCCGCGATTTCCAGCTGACGCCCTGGT
The DNA here is from genome assembly GCA_963726065.1 of uncultured Alphaproteobacteria bacterium. Lineage (GTDB taxonomy): Bacteria > Pseudomonadota > Alphaproteobacteria > Rhizobiales > Rhizobiaceae > Neomesorhizobium. The sequence continues at coordinate 299,168 of CAVSAU010000016.1, forward strand.
CGAACGACCCGGTCACCAACCGGCCCGGCGAAGCGATCTATGTCTACGACCATGCCAGCGGCAAGGCGTTCTCGCCCTTTGCCTCGATCGCCCGCGACACCTCGGTGGTCTACGAAGCCCGCCATGGCCAGGGCTTCTCCACCTTCAGCGCAAGACGGGGTCCGCTGACGATGGAGGTGACGCAGCTTGTCGACGCCGCCGACCCGGTGAAGATCTCGCGGCTGACATTGCGCAACTCCGGTTCGGTGCCGCTGCGGCTTCGCGTCTACGCCTATGCCGAATGGGTGCTCGGCGCCAATCGCCCGCGCTCGGCGCCTTACATCGTCCCCATGCAGGACGACAAGACGGGTGCCGTGCTTGCCCGCAACGCCTACAGCCTCGACTTCGGTGACCGGGTGGCGTTCCTTGCCGGCGACAAGGCCGCCGACAGCGTCACCGCCGACCGTCACGAATTCATCGGCCCGCGCGGCTCCGTCGCCTTGCCGGAAACGGTGGCCAGCGGCGCCGCGCTCTCCAACCGTATCGAGGCCGGCACCGACCCGTGCGCGGCGATGGCGCGCGACATCGAAATTGCACCCAGCGGCGAAGTGAAGCTCCTGTGGCTGCTCGGCGACGCCGGCTCGCCGCAGGAGGCAAGCGAATTGGTGGCGCGTCACCGCGCCGTCGATTTCGACGCACGCCTGGCCGAAATCGACACTGCCTGGCGCGGCTTCCTCGACACGCTGCAGGTGGAGACGCCGGACAAGGCGTTCGACGCCATGGTCAACCACTGGCTGCCCTACCAGAGCCTCGCCTGCCGCATCCGCGCCCGCTCGGCCTTCTACCAGGCGAGCGGCGCGTTCGGCTTCCGCGACCAGTTGCAGGACACGCTGGCGCTGCTTCTGCACGATCCCAAGCTGGCGCACGACCAGATCCTCAACGCGGCGCACCGGCAGTTCCCAGAAGGCGACGTGCAGCACTGGTGGCTGCCGCGCACCAATGCCGGCGTGCGCACGCTGATCTCGGACGACGTGGTGTGGCTGGGTTACGCCGTCGCGCATTATGTCCGCGTCACCGGCGATGTCTCCATTCTCGCCGAGAGCGTGCCCTACATCGACGGCCAGAAGCTGGCCGAGGGCGAACACGACGCCTTCTTCACCCCGGAAGTGTCGAAGCAGAACGCACCTCTCTACGAACATTGCGCCCGCGCGCTTGATCTCGCGGTCCAGCGCACCGGCCCGGACGGCTTGCCGCTGATCCTTGGCGGCGACTGGAACGACGGCATGAACCGCGTCGGCGCGGAAGGCCGCGGCGAAAGCGTATGGCTCGGCTGGTTCCTTCTGAAAACGCTGGAGGACTTCGCGCCGATCGCCGAAAGCCAGAAGGACGGCAAGCGCGCCCATGCCTGGCTGAAACACGCCAAGACCGTGAAGAAGGCGCTCGAAGGCGCCGGCTGGGACGGTGAATGGTATCGTCGCGGCACCTATGACGACGGCTCGCCGCTCGGCTCGCGCAATTCCGACGAATGCCAGATCGATTCCATCGCCCAGTCGTGGAGCGTGCTGTCGGGTCACGGCGACCCCGCGCGCTCGGCGACCGCCATGGATTCGGCGATGAAGCGACTGGTCGACGAGAACCTGAAGATCGTCAAGCTGTTCACGCCGCCCTTCTCCAAAACGGAGAAGGAGCCGGGCTACATCAAGAGCTACCCGGCGGGCGTTCGCGAAAATGGCGGGCAGTATACCCACGCCGCCACCTGGTTTGTCATCGCCTTGGCGGAGATGGGCCGAGGCGACGATGCCTGGCGCTGCTTCCAGATGCTGAACCCGGTCAACCACGCGCTCGATGCCGATGCGGCCGAACATTATCGGGTCGAGCCCTATGTCGTCGCCGCCGACATTTACTCCGAAGGCGACAAGGGCGGACGCGGCGGCTGGACCTGGTACACGGGCTCCGCGGGCTGGCTTTACCGCGCCGCGGTCGAGGGAATCCTGGGTATTCGAAGGGAAGGTGACCGCTTACGTATCGAGCCGAGGCTGCCCAGCCACTGGGACGGCTTCACCGCCACAGTAAATCTCGTGGGCGCCGTCTATAAGATTCAGGTTAAAAGAGCCTCTGACAAAAGAACTCCCGCCATTGAAGTTAACGGCCGCAAGATAAAAGGCTCCACAATTGAGCTTTCAGACGGTGGCGACAGCGATGTTCTTGTGACGATTCCGGCCTAGTGGCAGGGCCGGAATCGATCTAGCCACTTGAGCCAAGGCCTTGCTTTCGCCGTAGTGTGGCCGTTTTTCCTTATTTCTCAGTTCGTTACGCGATCACATCAAATTAACGGTCCTGCATATTGTTGTCCAACTCAAAGGAACCTGCGTCATCCAGCAGCATTGTAAAGTCGTTCATCTAGCGATACCTGTCTCGCCAATCGCACTGCACCATTTTCCCCGTGGGGGTAGCATAGTGTCCTTGTTCCAAGTCTATCTGAGAGCGCTCCGCCACCTTGCTCCGGCAAAGCGGCGGGTTTTCTTCATTTGCGCCGCGAACATCATACTGGCCATGGTGTCGATCGCCGAGCCGATCATGTTCGGCAACATCATCGACGCGATCTCCGACAAGCGCGATCTCTTCTCCAGTCTCGCCATCTGGGCTTGCCTCGGCGCCTTCAACATCGTCGCTTTCGTGCTCGTCGCCCGCGGCGCCGATCGCCTTGCGCATGAGCGCCGCGCCGCCGTGCTGACTGAATCCTTCGAGCGCATCATCACCATGCCGCTCTCCTGGCATCACGCCCGCGGCACCTCGCACGCCCTGCACACGCTGCTGCGCGCCGTCGAGGCGATGTTCAGCCTGTGGCTGGAATTCATGCGCCAGCATCTGTCGACGGCTGTCGCGCTGGTTCTGCTCGTCCCCACGGCGCTGTCGCTCGACCTGCGCATGTCGGCTGTGCTTTTGTGCCTCGGCGTTCTCTACGTCGCCATCGGCCGGCTGGTGATGCGCAAGACCAAGGACGGCCAGGCCGCCGTCGAGCGCCACTACCACAAGGTTTTCTCGCATGTCAGCGACGCCATCGGCAACGTGTCGGTGCTGCAGAGCTACAACCGCATCGGCCAAGAAACGAAGGCCCTGCAGGATTACACCAACCAGCTGATCAAGGCGCAGTATCCAGTGCTCGACTGGTGGGCGCTGGCCAGCGCCATGCATCGTCTCGCCTCCACCGTGTCGATGATGATCGTGCTCTTGATCGGCGCGCTGCTTGTCAGCCGCGGCGAGCTCAGGATCGGCGAGATCATTGCCTTCACCGGCTTCGCGACGCTGCTGATCAGCCGCCTCGACCAGGTCAGCGCTTTCGTCAACCAGGTGTTCGAAGCCCGCGCCAAGCTTGTCGACTTCTATGAGATGCAGGATGCGTCAGCGCTTCGCCGCGAGCCGGAAGGCCTGCGCGAGCTGTCGAAGGTCACCGGCCACGTGCGTTTCGAAAACGTCGGCTTCACCTTCCCGAACTGCGGCCAGGGCGTCCGTGACGTTTCCTTCGAGGTGCAGGCTGGCGAGACCATCGCCATCGTAGGCCCGACCGGCGCCGGCAAGACGACGCTGATCAACCTCTTGCAACGCGTCTACGATCCGGACGAAGGCCGCATCCTCGTCGACGGCATCGACACCCGAACGGTCAGCCGCAAGTCGCTGCGCCAGTCGATCGCCAGCGTGTTTCAGGATGCTGGCCTATTCAACCGCTCGATCGAGGACAACATCCGCGTCGGCCGCGAAACAGCGAGCTACCAGGATGTCCACGCTGCCGCCGTTGCCGCCGCCGCGCAGGATTTCATCCTGTCGAAGAGCGAAGGCTACGACACTGTCGTCGGCGAACGCGGCGGCCAGCTCTCCGGCGGCGAACGCCAGCGCATCGCGATTGCGCGCGCCGTGCTGAAGGACGCTCCGATCCTGGTGCTCGACGAAGCGACCAGTGCGCTCGACGTCGAAACCGAGGCGCGCGTCAAGGAAGCGATCGACCACCTGCGCAGTGGCCGCACCACCTTCATCATCGCCCACCGCCTAACCACGGTGCGCGACGCCGACCGCGTCATCTTCATGGACAACGGCCAGATCATTGAATCCGGCGCGTTCCATGAACTCGCCGTCAGCAACGGCCGCTTTGCCGGCCTGCTGCGCGCCGGCGGCCTGCTCAACGACGAGGAAGTGCGTCGTCTCAGCCGCATCTCGGTTCCGCTGGAAGTTCCCGTCGAAGCCGCCTGATCCGGCAAAAACGATCCACAAAAAGCCGGGACATGTCCCGGCTTTTTTGTCGATGCGGCGGCTCAGCCCCCGTTCAGCGCCAGAAGCTTGCGGCGCTTGTCATAATCCTTCCACGGATCGTCCGCCGCCAGCGCCTTCACCAGCGCCTTGTCGCCCATCTTGAACGCGGCCGGCGACAGCCCGTCGAGCGCTTCCCACGGCACCGGCATGGAAACCGTGGCGCCCGTCTTGGCGCGGCTGGAATAGGCGACCACCGTGGTCGAGCCACGGCCGTTGCGCAGATAGTCGATGAACACCCGGCCCTGCCGCGCCTTCTTTGAAAGTGTCGCCGTGTAACGCTTCGGATTGGTCTGCTCCATGGCGCGGGCAAAATCATGCGAGAAGGTTTTCACCGTCGCCCAGTCGGCCTTGGGCTTCAGCGGCACCACGACATGGAAACCCTTGCCGCCGGATGTCTTCAGGAAATTCGGCAGGCCGAGATCGTCGAGCCGTTCCTTCACGTCGCGTGTCGCGGCGCGCACCTCCTCGATCCCGAGCCCTTCGTCCGGGTCGAGGTCGAACACGATCTGGTCGGGCATTGCAATCTTGTCGACCGTCGACCCCCAGATGTGAATCTCGACGACGCCGAGTTGCACCAGCCCGGCAATGCCGTCGAAATCGCGGACGAACAGGAACTCCTCATTGTCCTCGGGGTCGTTCGATTTGAAGATCGATTTGTGCATGCCGGGCATTGCGTGCTTCTGGAAGAAGCGCTGCCCCTTGATGCCGTCCGGTGCGCGCACCAGCGCCAATGGCCGGTTGACCACATAGTCGCGCATGCGCGGCCACACCGCTGCATAATGATCGAGCAGTTGCTGCTTGGTCACGCCCTCGTCGGGCCACAGCTTCTTATCGGGGCTGGAAAGCTGCACCGAAGTCTCCGCGGCGGCAGCCGGCTTTGCCTTCGCGGCAGCGCCAGCCTTGGATGCGGTTTTCGACTTGCTTGCCGGTTCGGGCTTTTCCACGACGACCTCCTCTGCCGGCTTGTCTTCGCGCAAGCCCTGGAATGAAGCGTGGCGGATGCTACCGCCCCTTGTCCAGGAACGGAACTCGATTTCGGCGACGAGTTGCGGCTTCACCCACACCACGCCCTTTTCCCTGGCCGCGGCGCCCTCGAAAGCTGAGGCGTCTGCACGGATGGCGTCGAGCTTCTTCCTGAGGTCGCTGGTGACGTTGCCGGCAAAGCCGGTGCCGACCCGCCCGGCCGATTTCAGTCCGTCGCCGTCGTGGTAACCGACGACCAGCGAGCGAAGCCCCCTGCCCGCCGCCTGCGAGGGCAGATAGCCGGCGATGACGAACTCCTGCCGCAGCGTGCATTTGGACTTGATCCAGTCATGGCCGCGGCCGCTGGAATAGGGCGCGTCGGCGCGTTTGGAGACGACGCCTTCCAGCCCCATGCGGCAGGCATGCGAAAGCATCGTCTTGCCCGGCTCCGAAAAATGCTCGCTGTAGCGAACCGGCCCCTCCTCGTCGGTTCCTTCCAGCAGGTCGCGAAGCCGCTCCTTGCGGTCGACCAGCGGTTCGGCGCGCAGATCCTCGCCATCGAGGAAAAGCAGGTCGAACACGTAGAAGGTCATGCGCTCGCTGCGCTTTTCTGAAAGCGCGAGTTGCAGTTCCGAAAATGCCGAGACGCCATTGTCGCCCAGCACCACCATCTCGCCGTCGATGATCGCCTGGTCGAGATCGAGGCCGGCAAACGTGTCGGCGATCGCCTTGCCGAATTTGGCCGTCCAGTCGAGCCCGGTGCGGGTGTGGAGCTTCACCGTGCCGCCATCCACACGCGCCTGCATGCGGTAGCCGTCGAACTTCACCTCGTGCACCCATTCGTCGCCGGCCGGCGGTTTGTCCTGCAGCCGCGCCAGGCAGGGCGCGATGAAGCCGGGCATCTTTGCCTTCGATTTTGCCGGCTTGCTTGCGCCGGCGCCCGGGTCCCCTTTTGCCTTGGCCGGCTTCGCCTTCGCCTTGCCTTCCGCGATATCTTCGATGCTCAAACCCGACTTCACCGATTGCGGCGCGTCTTCCAGTATATCGCCCTTGCGGCTGGCGAACTTGTCGTCGGATTTGATCAGCAGCCAGTTGTCGCGCTTTTCCTTGGGGCGGCGTTTCAGGCGCACCAGGTGCCAGGCGCCGTTCAGCTTGTTGCCCTTGAGCGTGAAGCTCAGCTGCCCCTTCTTCATGCCGGCCGCCGGGTCGCCTTCCGGCTCCCAGTTCCCCTCGTCCCAGACGATCACCGCGCCGGCGCCGTACTGGCCCCTGGGGATGTTGCCCTCGAACGAGCCATAGTCGAGCGGATGGTCCTCGACATGCACGGCGAGCCGCTTTTCGGAAGGGTCGAGGCTTGGCCCCCGCGTCACCGCCCAGCTCCACAGCACGCCGCCATGTTCGAGCCTGAGATCGTAGTGCAGCCGTGTCGCGTCATGCTTGTGGATGACAAAAATGCCGCCTGCCGTCTTCGACCTTGCTCTCGCCGCCTTGCCGGACGGTTCGCTGGTCACCTTGAAGTCGCGCTTGGCGCGGTATTGTTCGAGGTTAGCCATGGCGAGGCGACCTTACGCCGATTTGCGTTTCTTGGGCGCGTCCGACGACGCGTTCTTCGCGGCGCTGCGTTTTGCCTTCGCGCCTTTTGCCGGCGCCTTGCCGCCCTCGGAGGCAAGGCTCTTCTTCAGCGCATCGAACAGATCGACCACGTTGGAAGGCTTCGGCTCCGGCGCAGCGACGGGCGGTTTCTTGCCCTTCTGCTTTGCCTTGATCAGGTCCAGCAGCGCGTTCTCGTAGCGGTCCTCGAATTTCGACGGGTCGAACTTGCTCTTCTTCTTGTCGATGACATGCGCCGCCAGTTCGATCATCTCCTCGTCGAGCTTCGGATCCTTCACGTCGTCGAACACGGTTTCGGGCCGGCGCACGGTGTTGTCGTAGCGCAGCGTGGTCAGAAGCATGCCCTTGCCCAGCGCCTCCACCACCACCGGCCGTTCGCGCCGGTAGAGAACGATGCGCGCCAGCCCCGCCATCTTCCTCTCTGCCAGCGCTTTGCGGATGACGGCGAAAGCCTCCTGCGCGACCTCGTCGGCCGGCGCCAGGTAGTAGGGCGTATCGAGATAGATCTGCTCGATCTCGGATTTCTGGACGAAACCCTCGACGTTGAGCGTGTGCGAGGACTCGATCTGCACCGCCTCGATCTCGTCTTCCTCGACCAGCAGATATTCGTCCTTGCCGATCTCGTAACCCTTCACCTCGTTCTTGTCGTCCACCGGCTTGCCCGTCGTGTCGTCGACATAGATGCGCCGCACCGTATGGCCGGTGGCGCGGTTGAGGATGCGGAACGATACTTTTTCGGTGTGGGTGGTCGCGTTGAACAGTTCGACCGCGCAGGTCACCAGCGACAGTTTCAGATAGCCTTTCCAGGCGGGACGCGAAGCCATCGGTAAATCCCTTCATCCCCTCGCAAACGAGCGTTGCAGGAAAAATACGTGGCGGTTTCGAAAACGCGGCTTCCGCGCGGGTTCGCGAACCGTCCTGGTCGTAACGCCGGCTGCTGGAACGGGTTCCCTGCACGGTGCCCAAAGAAAAAGCCGACCTTGCGGCCGGCTGAGTAAGAACGGCGGGCATGGGGTGGGGGGTGGGATCGTCCGCCGTAGACTACAAAATGCCCCACCCGAAGAAAGGTTCCAAAAATCTCAGATTTTTTTTCGAGGTCGGAGCCACGCCCAAACGCCTCAGGGGTATCTCATAGAGTGGTCTTCCCCACTCCGGTTTGCTTTGCAAACCACCTCTCCCCCGTTCGACGGGGGAGAGGTGGCACGAAGGGCCTGAGGGAAGACGGAACCCTAAATGCGATTGCCCTGCCGTCCTTACGGGGAGAGGTAAGGAGCGAACCTATGCTACCCGTCCCGTCCGTCGCGCCGCAAACCGCTCCAGCGCGCTGAACGCGTCGTAGATCAGCACCGCCAGCACGCCGACGATCAGGCCGCCCTGCAGCACGAAGGCGAGGTTGTTGGACAGCAGCCCGGCGATGATCACCTCGCCCAGCGTCTTCGCCGCCACCGTCGAGCCGATGGTCGCGGTGGCGAGGCTGATCACCACCGACAGCCGGATGCCGGCGAGGATCACCGGCAGCGCCAGCGGCAGCTCGACCTTGATGAGCCGCTGCCAGCCGGTCATGCCGACGCCGCGCGCCGCCTCGATCACCGGCGGCGGCAGCGTCGTCAGGCCGGTCAGCGCATTCTCGAAGATCGGCAGCAGGCCGTAGAGGAACAGCGCGACCAGCGTCGGCTTCTCGCCGAAACCGAGCACCGGCACGGCAAGCGCCAGCACCGCGACCGGCGGAAAGGTCTGGCCGATATTGACGAGGCTGCGCGACAGCGGCAGGAACTCGGCGCCGAACGGCCGCGTCACGAGGATGGCCAGCGCCACCGCCACGACGGTCGCGGCAACCGTCGCGATGGCGACCGATGCGCAGGTGCTGGAGCGTCAGCGTCAGCAGGCTGCCCTGGTTGTAGATCGCCGGCGCGTTGTTCTCGGTCAGCGGCTTGAAGCACCGGCTCGAACCATTGCGGCTCGACGAGGAACGCCGAGAGCAGCGCCAGCGCGACCAGCCGAAGCAGCGTCGGCAGCCAAAGCCTCATTGCGGCCTCGCCGCGCGCTTGACCAGGCCCTTCGACGCGTGACCTTGCCGAGATCGGCGCCGTCCTCGCCGACCACCGGCAGGGCCTGCGCGGCCCGACCACAGCAGTTCGGCCAGCGCGTCGCGCTGCGTCGCGGTGGCCGGGATCGGCCTCGCCTTGCGCCGCTGCCCGGCTCGACCGCGTCGCCGACCGGCTCGAGCGACAGCAGCCGGAACGGCCGCTCGCCGGTGCCGATCAGCGTCTCGACGAACGCGCGTCGCCGGCCTGCGCCAGGATCTCCGCCGGCGCGCGCGTATTGCAGCAGCTTGCCCTCGTCCATGACCGCGATCCTGTCGCCGAGATGGATCGCCTCCTCCATGTCGTGGGTGACCAGGACGATCGTGGTGCCGAAGCGTTTCTGGATCGCGAGCAGGTCGTCCTGCGCCTTGGCGCGGATGATCGGGTCGAGCGCGCCGAACGGCTCGTCCATCAGAAGCACGTTCGGCTCGGCGGCGAGCGCCCGCGCGACGCCGACGCGCTGCTGCTGGCCGCCGGACAGTTCGTGCGGATAACGCGGTCGCGAAATCGGCGGGATCGAGCTGGAACAGCGTCAGCAGCTCGTCGACGCGTGCGTCGATCCGCGCCTTGTCCCAGCCGAGCAGCGTCGGCACGGTGGCGATGTTCTGCGCCACGGTGCGGTGCGGAAACAGGCCGTGCCCCTGGATCGCGTAGCCGATGCGGCGGCGCAGCTCGTAGCCCGGCAGCGCGCGGTTGTCGTCGCCGTCGATGCTTGACGATGCCGGAGGTCGGCTCGACCAGCCGGTTGATCATCCGCAGCAGCGTCGTCTTGCCGGAGCCGGAGGTGCCGACGATGACCGCGATCGTGCGCGGCTCGATCGTCAGCGACACATCGTCGACGACCGCGGTGTCGCCGTAGCGCTTGGTGAGGTCGTCGATCTCGATCATGCGCGCACTGCCTTGGCTCTGCGGCGGTCATTTCGATCGACGGCGTCGAGCACGACCGCGGCGGCGAAGGCCAGCGCCACGGTCGGCACGGCGCCGAGCAGCACGAGGTCCATCGCCGTCTGGCCGATGCCCTGGAAGACGAAGACGCCGAAGCCGCCGCCGCCGATCAGCGCGGCGATGGTGGCGAGCCCGATGTTCTGCACCAGCACGATGCGGATGCCGGTGAGGATCACCGGGAAGGCGAGCGGCAACTCGACCCGGAACAGCCGCTGGCGGTCGGTCATGCCCATGCCGCGTGCCGCGTCGTTGGCCGCGCGCGGCACGCCGGCGAGGCCGACGACGGTGTTGGCGACCATCGGCAGCAGCGAATAGAGGAACAGCGCGACGAAGGCCGGCGCGGCGCCGATGCCGCGAGATGCCGATCGCCGCGGCGCCGGGCACGTTGGCGGCGACCCAGCCGAGCGGCGCGATCAGGAGGCCGAACAGCGCGATCGAGGGGATGGTCTGGACGATGTTGAGGACGTTGAGCACGCCGGCGCGCAGCGCGCTCGACGCGATGGCAGAGGATGCCGAGCGGAATGCCGACGACGACGGCGGCGGCCAGCGAGCCGAACGCCAGCGCCACATGCTTGCCGCGCCTCGCGCCAGAAAGCGTCGGCGCGGTTGGCGTATTCCTTGAGGATCGACAGGTCGTTCCAGCCGCCGACGCCAGAGCAGCAGCCGCATGGCGACCGCGCGACGACCGCCAGGACGCCGATGCGCGCCAGCGGCGTCAGCCGCAGCCGCGTCAGCGCATCGGCGGCGAGCAGCGCGAAGGCAAAGAGCAGGAGCCAGAAGCCGGAGGCGGGCGAGACGCGGGCGAAGGTGTTGCCCTCGGGCGTGAGGTAGCGTGCCGGCCACGCCGATCAACGACCGCCAGCAGCGACCAGAGCCGCCGCCGCGGCGACCAGCCGGACCAGCGCCGGCGTCTTGCAGCAGCGCGCGACGATGCGCGGCAACGGTCAGGACGACGAGAAGCAGCACGCCGGCCCAGCCGGGCAGCGCCTCGAGGATCGCCGCGCGCCTCGCCGGGCACGATGCGGTTGGCGCGGAACGTCGCGAAGGGCGCAGCGAAGGCGCCGTAGGCGGCGATGCGCGGCGATCACGCACGCCGAGCTTGTCGAGCGCGCAGGGCATCGGGCTGATCGCGGTTACGAGATCGCCCATGCCTCGCGCCCCGCTCTGCCGCCGGACATCTCCGCCACAGGGAGAGATTACGCCTGCATTTGCCGCCGCCACCGCCACCTGAGGGAGACGGCGAGGTGTCGCGACTGATCTCGCCCTGCGGGGGAGATGTCCGCGGACAAGCGCCGTAGCGCCCGCCTCATCTTGCCGTGATCGAAGCAGTCGACGCGCTTACTTCACGAACCCGTTCTTCTTCAGCAAGTCCTCGGCGACGGCCTTGGCAGGCTCGCCGCCGACCTGCACGCGGCCGTTGAGCTCCTGCAGCGTGACGAGGTCGAGCTTTTCGAACACCGGCTTCAGCAGCGTCTCGATCTGCGGATGCTCCTTCAGCACCGCCTCGCGGATGATCGGCGCCGGCTGGTAGACCGGCTGCACGCCCTTGTCGTCCTCCAGCACGACGAGGCCCGAGGGCGCGATGCCGCCGTCGGTGCCGTAGACCATCGCGGCGTTGACGCCGTTGGTCTGCTGCGCCGCAGCCGCGATCGTCGCCGCCGTGTCGCCGCCCGAGAGCGTGATCAGCTGGTCGGGCTTCAGCGTGAAGCCGTAGGTCGTCTGGAACGCCGGCAGGGCTGCCGCCGAATTGACGAACTCGGCCGAGGCCGCGAGCTTCACCTGCGCCGCCGCCGGCGACATATTTGCCGAAGTCGCGAAAGCGTCGTGAGCTTGTTGGCCTCGGCCACGTCCTTGCGCACCGCGATGGCCCAGGTGTTGTTGGCCGGCGACGGCGTCAGCCAGACGATCTTGTTGGCGTCGTAGTCGAGCTTCTTGGCCGTCTCATAGCCCTTGGCGGCGTCCTTCCACAGCGGGTCGTCGGCCTTCTCGAAGAAGAAGCGCCGCGTTGCCGGTGTATTCGGGATAGATGTCGATCTCGCCGGCGGTGATCGCCTTGCGCACGACCGGCGTGCCGCCGAGCTGGATGCGGTCGGTGGTCGGGAATGTCGTTGGCGTTGAGCACCGGCCAGGATGATGTTGCCGAGCACGCCGCCCTCGGTGTCGATCTTCGACGACACGACGACCTGCGCATTGGCCGCAGCCGGCGCCGAAGCCGAGCGCCAGCACGGCGCCGATCAGGTTGTTTTTCAGTGACATGGGGAATCCTTTTGCTTGAGACTGCGACGTGGTTTGACCAGAAAAACGCGCGCCAGTCGCAGCATCCGGTTTTATACTCGCCGCATCGAGCAAGAAAATATTCCACCGTTCCGGTCATCGGCTCCCATCCATACTATCGCCTCGTCGCCACCGGGCAATGGCCGTGCTGGCATCATGCCGACAGGAATGAAGGCGCCAGAGCGGCGTACACTAAAGGTGGCGCTGAGAGCCGCATCCGCAGGCCGGCATCATCTGAACATCAACGTACCCGTCCTGGAATGATTTTCCACCCAGCGGCATTTTGTTGGTCCAGAGTGCCTTTGCCGGGCAAGATGCACGGCTAGAAAGGCAAAATTCTACCGGAAGCAACTTTCAAGATCCGCGCCCCGGCCCATATGATTGGAATGCCGCATCACCGGTGACGGTTTTCAGCGCGCCCGCCGGAAACAAGAGCCAAAGAGTGGAGGAAGAATGAACCGCCTGCGCCCACCCTACTCCTCGGTCCTCGACCTGATCGGCGAAACCCCGATCGTAGAGCTCACCAAATTCGACACCGGCAAATGCCGCCTGTTCATCAAGCTCGAAAGCCAGAATCCCGGCGGCTCGATCAAGGACCGCATTGCGCTGTCGATGATCGCCGACGCGGAACGCTATGGGCGGCTGGCGCCGGGCGGCACCATCGTCGAGGCGACCGCCGGCAACACCGGCCTTGGCCTGGCGCAGGTCGGCATCCCCAAGGGCTACCGCATCATCCTCGTGGTGCCCGACAAGATGAGCCGTGAGAAGATCCAGCATTTGCGCGCGCTCGGCGCCGAGGTTCGCCTCACCCGCTCGGATGTTGGCAAGGGTCACGCCGAATATTACCAGGACATGGCCGAAAGGATCGCCGCCGAAATTCCCGGCGCCTTCTATGTCAACCAGTTCGCCAACCCGGCCAACCCCGCCGCGCACGAAACCACGACCGGTCCCGAAATCTTCGAGCAGCTCGGCGGCGATGTCGATGCGGTGGTGGTCGGCGTCGGTTCCGGCGGCACGCTGACCGGGCTTGGCCGCTACTTCAAAAAAGTCTCGCCGAAGACCGAGATGGTGCTTGCCGACCCTGTGGGGTCGGTGCTGGCGCCGCTCATCAAGACCGGCAAGTTGGAAGAAGCCGGAAGCTGGACCGTCGAGGGCATCGGCGAGGATTTCGTGCCGCCCAACGCAGATCTGTCTCTGGTGAGCAAGGCCTACTCCATCCCCGACAAGCAGAGCATGCTGGCGGTGCGCGATCTCCTGTCTCGCGAAGGCATCCTCGCCGGCTCGTCGTCGGGCACGCTGCTTGCCGCCGCCTTGCGCTACTGCCGCGAACAGAAGACGGCCAAGCGCGTCGTCACCTTCGTCTGCGACTCAGGCAACAAATATCTGTCGAAAGTGTTCGATGATTTCTGGCTGGCCGAACAGGGACTGTCGGAAGTCGAGCACCACGGCGACCTGCGCGACCTCGTCGCCCGTTCGCACCGCGAAGGCGGCACGGTCTTCGTCGGCCCCGACGACACGCTTCTCACCGCCTATGGCCGCATGCGCCGCGGCGACGTCTCGCAACTGCCGGTGCTCGACGCGGGAAAGCTGGTCGGCATCATCGACGAGAGCGACATCCTGTCGGTCGTCGAAGGCCCTTATGATAGCCGCTGGGACCGTTTCGGCGCACCGGTCAGCACCGCCATGGCCTCCGACCTGCACACGCTCCAGGCGACGCAGACGCTCGACGCGCTGCTGCCTGTCTTCGAACGTAACGAGGTTGCCATTGTCTTCGACAAGGACGAATTTGTCGGCCTCATCACCCGCGTAGACCTCATCAACCACCTGAGACGCAGCAAATGACGGACACCATCCGAAAGAACCGCCTCGCCTTCTCCACCCGCACCATCCATGGCGGGCAGAGCCACGACCCCACCACAGGTGCGGTGATGGTGCCGATCTATGCCACCTCCACCTATGCGCAGCAGAGCCCCGGGGTTCACAAGGGTTTCGAGTATGCGCGCAGCCAGAACCCCACCCGCATGGCCTTCGAGCGGGCGATCGCCGACCTCGAAAGCGGCAGCGCCGGTTTTGCCTTCGCCTCGGGGCTCGCCGGCATCGCCACGGTGTTCGAATTGCTGGACAGCGGCGCCCACATCGTCGCCACCGACGACATCTATGGCGGCACCTTCCGGCTTTTGGAACGGGTGCGCAAGCGCTCGGCCGGACTGTCGGTCAGCTTCGTCGACTTCACCGACCTTGCCGCCGTCGAGGCGGCGATCCGGCCGGAGACAAAAATGCTGTGGGTCGAGACCCCGACCAACCCGCTTCTGCGCGTCGTCGACCTCGAGGGCGTCGCCTCGCTTGCCCGTCGCCGCAACCTCATCTCGGTCGCCGACAACACCTTCTGCAGCCCCTATCTGCAACGGCCGCTGGAACTCGGCATCAACATCGTCGTCCACTCCACCACCAAATACCTGAACGGCCATTCCGACATGGTAGGCGGCTCGGTCATCGTCGGCGACAATGCCGATCTCAAGGACCGGCTGAAATTCCTGCAGAACGCCATCGGCTCCATTTCCGGCCCGTTCGACAGCTTTCTGGCGCTGCGCGGCATCAAGACCCTGGCGCTCAGGATGGAGCGCCACTCCACCAACGGCGCAAAAATCGCTGAATGGCTGGAGAGCCGTTCCGATGTCCGCCGCGTGGTCTATCCCGGCCTGGCGAGCCACCCGCAGCACGCCATTGCGAAGGCTCAGATGCATGCCTTCGGCGGCATGGTGACGGTGGAGCTCGACCGCGACCTCGCCGGCACCAAGCGTTTCCTCGAGCACACCGAGCTATTCACGCTGGCCGAAAGCCTCGGCGGCGTCGAAAGCCTGATTGAGCACCCTGCCCTGATGACGCACGGCTCGATTCCCGCCGAAAAGCGGGCAGAGATCGGCATTTCCGATTCTTTGGTGCGGCTCTCGGCCGGCATCGAGGACGCGGACGACCTCATCGCCGACCTGACCCAGGCGCTCAACGCTTGAAGGATCAGCCTCCTTCTCCCCGTTACGAGGAAGAAGAGCGGAAACCTCGCGGCCTTTTCCTCTCCCTTGTCGATCGGGGGAGAGAGGTGGTTTGCAAGGCAAACCGGAGTGGCGGGCGACCAGCGACATAACCATCAACGGAATCACCCAAACAAAAAGCGCGGAAGCCAGGCTCCCGCGCTCTCCAATTTCATTACCTTAGTGGCAAAAGTCACCAGCTGGTGACGACCGCGCCCTTGAACGTCTCCTCGACGAACTTCTTCACTTCCGGCGTGTGGTAGGAATTGACCAGCGCGGCGACCCACGGCGCATCCTTGTCGGCGGTGCGCACCGCGATCAGGTTGACATACGGCGCCTTGGCGCCTTCGGTCAGGATCGCGTCGGAAGGCTGCAGGCCGGCTTCCACTGCATAGTTGCCGTTAACCGCCGAGGCGTCGACATCGTCCAGCGAGCGCGGCAGCTGCGCTGCGTCCAGTTCCACGAACCTGAAGTTCTTCTTGTTCTCGGTCACGTCGGCCGGACCGACCTTCAGCCCCTTGGCGGCGTCGAGCTTGATAAAACCCTTGTCGGCCAGGATCAGCAGCGCGCGGCCGCCATTGGTCGGGTCGTTGGGGATCGCGATGGTCGCCCCTTCGGCCAGTTCGTCGAAGCTCTTCACCTTCTTCGAATAGACGCCCATCGGGAAGTTCACGGTGTAGCCTACATCGACGATGTCGTACTTGCGGTCGGCGATCTGGTTGTCGAGATAGGGCTTGTGCTGGAACGAGTTGGCGTTGAGCTCGCCGTCGTTCAGCGCCTGGTTCGGCACAACATAGTCGGAAAATTCCAGGATCTCGATGTCGAGGCCCTTGGTCTTGGCGATCTCTTTCACCTTCTCGAGGATCTGCGCGTGCGGTCCAGGCGTCGCGCCGATCTTGATGGTCTCCGCCGACGCGGCTTGCGCGCCGAGCAACACCGCCAGCCCGGCGGCGATCAGTGTCTTCTTCAGCATGGATAGTCTCCGTTTCTCTTGGGAAGAATAAGAATCAGGTTGGCCTCGAACGCTTGTCGAAGCGCCTTGCCAGCGCATCGCCGGCGCTCTGCACGGCCTGCACCAGGACGATCAGCACGATCACCACCGCCGCCATAACGTCGGGCATGAAGCGCTGGTAGCCGTAGCGGATGCCGAGATCGCCGAGCCCGCCGCCGCCGACGGCGCCCACCATCGCCGAATAGCCGATCAGGCTCACCACCGTCAGCGTCAGCGCCAGCGTGATGCCGGGCCGCGCTTCGGCCAGAAGCACCTTTGTCACGATCTGCAGCGGGCTGGCGCCCATGGCGCGCGCCGCTTCGGTCAGGCCGGGGTCGACCTCGCGGATCGCCGCCTCGACCAGCCGAGCCACGAAAGGCACTGTCGCCACCGTCAGCGGCACGATTGCCGCACTTGTACCGATCGAGGTTCCAGCGACCAGCCGCGTGAAGGGAATGATCGCCACGACGAGAATTATGAACGGCGTCGAGCGGGTGGCGTTGACGATGGCGCCGAGCACCTTGTTGGCGACGGGTGCGGCATAAAGTTCGCCGCGCCCGCTGGTGGCGAGGAAAACGCCGAGCGGCACGCCGAGCAGTGAGCCGACCAGTCCGGCGATCGCTACCATGTAGAGCGTCTGGCCGGTAGATTGCAGGAGAAGCTTGAAAATCTCAGGTGACATGGCCGAGCATCTCCGCTTGCAGGCCGTGAGCCGCCAGGTGGTCTTGCGCCTTGGCCAGCGTCGCGGCGTCGCCGGCGATCGAAACCACCAGCGAGCCGAACGGCCTGCCGCCGATTTCGTCGATGGCGCCTGCCAGGATGTTGACCTCGACGCCCGTCGCCTGCCCCAGCCGCGACAGGATCGGCTGTGTCGCGCTGTCGCCGGCGAAGCTTATGCGCAGCACCGCGCGGCTGCCCGCGCTTGGTCCCGCCCGCAATTGTTCGGCCAGGAAGGCCGGCAGGCTGAGGCTCGGCAGCCCGGCAAGCAGCGCGCGCGTCGTTTCATGCCCGGGCGCGCTCAACAGGTCGAAGGTGGTGCCGCGCTCCACGATGGCGCCGTGGTCGATCACCGCGACATGGTCGGCGACCGTCTTCACCACTTCCATCTCATGGGTGATCAGAAGCACTGTCAGACCGAGTTCGCTGTTGATCTTTTTCAACAGCGCAAGGATCGAGCGCGTCGTTTCCGGATCGAGCGCCGACGTCGCTTCGTCCGACAAAAGTAGCTTCGGCTGCGTGGCCAGCGCACGCGCGATGCCGATGCGCTGCTTCTGGCCGCCCGACAGTTCCGAGGGATAGCGGTCGCGCTTGTCGGAGAGGCCGACAAGCTCCAGCAGCGGCGTTACCCGCGCCTCGATGGTGCGGCGGTCGGCGCCGGCGATCTCCAGCGGCAGGGCGACGTTCTGGTAGGCGGTTCGCGATGACAGGAGGTTGAAGTGCTGGAACACCATGCCTACCCACCGGCGCACCTCGCGCAATTTATCCTCGCCAAGTGCCGCGACATCGCGCCCATCCACCACGACGCGGCCGGAACTCGGCTTCTCCAAGCCGTTGACCAGCCGGATCAGCGTCGACTTGCCCGCGCCCGAGCGCCCGATGATGCCGGTCACCGAACCGCGCGGCACGGCAAGGTCGATCGCATCGAGCGCCACCACTTCCGCGCTGCCGCGCCCTGCGGGAAAGCGTTTCGACACCGCCTCGAACAAGACAATCGCGTCAACCGCCGCCGTCACCGCGGTGTGTCCGGCCGCAACGCCCTGCGCTGACACCGCAGCCGTCTTCGTTCCCTTGGGAATACTCGCATTCCGGCTCGAAACTGGTAGGACCGGCGGGTTGTCCGCCAAAACTGTGTCCATCGAATTGCTTCCGTCTTTAAAATACCCTCTTCCGCGCGGCGTTGCCACGATTCGGACGGGAAAAAACTGCGTAACAACGTCGGCGCAACCTATCGCAGGCGGCAGGCCGGCCACACATGCGAGGCTTCTAATTTTCCGGTGTTTGGCGAAACAGCGTTCCGCCCGCACCCCAAATAGCGGACTGCTGTTGCCGTCACCTGGCGCAAGCCCTGCGCTACCCCGCTTATCCCCGACCCTCGACGCTGCCGCCTTCCAGAGATAAGTGCGTCGGCTGAAGAAAAGCAGCCCCTGCGACGGAATGCGCGTCGAGGGGGGTGGACAGGCTGGAAAGGTATGGCTATATGCGCGCCATCCGCCTTTGCGCGGTCCGTGGGTGATTAGCTCAGTTGGTAGAGCAGCTGACTCTTAATCAGCGGGTCGTAGGTTCGATCCCTACATCACCCACCAAAAACCCCAAAGAAATTAAATATTTAGCGCGTAGCCGGCAAACCAGGTTTTCACTGCTGGCCGAATTTTCTAACGTTTTTTCTAACAAACGGATTGGTGGGCTTTGCCATGTCGTGGCATTGTGGCGAACCATGCCGGCCGCGTCCGTTTCCGTTCCTGCCTGCGGCCGGGCGCGAGGTTGGATAAGATGCCGCTGGGAAATCGTGAGGTTGCGAATCCATTTCGCAACCCGGCATTTCCCGAATCGAGTTCCAACCCCCGCCAGACCATCGTCGCCGTTCGCCAGTCGGCAGTGGAAATGCTGACGGGGCGCGGCAGGCTGGCCGAAAATCAAGCGTTGGCTGCGCGCCGGTTTGAGCACTTGTATGAAGTGGTCGAACTGGGCGGCCTGCAGGCTGCAGATCCCGGCCGCCTAGTGGTCGACACCGACCGGCGCGGCGATCCGATCAGCGATCGCCGGCTGAACGCGGTTCGCGAGATGGCCGAAGTGCCGCACTTACTGGGCAAGTCGTGTTTCACGGTTGTGGCCAACGTCTGCGGCCGCGGTCACGACCTTGGCGGTGCCGGTCTGGGCGCTGACAAGCAGGCCAGGTTAGCGGCGGCCGCCGTCTTGAGATTCTGCTTGTCCGATCTGGCCGACCATTGGGGTTTAGGCGGATGACCTGCTTCAGCCGCGCAAATCAAGTTTCAACCGCAACAGCTAAAGCGCGCACTGTTTTGAGGTCGCCGCCAGGTTGCCGCAGTCATTTGGGGCCACTGGGAAAGATTAGTAGCGCCAATGGCGCACAAAAGTTTCCTTCGCAATGACCGGGTTTGGCCGCAAGCGGACCGCCAGCTTCAGGCTATGAATCTTCATGAACGGACATTCAAGTCGGCACGGGCATCGGCGTGACCTGACCCATCTCGGACGTTCATTCGACACATGTCGTAGGTGCAAACCTCATCCAAGCCGCCACCCTTCGGTCGGTTCAGACTGGAGTGCGGACATGTTCGCTGGTGATCCTCGTCGTGAAAGTCTGATATTGCGCGGCTGGCCGGTGGGGTTGGGCTTCGCACGGGCGGTGCGATCAACCGCATTCTGCGTCGGTTAGATCGGTCTGGTATTGAGGGACGATGCGGCTATGCTGCTATCGACTAGCTGGTGTCCACATGGTCGATCCAAAATTGGGTCGAGAAGCCTCAGGATCGTCGTGGGTGCCGTGACTCAACCCTTCTCGAAAACCGCGCTGTCGAGCCGGGAGACAGAAGATGGAAATCGACGGTTGGCTCCGTGCGATCGGCCTCTCCGAGTATGCCGAGATGTTCCACGCCAACGACATCAATATCGAGCTGCTGGGCCGGTTGACCAATGACGATCTCAAGGACATCGGCGTCGTCTCGCTCGGCCATCGCAAGAAGCTGCTGGAAGCAATTGCGGAGCATGCCGGCGCCATTTCTGTGCCTGCGCTGTCCGAGCCGCAGGCCCAGGACGCCGCCGAGCGTCGTCAGGTCACCGTCATGTTTTCCGACCTTGTCGGTTCGACCGCACTCTCCGGTCAGATGGATCCCGAAGACCTGCGCGAGCTGATATCGGCCTATCAGACCTGCGTCGCCGAGACGGTGCGCCGGCACGGCGGTTTCGTCGCCAAATATCTGGGCGACGGCGTACTCGTCTATTTCGGCTATCCGCAGGCCCACGAGGACGATGCCGAACAGGCTGTACGCGCCGGGCTTGAAACCATCGCGGCGGTGACGGCACTCAAAATGACGGTTCCGCTGCAAACGCGGGTCGGGATTGCCACGGGATTGGTGGTGGTCGGCGACCTCATCGGCTCGGGGCAAGCGCAGGAACGGGGCATCGTTGGCGAGACGCCGAACCTTGCGGCTCGGCTGCAAGGTATCGCCGAGCCGAACATGGTGGTGATCGCCGAGGCCACAAGGAAGCTGCTCGGCAATCTCTTCGATCTGGAAGACCTCGGTCAGAAGGAACTCAAGGGCATCGCAGGGGCGACAAGGGCTTTTGCAGCGCTACGCGCCGGTTCGGAGGCTAGCCGATTCGAGGCTCTCCACGCCAGCGGTCTGACTGCGCTGGTCGGCCGGGAGGAAGAGATCGAGCTTCTGCTTCGGCGCTGGTCGAAGGCCAATGGTGGCGAAGGCCAGGTGGTGATGCTTTCCGGCGAGGCTGGCATCGGCAAATCTCGGCTGACGGCGGCGCTCCTCGAACGCCTCGCCGGCGAGCCATATACACGTTTGCGTTATTTCTGCTCGCCGCAGCATACCGACAGCGCGTTCTATCCGATCATTCGTCAAATGGAGCGGGCTGCCGGACTAGCGCGCGATGAGACCGTTGCTGTCAGGCTCGACAAGCTCGCTGCCTTGCTCGGCCAGAGTTCAGCATCCCTCCAGGACGCGGCGCTTTTCGCCGACCTGCTGTCGCTGCCCAATGACGGACGGTATCCCGCCCTCGATCTGGCTCCGGAGCAGCGCCGGCGAAAAACGCTGGAGGCATTCGGCTCGCAATTGGAAGTCCTGTCGCACGTCCGGCCGGTGCTGATAATCTTCGAGGATGCGCACTGGACCGACCCGACAACCCTGGAAGCGTTCGGCCGGATAGTGGACCGGATCCGAACCTTCCGTGTATTGCTCCTCGCCACGTTCCGGCCCGAGTTCGTTCCGCCCTGGATCGGGCGGCCGCACGTCACCCTCCTGACGATCAATCGGATGGCTGAGCGTGACGTCGATGCCATTATCGACCTCGTCGCGGAAAATAAACCAATCCCGAAGAGTGTCCGGAAAGATATCATTGAGCGCACCGACGGGATCCCATTGTTCATCGAGGAGATGACCAAGGCCATTCTGGAGGCTGAAAGCGAAGGTGCGGCCAAGCATTTGACTGCTTCGGTTCCGTCTTCGGCTCACGCGGTTCCGGCAAGCTTGCACGCCTCCCTAATGGCACGTCTCGACCGGCTCGGCTCCGCCAAGGAGGTGGCGCAAATCGGCTCGGCCATCGGGCGGGAGTTCCCGCACGCCCTTCTGGCGGCGGTTGCAGGCAAGTCGGCGGCAGACCTGGGGGCAGCTCTCAACCGGCTCATCGCCGCGGGGTTGCTGTTCCGCCAGGGCGTGCCGCCGCAGGCGAGATACCTGTTCAAGCATGCCCTGGTGCAGGACGCCGCCTATGGCACGCTGCTGCGCGAGGCGCGACGCGGGCTGCACGCGCGTATCGCCAAAGTGCTGGAAGACGAATTCTCCGAGGTCGCAAGAAACCAACCCGAATTGCTGGCGCTTCACTGCGCCGAAGCCGGGCTGACAGAGAAGGCAGCGGGGCTGTGGGGCAACGCGGGTCAACGTTCACTGGAGCGTTCAGCGCTGGTTGAGGCAGTGGACCAACTCACTCGAGCCATCGGCTTGATTGGGGCCTTGGCCACTACACCGGCGCTCCGTCGCGAGGAGACTAAGCTCCAGGTCGCGCTTATTACCCCGCTTATCCACGTCAAAGGTTACGCAGCGCCGGAAACCAAGGCCGCAGCGGAGCGAGCAAATCTATTGATCGAACAAGCCCGGGCGCTGGGAGAGCCCCTCGAAGACCCGCTCCTCTTGTTCTCTGTTCTCTATGGCGTCTGGGTCGCAAACTACGTCGCGTTCAACGGCGACGCCATGCACGAGCTTGCGGCGCAGTTCCTCGTACTTGCCGAGAAGCAAGAATCGGTAGTCCCGATCGTGGTCGCTCATCGCATGATGGCGGTCTCCTTGCTGTGTACGGGGGAAGACATCGTAGAAGCTCGCGCGCATTCCGACCAAGCAGCGGCGCTTCACGATCCGGCTGAGCACAGTACGCTTGCCACTCGATTTGGCCAGGATCCCGGGGTGTCGATCCTGGCCTATCGATCGCTGGGCTCATGGTTGCTCGGCTATCCGGCGGCATCGCTGGCGGATGTCGAGCGTGCGGTCAAGACCGCCCGCGAGATCGGCCAGGCCGCTACTTTGATGTTTGTTCTGACCCACGCTGCCCTGACGCATTTGGTCTCCAGGAACTACGCGGCAGCCAAGGCGGAGGCGGAAGAACTGTTCGCAGTGGCGGACGACAAAGACGCCTTGTTCTGGAAAGCGATCGGCACGATGGCACAAGGCTGGGTATCTGCTTTGACCGGCAAGGCTTCCGACGCGGCTGACCTGTTGACTTCCGGATTAGCCGCTTTTCGGTCGACCGGGTCCACTTTGTGGATGCCATTGCACATGTCGTGCCTGGCGATAGCTTACCGGGATCTCGATCGGTTCGACGAGGCCTGGCACTGCATCGGCGAGGCGACGACGGCGATCGAGACCACCGGGGAGCGATGGTACGAAGCCGAAGTCCTCCGGGTCGCCGGCGAGATTGCAATGACGTCGCAGGAACGGGATGCGGCGAAGGCGGAAATGTTTTTCGACAGGGCGCTGGACGTGGCGCGGCAACAACAGGCGAAATCCTGGGAGCTGCGTGCGGCGATGAGCAAGGCGCGGTTGTGGCGTGACCAGGGCCAGCGGGATGCTGCCCGACATCTACTCGCTCCAGTCTATGGCTGGTTTACGGAAGGATTCGACACGCTCGATCTGAGGGATGCCAAGGCGCTGCTCGACGATTTGCATGTCTGACGAGTAATTTCGAAACAGCCTCTTAGTCCGACCAAACGTGGTCACTGGTGAGCCTGCAACGCGATGGCAGCTTACGGCGCAACTTCCTTATTTCGAGAACCGTATTGAGCCAATCCAGACCTACGGCAGATCTGGGCCGCCGGAAGCCGACCGTCAGCTTCTGGCGTCCAGAACGGATAGCAGACTTTCAGTGGGATAAGGTCGGCGTCTCCAATTGACCCAATCACGACCTTCCTGTTTCCCGGGGAGTGCCTCGAAAAAGTGCCTTGTGGTCGCCGGAAACCTGCGACGCAGATCGGGAGTACGAGAGGAATCGAAATTCGCGGGGGTTCAGTTCAGCGCCGCAGCTCTTGCCCTCTCTTCCTCGCATTGCTTGAGCCTATACTCGCCGGTAAACGCCGAGAGCTGGGCTGGCGTCATGCAGACCGGTAACCCGGCCTTCGCAGCGCCTTCTGGCAACAGCGTCTCATCATCGAACGGCTGATAGGGGTACATGCTCTCCGCCGTCCAATCGGGGTTCAACTGAAGCACCCTGGCCGCGGCATCGGCTGCTTCCTGCTTCTTTCCGAGCTGCGCGGCGCTCATGGCGATATAGGCGGTCAGGTTGGGCGAGTCGCCAAGCTGCTTAGCGGACGCAAGCGCCTTGTCGAACTGGCGCGCAGCAAAATAGGTTTTGGTGATAGGGAAGTTCCACCACGACGGATACCGGGGATTGAGCTTCAGCGTTTGTTCGACAAGTTCGATCGCGCGCTCCGTCTGCCAGCCGCTATAGCTCCATGCCACTTGCATCATTACATCAGAGTTGCTGGACCCGAATTGCATCGCTTGATTCAGATGGCGTTCTGCCTGTTCGCCGTTGCCGACGACGGACATCATAAAGTTCGTACTGGGGTCGTTCGGATCGAGGGCGTATGCTCTTTCCGTATATTTCCGCGCCGCCTCGGACGTCGCCGGAAAATCGTACTTCGCGCCGACATCAATATCCAATATCGATCGCCATGCCCATATCGCGTGCCAGCGGCATGAAGTCAGGCGCGAGCTTCAGTCCTTTCTCGAAATAGGCCCGCGCCTGGATCAGGCCCTCCACAGTCATCCTGTGCTTCGCCTCGATGCCGAGCAGCCAGTAGTCATATGCGTTGAGGTCGGTCGCGTTCTTGCGCCTGGCAATGGTGCGTTCGGCCTCCGTCACCTGTCCCTGCCAGCCGGTTAGCGTTACCGCGATCTTTTGGGTGATTTCGTCCTGCACCTCGAGCAGCTCTGCCGCGAGGCGATCGTAGCGCTCTGACCAGACATGCGCACCCGTCTCTGCATTGATGAGCTGTGCTGTCACCCGCAAGCGATGACCGTCGACCTGCAGACTGCCTTCCAGCACGTATTTGACGTCGAGGGCCTTGCCTATCTCGCGCACGTCATGTGGCTTGCCTCGATAGACGTCTGTAGACGTGCGCGCGATGACTGCAAGGTCTCGGTAGCGTGCCAGGTCGGTGATGATGTCCTCGGTTACGCCAAACGCGAAGCGATCCCACCTCGCATCGCCATTGAGATTCTCGAACGGCAGCACGGCGATGGCCGGCGGCCCGGCCTTGGCCGCATTCGGACTTAAGAACCACCACGCAGAGCCCGCGGCCGCGATCAAGATTGCTGCCGCTGCCGCCGCGCGCAGTTGCCTTGAATGGGATTTCAGCCGAAGCCGCCAGGGCCGACCGCCACCGTCAAGCCGAACGTGATAGGTGCGGACCGGCCGGGTGATGTTCTTCACATGCTGCTCGCCGGCAAAGTCGAGCGGCCGGTCGAATCTGCCCTGCATCTGGTCGTAGGCGGTACCGGAGATCAGGACGCCACCCGGATCGCATAGTTGTTCGAGCCGGGCGGCGACATTGACACCGTCGCCAAGCAGATCGCCGTCGTCGGCCACCACATCGCCCAGATTGATTCCGATGCGGAAGATGATCCGCCGCTCGGGGGGAACTTCGGTTTGCCGTGCGGCAGTTTCCTTCTGAATTGCCACCGCAGCATTTGTTGCGTCGACGACCGATCCGAATTCGACGATCGCTCCATCGCCCGTCAGCTTGACGATATGGCCATGGTGCTGCGTAAGAAGCGGGTCAATTACCTCGCGACGCAGAGCTTTTATAGCGACTAAAGTTCCACCCTCGTCCTGTTCGACGAGCCGTGAATAGCCCACTATATCGGCGGCCAAAATCGCCACCAGCCGCCGCTCGACCGGATTCTCGTCCACGGTCGCGCCCCTCCTCAAAGGGCGCCTGCCAACTACACGCAAGGCCCCTTTCGGCCGGCCCGCTTTCCCAAGATAACATAGTTCGGAGGATTGAGAATAACCAAGATGCTGTGGGAGGACTACTTCGCAGCGCAAAGCAACCATCCGTTGATGGACTTCAAACGGCTGTTCCTGGCGCAACCACGACCAAAAGCTTCTTACTTGCAACGTCCCGCTTCCAGGCAGTGGTAAAATCGCCCTGAGTGACCGCCATAAGGCGCATTGCTGACCAACAGCCGTTGGCCGACAGCGGACCGACAGCTTTGGCACGACAGTTCCATTCTAACGCGTCATTTTCCACGCGTAGGCGCTTGTCTCCGCATGATATACGCATCAGATTAAGGCTTACCGGCAAATCATCCGAATAGAGTGGATTCAGACTGAGATCCAGGTGAAGGGGCACGACGGCGGACGGACACGTTCGCCCCCATTCCAGGAAGCCGGACTGGACGGGTTCTGGATCCACCGTGCCTTGGTTGCGGAAGGGATCGAGAGCTATGTCGTTGACCCAGCCTCGATCGCGGTTTCCCGCCGGCATCGCCGCACTGGCTATGTCGACACGTGAATTGCGGCAGCCTCGTTTGCCGCACGGATGCAGGCCTCAAACGTCTGATTTGAGGCAAGCGCTGTAGCCAGAGCGCCGACGAACACATCACCCGCTCCATGCGTGCTCACCAGCTTTACAGGTATGGCAGAGAGGCTAACGGGGCCCTCACCGCGTATTTGTCCGACAACGCCGTCACCTCCCGCCGTCACCACCACAGCGGGAAACTGGTCTGAGAGGGCGCGGGTCACTTCTGCCGCAGAAGCAAGATCGCTTACGGAAATACCGCTCAGTTCTTCCGCTTCTATAGCGTTGACGACGAGGACGTCGATCAGCGCAACAAATTCATCCGACATAGGACGATACGGCGCTGCGTTGACGCAAACAGTTGCTCCGGCAGCTTTTGCAGCACGCGCGGATGCGATGTTGATAGCTTCCGGCATTTCGTTCTGCAGAATCAGCACGCGCGCGCCATGCCAGAGATCAGGTCTGGCGACATCGGCGGCATCCCTGAGCAGGTTTGCACCAGAAACAATCACTGCGCCGTAGTCACCGCCCGCATCCGATATCGCGACGCTCATGCCCGAACCTACGTTGGGGAGCTGCTCGACCTGGGATGAGTCGACGCCGGCGGCGGCGAGTTCCTTCAACAGGAAGCGCCCAAAATCGTCATCGCCGACAGCGCCGGCCATTCGCACATTCGCGCCAGCCTTGGCAGCCGCGATGGCTTGGTTGCCACCTTTCCCGCCGAACTTCGGGTGCCAGGAATACCCTGTCACGGTTTCGCCTTTACGGGGCCGGTCAGGCGCATCGACCATAATGTCATAGTGCAGGCTGCCAACCACAACGATGGTGGGGTTGTTCGGGTCATTCATGTGGTTCGCCGTTTGGTTGTCACAGCGCTCATCGTCGCCGCGAGGTTCCTCTCGGCTGCATTGACGTCCCGCTGTGCGACAGCCGCGAAGACGGCGTCGAAGATCACAAGTTGAGCGATACGCGCCGCCGCATTCTCCCCTAGAAGCGGTGAGCCTTGCGCAGTTGAACAGAGCACGACATCAGCCATCGCGGCGATTGGCGAGGTCGCATAGTTGGTCAGAACAATAATACGGGCGCCCCGCCGGCGGGCGAGTTCCAGAGGTTCGATGACGGCAGTGGTCGTGCCCGAATGGGAGAAGCCGATTGCGACATCACCTTCCCCCAGTAATGCCGCCGACATGAGCATCATGTGGGCGTCGTCAAATACGCTTGTGCGGATGCCGATACGCAAAAATTTGTGAGCGACATCCCTCGCTATCTGCGCCGAGCCTCCGATCCCGTATAGGTCGCGCTGGCGCGCATGAAATATCAGGTCTGCCGCTCGTTCAAAGCCCTCCGGATCAAAAATGGAAAGTGTCTCCTCGAGGGCGTGGATTGAGGTCCGAAAGACCTTTTGCGCGATCTCTCGCCCGGTATCTTCGGGCGAAAGTTCCTGGTGAAGTTCGGCCGTCGGCAGGCGATTGTAGTCGTCGAGCGCCGTTCGAAAGTCCCTGAACCCCGAAAATCCCAGTTTCTTGACGATCTTGACGATCATCGCTTCCGAGACGCCGGCATCTTCTGCAACCGACTTAAGCTGCGTTGCCCGGTCGAAGTCACGGCGACCGAGGATCATGTCGACAACCCGTGCCTCCAGTGGCGTAAGGTGGGGCATCATCATCCGGATGCGAGGCCCCACCGTCCTGGGATCTATAAAAGAGATGTTCATTCCTGGCCCCTTGTCGCGCGGTCGATTAGCATGGCGACAAGAATGATAATGCCAGTAGCGAGAAGTTGGTAGAACGCCTGTACGTTCATCAAGGTTAATCCGTTGCGCAGGCTGCCCAAGATGATGGCGCCAAGCAACGTACCGACAATCGAGCCCTTGCCGCCCATGAGGGAGGCACCGCCGATGGCGGCCGCCGCGATGGCGTCGAGCTCCCAAAGGTTGCCAAGAGTTGGATCAGCAGCACCGAGGCGGCCCACGAGAATGAGACCCGCGACAGACGCCAAGCCCTCCGGAAATCACGTAACTGGCGATTTTGGTCAGCGAGACAGGGACACCGGCAATGCGCGACGCTTCCTGGTTACCGCCGACGGCGAGAAAGTATTCGCCCAGCGGCGTCTTGTTGAGCACCACCCAAACGACAAGTGCAAGAAAGGCAATGATCAACACCGGACTTGGCACGCCGAGAACGGAAGAATTGGTGAGGGCCCGAAACTCGGGAGGAATGCCGAAAATCGGATTGCCACCCGTGTAGATCAGCGCAATGGCGCGATAGAGCGACAGAGTTCCAAGAGTCACGATAAAGGGCTGCAATCCGCCATACGCAACCAACACTCCGTTGAACGCACCTGCAGTCATGCCGACGATCAACGCTAGAGGGATTGCTACGCCGATCGGCACGCCCGCGGCCATAAGGACCGCTACCACCACCGCCGCAATGGCCGCTGTTGGTCCCACCGACAGGTCGATGCCGCCAGCGATGATGACCAGCGTCATGCCAAGAGCCACGCAGGCGTTGATCGAGGATTGCTGCAGAATATTGAGGATGTTCTGCTGGGTAAGGAAATTCGGACTGAGGATAGAGAAAACGACCACGATCACGACCAGTCCCAGCAACGTTCCGGCGTCGCGGAGCCCGACGGGTAGGGCAAACTTATTCCGGCTGGTGCTTACGGCGGTGCTATTTGGCGCAGACATGGCTCAGGACCTTGAAACGGAGGAAGCGACGGGCGATGACTGCGGCACGGCGAGTGCGACGATGGCCTTCTTCGCTGAGGCTGTCGCGTTCCAGACACGCCTGCGATGCGTCCTTCGCGCATAACGAGGACACGATCGGCGACTCGCAGAATTTCGGGCAGTTCCGACGAGACGACGATCATGGAGCGGCCCTCTGCGGCGAGCTTTTCGATTAGGGCGTAGATTTCGGCTTTGGCGCCGACATCGATGCCGCGGGTCGGTTCATCAAACAGAAGAATTTGAGCGCCGGCAGCGATCCAACGGCCGATGATCGCTTTCTGTTGGTTGCCACCTGAAAACTGCCCAATTGGACGCTCGATGCTGAGCGGTCTGAGATTGAGATCGCGCATTAGCGCCTGACTTTCATCAACAACCGCCTTACGGCGCACAAAGCCGAAGCGTGAGAAGCGGCGCATCGACGGCAGCGCGATATTGCTGCGCACGGACCGGCGCGCCACGATGCCTTCACGCTTGCGCTCTTCTGGTAGCAAGCCGAGCCCTGAGGCGATTGCGGTGCGAGGGTTGCCGAGTAAAAGCGACCGCCCTTCAAGGCGGATTTCGCCTGCATCCGGCTTATCCACACCGGCGATGAGGCGCAGCAATTCTGTCCGTCCCGCCCCGACCAGGCCCGAGATACCCAACACCTCTCCACGATGGAGTTTGAGGTCGGCGTTCTTGACGGCCGATCCTCTCGAAAGGCCTGCAACCTCAAGGACGACGTCGGTTCGCGCGAAGCTCTTGTGATGGGCCGTTGCCAGCTCTCGTCCTACCATCCTGGCAATGACGGCACTTTCGGACGTATCGCTCATGATCATGTCCGTGACCTTGCGACCATCGCGGAGGATAGTCGCGGTGTCGCAGACACGGAAAACCTCGTCCATTTTGTGCGAAACATAAATTATCGACACTCCCTTTTCGGCGAGATCAGCGATCAAGACTGCGAGCCGTTCGAATTCTGCTGGCGTGAGGCTGGACGTTGGCTCATCCATTGCCAGAACCTTGGCGTCTTCCATCATGGCACGGGCAATCTCGACGATCTGACGCTGCGCAACCTTCAGAGTGCGGATCGGCACGGATGGATCGATCGTCGGATCGAGCGGCGCAAGCGCTTCAGCAGCTGCGCGTTCCTGCATGCGGCGCGCCACAAATACGCCCCCTGTCTTCAAAGGACGGCCGAGAAACATGTTCTGCGCAACTGTCAGTTCAGGAACGTGCTGCAGTTCCTGGTGGATCATGGCGATGCCCGCCCGTCTGGCGGCCAACGGTCCATGGCCAACAACGAGTGCGCCATCTACCTCGACGTGACCCGACGACGGCGTCAAAACTCCGGAAAGGATGTTCAGCATGGTGGACTTGCCGGCACCATTTTCGCCCAGCAGTCCATGGACGGAGCCCCGTTTGACCACCATATCGACGCCGTCGAGGGCGCGCACCGGTCCGAAGCTCTTGCCGATGTCGGTCAGTTTGAGCCGAATGTCTTGATCGTTCATTAGCATCACTCCTCCCGGGTTCATGCCAGAGCGAGGCCCGGCCTCACACGACCAGGCCCCGTCCGCTTTCACTCAGCCGGCTGAGCCAAAAGCACTTTGCGCAGGTCGTCACCTTTGACCGCGAAGGTGCTCGACGTTGTCCTTGGTGATCAGTGCTTGCGGGGTCGAAACAACCCGCGGGAGCGGCTGCTTGCCCAACAGGCGCAAGGCGGCTTCCATGCCAACTTCACCAGTCAGGACAGGGAATGAGTTAACGGTGCCTGTCAGTTCGCCAGCCTCGATAGACTTGTAGGCATCTGATATTCCGTCTGTGCCGAACACCACGACCTTGTCCTGAAGGCCCGCCGCCTTGACTGCCTCAACCACGCCGAGCGCCATGCCATCGTTATTGGCGTAGAAGCCGACCAGGTCCGGATTCTGCTGAAGGATGGTCGCGGCGTTGTCGTAAGCAAGCTGACGGTCCCAATTGCCTGGGACGCTGGCCACAACCGTGAACTTGCCGCCCTCGGCAATCGTCTCGCTGAAGCCCTTGGTCCGCTGGCCCGCAGCGAACACCCCCGCTTGGCCCTCGATGACCGCGACCTTCCCACCCTGCGGGCGGTTCTTCAGGAACCATTTGGCAACCCGTACGCCATTGTCGCGCTGGACGTTGCCGACATAGTGTTTGACGCTCGGGATGACGGCGTCGTTCACGTTAATGACTGGGATTCCCTTGCTCTCCGCCGACTCGAGCGCAGGCTGCAGGTTGTTATCGGTCTGGGGCGAGAACAGAAGGGCGTTGAATCCCTGAGAAATCAGGTTCTCCGCAGTGGACAGCTGCCCGAGTTGATCGCCTTCGCTTGACGCAGCCTGGTAGACCACCTCGACGCCGGCCTTCTTCGCATAGTTCTGGTAGCCCTCGCCGAGGCTACGCCAGTATTCGTTGGTGAGGGTCTTCGACACACCACCGATCTTCGTGCCCTGCGGGGCTGCCGGTACATCGCCAAATTTGGCCTGTAACTGCGACCAGTCGATGCGATCCGTTTCTGTGTCAGAGTTAAGTGGTGCCAGTTCCTGCGCGTTAGCAAAACCAGCGATGAGCGCAAAGGCGCACCCGGCAACAACCGACTTTATGCGAATTGTCATGGACTTTCCTCCGTTGAACGCCGGCCATTCCGCCGCCGGCACGCGACCGTCGATCAGGCGCTGCCGATCAATGCTTCGTTGACAATTCTTTGGCTGGCGACAGCATCCTGCCGCGCGAGTGCTTCCCCGAGCCGGTTATCGCCGTCGAGGTGATCGGCGATGGCGACCATGAGCCGATTCACGGTGGCGATGTTTGCTTCGCACTCCGCTACCGGGTCCAGGTCGCTGACATCGGGAAACGTGTCGAAATAGAGCGCGCCGTTGTAGCCATCGTTGCGGATCTGGCGAAGCAGCTCGAGCGTCGACCTGAGATGCACTGCGCCGACCATCAGGCCGTCATCACGTTTGGCGTACGCGTCGTTGAGATGAACTCCGAGGAGTTTGCTGCGGCTGTGAATGAGATGGGCTGCAAACGCTGGTTGTTCGCCTGCGTAGAGGGAATGGGCGAAGTCCATCGTGACCCCGAGATTGGGCGCACCAGCGTCAGCGATCGCAAGCAGGGTGGTGGCCGCGTCGCGCAGCAGGCTATGGGCACGCGGTTCGTCCGGCTTATATTCAATACTGATCTGGCAATCGGTATCGTGTTCTGCGACCTCGCGAATGCCTTCCACCTCCCAAGCCCAGGCTTGCGCATAGTCGAGCTGAAAATTGTAGTCGAACCCGTCCTGGCCGAGCCAGATCGTCATGAGCTGGACTCCCATGGCGCGCGCTGCGTCGATGCCGCGCTTCGTCAGATCTATGGCATCACGCCTCACGGATTTATCCGGATGTGTGAAGGCACCAAGCTTAAACCCGGGGTTGGTGTAGTACCGCATTGCTAGGCCATTGATGGTCAGCCCAAGGTCGCTGATGCGTCGTGCCAAGGCATTGTGGATCTTCCCCGACATGATCTGGAAAATTTAGGTCAAGATCGGTCAAACCCTTTGTCGTAGCTGCTCTCTCGGCCATCTGCATCATGCTGGGTTTACCCTTCAAGTCGGGCCAAAACAGATGAGGTGCCGAAGCGAAAGAATTCAGGCGTGTGGCAAAACGGGAGGACTTCATGAGTAGGTCACCGGGGTTTCTATAACTTCACAAATATCTCACAGATTGTGATGTTGTCAATTACCCTTGGCGGCTTTTTACGAGATTATGTGTTCATCACCGCGCTCGCCTTCATCTTCGGCGTCCTGCCGCTCGCCCTCTCGACAGGCGCCGGCGCGGGCGCCCGCGAAGCCGTCGGCGTTGCGGTGGTGGGCGGCATCGTCGGGGATCGACAATCGGCCTGTTCCTCATCCCGCCGCTGTTCTCGATGATTCAGAGCATATCGGAATGGGCATCGCCACGACGCGAGGCAGACGCCGTGGAATTGGAGGCGAACGTTAGTCCGGGCAAGAGCACCACATCGTAGGATCAAAATGCTGTGGTTACGGCTCGGGAACACGAGGCTTCGCTCACTCGTGTCAGATCGTCCGAGGTGAACACGGGTTAGCAGCCGCGCTCGTGCTGGCCTGTGGCGCGATGGGCAGGGAACCAGCCTTCACGATGCTAACAACGGAACCGGACCCGGGCGCAACACCATGCCGCAGTCGGCAGGTCGCAGTGTTATGGCACGGGACTGGAAATCAATCCGAGCCTGTTGGCGAGATATCCGACCAATGGTAAGGGACGCGCCACCGACCCTGAGCCATCGATCCTATCGGCTTCACCTGGATCAAGAAGTCCGCGGATAGTCTCAAGCAAAGAGGGATTTTCCGCAGCCGCGATGAGAGCTGCCACAGCAAGCGGATCAACGTTAGATGTGCGGCCATGCGCGAACTCCTGGCGCCTAAGGCGCCTGCCCGCCGAGTTGGCGGCACGGCGTAGTGTTCCAACATCGCGCCGATCAAATCGTTCTTGGTCGCGAAATAATAGAGCAGGCCCCCCCTTGCTAAAGCCGGCCTCGCAGGCGACCAGGTTCAAGGTGACCTTTCCAAACCCATGCCGTAATGCGACCGACATTGCGGGATGGAAAATCCGTTCTTTCGACCCTCAGCGTTCTACAGAACCTGCCTCCTGCCGTTCAACACATTAGCGTTTCACTCCGCCGGCGAGTGAGCCGTTTCGGGGTGAAACGACGGAGCGCGCAGAACGAACTCCATGAGACAGCTATCGGGAAATAGCGGCCTTGAAGATGCTTTTGGCGGGCCGCAAGTTGGTGCGCGCCGTCCCCACAAGCCGACTCAGACGGGTGGGGGGAGCGAGCTTGCGCTCCAGCGCGGCCGCCAGATCGGATCGCCCCCGGTCGCGCAGCGGCTGGAGCAGATCGCGATAGCAACTCGCCTGGTATGCGTTGGTGATCTCGAGGTTCGTGAGGTCCTCGGCCCGGAGGTCCCGCCTGGGAAACGCCGCGGTCGCATCCAGCTTGCCGAGCGCCGTCAGGGCAAGCATCGTGCGGAGGCACTTCTCACATCGCCCGCAATTCTCGCCGACGGCCTCCGGCGAAACACAGACGTTGACGTGATCCAATCCCACCGGCCAGTCCGAGACGATCGCCGTCTTGGCGAAGCGCGACATCTCCAGCCCATGATGGTCGATCGCCATATGGGCGCTGCTGTAGAACGGGTCGAGCAGCGGATGCGAACCCCAGGGTTCCAGGTTCGCGGCATCGAAGGTCGCCGAGATCTTCACCTTCCGCAACCGCCCGCCGAGGCAATGCGCAAGGCCGGCCAGGAACGCTCCGTGATAGATGTTGATGTAGAACGACATGTCGTTGTTGTGGAGGGATTGCGCGTTGGTGCGCAGGGCGATCGGCTCCACGCCCGCCTCGCGCGCGATGATCTCGTGCACTTCCCTCAGACGCATGAACTTGCTCTCGGTAGTGCTGCCGCCGATGAGAATGGCTGCCGAGACCGTCTCCGGGTGCGATCGTGGAACCCTTTGGAGGCTGCTCCTCAAAGAAGCCAGCGAATCGATCCCGCCCGACAGGAACAGCCCGACCTTCTCCGCCGGCAAGCGCGTTTCGGCCGAGGCCACAATGGGCGGGGGCTCGGCGAGCCGATGCCATCGCCTCAGCGTCTGCGACGCAGCCGCGAGATTTGCCTGGAGCACAGGGCAGATGCCGCCATCCTCTATGACGATACGCCGCTCGCCGGCATGCCATGCCGGCAGGAAGCACAAAATCAGAAAGGCATTGGGATCCGCGCGCAAGTCGGGTCCCCGAACAAATATCTCTTGCGTTTCCCTGCCCGCTTCCTCCCATCTCACCTTCGCGCGCACGCTGTCTTCTTCGGCTGTGAAACCGCTCACAATCATCGGCCGTACTCCTTTGGGAATTTCTTTGAAGTCAGTTTAGGGCGAGAGTGGGGCCGAGAGACCACGCCGTGCAACGGAGACAGGAGCAGCCGACGCCAGATCATCGGCGAGATGCCGCGCAAGCTCACCTTGAGTTGATACACGGAGGGCTCGGACGGCCCAACGCGCCGGGATCTGACGTATCCCACGCATTCCTCAGTAGCTTCTCGATCGTCGACTCGCTGAGCGTAGTAGTCACGGATGGCGTTCGGAGCTACCGCGCGGACGCATGGCTGATCGCATCCTTGTCCCGGCCGCCGGATAGTTGAGGCGCAGGGTGCACATCAGCAACTCTTGTCCCAGCCTGGCCGCCACTCCGACCTGTGTGAGCTCCAGGCTATCGCTGGGCATACAGAAAGTTGGAGACGCCCTATGCTGCTGCCGGTGTACGCATTCTCGTGGACGCGGGAGACGGACAATCATTCAGTCGTGATCATACTATCCAGAGCTCGGACCCGGCCTTTGGATATGTGTTCTCCATCGAGACCCAGATCGGCGTAATATTCGATACGGCGACGGTCGAAATCCTTCGGCAAATCATTGTCCGGATTGCGGTGCCGATCGGCGCCAACCACCCAGATCTCCTTAGCCCGGATGCGCTCGCGCAACGCCTGCAGTACGTAAAGCTCGTAGTCGATCAGGTTCATCCGCCCGTCGCCCGCGATCACGAAATCGTGCCATTTGACCGGAATCACACCGTCAATCGGAACGCCGTTGCCGATGCTGAGCAACCAGCGACTCTCGCGCCCCGCCCGGAGAATCCATGCCAACTCATTCAGAACGGGCCGGTGCGCCGCATTGTTTGAACAAAACTCCAAAACCTCCAGGAGCGGGGGAAGCATGGCGCCGGTAGTGGCTGGCATAGGAGCCACGCATCGTGTGGTGGATCCGCTGCTCCCCCAGAAGGCGGCCAGGGGGTGAGTGATCAGCCGAGTTTTCGTGGGCTTGCTTTACGTCGGTGTTCAAGACGTTGTGTGGCCCGGTGCGCACTAAGCGAGAGAGTCCGTACTTGGGGCGCGGGTCATTCGAAAAAAGTTAGGCTTCGTCGTAGTAGTGAAGCTCGAACAGCAGGCACCCGGTCTGCGACCGGAAGGGACCGTGATAGACGCCAGGCGGCCGGCAGGCGTAGGTGTTGGCGGCAAAGCTCACCTGCGGCTCTTCGGCGGAAGATCCGCCGACGATGAGATCTCCCGATACCAGGTAGACCTCTTCCCAGTACTCATGCACGAACGGCATCGTCGTGTAGGCGCCCGGTGCAAATCGCAGCAGCCGCGTCCGGTTGCCCGTCTTGCCTGCCTCGTCGAGCCGGCCGGCCAGGATCTTCTGCTCGATGCCTGGCGGGTAGCCAGGCGGCGTATGCCAGCCCTCGTCCGTCATGTCGACGGCGTGGAATTCCTTGTGTTCCTTGCGGATCGGCATGGCAAACCTCAAGCAGCGGCCCGAGGGGCGACGATGGACCTCGTCTTCCAGCGAATAGCTGTCCAGCATGTGGTCGACGAGCTGCGTGCAGCGGTCCCAGTCGAACGTGCGGAAGCTGTGCCCCTTGGTCACGAAGCGAGGCGCCGGCATAGAACATCTCGTATTGTGAGTGGCGCGAGGCGAATTCCGAGCCGACCGCATCCCAGGCAAGCTTGAAGAATTTTACCCGGCCCTCCGACGAGGTGACCGGCGATTGCTGCGTCTTTTCGATCAGATTGCGCAGTTCCGGATCGGCGAAGTCCTGGACGGACGACGGCAGCATGATCAGTCCGCCGCCGGCCAGTTCGCGCAAGGCCAGGATCACCTCGGCATAGAGTTGCTGTGTCAGCACCTGGGCCGAATAGAGCGTGTGCGCGTCGGGCACGAAATAGGCGCCATGCATGCGGCCCTTCACCTCCATGGCGTGCACCAGCGCGTCGACCATGGTGTTCTGCGCCGCCAGCGCTCCCAGCGTCTCGCGCACCTGCGGAAAGTCGATGACGCCGTTTGTCTCGGCGATGCGCCGGGCGATGCCGACGAGGAAGCGCATCTTCACCATCAGGCGGATCTGCGCCTGATAGTTCTGGTAGACGTGCGCCGGCGTGGCATGGAACTGCCGCTGGCACATGGCGATGTCCTGGTTGATGAAGACACGCTCCCAGGGCACTTTCACGTCGTCGAAGTAGAGCACCGCGTCGTTCTCGTCGAAGCGGCTGGCGAGCGGATTGTCGAAGACGCTGGTGGCGCTCTCTTCGTAGGATTTGCGCGACAGGATCTTCAGCCCGGCGGCATTCATCGGCACCGCGAAGGAGACCGCATAGGGCTCGTCGCCCTCGCGCAGTGGCTGGATGCAGGTGACGAACACCTCGTTCGCCATGATGCCGCCCGTCGCCAGCATCTTGGCGCCGCGGATCGTCAGGCCCCTGCGTCCTGGTCGACGACGCCGGCGGTGAGGAAGCGATCCTGCTGTTCGCTCGCCGGCTTCGAACGATCGGCCTGCGGATTGATGATGACGTAGGTGAGGTAGAGTTCGTTGTCGCGGGCGAAGCGGTAGTAGTCGGCAAGTGCGCCGGCGCGGGCCTTGTCGTAGGCCTCGAACACCTCGATGCCCATGAACATGCCGGAAATGCAGGAGGCGACATGGTCGGGCGCGCGGCCCAGAAAGCCGCAGTGAAGTTCCGTCCAGGCTTCGAGCGCCTTGCGCCGCTCGACGAGATCGGCATGGCTGCGCGGCAACTGCCAGATGCGATTGGCCCGCTGCCCGCCGCTTTCGGGAACTTCGAAGGTCATCAGCTCCCGGTTGTCCGGTCGCGCCTGGAAATCGTAGAGCGTGCCGATCGACTGGATCGTCTGCCGGAAGGCTGGATGCGCGGTGACGTCGCCGGCCGTCTGGCCGTTGATGTAGACCTGCCTGCCGTCTTTCAGCATCTCGATATGCTGTGCGCCCAGTCTTGATCATCTTACCCTCCGTGACCCGTCAGTAGTGAATGTCGAGCGGCCAAAGCGGCGCCGTGAACTCCGTTGGCTGCAGTGATGCGTAGCGCCCCTTGCCGAAAACCAGCGGCTGCCGGTCGGCGAAGGACCGGAACTGCTTCACCCTGGCGATGAAGAGGACATGGTCGCCGGCGTCGTGCCTGGCCCACGGATCGCATTCGAACAGCGCCGCCACGCCGGGCAGCACCGGGGCGCCCGAGCCGCCCTGCTCGAACCGCATCCCTTCCCACTTGTTGGAAAGCGGCTTGGCGAAACGGTTGGAAATGTCCTTCTGGTTTTCGGACAGAACGTTGACCGCGTAGCCCGCGGCCTTCTGCCATAGCGGCAGGCTGGCTGAACGACGATCGATGCTGAACAGGACGAGGGGCGGGTCGAGAGACAGCGAGTTGAACGAGCTCATCGTCATGCCGAGCTGCTCGCCGTCGGCCAGACAGGTGACGACGCAGACGCCGGTCGGAAACTGTCCCAGCGCCTGCCGGAACGCGCGCACGTCGAAAGCCGTCTCGATGATCATGCCCGGCCCCTCTTTCGGCACCGATCTGTCAAGTCATCAAGATCAATTCACCCAATTCCGTTGCCGCACTGCCTGCCGCTCGCCTACTTGTTTCAATCAGCCGCGTGGCACGCCTGACTTCGCGCGCGGCTGCCGAAGCCTGCAGCCCCAGCTTGCCGTTATCGGCAGCCGCAAGGCGACGAGCGTCCGCGCCAGATGCTCGGCAACGGCTGCTGCCGCCTGTTCGGGCTGCCCGCAGCGTATG
Organism: uncultured Alphaproteobacteria bacterium; assembly: GCA_963726065.1. Taxonomy (GTDB): domain Bacteria; phylum Pseudomonadota; class Alphaproteobacteria; order Rhizobiales; family Rhizobiaceae; genus Neomesorhizobium. Next base: position 337,474 of record CAVSAU010000016.1, read on the forward strand.
CCCTCGACGATCGCTGCGTGCTCGGCGAGCACGTTGTCGCCACGCCCGCCGGAGATCGTGATGGCGTGCACGCCCATCCGCAGCTGGCGGTCCCGCAGGCTCTCATAGAAATCGGCGAGCACCGGATTGCCGGCTGCGCGCACGATCGTGCGATGAAATTCCCGGTCGCATTCGATGAACGCAACGGGATCGTGCTGGCACCTCCACCTGTCGGGCGATCAGCCTGTCGAGTTCCGCCGCAAGCATGTCGCCGAAGCCGGCTGCCTGCCGTACGCACCACTCCTCGACCAGACCGCGGGCCTGCATGACCGCTTCGATCTCCGCCTCGGTGATCGGCGGAACATAGGCGCCCTTCTTCGGCACGATCTGCAGGAGGCCATCGGCTTCGAGCCGCAACAGCGCTTCGCGCACCGGCGTCCGCGACGTTCCCGTCTCGCGGCAGACCTCTGCCTCGGTAAGGAACGTTCCCTCGCGGCTGGGCAAGGTGAGCACATGCTGCTTCAGCCAGCGGTAGACCACGTCCTGCGCAGCATCGCTTCCTTGCCTTGTCGCAAGGCGTTCTGACTGACGTCGCTCTCTCATAGACAGCATGTATACATGCTGTCTATGAGATATTCAAGCTGATTGGCGACTGGCTGCGAGCGAAAACGTCTGGAATTGGTGCATCTAAGTCGCTCATCGCCGTGGCGATTTCCCCCCGCGCTAGCCATAGATCAAGTGAGCGGGAGGTGTCGGTATCGACCGGGCATCATGCTACGATTATTTCGTAGTCGGCATCGCAGGTGACAAAGAAGATGCGGTGAACGCGGCCGTTGGATCGATCCTTCGATCAGCCGCGACGACAAACAGACGACCGCGCCACGCCGACAGCGCGATGATGCCGCAATCGCCCCGCACCAGTATCGGGTATCCGAGATCATGCGCGATCTTTGCGATGCCGAGACTGGCATCGGTGTCACCGCCATCGGAATCCCGCAGCATGAAATTAGGCGCCGCGCCGCGCTTTGCTGCTTTCCAGATCGCGTTTTCGACCGTGGGCGGTCATCGCCTGGATGTAGCGTGCCGGCGATCGCCAGAGCATGCATCATGACTCCGGTCTCGGGATCGCGGTCGAACGGTGAGACCTCGACCGATGCCGCATGCGCTGGGCCGACCGCCGACGTGACCAGGAGTGCAATGAATAATTTTACGAAGCCGCGCACCATACTCTTTTCCTTGCCTCCCATGCTTCCTTGCCCGGCGAGCATGATAGCGCCAGCCCTTCCTGGCGCAGGACCTCGCCGACGTCGAGCAGACCGCCGACGCGGATGTTGGCGAGCGTGCGGCCATAACGGTCGAGGCCTTGGCGCTGCAGCGTGATCTCGCCAACGGCCAGCAGTTCGCGCAGGCGTCCCTTCGCTTTCTCCGCCACCTTCCGTTCGTTGCTGCAGCGGGCATCGCCAAGCTCGGGCGTATCGATGGCGAGCAGCCGGATGCGCTCGCTTATTTTCAGCGATATTTCAATCAGTTATGACGATCCCTTTACGCAGGCGATCGCAACCGCTTGCCGCCTGCACTGCAGCCTGCCGCTTCATCCCTGGCGAAGCTGTTGCGTGGCGGGTTTCTGCCGGTATCGCGGCCGCTGCGATGGCGCGCGCTGTTTGCGCCGGCGCAGCTTAAGCCAGCCAAAGACGGTGATCCCGGCGCCGAACAGCGTCACCAGGATGCCCTTCAGCTGGTCGAGGCCGTTGCCGACCGATTCGACGGCGCCGCCGAATGCCCCGAACGTTTCGTTCCAGGTTTCCTCGCGCACGTTGACGGTGATGGTCTGAACATAGCTGTCGATGCGCAGGCGAACCTCTTCACTGTACGGCATTATCGCGAAGAGGGTCGCTTCCAGTTCCTGGCTGCCGCTCTCCTTGGCCGCGACGTTCCATTTCCACACGGTGGGGAACCCCTTGGCTACCGATTGTTCCTCGGGCGTCACCGGTTCGATCGCAAACCCCGGCCCGGTCAGCACCGCCGCCATCTGCACGGAAACCCGCACCGCTCCCTCGCCTGCCTCCTCCCCGCTGGAGGCGCCCTTCTTCAGCACCTCGATCGGCACCGCGTAGCCGACCCGCGCTTCGACCTCGCGCTTGTCGTTTACCTGCATGGTTTTCGGCGCCAAGAGCACGACGCGCCCTTCGGGCAGTTTCCTCAGCCGGTCGCCGAAATCCCCCAGGAATTTATCGACCTCCCCGACCGTGGGAACGGGTTTGGGTGTATCGGCCGATGGCTTATCGAGCTTGGGCAAAAGCTTTTGCCCCTTTGGCCGCGGCGCCTCGGCCACTTCACCGCTACTCCTCTCCGGCGAGAGCGGAGGCGATGGCGCGTCCATCGTGGGCAGCCCGGCTACCTCAGTGCCGAGCTCGTCCAGCGGGACGGCCGGCGGTCGCCCCAGTTGCAGGGGTAGCTCGGCTACATCGACGCCATCCGCTCCCGAATTCATTGCGGGCTTCGGGATAATGTCGGGGAAATCGAAATAAACAACGGCAGCCAACGGCAACAAAAGAACCAGAAAGAATGTCAGACTACCGACAATATCTCTTCTCATGGCCACCACCGTCCGAGAGAAGAACTATACTCCTCTGGAGCATCCGCCGCAAATTCCAACGCTGACCGTCAATGTTCCTTCGCCTGCACTGGATGATCTGATGCGGCAGCATCGCTACCGCTTAGAGCCTGTTGATAACTCGCTGCGGTGAGTCAAATGGCGGAAGTTTCGAGAACAGGAGCGCACGCGCAGAAATCGCCATTTGCAGCCCGGGCATGGCGACTTTTGGATCAGATACTAAGCAAACAGCATGCCTTCCGCGACCTTGACCGCGTTGCCGCCAATGCGCGCAGCCAGCATCGCACCGCCGGCCACGTCCATTTCCAGCCGGATCGACGACGGCCTGCCCATCTCGACGCCCTGTTCGATCCAGAATTGCGACGGGCCGTCGACTGGTTGGTCGAATTGCATGATGGCGCCGGTGAGGGCTGCCACCGCCGAGCCGGTCGCCGGGTCTTCGACGATGCCGTCATAGGGTGCGAACATGCGGGTGTGGAAAGACGAACTGTGGTTCACCGTGTCGCGGCAATAGACATAGGGCGATGCGACGATGCCGCCGATCACCGGCGCAAGCTCCAGCCAGAGGTCGGCGTTCATGCGCGCTCTGCCGGCCGCCTCCAGCCCATGTACCGGAACCATGGCGTAGGGCACGCCGGCCGACCAGGCGCCGACCCGGTGGTTCTCGAAGCCGATTTCGTGGGGCGACAGGTTGAGGGCAGCCGCCACGGCTTCCGGCAGCGCCGGAAATGCCACGGGTTTGGCCAGCCGCGGCAGGTCGAACTCGGCAAAGATCCGGTTCCTGCCGCCGGTGATCGCACAGCGCACCGGGCCGACATTTTCCTCCAGCACGAAGATGCCCGGCTCGGCGGTTCGGGCTCCGCCTTCCCGTTCGGTGAGTGCGATTGCGGTCCCTACCGTCGGGTGGCCGGCAAACGGCAGTTCGTTTCCGGGCGTGAAGATGCGAATGCGAGCCCGATGCTTCTGGTTTTCCGGCGGCAGCACGAACACCGTCTCGGAAAGATTGAATTCGCGCGCGATCCGCTGCATTGCGGGCGTATCGAGCCCGTCGGCGTCGAACACCACAGCCAGCGGGTTGCCGGTCAAGACCCTATCGGTGAAGACGTCGTAGACGACATAGTTCCGGCCTTTCATGGATCACTTCCTCTACTGCTTTGCCGCCGCATTGCGAACATGAGCGAAATTTAATTTGAATTCCGCGCCGTTACGCATGATTTCTGTATCGAAGGGATTACTACGGCGCATCGATAGGGGTCTACAATCGACCAGATTGTGAAACGGCCACAAGCCGAGGAAACCGCAGCAGTCGAAACCACACTGGCGCTGGACAAGCTTGACCCAGCGCGCGGGCGATCGCTCCGCTGGCGCTATGTCCTGGCGGCATTGCTGGCCGCCGCAATATTGGCAGCAGTCTATCTCTGGTTCGGCCAGTCGGCGCCGAAGGTCACCTATACCACCGCCCCGCTGGAGAGCGGCGACCTCACCGTCGAGGTTTCGGCGACCGGCACCTTGCAGCCGCTCACCCAAGTCGACATTTCCAGCGAATTGTCGGGCGTCGTGCGCTCGGTCGCGGTCAACGAAAACCAGGACGTCGGCAAGGGCGACGTACTGGCGGTGCTCGACACGACGCGGCTTTCGGCCCAGATCGAGCGCGCAGAAGCATCGGCCAAGGCCGCCGAGGCCAAGGTCACCGACACCGCCACCACGCTGAAGGAAACCGAACAGGCGCTGACGCGCGCCCGGCAATTGTCGAGCCAGCGTCTGGTCGCCGACCAGGCGCTGGAAACGGCAACCGCCGCCCGCGACCGCGCCGCAAGTGCGGTCGCCATGGCCGAGGCCAACCTTGCCATCGCCGCCGCCGAACTCAAATTGCAGCAGGCCGATCTCGAGAAGAGCACCATTTACGCCCCCATCGACGGCATCGTTCTGACCCGTTCCGTCGATCCCGGCCAGACGGTCGCCTCCTCGCTGCAGGCGCCGGTGCTGTTCGTCATCGCCGCCGACCTCAGGAAGATGGAGCTGAAGGCTGCCATCGACGAGGCCGACATCGGCGGCGTCAAGCCCGGCCAGACCGCGCGCTTCACTGTCGATGCCTTCCCCGACCGCCGTTTCGACGCAAAGATCCGCGACATCGCCTTCGCTTCTGTCACCACCGAAGGCGTCGTCACCTATGACGCCAGGCTCGATGTCGACAATGCGGAGCTTCTGCTGCGGCCGGGCATGACCGCGACGGTCGCCGTCATCACCCGCGAGGCCGATGGCATTCTCACCGTGCCGAGCTCCGCCTTCCGCTTCCAGCCGCCGGTGGCGCGCGAACGAAGCGGCTGGAGCCTGCAGAACCTGTTCATGCCGCGCATGGGGCGTGGTGGCGGCCAGCGGCAGCAGCGCGCCGCCGCGCAGGATGGCGTCCGCACGCTCTACATCCTTGAGAACGGCGCGCCCAAGGCCGTGCAGGTCAAACCCGGCTCGACCGACGGCGAAAAGGTGGAGGTGCTCTCCGGGTTGAAGCAAGGCGATCTCGTCATCACCGCCGCCACGCGGGCCGAGTAGCCATCATGCTTGCCGCGCCTCTCCTTGCCTTCCAGGACGTCTGGAAGACCTATGGCCGTGGCGAGGCCAAGGTGCATGCGCTGGCCGGCGTCGACCTCGCCATCGGCAAGGGCGAATTCGTGGCGATCATGGGCCCGTCGGGTTCCGGCAAGTCGACGGCGATGAACATCATCGGCTGCCTCGATACGCCGACCGCCGGCTCCTATCGTTTCCAGGGCGTCGATGCCGGGCGGCTCGACCGCAACCGCCGCGCGGTGCTGCGCAACCTCTATGTCGGCTTCGTCTTCCAGGGCTACAATCTGCTTGCCCGCACCACCGCGGCGGAAAATGTCGAGCTGCCGCTGATCTATCGCGGCGTGCCGGCGCGCGAGCGCCGCGACCGCGCCATGGCAGCCCTTGCCGATGTCGGGCTTGCCGGGCGCGAGCATCACACGCCGGGCGAGCTTTCGGGCGGCCAGCAGCAGCGCGTGGCGATCGCCCGCGCCATCGTCACCAGGCCGGCTCTGCTGGTCGCCGACGAGCCGACCGGCAATCTCGACACTGCCCGCAGCCACGAGATCATGGAGCTTCTGACCGGTCTCAACAGCGAGCTCGGCCTCACCGTCGTCATGGTCACCCACGAGGCCGACATCGCCGCCTACGCCCAGCGCACCATCCGCTTCCTCGACGGCCACGTCGCCTCCGACACCTCGAAGCTGGAGGTGGCGTGATGGCACGTTGCAGGCTGCCCCTCATCCGCCTGCCGGCGCCTTCTCCCCGTAAAAACGGGGAGAAGGGACAAGCGGCCGCGCTTCAGTCCCCCCGCTCCCCGTCCTTACGGGGAGAGGGCTGGGGTAAGGGGCAATTTTCTCGCGCGGGAGGTTTTGATGTTTCTTGAAACCGTCCGCCTTGCGCTGCGCTCGGTGCGCCGCAACGTCCTGCGCTCGTTCCTCACCTTGCTCGGCATCGTCATCGGCGTCGCCGCCGTCATTGCGATGATCACCATCGGCTCGGGCACCACCGAGAAGGTGAAGGCCGACATTTCCAAGCTCGGCAGCAACCTTCTGGTGGTGCGCGCCGCGCGGCCGGACCGCTCGGGCTCCACCTCCTTCACCCCGCGCCAGCTCGACGACAAGGATGTGGCGGGGCTCGCAAGAGGCCTCGACGATGCGAAGGCGGTCTCGGCGGCGGCGCAAAAGACGGTGCGTGTAGTCTATGGCGCCGAAAATGTCGCCGCCGATGTCACCGGCACCGACACCGAGTATTTCACCGCGCGCGACTGGGGCGTCGCCGAAGGCCGGCTGTTCACCGAATCCGAAGTGCGCAGCGGCGCCAATGTCTGCGTCATCGGCGAGACGGTGCGCCAGCAATTCTTCGGCGCCGGCGATCCCGACGGCCAGTCGATCCGTGTCAACCGCATGAGCTGCAAGGTCATCGGCGTGCTGGAGACCAAGGGATTTTCCGGCTTCGGCCAAGACCAGGACAACACCGTCATCATGCCGCTGGCCGCCTATCAGCGGCGCATCGCCGGCGACCGCGACATCGACACCATCTATGTCGCGGCGCGCGACGGCGTTTCCACCGCGCGGGTCCAGGAAAACATCGAGACCATCATGCGCGAGACGCGCCGCATCGCGCCCGATGGAGAGGATAATTTTTCCGTTCGCGACATGACCCAGATCGCCGACGCCATGGCCAGCGCCACCACCACGATGACCGGCATGCTGGGTGCGGTCGCCGGCGTCAGCCTGCTGGTCGGCGGCATCGGCATCATGAACATCATGCTGGTCTCGGTCACCGAGCGCACCCGCGAGATCGGCATCCGGCTCGCCATCGGCGCGCATGAAAAGCACATCCTCATCCAGTTCCTGGTCGAGGCGACCGTGCTGTCGCTGTTCGGAGGACTGATCGGCATCGCGCTGGGCCTCGGCCTCGCTGCCGCGGCGTCCTACAGCCTGTCGATCCCGTTTGCGCCGAGCCTCGCCGTCATCGTTCTGGCGGTCGGCTTCTCGGCGCTGATCGGCATGGTGTTCGGTTTCTTCCCGGCGTTGCGCGGCGCCCGCCTCGATCCCATCGACGCTCTCCGGCACGAATAAGGCACCGACGACCCCTTTCCTGTCCTTACAGGGAGGGGCCGGAGTGAGGGGTCGCCCCCTGCTGGGCGATGTTGAGATTTAGGTCAGGCCGAGCCGAGAATGGTGATTTCGAGAACCGGAGCGCAGCGTACATTTGGGTACGTGAGCACCGGAAGCGCAGAAATTGCCATTTGCAGGCCGGCCTCACCTGAATATCACAAGCCGAAGTGCCAGCTCATGAACGCCACCATATGCGGCTTGATGCCATCCGGCATGTCGTCAGCGCCGCGGATGATCACCGGCCCCTCGATTTCCGGGTCGGCCTCGCCCGCCACGAACGCCCTCACCTTTTCCGCAGCCGTTTCGGCGTCGTCGCCGAGGTAGTAGCGCCGGAAGATCGCGGTGCCCGAATTCTCCGAATACGCCTGGTAACCCGCGTCGCGCCGCAGCCCGTCGAGACTGAGCCCGGTTTCCTCGCCGAGTTCGCGCGCCATGTTGAAGTCGATGTCGACGCGCCCGCCGCGAAAGTCCATCGCCTCGAATGAGCCGGCGGCGAAATAGACCCCGCGCGGGCTTGCCGTGTGCGCGCCCATGCGGATCGCCAGCAGCGCATTGTCGGCCGTCACCAGTGCTGCATGCGCGTAATAGTGTTCGGCGCGGCCAAAATTCCGGTGCTTGCGCCAGTAGAGGAAAGTGGCGAAGCGGATTTCGTGGCAGACCCCCGCCAGTTGCCGGTCGCGATAGGCCAGCGCCGAAGGCAGCACCATTGTGCCGTCGAAAAATGCCGGGTTGGCCGCCTTTTCGCGTTGCCAGTTCGCCTCTATCTCGTCGGCATGTTCCAGCGCCAGCGGATGCGGCGCCGGATCGAGCCGAACGTCGACGGCGTCGACCGGCAGGATGACATTGCGCGGTATGTCGAAGGCCATTTTTCCGTCCCCAGAGGCAGTTTGATCACGCGCTGCAGTGCCAACGCCGCGGTGGAGTTTGCAAGCGGGCCTCAGAAACTGCTTGGAAACAGGTCAGGGCGGCGTGGCGGAGCGAAGATGGGCGCGTTAGCGACCAAACAGGTGATTTCGAGAACCGGAGCGGAGCGTACATTTGGGTACTGAGCACTGGAAGCGCAGAAATTACCATTTGCAGCCCGCCATCACCTGTTTCCAACTCAGCCAATGTCCAGCGTCACCGCCACCGGACAATGATCGGAGGCCTTGGGCCGGTCCCAGCCGGCGCGCGGATAGCGCTCCACCTCCTGTCCCGGCGGGAAGATGGTGCGCCATGGCTGCCCGTTGCGGATGATGTCGGGCACGGCGCCTGCATTCCTCCCCGCCAGGGCCTTTGACGCCAGAATGTAGTCGAGCTGGCACAGGTGCCGCTCCTGCGGGCCGCGCGTGTGATAGAGCGTCCAGCGGTCCAGCTCGGCGCGTCGCTCGACGAGGTTTTCGCAGAAATCCCCGGCCAGCAGCACGTTGAGGCTGGATTGCGCCTCGTCGGCAACCTCGAAGCCATAACCGGCATAGGCGTCGCCGCTGATGATGATGCGCTGCCGGTAATCGTTGAAATCGCCGCAGATCACCCAGTTCTTGTTCGCCGCGTGGTCCTTGCCGAAGCGGTCCTCGATGATGCGCCGCACCGCCTGCGCTTCGGCGACGCGGATCGGCATCGAGGCATCGCGGCCGGGCAGTCCGTTGCGCGGCGACCCCATCGACTTGAAATGCACGGAATAGATGGTCAGCGGCCGGCCTGCGATCTTCACGTCGATTTCCAGGCAGTCGCGCCGGAAAATCCGTTCGTACGCTTCGTTGCCGAGGGCCGCCAGCTCCGGCGTGTGCAGGCCGAATTCCTCGTAGGTCACATGCGCGTGGCTGGTCATGCGAACGAATTCGATCGGCTGGCCGTGATGCGTCTGTTCACGCATCATCACCGCGACATCGATGCCGCGGCTGTCATTGCCCGTCGAGGTGTATTTGTTGCGGTAGCCCTCGCCCACCATCTTGAACAGGTAGCCGTATTCGAAGGCCTTCAGGGCATCGAGATTGTCGACCTCCTGCAGGCACAATATGTCGGCGCGGGTCGCGGCGATGGCGAGCGCGGTCAACTGGCGCGTGTCGTCGGTGTGGGAGATTTCGCGCGCCTGTTCGAGAAGCTTGTACTCCGCCTCGTCCTTGATTGCGAAAAGCGCCAAGCTGCGGTCCTGGTTGAGCTGGTTCCGATAACCGGAGAAGTCGAACCGGTTCATCAGATTTTCGACGTTGAAGGTGGCGATGCGAAGCGACATGGCCGCGAGCTTTGCCCGCAAGCGTCGGCAAAAACAAGGCCCACGGCCTGGCCGTTGCCAATGCATGTCGCCCGAAAGTGTTCGGCCCTTTCGGGGGAAACGACATGCATCACCAAAGATGCATGTCGCCCGAAAGTGTCCATGGTTTCTGGAGGAAACGACATGCACAACCGAGCGTCTGAATCAAAAAGCGGCAGGCCGAGCCGAAAGTGGCGGATTTCGATAACCGGAGCGCAGCGTACATTTGGGTACGTGAGCCGCGGCAAGCGGCAGAAAGCCGCCATTTGCAGGCTGGCATGACGCTTTTTGATCGGAACCTTTTCCGTTCATCCCCCGTTCATGGACGTAGGCCCATGCTGCATCCATCTTCGCGGATGCCGGGCTTGGGCAGTCATATCTTCTGTTCTGGAGAACGACTATGTTTGCGAAATTGAGCTCCTTGGCGCGCAGTAGTCTGCTTGCCTTGGGCATGATCGGCGGCTTGGCGATGCCCGCCTTCGCAGCGCCTGCCGGCCTTGCGGCCAACCCCGCCGCCGGCGCCGAAAACAAGCTGATCCGTATTCAGGGCGACGGCAGGTATTCCGATTGCATGCGCGGCGGTGATTGCTGGCGCGGCCGTCGTGGCGGCTTTGATGGCGGCCCCCGGTGGAGTGGCGGCGAACGCCGTTGGGACGGCAACCGACGATGGAATCGCGACTGGAACGGCAATCGCCATTACCGCCGGGGCTGGGATGACCGCCGCTACTACCGGCGCAACTACTACGGCCCGCGTTATGGCTCCGGCATCTATTTCGACTTCTATTCGCCTGGCTACTATCCAGGCTACTATGAGCCGCGCTACTACGCGCCGCGCCGCGTCTATCGCAGTGGCGGCAGCGCCCACGTCCAGTGGTGCTACAACCGCTACCGCTCCTACCGGGCCTGGGACAACACCTATCAGCCCTACAACGGACCACGCCAGCAGTGCTGGTCTCCCTACAGCTGATACTGGCTGAGAAATGACTGACGGCGCCCTCGCGGCGTCGTTTTTCTTAAGCATTTTGCAGCTAAATGGAATCATTTGGCGTCCGCATAAATGCGGCAAACAAATAGTTAGAGCGAGTTACCGGTTCTGAAGAACCGGAACCGCTCTAAATAGCCGCCGCCCGCTCCGCACCTTGACCGCGCGTTGATTTACCGAATGTATGCAACTTGCCGATATGGTGTGCTGGGATTCGGGTCAGGCCGCGCCGCCATGGCAGGCCGGCATCACCTGAATATCGATATACCGCAGATGCAGCAGGATTTTCGCGAAAAGATACGTCATGACCGCCCCTCAGGAACCCGAACGCAAGCGCGAACACAGGCAGCGCGTCCTCAAGGGCGCTTCCATTCTGAATGGCGTTTCCAATTCGGAAGTCAGATGCGTTCTGCGCAATATGCATGCCAATGGCGCCGAGTTGAAGATCGACATCGACGCGCGGGTGCCCAATGAGTTCCTGCTCTACGTTCCCGTCGACGGCATCGCCTACAAGGCGGTGGTGCGCTGGCGGCGGGAAGGCCGCATCGGCGTGATGTTCACCGGCACCGAGCCCAAGCCCGCCTGGCACTACGGCTGACCTCAGCGTCTTCCTCTCCTTTAAGCGCAAAATTAGTACTTCCACACCGATTCCATCGCGTTTGCCCCTCATCCGCCTGCCGGCGCCGGCCCTTCGCTATGACTTCGGGCGAAGGAGGCTAGCCACAACGCCGACACCCCCTCTCCCCTTGTGGGGAGGGGTTAGGGGGTGGGGGATCACTCTTGCTCGGCGCATGAACCGATCTGCGTTCAGACAAACTCCACGCCCAACGCCGTCATCGAGCGCCAGCGCACACGCTCCGTGCGCGGTCTGTTCTCGCCGGCGACCGCCAGTTCAAATGTCGACGGCACGGCCAGCGCCTCGCCGAAGCTTGCCTGCCGCCGCGTTCAGACTGGATGCGCAGCGTTCCTTCGAACGTGCTGAAGCCGCGGTTGAAGGAGAGCGTCGCTCCCTTCAGCACCCGCCTGCGCATTTCGCTCCTACGGTCGCTAAAAACCCGGCCATCGAGGCCGGTCGACTGTTCGGTTGCGTGCACCGTTCACTCCCTTCGCGTTAGAGCATTTTGCAGCCAAATGGAATCATTGGTGTCCGCATAAATGCGGCAAAACAAATGCTTAGAGCGCGTTAGCGGTTCTGAGAGAACCGGAACTGCTCTAGTGGCAGGGGAAGCGAAGATCATGCCAACCTCAGTGTCCCGGGATAGGACACCCCGCAGGCGGGGCGATGGAGGCTCGCCGCGACGCCTCGGTCCACCTCTCCCCGTCCTGAGCTTGTCGAAGGGACAGTGAGGGGCAATGGCGCCCGGCCTGTCTTGAATCTAAAACGCCCTGATTTCGCCGACCACATCGACGACGACGTCCAGCCCGTCAAAAGTCTTGGGCAGCCTTTGCGCTTCTTTCTTGCGGGCGACAAAAACGTTGAGCGCGAGGTCGTCCTGCTGGGGATTGAGGCCGATACCCACACCCACCAGTCCGGCGTCGCCAAACCGTTCCTCAAAAGCGCGCTGTATCTCAACGGCTTCCTTCATCGAGTGTTTCGTATCAGCCATTCATTCCTCAGATCAGCGTCACTCCCAATTGCGCTGTAACCGATGATATAGGGTTTGCGCCGGTAATTCCAACATTTCCGGCGCCGCCCGAGGCCGAGCCGGAAAACAGCAGGCAGACCGGCCTGCCCTCCTCGTCGACGATCAGCGAGCCGCTGTCGCCCGGCCGGCCGAAGGGCTGCGGCGCGGCATCCGTCTCGATAATGACCTGGCCGTCGAAACGCGCCACGCCGACGCCCACATCCACCAGGAAGTTGTTGACGTTGACGGCCCTCACCCGACCGCGCGTGTGGCGCGTCGTGCGGCCGGTCTTGAACACTGTCATGCCGGGAAGCGCATCCACGGGAGATCCCGCCTGCAGCGTCAACGCCGGTTTCGGCGTGTTGTCGCTGTTGTAGATCGTCGCTCGATCCTCCTTGCGGCCATGTTCCACCAGTGTCGCGAAGGCGGCGTCCACGCGGTTCGGGAAGCCGCCGAACTGGATCGGCACGAAGCGCAGCAGTTCCGCGATGTCGTCATTGCCCGGTTTGCCGCCGTCGCGCGCGCCGGGCTGCATGATCCTTGTGCCGACCGGCACGCCGTTCACGTTGGCAAGCACGTGGTTGTTCGACAGCACGCCCTCCTGGCCGGTCAGATTGTCCTTGCAGAAGCAGCCGAACGTACCGGCATATTTGACGGTGGTCGGCGAGATCGAGCAGCCGAGCCGCAGCGGGTCGTTGCGGGTGGCGGTCCACAGCGGCTTCTGGCGGCCGATATAGACCACCTCCGCCTCGCCTTTCGCGGCGTCGACGATTTCCTCGACCACGGCGCTGTTCATCTTCTTGCGGTCCTGCACCAGGATCGCCAGCTTGGCGTCTACCCCGCCGGTGTCCTCGCTCACGCCGAGCGCGATATCCTCGACGGTGCGCTTCTTCTGTGTCTTGGGCCGTACCGATTTCGTTTCCAGGAGCACCGGGTCGACGAACAGCCCAGGCAGCGCCGTATCCGCTCCGGCAAGGCCGGGAAATTCGATGAATTCGAAGATCGTCCGGAAAATGCGGGCCTGAAGCTCAAGCGCGGATTCAAGTCTCATGTCGTTCCTCCAACGTGCCCCGCCAGAGAATCGCTACTCTATCAAAGTTTCTGAGGGGGTGGTTCGAACGGGAGGAAGATGGTAGCTGGGCTCGGCCCATCAACGCGACAGCCAATCGGAACCAGCTGAGCGTACCCGCCGGTACGCGTGCCGGTGACCCCGCTTACTGCGTACCCTTCGGCACGACAGCATTCTGAAAATTGGAAATTGCATTCCGCTTTATGCGGTGGCGCAAAATGACTGCTGAAACGGCAAAACGTGTCTTAAGCCGAACGTTTCTTCGCCGCAGCGCCTCCCAGTGAACAGTGTTCGGCCCGCCGATTGAGGCAACGCCAGCAAAGTCCTGTTTTCAGTGGATAATTTCAGCGCGTCTCGCGCTCGGCGGGATCGCAATTCGAAACCGTCGACGCCCCTACCCCGCTCTTGCGGGGAGAGGGTAAGGGCAGCGCCAAGCTCTCCGAAAGAGTTGAACTGACCTTAATCCTTGGCCGATCAACCAGCTTGTTCTTGGAAATCTCCCACGCGCCCGCGGGCCAAAGCCGGAGGACGCGCAAAAGATAAACCGTGGATTTCCCTTAATTCTTCGCCTTGTCCACCAGCTTGTTCTTGGAAATTCCCACGCGCCCGCGGGCCAAAGCCCGAGGACGCGCAAAAAGTTAAACCGTGGATTTCCCTTAATTCTTCGCCTTGTCCACCAGCTTGTTCTTGGAAATCTCCGACGCGCCCGCGGCCAAAGCCCGAGGACGCGCAAAAAGGTAAACCGTGGATTTCCCTTAATTCTTGGCCTTGTCCACCAGCTTGTTCTTGGAAATCTCCCACGCGCCCGCAGGCCAAAGCCCAGGACGCGCAAAAAGGTAAACCGTGGATTTCCCTTAATTCTTGGCCTTGTCCACCAGCTTGTTCTTGGAAATCCACGGCATCATCGCGCGCAGCTTGGCGCCGACTTCCTCGATCTGGTGGCTGTCGTTGTTGCGGCGGATGCCCTTGAAGCGGGCAGCGCCCGAACGGTATTCCTGCATCCACTCCGAAGTGAACTTGCCGGTCTGGATGTCCTTCAGCACGCGCTTCATTTCGGCCTTGGTCTCGGTGGTGATGATGCGCGGACCTGAAACGTATTCGCCCCATTCGGCGGTGTTCGAGATCGAGTAGTTCATGTTGGCGATGCCGCCTTCATAGATCAGGTCGACGATCAGCTTAACTTCGTGCAGGCACTCGAAATAGGCCATTTCCGGCGCGTAGCCGGCTTCCACCAGCGTCTCGAAGCCGGCGCGGATGAGTTCCACCAGGCCGCCGCACAGAACCACCTGCTCGCCGAACAGGTCGGTCTCGCACTCTTCCTTGAAGTTGGTCTCGATGATGCCCGAACGGCCGCCGCCAACGCCGCAGGCGTAGCTGAGGCCAAGGTCGAGCGCATTGCCCGAGGCGTCCTGATGCACCGCGACCAGGCACGGCACGCCGCCGCCCTTCTGGTATTCGCCGCGCACGGTGTGACCTGGACCCTTCGGCGCGACCATCAGCACGTCGACGGTCTTCTTCGGCTCGATCAGGCCGAAATGCACGTTGAGGCCGTGGGCAAACGCGATCGCGGCGCCGTCGCGGATGTTCGGTGCGATCTCGTCGCGGTAGATGTCGGCCTGCAATTCGTCGGGCGTGGCCATCATCATCAGGTCGGCCCACTTGGCGGCCTCGGCCACCGACATCACCTTGAGGCCATCAGCCTCGACTTTCTTGGCGGTCGCCGAACCGGCCTTGAGGCCGATCGCCAGTTCCTTGGCGCCGGAATCCTTGAGGTTGAGCGCATGCGCCCGGCCCTGGCTGCCGTAGCCGATGATGGCGACCTTCTTGCCCTTGATCAGATTGAGATCGGCATCACGATCGTAATAGACACGCATTTTCAGAGGTTCCTTCCTGGTTTTGACCTTCAAACGAAGCGGGCTGTGGGGCGCGGTGTTTCCGGCCCGAAAAGGGTGAGAAATTGTTCCGTGGCGCGGGCCGCGTCGCGGGCGATCTCGTCAGCGCCAAGGGTCAGCGCATCGCCAAGCAGCAGGCGTATTTGTACATCGCGCCCGACGAGACCGAAAAAGGTGCGGAACGCGGCTTCCG
This sequence comes from uncultured Alphaproteobacteria bacterium, assembly GCA_963726065.1. Lineage (GTDB taxonomy): Bacteria > Pseudomonadota > Alphaproteobacteria > Rhizobiales > Rhizobiaceae > Neomesorhizobium. The sequence continues at coordinate 352,725 of CAVSAU010000016.1, forward strand.
TATCCTCGAATGCCAGCAAACCCGCGGCTCGCCCCGCCTCCAGCAGCGGCTTCAGCCGCTCGCCGATGGCGAAGCGGCCGTTGGCCAGCACGATCTGGCCGAGGCTGCTCTTGCCCGAGCCTGCATGCGAGACGGCGACGCGGTTCAGCGCGACGGAGGTGGAACTGGAGATCACCTGCAGCCAGTTGGCGCCAAACCCCTCAAGGCTGTCGCGCAACGCCGCCGCGTCGAGGCGCTGCAGATCGTAATTGCCGGCTCGCACTTTCGAGGCCTGCCATTGCACGGTGGCGGTCAAAAGGCCGTCGCGGTCGCCGAACCATTTGTAGAGCGTTTCCTTGGAACAACTGGCGCGCCGCGCCACCGCGCTCATGGTCAGCGCATCGCCCTCCTCCACCAGCAGGCCAAGCACGGCGTCGAGCACGGCCTGCTGGCGGGCCGTGAGCTCCTGCTCGTCTTTGAGGTTGAGGTCAGTCAGCAATGGCGTTCCTGTCCGAGGATGTATGCTTCGTTACGCTCGACCCGTCCCGTGGGTGGTCCAGTTCGAGAAAACCACTTCAGTACCCAACGGTTCGGTTGTTTTCCAAGGGTGCTGGCCGTACCGTACGTTACGGTTCTGTCTTATGACGCAACTTGCTCCGCTTCGCAAGCCGGACGTCGGAAGTTTAATTGAGGATTTCGGCGGCTTCAGTTTGGCGGCCGGGTCCGCGCCGCCTGCCGAGCATGCACCAGCAGTTCGCAGAAAGCGTTACTGCCGGACCGTCAGCCGGCAAGCGGATCGAGGCAAGCCGCTATTGGCGGCACTACCGTTACAGGTTTCCGGCAGAGATCAGACGGTGACCTGGGTGCCGACCTCGACCACCCGTCCGGTGGGAATCTGGAAATACTCGGTGGCGTCGGCGGCGGTTCGCGCCAGCCCGATGAACAGCCGATCCTGCCACAGCGGCATGCCGGAATTAGGCGACGCCTTGAGCGAACGCCGCGACAGGAAGAACGATGTCGTCATGATATCGAACTTCCAGCCCTGCTTGCGGCAGATCGCCATCGCCTTCGGAATGTTGGGTTGCTCCATGTAGCCGAAGGTCATCGTGACCCGCATGAACAGGTCGTTGATCGGCTCCATCTTGACGCGGTCAGTCTCCGAAACCGTCGGTTCCTGGGCAGTCACCACCGACAGGATGACGTTCTGTTCATGCAGCACCTTGTAATGTTTGAGGCTGTGCATGAGCGCGGTCGGCGCGCTGGCGGGGTCGCTGGTCAGGAAAACGGCCGTGCCCGGCACCAACTGTGGCGGTTTTTTCTTCAGCTGCGCGGTCAGGAAATCGAGCGGGATCTCGTTTTTCCGCGTCTTCTCGAACAGCATGCGGCTGCCGCGCACCCACGTCATCATGATCAGGCCCATGATCGCCGCAACGGTGATCGACACCCAGCCGCCATCCGCGACCTTCACCGCATTGGCAAGGAAGAAGCCCATGTCGATCACACCGAACAGCAGCGCCAGGCAGATCGCGGTAAGCAGCGTCCACTTCCACCGCCAGCGCATGACGACAAAGAGCAGGATGGTGGTGACCAGCATCTCGCCGGTGACGGAGATGCCGTATGCCGACGCAAGGGCGCTGGATTCGCCGAAGCCGACGACGAGAAGCATGACGCCGAGCGCCAGAAGCAAATTGACCCGAGGCATGTAGATCTGGCCGGACTGCATCTCGGACGTGTGCTGGATCTCGAAGCGCGGCAGGATCGATAGCTGCACGGCCTGCCGCGTCAGCGAATAGGCGCCAGAGATCACCGCCTGGCTGGCGATCACAGTAGCAGCCGTCGCAAGTATCACCATCGGCAGCAGAGACCATTCCGGCAGCATCTGGAAGAACGGGTTCTGCGGCGTGCCGCCATGCGACAGGACGAAAGCTCCTTGCCCGAAATAATTGAGCAGCAGGCTCGGGAAAACGATCGCTAGCCAGGCCAGCACGATCGGCCGGCGGCCAAAGTGGCCGAGATCGACGTAAAGCGCTTCCGCGCCCGTCACCGCGAGGAACACTGCGCCGATGGTGACGAAGGCAACGTCGGTCTGCGTCAGCAGATAGACGACCGCGTAATAGGGATTGACGGCAAACAGCACGGTCGGGTCGTCGGCAATATGGGAAAGGCCGGCAAGGCCGATTGCCAGGAACCACAGCGCAGTTACCGGTCCGAAGACATTGGCCACCTTGCCGGTACCGAAACGCTGCACCGAAAACAGAACCGCCAGAATGACCAGGGTGATCGGCACGACATAAGGATCAAACGCGGGCGTCACCACTTTCAGGCCCTCGACCGCCGACAGTACCGAAATCGCCGGCGTAATGATGGCGTCGCCGAAGAACAGCGCCGCGCCGCAGATACCGGTGATCAGGATCGCAGTCGAAGCACGTGGATAGGCGCTGCGCGCGAGCGCCATCAGGGACAATGTGCCACCCTCGCCGCGGTTGTCGGCGCGCAGCACGAAAACAACGTATTTAATGGTGACGATAACCGTCAGCGCCCAGACTATGAGCGACAGCACGCCGAGCACGTCGTCGCGGGAGGCAACGCCAGCCTCGGACGTCGTGTGGAGCGCTTCGCGGAACGCATAGATCGGGCTGGTGCCGATGTCGCCGAAAACGACACCGAGTGCACCAAGCATCAGAACCGACAAACCATGCTGGCGAGGCGAATCCTGGACTGCCGGTTGCGCGCTGGGTTCAGCACGGCCGCCCGCATCGGCATTTGCCATATAAAACTACTCCATCCAGAACTGGCGGGCTGCGATAGTCCTGTTGCAACGCAAAAGCAATGGTTTCGTTACCGCGGCAGCGGCGCATCCAACTGGCAGTTCGCCTACCAGCCACAGGCTTTCAGGAACCGGCGGACGGTTTCCGGCATCCCATATTCGAGCGCGTCCGCTGTCAAGCCATGGCCTATCGATACTTCGGCAAGCAGAGGAATTCGCCTGGCCAGCGCCGGCAGATTGGCGACCGTCAAATCGTGACCGGCGTTGACCGCGAGCCCGACCGAAACCGCGGCTTCCGCCGTTTTCTCCAGCCTTTCCAGCTCCTTGCGACCGCCGGCTAAATCGTCGTGGAACGATCCGTAAGGGCCGGTGTAGAGTTCGATCCGGTCAGCGCCCGTATTCGCCGCCGCTTCGATACCCGCCGCGTCGGCATCGGAAAACAGCGACACCCGCAAGCCTCCCTTCTTCAATCTCTTCACGATGGGCGTCAGAAAATTTGATTGGCCGACGAAGTCCCAGCCGTGATCGGAGGTCGCCTGTGACGGATCGTCCGGCACCAGGGTCACCTGCTCCGGCTGGTTCTTTTCCACGAGGCGGAGGAAATCTTCCGTCGGGTAACCCTCGATGTTGAACTCCGCGTGGGGAAATTCGTCGTCGATCAGCGCCCGGATTTCCGGAAGATCGGCGTTGCGCGTATGCCGTTCGTCGGGCCTGGGATGCACCGTCAGGCCGTGCGCGCCGGCGGCAAGCGCCAGCCGCCCGATCCCGGTAACGCTCGGCCAAGGCAGGTCACGCCGGTTGCGCAACATGGCGACGGCGTTGAGGTTGACGGAAAGCTTGGCGGGCATGGAAACAGACCTGAGGACAAAGGGCGGGAAACGAAGATATAATCGCTTTGTCGGGAACGGATAGCGGGATTTGATTGTTGCAGTCCCCAGGAACCGTACCACAAGACGCAAAATGAAGATGACTGCAACCGACCCCTTGCCCGCCATCCGCCGTATCGACACCGATCGCGGCGACCTGTGCGGCCTAGAAGTCGTCGGGCATTTCACCTCCAACGACCTCGAAAATGCCTACGGGCTGCTGGAGGCCGCCTACGCCCAGCATGACAAGGTCGACCTCCTGGTCCGCATCAGACATTACGAGGGCTTCGACTGGGGCGCCGTGTTCGACGAATCGACGGTCCGCGGAAAGGCCCAGGCATTGCGCCACATCCGCAACTACGCGGTCGTCGGCGGTCCCACCTGGATGCGCGCCGTCCTTGCGGTTTTCGGTCCGCTGACCTCGATCAGGACCAGGCACTTTGACATGGCCGACGAATCCAAGGCATGGGTATGGATCGGCGGCAGCGAAAAACAGCCCAAGAGCTGATCTGCCGTTCAGGACATCGTTTCGGTCACACCGCCGACGCAGGATTGGTCAAGAAGGCCGCATGTCACTTAGAACGGTTTCATAATTCACCATCCCACGCTGCGCATCATCGATATTGCGTCCGACCCCGGCGACCTGTCCCGCGTCAATGAGGATGCGGCGGGTGGCAACCGCAGTTGCGCCTTCGTCATCGACGGCGCGACCGGGCTCGGCGGCAAAGGCATCGTCGGCCAGGACGGTTCGGATGCTGCCTGGCTCGCCCGCCTTGCCAAGACATTCTTCGAACAGGAAGTGGTTTCGGGCCGCCCGATGAGCGACGTGGTCCGCACGCTGAACAAGCAGGCCGCCACCGTGGTGCAGGAATCCTCGGCCGGGCTGCCGATCGCAGCATGGAGCCTACCGGTTGCCAGCTTCCAGATGGTGCGGGTCGACGACGCGGCAATCGTCACCCATGGGCTGGGTGACTGCCGCCTGTTTCTCGCCGACGCCGACGGCGCGGTCATCGAAACCACCGCCATGAAGGGCAATCATGCGGCAGAGCGTGAGAGCGCCCGGCGTGCCATCGCCCATGCCGGCGGCCTTGCCGCCATCAAGGCCTTGAGCGACGACCCAGCAGTGCGCGAGGAATTGCGCCGCCGCCGCTCCGTTTATAACCGGCCGGAGGGAAACGTCTGGACGCTCGGCACCGAGCCCGCCGCCGCAAAACATCTCTCCAGCGAGCCGATTTGGCCGCGCCTGCCGGCGACCGGGCTTCTGTGCAGCGACGGCTTCGCTGCCTTGTGCGACCAGTACGAGCGCTACGACCCGGCCGGCCTGATCGGCAAGGCGAAATCCGACGGGCTGAGATCGCTGATCCGCGAATTGCGGCATGTCGAACGCACCGTGGATCCGAACGGCGAGGCCTATCCCCGCTTCAAGATGAGCGACGATGCGACGGCGGTGCTGTTCGAAATCGTGATGTAGGCCGGTTCAGCGCACGATGGTCAGGCGTTCAGCCGCGCGCGTGATCGCCGTATAAAGCCAGCGCTGGCGGGTTTCCTTGAAGGCCCAGCTTTCGTCGAACAGCACGATGTCATTCCACTGCGAACCTTGCGCCTTGTGCACGGTCAGCGCGTAGCCATAGTCAAAATCGTCGAAGCGTTTCTTCTGGTTCCACGGAATGTCGGCGTCCGGGTCCTCGAAAGCGGCCTTCAGCAGCTTGATCTTGGCCACACCGCGATCGGGATCATCTTCCTCCGGCGAGACGAGAAGGTTGATGCCGGGCTTCACCGTCTCCCGCGAGGAGGTCATCACCTTCCACAAGGAGCCGTTGAGCAAACCCTTCGATGGATCGTTTCTCAGGCAAACCAGCTTGTCACCGGCCTGCGGATAGTCGGCGGTGAACCCTTTCAGCTCGCGCAGACGCATATTGTAGCGCCGCCGCGTGCGGTTCGTGCCGACCAGCACCTGGTCGGCTTTCAGCACCAGTTCCTGGTTGACCTCTTCCTTGCCGATCACCTGCGCGGTGCCATAGTCGCCACGCATGAACTCCCGGCCCTCGCGCACGTCGAGCGCCAGCCGGATGATCGGATTGTCGCGCGCCTGGCGATGGATTTCGGTGAGCAGGAAGTCCGGCTCGTGCTCGGTGAAGAAACCACCGCCCGAAATCGGCGGTAACTGTGCGGGGTCGCCAAGCACCAGGACCGGCGTGCCGAAGCTCAGGAGATCACGACCAAGCTGTTCGTCGACCATCGAACACTCGTCGATGATGACCAATTTGGCGCGCGAGATGGGGCTTTGCCGGTTGAGCGAGAAGGTCGGCGACATCGATGTCTTGCCGGTCACTTCGTCGGAAACCAATTCTTCGCCCTTCGGTCGATAGATCAGTGAATGGATGGTGCGGGCATTGGTGGCGCCCTTCGAGCGCAGCACCTGCGCGGCCTTGCCGGTGAAGGCAGCGAATTGCACCTGGCCGTCGACATGTTCGGCGAAGTAGCGCGCCAGCGTGGTCTTGCCGGTGCCGGCATAACCGAACAGGCGAAAAATCTGCGGCCTGCCGGCTTTCAGCCAGCGCGCCACGGCCTTCAGCGCGTCATCCTGTTGCGGAGAGAATTCCATGCACTTGTGAGACAGGATTCGCAGAACGAGCGCAAGGCTGGGTGATAGTCTTCCGATTGTGTCGAACTGACCTGCCGTTCTCGTCCGCTTCGGTGGATCGTGCCGCGGGTGCCGCATCCTACCTTCGAGGCAAAGATACTTTCTACATTAAAGCACATAGCGTGGAAAAAGGTGTAAGATCAAGCTTTATATAACCAATCGATGCCAGCCTCGAATAGATATCAAAGCATAAAAGTGTTATTTACAAAGACATCGGCAATAATACGCAAATGAGGGGCGCCGTGACAGAACCAATCGAACCAAAGGGAAAATCCTTCGATGAAATTCGACGCGCCGAACTTGCGGCAATCAGGGATCGCAGGGAACAGGTCGGCGTGGCGGCGGCCGAGCCCAGGGGTAAGAGCGAAGACCCGGCCGACATTTTCGGCCTTGCGTGCTCGGGCGGCGGCTTTCGTTCGGCATCCTTCTGCCTCGGTGCGCTGCAGGCGCTCGACCGCTACGATCTGATCCCGCGGATCGATTATTTGTCGACGGTTTCGGGCGGCGGCTACGCCGGCGCCAGTATGGTTGCCGCTATGAGCCGCGGCGACGGCACGTTTCCCTTTGCGGTCGCGCAGGGAGAGGACAGCGACGTGCGCGACAACGAGCCGGTCAGCCACATTCGCGACAACAGCCGCTATCTCGCGCCGCGGGGTATCCGGGATTTGCTGCTCTCGGCCGCGATCGTGCTGCGCGGGCTGATGGTGAACCTGCTGCTGGTGCTGTCTGTCGTGTTGCCGCTGGCAGCCCTCACGATCCTGATCAATCCGACGGTCGATCATCTGGGGCATGACGTCCTCTATGACGTCGTCCGCTACTACGTGCCTCCGATTGGCTGGAAGGAAGCCAATTTCATTTCACCCGGCGGATTTCTGCTCGACCCGTTCCTGCTTACCAAAACGCTGGGTATCGCGCTCCTTCTGTATCTGCTCGCCTGGGGCCTGCGGCGCTCTTATGTCGAGCGGTATGACGCCACAACGGCCCAACGCATTTCCGAACCCCGCAGCCGCTGGGCGCTGGTCGGCGCGATTGTGATCGTGCTGCTCGCGATCTTCGTGGTGATCGAGGTTCAGTCCATGATCTTTGCCACGATCATCGACGCGCTGACGCCGCGCGATAAAAGCGTGACGGCATCCGACGCGGGCGGTGGCGCGCTCACCATCGGCGGCATCCTGGCGACCATCGCCACCGCCACTGCGGTGTTTCAGAAACGGCTGGTCAGCTGGATCCAGAAGGCGCTCAACAATCCAACCATTGGCGGGATAATCCGGTCCGCGATTGCCAAGCTGGCGCTTTATGCCGCTGCCATGGCCGTGCCCGCACTGATCTACCTGCTCTATCTCGTCATCGTCGTGCCGGGCATCGCCACCACCAATGGTGAGTATCCGCTGGCGCCGGCCTTTCTTAGCGACGAAACCTATCGAACCGCAGCCTGGCTCTATCGTGTGCTTGGTGTGTGCCTGCTGGTGTGGCTGGCCGCCGCACTTGCGCATGCGGGAAAGCAGCTTCTCGTCAGCATCAGGGAAACACGCAGCAGACGGCCATTGCGGGTCTCGCTGGTCACGCTTGCCTTGCTTTTGCTGATCTGCGCCTTCGCTTTGTTTGCGAATGTGACGAGGCCGCCCGTTTCGCCGCAATGGTATGTGCTCAACACCTATCTCGCCGCCGCAAGCCTCGTGGCTTTCCTGTCGTTCAATTTTACGGAAAACGCCAATGCGCTGCACCGGCTCTATCGGGACCGTCTCAACGCGGCATTTCGGCTCGGCAAAGGGCGGTCTGGCAGGAGATCGCTCCCTCTGCACGAACTTGGTGACAAGGCGCCATACCTGCTGGTCAACGGCACGCTCAACGTTCGCCGTTCGAGCAGGAGGCCCCGGTCCAATGGAATCGCCACGAACGGTATGGGAGCCGCCGGCAATCAGCCGGGTGACAAGGCCGCCGAGGGCAGTTCGCCGAGTGCCAGCGCCGAAGCCGACACGCTGCCCAATCCTGACCCCGCCAAGCGCGGTCGCAATGCCGAGTTTTTCCTGTTCTCGAAAGGCTTCATCGGCAGTGACGCCACCGGTTATGCCTCGGCGGCGTTGATGGCCGAAGAGGACCGCCAGATCGACCTGGCGACCGCCGTAGCGATTTCAGGCGCTGCGGTCTCCTCCAGCATGGGCCGCGTCGGCATCGGCTTTCTCGGTCCGACGCTTGCGCTGCTCAACCTTCGCCTGGGCTACTGGCTGCGCAACCCGCGCTATGCAGAAGAAAGCCTTGAGCAATCATCGATATCGGGAACATCTTCCGCCAAGGTCAACTGGTACGACTTGTTCCGCTTCTACCTCGCAGCCGAGGCTTTCGGCCTTCTCGGCTCGGACAGTTCGCGCATCTATGTCACCGACGGTGGCCATATCGACAACATCGGGCTTTACCAGTTGCTGAAGCGAAAATGCCAGTTGATCATTGTCATCGACGGGGAAGCCGATCCGGCGATGAATTTTGGCGCTCTGGTCGACGTGCAGCGTTTTGCGCGCATCGATCTTGGCGTGCGTATCACGCTCGACTGGGAGCCGATGCGGGCGGCGATGCTGCAGCGTTCGGCCGACCGGATGAAACGCGCCCCGAAAGATGACGACATCCACAGGCAGCATTTCGCTGTCGGCAAGATCCTTTATGACCAGGCGGGCAGCGAAGGTATCCTGGTTTATGTCAAAGCCTTGGTCACCGGCGACGAGGCGGATTACATTCTTGACTACGAACGGCGTTATCCGCTCTTCCCGCATGAATCCACCGGCGACCAGTTCTTCTCCGAGGAGCAGATGGAGGCCTATCGCGCGCTCGGTTTCCACGCCATGAATTGCGCCCTCAAGGAACCTCCCGTCCCAAAGGGCAAGGCGCCGCGACCGGAGAAGGAAACGCTGATCCTGGAACTGAAGAACCGGCTGAACGCGAAGCGGTCGGTGGACACGCCGAAGGGCAAGGCAGGAAAGGTCCGCGTAAAAGCCGGTTGACGCTCGCCCTGTTATGCCGGCTGCAATTCATGTCTTCTATCCGGTGCTGTCGGAGCGATCAGCATCGACAGCGCCGCAGCCGCGACCGCCGTCATACCGGCGATCTGGAAGGCGAGTTCGTAGTTGCCCTGATATTCGCGCATGAAGCCGCCGAAGAAAGCCGCGGTCGCAGCGCCCACCTGGTGGCCGGCGACAATCCAGCCGAACACCAGCGGCCCGCTGCGGTCGCCGAAGGCCTCGTTGGAAAGACGCAAAGTCGGCGGCACCGTGGCAATCCAGTCGAGGCCGTAGAACACCGCAAAAATTGTCAGGGCGGCAATCGAGAAGCCGGAATAAGGCAGGTAGATCAGCGACAGGCCACGCACCGCATAATAGATGCCGAGCAGCTTTCGCGGATCGAAACGGTCGGTCAGCCAGCCGGAAAGCGTGGTGCCGATGAGGTCGAACACGCCCATGACGGCGAGCAGGCCGGCGGCTTGCACTTCCGCAATGCCCATGTCGCCGCAGAACGCGATGAGATGTGTGCCGACAAGACCGTTGGTGGTGAAGCCGCAGATGAAGAAGGTTGCGAAAAGATACCAGAATACCCGCGTCTTTGCCGCGTCGCGCAAAGTGGTCAGCGTGACTGTCAGGAAATTGCCCGGCACGGCGACTGCCTCGGGTTCCGGTCCGTCGGCGCCGTAGCGCGTCAAGCCTATCGAGGACGGCCGTTCCGGCACCAGCAGCCAGACCAGCGGCAAAAGCGCGGCCGTCGCCACCGAGACTGCTATTACCACCGGCTTCCAGCCCCCGCTATTCGCCAGCATGGCAAGCAGTGGCAGGAAGACGAGCAGCCCGGTCGCCGCACTCGCCGACATCAGGCCCATCATCAGCCCGCGATTGGTCTTGAACCAGCGGTTGACAATGGTGGCTCCAAGCACGGTCGCCACGGCCCCCGAACCGACGCCGGACATCACACCCCAGGTGGCGATCAGTTGCCACGGCTGCGTCATCAGCAGGCTGAGCGCCGTCGACACGGACATGATGAGAAGCGCCGCGAGCAGCGTGCGCCGCAGCCCGATACGCTCCATCAGGGCGGCCGCAAACGGCCCGGCGAGCCCGTAGATGAAAATGCCGACCGCGGCGGCGAGCGAGATCACGTCGCGGCGCCAGCCGAACGCATCCTCCAGCGGCACCATCATCACCGACATAGACGAGCGCAGTCCGGCAGCGACCAGCAGGCAGAAGAAGATCACGCCGACAACGACGAATGCATAACCTTGTCCGAAGGGTCGATTTTTCGCTGTTGTCATGTTACAAACCGGTACGTATCTATTGGTTCTCGCTTGTACGTACCGGTCAGTAACATTGTCAAGAGGCATTCTGTGAGCGATCGAAAATCAGCAACGGGGATTGCCGGCGTGGAAACGCCCGCGCCGCCGCGCGCCGCCGACCGCATTCTTGAAGTCGCCCGCGATCTCTTCTACCGCGAAGGCATCCGCGCCATCGGGGTCGACGAGATCGTGCGCCGGGCCGGCGTGACGAAGCCCAGCCTCTACCGCAGCTTTTCTTCCAAGGACGAACTCGCAGCCTCCTATCTGAAGGTCTACGAGGCTGAATTCTGGGCGCGTTTCGACGAAGCTGTCGAGGCGCATCCCGGCGATCCGCGCCGCCAGATCGTGGCTTTCCTCAGTGGAGTCGGCAAACGCGCGTCTGTCGACGGCTACCGCGGCTGCGGCATGACCAATGCTGCTGTCGAGTATCCGGAAAGGGACCATCCGGCGCGCCTGGTCGGCGAGAACAACAAGCTCGAGCTGCGCGGCCAACTGCGCCGAATGGCCGCCGAAATGGGTGCCGCCGATTTCGACACGCTGGGCGATGGCCTGCTGCTGCTGATCGAAGGCGCCTATATCAGCGGCCAGCTTTTCGGTTCGGGCGGCCCGGCCGCTGCGGTGGCAAAAAACGCCGACCTGCTGATCGAAGCCAGCCTTTCAGCAAAATAGGCGTCAACGCGCTTCGGGATCACGAAGCCTCGCCACGACCCGGTCCGCCATTGCTTCGCAGCGCGCGCCGTCGAATGGAAACAGCCCGGAAAATGTCGGCGACAGCCGCTCCTCGATTGCGGCCCGCATCAGCCGGCGAGCCCGATGAAGGCGCGTCTTGACCGTTTCCGGTTTCAGCGAAAGCTGGTCGGCTGTCTCTTCGGTGCTCATTCCTTCAATGTCGCGCAACACGAACACGATCCGGAAATCGCCCGGCAGATCGTCAACCGCCTTCTCGAGAAAATCCCGGATCTGCTTGCGGGCCAGGTCGGAATCCGCGCCCGGCGGGGTCATTGAGGTCGGAAACATGATCACGCTGTCCCGGTTGAAATTGCCGACATCAAGTTGCTCGAGTTCGGTGGTCGGCCGACGGCGGCGCAAACGCCCCAGCGCCTCGTTGAGGGCAATCCGCGTCAGCCAGGTCGAGAACCTGGAATGGCCCTGGAAGGTATCGAGCCGGGTAAAGGCGCGGACATAGGCCTCCTGCACGATGTCTTCAGCCTCCGCGTCATTGCGCACGACGGAACGCGCGATCCGGAACAGCCGCTGATTGTTGCGCCGGATCAACTCGCGAACGGCATTTTCGCCACCCTTGCGCGCCAGTTCGACCAGTTCTTCATCAGCGTGCCCAACAAGTCCGGTCCGATGCTTCATCACTGCAAGCTGCATGACCAGGTTCCTTCAAGGTCCTATCGACGGATGGCGCACGATGCCCTTGGCGATTATCTCCTCGACCGGCGGAAATCCGTCGAGTGCGACCCGAGGCAAAGGTATCAAGCCGGGTTCGGTTTTCCCGGAAACGGTTTCCGTTGCCGGCGGCAAGCCCACCACGATCCGGCCGACCATGCCGGCGTGTTCATGCGGCACACAATAGTAATCGTACACTCCAACCTTGGCGAGCGTCACCGAGAACATCTCGCCCGGCAGAAGATAATCCGAATTCCAGGGGTCTGCCCCTTCCGGAATGCGCAATGGACGCTCGAACAGCTTCGGATGATAGGCGGTCACGGTGTGCGAATTGCCGGGGTCGCGGTTGGTCCAGCGGATTGTCCGGCCGGGCTCGACATGCAGGCCGAACGGATCGAACCAGACATGCGAACCCTCCGCCCTGCCCCTCATCGTGATCTCAACGGAACCGGCCGCACGTCCGCGCGTCGGAGTGAAAACAAGGGCGGCGAGCAAGCCCCCGCCGGCTTCCATCATGCGCCTGCGCGTCACCATCATTCGGCGACACGCTTCTCGTCAGCGTTCGACACATGCCAGAGAACCACATGAACATGCGGTTCCTCGACGCCCGGGTGGCCGGCGTTGTAGTAGACGTCGACATGGTCGACATTGCCGCCGGGCGCTGCCAGATCGTCGAAGCGCTTGTCCGGATTGAGGTCCTTGATCGGCAGCATGTAGATTGTGCTGACCAGCGCCCCGTCATGATCGTAAGCCAGGAAAGGTCCAGCGGGGAGGCTCGCGGGATCGACGAAAAGCTGTCCCATTCCCGGCAGGAAATCGGGCAGCTTGACCAGACCACTGACGGCTTTGAACGCGCCAGCGGGTGGCGACTTTGCCACTTCGGCGGGAATCTCGTGGGCCATGGCCGGCAGCGAAAGCGCAAGCAGCGTGGCCAGAACGGCGGAAACGCGTTTCATATGGACCTCCTTGGTTCGACGCCTCCGCACGTCGCGGCAGCGTCGAACCATTGGATGGGGCATTGAGGAAAAGGTTCCCGAACATGCGCGGTTGGGAAACCGTTTGGCTGCCTATTGAAGCCTGCAGGAAGAAGCAGCCTAGACAGGTTTGGTTGACTGCGGATCGTTCTCCAGGAGGATCGGCCTGCCGTGCGGCGTGGCATGCGCGGCGCGCTGCCAGGCCTCGGCCAGCGCGTCGACATCTCCCGCCGGCGCAACGCCCCTGGCCGCCAGCAACGCCTCCAGCGCCCGCAGCCAGCAGTCGTAATAGTCGCTGCCGTCTGCCGCGACATCCCCGCGCTTGACCTCGGCGGAGAGCATTTCCGCCCATTCGCTCCACGAAAACAGCCCGCGCTCATGCAGCGCCACCGTCATGGCGAAGGCTTCGGCCTGCCAGGGTTCGGAAAACACCGGCTCGTCCATTCCGGGCGGCCGTCCGCCGGCCGGCATCGCATCACGCCGGTTCAAGATAGCTCTCCCAGGCGTCGATCGAGACGGAGAGCGTCGGGTCGCTGCCCCTGCCCCATATCTCCGGCCCGTCGAACACGACCGTATAGACCCACTGCGGCGCCTCGCCCTTACCATGCGCGTTGCTGTCGGGGAAGACAAAGCCTTCGCGCACAGCCTCGACGACGCCTTGCTTGCCGCGTGCGTAACGCGGCAGCCGCGTGTGACCGGTGGGATTGATGTTCCTGGTCCGCACCCGGTCGCCCGCCTTGTAGCGGGCCGGTGTCTCGACCGCGCGGTCGCACGGGCCACCCTTGGCAAGCATCGCCGGCACGTACTCCGCCCTCAGCACCCGTTTCGGGGTGGCGGCCGGGTCGATAGCCCTGCCATTGGCCAGCTCGGCCGCGCTGACAAAGCCGTGCCGCTGCAAAAGCACTTCCAGCGCCTTGATCCAGATCTCGTAGTAGGTCGAGCTGTAATAGTCCGCAGGGTGCAGGCTTTCCCGGGCGTGGCGGCTTTCGTCGATGTTCCAGGCGCCCATGGCGCCGGCGGTAATTGTCGTACCGAGCGCGCGCTTTTCCCATTCGGCATGGAACAGCGGCTCGTTCTTTTCCGGCGCGACCGGCCCGAAACCCATCTGCCCGCCGAGATCCTGCGGTCCGTTCATGCCGCCTCCGGCTGCAAGGCAAAGCCGGTGCCGATCATGGAATCGCGCGTCACCAGATCAGCGAGTTTTTCTTCGCTCCAGCCTTGTGTGCCTTCCGGCCTTTTCGGCACGACCAGGTAGCGCAATTCGGCGGTCGAATCCCAGACCCGGATCTTTGTGTCGGACGGCAGGCTTAGCGCCGAATTCTTCCAGGACAGCGCGCGGATCGATCACAGCCCGTGAGCGATAGGGCGGCGACTTGTACCAGACCGGCGGCAGGCCGAGAACCGACCACGGATAGCAGGAGCAAAGGGTGCAGACGACGAGGTTGTGCGTGCCATGGCTGTTGAATACAGCCTGCATGTGCTCGCCCTGCCGTCCGGTAAACCCGAGCGAGGCGATCGCCGCGCTCGCGTCGCGTTTCAGCCAGTCGGCGAAATCGGGATCGTTCCAGGCCTTGGCGACGACCCTGGCGCCGTTGCGCGGTCCGACCTTGGTCTCGTAGGTTTCGACGATGGCGTCGATCGCCGCCGGGTCGATCAGCCCCTTCTGGGTCAGGATCGTCTCCAGCGCCCTTACCCGCGTCGCCATCGGATCGAGCTCGTTGTCGTGGTCGTGATGATCGTGGGACATGGGGGAAAAGTAAGCCCGCTGCTCGCTGCCGGCAAGCGCCTTGGCTTGGGCCAGAAGCCCAAAGGCTCACCTACTCGGCGGCGGCCCGCGGCTGCTTCTCCGGCTCGGACAGCGACGGATGCGCTGCCGCTTCGTCTTCCGGCGTTCCGGCGGCGCGTTTCGGCGCAAGGCTCAGCAGCCATCCGGAAAAGCTCTCCATGTAGAGATAGATGACCGGCGTGATGAACAGCGTCAGCGCCTGCGAAGCGACGAGGCCGCCGACCACCGCGACGCCCAGCGGCTGGCGCAGTTCAGCACTTGCGCCAGTGCCCAGCGCGATCGGAATGGTGCCCATAAGCGCCGCCAGCGTCGTCATCATGATCGGCCGGAAACGCATCAGGCAGGCCCGGTGGATCGATTCCAGCGGCGGTCTTGCCCTCTCGCCTGAGTTCCAGCGCGACGTCGATCATCATGATGCCGTTCTTCTTGACGATGCCAATCAGCATCAGGATGCCGATGATGGCGATGACGGACAGGTCCATGCCGGCCAGCCACAACGCCACCAGCGCGCCGACCACCGCCGATGGCAGGCCGGTAAGAATCGTCAGCGGATGCACGAAACTCTCGTAGAGTATGCCAAGCACGATATAGATCGTCAGGATGGCGCCGCCGATCAGCAGCCCCTGGTTGGCGAGCGAATCCTGAAAGGTTTTGGCGGTGCCGGCAAACGTCGTGGCGACCGTCTTCGGCATGCCGATACTTTCCTTCAGCGCATCGATCGCGCGCACGCTGTCGCCCAGCGCCACGCCTTTCGGCAGATTGTAGGAGATCGTGACGGCCGGAAGCTGGCCGAGCTGGTTTACCGTTAGCGGGCCGGCGGTGCGATCGACGCGCGCGAAGGCGCCCAGCGGCACCAGGCTGCCGCTGGCGGTTCGTACCCTGAGCGACAGCATGCGCTCGGGCGACCATTCGATCTTCGGATCGAGCTCCAGGATGACCTGGTAACTGTCGGCCGACCCGAAGATGGTCGAGATCTGCTCTGTGCCGAAGCCTGAATAAAGCGTCGAGCGCAGTGTTTCGGCATCGATGCCAAGCGTCGCAGCCTTGTCGCGGTCGACCACCAGCGTTGCCTGCAACGCGTTGTTGCTGAGATCCGTGGTGACGTCGACAAAGGTGCCGTGCACCGCGCTCATGGCGTCGGCGAGCTTTTGCCGCCCACACATCCGTGGTATCCGTATCCAGAGCCTGCACGACAATCTGGTACTGGCTCTTGGAGGCGCGCGCGCCAATGTTCAGGTTCTGAACCGGCACCATATAGGTGTTGATGCCGGGCACCTCGGCGAGTTGCCGGCGCAGAGCGGACAGCACCGTTTCAAGCTGTGGACGCTTGGTTTTCGGCTTCAGTTCGACGAACAGGCGCCCGGCATTGAGCGCATTGGAACCACCGCCACCGCCGCCGCCGACCGACGACGCGACATTCGCCACATAGGGAGAGCGGGTAAACACGTCCGCCACCTGCAGCCTGCAGCTTCGTCATCGCATCGAAAGAAATGTCCT
This sequence comes from uncultured Alphaproteobacteria bacterium, assembly GCA_963726065.1. Classification (GTDB taxonomy): domain Bacteria; phylum Pseudomonadota; class Alphaproteobacteria; order Rhizobiales; family Rhizobiaceae; genus Neomesorhizobium. The sequence continues at coordinate 368,939 of CAVSAU010000016.1, forward strand.
CGCGCGCTTCGGTCGAAACGGAGAGCTGGCTGATATCTTCCTGCGGAAAGAACCCCTTCGGCGAGTTCAGCAGCAGCCACACTGACAGCGCCGAGCTGGCAAGGAAGACCAGCACGACCAGCAGCCGGTGGCTGAGGCAGAACACCAGCGCATGATCGTAACCGCGCAGGAAAACGCCACTTTCGGAGGTCTTGTGCGACGCGTCGGCCGGCCGCTGCCCACGATGAGGCGCCGACAAGAGCCGCGAACACAGCATTGGCGTCAGTGTCAGCGAGACGAACATCGAGGCCAGGATCGCGACCGTCACCACCACCGCGAACTCGTTGAAGATGCGGCCGACCACGCCGCCCATCAGCAAGCACCGGAATGAACACCGCCACCAGCGAAATCGAGATGGAGATGATGGTGAAGCCGATCTCGCGCGAGCCCTTCAGGGCCGCGTCGTAAGCCGACAGGCCGTCTTCCTCCATATGCCGGAAAATGTTCTCCAGCATGACGATCGCATCGTCGACGACGAGGCCGACCGCCAGCGTCAGCCCCATCAGCGAGATGTTGTCGATCGAAAAGCCGAGCGAGATACATGACGCCGAGCGTGGCGATCAGCGAGATCGGCACCGCCACCGCGGGGATGATCGTTGCGGTGACGCGGCGCAGGAACAGGAAGATCACCAGCACGACCAGCACGATGGTCAGCGCCAGCGTGAATTCGACGTCGCTGACGGCAGCCCGGATCGAAGTCGAGCGGTCGTTGAGCAGCTTGATGGTCGCCGACGCCGGCAACTGGTTGTCGAAGGACGGCAGCATCGCTTTTACACGGTCGACCACCTCGACGGTGTTGGCGTCCGGCTGCCGCTGCACCGCAAGCAGGATGGCGCGGGCGCCATCGTACCAGCTCGCCGTGCGGGTTGACTTCGACGGAATCGATCACCCGCGTGACGTCGCCGAGCCGCACCGGGTGGCCGTCGCGGGTGGCGATGATGAGGTCGGAGAAGGCCGCCGCATTGTCGAGCTGGGTATCGGCTGTGATGGTGAGTTGCTGGCGGTCGTTCGACAGCGTGCCGAGCGGGGTGTTGCTGTTGGCATTGGCGACTGCGGTCTCCAGTTGATCGATCGCGATGCCGCGCGCCGCAAGTGCCGTCGGGTCGATCTGGATGCGCACCGCGTATTTCTGGCTGCCGAAGATTGCCACCTGCGCAACGCCGTCCAGAGTGGACAGCGACGGCGACATGATATTCTGGGCAAAGGCGTCGAGGTCGGTAAGCGGCACCACCTCGCTGGTCAGCGCCATCAAAAGGATCGGCGCGTCCGCCGGATTGACCTTCCGGTAGCTGGGCGGGCTGGTCATTTCCGGCGGCAGCGTGCGCAGCGTTCGCGCAATGGCCGCCTGCACATCGGCAGCCGCAGCGTCGATATCCCGGTTGAGCACGAACTGGATGGCGATGGAGGTCGAGCCGAGCGAATTGACCGTCGCGATAGAATCGATGCCAGCGATGGTTGCGAACTGCTTGATTAGCGGCGTCGCCACCGCCGTCGCCATCGTCTGCGGCGAGGCGCCGGGCAACTGGGCCGACACGTTGACCACCGGGAACTCGGCGCTCGGAAGTGCGGCGACGGGCAGGAACTTGTAGGCAAACACGCCCGCCCAGCACGAACGCAAACGACATCAGCAACGTGGCGACCGGCCGGCGGATGCAGAACTCGGAAATCATGGGCGTTTCCAACCCGCAGCGTCGTCTTCGGCGACCTTTGCGGAAGCAGCTTTGCCTGTGTCGGCAGGAATGCCAATGCCGCTTCCGGAGACCTCGCGCACATGCGCGCCTGCCGTCAGCCGCGTCTGTCCCTCTGTCACCACACGCTCGCCGCTTTTCAGGCCACTGACGATGGCGCTGTTCTCGCCCTCTGTCAGCGCCACGTGAACATCCCGCAATTCCACGGTGTGGTCCGGCTTCACGACAAAGACAAAGGGGCCCTTCTGGCCGGACTGTACGGCGACCGTCGGAACCGACGTCATCTGCGGCATCACCCCGGCATCCAGAACCACGTCGACGTACTGGCCCGGCCACAAGGTCAGCTCTGGGTTCGGCACGCTCGCCCTGGCGGCGATGGTCCCCGAAGCCACGTCGACGCTGGAATCGACGAAATCGAGCGTACCCTTGCCGATCGGCTGCGGGTCGCCGTCCCTGCGCAGCGTGACATTGGCGGCCTGTGGCGATGCCAGCGCCTTCTGCAACAGCGCGAGATCGGTCTCCGGCAGGTTGAAGCCAACCCGAAGCGGATCAATCTGGGTAACGGTGACGAGCGCTGCCGCAACGTTGTTGCCGGTGTTGTTTCCGACGAGATCGCCGACTGTCACGCTGACTGCGCCCAGTCGACCCGAGATCGGCGCCGTGATGGTCGCATAGCCGAGTTGGACCTTATCCGCATCGAGCGTGGCCTGATCGGCCAGAAGGTTCGCTTGCGCCGTCTTCTGCGCGGCAAGCGCCTGGTCATAGGCCTGCTGCGTGCCGGCTTGCGACGTAACCAGGTCCTTGGCGCGCTGCAGATCGGCATCCAGGCTCACCAGTTGGGCCTGGTCCTTGGCGATCGTTGCCTGGTCCCGCTCTACGGCCGCCTTGAGCGCGCGATCGTCGAGGGAAAGCAAAAGGTCGCCTGCCTTGACCATCTGCCCGTCCTTGACCGCAATCGACACCACTTCGCTGGAAATGCGCGCGCTGACATCGACCACCGCAGGCGAAGAAACGAAGCCGATTGCGTAGCGCCGGATCGGAAAATCTGCGGTCGAAGCGCTCGCCGCAACCACCGAAACGGCAGGCCGCTCACCACCCGCAGGCGTTGCCGTAGCCTGGCGCTCAGCTTGCGGAGAAAACAGCAGCTGCCGCACTTTTCCGGAAGCGGCGGACGAAAGATAGAGGCCGGCTCCAGCAAGGCAGGCTGACGCAAGGACAGAAAACACGAGGGCTCTGCGCATCGCCGATTGACCTTTCCGCTTGGGATCGGTGGTCTTATTCCGTCGCATCTCGCCGATGCGCCGGTTGATAGATAATGTCGACCGGCGGCGAAATAGGGCCGCAAACAATACATTAAGAAGATTTAATCCGCAGTGCGGCGTTTATTTCAGCATCGGCCAAAGCGTCGCCGCCAGCAGCACGCCCATCGCCATGTTGAACCATTTCAACCGCACCGGGTCGGACAGGAAGCCGCGAAGCGCCATGCCGAAACCGGCCCAGGTCGATACGCTCGGCACGTTGACCACGGCAAAGGCGAAAGAGATCAGCAACACAGAAAAGAACGGCCGCTCCGGATTGGTATAAACCGCCATCGCGGTGATCGCCATCACCCAAGCCTTCGGATTGATCCACTGGAAGACCGCCGCCTCGAAAAAGGTCATTGGCCGCGCCTTCGTCTCGCCGTCCTTGCCGAGCGAGCGCGACGTGGCGATTTTCCAGGCGAGGTAAAGCAGATAGGCGCCGCCGGCGATCTTCAACACCAGATGCAGTGCCGGAAACGCCGTCAGCACGGCGCCCAGCCCGAAGCCGACGCCGAGCAGCAGCGTCAGAAAGCCCGAGCCGATGCCGAGCATATGCGGAATGGTGCGCACGAAACCGAAATTCACGCCTGAGGCCAGAAGCATGAAGTTGTTCGGCCCCGGCGTGATCGACGTCACGAAGGCATAGACAAGCAGCGCGAAGAAAAGTTCAGCCGACATCGCAGGACGTTTCCACTTGGTATTTTATGTCAGCACTATTGACCTAAATCATGACAGGAGACATCCGGATCAATGTTGCCGTGACAATCCCGCAGGCAGTCGGTCGGCCGGCCTACATCCCTTGCGGGCCGCGGTTCATCGCCGCGACGCCGGTGCGGCACACTTCGGCCAGCCCCAGCGGCTTCATGATGGAGATGAATTGCTCGATCTTCGACACCTTGCCGGTAATTTCGAAGATGAAATGTTCGGTGTTGGCGTCGATGACATTGGCGCGGAACGCCTCGGCAAGCCGCAGCGCCTCGACGCGGGCGTCGCCGGCGCCGGTTACCTTGACCAGCGCCAGTTCGCGCTCCAGCGGCCTGTCCTGGCCGAGCTCGCCAGCGCGCACCGAAAGATCGACGACCCGGTGCACCGGCACGATGCGTTCGAGCTGGTGCTTGATCTGTTCCAGCACGTGCGGCGTGCCGCGCGTCACGATGGTTATGCGCGACAGGTGCTTTTCATGCTCCGTCTCCGAAACCGTCAGGCTCTCGATGTTGTAGCCGCGTCCGGAGAACAGGCCGATGACGCGGGCAAGCACGCCCGGCTCGTTGTCGACCAGCACCGACAGCGTATGGTTTTCCGGCAGGGCCGTTTCCTTGGCGATGAAATAGGCGGAGCCGGTCGGTTGAAGGTGGGCGCTCATTGTCTGATTCTCGATCTTAAAACACAGTTATAACTATCTGATACAATGAGGCTTCCACCTCGATCCGGAATCTCAGTTACACCAGTTCCCGGCCCTTGGCGTCGATGGCGTTGGCGACGGCCTCGTCGGTTGCTTCGTCCGGCAGCAGCATCTCGTTGTGCGCCTTGCCCGACGGGATCATCGGGAAGCAGTTGGCGAGATTGGCGACGCGGCAGTCGAACAGCACCGGCTTCTTCACCGAAATCATCTCGGCGATCGCGTCGTCGAGATCGCCGGGCTTCTCGCAGCGTATGCCGTGGCCGCCATAGGCTTCGGCGAGCTTGACGAAATCCGGCATCGCCTCGGTGTAGGAATGCGACAACCGGTTGCCGTGCAGCAGTTGCTGCCACTGCCGCACCATGCCCATGTACTGGTTGTTGAGGATGAAGATCTTTATCGGGGCGCCGTACTGAACCGCCGTCGACATCTCCTGCATCGTCATCTGCACCGAGGCGTCGCCGGCAATGTCGATGACCAGCGCATCAGGATGCGCGATCTGCACGCCGAGTGCGGCCGGCAGGCCGTAGCCCATGGTGCCGAGCCCGCCGGAGGTCATCCAGCGGTTCGGCTTTTCGAAGCCGAAATGCTGCGCCGCCCACATCTGGTGCTGGCCGACTTCCGTGGTGATGTAGGTATCGTGGCCCTTCGATGCCTCGTAGAGCCGCTGAATGGCGAACTGCGGCATGATCACGTCGGCATTATTCTTGTAGGCGAGCGAGTCGCGTGCACGCCATTTGGCAATCTGCTCCCACCAGGGGTAGAGCGCCTTCTTGTCGGCCTTCGCGGTTGCCCGCCATAAACGAACCATGTCTTCGAGCACATGCCCGACATCGCCAAGGATCGGCACATCCACGCGCACGTTCTTGTTGATCGACGAGGGGTCGATGTCGATGTGGATCTTCTTCGAATTCGGCGAAAACGCATTCAGCCGCCCGGTGATGCGGTCGTCGAAACGCGCGCCGATGCAGACCATCACGTCGCAGTCGTGCATGGCCATGTTGGCTTCGTAGGTGCCGTGCATGCCGAGCATGCCGACCCAGTTCTTGCCGCCCGCCGGATAGGCGCCGAGCCCCATCAGGGTCGAGGTGATCGGAAAGCCGGTCAGGTCGACCAATTCGCGCAGCAGATGGCTGGCCTCGGCGCCGGAATTGATGACGCCACCGCCAGAATAGATGATCGGCCGCTTCGCTTCCGCCATCAGCGCAACCGCCGCCTTGATCTTGTCGAGATCACCCTGGACTTTTGGCTGGTAGCTGGTGCGTGGCGCTGTCTGCGGCGGCGTGTAGATGCCCTTGGCGAACTGTACATCCTTCGGGATGTCGACCACGACCGGACCCGGTCGGCCCGTCGTCGCGACATGGAAGGCCTCGTGGATGATCGCCGCCAGTTCGTTGACGTCCTTCACCAACCAGTTGTGCTTGGTGCAGGGTCTGGTGATGCCAACGGTATCGCATTCCTGGAAGGCATCGGAGCCGATCAGCGGGGTTGGCACCTGGCCGGTGATGCAGACCAGCGGGATCGAATCCATCAGCGCATCCTGCAGCGGTGTCACCGCATTGGTGGCGCCCGGGCCGGAGGTCACCAGCATGACGCCCGCCTTGCCGGTCGAGCGGGCATAGCCTTCCGCCGCGTGGCCGGCGCCCTGCTCGTGGCGCACCAGGATGTGCTCGACGTCGTCCTGCTGGAACAGCTCGTCATAGATCGGCAGGACCGCGCCACCGGGATAACCGAAAAGATGCTTGACGCCATTGTCCTTCAGCGCCTGCACCACCATTTCGGCACCCGTCATTTCGCGCCGTCCGGTCTCGTCCTGTCGGTTGGTCATCGGTCTGTTCCGTTTTCTGCCGCCGTCGGCGATTGCTGGTCGTTTAGTCCTGTTTCGGGCAATAAAAAAGGCCCCCGAGGGAGCCTGTGTCTTGCGCATGGGAGGATTTCGCCCGGCGGTTACACCGCCTTGCCCACGCGCCTGCCTACTACGAGAATGGTTGCCGTCTTCATGGGCGCGGAGACTAATTGCGGAAAAGCCGCGCTGTCAATGGGCAAAGTGCGAGGAAAAATGACAATCCGTTGTGATCCGAAGGCCCCAGCAAGCGTTTATGAACTGGCTCAGTTCCCAGCTCACTCTCGCCACAGCCCCAGGGGGCCGCCAACCTTGGCAGGCGATCCCTGTTTCCTGCTGCGAGACTGGCCTTGTCATGTTCGCGGTCCATCGATGGTCGTTTTCGATAGCCCGATCCTTCGAGCTGAATGGACTTGCAGGCGTGGCATCACTACATTTGCGTGGTGCACTCTCGAGACGCTGTGCACTTTTGAGAAACATTCGGAAATATGAAGAACGAACGCATTCAACGCCGGCTCGTCGCCATTCTTGCCGCGGACGTGGTGGGCTTCAGCCGACTCATGGAGCGGGACGAAACAGCCACGCTGACGGAACTGAAGGTGCGGTGGAGCGAGGTGGTGGAGCCGCTTATCATCCGCCACGCGGGCCGCGTGTTCAAACGACTCGGCGATGGCATGCTTGTCGAATTCAGCAGCGCAGTCGATGCGGTCGAATGCGCGGTCGAATTGCAGAAAGCGATGGAAGTCGCGAACAAAGATAACCCGGTGGATCGGCGCATCGTGCTGCGCATTGGCGTCAATCTCGGCGATGTCATGGTCGATGGCAGCGATCTTTACGGAGACGGCGTCAATGTCGCGTCCCGCATCGAGGGGCTTGCCGATCCGGGTGGGGTAGCGATTTCGGATGCCGTCCACGAACATCTGCACGGCCGAGTGAGCATGGATTTCGTCGACAGCGGCCATCACGAGGTCAAGAACATCGAACGCCCGCTGCACATATGGACCTGGTCGCCGGACGCGACCGGCACCGAGACACTTGCCGCGATTGGCGGCGCGCCGCTACCGCTCCGAAGCAAGCCGTCGATCGCCGTCCTGCCGTTCAGCAATATGTCGGGCGATCCTGAGCAGGGTTATTTTGCCGACGGCATCACCGAAGACATCATTACCGATCTCTCCAAGGTTTCCGGGCTCTTCGTCATCGCGCGGAATTCCTCCTTCGCTTACAAGGGCCAGGCGCCGGATATCCGCAAGGTGAGCAAGGAACTCGGCGTCCGCTATGTGCTGGAGGGAAGCGTGCGGAGGGTCGCGAGCCGCGTCCGCATCAACGCCCAGATGATCGACGGTACGACCGGCGGCCATCTCTGGGCGGAGCGGTATGACCGCGACATCGAGGACGTCTTCGCCGTCCAGGACGAAGTCACCCGCACCATCGTCAATGCGCTTCAGGTGACGCTCACCGCTGGCGAACAAGCCCGGCGTGTAAACCGCGGCAAGATCAATCCGGAAGCTTATGATCTGATAGTCCGCGCCCGCCAGATTGTTCTGGAGTTGCGCCCGGAAGCCGCGCTGGAAGCGCGCCGCATGCTGGAGCGCGCGATCGAGATCGATCCGGAATTGGCGCTTCCCTATGCGCGGCTCTCCATCATCAGTTTCGCCGAATACGCCAACCAGTGGAACGATGCCACGCCCGAAAACCTGACGCGGGCGCTGGAACTGGCGCACAAGGCGATCGAACTGGACGACAGCGAGCCGCAAGGCCATGCCTCGCTCGCTCTCGTTCTTTCCTGGATGCGACGCCTCGACGAAGCTGAGCCGGCGGCGGAGCGGGCAGTCGCCCTCGCCCCAAATCTGGCCGACGCCTATACCGCGCTCGGCAACATACGCGATTTCCAGGGCCGACACGAAGACGCCGTGGCACTTCACACGCGGGCCTATCGGCTCGATCCGCAATTCGATATGTCCTTGCATTTTCTGGGCCGGGCCCTGCTGGCGCTCGGCCGTTTCGACGAGGCCGAGATCGCGTTCAAGCGGCGGCTGACGCTGACGCCGCGCTCGGACATGAGCCGCTTTTACCTTGCCTGCCTCTATGGCCTCACCGGGCGCCACGAGGAAGCGCGCCGCTATTGGCGGGAGACACTGGAGGTCAATCCCGCCTTCTCCGTGGAACGCATGAAACAGGTCCTGCCTTACCGGGATCCCAATCTCGTCGACCGGCTGGTAGGAGGTCTCCGCGACGCAGGAATAGACGTTTGACCCGGCCGCTGCCGGCGCTGCCACAAAGACGCACATCGAAAATTGGAGAGCGGCCAAGCCTCTGTTCTCTCCAATTTTCTTATTCCGGTTAACGCCGGCTCAACCATCCCGCCACACGTCGCCTTAACCCGCTTCGGCTAGCGTCTTCAGTTGGGGTAACGGGGAAAATCACCATGTTCGTTGAGCGGGAAGCCAGCAAGGGAGAGCAGACCCTGCAGGAGCGTCGCGACGCGGCGCAGAACGACAAGCGCATCCTCGGACACGTCATCCAGTGCGATGGCGCGCGCGCCAGGATCGCCGCCTATGCCGACACGCTCGACGGCACCGTGACCGGCATCTGGACGGTCGGCAAGATGATCTCCATCAACCTGCAGGAAGCCCGCACCGTCGGCCTCGTCTACGAGATCAGCAAATCCGACCACCTGTGGAGCGAAGACGGTCGCAATGCCATCGAGGTCAGCGTCGAACTGGTCGGCGAGGTTCGCGATGACCGCGCCAGTGGCAAGCCGGTCTTCGACCGCGGCATCACCGTCTATCCCTATGTCGGCGCCGTCGCCCACCGCATCCGCTCGCGCGACCTGACTGCTATCTACGATCTTGCCGGTCGCCACGCCGTTACCATCGGGCAACTGTCCCAGGACGAGACCATCAACGCCAACATCGCCATCGACGACACGCTGACCCGGCATTTCGCCGTCGTCGGCACCACCGGCGTCGGCAAGTCGAGCGCCGTGTCGCTTCTGTTGCGCAAGGCGATCGAGGCGCAGCCGAATCTGCGCGTGCTGATCCTCGACCCGCACAACGAATTCGCAGGCGCTTTTCCCGACCAGTGCGTCCGCATCGACACCAATTCGCTCGACCTGCCGTTCTGGATGTTCAAGCTCGAGGAATTCGCCGAAGTGCTGTTCCGCGGCCGCGAACAGGTGCCGGAGGAAATCGACCTTCTCCGCGACCTGATCCCCCAGGCCAAGAACCTCTATCGCAACCCCAATACCGGCGCGTACTTCAGGCGTGGCGGCGACGCGATCACTGCCGACACGCCGGTGCCTTATCGCATGGCAGATCTGATCAAGCAGATCGACGAGCGCATGGGCCTGCTGGAGTCGAAGAACGACCGGCCCGTCTACCGCGCGCTAAGAACTGCGCCTCGAAGCTGCCCTTTCGGATCCGCGCTATCGCTTCATGTTCAATTCGCGCCTCATCGAGGACACCATCCACGAAACGATCGGCAAGATTTTCCGCGTGCCGCATCACGGGCGTCCGGTCACCTGCTTCGAAATGGCGGGACTGCCGGCGGAAGTTGTCAACGCCGTCTGCTCGGTGCTGGCGCGCCTGGCCTTCGATCTGGCGCTGTGGAGCAATGGCAAGCTGCGGCTTCTGGTGCTTTGCGAGGAGGCGCACCGCTATATGCCTTCCGATTCGCGGCTCGGCTTCGCGCCGACCAGGCACGCATTGTCGCGCATCGCCAAGGAAGGCCGCAAATACGGCTGCTATCTCGGCGTGGTGACACAGCGGCCGGGCGAACTCGATTCGACCATCCTGTCGCAATGCTCAACAATTTTCTCGATGCGGCTGGCCAACGACCAGGACCAGGCGATCATCCGCTCGGCGATTGCCGATTCGTCGGCCTCGACGCTGTCATTCCTGTCGTCGATGGGCCAACGCGAGGCGATCGCCTTCGGCGAGGGCGTCGCCACCACGATGCGGCTGAAGTTCGAGCGCCTGCCACCCGAGCTCATCCCTGGCATCCAGAAGCAGGACGCCGGGAATGCCGAAGGCGGCAATGGCGACGACATCGACCTTGTCGCCATCGTCGACCGCCTGCGCAATGTGCCAAAGCCGCAGGCACAGGCAGCCGGGATTGGCGAATTGGTGAGCCCGGTCGCCCAAGCCGGCGAACCTCAATACCGCAAGGGAGAGTTCGGCGGCGAGCAGCGTGGACGTCGCCTCGGCGACGGTCTGTACTGACGCGCAAGCCAACTATCAGTTGTAAATCCAAGAGCGACACCGATTTTGCCGAAGCAAACGCGACGCATGCACTCGCACGCCGCCGGCTTCTTCAAAGATATCAGGCGCAGACGCGGTTCCGGCCCATACGCTTGGCCTGGTAGAGCAAGCGATCGGCGCGACGGTAGAATTCCTCCGCCGATTCCCGCTTGTCCCACACAGCCAACCCCACGCTAGTGGTGACCTTCAGCCGCATGTTGCCCGAAAGCACCGCCATGCCGGCGACGGCCCTGCGGATGCGCTCGGCGAACTTCACCAGCATGTCCTCGCTCATGTTCGGCGCGACAACGGCAAACTCCTCGCCGCCCAGCCGTGCAACCACGTCGTGATAACGCGTCATGTCGCGCAGGCACCTCGCAACTGCCCGCAGCACCTCATCGCCAACATCGTGGCCGTGTGTATCGTTCACTTCCTTGAAGTGATCGAGGTCGAGGATCATCAACCCGATCGGCTTGTCGATACGCCGGAATTCCTCGATGTATTCCTTCAGCGCATCGTCGAAATAGCGCCGATTCTGCATGCCGGTCAGCGCGTCGGTGAGAGCTGCCTGCTCCAGCGTTTCGGAGCGCGCGCTAAGCGTCTCCGTCATCGCCCTGAGCTTGCCTTCTTCCCGTACCTGGGTCCGGATCAGCGGATAAATGAAACACAGCCCGAAAAACAGCGCTGTCGCGACGAGTACGCCGCTGCCGAAGAGCAGCCGCGCCAGATAAGCCGCCTGCTCCAGGTTATCCGCACGAAACAGGGTCGCCGGTTCAGTATGCAGCAGATTGTAGGCGTGCAAGATCAGCAAACCCGCCGCGAAGATCACGCAGATGAAGACAAAAAAAGCCGATTCCGATTTGTGGAAACGCATGCACCGCCCGTCGAAACGCCTTCGATTCTTATCGCATGAGGAGGCTTACGGTAAGTTAACTGTCCGCTTGTGGGCGAAACTCGCATAAGGGTCAACGCAATCTTACGACACCAGGCTCGCGGCGATCTTTATTGCTTCCGCATCGTCTGAAAGTGGAATTCTACGCCAATCCTGACCAAGCTGATGACGAAACCACGTGGTCTGGCGTTTGGCATATTGCCGCGTGGCGATCTTGGCGCGCTCGATCGCTGCGTCGAAGGGTAAGACTCCGGCAATTGCGGATTGCAATTCCCGAACGCCGATCGCCTTCATTGCCGGCAGCTCCGGATCGAGCCCGCGAGCCAGCAGTGACTCCACCTCTTGCAACGCGCCGAGATCAAGCATGCGATCGAAGCGCCGGTCTATCCTTCTGTTCAGCGCGGCGCGATCCGCCTCGACGACAACCTGTTTCGCCGTCCCTCTGTCAATCAATGGGCGACCGCGCTCCGCCTGCCAGTCGAGGATCGAGCGCCCCGAAGCCTGCAGCACCTCTAGTGCACGCGCGATCCTCTGGCCGTCGGAGGCGCGCAGCGCGGCTGCTGCTTTCGGATCCTCCCGCACCAAGATCGCGTGCAGCCTGCTAGAGCCCTCTTCCAGCAGGCGATACCGCCAGCGGTCGCGCACCGATGGCGGTATATCTGGCATTTCCGAAAGCCCCTCCGAGAGGCCGCGAAAATAGAGCCCGGTGCCTCCGGTGAAGATTGGCCGCCCCTTGTCGAACACTTCTTCGTCACGCAGCCGCTTCACGTCGGCGAGCCAGCGGCCGGTGGAATAATTGATGGCAGGGTCGACATGGCCATAGAGGTGGTGCGGAACCGCCGCCAGCTCATCGGCGCCCGGTCGCGCCGTCAGCACGTTCAGAACCGAATAGACCTGCATGGAATCCGTGTTGACAATGCAGCCGCCCGTCTGGCGGGCAACTTCCAGCGCCAGTGCCGACTTGCCGCTGGCGGTTGGCCCCGCTATCAGGATCGCGTTCTTCACCAGCCCTTCGGCCCCGTCGCCAGCGGATTTCGACATGTCCCTCATCGCCACGCTCATATCCCATCCGGTTGCGAAAATCCTCGCACCCGAGATCGCGCATAGGGCGTCGCAAGCGGTCGACGCAAGAACTATCAACTGGCTGGCGCACAATGTCGCCTGCGACCTGGGGCTGCCTGCCGGGGCTGATGCCTCATCGGCAGCGACCGCACTGCGCGATTGCCTGGCTCTCGTACCAGTCGACGTCGTGATCCAGGAACCTGCGGGACGCCGCAAGAAAATCCTCATCGCCGACATGGATTCCACCATGATCGACCAGGAGTGCATCGACGAACTGGCCGACGAAGTGGGCATCAAGGAGCATGTGGCGGCAATCACCGTGCGCTCGATGAACGGCGAGATCGCGTTCGAGCCGGCGCTGCGCAAGCGCGTCGCTCTGCTGAAAGGCCTCGATGCGACCGTGGTCGACGCCATCATCGCCAAACGCATTACACTCGCGTCCGGTGGCCGCGAACTCGTCGCCACCATGAAGAAGCACGGCGCGTGGACAGCACTGGTATCGGGTGGCTTCGATGTCTTCACCAGCCGCATCGGCGCAAAGCTCGGCTTCGACGAAAACCGCGCCAACCGCCTCGTCGAAACCGACGGCAAGCTGGCAGGCGCCGTCGCTGAACCGATTCTCGGACGCGCCGCCAAAGCCGATGCGCTGAACGAAATTGCCGCGCGCCTAGGCCTCACCCCCGCTGACGCCATCGCGGTCGGTGACGGCGCAAACGATCTCGACATGATCCGCCTCGCCGGCACCGGCGTTGCCTTGCATGCCAAGCCGGCGGTCGCTGCCGAAGCGCAGGTCCGCATCGATCACGGCGACCTGACCGCCCTCCTCTACATCCAGGGCTATCGCCAGGAGGACTTCGTGGCATGACACCGCTCCACACAAAACGGCTCATAATCCGCAACTGGGAAGATCGCGACCGCGATCTCTTCTTCCTCATCAACTCCGACGACCAGGTCATGGAATTCTTTCCGTTCCGCCGCGACCGCGCCCAGTCCGACGCCGTGTTCGACCGGCTCAAGGCCGGCATTGCCGAACGCGGTTACGGATTTGCGCCGGTCGAGATTACCGCCACCGGCGAGTGCATCGGCTTCGTCGGCCTCTCCGACACCAGCCTGGAGCCTTTCCTGCCCGACGTAACCGTCGAGATCGGCTGGCGGCTGGCACCGCAATTCTGGGGCCATGGCTATGTGACGGAAGCGGCTGAAGCCTGGCTCGAATTCGGTTTCGAAAAGCTCGGCCTCGACGAAATCGTTTCTTTCGCCGTCGTCGCCAACCGCCGCTCGTTGGCCGTCATGGAGCGCGTCGGCATGGTTGCCGACCCATCGGGCGATTTTGACCACCCGAACGTTCCCGACACCCATCCGGCGCTCAAGCGGCACGCGCTTTTTCGACTGTCCCGAACTGCCTGGCAGCAACCAAAACGGGCGGCCACCTGACCGCCCGCTTCTCCAATACCTGAGACTACCGGTAGGTTCCGGATCAATCCATCCGGATCGTCACGAAGCGCAGTTCGCCGGTCTTCGACGCCAGCATCAGAAGCGCGTTCTTGCGGCCCTGCTCCTTCAGCGCCGCGATGCGGTCCATCACGTCCTTCGGCGACGATACCGATTCCTGCGCGATCTCGGTGATCACCTCGCCGGCCTGGATGCCGCGCTCGGCGGCGGCCGAATTGGCGCCGACTTCGGTCACCACGACGCCGGAGACATCAGCGGCGATGCTCGAACTTCTTGCGCGCCTCCTCGTTGAGCTCGCCGATCGTCATGCCGAGCACGGTGGCGGTGGACACCGCCTCGTCCTGGTCCGGCGTACCGGCTTCCGGCTTGCCTTCCTCGGTCTCGGCAAGCTTCTCGCCGTCTTCGAGCCGGCCGAGCGTCACCTTCACGGTCTGCTCGACACCCTTGCGCACGATGACCACGTCGACCGCCTTGCCGACCGGGCTTTCGGCGACGACGCGCGGCAGGTCGCGCATTTCGTTGACGTCCTTGCCGTCGAACTTGATGATCACGTCGCCCGGCAGGATCGTGCCGTTGTCGACCGGCCCGCCCTTGATGACGCCGGCCACCAGCGCGCCCTTGGCAGTCGCCATGCCGAGGCTTTCGGCGATCTCGTCGGTCACCGGCTGGATGCGCACGCCGAGCCAGCCGCGGCGCGTCTCGCCGAATTCGACGCAACTGGTCGACGACGCCGACGGCAAGCTGCGAGGGAATCGAGAAGCCGATGCCGATCGAGCCGCCCGACGGCGAGATGATGGCGGTGTTGATGCCGACCACCTCGCCATGCATGTTGAACAGCGGCCCGCCGGAGTTGCCGCGATTGATCGCGGCGTCGGTCTGGATGAAGTCGTCATACGGGCCGGAATTGATGTCGCGGTTGCGCGCCGAGATGATGCCGACGGTCACCGTGCCGCCGAGGCCGAACGGGTTGCCGATCGCCATCACCCAGTCGCCGATGCGCATTGAATTGGAATCGCCGAACTTCACCGACTTCAGCTTCTTCAGCTTCGGATCGACCTTGAGCACCGCGATGTCGGTCTTGGTGTCGGTGCCGACCAGTTCGGCCTTCAGCTTCGAGCCGTCGGGGAAATTGACCTCGATCTCGTCGGCGTCGGCGATGACGTGGTTGTTGGTGACGACGATGCCCTGTTCGGCGTCGACGACGAAACCCGAGCCCAGCGACTGCACTTTCTGCGAGCCGCCGCCGGGTCCGCCCTGGCCGCCACGGTCCTTGAAGAAATCGTCGAAGAAATCCTGGAACGGCGAGCCTTCCGGCAGTTGCGGCATCGGCACAGCGTCCGGGCCTTCGGTTCCCTTGACGGTCTGCGAGGTCGAGATGTTGACGACGGCATCGAGCAGGCCCTCGGCGAGATCGGCGACCGACGCCGGCCCTTCGGAAAGCGGCTGCGCTGATTTTGGAGCAGCCGCTGAGTTGCCGGTGCCGGAGCAATCGGCGCCGCAGCCTGCGCGAACGCCGGCGACATGAAAGCTGGGGCGACCATGGCGCCGGTCAACAGCGCCGCCGTCGCTGCAAGCAAGGTTCTTCGGACTGCGGGCAGCGTTTGGGTCGGTTTCATGTCGGTGCCTCCCGGCGTTTGTGAGAAAGTCGCGCGCACGGCCCGCGTCGGGCGCAGTGTCATGTTGGCAACAAATACGGCGTGTTTGCGGCCTTGCCTACCGTCGAAGGATAAATCCTCCGTTACCCGCGTGCCAGCCAGACCATGCCAACGCCGACCGCGATGGCCACGAGGCCGCCGATCCTCAGCAGCGTTTTCCGGCGTCGCCAGCACTTCGGTCGCCAGCTTGCTTGGCAAGATTGGGAAAGCCGCAATAGACCAGGCCCTCGATGACGAGGACCAGACCCATCGCGGCCAGAAAGTCAGCCACGCGCCTACTGGCGTCGGCGGTCGCTTGCCGTCGCGGCGCCGCCGGTGCGTGCTGGCGCCAGGCTGCGCCAGCGGAGCTGCACCGCTCGCCTGAATCGCGGAAGAAGCGCAGGAATTCCGAATCGGGCGACAACACCATCGTCGTGCCCGTACCTTCCAGCGCCTGCCCGTAGGCCGATCATCGACCGGTAGAACTCGAAGAACTCCGGATCCCGCTGGAAGGCATCGGCGAAGGTGGCGTTGCGCTCGGCTTCGCCCTCGCCGCGCAGGATTTCCGATTCCTTCTGCGCCTCGGCGACCATCTCGACCACTTCGCGGTCGGCGCGGGCGCGGATGCGCTGCGCCGCTTCGCGACCGCGCGCCCGCAGCCTCTCGGCCTCGGCCAGGCGCTCGGCCTTCATGCGGTCGTAGGTCTGCTGCGAGACTTCCGCCGTCAGATCGGTCCGGCGGATGCGCACGTCGTCGATCTCCAGGCCGAGCGACGTCGCGTCGGGACGCAGCTGGTCGCGCACTTCGCGCATCATCGAGGCGCGCTCTTCCGAAAGCGCCGCCTCGAAGCCGCGCAGACCGTAGACACGGCGCAGCGCCGCATCGAGACGGGTCCGCAGCCGCTGCTCGGCCAGTTCCACCTGACCGGAGACCGCTGCGCGGAAGCGGCGCGGATCGGCGATCGATAGGCGACGAACGCGTCGACCTCGTAGAACTTGCCGCCCGAAACCTGGACGCGGATGTTGTCGAGGTCGAAGCGCAGCACGCGGTCTTCGATGATCTGCACATTGTCGGCTTCGAAGAAGGCGAACGGCGCCTTGAAATAGATGCCGGGCTCGGTCTTCACGTCGACGATCTCGCCGAAGCGCAGCACGATCGCCTGCTCGCGTTCGTTGACGACGAAGACCGACGAATAGATCAGGAACAGGACGACGGCGGCGATGACGCCGATGATAGGGAGACGGTTGGCCATCACTTGTTTCCTTCCGTCGCCGGGGCGCGCTTCTGCAGTTCAGGCAGCGGCAGGTAGGGCACGACGCCCTGGCCCGTTGCCTTGCTCGACGATCACCTTGTTGGAACCCTTCAGCACCTTCTCCATGGTTTCGATGAACAGCCGCTTGCGCGTCACGTCCGGCGCCTTGGCGTATTCGTCGTAGACCGAGATGAAGCGCTGCGCCTCACCCTCTGCCTCCTGCACGACGCGGTTCTTGTAGGCGGCCGCGTCTTCGCGGATCTGCGCGGCCTCACCGCGCGCCTGGCCGAGCTTCTGGTTGGAGTACTGGTTGGATTCTTCGACGAAACGGTCTTCGTCCTGCTCGGCACGCTGCACTTCGTCGAACGCGTCGGCCACTTCGCGCGGCGGCGCGGCATCCTCGATCGAGATGGCGTTGACGGACAGGCCGGCGCCGTAGTGGTCCAGCGTCGTCTGGATGATGTCGCGCACCGCGTCGGCAATGCCTTGGCGGTCGTCGCGGAAAATGTCCTGCGCCGGACGGCGGCCGACCGCTTCGCGCATCGCGCTTTCGGCGACCTGGCGCACCATGTCGTCGGGATCCGGAGACGTTGAAGAGATAGGCCTTCGGATCGGAAACCTGATAGGCGACGGAGAATTGCACGTCGACGATGTTCTGGTCGCCCGAAAGCATCAGGCCGGACGAGGTGCCGGATCACGGGTCCTCGCCGATGTTGACCAGCTTTTCGGCGGTGTTGGCCTTCTCGACCGTCTCGATCGGCCACCAATGGAAATGCAGGCCTGGCTCGGAGAGTTCTTCCTTCGGCTTGCCGAAGCGCAGTTCCACCGCCAGTTCGTCCGGCTGCACCGTATAGATCGCCTGGAAAACCCAGAACGCGAGCACAGCGCAACGCGCGATCAGGCCGAGACAGCGCCGGACTGGCGCCGCCGCCGCCCGGCAGCGCGCGTCTTCAGCCGGTCCTGGCCGCGGCGGATGATGTCCTCGAGATCGGGAGGCGATCCCTGCGGGCCGCCGGGGCCGCGCGGCCCCTGCCCCCAGGGCCCGCCGCCACCGCCGCCGCCACCCCATGGGCCGCCGCCCCGCCGCTCTGATTATTCCAGGGCATGAAATTCCTTTCGGTCTGGACATCCGGGCGGCCTGCGCGGCGCCCCGGACGTTCTCCTGTTGCCATCTATAGGGATGCGCGGCACCTGCTTTCAACGCGGCGCGCATCGCCATTGCCCGATTTACAGCCGCCGAAACTTGCGCCTGCGCGCATTTTTCAATGCACAGCTTCCCGCCGCTCGTAGACGATGTAGCGTGTCGCATGCGTGTCCTTCTCGCCGGCAGGAAACTCCTCGCTGTTCGACCACCGCCCACACCTGCGGATCGATCGCCGGGAAAACGCGTATCGCCGTCGACTTCGCCAGCACATGCGTGACGTGGAGCCGGTCCGCCATGCGGCATCGCCTGCCGGTAGATTTCGCCACCGCCGATGATGCAGATTTCATCGGCCCCCGCCATGCAGCGGCCCGCGCACATTGGCCAGCGTGATGCGCGTCGTCGAGCGAGTGCACGACTTCCGCACCCTCGGCCCGGAAAGCCAGGATCGCGGCGTGATCACGATGTTCAGCCGGCCCGGCAGCGGTCGTCGCGGAAAGCTCTCCCAGGTCTTGCGGCCCATGACGATCGGCTTGCCCATCGTCGTCGGCCTTGAAGCGCTTCATGTCGGTCGACAGCCGCCACGGCAGGCCGTTGTCGCGTCCGATCACACCGTTTTCGGCAATGGCGACATAGATCGCGATGTTCATCGCGCCGACGCTCCCGGAGCTTTGCGTGCTTCCACTGTGCTTTTGCCGGCGAAGGCCAGAGGGAAACAAAATGCGCCGGCAGCCGATCTTTTGGCCGGGCGAAGTAAACGAAACATCTGTCACCAAACGTATGAATGCGGGTGCGGACGCTAACCGGGCCTGCCGCGCATCGCAAGCCCGTGATGCGTCGCGACAGAAATCTTCGACACCTGCTCGAAATCGCCGGTCCGTGCGTCGAGCGTGCGGCTCACACCGCGATCGGCGCGCGGATCGTGGCGTCGGCGACGTAGTTCTCCAGCCGGAAATGCTCGTAGCGGAACGCGAAACAGGTCCGTGACCGTCGGGATCGATCCACATCGTCGGCAGCGGCTTCGGCGTGCGCCGAGCTGCTCGCGCGCCTGCTCGAAATGGTTGGAGTAGAGATGCGCGTCGCCCAGCGTGTGGACGAACTCGCCGGGCTTCAGGCCGCTCACCTGCGCCACCATCATGGTCAGCAGCGCATAGGAAGCGATGTTGAACGGCACGCCGAGGAAGATGTCGGCCGAGCGCTGGTAGAGCTGGCAGGACAGCCTGCCGTCGGACGACGTAGAACTGGAACAGGCAGTGGCAGGGCGGCAGCGCCATGGCGTCGACCTCGGCCGGGTTCCAGGCCGACACGATCAGACGCCGCGAATGAGGATTCTTCCGCAACTGGCTGAGAAGATTTGCGATCTGGTCGATCGTCGCCGCCGTCGCCGCGCCGGCCAGGAGCGCCACTGCTTGCCGTAGACCGGACCGAGATCGCCGTTCTCGTCGGCCCATTCGTCCCAGATCGTGACGCCGTTGTCGTTGAGGTATTTGATGTTGGTGTCGCCGGCGAGGAACCACAGCAGCTCGTGGATGATCGACTTCAGGTGCAGCTTCTTGGTCGTGGTGACCGGAAAGCCCTGCGCCAGGTCGAAGCGCATCTGGTAGCCGAACACCGAGCGCGTGCCGGTGCCGGTGCGGTCGCTGCGGTCGAGCCGTTTTCGAGCACGTGGCTGAGCAGGTCGAGATACTGGCGCATTGGCTCCGGCCGATTCGAGAGCTTCGCCAATCATAGCCGACGCAGCGGCAACCGTTGGAACCACTCCCGGATCGTTCGTTCCACGCGAGCTCGACGACCGCGTTATCCGGCGGTCGCGCGTTGCGCACGATCGCTTCAGAGAGCGCCGAGCTTGTCCGAGATGCTTGGCGACGAGGTAGTAGAAGGTCACGCGGCTCTTGGTGTTGTCGGCCGCCATCGTCTGGCAGACCTTCTCGATAGCCGCATCCGCCTTGGCGCCGTCGCGACGCCGAGCTTCTTGGCGACCCAGTTGTCGCTGCACGCGGTCGAGTTCCTTGGGATCCGGTGCAGGACACCAGCGAGGAATCGCGGTTGCGCAGCGCGATGCCGAGATGCTTCACGATCTTGTTGACCACGTCGGCATCTGGCGCTGGCGTCGTACTTCTTCACGTCTGCGAGATAGTCGGCCATGAGATTTCCCCTCGTCGAAACAACGATTCACTCCGATGCGGTGAGGTCGCCGCATGCGACACAACTTGACGTTTGCGGTCTCCTCACCGGGCGAAACCTTCCGGTTGGGAAGCCGCAAGTCAACCCTGGCAACGTCGTTTGACATCGCGCCGGCGACGCAATTCGGCCTTTCAATTTGCCTCGCCGCTCCCTATATTCGACCTGTCAGCTTGTCTGACTATGGCGATAAACTGCCGATGCAATAAGCCATTCGGACCCGGGGGCGGTACCCGGCGCCTCCACCAAAAACCGCCGCTTCGTGCGAGCAGGGCGGCTTCTGATGGGGGCGAAATAGGATCGACGAGGGTGTAAAGATCGGACTTTTGCCCGGCATTGTACCACCGTTATCGGGCTAATCTTATAGTTGCAAACGACAACTATGCGGAAGCACGTCTCGCCGCTTAATGCGGTGCGATAGCTTCAAATCAAGTCCTAGGGGTTCGCACTTCTAGGCGGGGTTCGGAGGCACCTGGCAACAGAAGCCTCCACTTCTCTCCCTCATCGTCTCTTGCCGATCGTCGCGTTTCGAGACGCCACGCGCTTGTCTGCACGCGAACGCTGCGGCGCCAATCGCCCGATCCCCGTTCATTTTAAGGAGCAGCACATGTCCGATCGATTCCGATCGCTTTTTCGTGCTGACCGGCGGTCCGGGCGCCGGCAAGACCACGCTGATCGCGGCTCTTGCCGAAGCCGGCTTTTCGACGATGCCGGAAGCCGGCCGCGCCATCATCCGGGAGCAGCAGGCAGTGGGCGGCCGCGCCCTGCCCTGGCTCGATCCGCCGGCTTTCGCCGAACTGATGATTGGCTTGGACATGCATTCGCATCGCATGCGCCGCAGACATTAACGGCGCGGTATTCTTCGACCGCGGCGTGCCCGACACCGTCGGCTATCTCCGCTTGAGCGGCCTGCCCGTGCCGGCGCACATGCTCGCTGCGGCCGACGAACTTCGCTACAACCGCCGCGTTTTCGTCACTGCCGCCGTGGCCCGAGATTTTTGGTCAGGACGCCGAGCGAAAGCAGGATTTCGACGAAGCCGTGCGCACCTTCGACGCGGTCACCTCGGTTTATAGCGATCTCGGCCATGAACTGGTCGAGGTACCCCGCGCACCCGTCGAGGTGAGAATGCGGTTCGTACTGACGATGGCCGGCGATGTGCCGTTGCCCGCCAGATGATTCCGCCGGGCAACGCCCAATAAAAAGCCGGCCGCGCGATCGCGCGGCCGGCTTCGTTGTCGATCGAGGTCCGCCTACTCGGCCGGCGCTTCCGCCACTTCGCGCGCCACGGCCGAGCGTGATCTGGGTCAGGACGAAGGCGATCACCGCGCAGGCGGCGATGCCAATCACCATCGGCAGCGGCGTGCCGTCGAAGAAGATGCCGGCGACCGCCATGGCGACCGCGCCGGTGGCGAAGTGCAGCGTGCCCATCAGCGCCGACGCCGTGCCGGCGATCTCGCCGTGCTCTTCCATCGCCAGCACCGACGTCGTCGGGATGACGAGGCCGAGGAAGCCGTAGCCGACGAACAGCAGCGCCGCCAGCACGTCGAGCTGATCGACGCCCGACGCCATCACCGCCAGCAGCGCCACCATCGTCGTGGCGTAGCCGACGACCGCCACGCGCACCACGCGCCGCAGCCCGAAACGCTCGGTCAGCATGCCGGTCAGCTGCGACATGCCGATGAAGGCGACCGCGTTGATCGAGAAGAACACGCTGTAGACCGACGGCGACAGGCCGTAGTGGTCGATCAGGACGAAGGACGAACTCGCCAGATAGACGAAGAAGCTGGCGATGCCGAAGCCGCCGATGAAGGTCAGGCCGAGGAAGTTGCGGTCGCCCATCAGGAAGCGATAGCCGGCCAGCGCGCCGCCGAACGAACTGCCGACGCGATGCTCGGCCGGCCGCGTTTCCTTCAGCGACGTCGCCAGCAGCACGAACCGCGAGCAGCGCCGCGACGGTGACCACCCAGAACACGGCGCGCCAGCCGAAGCCCTCGATGACGAGGCTGCCGGTCAGCGGCGCCAGGATCGGCGAGACGCTGAAAACACCAGCATCAGCAGCGACATCAGCCGCGCAGCTTCGGTGCCGGTGTGCAGGTCGCGCACGATGGCGCGCGGCACCACCATGCCGGCGCAGGCGCCGAAGCCCTGGATGAAGCGGAAGGCGATCAGCCATTCGATGGTCGGGCGCCAGCGCCGAGCCGATGCCGCCGGCGACGAACAGCACCAGGCCGACATAGAGCGGCGCCTTGCGGCCGACCATGTCGGAGATCGGACCGACGACGATCTGGCCGAATCCCATCGACAGGAAGAAGACCAGCAGGCTCATCTGCACGGCGGCGGTGCTGGCGCCGCAGATCCGCGCCGATCGAGGGCAGCGCGGGAAGATACATGTCGATGGCGAACGGGCCGATGGCCGACAACAGGCCGAGCACGACCGCGTGCGGAGGAAATTGGTGGTCATGATGTATTTCTTTCGGAATCTGGTTTCAGCCGACGTGGCGGCGTTCGATCCAGGACGCTTCATCCCATCGAGAATCCAACTCCTCCGGTCGAATTCCCGCTGTGGTATACGTCCAAATTTTTAGACACACTTGTCTAATTCGTCAATCAGCATTATCTTCTTTTTGATGACTGACTGACAATTCTGAGGCCGACAGTTCGACCGTCCTTGCGGACCCATGCCGCCAAGCGCGCTGTCGATCATCGACGCTGCGGCCAATGTGTTCTGCCGCGAAGGCTTTGGCGGCGCCAACATCGATCTGATCGCCGCCGAGGCCGGCGTCTCGCGGCAGACCGTCTACAACCATCACGGCGACAAGGAGAACCTGTTCAGCGCCGTCGTCGCGCGACATCACCGAGCGCATGCAATGCCGGCTTCTTCGCCGACGCTCGCCACCTTTCCCGACCACCCGCGAGGATCTCGAGGCCGATCTCATCGCCTTCGCCATCCGCCTCAACCAGCAACTGCATCTGCAATCGCGACGGCAAGTTCCTGCGCAAGCTGATCCAGACCGAAGGCGAGCGCTATCCCGAGCTGTTCGCCGGCTGGCGCGAGGACGGGCCAGGCAAGACCTGGGCGGCGCTTGCCGCCCGCTTCGCCCGCCTCGCCCATGCCGGCCATCTCGACATCGACGATCCCGACGTCGCCGCACGCCAGTTCCTGGCGCTGGTCAACGCCGATCTGCAACTGTCCATCGATGCTCGGCGAACGCCCGAGCGAAGAGCAACTGCAGCGCTTCCGCGACCAACGCAGTGCGCACCTTCCTGCGCGCCTATCGGTCGCCGGCGCGGACACCGTCCGCGCCGGCGACCGCCGACAGTATCGGCCTGAACCATCGCCCGACGGCATTGGCCCAAGCGCTGAGCGCGCCTATATCCGGTTTACGGCGGCCCCAAGCTTGATTACAGGTAGGGCGACGATTCAACGAGCCGCGGCTGCCTGCATGGCTGAAGACCACATCCGCTACGACATTCTGGCCCAGGAGGCGTTGCGCGGCGTCATGCGCAAGGTGCTGGCCGAAGTCGCGCGCACCGGCCTGCCCGGCAACCACCATTTCTTCATCACCTTCCTCACCGGCGCGCCCGGCGTGCGCATTTCGAGCCGGCTGCGCGAGCGTTATCCCGAGCAGATGACCATCGTCGCTGCAGTTCCAGTATTGGGACCTGAAGGTCACCGACACCGGCTTCGAGGTCGGCCTGTCCTTCTCCGACGTGCCGGAAAAACTCGAGATCCCGTTCTCGGCGGTGCGCGGCTTCTACGATCCGTCGGTCAATTTCGAGCTCGAGTTCGACGTCAAGCCGGACGTCACGGCGAACTGCCGACCGAAGCGCCAGCCGAAAGAAGCCCGAACCGCGTCGGCAAAGGCCGCCGGCCAGCAAAGAAGGCCGAGCCGCGCAAGAAGGCCGAGGCCAAGACGCCGAAGACCGCCGGTCGCGGAGGCCGACGCCGGCCGAAGGGCGCCGACGTCGTCTCGCTCGACGCCTTCCGCAAGAAATAGGCCGATGGCCGAGATCGTCAACCTCCGCCAGGCGCGCAAGCAGAAGGCGCGCGCGGCGAAGGAGCAGGCGGCTGAGCAGAATCGCGCGCTGCATGGCCGCACCAAGGCCGAAAAGCAGCGCGACCGCCGAGGCCGCCGAAAGCGCCCGCGCCTTTCTCGATGGCCATCGCCGCGACACCTCAGGACCAGCGACTGTGAGCCTCGTCGCGCAAGCGCTCGGTGTCCATCCGCGGCCACCGCACCAGCTTCTCGCTCGAGCAACCTTTTTTCGACGACCTTCTCGCCATCGCGGCCGCGCGCGGCATTGCACTTGCGGCACTTGTTGCCGAGATCGATGCCGCGCGTCCGCGCGACGCCAATCTTTCCTCGGCGATCAGGGTTCATGTCCTGGCATGGGCGAAGCGACAGGCCGGCCGGCAGCCTTGATGCCCCTCTCCCGAGCAGCAATTGGTCGCGGATTGCCACACAACTGCGATCAGTCGGCTTCAGGCGCGCTGCCTAGATACCCGACAGCGCCGACAACAGCCGGCCGATTTGCCCGTCCGTGCCCACGGTAATCCGCAGATAGTCGTTGATGCGGGGAGCCCGAAAATGACGGACGATCACCGCCCGCTGGCGCAGCGCGGCGGCGAGTGCATTGCCCGCATGCGCCGGATGACGCGCAAAGACGAAGTTGGCAAGGGACGGAAGCACGTCGAAGCCCAGCCGGACCAACCCGTGGGTCAGCCGCTTCCGGCCTTCGATCACGCGACCTCGGCTCTCCTGAAAATACGCTTCGTCCTGCAAGGAGGCGATGGCGCCTGCCTGGGCCGGCCGGCCAAGAGGATAGGAGTTGAAGCTGTCCTTTACCCGGGTGAGCGCCTCGATCAGATCGGCGTCGCCGATTGCATAGCCAATCCGCAGCCCGGCCAGCGCCCGGGATTTGGACATTGTTTGGACGACCAGAAGGTTCGGGTGCGAGGCAACAAGCGGAATCGCGGTTTCAGCGCCGAAATCGACATAGGCCTCGTCGATCACCACCGGAACGTCGGGATGTTCTTCCAGCAGCGTGGCGATTTCGGCGCGTGACAGCGCAATCCCCGTTGGGGCATTCGGATTGGCCACGATGATCGCTCCGGCCCGCCGGCGATAGTCGGCGACGCGGATCTGCATGGCCTCATCAAGCGGCACAGCCTCGCAGGCGATCCCGAACAGGCGGCAATAGACCGGGTAGAAACTGTAGGTGATGTCCGGGAAAAGCAACGGCGCATCATGCTTGAGCAGAGCGGCGAATGCGTGGGCCAGCACTTCGTCCGAGCCATTGCCGACGAACACCTGTTCGGGCCGCACCTGGTGATAGGTTGCCAAGGCAGCCCGCAGCGCGGTGGCCTGTGGGTCGGGATAGAGACGCAGCGTGTCGGCCGCCTCGCCACAGATCGCTTCCAGCACACGCGGCGAAGGGCCAAACGGACTTTCATTGGTGTTTAGCTTGACCAGTTCCGCCATGCGGGGCTGTTCGCCCGGCACATAGGGCCTCAGGTCGTGTGTTAAGCTGCTCCAGAAACAACTCATTTTCGGTCCATATCTCAATAGAAGCGATGGCGCGGCGCGCGCCTTGATCGACGCTCGATACCCGAGCGCACGGGCCGCTATTGACCGAGCGACCTCAGGATGTTTTCGAAGATGAACGGCCGCTTCGGTTTCGGGCTGCCGGTATTCGGCTGCAGCAGGTCGCGCGGCTCGATCGGAGGCAATGGCGCCTGCTCGACCTCGGGCGCGGGCCTCGCAGCGTTGCGTTCCGCCTCCTGCCGCGCCCGCTCTCTTTCAGCAAGCCTGATAGCTTCGGCTGCGCGCTGCGCGGCCTCCTCGTCCGCCTGGCGTTGCGCAGCGCCCAGCGCCTCTTCGGCCGCCTTCTGCCGCTGGGCTTCTTCAGCCCTTGCTGCTGCTTCTTCCGCTTTGCGCTTCGCCTCTTCCTCTGCCTTCAGGCGCAATGCCTCGTCGGCGCGGCGAAGTTCTTCCGCGACGCGGTCGCGCTCTTCCTGCAGCGATGCGTAGTAGCGCACCTCGCGGCGCAGCCGCTGCTTTTCGAGTAGTGCGGCCTGCATCGCCTCGACACGCGCCTGTTCCCGCTCCAGCGCTCGTTGCGTCAGGAATTGCGCCAGCGGGTCGGTGTCGAATTGCTTCGCGAGCGCCCCAAACGGCCCCTCGACAGTGAACCGCACCACCGGCTCGGACCCGACCAACTTCTCGTCACCCGGTTGGTAGGCGATCGCGCCTTGCGCCGCCATCGTGCCGGAATTGAAGTCGGCGCGCACCTCCGCCGTCAGGGTGGACGCCGGCGCTTCCAGCGTCATCGGTGGCGCCCGCAACACGCCTCCGGCGATGGAGAAGGCTAGTTCACTGTCCTTCGCGGCAAAACTGCCGGCGCCGGCAATCTGCGGAGCGAATACAGCCGTCTTCGCCGCATCGATATCGCGCCCAACTGCATCGGCCTGCGCGATGATCGCGCTGAACGCATCCGGATTGACGCCGGCAATCGTTAGCCCTTGCAGCGCCGCCGTGCCGGAACCCGAAAGTGCCGACACCATGGCGTCGACCGATTTGCCGGTTGCCGATACGGTTGCCGTTACATCGGCACGGCCAGCGAGGCCGGTGTCGGCAAGCATCATGCCCAGGTCGGCGCCGGTAAATTTCAGCTGCGCCGAAAACAGCCCCGTCCCGTCGGTGTTCTTCAGTTCGAACAGCCCATTCACCTGGCCGTCATAAGCCTTGCCCGAAACGTCGGCGAGCCGCAGGCCCTCGCGGTCGAGCCGTGCCGTCATGCGCACGTCGCTGGCGTTGCCCGCCGGACCGCCCGAAACCGTGCCCGCCGAAATGTCGAGATCGGCCGTGAACGGCGCGGAAATCCTTTCCTGGAACGCCGCCTGCGGCCAGCCTCCCTCGCTGTCGCTGTCCAGGGCAGTTTCGCCGACCACCATCGCTGTCGGGATGCCGAGGTCGATCTCGTCGAGCGTCAGTGCGCCACTGATGTGCGGCAAGCCGTCCTTTAACTCGGCCTTGATATCGCCGCTGACCGCGCCCTCCTCCACCGTACCGGTGAGACCTGCCAGCGACAGCACACCGTTGCTGTAGTCGGCGTCCGCGGCCAGCGCCAACGGAAGGCCGAAACCCAGCCCGGGCAGGCCAATGCCAGCCGTCATCAGCCATGGCTCTATATCAGAAGCGTCGACCTGTATCTTGCCCTTCACGGTCAGGGCGTCGTTCCAGGCGGTAATCCGGCCCGCGAATTCGGCCTTCGCATCGGCGCCGTTAAAACTCGCCGTCGTGTCGAGCCCGCCGGCCAGCGAGCCTTTCGCCTGTAACGTGGTGGCGCCGTTTCCAGCCACGCCGAGCGGCAAAGTCGGCAACCCGTAAAGCGCCAACAGCGGTTCAGCGTTGTCGTTTTTCGCTGTGTAGGACAGCGTCACCTCAGCCGCCTGCGGCGTTGCCAGGTTGCCGTTGGCGGACACCTGCAGCGAAAGATCGCTGCCGCCCGCGTTGCCGCTGGCGCTTACATCGACGCTGCTGGCGCCATCGCCGTTCGGCGACGCACTCGCCACCACATCGACCTGCGTGTCGGCAAACAGGCCCGGATATTCCGCGGTACGCTTGCGGAGCTCCCGGACCAGCGGGTTGGCCGGATAATTTTCGGCGAGCGCCGAAATCAGCGGCTCCAGGTCAACCGAGATCACGGAAGCATCGAGCTTGCCGGACGGCTTGTCGGGAAATTCCTTCACTGTGCCCGTGGCGCTGATCGTCGCACCTTCCAGCCCGCCGATCGACAGCCGGTCGATTTCCAAGGTGCCGCCGCGCAGCCTGAGCGCTGTATCCACTGTTTCCGCGGTCAACCCCGCAGCACTCACCGGTCCGGCTTTGATATCGAGGTCGAGGTCGCGGTCGGCCAGCCGGCTGGCGCCTTTGTCGCTGACGAACAATGACGCAAAGGCGGCCATACCGTCGACATCCAGCGCCTCGCCGGCGAGCTTCACCTGCATCGAAGGCAGCGCATCGTCCGGCTGCCGGTTGACGACCTCGCCACGGAATTTGGCTGCGCCAAGGATCAGCTCGAGATCGCTGAAGCGCTGCAACTGCGTCGTCATGTCGACATCGGCGCGGAAGCCGGCTGCCGGTATCCGGCGAATGGCGTCGTCGACATCCTTCGATACCCAGGCTGCAAAACCGGAAGGCTGCGCGACGGCCAGCAGCAGCGAGCCGGCGAAGCCGAACTCGCCGCTGGTCCGCAACAGACCCGCCCCTTCGAGCTTGGTGCGGCCGGGCAGTGTCGCCGCCACCGATTTCACGTTCCAGCCGGCCTCCGCCGGCTCGGTCGACAGCCGGACGTCGCGGATCGTCGTATCGCCAGCCACCACAGCCGGAAGGTTCACGTCGATCGTGCCCGGAATGGTTGGTTTCGGCAGGTCTACGAGAGCCCTTTGCACGGCCCCCAATCGTTCCTTGAGTGTGAGCCCGGCCGTCTTTTCGCCGCCGGCAGCTTCGTCGAAACGCACTTGCGCACCGCTCGCCTCGATCGAAAATCGCGGGTTGGCGCCGAGTTCGATGAACGCCTTGCCGTCTGCCGTGTAGGGGTCGTCCAGCGGCCCGGTCTCGAAGCGGAATTCTTCGACGCCGAGCCGGCGGTGATCGAAGCTGAATTTGCCGCCGATCCTGTTGGGGCGCAAAGCTTCCCGCGCCGGCTTCTCCGTCGCAACCTTAAACGTGCCACCGTCGCTGCTGCGCAGTTCCGATTGTTCCGGGGCTCCGGCGCCCAGCCTGAAAGTGCCGGCATAAAGCACCCTGCCCTTGTCGAGGCGTGCGTCGCCATCAGCCTCGATCGACACCGGATAGCTTTCCGGATCGGCCCTGATCCGCAGCCGCATGGCACCGGTTTCGTCGGCCTTGCCGGTGGAAACCGAAAGCGCCGTTGGCATGCCGTCGATACGCATCGTTCCATCGGCGCGCCACGGCCCCGCGAGCGACCGTGCTGAAATCTGGGCGTTGATTTCGCTCAACGCGTGCGTGCGGCCGCCGGCTGCGTGGTTGATGCTGACTTGCCCTTCCGTGACCGTCAGCTTTTCGAGCGAAATGTTTGAGGCGCTGAACGGTGAGGTCGGACGCACCGCCCAGTCGACTGTGCCGTCCTCGGCCACGTCGATCGTCACCTTCGGTCTGACCAGCCGCATGTCGAAGATCAGCACTTCACCGCGCAGGAACGGCGCCAATTCGCCGTCCATCGAAAAGGTCTCGGCGGTCACCGCCGGTTTGTCGGGCGTCGTACCGGCCACCACCACGTCGGAAAATGTCAGCGACGGGAACGGCAGGAGCCTTGCCGTAACGCCGCCTTCGACCGTCACCCGGCGTCCGAGGATGGCGGTCGCCTCGCGCTCGAAATCGGCGCGGTATGAAGTCCAGTTGACGAAATACGGCCCGACCAGCGCCGCGGTCAGCACCAGAACAATCAGTCCACCGACAATGACAAAAAGCCGCGCCAGCGCCTCACGCTTACCCCTGAGTTTATGAAGATCTAGTTTAGTCCAATCGGCGTGTCGATAAAATGGCACTGCTTGCTTGCGCGAAACTGCCATGTCGCTCGCCCATGGGCTGCATCGTCCGGGTTGCGGATGGAACGGCCACTTTCCTCGAAAAGCGACGCGGCCAGGTCGCGGCCGAATGCGCGCCTATGTCGGTCGCGCTCAGGCGCTGAAAATCTTGCCGGGATTGAGGATATTCTGCGGATCGAGCGCCTTTTTGATCGTCCGCATGAAATCGACGCTGTCGCCGAGTTCGCGGTCGAGAAATGCGACCTTGCCCTGACCGATGCCGTGCTCGCCCGTGCAGGTGCCGTCCATGCCGATTGCCCGCAGATTGAGCCGCGCCACAAACTCCTCGGCTCGCGCGATTTCGTCAGCGTCGTTGACGTCCATCAGCACCAGCGTGTGGAAATTGCCGTCGCCGACATGGCCGACGATCGGCGCGATCAGGCCCATTTCGGCGATGTCGGCCTCCGTCGCGGCGATGCATTCGGCAAGCCGCGAAATCGGCACACAGACGTCGGTAGACAGCCCCTTGGCGCCCGGCCTCAGCGTCAGCGACGCCCAATAGGCGTCGTGCCTCGCCTTCCAGAGTTTCGCCCGCTCTTCCGCCACGCTGGTCCACAGGAAAGGCCCGCCGCCGAACTCCTCGGCGATTTCACCAAAACTTTCCGCCTGCTCCTTCACCCCTGCATCGCTGCCATGGAATTCGACGAACAGGCACGGGCTTTCGGGATAATCGAGCTTCGAATAGTTCTTCATCGCACGCATCTGCAGCGCGTTGACCAGTTCGATGCGCGCCACCGGGATGCCCATCTGGATGGTCGCGATGACCGCGTTGCAGGCAGCCTCGACGCTGGGAAACGGGCAGACCCCGCCCGAAATCGCCTGGGGTATGCCGTAGAGCTTCAACGTCAGCGACGTGATGATGCCGAGCGTGCCTTCCGAGCCGATCAACAGCCGCGTCAGGTCGTATCCGGCGGAAGATTTTTTGGCGCGGCGCGCGGTGGTGATAAGCCGTCCGTCAGCCATCACCGCCGACAGCGACAGGACGTTCTCGCGCATCGTGCCGTAGCGCACGGCATTGGTGCCTGACGCACGCGTTGCCGCCATGCCGCCAAGGCTGGCGTTGGCGCCGGGATCGATTGGAAAAAACAGCCCAGTATCGCGCAGATACGCATTCAGGTCCTCGCGCGTCACGCCAGGCTCGATGGTGCAGTCAAGGTCCTCCGGGTTGACCGAGAGGATGCGGTTCATCTGCATCAAGTCGATGGAGATGCCGCCGCCCGGCGCATTCACATGGCCTTCGAGAGAGGTGCCCGCGCCGAAGGCGATCACTGGCACCCGGTGCTCGGCGCAAACCTTGACGATCTCCTGCACCTCCCCGGCCGATTGCGGAAACGCCACGCCGTCCGGCGCCTCGGTCGGGATGTAGGTGGTGGTGTGGGCATGCTGCTCGCGGATCGCCTGGCCGGTCTGGAAGCGTTCGCCGAAGCGCTGCTTCAAGATGCCGAGCGCCGTTTCGATGCCGCTTTCGTTGCGTTCCACCCGCTTCAGGTCGCTCAGGGCCATGCTTTCCTCCGCGAATGGACCATCCGTGTTCTTGTGAACCTTCTAAGCTCGCGTAATCTGCCGGTCCACCGACTTTGTCTTGCCGGACAGTTCGACGCAGGATTCGATCCCCAAGCAGCATGAGGAACACGCCATGACCATTCCCGCCCCCTTCGTTTCCCGCGTCATGGAGATCGAGAAAGAGTGGATCGACTACAACGGCCATCTCAACATGGCCTATTACAACGTCCTGTTCGACCGCTGCGCCGACGAAGCCTGCGAACTGATGGGCCTCGGCCCCAATTATGCCAGGGAACGCAAGCTCACCATCTACACTGCCGAAGTCCATGTCTGCTATGTGCAGGAACTGCATCTCGGCCACAGCGTGACCGTCACATTCCACCTCCTAGACCACGACGACAAGCGCATTCGCGCCTATCAGGAAATCCGCCACGTCGACGGCTGGCTGGCGGCTACATCGGAATTGCTGTCGCTGCATGTCGACATGGCCGGCCCGAGGGTTGCGCCCTTCCCGGCCGACATCATGCAAAAGGTCGAGGCATTTGCCGACGCGCACAAGCACCTGCCGATGCCCGAACGCGCAGGCCGTTCGATCGGCATCCGGCGCAAGACAGTCTGACGCTCTTCCCTGAAAATCGAGGACGGCGCACATTAACAATCAGTTAACCTTAACTGCAATCGTTAGTGCATCCTTAACGATGCGGCGTCGATTGAAGGCATCGCGCAGCCTAAACGCCTTCACACTGGCGGAACCCGAATCGTGGCGGCGGGGCAAAAGGCCGGACCGAGGAAAATGAAAATCGACATAAACGAGATGTCAGAAAAACTGGCGCGCGACCCCACCATCAGCGACTACGACGTCTGGAGAACCCTGAAAAACCTGAACAATGAGATTTTCCATATCGCAAACAACAACGACCCGATCCCGATGGAGTTGATCCGCTGGCGCGCCGTGCTCGACCGCGCGCAGTCCAAACGCGGGCGCGGCTGACCCTTGGGCTAAGCGCTCAGCGCGCCTTCACGCCGCGCCAGATGGCAACGATCCCGTCTTGCCGGCCGCTGACCGGGTCGGTCTCCGGCAGCG
The DNA here is from genome assembly GCA_963726065.1 of uncultured Alphaproteobacteria bacterium. Taxonomy (GTDB): domain Bacteria; phylum Pseudomonadota; class Alphaproteobacteria; order Rhizobiales; family Rhizobiaceae; genus Neomesorhizobium. Next base: position 401,262 of record CAVSAU010000016.1, read on the forward strand.
TCACATTGCCTATCTCGTGAACAATCCGCGCTCCATCGAGATCGCCCGGCTGCACGATGTTGCCCTGCTGCCCCGGCGGATAGCCGCCCGCCATGAGGAAATCATGTGACGCTTCGAGCCGTTTGTGTCCCACACCAGCCGGGATGATGCAGACATCGCCCACCGCAACTTCCGCTTCTATGCCGTCATTGCCGCCGAAGCCAATCCGGGCGTTTCCGGAAACGCAGGCCAGCGCCTCGTGGCCGAGCGTGTGGAAATGCCAGTAGGGAAAAACCGTATAGACCCACGTGCCTTGCCAGCCGTTCTGGCGGTAAAGTGCTGTCGCCGTTTCGCCGCCGCGCGCCTGTATCGGCAGCCGGTCTTTCCAGATCGCCAGCGGCAGGACACTGTTCGGAATGCCGCCGTTGGGCTGGAAGCCATGAAGGATCGCGTCACCGCCCATTGCTGTTATCCTTTCAACCGTTCGCTCCAGTCGGCATCGGCAAACGTTCCGCCACCGGCGACGACTGTATGATCGACGTGTTGGTCATCGCATAGGGGATGATCCGGTCGATCACCCTCTCCAGGTCGGTCACCGAACCCACATGCACCCGGGCAATGAAACAATCCTCCCCTGTCACCCGGTCGCAGGTCGCGATCTCGGGAATATCCCTCAGGATTTCGGCCACCGTTCCCAGTTGGCCGGGCACCGGCCTGATTCTCAGCCATGCCGCCAACGGCAGTCCGAATGCCGCCGGATTGATGCGGATTGTATAGCCCTCAATGATGCCGCCCTCCTGCAGCCGCCTGATGCGCTCGGAAACGCTGGGCGCTGACATGCCAACCGACCGGGCGATCTCGGCAACGCTCGCCCGCGCATCGTCGACAAGAATGCGCAGGATGCGCAAGTCGACCGCGTCAAGATCGCCATTTTCATATCGAAGGCGTTTTATCATTTTTATCTTCTTTCTGAAGGTATTCAGATTCTGAAGTATAACACATGATCATATGAAACGTCCGTTCCCCTTGCAATCATGCGCCGCAGGGAGGAAGTGACAATGGCGCAAGCGCTGACGTTTTCAAGGATTGCCGACAAGGTTCCACCGCACGCCTGGTTCGCGGTCAGTGCCGTCTTTCATTATCTCGGCCCCGCCTTCGCGGTGTTGCTTTTTCCGCATGTCGGCGTGCTCGGCGTCGCCTGGCTGCGCATCGCATCGGCCGCGGCCATCTTCGCGCCGGTCACCAGACCCTGGCGCACCCTCGCCCGCGCTGACCGCCACACCCGTCGGCTGCTATTTGCCTTCGGCATCTGCCTGGCAGCGATGAACTGCTCGTTTTATTTGGCGCTCGACAGGCTGCCGATTTCGCTGGTCGCGGCCATCGAATTCGTCGGCACCATCGGCGTCGCCCTGTTCGGCTTGCGCAGCCGCCGCAACGTCGCCGCCCTTGCCGTCGCGGTCGCCGGCACCTTCCTGCTCATCGATGTCAAATGGTCGAGCGATCCCGCCGGCCTGGGGTGGGCATTCCTAAATGGTGCGCTGTTCGTGACCTACATCGTGCTCGGCCACCGCCTCGCCCGCGCAGGCGCCTCCGACGGGGTGGTCAATCTCGGCGCAGCCATGGCGATCGCCTTCCTGTTCGTGCTTCCGTTCGGCTTCCGCGAGGCAATCGCCGCATTCTCCTCGCCGCTGCTCCTTGCGGCCGCCATCGGCGTCGGCATCTGCTCTTCGGTCATTCCCTATATCTGCGATCAGTTGGCGATGTCGCGGCTGCCCCGCGCCAGTTTCGCGCTGCTGCTCTCGCTGCTGCCGGTCACCGCGACTGTCATCGGCGTCATCGTTCTGGCGCAGTTCCCCAGCCCGACCGACATCCTCGGCGTCATGCTGGTGGTTTCGGGCGTCGCCATCCACAAGCCGGCGCCCGAGACCGCGCACTGAATCCTGCGACCTAGCTTCGAGACGGATCTGGGTATGCGCCCTCCAGCGCCGTCGGCTTAGGCCAGTTTCTCCTTGAAGAACGCGACCGTCCGGCCCCAGGCGAGATCAGCCGCCGCCTTGTTGTAGCGAGCTTCCGACGTGTCGTTGTTGAAGGCGTGCTGGGCGCCGTCATAGACATAGACGGTGAACTCCTTGCCCGCCGCTTCGAGTGCGGCCTTGTAGGCATCGATGCCGGCGTTGATGCGTTCATCTTGTCCGGCGTAGTGCAACAGCAGTGCCGCCTTGATCCTGGCGATGTCGGACGGATCCTTCGGCTGAGCACCATAATAGGCGACGCCCGCAGCAAGGTCGGGCGCGTTGGCGGCAAGATTGTTCACCGTGCCGCCGCCCCAGCAGAAGCCGACCGCGCCGACCTTGCCGTTACCGCCCTCATACCCCTTGAGATAGGCCACCGTGGCGATGCCATTGGCGACCGTCTTTGCCGGATCTAGCTTGCCGAACATTTCACGCGCCTTCTCCTCGTCGGGCGGCGTGCCACCAAGCGGCGACAGGTAGTCGACGGCCAGCGCCACGAAACCTTCCAGCGCCATGCGCCGCGCCACGTCCTTGATATGCGGGTTGAGGCCGCGGTTCTCATGGATCACTATCACGGTGCCAAGCTTGCCGGCCTGTTCGGCGGGCCGCACCAGATACCCCTTCATCATGTCGCCACCATCGCCCGGCCAGGCAATGTCCTCGGCCTTCAGGCGCGCGTCATCCTCCGCAACGATCGCGGCGCGCGCCGAATTCGCGGCAAGCAGCGGCGCAATTGCGGCGGCCGCCGCGCCGGATCCGGCAAGCTTCGACAGCTTCTCCATGAAACCGCGCCGGTCGAGCGTCAAATGGGTGTATTCGTCATAGGCGTCGATCATCGCCTGCGTGATGGCTGGTCCTGTCATCTCTCGCTCCCATGTCCATACTGCTCTTCGCCAAGAGTAAGCGGCCAGGTTTCATCGTCCACTCAACGTTTTTTGATTTGCCAACTTCTTCGCCGACAGGCGGGACAACGATCTTTTCTGTTGTGGCAAACGAAAATTCTGATCTATGGTCCGCATGCTGTTTGGCTGTAGGGGATGTTGCCAATGGTATTGACCCGCAGGGATTTCGTGGTCGGCGGTCTGGCGTTGTTCGGCGCCGGCGCGCTGCAGAATCCGGTTTTTGCCCAGGCCGCTTCCTATTTTGCCGGCACGGCCGTCGACAACGACGTCATCTATCGCAAGACCAACTTCGCCAAGATCGACAAGAAGTGGCAGCGCCAAGTCGTCAAGTATTTCTCGAGCGAACCGGTGGGCACGGTTGTCGTCGACACGAGGCACCACTTTCTCTACCTGATCCTGGAGAACAAGACCGCCATCCGCTATGGCGTTGGTGTCGGCCGCGAAGGCTTCCAGTGGTTTGGCCGCGCCACCGTCGACCGCAAGTCGTTGTGGCCGCGCTGGACCCCGCCCCCCGAAATGCGCAAGCGCCATCCCGAATTGCCGGAATTTGTTGCGGGTGGGTCGCCGAAGAACCCGCTCGGCCCCCGCGCCATGTATCTCCACCGCGACGGCGTCGACACCGGTTACCGTTTCCACGGCACGCTGGAACCGTGGAGCATCGGCAAGGATGCGTCCAGCGGCTGCATCCGCATGTTCAACGAGGACGCCATCGACCTCTACCAGCGTTGCCCGATCGGCACTGCGGTGCAGGTGCTGCCGCATATCGCAGACCAGGCCCAACAGGCCACGCAGGTTAGCGAAACCGCCCCGGTCGAGTGAGGATTAGCCCCTGATGCCTGCTGTGACCGGATACGCGCGGCCCCTGATTGCTGCCGCCATGCTCCTGGCGCTCGCCGCCTGCAACACCACCGAGATGGCATCGCTGGAGGAACCGCAGCCGCCGCCGATGACTGGCAAGACCGACGATCCCGCGCCTGGCTTCGAGAATGTGAAGCCTGGCAGCGAGGAGGACTTCATCCTCAATGTGGGGCGTCGCATCTACTTCACGCAGGATTCGGCCACCCTCGATTCCGTTGCCATGACCACGCTCGACAACCAGGCCACATGGCTGAACAAGAATCCGAGCTGGCTGCTCAAGCTGCAGGGCTTTGCCGACGATTCCGGCAGCAACTCCAGCATGGAAACGCTCTCGCAGAAGCGCGCCGACGCGGCCATGGCCTATCTCGCCTCCAAGGGCGTCGACCAGACCCGCATGTGGGCCAAGGGTTACGGCAAGGACCGCGAAGTGCGCGACTGCAAGGAAAGGTCTTGCAAGGTACAGAACCGGCGCGTCGTCTCGAACCTGCGCAACACCCGCGATGCACCCTGAGCGGCCGCCGGTTGCCGCAAGCTTTGGCCGGCGTCGTTATCGCGTGTCTCGCCCTGAAAAGAAATCGCTATCTGAAGATTGTCATTGCCGCAGCGCGTCGATCACCGGGCGGCGGTAGGTCAGTATCGCCGGAACGGCGGCCAGCAACGCGCCGACGAAAAGCAGCGCCCCCACCAGCCGAAATTCCGCCCCGCCGACCGTCGCACGCATCGCCACCCCGCTCGCTTGCGTGAGAAAATGCGAGATAATGCCGGCAACACCCCAGCCGAGCAGCAGGCCGCCGAGCGCGCCGGCCGCGATCAGCAAGGTCACGTAGCTCCACACCGTCAGGAAGATGAACAGCCGTGAGGCGCCGAGCGCCCTCAGCACCGCAAAGCGCTGCCGCTGCAAATCGAGCAACGCCATCATGCCGGCCAGGATCGCTGCCACCACCAGCACCTGCGTAGCCAGCGTCAGCGCGGCCATGATGCGACCCACACCGCCCATCAGCGCGTAGAGTTCGACCAGCACTTCGGCCGGGAAGAATGCCGTCGATTCCGCCGTCCGGTAGGCGTTGCGCAGGCCGTAGGCGGCGGGCACGGTGCCCGGCTTGACGACCACGGCGGGTACCCCCGGCAGCTTTTCCACCGCAAAAGGTGGACCGATATGCACGTCGCCCTCGGCGTGACCAGTGCCCAGCCCATGCACATACCAGTTGAACTCGATCGGCGTCACGATCGCCCGGTCCCACGGTGTGCTCGTTGGCTTGAGGCGCCCGACCACAAGAAGCTTCTGGCCATGCAGTCCACCGGCTTCGGCCTCCGGCGAAGCCTCGCCATGGCCATGGCTCACTTGCAGTTCGTCGCCGACCTGATGTGGCGACAACGCCCCCAGCACCGCTTCGTCGAAACGCTCGAAAACACGGCCCTCCACGAGCGACCCGCCCGACAGATGTTGCGCAAACGCTGCGGTGGTGCCAACCACGGGGTCGCCGTCGAGACTGTCGCCGAAACCGATCGGCGCCACCAATTCGGCCTTCGGTTCGCCAAGCAGCCTGGTGAAGATCGCCGGCGGCAAAAGCTCCACCGCGCTCGGCCGGAGATAGACAACGCTGAACAGCACGTCGGTCAGGCTGCCGGGTGCGGCCACCACGAGGTCGAAGCGGTCGGCGGCGCGCGCGCTGCCTTGCCTCAGCGCCCGCTCCTGCGCGGAGATGGCGATGCCCAGCGCCACCGCCAGCGCGATCAGCGCCACGAACAGCAGGCTGGTCAGCCTGTTGCGGGCGAGCATGGCGGCGACCAGCGGGAGCGGATTCATGACGCCCGCTCCGCTGCCATTTTTTGCACGGTCTGCAGCGCTACGATCTTGCCATGCTCGATCCGCACGACATGATCGCAAGCGTCGAGAAGGTCGGCGTCATGCGAGGCGCAGATGATCGTCTTGCCGGCCTCGCTCGCCAGCCGCCGCAGCACCGACACGACATTTTGCCCGGCGGCTATATCGAGGCTTGCGGTCGGCTCGTCGGCGAAGATCACCGGCGGATCGAACAGAAGAGCACGCGCGATCGCCACCCGCTGCTGCTCGCCGCGCGACAGCAGTGCCACTTTCGTGCGTTCGCGCGGCACCTCCAGCCGGTCCAGCAATTCGGCGCCGCGCCGCCTCAGCCTGCGCACCGACCATTGCGCGAACCAGCCGCCGACCAGCACATTGTCTTCGGGGCTCATTTCTTCGATCAGGTGGAAATTCTGAAACACGAAGCCGGCGTTGTTCCGCCGCCAGGCGTCGCGCCGCGCTTCGCCGAGATTGGCAAGGTTCGTATCGTTCCAGCGAATCGAGCCGGCGTCGGGCCGCATCAAACCTGACAGCAGATAGAGCAGCGTCGACTTTCCGGAGCCCGATGGTCCCGCCAAGGCAGTCATTGAGCCGGGCCGCGCATCCAGTGCCGCGCCGTTCACAGCTGTCATCCGGCCCCTGCCGGCTTCCGGGTAGGTCAGGACGAGGCCGGAGGCGGCAAGGGTCTGGCCAGTCACAGGCTAGCGCTTCACGTAGGTCGCGCCGGTGATGCGGATCAGGCTGACGAACTGGGTTTCCGGATCTTTCCAGAAGCCAATCTCCAGTTTGCCCTCAACATCGATCAGATCGGTGTAGCGCACCACGTCGATAGGATCGTCGCAATAGGCGACAACGAAGTCATCCGGCCACTGCGCCTCGCTTTCGCAGAACGGGCACACCGACATCGGCAGCTTGGTCAGCACGAAGAAACGCACCTCCGGCTTCAGCGGCGGCGCCATGTAGCCGGTCATCTGCACGATCTTGCCGTCGAGCGATTTGGTCAGGTCGGAAAGCTCGTCGCCCCTGACGTAGAGTTCGCGGAATTTCAGCACCGGCGCCGCGGCATTGGCCGTAGCGCCAGGAAACATCATCGCACCCGTTCCGAGCGACAGGAATTTCAGAAGATCGCGCCGCCGCACGCCAGCCTCCTTGCGCCTAAAACCGGTCAGTGCGCATGGCCGGCATGCGAGTGCTGCATCGCATCGGACGCTTCGATTTCCACGCCGAGTTCGACCGCGCCGGTCTTTTCGAATTGCAGCGTCAGGCCAAAATCTTCCCCCTTCACCAGGTCCCCGGTCAAGCCACGCAGTGCGATCGCCATGCCACCGGGATCGAGCGTGGTCTCGCCTGTCGCGATGTCGACCGGGCCAAGCGGCGTGGCGCCGCTGTTGCCGTCCTGCATGGTGATGCCGACGATCTCTGCCCGGCCGGCCTTTTCAGTCTCGGCCGCAAGCAGCCGGTCGGCCGCGCCCCTGTTCTCGATATCCATGAACACCAGCGTGTCGCTGCCCGCTGACGCCGCACGCGTCCAAGCATGCAGGATGCGGATATTGCCCTTTGTCGCAACATGCTGGTGCTCCGCCGCAACGAGCGGCGGCGCAAGCACTGCCGAGGCGGCCGCGGCCAAAATCATCGCCCTCAAAAGAGGCATCTGCATTCCACTGCTAAAAAAGCGGCCGCCGGTTGTTCCGGCGGCCGGTGGGAGAAGGCATGACGGGGTTATTTCACGGCTCCTGTCGTCTCGGCCTTCACCCGCGACGGCAGCTGCGAGGCATAGGCCATGACATGGTAGATCAGGTTCTGCTCGACCACGCCGCGGAACAGGTGCGCCCATGGTCCGGCCGCGAAGATCGCAACGTCGTCGCCGCCATGCGTTTCGCTCTCGCCGAGCGGTACCAGCGCCGGCTGCAGGAAGTCGAGGTCGGTGGTGTCGACATTGGTCAGGTCCGGGCGCGGTTCGTCGAGCTTGGCGCCCGGGCCGTTGGCGTAGGAAAGAGTGGTGTAGGGCTTCTTATCGTCGCCGGTGCCGGCGATGCCGAGGATCGGGTTGTTGCGGCTGGGATAGCCGTTGATGGTCATCGTATGGCTGTGGTCGGCGGTGAGCACGATCAGCGTGTCTTGCGGATTGACCTTGTCATAGGCCACCTGCAGCGCCTGCGCGGCCGCAACCGTATCGGCCAGCGCGCGGGCGGCATTGCCGGCATGATGGGCGTGGTCGATGCGGCCGGCTTCGACCATCAGCACGAAGCCCTCGCTGTTCTTCGACAGGACGTCGATCGCCTTGCCGGTCATTTCGGCCAGCGACGGCTCGCCGCCCTTGTCCTTGGCGCGGTCGGCCTCGTACTGCATGTGCGAGCGCTCGAACAGGCCGAACAGATGCTCGGTCTTTTCCGCGTCGACGGCATCGAATTCGGTCTTGTTCCAGACATAGGCGCCATCGTTGTATTTCGCCTTCCACTCGTCGACGAGGTTGCGGCCATCCTTGCGCGCGCCCTTCTTGTCGGCAGCTTCCGGATCGGCAGCGCTCTCGGGCAGGAAGTTGGAGCGGCCGCCGCCGAGCACGACCTCGAAGCCATTGCCGGCGCTCCAGTCGATCAGCTGCGCGGCGATGTCCTTGCAGCCGTTCTGCTTGGCCTCGTCGGAAAGGTTGGCGTCGCTTTCCCAGTCGCGGAACGCGGTGTGCGCGTAGGCAGCCGCGGGCGTGGCGTGGGTGATGCGGGCCGTCGAGATGATGCCGGTGGAAAGACCTGCCTTCTCGGCCAGTTCGAAGATCGACTCGGCCTCGGCACCCTTCTGGCTGGCGCAGTTTTCGAGCGTCACCTTCTGGGTCACGCCGATGGTGCCGTTCAGCGATTTGACGCCGGTGGTCATCGCGGTTGCGGTCGGCGCGGAATCGGCCACCTGCGAAGTCATGCGTGTAGGTCTTCGACAGCGCCACATAGGGCAGCAGCTTCTCGAAGGAGAGCACGTTGGATTCGCCGTCGACCCCTCGACTCTGGCCCTCGTAGATGCGGGCCGCCGTCAGCGTCGGAATACTGAAGCCATCAAGCACAAACAAGATGACGTTTTTCGCCCGACCGGTATTGGGCTGCTCGGCAAGCTTGGAGAACAGCTCCTGCTGCGCCGACACAAAATAGCTGTCAGTCTGCTGCGGCAGTGCCTGCTGCGCGTTTGCGGCCTGCGCCATCAGCGCCACCGAGGCGCTGCATAGGAATAGCTTGATCAATCTCTTCATGGTTCATCCCCGACGGTCGAAAGGAAGCCGAGCGCGAAGAGGTCCTGCGCGCCTCAGCCCGTTGTTAGCCGCTGCAAATGACAGTGATATGTAAGGCTCATCAAAAACCGCTTGAGAATTTTCAGCGCGGCTTTTCAAGTTCCATGAAGCGGATGCGGTTGCCGAACGGGTCGACGACCGCCGTCTCGATGCGGCCGTCCTCGACCTCGATGCCAGGTTTCATGTAGCGATAGTGCTTGTCGGCGAGTTCCTGCTGGAAGGCCCTCACATCGATCATATAGACCACCATGTTGCCGCCGGGGCTGGCATCGCCGGCATGTTCGGTAAGATGCAACCGCAGGCCGCCACGCGATATCTGGGTGTAGAGCGGGAAGTTCTCGCCGTAGCGGTGTTCCCAGTCCACCTTGAAGCCGAGGAACCCGAGATAGAATTCGTGCGCTTTGGCGACATCGAAGATGCGTACCATCGGCACCGCCTGCTCGAAGGCGATGCCGCCCTCGCCCGCGCCGGTTTTGGCGACCTCGCCGTCCTCGCCTTCGATCTTCGCCGAGAGGATATTCCAGGTGGCGACGCCAAACTGCTTGGCCACGATTTCGAGCGCCTCGCTGTGCGAAATCTCGACATTTCTTGCAGAAAGCGCCTCGCGCATGGCTTTCGCCATCGCCTTGGCATCCCTGAACGTACGCATGGATTTCCGATCCTTCTGGTGCGGCGAAGAATGCTGATCAGTGCCCGCATTGCTGATGCCTTCGCCGGCCGGAAGAGGACCAGGGGAAGAAGATCCGACGCATTCGCCATGCCCTTTCGGGCGCGGGCTGCCGGCTGCGTCGCTGCCGCGCGGAAAAAGCTAGTCGAGCTTGGCTGAAGGGTCAAGAAAGCGCGGGGATCGGATCGCCCCCGCTTCCCACTTCCGTCAAAGGAGAGATAGATAAAAAGAACAAAACGTAGACACTTCTGGCCTTTCCGCCCCGAATCACTACATTCGGGTCTGATGTCAGGTTTTCCGGACGACATGCCCTTCTTCGACGAGGACGTCCCGCGCCCGTCGCGCCAACCCGCGCCTGCCCCGCATGGCGGGCGGCATTGCCGCGCGCGCCATGGCCGCCCGCCAGGCTCAGGCGCCGGACTATCTCAAGGGCCTCAATCCCGAGCAGCGTCTGGCCGTCGAGACCACCGAGGGCCCGGTGCTGGTTCTCGCCGGCGCCGGCACCGGCAAGACGCGTGTGCTGACCACCCGCATCGCCCATATTCTCGCCACCGGCCGAGCCTTCCCCAGCCAGATCCTCGCCGTCACCTTCACCAACAAGGCGGCGCGCGAGATGAAGGAGCGCGTCGGCGTGCTCGTCGGCGAGGCGGTCGAGGGCATGCCGTGGCTCGGCACCTTCCACTCGATCGGCGTCAAGCTGCTGCGCCGCCATGCCGAGCTTCGCCGGCCTGAAGTCCGGCTTCACCATCCTCGACACCGACGACGTCGTCCGCCTGATCAAGCAGATCATCCAGGCCGAAGGACTGGACGACAAGCGCTGGGCGCCGCGCACCTTCGCCATGATGATCGACGGCTGGAAGAACAAGGGCTTCGGCCCGTCCGATATTCCCGAGGGCGACGCCCGCTCCTTCGCCAACGGCAAGGGCCGCCAGCTCTATCAGGCCTATCAGGACCGCCTGCTGACGCTCAACGCCTGCGACTTCGGCGACCTTCTGCTGCACCCGATCCGCATCTTCCGCCAGCACCACGACGTGCTCGCGGAATACCATCGCAAGTTCAAATACATCCTCGTCGACGAGTACCAGGACACCAACACCGCGCAGTACATGTGGCTGCGGCTGCTCGCGCAGCGGCCGAAAGTGGGCGGGACACAAACGGCCGAAGGCCGAGCGCGCGACCGCGCGCCGGGCGACGTTTCGCCCGCCCCCGCGGAGGCCAGCGAGCGTAGCGAGCGCTCGGCCGTGAGCGAAAGCAAACAGCAGCAGATAAACATCTGCTGCGTCGGCGACGACGACCAGTCGATCTATGGCTGGCGCGGCGCGGAGGTCGACAACATCCTGCGCTTCGACAAGGATTTTCCCGGCGCCACCGTCATCCGGCTCGAGCGCAATTACCGCTCGACCGCCCATATCCTCGGCGCCGCCTCGCATCTCATCGCCCACAATGAAGGGCCGCCTCGGCAAGACGCTGTTCACCGAACGGTCGCCGACCGGACGACGACAAGGTCAATGTCCACGCCGCCTGGGATTCGGAAGAGGAAGCCCGCGCCGTCGGCGAGGAGATCGAGCAGCTCCAGCGCAACGGCCACCAGCTCAACGACATGGCGATCCTGGTGCGCGCCTCCTTCCAGATGCGCGAGTTCGAAGACCGCTTCGTCACGCTCGGCCTCAACTACCGCGTCATCGGCGGCCCGCGCTTCTACGAGCGGCTGGAGATCCGCGATGCGCTGGCCTATCTTCCGCGTCGTCGCGCAAGGCGCCGACGACCTCGCCTTCGAGCGCATCGTCAACGTGCCGAAGCGCGGCCTCGGCGACGCCACCATCCGCCAGATCCACGACACGGCGCGCGCGCTTGCGCATCCCGATGCTGGCGGCAGCAAGCAACCTCGCCGAGAGCGACGAGCTGAAGCCGAAGCCGCGCGCCGCGCTGCGCGAGGTCGCCGCCAATTTCGAGCGCTGGCAGAAGGCTGCTGGACACACACGCCGCACACCGAACTCGCCGAGATCATCCTGGAGGAGAGCGGCTATACGGACATGTGGAAGAACGACCGCTCGGCCGAAGCGCCGGGCCGGCTGGAAAACCTCAAGGAACTCATCCGCTCGATGGAGGAATACGAGTCGCTGCGCTGCTTCCTCGAACATGTGGCGCTGGTCATGGATGCCGAGCAGAACGCCGAGCTCGACGCCGTCACCATCATGACGCTGCATTCGGCCAAGGGCCTCGAATTCGAGACCGTCTTCCTGCCCGGCTGGGAGGAAGGCCTGTTCCCGCACCAGCGCTCGCTCGACGAGGGCGGCCGCTCCGGCCTGGAGGAAGAGCGCCGCCTCGCCTATGTCGGCCTCACCCGCGCCAAGAAGAACCTGCACATCTGGTTCGTCTCCAACCGCCGCATCCACGGCCTCTGGCAATCGACCATCCCGTCGCGCTTCCTCGACGAACTGCCGGAAGCCCATGTCGAGGTCGCCGGAAGGCGGCAATTCCTATGGCGGCTACGGCAATGCTTACGGAGGCGGTTCGTTCGCCTCGGGCCGTGGCGGCCGCCAGAACCCTACGGCGCGTCGCGCTTCGACAATCTCGGCGCCGACAAATCGGGCGGCTCTTTCTCCAACACCTATGCGACGCCCGGCTGGCAGCGCGCCCAGCAAAACCGCACCGAGGCGACCGACCGCAACTGGGGCACCCGCTCCGGCCACGCGGTCGAGCGCATCGGCTACGGCGAGACCGACTCCGGCTACGGCGCCGGCCGCGGCTCGATCAAGGCCCGCACCATCGACGGCGAACTGGTCGCCAAATCGGTGTCCGACCGAACCCTCGCCATTCAACGTCGGCGACCGGGTGTTCCACCAGAAATTCGGCAACGGCAATATCGCGGCGATCGACGGCAACAAGCTGACCATCGACTTCGACAAGGCCGGGCAGAAGAAGGTGCTGGACGGGTTCGTGACGGGGGTGTGAGGATACCAAGGGGTAATTTTTCGACGTAACGCTAGGCTTCGCGCCAGCCAAAGTCGCTCCGATCATCACCTGAACGAACGAAGTTCGCGGTTACAAGCCGCTGCATTAAGTTACAGCCACGCCGTACCATCCACAGCGCGACGAAGGCAGCCGTCAATTTTAGCTGACTTTGAATCGGATGTCGTCAAAGCCGCTGACGTCGAGCCCGGTAAGTTGCGCGATGATCGGCACGGCCATTTGCGCGGCGGCGGCCACCGCCATCGTGCGGCCATCCCCGCAGCCCGCAGACGCGCGATTACCGTACCAGCGATCGCCACGGCGAGTACAGCGAAGTAGAGTGGCTTGCTGGACTGGCGTCGCCACCGATGATTTGACCGCGGCATTGACCCAGATGACCACGGAAGGCAGTGCCGAGTGCGACCGCAGCGCCTGCCCGCCAGGCGGCGTTGTTTGTCATCCGCGTCGCAAAGGGCCCCAGCGCGATCCGACGCTGCAAACCAGCGCGATCGCGAAGGCGAAGTCGAACAGCTCCCATTGGCCACGTCGTCGGTGAATTTTCAACGCATAGCGACCAGCGGCAGCAGGATGAATGCAGCAGCGGCGCTCCCCCAATGATTCTCCAAAGGTGCCCATGTGGTTTCCCCTGCGTGCCAACATCTGCCATCGCCACCTGCGCGTTCCACGTCGGTTGTTGGGTCGGTCTCCGGTAGGCCGAACAAGCAGTATTTGCATGGCAATAAGGTGAAGGCGCCGCTGGGCGGCGGGCTTAATTGCCGCCCTCACAGCCTCTCATACATCTCCGCGGCATCTGCCAGCGTGTAGCGCAGCGGCACCGCGCCCGGCGTCACCCACGCTTCGCCCGACTGCCCTGCGATCAGCCGGCAGGCGTTGGCGGTATCGGCCACCGCCCCGCCGTAGAGCCGGTTGGCGAGGTTGAGGACGCCGATGCGATGCATCGCCGCTGTCCCGCTGCCGCAGGCGTCTTTCACCAGCACGACGCGCAGGCCCGCCTTCTGCGCGTCCTTGACGCTGGCGTCGACGCAGGCCTCGGTCCACACGCCGGCGACAAACAGCCATTCGACGCCGCGCGCCTTCAGTTCCCGCGCCAGCACTCCGTCGCCGAAGGCGCTTGCCTCGGCCTTGATCAACGTAGGCTCCGCACCCGCCGGCGCCACTTCGGGACAGATCGCCGTCAGCGGATCGCTTCTGTCGCTGAACGCAGACAGCCCGTCCGGCGTGACGGGGTGAAACGGCCGCGCCGCCGCGACGTCCACGATGTAGGCGCAATGATAGGCCGGCAGCGATGCTGCGCGCGCCGCTTCGAGCAGCAGCACAGCATTGGCGATTACCGTGCTGAAATTCTCGACCAGGAAGCGCCTGTCGTGGCGATGCTCCTCCTGCAGGTCGACCAGCAGAAGGGCCGCCTTGCCGGGCGGGATCGTCAGGGATTTGCGCATGCGTATGAAAATCCGAAGATCGATTAAGACGCCGGAACGCGGTTGGAACTCCGCAAACGCGACGCCGTGATCCTAGGGCGGCGCCAACCGGCTTGCATCGCCACACCGACCTTTGCTGTGAGCCCGGCGACCACCCTCACCCATCGAGGACCGCCTTGATGACCACTGCCTGGTTTCGCGCTTCATCTCTGGCGGAATAGAGCAGAGTGAGCGGCCCCTCTTTCGCGCGCGCCGCCAGGTCATCGAGCAGCGACCGTTTGTCCCCGAGTTCGTCGGCATAACGGCTGCGAAACTCCGGCCAGCGCTCGGGCCGATGCCCGAACCATTTTCTGAGTTCGGTAGAAGGCCCGATCTCCTTCATCCAAAGATCGACGGCCGCCTTTTCTTTCGCCATGCCGCGCGGCCACACCCGGTCGACGAGCACCCGAAAACCGTCCGAGGCTTCCGGCGCCTCGTAGACACGCTTGATACGGACCGTGCGGTTCGTAGAAATCACAGCGGATCCTTCCTTTCGCACCCCGCGAACCACAGCCGGCGCGAAGGAGCGCAGCCACGGCGACACCTTGCCCGTCAATTTCCGAGTCGAGTGAGCATGAAAGCTATTTAATCGCGTCGGGTGCCAACGAGATAGTTCAACTCCCATTCCTGCCGGATACTTCATCGGTTGGGCTTCAGTATGGACCCGCCTTGGAAGGAATTCCTCGGCGTTTTTCTTCCACTCGTGGCGGTAGAAAAACCAAGGAACAATCAAGAGCATCGTGCTGAAAACATAGGACCAGGTCGTTGGATCAGGCAGACCGAAATAGTTGACATTGAGTAGTGCAGCTCCGGGCTAGCAGCGAGCGTCTGACCAACTAGTTTGTCTTGCTTTAGATCGTAAAGCTCAAATTCGAGGCGATTGATATAGGATTTTACCTCTTCGGGCAGATCGTCCTGTGTGGCCGCGGGATGCTTATCTTTCATGCGAAACGAATCTAATGTCGCTTTTCCGCCTCGCTCATCTTTCCCTTGTAACTGGGCTTCCGATACCACGGCAGCATTTCAGCCTCTTTGGTGGCGGCGCCGTCCCGATTCTGCGTGTTCTGGATCAGAAACACCATCAGGAAGGTAACGATCGTGGTGCCGGTGTTGATGATCAGTTGCCAGGTGTCGGAATAGTCGAAAATCGGGCCGGTCACGGCCCACACCACAACCACAAGGCAGCAGACTACAAAGGCAATCGGGGTGCCGGTCGCATAGGCGACCCGATTGGCGATCTTTGTGAACGGTTTTTCCAGGATCATGGTGGGCAATCGTCCAGTCGACGCGTCAGGGATAATCGGCAGGAGAACTTTGGGTTCCCAGCCGTCATCGGCGCGTGCCAAATTCGCGCGGTGCCGCTAGATTGTTGGGGACCTCACTCGCGGAAGGGAGCCTGCCATGACAGCCGAAAGATATGCCCTGCCAGCACTCGCCCCAGGCCATGTCGCCGTCATCACTGGCGCGGCCAGCGGCATCGGCCTCGCTGTCGCGCGGCAACTCGCTGCCCTGCACATGAAAGTGGTGCTGGCCGACCGCGACAAGGCGCAGCTCGACCTGGCCGCCGGCGAAGTCGCGGCGATCGCGCTTGCCAACTCCGGCGAGGATGGCGATGCCTTCGCCGTCGTCTGCGACGTGTCTCAAGCGGACGATCTCGCCCGCCTGGCCGATGCGGCCTATGCACGTTTCGGCGAAGTGTCGTTCTTGATGAACAATGCCGGCGTCGGCAACAATCCCGGCAAGCCATGGGAGGATCGCGACGCCTGGCGCAAGCTGATCGATATCAATTTCTGGGGCGCCGTTCATGGCGTCGAGGCGTTTGCGCCGAGAATGTTGGTCCAGGGTTCGGCCGGCATCATTGTCAATACCGGCTCCAAGCAGGGTATCACCACGCCACCGGGCAACCTCGCCTACAATGTCTCGAAGGCGGCGCTGAAGACCTACACCGAGGGCCTGGCGCACGAGTTGCGCAACACGCCGGACGCGAACATTGCGGTGCATCTCCTGATCCCCGGTTTCACCTTCACCGGGCTGACCACCGGCGCCACCGAAAAGCCGGCCGGCGCGTGGACTGGCGACCAGGTCGCCGAATTCATGCTGGAAAGCATGGCCCGCGGCGATTTCTACATTCTTTGCCCTGACAACGAAGCGACTCGCGAGATGGACGAGCGCCGCATGGCCTGGGCGATCGGCGATATCATCGAAAACCGCCCGGCGCTCTCGCGCTGGCATCCCGACCACAAGGAGGCTTTCGCGGCGTTCCTGAAGGAGTGACCGGCCTGCACAACTCGATACAACCAGAACTAGAGTTGCGCGATATCCTTCTTTTTCAGGATGTGTTGCAAATCTTGTCCCTAAGGGCTTCCGTCCCGTGCTCCCGCTTAGACGCGAGCTCACCCCTTCCGCCGCTATCACCCCCAGCAGGCGGAAGGGGTACCTAGAGCATTTTGCAGCCAAATGGAATCATTTGGCGTCTGCCTAAATGCAGCAAAACAAACAGTTAGAGCGATGGTGCTGAAAGAACCGGAACTGCTCTAGCGGAGCCCTCAGCTAGCAAATTTCTCCCAGCGGTCAAGAAACTCTTCGACGGGCAAGGCCTGCATGTCCGGTATGGCCTCGAACAGCCGCTCGACCGGCCAGTCCCACCATGCCAGCCTCTGCAGGCGCTCCGCGATTTCGGGCGGGAAACGCATCCTGAGTTTGCGCGAAGGCGCGCCGGCGACGATCTCATAAGCTACGACATCGCGCGTCACCACGGCGTTGGCGCCGATCACCGCGCCATTGCCGATGGAAATGCCGGGCATGACGACTGCGCCGTGGCCGATCCAGACATCGTGGCCGATATTCACCCGCTTGGCGCGCCGCCTATCGCGAAAGGCGCTATCGACGCCGAGATAGCGGAAATATTCGTTCGGGCGGTAGGTGAGCTTGTGCGCCGTCACCCGTTCGATCGGGTGTTCCAGCGCATTGATGCGGGTGTTCGCCGCGATGGAGCAGAACTTGCCGATCACCGTGTAGATCGCTTCGGCGTGGCGTTCGAAATAGGAAAAATCGCCCAGGCTCACTTCGCGCAACACCACGCGCTCGCCGATCGCCGCGTAACGCCCGAGACGGCAGGACTTCAACTCCGCCGTCGGGTGGATGCGGGGTTCGGGATCCTTAAACCGAAGATCGACCGTCTCGTCCATGCCCGGGCTTTACGCCGCGCGGCCCGAACCGGCAAGGCTCCCCCTATTGAGGCTTGCCCTTTTCCCAGACCACCTGTTGGCCGTAGAGAGGCACGGTCGAGATCGCCATCTTGGCGGAGCCGTCCTGCACCTGCCGCGAATGCGAGAGATAGACGAGCGTGTCGTTCGCCTTGTCGTAGATGCGGTTCACCACCTGCTTCTTCCAGATCAGGCTGATGCCCTGCTTGAAAACTTCTTCTCCCCCCTCGCCCAGATTGATGTCGCCGATCTTGATCGGTCCCGTCTGCTGGCAGGAGATGGCGGAATCCGAAGGGTCTTCGAACCAGTTGCCCTTCTGCAGCCGATCGACGACACCACGGTCGAAATAGGAGACGTGGCAGGTCACGCCCTCGACGCCCGGATCCTTCACCGCCTCGATGATGATGTCGTTGCCAAGCCAGTCGACGCCGACCTCGCCAACCTGCTGGGCTGACGCAGGCAGGAGGCCGGCAACGATGGCCGCCACTGCAATTCCGGCAAAGGTGCGGGTCATTTCGGTTCTCCCTGCTCGAGGCTTAAGCATGATCCCGAAAGTGGAAACCGGTTTTCGGAAAGATCATGCTCCAACAAAAAAGCTGCAGCCCATTCCGATTCGATCGGAATGGAACAGGCTCCAGGATCGCGAAAATGGGTCTGCACGTCGCCGGTTGCAAGAAAATCCTCCCGCTGCTGGCTCAATCGGGCGTCCCATCCGCGGCAACAAACCGCCTTTTCGCGTATCGGCGAAACGCGCTATTATTCGGCGATGAAAATTTCGCCTCGAAAGTTTCGGTCGCCGGCAGTCAAGATCGGCCTGGCCGTCCTCGCGGTTGCCGCCGCGACCGGCGTTGCCTTCGCGGCATGGGTCGAAAACGGCGCCGCCATTTTGATGACGATGGCCGAAACCGGCCTTTCCTGGTGTTTCTAAGCCTTTCCCCTTCCCAATTCCCAAACCCGGACAATTCCCATGATGCGCTCCATCCTTATCGGCATACTGGTCCTCATGGCGGCCGGGGTCGGCTTCATCACCTTCCAATGGTATCGCACCATGAATGGCGGCGAGCCTTATGGCGCAGCCTTCAGCCTCGTTGACCAGAAGGGAGCGGAAATCACCGAAGCGGCTTTTCGCGACCAGCCCACGGCGGTGTTCTTCGGCTTCACCCATTGCCCGGAAATCTGCCCGACCACGCTTTTCGAACTCGACGAGCTGCTGAACAAGCTCGGCGACGAAGGCAAGAACATCAAGGTCTACTTCGTCACGGTCGATCCCGAGCGCGACACGCCCGAAGTCCTGGACGCTTATGTCTCCAATGTTTCCGACCGCATCACCGGCATCACCGGCAGCCCGGAAAAGATTGCCGCGATGACCAAGTCTTTCGGTATCTATTCGAAGAAAGTACCGCTCGATGGCGGCGACTACACGATGGACCACACGGCGTCGGTGCTTCTCCTGTCGAATGGTGGCGATTTCGCCGGCACCATTGCCTACGAGGAAAATCCGGACACCGCGCTCGCCAAGCTGAAGCGCCTCGCCACCGAAGGCTGAACGCACCTAGCGCCCAGCCGGAGGCCGGTTGCGCTCCGGCCCGGAAACGTGTTGATGCGACAGGCCAGCGCATGGTCCCGAAAAGTGGGAACCGGTTTTCGGAAAAGATCATGCTCCAACAAGGAGATAGAGCTTCCATTTCGATTCAATCGGAATGGAACAGGCTCTAGAAAATGCCGGGGTTTTGATGTCCGAGAAGCAACCCACCCAGACCCGTCTCCACCTCGTCGCGTCGCCCCGCGCCGAGGCAAACCGCATCTTCGGCGCGCTCGAAGCTACCTTCGAAGAAGACGGATTTCCGCTGGCCGTGGTGGAACTCGACGAGGCCCGGGACATTCATGAAATCTCGCTTTACGCCGACGGCGACATCGCCGCCGTCGAAAAACGCATTCGCGACGTTCTCGGCGGCATCGCTCCGGACATCGGGCGGGAGGTCCTGCCCGACACCGACTGGGTGGCGCTATCGCTCGAAGGATTGAAACCCGTACGCGCCGGCCGTTTCTTTGTGCATGGCTCGCATGACCGCGACAAACGCCGCATCGGCGACCTGTCGATCGAGATAGAGGCCGGGCTTGCCTTCGGCACCGGGCATCACGGCACCACGTCCGGTTGCCTCGATATGATTTGGGAAGTCGCCCGGCGGGAACACCCGGCCAATGCGCTCGATCTCGGCACCGGCAGCGCCGTGCTGGCAATCGGGTTGGCAAAGATGGCGCATATCCCTGTGCTCGCGACCGATATCGACCCCGTGGCGACGGCGGTGGCCACACAAAATGTCAGGCTGAACCAGGTCGGCGCCTACGTAGAAACCGAGACGGCCACCGGGTTCCATCATCCGGTGTTTGCGGCACGGGCGCCATTCGATCTGATCATCGCCAACATCCTCGCCAGGCCGCTGATGAAACTAGCGCCGGAGATGGCCAGGCATGTCGCGCCCGGCGGTTCACTCATTCTCTCCGGCATTCTCGGTCGCCAGCGCAACGCAGTGATCGCCGCCTATGCCGGGCAGAAATTCCGCCATGTCCGCACCCTGCCGCGCGAAGACTGGGTTACGCTTCACCTGAAGCGCTAACCGGTGCTTAAACACAAAAGGCGGCTCACTGGAGCCGCCTTTCAGGCAATCAGATTATGTAAGCGCTCGACCACTTCTTCAATTCATCGCGGTTGTAGCCATGAGCCCTCAGTGTTGCGTCGTCGAGCATCAGCAGTGCGCCGTTGACATAACGCTGAGCCTGGTGCTCACGCGCGGTAATGAGGTTGTCGAGAACGCCGGTAAAGAAACCTTTGGTTCTGGTAGCCATCGTCTGCCTCCATTCGGAATCAGCATGTCCTCCACGCTAATATAGGTAGGTTGTGCTGACCTATACGAGCAGGCCCGCAACTGCATGGCACCCATCGCTTTTTGCGGATAGCTGCGGCTGGACCAGCAGCGGGACGTTGCAAGCCGCCCGCGCGGCGTTTAGCGTCGCGGCGCCCTGAGAAGAATCCCGAAGGACGCAACCACGATGTTTCAGACCTTTGACGCCAAAAGCGATCCGACGCTGAGCCCACCGCGCATCGCGGCGCTGCGCGAATGGCTGGCCTCAAACAATCTCGACGGTTTCCTGGTGCCGCGAGCCGACGAGCATCAGGGCGAATATGTTGCCGCGCGTTCTGAGCGGTTGCGCTGGCTGACCGGCTTCACTGGCTCGGCCGGCGTCGCGCTGATCATGCGCGATCGCGCCTACATCTTCGTCGACGGCCGCTATCAATTACAGGTGCGCGGTGAGGTCGACATGTCGATCTTCACCGTCGAAAGCCTGATCGAAACGCCACCGCCAGTCTGGATGCGGGATAATCTCGGCAAGGGCGCGCGGATCGGATTCGACCCCTGGCTGCATACCGTCGGCGACGTCAAGGCTTTGAAGGCTTCCTCCGAAAAGGTCGGAGCCGAACTGGTGCCGCTTCAGCGCAACCCCATCGACATACTGTGGACCGACCAACCGAAACCGCCGCTGGCGCCAGTCGAAATCCATCCCAATGCTCTGGCGGGCGAACTCGCCAGGGACAAACTCGCCCGGCTCGCCACCGGGCTCTCGAAAGAAGGCGCGACCCATGCGGTACTGACAGACCCGTCATCCATCGCCTGGGCCTTCAACATCCGCGGCAATGACGTGCCGCACACGCCGCTGGCGCTCGGCTTCGCCATCCTCGCCGCCGAAGGCCCGCATCTTCTGTTCATGGACAAGCGCAAGCTGCCGCGCGAGACCGAAGCCTATCTCACCCAGCTTGACAGACCTTTACCAGCCGGGCGCGCTCGAAGCCGAACTGGCTCAGCTGGCGAAGTCCGGCGCCAGGATCGCGCTCGATCCGGCACTCGCCGCCGACCGGCTGCGCATGCTGATCGAAGACAATGGTGGCAGCGTCGTCGCGGCGACGGACCCGGCCCGCCTGCCCCGCGCAAGCAAGAACCAGGCCGAGATCGCCGGCGCGCGCGCAG
The DNA here is from genome assembly GCA_963726065.1 of uncultured Alphaproteobacteria bacterium. GTDB lineage: Bacteria > Pseudomonadota > Alphaproteobacteria > Rhizobiales > Rhizobiaceae > Neomesorhizobium. The sequence continues at coordinate 422,437 of CAVSAU010000016.1, forward strand.
CGCACCGGCGCGACGCGGCGGCAGTGGTCAAGCTGTTGTGCTGGCTCGACCGCCAGCCGGCTGGCTCGCTGGACGAGATCACGGTGGTGACGCAGCTCGAGGAAAGCCGCGCCGCAGATCGGGCAAGAGACGCAGATGCCGCTTCGCGACGTTTCCTTCGACACTATCTCGGGGGCAGGACCGAATGGCGCCATCATGCACTACCGGGTATCGCGCCAGTCCAATCGCAAGATCAATGCGGGCGAACTGTTCCTGCTCGATTCAGGCGCGCAATATCAGGACGGCACCACCGACATCACCCGCACAATGGCGATCGGCACGCCGACCGACGAAATGCGCGAGCGCTTCACCATCGTGCTCAAGGGCATGATCGGCATTTCGATGCTGCGCTTTCCCGCCGGCACGCGCGGCCAAGACATCGATGCCTTCGCCCGCATCGCCCACTGGAAGGCCGGCCTCGATTTCGCCCACGGCACCGGCCATGGCGTCGGCTCCTATCTTTCGGTGCATGAAGGACCGCAGCGTATCGCCAAGACCGGCGCCGAAAAGCTGCTCGACGGCATGATGCTTTCCAACGAGCCCGGATACTACAAGGAAGGCCACTACGGCATCCGCATCGAAAACCTGATCCTGGTTACCCCCGCGGAGCAGATATCCGGCGGCGACATTGCCATGCATGGCTTCGAGACGCTGACCCTGGTGCCGATCGACCGGCGGCTGGTGAGGCCGGACCTGCTGAGCCCTGAGGAACTGGCATGGCTGAACGCCTATCACGCCCGCGTGCTGGACGAGATCGGCCCGATGGTCGACGGCGAGGAACTGAAGTGGCTGAAGGCGGCGACGGCTCCGATCGGCTGATCTTTCAGCAGTTGGCTGTCCGGTTAGGCCCGTTGAGATTCAGGCCAGGCCGGCATCACCTGAGTATTAACGGGCCCTAACCGACGAAATAGCGCAGCACGATCAGCACAGCGGCGCCCGACAGGAACATGGACATCATGCCGCCGCGCAACGCCACGATGCCGGCCACAGCCAAGCGCGATCAGTTCGGACGGCCCCGCCGAAAGCACTGCCGGCGCCACCAGCGTGGTCAGCACCGCCGCTGGAACCGCATTGAGGCCCGCCTCGACGCGCGGATGGATGCGCTCGAAACGCGACAGCACGCAGATGGCCGCCGACACGCGTCAGATAGGTCACGACAGCGCCGGCAAGGACGATCCAGACGGTGGTGCTCATCAGCCTTCCTTCTTCTTGCTATCGACAGGAGCCGCGACCGCTGCAAGCAGCGATGCCGGCCACGGCGCCGATCGAGACGTGCCACGGCGATCCGACGAATTTGTAGGCAAGCATCGAAGCGACCGCACTCGCCAGCCACCACCGGCAGCCAGAACGGCCGTTTGCGGAAGCCCATGACGAGACCGAGGAAATAGATCGGCAGCAGGAAATCGAGGCCGAGCGCATGCGGATTGGCGATCAAGCCGCCGAAATAGCGCGCCGAGGGCGGTCTCGGCGACCCAGGCCAGCCAGACCGGCAGCGCCGAAGCCGATATACCAGGCGAAGCTCAACCGGCTGCGCCGTCCTCGGCCTTGCGTTCGGTTTCGGCGAATTGCGGATCGCTGAGCAGGAAGAAGCCGAGCGCCTGCTGCCAACCGCGGCCAATGGCCGATACGGCGCCCGAACGCTGCCGAATAGAGCACGTGGCGGAAGTTGACCGCGAAGATCGAAGCGACGATCAGCCAGGGCGCGACTTCTGGCCGAACAGTTCGATGCCGACCATCTGGCTGGCGCCGCCATAGACGGTTGCGCTCATCAGCATCGCTTCGAACACCGAAAATCCGTTGTCGACCGCGAGCGCGCCGAACAGCAGGCCGAACGGCAGCACAGCGACGATCACCGGCACGCTGGCGCGCGCGCCGCGCCAGAATTCGCTCGCGCCAGCAGCACTGGCGGCTATCGACGTCGGCATCGACTGCCATTTGGACCTCCCGGAAATGTCGGCTTATGTAGGGGGCCTGACTGGTCTGTCACATGAATTCGCTTGAGCAAACCATGAAGGATCGTGAACCTATGTCGATGGTATCTTGCCGCCGTCAGTTCGCCACAGTCCGGCCTTCGATCGCCCTGCCCCAATCGAGCAGCGGCTTTGCCCGCAGCGTGAAGTCGACGAGCTCGTCGACAAGGCCGGGGCTGTGGATGCCGGCCGGATCGATCGCGTGCGCACGACGAAATGCCGGTTGCGAACGGCTGCGCCGAGGTCCGGATCGGTGACGTGCTTCGAAACCGCGCGGCAGGCGCTTCATGCGCTCCTCGTCTCCGAGTTCGAGGCCGTTCTTGCTGCAGCGCATCGACCATCGCCCGAAATTCCGCCGGTCGCGTCGCGATCGGCCGTGCGCATGGCCTGCAGGAGCTCCGGCCGCGACTGCCACCAGGCGACGGCCGCAAAGCAGCGGTCGACGCCGATATAGACGAACAGCACGCCTTCGCGACGTCTTGGTGCCGTCAGGCGAGAGGATCGCCGAGAGGTGCTGGTTGTACGGTCGCTTGTCCTTGGAGAAGCGGACATCTCGGTTGATCCGGAACATCGACTTCTTGCGGTCGCCCTGTGAGCCCGAGCCCAGCTGCGCCGAAGCGCTCGGTGAGCACGTCGATCAGGTCGCCGAACGGCTCGCGCAGCTCGCGCTCGAAGAGGTCACGGTTCTCCGGAAACCACTCGCGGCTCTGGTGGAAACCGAGCGCCTTGAGGAAAGGGATGGCCTTCTTGCCGAACCCGTTGAATGTCGCGCTCATCAGGACGCTCCGCCGACCCGCTCGAACCACTCGTCCTCGTCGATCACCTCGATGCCGAGTTCGGGCGCCTGCTTGAGCTTGGAGCCGGCGCCGGGACCAGCGACGACAAGGTCGGTCTTGGCCGATACCGAGCCGGCGACCTTGGCGCCCAGCCGTTCGGCCATCGCCTTGGCCTCGCGCGCGCGTCATCTTCTCCAGCGATCCGGTGAACACGACGGTCTTGCCGGCGACCTGCGCTGTCGGCCGACACGGTGACGACGTAGGGCTTTGGGCTGCACCTGCTCCAGCAGCGCGTCGAGCACCTCGTCGTTGCGCTCATTGCCGAAGAAATCGCGCAGCGCTCCGATCACCGTGTCGCCGATGCCGTTGATCGACGGGAAGACCGTGTGCGGATCGTCTGCCGCCGCCGTCTCCTTGCCGACGCGGATGAACTCCTCGACGGTCGAGAAGGTCTCGGGCAAGCACGCGCTGCCGTCGTCTCGCCGATGTGGCGGATGCCGAGCGCGAAGATGAAGCGGTCGAGTTCCGGTTCGCGCCGCGCGTCGATCGCCGCGAAGAGCTTGTCGAGGCCTTCGTAGGTCCGCTCCTCCGCCGGCAGAGCACCTTCTTGCGCGTCGTGCCCTTCGCAGCCTCGCGCTGCCTGCGCCTGCGCCTCGCGGCGCTCGAACAGTGCCTGCTGCACCTCGGCGCGCCGATCCTTCAGCGTGAAGATGTCGGCGGCCGTCTTGAGCAGTCCGGCATTGAAGAACAGGTCGATGTTCTCGGCGCCGAGCCCCTCGATGTCCATCGCGCCGCGCGACACGAAGTGGCGCAGCGCTTCGACCGCCTGCGCCGGGCAGATCAGCTCGCCCGTGCAGCGCCGCCGCGAATCCTCCTTGCCGGTCTTCTCGTTGATCTCGCGCGTCGCCGGGCGAACCGCAGACCGGGCAGGTGTGCGGGAACTCATAGGGCATTGCGTCGGCCGGGCGCTTTTCGAGGATGACACTCGACGATCTGCGGAATGACGTCGCCTGCCCGCTGGATGACGACCGTGTCGCCGATGCGGATGTCGTTGCCGTCGCGGATCGGCTGACCGTTGCTGTCCAGGCCCTTGATGTAGTCCTCGTTGTGCAGCGTGACGTTCGACCACGGTGACGCCGCCGACGGTGACCGGCGTCGAGCCGCGCGACCGGCGCCAGCGTGCCGGTGCGCCCGACCTGGATGTCGATCTTGCGCACCGTGGTCGTCGCCTGTTCGGCCGGGAACTTGTGGGCGACCGCCCAGCGCGGCTCGCCGGTGACGAAGCCCCAGCGGCGCTGCAGTTCGAGCTGGTCGACCTTGTAGACGACACCGTCGATGTCGTAGCCGAGCGAGGAGCGCTGCGCCTCGATCAGCTTGTAGTGCGCAATCAGTTCGTCGACCGATTTCGCGCGCACCATCAGCGGGCTGATCTTGAAGCCCCAGTCGGCGAATTTCTGCACCGAATCGTACTGCGTCGGCGCCGGGTCCTCGGTCGTGTAGCCCCAGGCATAGGCGAAGAATTTGAGGTTGCGGCTGGCGGTGACCGAGGGATCCTTCTGGCGCAGCGAGCCGGCCGCCGTGTTGCGCGGATTGACGTAGTCCTGGCCGCCGACCGCAGCCGAGCGTTCCTTCAGCGCCTGGAACTCGGCATAGGTCATGTAGACCTCGCCGCGGATCTCGATCACCTCCGGCCAGCCCGAACCCTTGAGCTTGTGCGGGATGTCGGCGATCGTCTTCAGGTTCGCGGTGATGTCCTCGCCGACAGTGCCGTCGCCGCGCGTGGCGCCCTGCACGAACATGCCGTTCTCGTAGCGCAGCGACGCCGACAGCCCGTCGATCTTGGGCTCGGCGGTGAAGGCGATGTCGAGTTCCTTGTCGCGCTCGAAGAAGCGCTTCGCACGCTCCAGGAAGTCGACCACATCCTGGTCGGTGTAGGCCTTGGCGAGGCTGAGCATCGGCACCGCATGCCGCACCTTGGCAAAACCCTCCGCCGGCGGTGCTCCCACCGAGCCGGTCGGGCTGTCCTGCCGCACCAGTTCCGGAAACTGCGCTTCGATCTCCGCATTGCGGATCGCTGCAGCGCATCATATTCGGCGTCCGATATCGTCGGCGCATCCTCGCTGTGATAGCGGCGGTCGTGCTCGGCGATTTCGGTCGCGAGCCGGGCAAGCTCCTGCGCGGCCTCTTCGACGGTGAGGGTGTCGACGGGTTTTTGGCTTTCGGACATGACGAGGCTTTTCGGGTGAAATGTGGAATTGCCAAAGTCATTGGCAAATTCGCCGAAAAAGTAAACCGCTCAACTGCGCCTGGCGGATCACTCCCGACAGTTCACGACGCCGCGGCTGCGGTGTTCTCGCTGAGCAGCCGCTCTGCTGCCGCGCGCGCCTCTTCGGTGATCGTGGCGCCGGCCAGCATGCGGGCGATCTCTTCCTGCCTCGCCTTGCGGTCCATCTCGGCAATGCCGGTGGAAACCTGGTCGGCGCCGCCGGATTTGGAAATCAGGTAGTGGGTGTGGCGCACGCGCCGCGACCTGCGGCGCGTGGGTCACCGACAGCACCTGCACGCGCTCTGCGAGAGCCGCGACAGCCGCTGTCCGATCGCGTCGGCGACCGCGCCGCCGACGCCGGTGTCGATCTCGTCGAAGACCAGAGTCGGCGCCGAGCCGCGGTCGGCCAGCGCCACCTTCAGCGCCAGCAGGAAGCGCGACAGCTCGCCTCCCGAGGCCACCTTCATCATCGGGCCCGGCGCGCGTGCCAGGATTGGTCCTGCACCCAGAATTCGATCTGGTCGATGCCTTCCTGCGTGCGGTTTTGCGGTTCGCTCGACATCTCGACGATGAATTCGGCGCGTTCGAGCTTCAGCGCCGGCAGTTCCGCCATGACCGCCCGGGCGAGATTGAGCGCCGCGGTCTTGCGCGCCTCAGACAGTCGGGCAGCTTCGCGGTCGTAGAGGTCGCGCGTCGCAGACGGCCTGCTTCTCCAGTCCGTGCAGTCGCTCCTCGCCGGCATCGAGATCGGCAAGGTCTGCCGCCATGCGGTCGCGCAGTTCGGCCAGGTCGTCGACCGCGACGGAATGTTTGCGGCGCCGCGGCCCGCAGCGCGAAACAGCCGCTCCTCGGTGCGCTCAAGTTTCTGCGGATCGTATTCCGTCGCCCGCAGCGCCGCCTCGACACCGGACTGCGCGGCATCCAGCGACAGCAGCGCTTCGTCCAGCGATTTGACCACGTCGTCCAGCAGCTCCGGCACTTCTGCCGCCTTCCGCTGCAGACGCCGGAGCAGGCTGGCCAGTTGCGGCGACGGCGCATTCGGAACCGGAGAGCACTTCCTGCGCGTCATGGATATCGCTGGCGATCTTTTCCGCCCGCATCATCGTCGCGCGCAGCTCGGAAAGGTCGGTTTCCTCGCCGGGCTGCGGATCGAGCCGCGACAGTTCGGCGACCGAGGCGCGCAGATAATCGGCCTCGCGCGCCGCCGCCTCCACCTTGGCGCGATGCCGCGACAGCTCCTGCTCGGCGTTGCGCCACAGCGCGCCATGCCTCGGCGACGGCGCCGGACATCGCCGCCATGGCCGCCGAACGCATCGAGCACGTCGCGGTGCGCCGCCGCATCGACCAGCGCGCGGTCGTCGTGCTGGCCGTGGATTTCGACCAGCGCCCGGCCGACGTCGCGCATCAGCGAAACGCTCGCCGGCTGGTCGTTGACGAAGACGCGGGTGCGCCCGTCAGCCGTCTGGACGCGGCGCAGGATCATGTCGCCGTCGTCGTCGATGGCGTTTTCGGCCAGCAGCGCGCGGGCGGCATGATTGACCGGCACGTCGAAGACGGCCGTCACCTGGCCTTGCGTCGCGCCATGGCGCACCAGCGAAGCGTCGCCGCGGGCGCCAAGCGCCAGCGATAAAGCGTCAAGCAGGATGGATTTGCCGGCGCCGGTTTCGCCGGTCAGCACCGAAAGGCCAGAGGAAAAATCGATATCCAGCCGTTCGATCAGGACAATATCGCGGATCGACAGTTGGGAGAGCATCGACGCCCGCTATTGTCAGGCGCCGGTGATCAGCTTCCCGGCCTTGGATATCCAGGAGGTTCCGGTTCTCGCGCGGCTCAAGCCCGCCGCTTCTGCAGCAGGGCGTAGGAATCCTTGTACCACTGGCTGTCCGGGTAGTTGTGGCCGAGCACGGCGGCTGCCGTCTGCGCTTCCGACGTAAGCCCCATCGCGTAGTAGCTTTCGGTCAGGCGCGCCAGCGCTTCTTCGACATGGCGGGTGTTGGAGTAGTTCTCCACCACGTAGCGGAACCGCTTGATGCGCGGCGATATATTCGCGGCGCTCGAGATAGTAGCGGCCGACCTGCATTTCCTTGCCGGCGAGCTGATCGCGAGCGAAGCGGATCTTTGCCTTGGCGTCTTCGACATATTCGCGAGTCAGGCCAGCGCTGGACCACCTCTTCCATCGCCTCGATGGCGCGGCGGGATTCCTTCTGGTCCTGCGTCACGTCGCGAATCTGCCGGAAATAGCTCAAGCCGACGATGTACTGCGCGTATGCCGCGTCGGGATCGGTCGGATAGAGCTGGACGTAGCGCTTGCCGTCGTTGATGGCTTCTTCGTATTTGCCCTGCCGATAGTCGGCGAAAGCTCCCATCACCAGCGCCTTGCGGCCATATTCGGAATAGGGATGCTGGCGGTCGATCGCCGTCGAACTTCTTGCTCGCCTCGCCAAGGCGGCCGGCGTTCATGTTGGCAAGACCCTGGTTGTAGAGCACGTCCGCAGGGTCGGTCTGCTCGACATAGGTGGCGAGGTCGATGTCCTGGTCCGACGCGCAGGCAGAAAGGAAAAATGGCGCCGCCAGCACCGGAAGCATCGTCGCTGCGACCCGAATCCGTCGCGCCGAATGCGCTGCTCGTTCAAAAAACATGATCAATTCCGCCCCTCTGGCGTCGACGTAAAATGAAGGCATGGCGAGCCATTAATCACAACTGCCCCCCATCGGCAACGCTATCGCCGGGCAATGGCGCATTTTTGTGGCGAAGCTGCCGCCAAGCCGATCTTTCGACAGGCTTTTCGGCGGGAGGCCACGAACGACCGGCGGATTGATAGATCCCGGCAGAAGCGACGAATCAAAGCATCCAGGGTGCGTGGACCGGCGCATTGACCGCGGTCAATTCGGCCGACCGGCCACGCTCGCGGCGCCTTGCCTCGACGATTTCGAACGCCGAAGAGTCGGACAGGAGGCTGCGCAGCGCCGTGGCATTCAACCTGTGGCCGCCGCGATAGGAACGGAAGCAGCCAATGAAGCGCGCCCCGGCAAGCGCCAGGTCACCCATTGCGTCGAGCACCTTGTGACGCACGAATTCGTCGGGATAGCGCAGACCTTCCATGTTGATGATGCGGTGGTCATCGCCGATCACCACAGAGTTCTCCAACGACGAGCCGAGCGCATAGCCGGCCGCCCAGAGCCGTTCGACATCCTTCATGAAACCAAAGGTGCGCGCGCGAGAAACCTCGCTGCGGAACATCTCCGCGCTGAGGTCGGCCGCGAAGAACTGACGGCCGATCGCTGGGCTTTCGAAATCGATCTCGACCTCGAAACGTGTGCCCTCATAGGGGCGGAACTCCGCCCATGAGGCGCCGCTTTCAATGCGCACCGGCTTCAGGATGCGGATATAGCGCCGCTTCGCCTGCGACACCTCGATGCCGGCCTGGTCGAATGCCTCGACGAACATCGCCGAACTGCCATCCAGGATCGGCACTTCACTACCATCGATGTCAATGGAGAGATTGTCGATGCCCAGCGCGAAAACGGTCGCCATCAGGTGCTCGACGGTTGCGACATGGTGCTTGGTCGGATCGCCGAGAATGGTGCTGAGATCCGTGCCGCCGACCTCCGAAACCAGCGCCCTGATCTCATTGTCGGCCGTTTCAGCGCCAAGACAATGAAAGACAATGCCGGTGTCTGCGTCCGCTGGCCCGAATTGGACGGTAACCGGTTTGCCGCTGTGAACGCCAACGCCGGACAAGGCCACGCGTGATTTGAGCGTCGTCTGATAATCCTGCAATTCGATCCCCTTGAAGCCCGATTCCGACCGCTTCGCCTACCCTCGGCGTACGGCTCTTTTCTCGTGGTGTCCGGGCTCACCTCCCCAGGGTCCGGGACGCATTTGTCGATCAGCGGCGAAGATAAGCATGCGTGGGCGAGTCTCCAAATCACGGTTTTTTACCCGGTGTAACCGCCTAACGAGGCGAGGACATCACCGCAAACCATTGATTATACGCGATTTAAAACAGCAGCAGGCAGGAGCCGAGACTCCTGCCTGTTAACAAATGTTACGATCCGTTAACGGATCAGTTGGCTTGCCGGCGAAGGAATGCCGGAATCTCCAGCTGATCGTCTTCCTGCGTGGCGCGCGGCTGCTGCGTCAGGCGGCCGTGATCGTCGAGCTGGCCACGGCGCGGCGCATAGACCTGCGGGTCCTGGCTGGCCAGCCTGCGGGCCTCCGGCGCCGGCTGACGCAGCTTCGGCTCGCGCGGCTGTGCTGGCTGTAGACGGGCAGGCTCTTCCTCGCGACGCGACGACAGGCCGTTGGTCAGGCGCTTCAGGAGGCCAAGCGGACCGCGGTCCTCATGCTGCTCGGGAACCCGGCGGGCAGCGGCCACTTCAGCCTTCACCACTGGCGGAAAATCCTCCACCCGCGGCATGCGAGGCGCCTGGGTTACCGGTTGAGGCTCGCGCTGCTGCACCTGCGCGACCGGCTGCGGAGCTGGCTGCTGGAACTGCGGTGCCGGCTGCTGGAGCTGCTGGGCGGGCTGCTGGAACTGCGGAGCCTGCTGAACGGGCTGGGTGCCCGGCGCCGGCTGAAACAGCTTGCTTGCCGGCCGGAACTCTTCCGCCGGCTGTGCGTGGACCTGACGGGCATGCGCCACTTCGGCGGCGTGCGCTTCGGCCGCACGGATCGCATCGGCGACCGGATCGGCGCGTACCGGCTCCGGAGCAGGCCGGAACTCGGCGGCGGGACGCTGCTGCTGCGGCTTTGCCGGCTGGCGAATGGCAAGCGGCGGCGCCGACATCTCGGCCGATTTGTCGATGCCGGTTGCCACAACCGACACGCGGATGACACCTTCGAGACTTTCGTCGAAAGTCGCGCCCAGGATGATGTTGGCCTCCTGGTCGACTTCCTCGCGGATACGGGTCGCGGCTTCGTCCACTTCGAACAGCGTCAGATCGCGGCCGCCGGTGATCGAGATCAAAAGACCCTTGGCGCCCTTCATCGAGGTCTCGTCGAGCAGCGGATTGGCGATTGCCGCTTCGGCGGCAGCCATTGCACGGCCCTCACCCGACGCTTCGCCTGTGCCCATCATCGCCTTGCCCATCTCGCGCATCACCGAACGCACGTCGGCGAAGTCGAGATTGATCAGGCCTTCCTTGACCATCAGGTCGGTGATGCAGGCAACACCGGAGTAAAGCACCTGGTCGGCCATTGCGAAGGCGTCAGCGAAGGTGGTCTTGTCGTTGGCGATGCGGAACAGGTTCTGGTTCGGGATGACGATCAGCGTGTCGACGCTTTTCATCAATTCCTCGATGCCGGCATCCGCCGTCTTCATGCGGCGCTGTCCTTCGAAGTGGAACGGCTTGGTCACGACGCCGACGGTCAGGATGCCCTTCTCGCGGGCGGCTCGGGCAACCACCGGCGCGGCACCGGTACCCGTGCCGCCGCCCATGCCGGCGGTAACGAAGCACATATGCGTGTTCGACAGGTGGTCGATGATCTCGTCGATGCACTCTTCGGCAGCGGCGCGGCCAACCTCGGGCTGCGAGCCTGCGCCGAGACCCTCGGTGACGTGAGCGCCGAGTTGAATGATGCGCTCGGCCTTCGACATGGTCAGCGCCTGCGCATCGGTGTTGGCCACGACGAACTCGACCCCTCGCAGTCCCGCCGTGATCATGTTGTTGACAGCATTGCCTCCGCCGCCGCCGACACCGAACACGGTGATGCGGGGCTTGAGCTCGGTAATGTCCGGCTTTTGCAGATTGATGGTCATCTTGGTCGTCCTTTTCGCCTTTCCTGCCGCCTCGCCGCGCGGCCGCCTTTGGGGCTGTCCCCGTCAAACTCGAATACTAAAAACTGTCCCTCAACCACTGGCCCATCCGGTGGAACGTGCCCCCGGTGCCAGTCATCTTCAGCCGCATTCCCCCACGCGTCTGAATATTCTCCAGGCCTGCGACCTGCGGATAGATGAGCAGACCGACCGATGTCGCGAAGGCCGGGCCTTTCGCCGCTTCCGGCAGGCCGGCCACGCCCAGCGGGCGGCCGATCCGCACATTGCGGCCAAGGATGCGCCGCGCCGCTTCCGGCAGACCGGCCAGTTGGCTGGCTCCACCGGTCAGAACGACCCGCTTGCCGACCGCGTTGCCGTAGCCGGACTGGTTCAGCCGGTCGCGCAGGATTTCCAATGTCTCTTCGATACGGGCGCGGATGATGCGCGTCATCACGGAGCGCGGCACCTGAACCGGCACTTCGCCGTCGTCATTGCCGATCGGCTGGATCGACACCACGTCCCGGTCGTCCGCGCTGCCGGGCAGCGCCGAGCCGTGCATCACCTTCAGCCGCTCGGCGTCTTCCAGGCGCGTCGACAGTCCCTTGGCCATATCCAGCGTCACATGGCTGCCGCCTATGGGCATCGCGTCGGCATGCACGAACTTGCCGTCGGCAAACACCGAGATCGTCGTGGTGCCGCCGCCCATGTCGATGCAGGCCGCACCCATTTCGAGTTCGTCGTCGACAAGCGCCGCCAACCCGCTGGCATAGGGCGTTGCCACCATGCGCTCGACCGAAAGATGCGAGCGGTTGATGCAGAGCTCGAGATTGCGCAGCGGCGCCGCATCTCCGGTCAGGACATGCATGTCGACGCCGAGCGTGTCGCCCACCATGCCGCGCGGATCGCGCACGCCGCGCTCTGCATCCAGCGAATAGCCGGTCGGCAGCGAATGCACGACTTCGCGCTCGACCTTCAACGCCTGCTTGGCGCCGGCGCCGAGCACGCGTTTGATATCCGCCTCGTCGGCCTCATGACCGCCCAGATTGATGGTCGCCGAAAAATTCTCGCTCTTCAGCCGCCCGGCGCTGACATTGACGATCAGCGAATCCACGGTTAGTCCGGCCATGCGCTCCGCGGCATCCACCGCCAGTCGGATCGCCTGCTCGGCGCGGTCGAGTTCGACGACCACGCCAGACTTCACGCCATGCGACTTCTGGTGGCCGATGCCGATCACCTGGGCCTTGTGGGTGCGGCCGCGCAACAGCTGGCTGGGCTCAGCCGGCTTCAACCGCGCCACGATGCAGCAGACCTTGCTCGAACCGACGTCGAGCACGGTGACGACGCCGGTACGGCGAGATGCGGTATCTCCGTTGCCGCCGAGCCAGCTCATATTCTGCGCTCCGCCTTCTTGCCGGACTTCGGCTTTTCGTTGAGCGCCGCGTTGCGGCGAAGCGCGGCTTCCGGCGTCAGCTGGATTACCAGCCGGTCGCTGAGCCGCATGTCGACGGCGGCGATGTCGCGCGACAGCACACCGTTATCCTTGTCCATCGCCAGAATGTCTTCTATCGCCTGGACTTCGCCGTGCTCGGGCAGCTTTATCGTCACGCCGTTTTCAAGGCGCAGGTCCCAGCGGCGCTCACCGATGCGGATATAGCCCTTCACCCGTGAGGCAAGCTGGGGATAATTCTTCACCGTGTTGATGAAGGCGGAAGCCTTTTCGGGCGCGCCAAGACCGATGACCAGCGGCAACATCGCGTGGCGCGAGCCGGAGAATGGCGCGATCACATTGCCGTTCTCCTCGACGATGGCGAGCTCGCGCCCATGCTGCCAGATTGCGAAGGGCTTGCGTTCCTCGATGCGAACCTCGATCTCGTCCGGATAGACTTTACGCACAGCCGCCGATTCCACCCACGGCAGTTGCGCAATGCGCTCCCTGGCCTTTTCGGCATCGAAGCCGATCAGCGAGGTCCAGCCATCGAGATCGAGCTGGCCGAGTATGTCGATTTCGGAGGTTTCCTTGTGGCCAGCGACCCGGATCTGGTCGACCGCGAAACCGGTCCGCGCCGTGATGCTCTGGATCATGGCCGGGAAATGGCCGCCAACATAGGCGCCGTAGAGGCTGAACGAACCGAGGAAGGCAGCCGTCAGCATGGCCGCAGCGAACGGCGGCGGCGTGAACTCGCCGTCATGCGCGCGCGCCAGCAACCGCGCCGGCCGCCGAAGCAGCCGCGGCAAAACGAACCCGTCGACGGAAAATGACAGGCCAAACAGACCGCCTTTCGTCGCTCCGGCTCTTCCGCCCTGCCCCGACCTCAACGCAAACACGAAGCGTCCTCCACCATCCAACTCAATAGATCGCCGAAAGAGTGCCCAGCCTCGGCAGCGATTTCCGGCACCAGCGACGTCGGCGTCATGCCCGGTTGCGTGTTGACTTCGAGCCACACGAGCTCCCCGTTCTCGGAGTAGCGATCGTCGTAGCGAAAGTCAGACCGGGAGACGCCCCGGCAGCCGATTGCCTGATGTGCCTTAAGCGCCAGTGTCTGTATTTTTTGGTAAATATTCGGTGAAACTTTTGCCGGGCATTCGTGTTTTGATCCGCCGGCAACATATTTTAAATCGTAATCGTAGAACGAATGGCCAACCGGGATAATCTCACACACTCCAAGCGCCACATCGCCCATCACGGCGCAGGTCAATTCGCGCCCATGAATGAAGCGCTCCACCATCACGACCTCGCCATACCTCCACTCGGTCGACGAAATGATTTGCGGCGGGTGCGACTGATCCTCCTTGACGATGACCACGCCGAAGCTTGAACCCTCGTTGACAGGCTTCACCACATAGGGCGGCTTCATCGGATGCTCGTTGCGGATGGAGAAGCGGTTCACCACCTTGGCCTCGGCGACCGGAATGCCGACAGCTTTCGCGACCCGCTTCGCCTGCTCCTTGTTCATGGCGAGCGCCGAGGCGAGTACGCCCGAATGCGTGTAGGGAATGGCAAGATACTCGAGGATGCCCTGGATCGTGCCATCCTCTCCGAAAGGCCCATGCAGGGCGTTGAACACGACATCCGGCTTGAGCTCGGCAAGCACCCGACCGACATCGCGACCGACATCGACGCGGGTGACCTGATAACCTTCCTGTTCAAGCGCATTGGCACAGGCATTCCCCGAGGAAAGTGACACTGGCCGCTCGGACGAAAATCCTCCCAACAAAACGGCCACGTGCTTCTTATGCATTCCCTGTCATCCCCTCCGAACAGGGCTCAAGTACCTGATTCCCCACGAGTTGAGTTCGACCATTCCGGCAGCCAACTGACCACCGGAGCGAATGCCGCAGACGCGTCTTAACGACTCAAATCAGGAAACAACTGACCTCAAAGAATCAGAGAGTTGATTCCCTGACAAGTCCTGACGATTCAGGTTGAATCACTTTTTTTGTTTTTTTCGTTTTTCTGTTCAGAGCATTTGCCCGAGGAATTCCTGTACCTCGTGACCCGGCTTGAAATTGCCGATCCGCTTGATCTCCCAATGCAGCCGGATGCCGGAATTTTCCAGCACACGTGCCCGCACCGTTTCGCCAAGATATTCGAGATCGTAGCCGGTCGCGGTGCCGGTGTTGATCATGAAATTGCAGTGCATCGGCGACATCTGCGCGCCGCCGATCATCAGGCCGCGGCAGCCGGCCTTGTCGATCTCCTTCCAGGCAGACGAGCCCGGTGGATTCTTGAAGGTCGACCCGCCGGTCTTTTCGCGGATTGGCTGCACGGTTTCGCGATGGTGCTGCACCGCTTCCATCGCTGCCCTGATCGTCTCCTTGTCTTCCGGGTAGCCTTCGAACAGGGCCGAGGTGAAGATCAATTCCATCCGAGCCGACGAATGCCTGTAGGCATAACCCATGTCGGCGTTGGTAAGCGTGTGAACATTGCCCTGCCGATCCAGCGCCCGAACTTCGACGACGCGCTCGCGGGTTTCGACTCCGTTGGCGCCTGCATTCATCCTCAATGCTCCGCCGATACCACCAGGAATGCCGTGATAGAAATGGAAACCGCCAATGCCCGCCTCCAGCGCCACGGCGGCAACCCTTTTGTCAGGCGTCGCGGCGCCGGCGCGTATCTGCGTCTCGGAGATCGTCTCGGCCTCGCCGAAGCCTTTTGCCGACAGACGAATAACGAAACCGGGGATGCCACCCTCGCGCACCAGAAGATTGGAACCGATACCGACAACCGTCAGCGGGACATCTTCCGGCACGGCTTTCAGAAATGCCGCAAGGTCTTCCTCGTCGGCCGGCTGGAACAGCGCCTCGGCGGCGCCGCCGGCGCGGAACCAGGTTATCTTTTCCATTTCGGCGCCGGGCGTGATGCGGCCGCGCAATCCGGCCAGCCGGTCGCCGAGTTTTGCAAGCAGGGCTTCGCCGCGGATCATGCTGCTTCCTCGGCAAGCTCCTTCGGCAGAGCATATGCCCATTGGGTGATGTTGCCGGCGCCGAGGAAAACGACGAAGTCGCCGGCCCTGGCGAGCTCGCGCACCGCTGGAGCGATTGCCTGCTGACCCTCGATGTAGCGCGCGTCGCGGTGGCCGCCGGCCCGGATGCGCGCCGCCAGGGCCTGCGAATTCGCGCCTTCGATGGGCTCTTCGCCGGCTGAATAGACCGGCGCCACCATCACCGTATCGGCATCGTTGAAGCAGGCGGAAAAGTCGTCGAACAGGTCATGCAGGCGGGTGAAGCGGTGCGGCTGCGCGATGGCGATGACACGTCCCTGGGTGGAATCACGCGCCGCCTTGAGCACGGCCTTGATCTCGACGGGGTGATGGCCGTAGTCGTCGAATATCTCGACGCCGTTCCACGAACCCGTATGGGTGAAGCGTCGCTTGACGCCACCGAACGCTCCAAGGCCTTTCTTGATTGCCTCGTCGGAAAGTCCGAGTTCATGCGCGACCGCGATTGCCGCCGTTGCATTGGAAACGTTGTGGCGGCCGGGCATCGGCAGGCGCAGATCGTTGATTGTCGTTTCTTTGCCGGTCTTGCGGTCGCGGATCAGCACGTCGAACACCGAACTCGCGCCGTCGACGCGATGCCGGGCGAACCGCACGTCCGCCTGTGCGTTCTCGCCATAGGTGATGACGCGGCGGTCCTCGATGCGCGACACCAGCGCCTGCACTTCCGGATGGTCGGTGCACATGACGCCGAAACCGTAGAACGGCACATTCTCGACGAACTGCCGGAACGCCTCGCGCACCTTCTCGAAGCTGCCGTAATGGTCGAGATGTTCGGGATCGATGTTGGTCACCACCGCGATGTCGGCTGGCAGTTTCAGGAAAGTGCCGTCGCTTTCGTCGGCTTCCACCACCATCCACTCGCCCTCGCCCATGCGCGCATTGGTGCCATAGGCGTTGATGATGCCGCCATTGATCACGGTCGGGTCGAGGCCGCCGGCTTCCAGCAGCGTCGCCACCATCGAGGTGGTGGTGGTCTTGCCGTGTGTGCCGCCGATGGCGACCGCCTGACGGAAGCGCATCAACTCAGCCAGCATCTCGGCGCGCCGCACGATTGGCAGAAGCTTCTCGCGCGCGGCCATCAGTTCGGGGTTGCCTTTCTTGATGGCGGTCGAGACGACGACGACTTCCGCATCGCCGAGGTTTTCGGCCTTGTGCCCGACAAAGCACGCGATGCCCTTGTCGCGCAGCCGCTGCACATTGGCGCCGTCGGACTGGTCGGAGCCCTGCACCCGGTACCCGAGATTGTGCAGCACTTCGGCAATGCCGCTCATGCCGATGCCACCGATACCGATGAAATGCACCAGGCCGATCGTCTGCGGCATCTTCATGCGCGCTGTCCCTTCTTGAATTCCGCTACCGATTGGCCCGACGCAATAGCCTCTGTGAGGTCCGCGAGCAACCGCGTGGCGTCGGGTTTGCCGGCCGACCTTGCAGCGGCGGCCATGCTGGCCAGCCGTTTCGGGTCATTCATCATTCCACCGATCAGTTCCGTCAGCCGCTCAGGCGATAGCGTCGACTGCGCATGCAGTTCCGCACCGCCGGCTTCCTCCAATTTGGCGGCGTTCGCGGCCTGATCGTGATCCAGCGCGTGCGGATAGGGCACCAGCAACGCCGGCCGACCGATCACCGCGATCTCCGAGACAGTGGAAGCGCCCGAGCGCGAAATGACAAGATGCGCCGCCGCAATCCGTTCCGCCATGTCGCTGAAAAACGGCGATACCTCCGCCTCGACGCCAAGCGCTTCATAAGCCGCACGCACCTTTGCCTCGTCATCGGAGCGCGCCTGCTGCGTAACCTTCAGTCGAACCCGTTCGGCGTCCAGCAACCCGGCGACCGCCTGCGGAACAGCATCGGAAAAGAATTGCGCGCCCTGGCTGCCGCCAAACACCAGCAGCCGGAACGGCTCACCCATTGCAGGCGTAGCAAACGGCCGCTTCGCCGCCTCGATTACAGCCGGGCGCACCGGATTGCCGGTGACCACCGTCTTGTCCTGATATCGGCCGGCGTTGTCGCTAAGAAACCCGCCGGCGATTGCTATCACACGGTTGGCGAGCGCCTTGTTGGCGCGTCCCATCACAGCGTTCTGCTCATGGATCAGTGAAGGCACGCTGCGCCTCGTCGCCGCAAACAGCGGCGGCAGCGTCGGGTAGCCGCCAAAACCGACAACGGCGGCGGGCTTCTCCCTGCCGATCACCACGGATGCTTCGCGAACGCCCTTCCAGATCGTCCAGAACGATTTGAGCAGAGCGAACGGGTTGCGCGAGCCGATGGTGGCGGCCGAAATCGGATGCACCTTCGCGCCGGGAAAATTCACGGCGAAACGTTCGGCGCGGCTGTCGGTGGCAAGCTGCACGTTCCAGCCACGCGCCATCAGTTCATGCGCCAGCGCCTCGGCCGGAAACAAGTGGCCGCCGGTACCGCCGGCGGCAAGCAGGATCGTTCGATCAGCCATCTTATTCGGCGGCGACCGTTCGCCGGGCGAAATTCATGACGCCCGGCTGCTTGCGCTTTTCCGGCCGCTTGCGTGTCAGCGCCAGCACCATGCCCATCGATATGGCGATGGCGATCAACGACGAGCCGCCATAGGAGATGAATGGCAGTGTCATGCCCTTGGCAGGCATCAGTTGAAGGTTCACGCCCATGTTGATGATCGACTGGAAGCCGAAAACGATAACCAGGCCGGCAACGCTGTAGCGGGTGAAATCGTCCTGCTCCTTCAGCGCGATGTTCAGTCCGCGCAGCACGATGAAGGCGAACAGGAGCATGATGGCGAAGCACAGCACGATGCCGAATTCCTCGCCAGCGACGGCAAAGACGAAGTCCGCATGGCTGTCAGGGATCACCCGCTTCACTGTACCCTCGCCAGGACCGACGCCGAACCAGCCGCCATTGACCACCGCCTCGCGGCCCATGTCGACCTGGAACGTGTCACCCTCGCCGGTCATGAAGCGGTCGATGCGCCCGGCGACGTGCGGAAAGATCGTATAGGCCGCGACCGCTCCGCCGGCGCCGAGCGCGCCGAGCACCAGGATCCAGAGCCACGGCATGCCGGCCATGAAGAACATGACGCCCCAGGTGCCGAGCACCAGCATGGTCTGGCCGAGGTCGGGCTGCGCCACCAGCAGCGCCACGACCAGTCCCAGCAGGATCATGGCGAATAGATTGCCCGGAATGTCCGGCTGGCGGGCATGTTCGGCAAACAGCCAGGCGCAGACGATGACAAACGCAGGCTTCAAGAACTCCGACGGCTGGATCGACAGTCCCGCCATCGAAACCCAGCGCCGCGCCCCTTTGACCTCGACGCCGACATAGAGTGCAGCAACCATCAGCAGCAGCGAGATGCACAGGATCACCAGCGCCATTCGCCTGATCTGCCGCTGGTCGAGGAACGATACCGACAGCATGGCGATCAGCGCCGGGATCGTGTAGACGATCTGGCGCGTCGCGAAATGGAAGCTGTCGAGGCCGATGCGTTCGGCGACCGCAGGGCTCGCGGCAAACGACAGCACTATGCCCAGCCCCATCAGCGAAAGGAACGCCGCCAGGAACCAGCGGTCGATCGTCCACCACCAGTTGGCAACAGGACTCGTATCAACCCGGCTCACCATCAGCGTATTCCTCCGATCGCCCGCATGCCCTTGATCGCATTCACCGCAGTGCGGAAGGCATCGCCGCGCACCTCGAAATTCTTGAACTGGTCGAAACTAGCGCAGGCCGGCGACAAAAGAACCACCGCCTCGCCGCCTCCGTCACGCGCCGCATCGGCGGCTGCGTGTTCGACCGCCGCATCCAGCGTGCCCGAGATTTCGTAAGGAACCGTTTCACCAAGCGTCGCCGAAAAGGCGGGAGCCGCCTCGCCGATCAGATAGGCCTTGGCGATGCGCGGGAAGAAGCTTCGCAGCGGCTCGATGCCGCCTTCCTTGGCCAGACCCCCGGCGATCCAGTAGATGCGGCCGAAGCTCGACAGCGCGGGTGCTGCCGCGTCCGCGTTGGTCGCCTTGGAATCGTTGACGAACAGCACATGATCCTTGCGGCCGACCTGCTCCATCCGGTGCGCGAGCCCGGGAAAGCTGTCGAGACCCGACTGTATCTCGCGCGGGCTCAGGCCGACCTTCATGCAGGCAGCGATTGCCGCGAGCGCGTTCTGCGCGTTGTGCTGGCCGCGCAGCGAGCCGATGTCCTCGAGTGTCGCGATACGGCTGAAACGGCCATTCTCGGCCTGCATCAGATTGGCGCCGTCAGCGAACAACCCGTCGGTCAGCGGCAGCCGCTTCGAAATGCGGATGACTTCCTTGCCCGCCCGTTCCAGGCGGTCGGCGATCTGCACGCAGAACACATCGTCGACGCCGACGATTGCCGTCTCGCTGCCCGCCACAAGGCGTTCTTTGATCGATGCGTAGTGCTGGATGGTGCCGTGGCGGTCGAGATGATCGGGCGTCACGTTGAGCAGTATGCCGGCACTCGGATTGACCGATGGAGCAAGCTCGATCTGGTAGGACGAGCACTCCACCACATAGTGCGTATCCGCACGCGGTGGATCGAGCGTCATCACGGCGCGGCCGATATTGCCGCCCATCTGGGTGTCGCGGCCGGCATCGGCTAGCACATGCGAGGTCAGCGCCGTGGTGGTCGACTTGCCGTTGGTTCCAGTGATGGCGATGAAGGGCGCGTCGGGCGCGCGCGCCGTGCGCTCGCGGGCGAAAAGCTCGATGTCGCCGATAATCTCGACGCCAGCGCCGCGGGCCAGTTCGACGGTCCAGTGTGGTTTCGGATGCGTCAGCGGCACTCCAGGCGACAGCACGAACGAAGCAAATCCGCTCCAGTCCGCTGCGCGCAGGTCGCCCACCGGAATGCCGCTTTCGGCAGCCTTTGCAATGCTATCGGGATTGTCGTCCCAGGCCAGTACCTCGGCTCCACCTTCCTTCAAGGCGAGCGCAGTCGCCCGCCCTGAACCGCCAAGGCCGAAAAGTGCTACTTTCTTGTTGGCGAATGTCTGTGCCGGGATCATCAACGCTCCTCAGCGCAGTTTCAGGCTGGACAGGCCGATCAGCGCCAGGATCACTGCGATGATCCAGAAGCGGATGACCACCTGGCTTTCGGTCCAGCCCAGTTTTTCGAAATGATGGTGGATCGGCGCCATGAGAAACACGCGCCGCCCGGTCATCTTGAACACGCCCACCTGGATGATGACCGATAGCGCCTCGACGACGAAGAGGCCGCCGATGATCGCCATGACGATCTCGTGCTTGGTCGCGACCGCAACGGAGCCGATGAGGCCGCCGAGCGCCAACGAGCCGGTATCGCCCATGAAGATCGCAGCCGGCGGCGCATTGAACCAGAGGAAGCCGAGGCCGGCCCCGATCACGGCGCCCAGCACCACGGACAATTCGCCCGTGCCGGGTACGAAATGGATCTGCAGGTACTCGGCAAATACCGCGTTGCCGGACAGATATGCGATGACGCCGAAGGAGGCGGCGGCGACCATGATCGGAACGATGGCGAGGCCGTCGAGGCCGTCGGTAAGGTTGACCGCATTGCCCGCCCCCACGATGACGAAGGCCGCGAAGGGCACGAAGAACCAGCCCAGATTGAGCAGAAAGTCCTTGATGAAAGGAAACGTCAGCGAGGACGAGAACGGCGCCTGGCCATTGTGCATGATGATCCAGGAGGCGATTGCCGCGACGAGGAACTCGAGTGCAAGCCTCGCCTTGCCGGAAACGCCGAGATGCGATTGCTTCGTCACCTTGAGATAGTCGTCGTAGAAGCCGATCGCGCCGAAGCTCAGGGTAACCAGCATCAGCACCCAGACATAGACGCTCGACAGGTTTGCCCAAAGAAGCGTCGCGCCGATGATGCCGCACAGCATCATCAGTCCGCCCATCGTCGGGGTGCCGGCTTTCTTGAAGTGCGTCTGCGGGCCGTCCGCGCGGATCGGCTGGCCGCGGCCCTGCCTGATCCGCAAGGAGTCGATGATCATCGGCCCGAACAGAAAGACGATCAGCGCCGAGGTTATCAACGCGCCGCCTGTGCGGAAGGTGATATAGCGGAAAACGTTGAACACCGAGAGTTCGTCGGCGAAATCAACGAGCAGCATGAGCATGCGGTTAGTCCCCTGGCGCGGTTTAGACGCGCTTCGTTCTGGCTTGCGCCGGAAAATGATTGACAAGTGCGTCGACGAGCCGTGAAAAACCCATGCGCATGGACGATTTGATCATGATGGCGTCGCCCGGCCGCACCGCATCCGTCAGCAGACCGGAAAGTTCCTCGGTCGTTGCTCGGTGTTCCACCGGAAAGCCGGCGGGCAGCGCGTCGGCAAGCGCCGACATTTCCGGCCCGGCCAGAAAAATCATGTCGGTTCGGGTGCGAACGACGACCTCCGCCAGCCCTGCGTGAAATTCGGCCGAGTGCTCGCCGAGTTCGAGCATGTCGCCAAGAACGGCGATGCGCCGGCCCGATCCATTGATCGGCGTAGCGCCCAGAAGTTCGAGCGCGGCGCGCATCGAGGTCGGGTTGGCGTTATAGCTTTCGTCGATGAGCGCGATGACGCCTTCCGGATGCGGCAGCAGGTGGCGCTTGCCGCGGCCTCGCTCTGCCGTCAACGTGGCAAGCGCCGGCGTGACTTTCTCGAGATTGGCGCCCGCGATGTAAGCCGCACCCAGCACCGCAAGCGTGTTCTGCACGACGTGGCGGCCTGGAGCGCCGATCCTGGCGCCGATCTCGTTGCCGCCGATCTTGGCGACAATGGCGGAGTTGTCGCCATGCAAGGTGCAGGCGAGCAGCCTGAAATGGGCGCGCGGGTTCTCGCCGAAGCCGACGACATGCGAGACGCCGGCGTCTCGCGCCAGCTTGCCGAGCAGCTTGGAACGCGGATCGTCGCGATTGAGGATCGCATAGCCGCCCGGCTCGATACCTTCGAAGATCTCCGCCTTTGCCCGGGCGATCTCGTCCATGTTCTTGAAAAAGCCGAGATGCGCCTCGGCGATCACGGTGATGATGGCTATGTGCGGCCGCACCAGCTTGGCCAACGGGCGGATTTCGCCGGGGTGATTCATGCCGATCTCGAACACGGCATAATCGCAATCTTCCGGCGTGCGCGCCAAAGTCAGCGGCACCCCCCAGTGATTGTTGAACGACTTGTCCGCGGCATGCACCTTGCCGACCGCCGAAAGCACGTGGCGCAGCGCCTCCTTGGTGCTGGTTTTGCCGGCCGAACCGGTGACCGCGATGATTTTGGCCCGGGTCCGCGCCCGTGCCGCGGCTCCCGCCTTTTCGAGCGCTGACAGGACGTCCGGCACGACGATCATCGGCACCGTCAGCCGGCCCAGCGCCGGTAGCTTGCCTTCCGCTACGACCAGCAAGGCTGCCCCTGCCTTGATCGCGGCGGTCGCGAAATCATGGCCGTCGAACTGATCGCCCCTGATCGCGAAGAAAGCATCGCCGGGACGCAGCGTGCGGCTGTCTATGGAAATTCCCGAGACGCCGGCAACGGTCTGTCCGAAGGGGCGGCCGCCAGTGGCCTCGACAAGATCGTTGAACGTCCACAATAGGTTCATGCGGCACGCTCCTTGAGCGCATTGCGCACTTCGTCATGATCCGAGAACGGAAACGTCTCTGCTGCCGATCGTCTGGCCTTCCTCATGGCCTTTGCCGGCGACGATCAGCGTATCGCCCGGCTGCAGGATGGATACGGCGTGATGGATCGCCACGCGACGGTCACCGATTTCGATGGCGCCCGGTGCAGCCGCCATGATCGCAGCCCTGATCTCGGCCGGCACTTCCGAGCGAGGATTATCGTCGGTAACGATGGCGATATCGGCCAGCCGGGTGGCGATCTCGCCCATGATCGGCCGCTTGCCGCGGTCGCGATCACCGCCGCAGCCGAACACCACGACCACGCGACCGGTGGTGAAGGGACGCACCGAGGCGAGCACGTTTTCCAGCGCGTCGGGCTTGTGCGCATAGTCGACATAGACCGGCGCCCCATTGGCGGTTGTGCCGACCAGTTCCAACCGCCCGGATGCGCCTTTCAGCTTCTCCAGCGCCCTGAGTGCGGTTGCCGCCGGCGTACCTGTGGCGATGGCGAGGCCGGCCGCGACGAGCGCGTTGTAGATCTGGAAATCGCCGGCGAGCGGCAGGTCGATCTCGTGGATGACGCCATCGGCGATGATTTCGGCGCGCTGCCGGAAGCGTTCATGCTCGACCCGCTTCAGTTGCAGGAACGAACCGTGCCGTCCGACGGTGCAGCACATTCAATCCCGCGGCTCTGGCTGCCTCGACGGTCGGCTCCGACCATGCATCGTCTGCGAAAACGACAGCTGGCGCACCCTTGTCGAGAAGCGTGTCGAACAGGCGCAGCTTCGAGTGATGATAGTGGTCGACCGTCGGGTGATAATCCATGTGGTCGCGGCCGAGATTGGTGAAGGCGCCCGCTGCAAGCCTGACGCCGTCGAGCCGGCGCTGGTCGAGACCGTGACTGGATGCCTCCATCGCGGCATGGGTGACGCCCGATTTTGCCAATTCGGCCAGCAGGCCATGCAGGGCGACCGGATCGGGCGTCGTCAGCGAACCGTATTCGTTGCGGCCCGGCGCGATGACGCCAGTGGTTCCGATGCTGGCTGCGGCGAAACCCGCCTGCTCCCAGATCTGCCGCACGAAGGAGGCAACCGATGTCTTGCCGCTCGTGCCGGTCACCGCGACCATCGTCTCGGGTTGACTGACGAAGAAGCGCGCCGCCGAGAGCGCCAGAGCTCGGCGCGCGTCGTCGACTTCGATCAGCGGAACGCGCAAATCGCCAGCGAACGGCTCCCCTGCGAAGCGACAATCGCGGCGGCGCCGCGCCTGATGGCGTCGGCTGCAAAAACGGCACCGTCGATTTTGCTTCCAGGCAGCGCGAAAAACAGCGCACCAGCCTCGGTTTTCCGCGAAGTCCGAGGAAATTCCGGAAACAGCGATGCCGCCGAGTTGCGCCCCATCGACAGGCAGGATCCCGGAAAAGTCACTGAGTTTCATTTAATTCCAGTCGTTTAGCGCGGTAGCGTTCCTTTTGTCGTCCCCGGAACGCTTGAGAATCACTGATAGGAAACGAGCGTTGCCTCATTTTCTTGACTGAATTCGGGCTTCACGCCAAGCAGAGAGGCTGAACGGCGAATAATATTGGCAACGATCGGCGCAGCATTCATAGCCCGCGGTTGCCGCCCATGCCGGGCTTCTCCGGCTTCGGTTCGTCGACGATCGACAGCACGATATATTGTGGATCGTCCATCGGAAACGCATGCGACGAAGGCGTTGAAGCGAATCGTTGAAGAATAGCGGCCATTGACGACCTTTTCCGCGGTACCGGTCTTGCCGCCGACCCTGTAGCCCGGCACGGTCGCCCGCTTGCCGGAGCCGCCGGGAGCTGTCGCGTTCAGCAGGTAGAGATACCGCATATCCGCCGACGTCTTGTTCTCCACCACCTTGGTCGCGTCCGCTATCGCCTCTTCGGCCGTCCTTGGCAGGAAAGTCGGGCTCATCAGGTAGCCGCCATTCATCAGCGCGGCCGCGCCCACGGCGGTCTGCATCGGCGTTGTCGAGAAGCCGTGGCCGAATGCGGCGGTGATCGAGTGCACCTTTTTCCAGACCTTCGGCTCGGTCGGCCTGGCGACCTCCGGCAGTTCCGTCGTCATGCGGTCAAGCAGGCCCAGGCGCTTCAGAAATTCGCGATGGCCCTCGACACCGACGACGTCGGCCTCACGCGCCGAGCCGATGTTCGACGAATAGATGAATACTTCCGGCACGGTCAGTACGCGGCCCTTGCCGTGAAAGTCGCGGATCGTCTGACGGCCGATGGTGATCGGCCGCGCTGGCGTCGAACTTGCTGTTCAAGGTCACCTTGCCGAAATCGAGCGCCATCGCTGTCGTGAAGCTCTTGATGGTCGAACCCATTTCGTAGAGGCC
Source organism: uncultured Alphaproteobacteria bacterium (assembly GCA_963726065.1). Classification (GTDB taxonomy): domain Bacteria; phylum Pseudomonadota; class Alphaproteobacteria; order Rhizobiales; family Rhizobiaceae; genus Neomesorhizobium. The sequence continues at coordinate 447,682 of CAVSAU010000016.1, forward strand.
ACCGGTCATCCGGTTAAGGCGGTCTTTGTCGTGAGCGTTGTAGGGATTGTTCGGATCGAAATCCGGCACCGACGCCATCGCCAGCACCTCGCCGGTCTTGACGTTGAGCACCACCGCGCCCGCCGCAATGGCGTGATAACGGGTAAGCGCCGCGCTGATCTCGTCGCGCACTATGTGCTGGACCCGGAGATCGATCGACAGCCTGACCGGCTGCAGGTCGCCGCTCAGTGGCAAGGCCCGAGGCCTGCAGGTCGGCAAGGCCCTGGCTCATCGATGTATTTCTCGAGCCCGGCGATGCCCTGGTTGTCGATGTTGACGAGACCCAGGATGTGCGAAGCCGTCGGTCCACCTGGATAGAAGCGGCGCTTCTCGGTGCGGAAACCGATGCCCGGAATGCCGAGCTGCATGATGTCGTTCTGCTGCTTCGGCGACAGCTGGCGCTTCAGCCAGACGAAACCGGTGCCGCTCTTGAGCTTGTTGTAGGTCTGCTCATAGTCGAGATCGGGCAATACCGACGATATCTTCTCCAGCGCCTCGTCTGCATCGACGATGCGGCGCGGTTCGGCAAACAGCGAGGCGGTCTTGATGTCGGTCGCCAGCACTTCGCCGTTGCGGTCGACGATATCGGGCCGCGATGCCGTCACGCGGCTCGCCGGACCGCCGGAATCGTCCGGATCCTGCATGCCGAGATAGACCAGCCGGCCGCCGATGATCGAATAGATGCCGAAGAACGCCGCCATCGTCATCAGCGACGCGGTTTTTCGCCCTTCCGCCGGTCGCCTTGCGCGCGCCCTCCACGACGATCGAACTGTCGCGCTCGGCCTTCTTCTTGCGCCACCTGCCGATCATTGCACGATCCCTCCCGTCACTGTCGGGTCCTGCCCGCTGTCGGCCATGCCGCCGAGCCGCTCGGTTGGAAAGGTCCTGGATTTCGACCGGGCGCACCGGCAACTGATCGAGCCCCACGATCTGGTGCGCCTCGACAGGCTGCAGCGAAAGTTCGTTGCGATAGGTCTCGGCCAGTTTCTGCAGCCGCGACGGTTGCGTCAGCAGGCTCCAGTCCGCCCGCAAAAGCGTGATCGTGTCTTCCTCGAGCTTGATCTGCGCCTCGATCTTGCGGACCTCGTCGCGACGGGTCTCGGCTTCGTGCTTGGTCTTGTAGGTAAAGGCCGCGGCCGAAACCATCACGGCAATCAGGACGATATCGCTGGTACGAAACACGTTGTTACCTTTCTCCCGGCGACTGGACGTCCGGCAGTTTCGGAAATCCGAAGATCGAGTGGTCGGCCGCACGCGCGGGGGCTTGCGTGCGCACGCCGCTTCTCAGTTTTGCCGAGCGAGCGCGCGGGTTTCGCGCCGCCTCCTCGTCCGAGGCGGGCTGCGCCTTGCTGGCTTTTTCAAATGTTGCCGGCTGGATGGCGACTTCCGGCATATGCCTCGATCCGCCGCCGTTCCGGAGCGGTCGGCGAAGAAGCGCTTCACGATGCGGTCCTCAAGCGAATGGAAAGTCACCACCGCCAGCCTTCCGCCGGGCTTCAGCACCCGTTCGGCGGCGAAAAGCGCGCGCGCCAGTTCGCCAAGTTCGTCATTGACGAAGATCCGCAGCGCCTGGAACACACGCGTTGCCGGGTGGATCTTGTCCTTGGGATTGCGGCCAACCAGTGTTTCGATCGCCTCGGCAAGGTCGCGCGTTCGGGCGAACGGCCGCTCCGCCGCGCGCTTCTCGATCATCCGGGCGATGCGCCCGGCGTGACGTTCCTCACCAAGGAAGCCGAAGATGCGGGCGAGATCGCCCGCCTTGAAGCGGTTGACGACGTCGGCCGCACTCATTCCGGCCTGCGCCATGCGCATGTCGAGCGGGCCGTCTGCGCGAAACGAGAAACCGCGCTCGGCCTGGTCAAGCTGCATCGACGACACCCCGATATCGAGAACCACGCCGTCGGCGCTCTCCAGATGTTGGTCGAGCCGCGAGAACGGGCCGTGGACAAGGCGCAGCCTCCCCTGCGACTGCGCTTCGAGCTCCCGCCCCGCGGCAATCGCATCCGGGTCGCGATCGATCGCGATGACCGTCGCGCCGCCGGCAAGCAGCGCCTTTGTATAGCCGCCTGCGCCAAAAGTGCCGTCGACAATCGTCTGGCCGTCGAGCGGCGCCAGCGCCGCCAGCACTTCGTCGAGCAGAACCGGGATGTGGCGGGCCGGTCCGCCATCGGCGTGAAGATCTTCGCCGTGACCCGTCATCATCCCGTTTCTCCAGCGATCCGCGAGCGCGGACGCCTGCCGAAGCCTGAGCAACCGCGCCCGCGCCTCGGCGCCATAGGCCTTCAGCCGCCCCGGCTCCCATATCTGGAAAAAATTGCCGCGCCCCACGAACGCCACATCGGTCGAAATCCCCGTATGCTCGCGGATGAAATCGTTGACAGTGATGCGGCCGTCCTGGTCGAGTTTCAGGAACGTTCCGTCGCCATGGATGAAGAACGACATGTCGTCCGCCGCCTGCAGGAAGGGATCTTCCCGCGCGATCCGCTCCTCGTACCGGTCGAGCAGATCGAGCCCGCCGACATCCAGCGCCGGGATGTCCAGTGCCCGTAGGGCATAGAGCTCCGAATAGCCGCGCTTCTGCACCACGGAACGGAAATGCGCCGGCACCGAGACCCGCCCCTTGGCGTCTATCCTGTTCACTGCATTTGACAGAAACCGGTCCATCACTCGATACAGCCGCCGCCGCGCCCCTTTCCATCATTTCCCACACGCCGAAGCGCCGCCCATTCCGGACCTTTTCTTCGCAGCAGCAAGCAAGGCTTTCGCCGCCGGAAGCCGCCGCGGCTGCCGGTTTGGCGAACGCTTCACCCGAAACTGGAACGAAGTCTTGATTGAGTTTATGGGATATCATGGGGCAATATGGGCGTCAACGGGAACTGGCTACACAAACCAGCCGAACACCCGTTCCGAACCCGAGCTATCGGCATTCGGACATTTATCGTCTATTAAGCCTAACGAAACGTTAGCCCGTCAGGGCGGCGCCTATGGTTGACAGGCCCACGGCCACAGCCGCCACCAGCGAACCCGCTGCGGGGATGCAAGGCCCCAACCTGGCCAGAGCATTTTGCAGCCAAATGGATTCATTGGCGTCCGCATGAAAGCGGCAAAACAAGTAGCTAGAGCGAGTTATCGGTTCTGAAGGAACCGGAACCGCTCTAGGAAGCCCGCCAAGGCCTATGTGAACTGTAAGGTTGGCGAACGTCCGAACTCAGCGGTCACCCACCAAGTAGTCGAACAACCTGAAATTCGATGGCGGCTCACAAACCCCGGCATCGGCCTGCCGATAGGAAGCAGCCCCCGCCCGGCTGGGTCGGCGCAGGCATGTTGGTCTGGCAGCCCGCAACCGCCGCCAGCACGATCATCGTCATCCAAACCGGAAATCGCCGCATTGTCCGCTCCTGCTAACACCGATCCTAGAGCATGATCCCGAAAGGTGGAAACCGGTTTTCGGAAAAGATCTTGCTCCAACAAAGAGATAGAGCCCAATTCCGATTCATTGGAATGGAATTGGCGCTAGCGCCCGACACCCGCCGGTACAGCTTCAAATAGCAACCCGGCCTTGCCAGCCATAGTACAACTCCGGCTGGACCAGTTTCGCAAGCTTGCAAGGCTCATCCTAACGAACCGTTAGCGATCGACCGCTCCAGCTTGCCGCCAATCCGTGCCGCGAATACCTTTGACCCGGATTCTCGCCAAATTCCAACCACGAAAGCCGACGATGCCTGACCAGAACAATTCACGCGCTGCACATCTTGCCCATTTGCGGCGCGCTCAACTCGCGAAGGGCGATCCGATCCCCTTGCCTCTGACGATGGCTACCATTTTTCACGCTCCAGGCGATGCCACGGGGTTCAATCAGTATGGCCGCTTCAGCAATCCAACGTGGAATGCGGTCGAAGAGATGCTGGCGCATCTAGAAGACGCACAGGCGCTTGCTTTTCCCTCCGGGATGGCGGCGATTTCGGCGGTATTCTTCGCGCTGTTGAAGGCAGGCGATCGCATCCTTCTCCCAAAAGACGGATATCACACGACGCGCATACTTGCCGATCGCTTCCTCGGTCGCTTTGGCGTGGAGTTCGATCTACGGCCGACGTCGACGGTCCTTGACGGTGGCTTTGAGGGCTGCAGGCTCGTCTTCCTGGAAACGCCTTCCAATCCCGAGCTCGACATTTGCGATATCGCCCAGGTTTCAAAAGCGGCCCATGCCGCCGGTGCGCTGGTCGTCGTCGACAACACCACCATGACCCCATTCGGTCAGCGCCCGCTCGATCTTGGTGCCGACATCGTGATAGCTGCCGACACCAAAGCTCCCAACGGCCATTCGGACGCCCTGTTCGGCCATGTGGCCAGCCGCGACCCCGAAATCATCGCCGCAATTACCGAGTGGAGAACGACATCGGGTGCCATTCCCGGCCCCTTCGAGGCATGGCTGGTGCATCGCGGGATGGAAACGCTTGAACTGCGTTTCGAGCGCATGTGCAATTCGGCTGAGATAATCGCTCGCCGCCTGAAGAACCATCCCGCCATCGAGGCGGTCCGCTTCCCAGGACTGGAAGACGACCCGTCCCACAACCTCGCGCGCGTTCAGATGGAACGCTTCGGCTTCTTGATCAGCCTCACGCTGGCTTCGGAGGAAAAGGCCGAACAATTCATCAACGGCTGCGCGTTAATGCAGGCGGCAACCTCCTTCGGAGGCGTCCACACTTCGGCGGAAAGGCGGTTGCGCCGCGGCGACGCGGTGCCGCCGGGTTTCATTCGGCTTTCGGTCGGCTGCGAGCCGGTCGAGGAGCTTTGGACGGCGATCGAGGCGTCGCTGGCCAGCATCGGCAAGTAATCGCGTTGGGCATCGCTCGCCGGATTCAATGTGTCAGCCGAAGCAGCCAACCCATTGAATCAAATTGGAAAGAGAAGTTGTCAGCTGGCCTGTAAGCCGGGTTCTGTATGGCCCTGACGCCGTTATGGCGTCATGACGTGGCGACCATTCTTCTTGGGCGGATGTTGCCATCCGCCTCACGCAACCAACCCGGATGGTGGGGCCGGAAACAGCCCTGAAGGTTTCCCCTCATACCATCCCTATTCGGTTTTGCTCCCGGTGGGGTTTACCGTGCCGCTTCTGTTGCCAGTCGCGCGGTGGGCTCTTACCCCACCCTTTCACCCTTGCCGCGCCGAAACCCGAAGGCCCGGCGGGCGGTTTGCTTTCTGTGGCACTTTCCCTGGGGTCGCCCCCGCCGGCAATTAACCGGCACCGTGTTTCCATGGAGCCCGGACTTTCCTCACCCGCAGCCTTTCGGCTGTTGCTGGTGCGGCCGCCCGGCCAGCTGACGAGGCGTATAAAGGTGTTAAGTCCGGAAAATGCAAACGAAAAAGCCCATCACAGCGCCGCGCGTCCTCTCGGACGCGCAAAGGACGCTGTAACACTTTGAATCGACGCATGATCCATTCCGAAAAACGGATTCCGGTTTTCGGGGTCATGCGTCAGATTGACGGGCTTTCCCGGATGCGCGTGCAAGTGGCTCAGGCGCCCGCGAGGTGCTGCTTCACCTTCGAGCAGTAACGCGCCGAAACCGGGTTCATCCGCTTGGCGGCATGGCCGGCATTGTACTTCAGGATGGTGCCGCAGGTCGTACCGCCACCAAGCTTGTGCGCCATGGAAAGATACTTGATGCCGAACTTGATGTTGGTTTCGGGATTGTAGAGGCCTTTGGCCGAGCCGCTGTAGCCCATCATGCGCGCCGTTGCCGGCTTGATCTGCATGAGGCCGATTTCGCCGGCGCTCCCCAATGCATTGACGCGATAATTGCTCTCCACGCGGATCACCGCATGAGCGAGCGACGCGGGGACGTCGTAAGACGCCGCATAGCGGGCAACGATCGAGCCGTATTGCACGCCGGAGGTGCTCGCCGTCGCGGCCGGCATCTCTTCTGCCTTGATGTCCCTGCGGATGTCTTCTGCCTTGACGTCCTTGCGGATGTCTTCTGCCTTGATGTCCCTGCGGATGTCTTCTGCCTTGACGTCCTTGCGGATGTCTTCTGCCTTGACGTCCTTGCGGATGTCTTCTGCCTTGACGTCCTTGCGGATGTCTTCTGCCTTGACGTCCTTGCGGATGTCTTCTGCCTTGACGTCCTTGCGGATGTCTTCTGCCTTGGCCTCCTTGCGGATGACTTTCTTGCGCGCCTTGGCGTTCAGTTTGGGACTGACGCGCGGCGCGATCGATGCCGTCTGCATTTTGTCCACGTTTGGCTCGCCGGCCTTTTCAGCCGCCTTCTTGGCCGAGCCGCAACCGAACAGGTAAGGGCACGCATCGGCTTCCGCTGGGGCTTTCCGCGTTTCGTTCTTTGTGGTCTTTTTGCCGGCGCTCTGTGCCAGAACCTTCGGATTCTCCGTCCTCTCCTGGGCGCTGGCGGCAAAAGTCATCATGCCGGCAGCGATGGCTGCCGCCGCAACTAAGGATTTCATCATGAAGTCTTATTCTCTTTATTGGCCGCGAATTTCTCGCGGGCGGTTTTCTTGATTTGCGGGTAACGCGGAAGGTGACCCTGCATCTGCACAAGACGCCATGTGGCGAGGGAATTTGCGCCAAAGAGGGCGCGCCAAGTCACATTAGGTGACAGGCTGTAATCGACAGGCTCTTCGCGGAAATATCTAGCCGAGACTTCCCGGCAGCGTTGAAAGCAACCGATGCAACGTCTCGATGGTCGAACGGTCTGCTATTCCGTCTATCTGTTCTGCACGGAAATGACGCTGAAACGCTTCGACCACGATTTTGGTTCGCGGATCGAAAACGCCATTAATATCAATACCATAGCCGTAAAGCGCAAGCATCGATTGAAGCGCCTCGACCGGCTCTCCGCGATCGCCGGCCGAAAGAAACCGGCCGCCGCCGATCGGCGATGGTTTGACAAAATGGCCGACGCCCGCATCGGCCAGAAGCTGCCATGGGAATTTTTCTCCAGGATCGACCTTGCGACCCGGTGCCACATCGGAATGGGCGAGAACGTTCTCGGGTTTGATGCCATGTCTTGCAATGATGTCGTGGCAAAGCCCGATTACCGCCTCGATCTGGACAGCCGAAAAATCGCGGTAACCCAAAGCATGCCCCGGATTGGCGATTTCAATGCCGATCGACGACGAATTGACGTCGGCCTCGCCCCGCCAGGAGCTTTTTCCGGCATGCCACGCACGATCGCTTTCACGCACCATCTGCGTGACGCATCCGTCCTCGTGGACGAGATAATGGGAGGAAACCTCGCTGACCGGATCGCAGAGCCAGGCTTCGGCGGCCGCACCCGTTTCCATGCCGGTGTAGTGGAGGATGATAAGTTCCGGTCTCGCCCCTTCACGGCGCAGACCGAAGTTCGGGGAAACCCGGACGTCGGCTCCCTCGTTGATCCGGCAGGAAACCGCTCATACCGCCCTGAGGCCCTTTTCGATCAACTCGTAGGCGGCGTTGATCGCGGCAAGTCGGGTTGTCGCTATGGCGATGAATTCCTGCGGCAATCCACGTGCTATCAGCCGGTCGGGATGGTTGTTGGCAACGAGCTTGCGGTAATGTTTGCGCACCTCGTCGAAGGGCGTGCCGCGATCGACGCCGAGGATTGTATAGGGATCTGCATCGCCCAGATCGAGGTGGCGTGCGAGGATGCGCTGGTAATGCGCCTCGTCGATTTTGAAGATTTCGGCGATCCGCCGCAGGAAAGTGCCTTCCCGTTCGTGCATAGCCCCGTCGGCCTTCGCGATATGGAAAAGCCCGTCGAGGATGTCCTCCAGCATGCCGCAATTGGGATGGCCGGAACCGCAGAGTCCGGCCATGCGCTGCGCATACGCTTCGAAACCTGCAACATCGCCCTGCGCCAGATCATAGAGGCGAGCCACGTTGCGCGTTTCCTTGGCGGGAATCTGGAATATCTCCTGGAATGCCCGGACTTCGTCCTGGGTCACGATTCCGTCGGCTTTCGCCATTTTTGCAGACAACGCAATCATCGCCACCGAGAAGGCGACACGCCGGCGCAATTCGGGATCGCCGGCAAACACTGTGCGCACCGCGTCGGCAATATCGAGCGCGCCCGAATACGCCGAGGCCGAAACCCGCGATACGAAATAGCCTATCCGTTCCCAAATCGACATGCGCGCTTCTTAGAGGCAAACCGCGGAGATGGCGAGGCGGTTTGATGACGCGTAGGGCGTGACAAACCGCTCCGTTTTCCTGACGAAAGCGGGTTTTCTAGTTGGAAAAATTGCTTCTTGTTGTGCGAAAGCCCACAGTACCTGGCCTTTTAGCGAACTGGACCAATCTAATTTGCATCAATCGGACGCGGCTATCGCTCTTGGATGACAATCCAGGAGCATGCAGGAAGCCTCTCGCGAGACGCTGGTTCAAAAGCAAACGGCCAGCCCGAAGGCTGGTCGCGAGCGAACATGCCTCCTTGGGCTCTTACTGAACGCCGAGCGCCTGCTTGGCGGCCGCTTCGGCCATGTCGCCGGCTTGCTTGGCCTGGTCTTCGGTCTGGCCGGCCGCCTTGGCAGCGGCCTCGGCGCTGGTACGGGCAGCAGTGACGGCTTGCGTCTTCTGCTCGGCAGTCATCGACGCCGCCTGCTCCTGCAGCGCTTTCATGGCATCCTGAGCGGCCTTTGCCGGGTCGGCGGGCGCTGCAGGCGCAGCTGTTGCCGCGGGCGCGGTCTCAGCCGGCTTCATCGCCTCGGCCGGTTTGGCCGGCGCTTCGGTGGTTGCCGGGGGTGTCTCGGCTTTGTTCTCGCTTTCTCCGCACGCAGCGACTGCCAGCATCGAAACTCCGGCCAGCGAAGCTAAAAACAATCTTTTCATCTGAATATTCCCTCATATCGCAGCTCAAATGAGCCCACCGCCAAGCCTTGATACTCCAATTGAGGCGAAGTTGGGTCTGGCCTCCGGCGTTTTCCGCAGGAAAAACTGCCCAAATCACAGGCATTTAAGCGACATGGCGAACAAAAGGCCGGATCGAGATCCGGCCTTTCGCAACTCCAGCACGAATGCGGGAACGGGATTGCGCTACTGCGCCGGCTTTGCCGGATCCGCCGCAGGCGGCGTCGCTGGTTCGGTTGCAGGCGGTGTCGCGGGCGCCGTTGCAGGTGGCGTCGTTTCGGTCGTAGCGGGGGCGGACGCGCCCTCCGTCTTGTTGTCGCTGCAAGCGGCGATACCCAGCAGTGCGGTGCCAGCGACCGCGAGAACAAGCTTCCTCATTTCTCTTCTCCTCGAATGGATTGCGAGACGACAGTGCCGTTTGAGTCGGCCAGTCGCGGTAACAATACCATTGCGCCGCGCGGAGTTGCGTCACATCGACTATCTCAACTTAACAATTTGTGTTTGCAGCATTTTTTGCTGCCGCATTCAGAGGCTCGCGACACTGCGCGCCGCCTGGCCATACTGGCCTGAGAACAGTTTCGAAATCCGTCAGGCCGAGCCGAGAATGGTGATTTCGAGAACCGGAGCGCAGCATTCGGGTACGTGAGCACCGGCAGCGCAGAAATTGCCATTTGCAGCCCGCCATCATGGATTTCCAAACGGTCTCTGAGAGCGCCCGCATGAGTGCCGCGATACCCGAAAGTTTCGCCTCGTCGAAGTTCAGCGCCTTGACGCTGTGACGAAATACCGACGATACGCTGTTTTGAATTCCGCCCTGAAGTCCATCTCGCCGCCCCGGGGAAAACGCTCATGCCTGCCAAGAAATGGGACTTCTGGATCGATCGCGGCGGCACCTTCACCGACATTATTGGCCGCGACCCGCAAGGCGCCCTGCATCCACGGAAACTTCTCTCGGAGAATCCGGAGGCCTACCGCGACGCCGCCATCCAGGGCATTCGCGATCTGCTCGCGCTCCAGCCCGGCGCGCCGATCCCGGCCGGCGTCATCGGCGACATCAAGATGGGCACCACTGTTGCCACAAACGCCCTTCTGGAACGCAAGGGCGACCGGGTGATGTTGCTCATAACCAAAGGCTTCCACGATGCACTGCGCATCGCCTACCAGTCCCGACCCGACATCTTCGCCAAGCAGATCATCCTTCCCGAACAGCTCTACGAGCGGGTGATAGAGGTTGACGAACGCGTCCGTGCCGACGGCGTCGTCGAGACGCTTCTCGATAGCGCGACAGTCATTCCGGCAATCGAAAAGGCGAAAGCTGATGGCATCGACGCCGTGGCGATCGTCTTCATGCATGCGTGGAGATTTCCCGAACATGAGCAGGTTGTCGCCAAGGTCTGCCGAAAGCTCGGTTTTGCTCAGGTTTCGGTGAGCCACGAGGTCTCGCCATTGGTGAAACTGGTCGGGCGCGGCGACACGACGGTGGTCGATGCCTATCTCTCGCCGATCCTGGCGCGCTATGTGCAAGGGGTGGCGCAGGAGCTGGGTGCGGCGCCAATTCCCCTCAGCGAAGCGGAGATCGGCCGGGCGGCCGCCCCTCGCCTGATGTTCATGATGTCGTCGGGCGGTCTGACCGCAGCGGAGAAATTCCGGGGCAAGGATGCGTTGTTGTCGGGCCCAGCCGGTGGCGTGGTCGGCATGGTGGAAACGGCAAAACTCGCCGGCTTCGGCAAGGTGATCGGCTTCGACATGGGCGGCACCTCGACGGACGTCGCCCACTATGACGGCGACTACGAACGCGCCTTCGACACCGAAGTGGCGGGCGTGCGCGTGCGGGCGCCGATGATGCGCATCCACACGGTCGCGGCCGGCGGCGGCTCCATCCTGCATTTTGAAGCCGGGCGTTTCCGCGCCGGCCCGGATTCGGCCGGCGCCAACCCCGGCCCGGCCTGCTATCGCCGCGGCGGCCCGCTCGCCGTCACCGACGCCAATGTGATGCTCGGCAAGCTACAGCCGGACTTTTTCCCGGCGATTTTCGGCGCCGGTCAGGACCAGCCACTCGACGCCGACATCGTGCGCGAGAAGTTTGCGGCGCTGGCGAGGGAAATCGGCGACGGCAGGAGCCCGGAAGCCGTTGCCGAGGGCTTCGTCACCATCGCCGTGGAAAACATGGCCAACGCCATCAAGAAGATCTCCGTCCAGCGCGGCTACGACGTGACGGAGTATCTGCTCAATTGCTTCGGCGGCGCCGGCGGCCAGCATGCTTGCCTCGTGGCCGACGCCCTCGGCATGGAAGCGGTGCTGATCCACCCTTTCTCAGGCCTGCTTTCGGCCTATGGCATCGGCCTGTCGTCGATCTTCGCCTCGCGCAGCCAAGCGTTGCTGCGACCGCTTGCCGATGAATCGCTCGGCGCAATACAGGCATTGATCGCGGAGCTGCGCGCCGCGGTGCTCGGGGAACTCGCCGACCAGGACGTCGGCGAGGATCACGTTGCCTGGCGGCCGGTGCTGCAGATCCGTTATGACGGCACCGACACCGCCTTGCCGGTCAATTTCGACGCCGGTTCGATTGCCGACGCGCGTCGCGATTTCGAAACCGCGCACAAGGCGCAGTTCGGATTCATCTATGACGACAAGCCGATGATCGTCGAGGCAATCGGCGTGGAGGGCGCGGATAGTCGCCAGAAAGGCTTGAAAGAGGCTGAGTCGCCGCTCGAAGAAAGTGGCGCAAACGCTTCCGGAACCCGGAAAATCTTCTGCGAGGGGGGCTGGCGCGACGCCGGCATCTTCCGCCGCGCGACGATGAAAGCAGGCCACAAGGTCGCCGGTCCCGCCCTGATCGTCGAAAGCCATCAAACCATCGTCGTCGAGCCGGGTTGGCAGGCCGGGATCACCGCCAGGGATCATGTTCTGTTACGCCGGGTGGAGAAGAAGCAGCGCAAGGCGGCCCTTGGAACTGAAGCCGATCCGGTGATGTTGGAGGTCTTCAACAATCTGTTCATGTCGATTGCCGAGCAGATGGGCGTGACGCTCCAGAACACCGCCTATTCGGTCAACATCAAGGAGCGGCTGGATTTTTCCTGCGCCGTCTTCGACCGTACCGGCGCGCTTGTCGCCAATGCGCCGCACATGCCGGTGCATCTGGGGTCCATGGACCGCTCCGTGGAAACCATCATCCGCCTCAACCAAGGCGACGTCCGTCCCGGCGACGTGTTTGCGCTGAATGCACCCTACAATGGCGGCACGCACCTGCCCGATATTACCGTGGTGACGCCGGTGTTCGAGGACATGGAATCCTCCTCCCGCATCCTCTTTTGGGTCGCGGCGCGCGGCCATCATGCCGATGTCGGCGGCACCGCCCCAGGCTCGATGACGCCGCTGGCGACGACCGTCGACGAAGAGGGCGTCCTGTTCGACAATTTCCGCATCGTCGAGCGCGGACGCTTCCGCGAGAAGGAGCTCCGCGCGCTCCTATCGGACCACCTCTACCCCGCGCGCAACCCGACCCAGAACATCGCCGATCTCAAAGCCCAGATCGCCGCCAACGAGAAGGGTGCAGCCGAGCTCAGGAAGATGGTAGCGCATTTCGGCCTGCCCGTGGTCGAGGCCTATATGGGCCATGTGCAGGACAACGCCGCCGAGAGCGTGCGCCGCGTACTGGAGCGCCTGCCCGACACGCTGGAATGCGAATACCCGACCGATACCGGCCAGACGATCAGGGTGAAGATAACCGTCGATCGGCAGAAGCGCGAAGCGACGGTCGATTTCACCGGCACGTCGCCGGTGATGAAGAACAATTTCAATGCGCCGGAGCCAGTGGCGCGCGCCGCCGTGCTCTATGCCTTCCGCGTCATGGTCGAGGACATGATCCCGATGAATGCCGGCTGCCTGCGCCCCATCAACATCGTCATCCCCGACGGCTGCATGCTGAAACCGACTTACCCCGCGGCGGTCGTCGCCGGCAATGTCGAGACGTCGCAGCATGTAACCAACGCTTTGTTTGCCGCCATGGGCGCCCTGGCCAACGCGCAAGGCACCATGAACAACCTCACCTTCGGCAACGACAGATACCAGTATTACGAGACGATCTGCTCGGGCTCGCCGGCCGGCCGGATGAACGATGGCCGCGGTTTTGCAGGGACCTCCGGCGTGCACACCCACATGACCAATTCGCGTCTCACCGACCCGGAAATCCTGGAATTGCGCTTCCCAGTCCTGCTTGAGGATTTCAGGATTCGCGAAGGCTCGGGCGGCAAGGGAAAATGGAACGCCGGCGACGGCACAAGGCGAACCATCCGGTTTCTCGAGAGGATGGAATGCGCCATTCTGTCTTCGCATCGCAACCGCCCGCCGCAAGGCGTGGACGGCGGCGGCGATGGCGAGGCAGGTAAGACCGAGGTGCGGCGGCTGGACGGAACCGTCGAGACACTGAGGGCTTGCGACCAGACCGTGCTCGACGCCGGCGAAGCCGTGATCGTAACGACGCCGACATCGGGCGGCTACGGCGCCTCCTGATCGCCATCCCTATTCGAGATTGGTCTGGATCCAGCGTGGCGACAGGTGGATATCGAGTGTCTGGAGCCGACCGGGGCCGAGATTGACGAAGCGGTGCGGCAGACCGGCGGGGCCGAGCACGGTTTCGCCCGCTCCGGCGTCGATCACCTGGTCGCCAACGAAGAACCGTGCGCGGCCCTCCTGGACAATAAACACCTCGTCATAAGGGTGGACGTGCAGCACCGGGCCCTTCCCCGGTTCGTCATTGCCGTAGGTGAGCACAGTGATCTGCGTGCCCAGTACCTCGCCATTGACCGAGCCGCGGTAGGGACCGCCGAGCGTGGCATCGAACAGGCTGGCCTTGATCGGGGGGCGACCGTCCGGAGTGATGGTCGCTGGATCGAAGTCGCGTCGAGTCATGGAGCTTCCTTAGAGCAATTCCAGGAAATGTGGATGCCGGTTTTCGAAGAAGATCGTGCTTCGACAAAGAGATAGAGCCTCATTCTGATCGAATCGAAATGAATTGGGCTCAGATTTGGCCGGAGGACGATCAACGCAACCGGAGTGGGCAAGCTTCCGTCTTGGAGTCCTGTTGATAACTGGCCTGCCGTGAGTCAAATGGCAGTGGTTTCGAGAACCCGGGGGGGTGGACAAGTTCCTCCGTTTCCCGCCTGTTTTGTCTCCCGCCAAAGATTCTTCCAAGCGATTTAAAGGACCTACCTGAAATCGCCAAAATAGTTTTGTCCACACCCCTTCTGGCCTCTCGCATAATGCAGCCATCGCCCGCACGGGAACCTGGTGCGCACCGGGTGTCAGGGAGGCGACGGTGCCGGATCGGCAGCGCTGACGGTGGCGTTGCTGGGGGAATGAACCCCTAGGTCCGGGCCCTGACCGAGGCTTTGTCGCGGGGCTGAAAATCCGCGCTCCCTGCGGGAGGGCAAGAACACCGGCGGCGCCTGGGAGAGCGGGCCTCGTATAAATTTGAAACGGCTCTGGTCCCAGGCGCCGCTTCCCACTTACCCCGCGCCTGAGGCCTGTCGAGAAAGCGGGTCTGGGCACAGGAAAGCCTCAATGGCCAGACCGCGAAACGGGGCGTGGCGATGGAGAAGCGCGGCCTGATCTCCCCCCTCGAGGGGGGAGATGGCGGCGAAGCAGCCAGATTTCCGAACAAGGCCGGATGGGAGCGCGACGGAGCGCGCACGACCTCCGCCACCCAAAAGCGGGCAGAGATCCTGAATGTTCACCGTCAAACTGTCATTGCCCTGTCACCGGCCTGTCATCGCGGTGCGCTACCCCCCGCACCAATCGCAATTGGGGGAATCGCTGCCATGACCGACGTCTCCTCGGAAATCGGTTTCGTTCGCAATCGGCGTCTTCGAAAGGCGGTTTATCAGAACCGTGCCTTGTCCAGGGCCGGCCTATCCGAGCGGCTGTTCACGCTTGTGTTTTCCGGTCTCGTCTACCCCCAGATCTGGGAAGACCCCGAGATCGACATCGAGGCGATGCAGCTGACCGAAGGCCATCGCGTCGTCACCATCGCATCGGGCGGCTGCAATGCGTTGGCTTATCTAACGCGGTCGCCGAAAAGGATCGACGCGGTCGACCTCAACACCGCTCATGTCGCGCTGAACAGGATGAAACTCGCGGCGGTAAAACACCTGCCGGCGCAGGCCGACCTGTTCCGCTTCTTCGGCGGCTTCGGCCATGTTCACAACCCCGCCGCCTATCACCGCTTCATCGCGCCACACCTTGACCGGGTGACGCGCGCCTACTGGGAGCGCCGCGACTGGCGAGGCAGGCGCCGCATCTCGGTGTTCGAAAAGAATTTCTACCAGACGGGCCTGCTGGGCTTTTTCATCGCCACGGGCCATCGCGTGGCAAAACTTTACGGCATCGATCCTTCGCGCATCATGGAAGCGCGCACGCTGCGTGACCAGCGTCGCTTCTTCGAAGAGTACATGGCGCCGCTGTTCGACCGCCCGCTGCTGCGCTTTGCAACGGCACGCAAGGCTTCGTTGTTCGGCCTCGGCATCCCGCCGGCGCAATACGATTCGCTGATCACCGCCGGCGACGGCACCATGGCCGAAGTGCTTTCGGTGCGGCTGGAAAAGCTCGCCTGCCATTTTCCGCTGAAGGACAACTATTTCGCCTGGCAGGCATTTGCCCGGCGTTATCCGCAACCTGGCGAAGCGCGGCTGCCGGCCTATCTCGAGCCGGAAAACTATGACACGATCCGCCGCAATGCCGACCGCGTCACCGTCCACCACGCCAACTTCACAGAACTGCTCGCAGCCAAGGGGGCTGCCAGTGTCGACCGCTTCATCCTTCTCGATGCGCAGGACTGGATGACCGACGACCAGTTGAACGCCTTGTGGGCCGAGATTACCCGCACCGCCGCTCCCGGCGCGCGCGTCATCTTCCGCACCGCCGCAGAACCCAGCCTGTTGCCTGGCCGGGTTTCGGCTACTCTGCTCGACCAGTGGAGCTATGAGCAGGAACAGTCGCTCGACTTCTCCGCGCGCGACCGCTCGGCGATCTATGGCGGCTTCCACCTCTATGTGAAGAAAGCCTGATGAGCACCGTGGAGCGTACAAGCGGCCACGCCGCGCCAAAGCATGATCCCGAAAAGTTGCAGACTTTTCGGACAACGATCATGCGCCAAAACAAGGAATTTGAGCACGATGAGGACGCGACGAAAACTCATCGTGCGCTCATGGACGGCGTCTACCGGCGCCAGCGCCATTTCTACGACCTGACCCGGAAATACTACCTTCTCGGCCGCGACCGCATGATAGCTGGCCTCGACGTGCCACAGGGCGGCACGGTGCTGGAACTTGGCTGCGGCACGGGCCGCAATCTGGTGCTCGCGGCGCGGCTTCATCCGCAAGGGCGCTTCTTCGGGCTCGACATCTCGGCCGAGATGCTGGAGACGGCCGAAACCGCGATCGCCCATGAAGAACTACAGCACAAGGTCCGGCTGGCGCAAGGCGACGCGACCGCGTTCGACGCCGGCCGGCTGTTTGCGCGCGAGAGTTTCGACCGGATCTTCATCTCCTATTCGCTGTCGATGATCCCCGGTTGGGAGAAGGCCGTGACAGCCGCTCTCTCCACACTGAAACCGGGCGGCTCGCTGCACATTGTCGACTTCGGCGGCCAGGAACGCCTGCCGCGCTGGTTCCGCAAGGCGCTGCGCATCTGGCTGGCAAAATTTCACGTCGCGCCACGCGACGAGATGCGCGAGGTGCTTGATTCATTCTGCCAGCAGGAAGCGGTAAGCCTTTCTTTCGAAACGCTTTATCGTGGATATGCCGTGCTGGCTGTGATCCACAGGCCTACCTGAAGCTTCTACTCCAATGCCTTGGTCAGCGCTTCCAGCAAGCCTTGAGCCCGGTAGGCGAGCTTCGAAGGGGTAAGGCCGAGGCGCACCACAACCAGCTTCTTCGACGGGACGATCGACACCGACTGCCCGTCATGGCCGAGCATCCAGAACGCATCGTCGGGGAGATCGAAGCCGGCATCCGGGTCAGTGCCGGGCGCCGCTCCCGAATCCGATCCGTGCAGCCAAAGCTGTCCCCTGCCGTATTCGCCCTTCGAAGCAGGCACTTCCTCGCGCATCCAGGAGACGAAACCGACGGGCAGGATCTGCGTGTCGTTCCAGGCGCCATCCTGCAGCAGGAACTGACCAAATCGCGCCCAGTCGCGGGCGGTCGCATAGAGATAGGACGAGCCGACGAAGGTGCCTTGCTCGTCGGTCTCAAGTACGGCGCTGGTCATGCCGATGGGAGCAAAAAGCGCCGCGCGCGGCCATGCCAAGGCGGTGGCTGGGTCGCCAAGCGCTGTCTGCCAGATACGCGACAGCATGACAGTCGTGCCGCTGGAATAGCTCCACGCCTTGCCGACGTCCCCGGTCAAAGGCTTGGAGGCGGCAAAGCCCGCCATGTCGGGCTCAAGGTACAGCATGCGGGTGACGTCGGTAACGTCGCCATAATCTTCATTGAACTCCAGCCCCGACGACATCGCCATCAGGTCTGCGAGGCTGATGCTCGTCCGTCCGTCGGCCTTCCAGGGCTCGAACAACGCCTTGTCACCAACTGCGAGCTTGCCGTCCTTGACCAGCGTGCCGATGATCGCCGCCGTCACCGTCTTGGTCATCGACCAGCCGAGCAGCGGTGTGTCGGCCGAAAAGCCATTGGCGTAACGCTCGGCGATGACGCGGCCGTTCTGCACCACGACGACCGCGCGCATGCCCTGCCCCGTCAGCGTGGCGTCGTTGAGGATCGCCATAAGGTCGGGGGATTGCGACGGCTCGACCCGGTTGCCCCCCGGCCACAAAGCATCGCGTGCTGCGATGGCAGCCGCTGGGGCAACAGTGACGGCTTTCACCCTGGCAACGTCGCCATCGGGCGCCGAAGTGCAGCCGAGGCCGTCTCGCGCCACGGCGACCCCTTTGCCGAAAATACCGAGCAAAGCCGCCGTGACTGTTTTTTCATTCCGGTCCACATCGACCTTCATGTAGCCAAGCAACCAGTGGCCGGGCGCCTGCACATCGATCCGCAGCACGTTGTCGGGATCGCGCGCAGCGAGGAAAACGTTGGAGCAGACGATCTTTGCCGAATAACCGGAGGCAACACGAATCAGAGGCTGGCGGCGCCACATAGAGCCAGAGAGCGACGCCGGCGATCGCCAGCACCGTCAGGCCGGCCAGCCATTTCACAATTTTCAGCAGTATCCGCATGGTTCCCCGTTCCCCGCCATGGAATTGCCGCCATTCCTCACGCAATTTTTGTGTCGTGTCGAGCGCAGTCAACTGAAAATCAACCATGATCGGCGAAGACATGAGGATGCCGGCTTCGCTCGAGGGGTGACCGTCCCCGGCATGAGGCCTTAGCGGCCCCGGTCAATGGATGATATGCTGTGCTCGGTGGGCAGGCGCGGTCTGAGGGGAATATTATGCGCCGTGTAATGGCTTTGGCATTGATGGGGCTGCTCACGGCGTGCACGACGATTGACGACCTTGCCCCTGTCGCGAGCAGAACCGATGTTTCCGTCACCAGCAAGGTAACGCGCGCCTATCCGCGTTTCAGCGACAGCGACCCGCATGACTGGACCGGCAGCACGCCCTGGAGATATGCCGTGCACGGCACCGACGTCTCGAAATACCAGACCTCGATCGACTGGCCGAAAGCCAAAGCCAGCGGCATTTCCTTCGCATTTATCAAGGCAACGGAAGGCGGCGACCGCGTCGACGACTATTTCGTGGAGCACTGGAACGCCACCCGCGCTCGCCGGCGTGCCGCGCAGTGCCTATCATTTCTACTATTTCTGCCGCCCGGCTTCCGAGCAGGCGGCATGGTTCATCCGCAACGTGCCGCGCGACAAGGCCGCCCTGCCGCCCGTTCTCGACATGGAATGGAACCCGCAATCGCCGACCTGCAAGCTGCGTCCTCCGAAGGAGACCGTGCGCCGCGAAATGCAGCATCTTTCTCGATATCGTCGAGAAGCATTACGGCAAGAAGCCGATCATCTACACCTCGGTCGACTTCTTCGACGATAACGAGCTCGCGACCTTCCGTGGTTACCCCTACTGGTTGCGGTCGGTAGCCGGCCATCCGCAGGAAAAGTATGGCAGTCACCCCTTCACCTTCTGGCAGTACACCGGCACAGGCGTCGTGCCCGGCATCAATGGCAACGCCGACATCAATGTGTTCAACGGCAGCCGAAGCCTCCTGGCGGAAATTCTTGAAGGCAAATACGCTATAACCCGGCGCGTCCTTTGGACGCGCTGGACACACCGGAACTTTGAATTCATTGGATCGGGCTTCCGGAAATCAATGACGATTTTCGGCGACTGCCACAATTGACCGTCTTGCCCGCTTTTCGCCACAGGTGTTGGGCAAAGCACCGGCAAGCAATCAAGAAATGACCGGAGACCGGGCCGATGACTTTGCGGATGACAGCGTTTGCAGCGCTATGTGCGGCCACAACGGTGCTGCCTGCCTGGGCGCAGGAATGCGGCGGCGATTTCGCTGCATGGAAGCAGCAACTGTGCCGACGAGGCACGGCAGGCGGGCGTTGGCGAAGCCGGCCTTGCCGCTCTGGCTGATGCCCACATTGACGATACCGTGCTGAAGCGCGACCGCGCGCAGGGCGTCTTCACGCAGACCTTCGCCGAATTTTCCAACCGGATGATCAACGATTACCGGCTGAAGCAAGGGGCGGCCAACCTGAAGAAATACGCCGACGTCTTCGCGCGAGCCGATCAGGAATTCGGCGTGCCGGGACCGGTTATCGCCGCCTTCTGGGGCCTGGAGACCGATTTCGGCGCCGTTCAGGGCGATTTCAACACCCTCAACGCATTGGTGACGCTCGCTCACGACTGCCGCCGCCCGGAGCTGTTCCGGCCGCAGATCGTGCCACTGCTCACCCTTATCGACCACGGCGACCTGCCGGCTGACGTGACCGGCGCCTGGGCCGGAGAAATCGGCCAGACCCAGATGCTGCCGAGCGACATCAAGAACCGTGGCGTCGATGGCGATGGCGATGGCCTTGTCGACGTGCGCAAGAGCGCAGCCCGACGTCATCCTGACCACCGCAAGCAAGATCCAGTCGCGCGGCTGGAAGCGCGACCAGCCGTGGCTCCAGGAAGTGCGGATTCCCGACGAACTCCCTTGGCAGGAAACCGGCCGCACCAACAAGCTGCCACTGTCAAAATGGGCCGAATGGGGCGTCACCAGCCCGCGACGGCTCGCCGTTGCAGGACAACGGTCTTAACGCCGGCCTTGTTCTGCCAATGGGTCACAAGGGCCCAGCCTTCCTGAGCTACGACAACTACGACATCTATCTCGAATGGAACCAGTCGTTCATCTACACGCTGACCGCGGCCCATCTCGCCGCGCGGCTGGCCGGCGATCCTGCGTTTGAACGGCGCAACCCCGAGGAAGGACTGGTCGGCGACACGATGAAACTGTTGCAGACCAACTTGCAGGCGCTGGGCCACGATGTCGGCAAGGTCGACGGCATTCTGGGCGTCGGCACACGTGAGGCCGTGCGCAAGGAACAGGCTCGCCTAGGCCTGCCGGTCGACGGTTGGCCGACACCGACATTGCTGGCGAATTTGTGAGGGAATAGCGAAATCTCGAAAGCAATGCTTTTGGACTTCTAATCGCTATTCACTATTCGCTACTCCCTACTCGCTTCAGTCTGCCATCGTCTCCAGGCTGGCGAAGCCTTCCGGGGCCTTGCCTTCGTCGAAGGGGGTCGCCACCTCAACGAAGGTGTCGGGATAAAACCCATTGAAGCGGGTCCTGAGCGACAGCGAATAAGCCCCGATGTGGCCAATCTCGATCCAGTCGCCGGTGTCGACAGTTTCCGGCAGCCAGAACGGCCGCGACAGGATGTCGACAGAGTCACAGGTGGCGCCGCATACCTTGAACGGCACGATGTTTTTCGCCTCGCCGTTGCGGGTGCGGATCGCCGGATCGGGGATGAAACGCGCCGGCAGTGTGATCTTGCCGGTCCACGAATCCGATAGCGATGCCCAGATGCCGTCATTGATGTAGAGACGGCGGCCCTTGCGCAGAAGCACACGCACGATCAGCGAGAATGCTTTGGCGACGATGACGCGGCCGGGCTCGGCGACCAGCGGCACTTTGTCGAACTGGTATTCCTCGATGTCGTTCGCGCAGCCGCGACATGATCTGGCCGAGCGACGGCATTTCCGGCTTCTTGCGGTTGGGATCATGGCCGTATTCGGCGGGAAAGCCCCCGCCGACATCGAGACCGGCAAGCGGCACGTCCATGCGGTTGCGGATCCAGTCGGCAGTCGCCAGCGCCCGTTCGTAGGTATCTGGATCCTCTATCTGGCTGCCGACATGGAAGGCGATGCCTACCTTGTAGCCAGTTCGATGCAGGCGTTCGGCAAGTTCGACGGCATAGGCCGGCCCTGCCCCGAATTTTTTCGACAGTTCGTAAGCAGCAGAACCCTTGGTTTGGATGCGGACGAAGACAGTAATCTGACCCGGATCGATGTCGAGCGCACGCACAACACGCGTCAGCTTTGTGACTTCATCCTCGTGGTCGACCGAGATAACGCGGATGGCATATTTTTCCAGCGCCAGCCTGATGTCGGACTGCGCCTTGACCGGATGCATGTAGAGCATTTCGGCATCGGATGAGACGGCGCGTACGGCAGCGAATTCGCCGGGCGAGGCAACGTCGAAGGCGGTGACACCGGCTTCCACCAGCGCCTTAAGCACAATCTGCTCGCCATTGGTCTTCACCGCGTAGGCGGTCTTCCCCGGAAACATGCCCATGAATTGCCGGCAGTCCGCCTTCAGCACCTCCGGTCGGAAGCAGTAGATGGGATCGTCGGGGCGAAGCGCAAGCGCCGCCTCGTGCGCGGTTTCGAATCGTTGCATGCCAAACTCCAGGACCGGGCGCTGGGAACTTAGAGCAACAGCGCGCCGATGGGAATCGGCTCTATTGCTTCATTCGACCATTTTAATCGAACGATCCATACGATATAATTCGTTGGATAGATTAATATGGGTACGCAAAACCATGGCTGAAACGAACCGGACCGGCGGCCATGAATGCGATCGCAAAAATAGACCTCCAGCACGTGGCCGAAGCCATCGCGCCGCCTGGAATTGCCGGCGTCGCGTCCAGGCCGAAGCCGGCTGCATGGATCGGCGGGATATTGCCCGGCCTTGCGTTCGCAGCCACCATCGCGGTAGCCGCTTACGCATTGCGCCTGACGCCCGGCCTGTCTCTGTTCAGCCCCCTGATCCTCGCCATCCTGCTTGGTGTAAGCGTCCGCATCGTTTTCGGAATGCCGGCATGGGCGAAACCCGGAGCCGTATTCGCCATACGCCCCGTGCTTCGTTTCGCCATCATCCTGCTCGGCCTGCAACTGACAGCCGCGCAGATTGCCGAGGTAGGCGTATCGGGAATCGCGATTATCGCGCTGACGCTCGGCGCCACCTTCGCCCTCACCGTCCGGCTGGGCCGATTGATGGGCGTCGAACGCGGGCTTGCCGAGTTGATCGCTGCAGGAACCTCGATCTGCGGCGCATCGGCGGTGATCGCCGCCAACACCGTCACTCGCGCCAGCGACGAGGACGTCGCCTATGCGGTGGCCTGTGTCACGCTGTTCGGTTCCATCGCAATGTTCACCTATCCGCTGCTCGGAGCATTCCTGGAACTTGGGCCGCAGCAATATGGGCTTTGGGCGGGCGCCTCGATCCACGAGGTGGCGCAAGTGGTCGCGGCGACCTTCCAGGGCGGGCAAGTCGCGGGCGAATTCGGCACCGTGGCAAAACTCAGCCGGGTCATGCTTTTGGCGCCAGTGGTGCTCGGGCTTGGCCTGATCTGCAGCTGGCAAAACGGCGGTACGACCGCTGGAAAGGCGCCACGGCCATGGTTCGTGTTCGGCTTCATCGCCTTGGTCGGCCTCAACAGCGTGGTGGCCGTTCCGCCGGAGGCGAAGGCTGCCGTCGCCATGGCAGCAACCTTCATGCTGAGCGTCGCGCTGGCGGCGATGGGCCTGGAGACGAGCGTCACCAGGCTTCGCGCCAGGGGTTTGCGTCCTCTCCTGCTCGGGCTGATCGCCTCTCTCTTCATCGCAAGCTTCAGTCTCCTGCTGATCAAGCTGATCTAGCGACCTGCATAGCTGCGGGGCAGCGGCAATGACGCTGGAACAGCTCCGCATTTTCGTCGCCGTAGCCGAACGCGAGCATGTGACACGTGCCGCAGCCGACCTGAACCTGACACAATCGGCCACCAGCGCGGCTGTCGCCGCGTTGGAAGCCCGTCATGCCGTCACTTTGTTCAACCGCGTCGGCCGCCGCATCGAGCTGACCGAGGCCGGGCGGCTGTTTCTTGCGGAGGCACGTGCTGTGCTGGCGCGCGCCGCATCGGCCGAAACCGTGCTTGCCGATCTTGCCGGTCTCAAGCGCGGTACGCTGCTGCTGGCCGCCAGCCAGACGGTCTCCAGCTACTGGCTGCCGCCGCTGATGCACCGTTACCGCACGCGCTTTCCCGATATCGCGATGCAGCTTTCTATCGGCAACACCGAACAGGTTGCGGCCGCCGTGCGCGAAGGCATAGCCGACCTCGGCTTTGTCGAAGGCGCAATCGTTGATCCCGCGCTCGCCGCAACGCCGGCCGCCGAAGACGAACTCGCACTTGTCGTGGCAGCCGATCATCCCTGGGTCAAAACCTGGCCGACAGGTGCCACCGACTTCCGGTCGACCCGTTGGGTGATGAGGGAACAAGGCTCCGGCACCCGCGCCATGTTCGAGGAGGCGCTGCTTGGCCTCGGCATCGCCATTGGCGACCTCGACATCGCGCTCGAACTCTCTTCCAACGAGGCAGTTCGGGCGGCGGTCGAGGCAGGCGCCGGCGCCACCGTTCTGTCGCGCCTCGTCACTTCGGCTTCGGTAACCGCCGGCACACTGGTGCAAATTCCGGCAGCGCTGCGCAAACGACAGTTCCTCGCCGTGCGGCACCGGGAAAGGCACTTGACCAGCGCGCAGCGCGAATTCCTGGCGCTGGTCAACGAATAGCCATGAAACGGGTGGCGCAATTGCTGAGCCGGCACTAGGTTCACCGCGATTCATCGACACCGCAAAGGCGAGGTTTTCGTGACGGCAATTTCCACTCCGGCGGTTCGCCAGTCCATGACGGCCCGCGACTGGGCAATGGTGCTTTTTCTCGGCGCCATCTGGGGCGGCTCGTTCTTCTTTGCGCGCATCGCCGTCGCCGAAATCCCCCCACTGACGCTAGTGCTGTTTCGCGTCGCCATCGCCGCGGCCGCGCTGCACGTCTACCTGGCCGCGCGCGGCCCGTCGTTTCGCCTGGCGCTGCCCTATGCGGCGAGTTTCGTCGCACTGGCGCTGCTCAACAACATTATCCCGTTCTCGCTGATTTTCGCCGGTCAGACCGAGCTTGGCGCCGGCATCGCATCGGTGCTCAACGCCACGACGCCATTCTGGACAGTGATCATTGCCAATGCTGCGACCAGCGATGAAAAACTATCGTGGAACAAGATCGCCGGCATCCTGCTAGGCATTGCCGGTACTGCGGTGATGATCGGCCCCGGCCTGCTGGCGGGTATCGGCGGTCCGGTATGGGCGAAGCTGGCGCTCATCGGAGCAGCTCTCTCTTATGGTTTCGCTGGCGTCTTCGCCAAACGTTTCCGGCAGGTTCCGCCAGCGATCGTCGCCACCAGTCAGCTGACGGCATCGACCCTCATCATGATCCCGGTCGTGTTGATGACCAGCGGCGCGAGCAATCTGTTTGTGGCGAGCCCGCCAGTCTGGCTCGCCGTCTTCGCGCTCGCCCTGCTGTCCACCGCCTTTGCGTATATCCTGTTTTTCAGCATCGTCGCCTCGGCCGGCGCCACAAACGCCTCGCTGGTGACCCTGGTCGTGCCGGTCAGCGCCATCTTGCTCGGCGCCCTATTCCTCGGCGAACGGCTGGAACTCTTCGAGGTCGGCGGCATGATGCTGATCGGGCTTGGCCTCGTCACCATTGACGGAAGGCTCATCAAGCGGCGATAGCAGCCCGGGGAGAGTTTTCCGGGGGAAGCATGCAATCGTTTCTGTCCATCCTGAGCGCCATCGAGCGCGGCGAGGTTACTCCGCGGCAAGCCGTTGCAAATTGTTTCGACGCGACCGCAACGCGGGATGCCGAGATCGGCGCGTTCCGCACCATGGCGGACCGTGAAACCACGCTGGCCGCAGCAGAGCAGACGAACGGGCCGCTCGCCGGCATCGCCGTCGGCGTCAAGGACATTTTCGAAACGCACGACATGCCGACCGAATTCGGCTCTGCCATCCATGCCGGCAATCGCCCGGCCGCGGACGCGGCAATCGTGGCGATGCTGCGCGCCAGGGGAGCCGTGGTGGCTGGCAAGACTGTAACCACGGAATTCGCGTTCCTGCAGCCGGCGGACACGCGCAATCCACGCAACCCGACCCACACGCCGGGCGGCTCCTCGTCCGGCTCGGCAGCTGCGGTCGCCGCAGGCATGGTGCCGGTAGCTATTGGCACGCAGACCGGCGGCTCCGTGATACGGCCTGCCGCTTATTGTGGGGTCGCAGGCTACAAACCGAGCTTCCGGCTGCTTCCGATGGTTGGCGCCAAAACCTTCTCATGGTCGCTCGACACTGCCGGCTTCTTCGCGGCAGGCGTGGCCGATGTCGCCGCATTCGTCGCCCTGCTGACCAGGCGGTCACTCGCCGTTGAGCCTGATCGACCCTTCATCCCTCCGAATCGGCCTCTACCGCACCTCGCTGTGGGGCGAAGCAGCGCCCACCATGCAGGCCGCAGTCGAACTGGCGGCGGACAGGGCGGCCGGGGCTGGCGCCACGATCATCGAGGTCGACGAGCCGCCGGCATTGAGCGCGGCACGCGCGGCGCATCTGGAGCTGCAGAATTTCGAAGCGGCGATGGCGCTCGCCTTCGAATACAACAACCACCGCGACAGGCTGAGCGACGTGCTGCGCCAAAACCTCGAACAGGGCCGCCTGACGACGCCGGAAGCCTATGACGAGAAGCGCCGTATCGCGCGACGCGCCAGGCGCGAGACTGGTGCTCTGTTCGAAACCGTCGACGTTCTGTTGACGCCCGCCGCGACGGGCGCCGCGCCCGAGGGGCTATCTTCAACCGGGTCGCCCGTCTTCAACAAGCTTTGGACGCTGACCGGCAACCCCTGCATCAATGTGCCCGGCATAACCGATGCCTCAGGCATGCCGCTGGGCGTGCAGGTGCTCGCTCGTTTTGGCCGCGACCGCATGGCGCTGTCGGTCGCTTCGTGGCTGCAGGCGCTGCTTGCCGACGCCAGAATCGGGTTTCCAAAGCAGTAAGATGAGCGGACCGCTGCCCGGCGCTTAAAAGCTCGAACCCGGCTGGCGATTTTCGCGCAAATTCGGCCGTCTTCGGCGCTGCGAAAAACGGCAGAGACCGTCCGCCTTTCGCCACATTTTTTCCACAAGTCCTAATCTGCTGGATTGTCGAGCGAATCCGTAGACTTACCCAATTTCAGAGGTCGATTTTCTCACAATCCTGTCGCATTGCAGCACATTTTTCGCTTGCCTGTGGCAGAAATGCCCCTAGATTCCGTCTTCGTACGCCATAGAGGAGGTCTTGCCATGGGTTTGACACGGCCAATAAACGCTCTGATGATCTGCGCTGCTTTCGCATTTATCGGTGCCCTCATCATGGGAGTACTCCCTTGAGCCGCTAGACGGCGGGAGTCCAGAACCTCGGGTGACTAAGATCAAAAAAGGCCGGGTCCATACCCGGCCTTTTTGCATAGTCAGGCCGCTGCCGGAGCCGCCTGAGCAGTCGTAGCGCCCTCTGCGCGAATGCCGATCATGTGACAGATGGCGAACACAAGATCGGCACGGTTCATCGTGTAGAAATGGAAGTCGCTGACGCCGCGCTCGACCAGGTCCATGACTTGCTCGGCAGCCACTGCGGACGCTACCAGCGCATGGGTCTGCGGATCATTTTCCAGCCCGTCGAAGCGCTCCGCCAGCCACGCCGGCACATGAGCGCCGGCCTTGCGCGAAAAGTTCGCGACCTGCCGGAAACTATGCACCGGCTGGATGCCCGGTACGATCGGAACATAGATGCCGGCGCGGCGCACCCGCTCGACGTAGCGCTCGTAGAGATCGTTGTCGAAGAAGAACTGGGTGATGGCGCGAGTGGCGCCATTGTCGACCTTGCGCTTGAGCATTTCGATATCGGTTGCGAAGTCCGGGCTTTCCGGATGCTTTTCCGGATAGGCGGCTACCGAAATGTCGAAATCGGCGATCGCCTTCAGGCCAGCGACGAGATCCGCGCCGTTCTGGTAGCCACCGGGATGCGGGCGATAGGTGTTGCCGACGCCTGAAGCCGGGTCGCCGCGCAGCGCCACGAAACGCTCGATACCGATGTTCTGGAATTCGCGGATGACGGCATCCACTTCCTCACGCGTTGCGCCGACACAGGTCAGATGCGCGGCGGCAGGAATGCCCGTTTCGGTAAGGATGCGCTTGATCGTGCGCCCCGTGCGCTCGCGCGTCGAGCCGCCGGCGCCGTAGGTCACCGAAACGAATTTCGGCTTGAGCGGCTCCAGACGCGTCACCGTCTCCCAGAGCCTTGCCTCCATCTCGTCGGTCTTGGGCGGGAAGAACTCGAAAGAAACGCGTATCTTGTCGCCGAAATCGGGCCGGCGGGAAAAGCGGAACTGGTTCATCAGGCTGTTTCCCTTTCCGGAACGGCGGTCTGCGTGGGGTCTGCAATCAGGAGGCGGCGATCGCGGCCGAGCCAGAGCTTGACGGTGAGCTTGGCCCCGCTGCCGGCGCGCGGTTCGAAATTCTCGGTCTCTTCGAGATCAAGGCCGGCTTCCGCGAACCATTCGGCGATCTGCCGGTCTGAAAAGCCAAGGCGCATATGGGCGTGCTCGTTGCGCAGGAACTCCAGCGCATGCGGCGCGAAATCGACGATCACCAGCCGCCCGGACGGGCGCAGCAGCCGCGCCGCCTCGCGGATTGCCAGTTGTGGGTCGTCGAGATAGTGGAGCACCTGGTGCATTGTCACCAGATCGTAGGCGTCGCGCTCGACCGGCGGCGCGTAGATGTCGCCCTGGCGTACCTGAGCATTGGCTACCCCTGCCCGGTCGAGGTTGGCGCGCGCCACCGTCAGCATCTCGCGCGACAGGTCGATACCGACGCCACGGCGATAAAGCGGCGCAAAGATTTCAAGCAGCCGGCCGGTGCCGGTGCCAAGGTCGAGCATGGTCTGGAACGGCTTCTTGCCGACAAGCCGCTTGAGCGCGACCTCAACTGACGCGTCCGGGGCATGCAGGGAACGGATATGGTCCCAGCTCGTGGCGTTCTCGCTGAAATATTCCTTAGCGCGTTCCTGCCGCTTGCGCTTGACCGCAGCCAGCCGTTCGAGGTCGCGTTCCACCTGCGGGTCGCTGAGATGCACGCGCGAAACCAGGCCGTTGACGAAGTCGCGCTCGGTGTCGGAATCGGACAGCCGAAAATAGGCCCAGGAACCTTCCTGGTAGCGGCCGATCAGCCCGGCCTCCAAGAGCAGCTTCAGGTGCCGGGAAACGCGTGGCTGCGACTGGTTGAGGATTTCGGTCAGGTCGGAAACGGTGAGATCGCCCCGCGACAGCAGCGCCAGAATGCGCAGGCGGCTGGATTCGGCGGCCGCCTTCAATGTATCAACCATCGTGTCCAGGGTTGCATGCGAATGGAGAGACATCTGTGGCTCCAGCAGATATAAACATATCTTTATGTCATATCGCAAAGATGCGCAACCCGCCATGTCGTTATCCGACAAGAAAATGACGCTATGGTGTTTTGCATGAATGACTTCGGCAAACGTGAGGGCGAGCGCGAATTACCGCTTGACCCGGCGACGGCCACCGGAAACGCGCAGGTGGTTTTCATCGGCCGCATCCGATCGCCTTGGAAGAACCGCGAGGATTGTCCCAAAAACATGGCGACGGCCCGCGAGCGCGGCCAGCAGGCAACGCTTGAAATCGACCCGTTCTATCGGCTAGGCCTCCAGGGACTGGAAGCCTATAGTCACGTTGCTATCATTTCCTGGCTCGACCGTGCGCCGCGGAATCTGATTGTGCAGAAACCCCGCCATGCCACTGTCGCGAAAGGTGTTTTTGCCCTTCGTTCCCCGGCGCGGCCAAACCCTGTTGGGTTGCACATCGCAAAAATCGTAGCCATAGACGGCACTGCCGGACTGATCACGCTCGACGGCATCGATGTCCTCGACGGCACCCCGGTGATCGACCTGAAACCCTACTTTGCTTCAACCGATTCCATACCCGATGCCACGCCGGGACGCAGCGTAAAATGATCGCCAACACCGGCCGCCAGCGCGCCATTGCCAAGGCGCTCACCGCTCTTTTGCCGCTGGCTCCTTATGCCGATACGGAAAGGATCCGTGCCGAAGCCAACGCAAAACACATGAAGGCGCTGCCGCCGACGATTGCGGTGTGGCTGGCGACCATTGCTCATGTCCGACACGAACATACCGCCTACGAAAACCTGCTTGCCGAAGGCTATGACCGCGACGCGGCACGCTTTTTTGTCGTCGGTGAGATCAACGAAACGCTCACCACCTGGCGCGCCACGCGATTGCTCGACCCGGACGATGAGGACGAATAGGGGTGTAGCTGTACACTACGCTCGGTAGATCCACTGCTCCGGCACGCGCACCGAGACCTCCTCGCCCGCCTTGACGACGCCCGGCCTTTCCACCCAGGCGACAAGGCCGCGAAGCCGCTTTGCGACTGTCGGAAACAGTAATGAGGCCGCCTCATGCTCGGCCATGCCTGCATGTTCGGCAATCGAGCGGCCGGCAATGCGGCAGGGGCCGTTCTGAGCATCCACCTTTAGCGTCACCCCGCCCTTGAAGAACAGCATAGTGCCGGCAGGCAGCATCGACAGCCTGGAAAGGCCGTCAATGACAAGATTGGCGCCGATCCATTCGGGCTTCACCTCGGGTATATCCATGCGCTCGGCGATAATGCGAAGCTCGTCAGGCGCCACGATTGACAATTGCCGCTCGTTGCGCATCTCGGTGCCACGCGGATACCACGGCTCGCGCCCGCCAGACTTGCGGGTGTGGCCGGCATGGAAATCGCCCTCGATGCCTTCGAAGCCGAGCCGCAATTCATCGACCGCGCGAGTGACGAAATGGTCGAACGGCGCAACCAACACGCCGGCAACCTTGGCCGCCAGCTTCCTGCCTGGCAGAATTTCCGCATCCCCGTGGCGCGTCAAAAGATCGAGCATTTTTTGTTCCATGGTTTTGGCTTCTGGGAAGATGCGGACGAAACACGCGAAAATCCAGCCAAATCGGCTGATCGTTCTATAACTGATAATCATATTGCGTGGTGCCGAAAGGGCGACGCTACATCATCTTGAGCAGCGCGCCGCCGATCGAATATCCGGCGCCGAAGGCACAGATCAGGCCGTAATCACCCTGCTTCATGTCGGCATGGTTTTCGCTGAGTGCGATGATCGCGCCGGCAGCGGCCGTGTTGCCCAGCCGCTCCAGTACCATCGGCGCTCGATCGTGGCCGACCTCATGGCCGAAGGAGAGCTTCAGGATCATCGCGTTCATGCGCGCATTGGCCTGGTGCAGCCAAAAGCGGCGGATGCCATCGGGCGTCAACCCATGCTCGGCGAGGAAGCCGACGATGAATTTGTGGCCGGCAACGGTGACTTCCTTGAACACCTTGTTGCCGACCTGCTTGATCATGTTCCCCTCCATGTTGATCATGTAGGGGTCGGCGGCGGCAGTGCGGGTGAGATAACCGAGATTGGTGCGGATGTTGTTGGAGAACTGCGTCCAGCTACGCGTGTCGAGCACCTCGAAACGGCCAGGCCGGCTCTCTTCCTTGCCGATCACCTCGACGACCATCGCGGTCGAAGCGTCACCGAAGATAAAATGCGTCTGGCGATCGCGGAAATTCAGGTGCCCGGTGATGATTTCGGGCGTCACCACCAGCACCCGCTTGTGAGCTCCGGCGCGCACAAGATTGACCGCAACATGCAGGCCCGCGGCAGCCGACGAGCAGCCTAGCCCCATGTCGAAGCCCGCACCAACGGTGCCAAGCTCGTTTTGTATCTCGATGGCGATTGCCGGATATGGCCGCTGGTGATGCGAGGCCGAGCAGATCACCAGATCGATGTCAGCCGGCTGCAGTCCCGCATGGGCAAGCGCCTTCTTTGCCGAGGCAATGGCGAACTCGGCTTCCAGCGACAGCGCGTCGTCCGGGCGCGCGGCTATTCGTGGCGCCATGCGGGTGGGATCGAGGATACCCTCGCGTTCAATAACGTGCCGGTTCTTGACGCCCGACGCATAGACGATGAAGTCATTGTCGGATTTCGCCAGAGGGTCGAGCCCCGCAGCCGCCCGGCGCGGATTTTCGCTGTCCACCCAGCTGTTAAAACTTTCAACCAATTCCTCGTTGGTGATCGAGGCCTCGGGAATTTCAGCGCCAATGCCGCTGATGATGACGCAATTCATGCTGCTTAAAGTCCTGCTGGCGCTGTCTTCGGGATCCCCGGCCCGCTGCCGCAGAATCCTTGCCGCCCTTTTCATCCTGCGGTGTATGCCAGTTTGGACCGCTTGCAAAGGCGTGGCTTCTGAAGCGCCAGATCGTGGCATAACTGAGGTTGATGGCCGGCCGGAAGCACCTATCGGGCTGCCTGGCGCGGATTTTCCTGCTGATTTCCAGACTTATCGGGCAGCCTGCCATCGCGGCGGTCCAGGTTACTTGCGCTGCGCGAGCATGAAGATGCGGGGGAAGCGCAGAAGCACCTTGCCATTGTTCGCGGGCGGATAGGCCTTGACGATCCGTGCGGTGTAGTCGCGCAGGAATTCGCCTTGCTCGGCCGCGTCAAGCCGGTCGAGGAACGGTTTCAGCCCGGTCGACTTCACCCATTCAACGATTGTAGCCGCATTGGCCAGCGGGTGGTTGTAATTGGTGTGCCAGATATCCAGCAAAGCAGCGCCAGGAGACAATAGATCATAATAGAAGGAAACCGACGGCAGGGGATAGCGAGCAGCCCCCACCATTTTGGTCGCAAATGGCATCGCGAGCGCCGCCTCCCGCATCAGCCGATGGCTGGGCTCGGCCAGATTGTCGGGCATCTGCACGGCGAGCACGCCGCCCGGCGCCAGCAGTCCAAATAGCCGTTTCAGGATAGCCGGATGCTCCGGCAACCATTGAAACACCGCGTTGGCGAAGATGATGTCGACAGGTTTCGCCGGCTTCCAGGTCGCAGCGTCGGCGAGCTCGAAGACGACCCCTGGCAGGCGCGCCCTCGCCTTCTCGATCATGTCAGGCGAGGTGTCGAAGCCACTCACCTCCCCTTGCGGCCAGCGCTCCACCAGGAGCTCGGTCGAATTGCCTGGCCCGCAGCCGATATCGACGACGCGTTTCGGATTGGCGAGTGGTATGCGCGCCAGCAAATCGCGAGGCGGCCGCGTGCGCTCATCCTCAAACTTGAGATATTGGGACGCGGACCAGTCTTTCATTGCAAATCCCCACCGCAAAACAAAAATGCCCCGCTATTGGCGGAGCATTTCTTGAATTACCGTGTCAGCCTCTTGTGTGTCATGCGGTGCGGCACGAGCGCTTCCGGTCCCAGTCGCCGCGCCTTGTCCTTCTCATATTCCTCAAAATTGCCCTCGAACCACTCGACATGCGCGTCGCCTTCGAAGGCGAGCATATGGGTGGCCATGCGGTCCAGGAACATGCGGTCGTGGCTTATGATGACAGCGCAGCCGGCATAAGCCTCCAGCGCATCCTCAAGTGCACCCAGCGTCTCGGTGTCGAGGTCGTTGGTCGGCTCGTCGAGGAGGAGAACATTGCCCCCGTTCTTCAACATTTTGGCCAAATGCACACGGTTGCGCTGGCCACCCGAAAGGTTGCCGACCTTCTGCTGCTGGTCGCCGCCACGGAAATTGAACGACGAACAATAAGCGCGAGAATTCACCTCGTGCTTGCCGAGCTTGATCACCTCGGCGCCGCCGGAGATTTCCTCCCAAACGGTCTTGTTGGGATCGAGCGCGTCGCGGCTCTGGTCGACATAACCGAGCTTGACGGTCTCACCCTTGCGGATCGACCCGGCGTCCGGCGTCTCCTGGCCCGTGATCATGCGAAAGAGCGTCGTCTTGCCGGCGCCGTTCGGGCCGATCACGCCGACGATGCCGCCCGGCGGTAGCTTGAATTCGAGGTCTTCGATCAGCACTTCGTCTGCATAGCCCTTGGTCAGGCCCTCGACCTCGATCACCACATTGCCCAGCCGTTCGCTCAACGGAATGACGATCTGCGTGTCGCTCGGCTTGCGGCCCTGCGCCTGCTCGACCAGATCCTCATAAGCCTTGATGCGCGCCTTGGACTTGGTTTGCCGCGCCTTGGGCGAGGATGCGATCCACTCGCGCTCGCGCCAGATCGCCTTCTGGCGGGCATCGTCCTCGCGGCCCTCCTGGATCAGGCGCTTGGCCTTGGCGTCGAGATACTTGGTGTAGTTGCCCTCGTAGGGAATGCCCCGGCCCCGATCGAGCTCGAGGATCCATCCAGTCACATTGTCGAGGAAGTAGCGGTCGTGGGTAATGATCAGCACCGAACCGGGATAATCGCGCAGGTGCTTTTCCAGCCACTGGGTCGTCTCGGCGTCGAGGTGGTTGGTCGGTTCGTCGAGCAGCAGAAGGTCGGGCTGTTCCAGCAGCAGGCGGCACAGCGCCACGCGGCGCCGCTCGCCACCCGACAAGTTGGTGACCTCGGAGTCGCCCGGCGGACACTGCAGCGCGTCCATGGCCATCTCGACCTGCTGCTCCAGGTCCCACAGGTTCAGCCGATCCATTTCGTCCTGCAGCCTGGCCGAACTCGTCCGCCGTCTCGTCGGAGTAGTTCATCATCAGTTCGTTGTAGCGCTCGACGATAGCGGTCTTCTTCTTGACCCCTTCCATGACATTCTCGAACACGGTCTTGGCCGGATCAAGTTGCGGCTCCTGCGCCAGGTAGCCGACGGTCGCGCCCTCGGCGAGCCACGCCTCACCCTGAAATTCCCTATCGAGCCCCGCCATGATGCGCAGGATCGTCGACTTGCCCGAGCCGTTGGGGCCAAGGATGCCGATCTTGGCGTCGGGGTAGAAGGAAAGATGGACATTATCGAGCACCTTCTTGGTGCCGTAGGCCTTGGAGAGGCCCGACATGTGATAGATGAACTGGCGTGCCACGCGCGCTTTTCCCGTCAATCGTTGAAGGAGAGTTGCGCGCTATGTAAGCGATGCTTTGAGCAACGGCAATCCGTTCGAAGCTCGAAACCGCTCCAGGTCTCACCGCTTCGCGCTTTCATCACAGATTTTCGCCCGCACAGACGGCCGGGAACAGCAGTGTTCGCTACACCGACACCTTCTGCCTTTCAGCCTCAAACAGCGGCCGCACGCGGTGGCCTGCATTGAACAGGAAGAGCAGCAGGTTCGACCGGTTGATGATCTGTAGTCCAACGATCGCGGCAACGACCGCAAGCGCCGGCAGCGTAAAGAAGGTGATCGGAAACAGGTCGGAGCCGTAATTGCCGAAGAAGCGCCGAAAGACAATGCCGCCGAAATTGAAAAGGATGGCATGGCTGCAGAACAGGAAGAAAGCATAGGGTTCGAACCGCACGAAGGGTCCGGCAAACGGGGACTTGCGGATCATTTCGGTCAGCCGCCAGAAACCCGCCGCCACCGTCACCCGCAGCAACGTATCGAGGGTGAGCCTCAGCGTCTCGTCCATCTCACCCAGGAGGATGCGCTCGATGCGGATGGTGAGGAATATTGCCACCATGACGACCAGCGCGAGCGTCAGCCAACCGGCCACACGGTCGACGGCCTGCTCACTGATGCCGGCGACGCGCAGCCACATGCCAAGCGCAAAGAACAGGATGAGCGACGGTCGCTGCAGGATATAGAGGTTCTCGCCAAATACCGCGAAGAGGACGAGTACGGCAAAGGTGAACATGGCCGAACGCTTCAAGGCTCACATGAAGCAGCGGTGCGAACAGGCAGCAGACGAACAGGTCGCGCAGAAACCACAGCGGCACGTCCAGCGGCCATGCAGTCAGCGCGAGGAAGGCATTGGCGACGCCAACCACAGTGGCGTCGGGCATGTCCTGCCACTTGCCGCTCAGCAACCCGTAGGCGACGAGCAGCATGAACATCAGGAGATTCCAGGCGACCAGCGGCACCACCAGCGTCTTCAGTTTGGAGACGGCCAGCGGTTGCGGGCCAGCCTTAAGCAGGCTGGATACAACGAAATAACCAGAAACGATGGACAGCAGCGAAACCGAGCTCAGCCCCACAATACGCGTGAGGATGAAATAGATGATGTCGAAGAAACCGGTGTCCCGATCATAGACGTTTTCGGCTATGCCTGGCTGTACATGCACGAAAGTCATGAAGACGATGCACAGTGTCCGGGCAATTTTGATGCGCTCGGAAACTGCCGGCGGTACGGCGGCCAAACCTTTGGCTTTCGGCCCTGCTGGGGGGTGAATGGTCAAGATCCTCTCCGATTATCTGGCGCAGGCACCCGGGAGAGCGAGGGCGACTGGAATTTCATGATCATTGCCGCACTGAAGGCGTGCCGCAGCCAACGCTTTGAGGACGCCTTCTAGAGACCGGCGACGACGCAAATGTGATTTTGAGAGCAATTGGCTGTTCAAGAAATGCAACCCAGAGTAACACCTTGGGTCAAGCGAACACCCCATCCGTTGGAAACCGTGGGATCGCGTATCACGGTTCTGGCGATATCACGCTGGCTTGACGCTTTGCTCGCGCTGGCCAAGACTGTGCGCCGCAGGGGGAAAATCATGCCGTTCGACAACCAACGCGCGCATCCGTCGCCAACCGGAGCGTCACTCAACCTCTACACCCGTCGGGCCGGGGGAACGGCCCGCGGCGTCGTCCAGATCAATCACGGCCTTGCCGAACATGCCGCCCGCTACGCCCGTTTTGCCGACGCGCTGGCAGCCGAAGGTTATCACACCTATGTCCACGATCATCGCGGCCACGGATACACCAAAGCTCCGGATGCGCCGCAGGGCATGTTCGGCATGACCGACGGCGCCGCCAAGGTGATCGCCGACATCGACGCACTGCATGATCTGATTGCTCATGAAAATCCCGGCCTGCCGGTCATTGCCTTCGGCCACTCCATGGGTGGCCTCATCACCTTGAACTACGTGTTCAGACATTCCACACGCCTTCATGGTGCCGCGATCTGGAACGCCAATTTTTCCGCCGGCCTGCTCGGCCGCCTCGCTCAAGGCATTCTCGCCTGGGAGAAATTCCGCCTCGGCTCCGACGTACCGTCACGCGTGTTACCGAAGCTCACCTTCCAGGATTGGGCCAAAAAAATCCCGAACAGCCGCACCGACTTTGACTGGCTATCGCACGATACTGCCGAGGTCGACAAATACGTGGCCGACCCTTTGTGCGGCTGGAATGCTTCGGTATCGCTGTGGCGCGATGTGTTCGGTTTCATCTTCACCGGCGCCGACGACAGCAATTTCTCTTCGGTGCGCAAGAACCTGCCGGTCAACCTTGCCGGCGGTGCCGACGACCCTTCGACCTTCGGGGGCGAAGCGATCGGGAAGCTTGCCGGCCGCTTGCGCCGGATGGGTTTTTCGAATCTGGTTTCAAAGGTTTACCCACAAACCCGTCACGAATCCCTCAACGAGTTGAACCGGGATGCGATCGCTGCCGATTTCATCGCCTGGGCCAGAAGCATAACTGCAGCATGATCCGCGACAAACCGCTGGTCTCATGCAAGTCGCGTGACAGCGCCATGCGGTATTTGCTACGCACTGCCGGCGTCTCGAATACTGTGGTGTGAAATGGCCGAACCTCCGCTGAAGGGCATCCGCGTTATCGAACTGGCTCGCATTCTGGCTGGCCCCTGGGCTGGCCAACTGCTCGCAGACCTTGGCGCCGACGTCATCAAGGTCGAGAACCCGGAAGGCGGCGACGACACCCGCAAATGGGGGCCACCCTTCGTGGAGGGGCGAGACGGAGAGAGCCTTTCGGCCGCCTACTACCATTCTTGCAATCGCGGAAAGCGCTCCATCGCGCTCGATTTTTCGACACCCGAGGGCGCCGCTACCGTGCGCAAACTAGTCGCGACCGCCGACGTGCTGATCGAGAATTTTAAACTCGGGGGTTTAAAGAAATACGGCCTCGACTACGCGGCCTTGCACAAGGTCAATCCACGCCTCGTCTATTGTTCGATCACCGGTTTCGGGCAGGACGGCCCTTATGCGCCGCGGCCTGGCTACGATTTTATCATCCAGGGCATGGCGGGCATGATGTCGATCACCGGAGCCGCCGGAGCTGAGCCGCAGAAGGCCGGCGTCGCCATCTCCGACATTTTCACCGGGCTCTATTCGGTCATCGCCATCCAGGCCGCACTGCGACATGCGGAGGCGACCGGCCAGGGTCAGTATATCGACATGGCGCTGTTCGACACCCAGATCTCGGTGCTCGGCAATCAGAACCTCAACTATCTCGTCTCGGGAAAATCGCCGGTGCAGATGGGCAACGCTCATATGAACATCGCGCCGTATGAGGTATTACCGGTTCGCGACGGACATATCATCCTGGCGGTCGGCAATGACGGCCAGTTCCAGCGTTTTTGCCATGTCGTCGATCTGAACGGCCTTCCCGGCGATCCGGATTTCGCCACCAATGCGGCGCGCGTCGGCAATCGCGCCAGATTACGCGCGGCAATCGTCGAGCGGCTGGCCGACTACGACAAGGCGCCGCTCCTCGCCAGTTTGGAAGCCGCCGGAGTGCCAGCCAGCCCCATCAACACGATCGGCGAGATGTTCGCCGACCCGCAGGCGATAGCACGTGGCATGCGCCTCGATCTCGATGACGGCCACGGCAACAAGCTGCCTTCGGTGCGAGCGCCGATGCTGATGTCTGAGACGCCGCCAGCCTATAACCGGCCCTCGCCTAGGCTCGGCGAACATACGCACGAAATTCTCGCGGAACTGGAGAGACACGGCGAATGAAGACCGGCGGAAAACTGATTGTCGAAGCGCTCGAGGCGAACGGCGTTGACCGCATCTACTGCGTGCCGGGGGAATCCTATCTCGCCGTTCTCGATGCATTGCACGATTCCAACCGCATCCAGACCACCGTCTGCCGCCAGGAAGGGGGTGCTGCGATGATGGCCGATTGCCACGGCCGCCTGACTGGCAAGCCCGGCATTTGCTTCGTCACCCGTGGTCCCGGCGCCACCAATGCATCGGCCGGCATCCACATCGCCATGCAGGATTCCACACCGCTGATCATGTTCATCGGCCAGATCGCCGGCCATGCGCGTGAGCGTGAAGCCTTCCAGGAGGTGAATTACAAGCGCTTCTTCGGCGATATCGCGAAGTGGGTGGTCGAGATCGACGACGCCTCGCGCATCCCTGAATTGGTTACACGTGCTTTCGCCGTCGCCACGTCCGGCCGCCCAGGCCCGGTCGTCGTTTCACTGCCTGAAGACATGCTCACCTCGCTGACCGAAGCGCCCAACGCGCTGCCCTATACACCGGTCGAAACCTCTCCCGGCGAAGCGGAAATGCACAAGCTTGCAGAGCTTCTCGGCAACGCCAGGCGGCCCTTTGTCATTCTCGGCGGCTCGCGCTGGAGCGTTGCAGCGAAGTCGCGGCTGGAAAGCATCGCGGAAACCTGGGCACTACCCGTCGGCGTTTCGTTCCGCCGCCAGATGTTGTTCGATCACCTGCATCCCTGTTATGCCGGCGATGTCGGCATCGGTCCCAATCCCAAACTCGCCGCCTACATCAAGCAGGCCGATCTTGTGCTGCTGGTTGGCGGCCGTTTTGGCGAGATGCCGTCTTCGGACTATACATTGCTGAAGAGCCCCTACCCGGACCAAACACTGGTGCATGTGCATGCCGACGCCAATGAGCTGGGCCGTGTGTATCGACCCGCGCTCGCAATCAACGCCTCGCCGGAAGCATTTACCGCCGCCTTCGCCAGGCTGAAGCCAACAGCAACGCCGGCATGGGCCGACGAGACCGAGCGGCTGCACGGCTTTTACCGCGCATGGTCGACGCCGCCGGAGACCGGCCCCGGCGCGGTGCAGATGGGACCAATCATGGCCTACCTGGAAAAGGTGTTGCCTGACGACGCCATTATGACCAACGGCGCCGGCAACTACGCCACATGGCTGCACCGCTTCCATCGTTTTCGCCGCTTCGCCACGCAGGCAGCGCCAACGTCCGGCTCGATGGGCTACGGCACGCCGGGCGCAGTCGCTGCCAAAGGGCTGTTTCCCGAGCGCGAGGTGATCGCGTTCGCCGGTGACGGATGCTTCATGATGAATGGGCAGGAATTCGCAACGGCGGTGCAGTACGACCTGCCTATCATTGTGATTGTCGTCAACAACGGCATCTACGGCACCATCCGCATGCACCAGGAGCGGGAATACCCCGGCCGCGTTTCGGGAACCGACCTGAAAAATCCAGACTTCGCCGCCCTCGCCCGCGCCTATGGCGGCCATGGGGAGACCGTGGAAACAACGGACGATTTCGCACCAGCCTTCGAGCGTGCGCGCGCCAGTCGCAAGCCATCAATCATCGAGATCAGGCTTGATCCCGAGGCGATCACGCCGACCCGCACCCTGACCGATATCAGGGAGAAAAAGTGAGTTTCTCGCCCAATTGTGCATGACCCCGGCCCTCGACCAGTTCATCTCCCGCCTGCATGAGCGGGGGCGATTGCGTGTCTGGTCCCTTGTGATCACCATTTTTGGCGACGCGATCGTGCAGCGCGGTGGCCAGGTTCCGCTGTCCGTCCTGCAAGAGATAATGGCGCGGCTCCGCGTTGAGCCGGGTGCTTTGCGCACCGCACTATCGCGGCTTGCCGCGGACCAGTGGGTGGTCCGCGAAAAGGATGGCCGCAACAGCCTCTATGCACTAGACATTCGCGGCCGCCGCGCTTTCGATCTGGCCACTCGCCGCATCTATGCCGCCGGCCCGCCGTCCTGGGACGGCACCTGGACCGTTGCCGTTTCACCTCCCGGCAACGGCAAGGTTGGCGACCGCGCGGCAGCGCTTGCAGATGCGGGCTTCGTGGAGGCCGGCGGCGGCACCTGGCTGCGCCCGGAAACGGCGCAATCGCCAGAGGCAGGCGCCCCGCTGGCCGGCATGCTGGTGTTCCGGCAACAGCCGCTGCAAACGCCAGCGGCAGCCACCAGTTTCTGGAGGCTGGAAGAAACCGCACACGCCTACGAAGCCTTCAGCGCAGCGGTTGCGCCACTTGCCAACGCCATGGAAAAGGGCCACGTCACGCCGCTTGAAGCGATCGTCGCACGCATCCTGCTGATCCACGACTGGCGCCGCATCGTACTGCACGATCCCGGCCTTCCGGCTGCGCTTCTTCCCGGCGACTGGCCAGGCGACAGCGCCCGGCAAACCGCGCGTGGCCTTTATACAAGGCTTGCCGAACCGAGCGAACAATGGCTGGACGAAGCCGGCTTGCCGCCGCTCCTCGATCCGCAAAAGTTCGCCGGCCGGTTCGGCGCTTAGCACGAACCGGACTGACCTCCGCGAGAGGCCTGCTACGAGAGCTTTGCCCTTCTGCCCGGCCTAAAAGCTGAGTACTCTACACCGGAATACGTCGATCAACGATGTGGCCTGTTGCGTCGTTGATCGGGACAGGGAGAAAAACATGCGCGCTTCACTCATCGTGGCAATGGCGGTGTTGGTGCTCGCCGCCGGCTGCAAGACAATGACACCACAGGAACGCCGAGCCGCCGACGAAGCGACCTGCAAATCCTACGGCTTCCGGAAAGGCAGCGATGCCTTCGCCTCCTGCCTGCTGCAGCTCGACCTCGACCGCCGCGCCACGCGACGCGCCGCGCTTTATTCCGACCCGTTCTACGATCAGCCGTGGGTCGTCTACCCACCTGTCGTCGTAAGACCTTGAGGAGCCGGGTTCAGTCCTCGAGATAGCTGAACGCCATCGTCGCCGAAACAGCAACACGCGGATCGTCCTGGGCGCGCATCTCGACCCGCGTGAACGCCATGCGTTTGCCATTGGACAGCACGTCGACGCGGATCTGAATCTCGCCTGGAGACAGCGGCCGGATGAAATGCGTGGTGAGGTCAACCGTCGTGCAGACACGGAAGCGTCCGTTCAGGGCCGACAGCGTCACCACCGATGCTGTGTCGGCAGCCGCAGCAGTCGCCTGCCCGCAGACGACCCCGCCGACATGCACCAGTTTTCGGTTTTCAGGCAGCTGGAAATCACCGCCTGTCGCGTCGAATGTTAGCGGCTTCAGCCCGAGATCGACGATCCATGGCGCAAAAATCCGGCCGATCAGGTCCTCTGCTTCCTTCACCCCGAATTCCGCCATGTTGCCCTCGCTCTTTATGTTACGAAAACTTGCACTATTGAGTTTTTTTGTTACTTCAGCAAACAAGCAAGCCATCCAGTCACGAAGGAGACCGGATGTACAGCAAGGTCGACCCGGGCTGATCTTTGGGGCTTGGCGAAGTGATTGACGACATCGCCGTGTGCTGAAAACGCCGGGGTCGAAGAATGAAGAAAGTACACGCTGGCTTGCCAGTCGCGGCCAACCAGCGGAAAACTGCTGCTGGATTTCGACGTGACATAGAGGGGGACAATGACCGAGGAAGAAATCGCGCGGAGAAGCGCTGACGCAATGTGGGCGCGCGACGATGCCTCGAAATGGTTGGGCGCAAATCTCGATTCTGTCGGCCCCGGAACCGCATCGCTGTCGATGACAGTGGAAAAACACCATACCAACGGCCACGACATCTGCCATGGTGGGTTCATCTTCACGCTTGCGGACTCGGCCTTCGCCTTCGCGTGCAACTCCTACAACCAGATCGCGGTGGCGCAGCACAACACGATCAGTTTCATTGCGCCGGGTGCGCTAGGCGACCGGCTGACGGCCGATGCGCGCGAAATTTCACGCACGGGACGCTCGGGACTTTATGATGTGCGGGTGACCAATCAGGATGGCCGCCTGATCGCCGAATTCAGAGGTGCCTCGCGCGTCGTCAAGGGCGTCCATTTCGATGACGCCGCCACAGGAGGAGAACCATGAAGGATCTCGCGCCTGCCAAAAAAGATCTCGACCCGATCGAGATCGCCTCGCGCGACGAGATCGCGGCCCTGCAATTGTCGCGGCTGAAATGGTCGCTCGGACATGCCTACGCGAACGTCCCGCACTACAAAAAGAGTTTCGACAAAGCCGGTGTCCACCCCGGCGACCTAAAAAGCCTCTCCGATCTGAAGAACTTCCCGTTCACGGTGAAGTCCGACCTACGCGACAACTATCCGTTTGGAATGTTTGCAGTGCCTCGCGAAAAGGTCGCACGAATCCATGCGTCTTCCGGCACCACCGGCAAACCCACTGTCGTCGGCTACACCAAGCACGATCTCGACGTGTGGGCCGAGTGTATGGCGCGTTCGATGCGCGCCGCAGGCACGCGGCCCGGCGACATCGTCCATGTCGCCTATGGCTACGGACTCTTTACCGGCGGCCTCGGTGCCCATTACGGCGCCGAGCGGCTCGGCTGCACCGTGGTGCCGGTATCGGGCGGTATGACCACTCGGCAAGTCACCTTAATCGAGGACTTCAAGGCGACCACCATAATGGTGACGCCATCCTACATGCTGTCGATCCTCGACGAATACCGTGCCCAAGGGCTCGACCCGCGCGAAAGCCCGCTGCAGGTCGGTATTTTCGGCGCCGAGCCGTGGACTAACGCCATGCGCGCCGAAATCGAACAGGCCTTCAACATGCACGCCGTCGACATTTACGGCCTGTCGGAGGTGATAGGACCAGGCGTTGCCAACGAATGTGTGGAAACCAAGGACGGACTGCATATCTGGGAGGATCATTTCTATCCCGAGATCATCAACCCGCAGACAGGCGAACCCGTAACCGACGGCGAGATGGGTGAACTGGTGTTCACCTCGCTTTCAAAGGAAGCGTTTCCGATTGTCCGCTACCGCACCCGCGACCTGACCCGGCTGCTGCCCGGCACGGCGCGCTCGATGCGGCGTATGGAAAAAATCACCGGGCGTTCCGACGATATGATGATCCTGCGCGGCGTCAACGTCTTCCCCACGCAGATCGAAGAGCAGATCCTGAAGGTGAGAAGTCTGGCGCCGCATTTCCAGATCGAGCTGTGGCGCGACGGCAGGCTGGACTGCATGACCGTTCATGTGGAAGCCGCGCCCGGCCAAGCTTCCGGCGAAAAGCGCAAGGCAGCGGCGAGCGCCTTGCAGGAACGCATCAAAGAGGTCATCGGCGTTACCGTGATCGTCGACGTGACCGAGCCCGAAAAGGTTGCGCGCAGCCAGGGCAAGGCGCAGCGCATCGTCGACAACCGACCCAAGGCCTGATGAGCACGTCAGCCGAACTCGCGCGGGATTTCGAAATCACCGCCCTGCCCCTTGGTTTTGCCGATGATCCGTTTCCAGTGTATCGCGCACTGCTGGAGCACGCGCCGCTGAAGCATTTTGCCGACGGTTCGCTGATGCTGTCGCGGTGGGCTGACCTTGACCGGGTTTATCGGGACACAAAAACCTTCTCGTCGGACAAGAAGGTCGAGTTCCTGCCGAAATTCGGCCGTTCGCCGCTCTACGAACACCACACGACCAGCCTCGTCTTCAATGATCCGCCGCTGCACACGCGGGTACGCAAGATCATGGTCGGCGCAATGACACCTCGCGCACTAACCGCCATGGAACCGGGCCTGGTCCATCTGGTCGACCGGCTGCTCGACCGCATGGCGGAGAAGAAGAACGTCGACCTGATCGAGGATTTTGCTTCGGCGATACCTGTCGAGGTGATCGGCAATCTGTTCGACATGCCGCATGAAGAGCGCGGACCGCTGCGCGACTGGTCGCTGGCGATCCTCGGCGCCTTGGAGCCGGTGCTTTCGCCCGAACAGCAGGAGCGCGGGAACCGCGCTGTCACCGCCTTCAAGGCCTATCTGGGCGAACTCGCGGAAAACCGACGGAAGAAGCCCGGCGATCCGCAGACCGACGTCTTGACCCGCCTGATCAACGGCAATGACGGCGAGTTGCTGAGCGAGACGGAGTTGCTGCAGAACTGCATCTTCATCCTCAATGCCGGCCACGAGACCACTACCAACCTGATCGGCAATGCGCTGTTCGAGCTTGCTGAGTGGCCAGGGGAAAAGCGACGATTGCTGGAACAGTCGGAACTGATCGACACAGCCGTCGACGAATTCCTGCGTTTCCAGAGCCCGAACCAGCTCGGCAACCGTCTGACTGCCGAGCCGGCCGAGTTCCACGGTGAGACCATACCCGCGGGGACGCGTATCCATCTCTGCATCGGCGCCGCCAACCGCGATCCGCGGCACTTCAATGAACCCGACCGTCTCGACATCTCGCGAAAGCCCAACAAGCATCTTGCCTTCGCCGGCGGACCGCATCTTTGCGTCGGTTTTTCGCTTGCGCGCATGGAAGGCCGCATCGCTGTGTCGCGCTTCCTCAATCGCTTTCCCGGCTATGCGTTGGCCGGCGCGCCAAAACGTACCGGGCGTGTGCGCTTCCGCGGATTTGCGTCGCTGCCGGCGGCCATGGCTGACTAAAATTTTGACATGAAAAAGGGCGGTCACCCGCCCCTTTCCGACGTTCGTATGCAAGAACGCTTATTTGATCGCCTTGTCGGTGATCGCCGAGGTCCAGGCGCCTGACGGCTCCTTGGTGATGATCTTCTGCGCAAGCAAGGCTGCCGCGGTACGGTCATAGGCCGCCTCGATCAGCTTGCCATCGGCATTGTCGATCAGCTTGGCCACCTCGCCCATCATGCGCTTCTGGTGGTTTTCGTCCTGGCCGCCGTTTTCCACGACGATGTCAGCCGCCTCGTCGGGATTTTCCGTTGCGTACTTCCAGCCCTTCATCGAGGCGCGCACGAACCGAACCATCT
This sequence comes from uncultured Alphaproteobacteria bacterium, assembly GCA_963726065.1. Lineage (GTDB taxonomy): Bacteria > Pseudomonadota > Alphaproteobacteria > Rhizobiales > Rhizobiaceae > Neomesorhizobium. Next base: position 492,585 of record CAVSAU010000016.1, read on the forward strand.
TGTCCTCGAAGGCCGGGTCCTTCAGCTTGTCTTCCATCGCATAGAGACCGTCCTCGAGGAGATCGACGCCCATCGCGGTGTAGTTGAAGACGATCAGATCTTCCGGCTTGTAGCCGGCGTCAATCAACTGCCAGTATTCGTTGTAGGTCATGACCGAAATGCAGTCGGCCTGCTTCTGGATCAACGGCTGCACGTCGAAGCTCTGCTTCAGGACGGTTACGCCATCGGCCCCGCCTTCGGTGGGCAGGCCGAGCTTGTTCATCCATGCATAGAACGGGTATTCGTTACCGAAGAACCAGACGCCGAGCGTCTTGCCCTTGAAGTCGGCTTCGGTCTTCACCGGGCCGTCTTTCGGGCAGACCAATTCCATGCCGGCCTTCTTGAAGGGCTGAGCGATGTTGACGAGGTTGACGCCCTTGTCGCGCGCGGCGAGCGCGCCACCCATCCAGTCAACGATCACGTCGGCGCCGCCACCGGCGATCACCTGCTCGGGCGCGATGTCCGGGCCGCCCGGCTTGATCGTTACGTCGAGGTTTTCCTCGGTGTAGAAACCCTTGTCCTTGGCGACGTAGTAGCCGGCGAACTGCGCCTGCGTTACCCACTTCAGTTGCAGCGTGACCGCGTCAGCCGCAAGAGCTTGAAGGGCGGTGAGCGACAATGCTCCCGCCAGCATTCCAATCATTGTTTTTTTCATTGCCTAACCCTCTGGATTTTACGCCCGCCCACCACGGACGGACGGATGCCAAAACGTGGCCGCTCTTTCGACAAGAGCGATCACGCCATAGAAGACCGAACCCGCAAGTGCTGCAACTGCGATTTCGGCCCAGACCATGTCGATGTTCATCCGCCCCACCTCCGTTGAGATGCGGAAGCCCATGCCGACAACCGGGGTGCCGAAGAACTCGGCAACGATGGCGCCGATCAACGCAAGCGTCGAGTTGATCTTCAGCGCATTGAAAATGAAGGGGGCAGCTGCGGGAAGCCGAAGCTTCAGCAGCGTCTGCCAATAGTTCGACGCATAGGTGCGCATCAGGTCGCGCTCCATATGGCCGGAGGCCTGCAGCCCAGCCACTGTGTTCACCAGCATCGGAAAGAAGGTCATGATGACCACGACGGCCGCCTTGGACTCCCAGTCGAAGCCGAACCACATCACCATGATGGGCGCGACGCCAATGATTGGCAGCGCGGAAACCATGTTACCGATCGGCAGCAGCCCCTTACGCAGGAAGGAGATGCGATCGGCGAGGATGGCGGTGACGAAGCCAGCGCCGCAGCCCAGAACGTAGCCGGCGATCACCGCTTTGAAGATGGTCTGGTTGACGTCGGCGGCGAGCACCGGCAGCGAATTGGCGATGCGGGCGCCGATGGCGCTGGGCGGCGGCAGGAGAATGAAGGGGATGCCCGCGCCCCGCGTAACGGCTTCCCAGATGATCAGGATCCAGGCGCCAAAGATCGCCGGGATCAATAACTGGAGTGCGGTGCTGGCGGCGCGGCTCGCCGGCCTGAGTGACGAAAGAAGCGTCACGCAGCGCCAGGCAAGCAGCCAGCACGCAGCAAGCAGAAGAAAGAACGCTGCACGCGCCGATCCGTTCTTTCCGGCTATTTCCGACATCAGCATGAAAACCGCCAGATGTGCCGCCACGAACAGGAAGCACGCCCGCACACCTCCAGCCAAACGCGATCCATCGAAGACGATGGCGCAAAGCAGCAAGACGACGATGGTTGAGGCAATGAGAGCCGACGGCGCCGGGCCATTGGCTCCGGCTTCGACGATGGGCAGCGTGAACAGCGCGCCGATGAGCAACACGGCGGCGGCGATTGCCTGCCAGGAAAATTTGAACCCGCTCATGCCGGCCGCGCCCCCATGCTGCGATCGACGATGCGGCCGGCAAAGCCGACCAGTCCGACCAGCAGAAGCGCCACCACGGAGCCCGCCACAAGGGCTGCCCACATATCGATTGTGTTCGAGAAATACGAAGCATTAAGTAGCTTGGCGCCAATGCCGGCGACAGCGCCTGTCGGTAGTTCGCCGACGATGGCGCCGACGAGGCTGGCCGCGATCGCCACCTTCATCGAGGCGAACAGGAACGGCACCGAAGCCGGTACGCGCAGTTTCCAGAAGGTCTGCCAGGCACTGGCATTGTAGGTGTGCATCAGGTCGAGATGCATGATCTCGGGCGAGCGCAGCCCTTTCACCATGCCGACCGCCACCGGGAAGAACGATAGATAGGTTGAGATCAGCGCTTTCGGCAGAAGCCCGGTGATGCCGATCGCCGCCAACACCACGATGATCATCGGCGCGATGGCGAGGATCGGGATGGTCTGCGAAGCGATGATCCACGGCATCAGGCTGCGGTCGAGCGCCAGCACATGTACAATGCCAACGGCAATCAGGATACCGAGCGCGGTGCCGAAGGCGAAACCCATCATGGTCGAGGCGAGCGTTATGCCCGCATGATAGACCAGGCTGCGATTACTGGTGACCTTTCGCAAAAACGTGTTTTCGAAGACGTTCTGCGCTACCTGATGCGGCGCCGGCACGATCGGCTTCGGCTGCGATAGCGTCTTGCCGATGAACTCGATGGTGCCCGAGGTAACATTGCCGCGCCGGTCGAGATCGCGCTGGAACGGCGCGTTCATGAAGACCGCCAGAACATACCAAGCGGCCACGATACCGAGCAGGATGGTTGTGACAGGGATGATTTTGACGCGGAGCGAGTCCATTAGGCCGCGCCTTGCGATTGGCGATCTCCTCTCCCCACCGGAGAGAGAGCGGCCGGAGCGGAAGTTGCCAAATTCGACTTTTCTTCAGTCATCATAGCTGTGCCCCGCCCTGAGCCCATCCCGCACGCGCGCGGCAATGGCCAAGAATTCTGGCGTTTCGCGAATATCGAGCGGTCGTTTTTTCGGCAGCGTCGACTCGATCACGTCGGTAACCCGGCCAGGTCGCGGCGACATCACGATGATGCGCGTCGAGAGATAGACAGCTTCCGGAATGGAGTGGGTGACGAAGCAGATCGTCTTGTTGGTGCGCTCCCAAAGTTCGAGAAGCTGCTGGTTGAGGTGATCGCGCACGATCTCGTCGAGTGCCCCGAACGGCTCATCCATCAAGAGAAGATCGGCATCAAAGGCGAGAGCGCGGGCGATCGAAGCACGTTGCTGCATGCCGCCGGAAAGCTGCCAGGGATACTTCTTCTCGAAACCGGTCAGGTTGACCAGGTCCAAGGTGCGCCGGATGCGCTCCGCCTGTTCCGCTTTCGGCATGCCGATGATTTCGAGCGGCAGGCCGACGTTGCGTTCGATGGTACGCCATGGATAAAGCGCCGCGGCTTGAAAGACATATCCGTAGGCGCGCCTCATTCGCGCTTGCTCGGGCGTCATGCCATTGACTGAAATTGTCCCGGCTGTTGCCTTTTCGAGGTCGGCGATGACGCGCAGAAACGTTGTCTTGCCACAGCCCGACGGGCCGATGAACGACACGAATTCGCCCTTGCTTATAGTCAGATCGACATCGGACAGTGCCTGCACCGGGCCGTCATTGGTCTGGAAGGTAAGTCCGAGCTTGCTTGCCGAAACGACGGCTGGCGACGCTTCCCTCATCGGCTACCGCCGAGAGTATCAGCGTCTGCCGGTCGAAATCCATTTGCTTTTGCTCTTCTGTTGATTTCCACTTGCCTTGCCCACTCCATCGTCACGCGGAGGCCGCCGGATGAATCAGTCATCGAAGCCCACCTGTCATCTCATTCGACCCGGCGCCACATATGAAGGCAAGCAGGGGCTGAGTTATTTTGCAGGCATCGCCGCCGAAACGGTCGGATCGTCTGGCATCTGCATGCATCTTCTCACCATGCCGCCCGGTGCCCGTGCCAAGGCGCATCTGCATGAGAGCCACGAGACCGCCATCTATGTGCTGAGCGGCGAGGTCCACAGCTGGTACGGCGAACGGCTCGAAGAGCAAATCGTCGCCAGGGCCGGCGACCTGTTCTACATCCCCGCCGGCGTGCCGCACCTTCCGGCCAATCTCAGCGGCAGCCCTGCCTCGCGCAGTCATTGCCCGCACCGACCCCAACGAGCAGGAGAGCGTCGTGCTGTTGCCTCACCTCGATGCCCTCGTGCCGGCCTGAAGCGGTGAGGCAGTACTTGCGCATCGGCTGAGGTTCGCGTTCCGCTCCGATCATAAACTGTCGCTCACACGCCCGTCGCCGGTATTCCCGTCCGCTCGACCTTGCGCGGCGCGGTGATCTCCTTCCATGTCGACAGCGCGCGGTTGACCGCCGCATGCGGTTCGCGCGCTACGAACTCGCCGTGGCCGGGCTTTGCTTCCACATTGCCGTCGTTCACCGCGATCTCGCCACGGGTGAAGACAAAGCGCGGCAGGCCGGTCACTTCGACGCCCTCGAAGACGTTGTAGTCGATCACCGACTGCTGGTTAGCGGCCGCGATGGTCTTCTTCTTTTTCGGATCCCAGACGATGATGTCGGCATCCGCGCCTTCGACGATAGCGCCCTTCTTCGGGTACATGTTGAGGATCTTCGCGATGTTGGTGGAGGTGACCGCGACGAACTCGTTCATCGTCAGGCGGCCAGTGTTGACGCCCTTGGTCCACAGAACCGGCATGCGATCTTCGAGGCCGCCGGTGCCGTTGGGGATTTTGGTGAAGTCACCGACGCCATTGCGCTTCTGTTTGGTGGTGAAAGAGCAATGGTCGGTCGCCACCACCTGCAGCGAGCCCGCCTGCAATCCTGCCCATAGTGAATCCTGATGCAATTTGTTGCGGAAGGGCGGGCTCATCACGCGGCGCGCCGCATGGTCCCAGTCCTTGTTGAAATATTCGGTTTCGTCGAGCACCAAATGCTGGATCAGCGGCTCGCCATACACGCGCATGCCCTTCTGGCGTGCCCGGCGGATTGCCTCGTGCGCCTGCTCGCAGGAGGTATGCACGACATAGAGCGGACTGCCGGCCATGTCTGCGATCATGATAGCGCGGTTGGTTGCCTCGCCTTCGACTTCCGGCGGACGGGAATAGGCATGCGCTTCCGGCCCGTTGTTGCCGGCGGCGAGCAGCTTGGCCGATAGCTGGGCGACCACGTCGCCATTCTCGGCATGAACGAGCGGCAGCGCACCAAGCTCGGCGCAGCGCTGGAACGACGAATACATCTCGTCGTCGTCGACCATCAGCGCGCCTTTGTAGGCCATGAAATGCTTGAAGGAGGTAATGCCCCGGTCAACGATCTGGGCCATCTCGTTGAACACCTGCTCACCCCACCAGGTGATGGCCATGTGGAACGAATAGTCGGAACAGGCCTTCGAGGTCTTGTTGTCCCACATCTGCAAGGCTTCTAGCAGCGACTGCTGCGGCGCTGGCAGGCAGAAATCCACAACCATCGTGGTGCCGCCGGAAAGGGCTGCCCGCGTACCGCTTTCGAAATCGTCGGCCGAATAGGTGCCCATGAACGGCATTTCGAGATGGGTGTGCGGGTCGATGCCGCCGGGCATCACATAGCAACCAGTCGCGTCGAACTCATGGTCGCCATGCAGATCTGGCCCTATCCCGATGATCTTGCCGTGCTTGAACAGTACGTCCGCCTTCCAGGTGCGGTCCGCGGTGACGATGGTTCCGTTCTTGATGACTTTCGACATGGTTCTTCTAGCCTCTCAGGATCGTCTCGAGCGCCATTTGCGCAAGTCTTTCATCAGTGCGTCAAGCGTGCCGAACACCGGCACTGCGATGGTCAGCGCCGCCGGCTTCAATTCGCGCGTCGGCACGCAATCTGCCGCCACTTTCCGCTGATGCTCCTCGCTGACCCATATGCGGGAGAATTCCAGCAATTCGGCGACAACATCCTCGCGCAGACTGCTGATCCTCTGATGGTTCATGCGGAAGATCGACAGTGCAGCGAGGGTGGCCGTGATAGCCGCAACCAGCAGGATGATCAGCAGATAGCTCTTGTTGCCGGCATAGTTTCCACTCACCTGCGCATAGATCCAGACGGCGAGCGAAAACACCACGAAGGTTTTGGATATCCTGAAGGTCGCAAGTGGCCCCTGCACCTTGTCGCGCGTCCTCTCGTCGCTGTCGATTTCGATCTGCCTCAGCTTCTTCGAGAATTCGTAGAGCCGCTGGTTCTCGTCTTCCGTATGCCGTTTGCCCCGCGCTTCCCGCAGCGTCTGGAACCCCTTCCAGGTGATGTCGTCGATGGCCGTCCAGCCTGACAGCGGAACGATCGCCGGCGGCAGATAGAAGCCGACACTCGCGAACGCCACGTAGATCAGATGAATGGTCGTCATGAAGATGAAGAGAATGAGCAGCAGCGCGAAATCCGACACGCCGAGAATGTCGAATATGTTCTGGTAGTTCTGCACCACCTGATTGAGCAGATCGACGCTCGGCAGGATGCCCTCCGACGCGTTGCCGAGCGGCACGAACCCCGACAGCACGTAGAAAACGACACCGGAAACCAGGAGCCTGGACGTGATGAAGTTCGAGAACCGGATGACGCCTTGCAGGAAGAGCTCGACGTCCATCCGCGCGCCTCAGGCTTTTTCGCAAATGTTCTGCGCAACGATTGCGCATGGCGACAGCCGGCCAGGCATATTGCGGCGCGGCCCGGCGCCCTCGCCGGATTTCACTATTCTCCACACTTCGTTCCCCTTTGTTTTCCCGCGATTTTTGGCATCGCGTTAGAAAAATCCTGCTGGCGTTGTTCTACTCCACGATCACCGCCGTCTCGACCACCGCATGGAAGAGCACGTCGCAGCCGGCGGCGGCCCATTCCTTGGAAATCTCCTCCGCCTCGTTGTGCGACAGCCCGTCGACGCAAGGACACATGACCATCGCGGTCGGCGCCACACGGTTGATCCAGCAAGCATCGTGGCCAGCACCAGAGACGATATTGCGATGCGAGTAGCCGAGCCGTACAGCCGCATCGCGGATCGCTTTCACGCAATCCTTGTCGAAGGTGACCGGGTCGAAATGGCCGACCTGCTCGACTTCGAACTTGATGTCCAGCGCCTCGCAGATCAATTCGATGCCGGCGCGGATGCGCTCGTCCATCTCGTCCAGCACGTCCTTGTTGGGCGAGCGAATGTCGATCGTGAAGACAGTACGCCCGGCGATGATGTTGCGCGAGTTCGGATAGACCTCCATATGGCCGATCGCACCGACGGCGTCCGGCTGGTAGTCCATCGCCACTTCATGCACCAGTTCGGTGATCCGCGCCATGCCAAGCCCGGCATTGCGGCGCTTCGGCATCGGGGTAGAACCGGTGTGGCTCTCCTTGCCGGTCAGCGTGACCTGCAGCCACTTCAGGCCCTGGCCGTGGGTAACCACGCCAATGTCGATGTCCTCGTCCTCAAGGATCGGCCCCTGTTCGATGTGCAGTTCGAAGAAGGCCTTCATCTTGCGGGTGCCGACCTCTTCGTCGCCCTTCCAGCCGATGCGTTCCAGCTCGTCACCGAACTTCTTGCCCTTGGCGTCGACCCGCTCGTAGGCCCAATCCTGCTTGTGAACGCCGGCGAAGACGCCTGAGGCCAGCATCGCCGGCGCGTAGCGGGTGCCTTCCTCGTTGGTCCAGTTGGTGACCACGATGGGGTGCTTCGTTCTGATGCCGAGATCGTTGAGCGAGCGGATCACTTCCAGCCCGCCGAGCACACCGAGCACACCGTCATACTTGCCGCCGGTCGGCTGGGTGTCGAGATGCGAGCCGACATAGACCGGCAGCGCCTCGGGGTCGGTGCCTTCACGCCGCGCGAACATGGTGCCCATCTGGTCAAGGCCCATTTCAAGCCCGGATGCCTCGCACCAGCGCTTGAACAGATGCCGGCCCTCGCCGTCTTCGTCGGTCAGCGTCTGGCGATTGTTGCCGCCGGCAATGCCAGGGCCGATCTTCGCCATCTCCATCAACGAATCCCACAAACGGTCTGAATTGATTCGAAGATTTTCGCCCGGAGCGGCCATGGTTCGACCCTTATGCTTTCAATTCGACTTCGACGAACGACATCGGCTTGTCACCCGCGTTGACCACATTGTGCTCGACGCCTTCGTCGCGCCTGTAGGCGACACCGGCCCCCATGTCGACGCGCCTGGTGCCACCGCCCGGCTCTTCCAGCAGAAAGGCGCACGGCGTGATGGTCGTCACGACATAATCCATGCCGTGCCGGTGCCAACGCGTCTCCGCGCCGGGATCGAAATCCCAGCGCGTGACGCGGACCTTTTCGTCGTCGACGAGCACTTCGCTCGTCGCTTGCTGGCGTGCCTGATAGGTCAATCCACCATCCTCAGGACCTCGCGCACATGGTCGATCAGTTCGTTGATCTGGCCTTTGGTGATGATCAGCGGCGGCGACAGCGCGATGATGTCGCCAGTGGTGCGGATCAGCGCGCCGCGCTCGAACGCCTTCACGAACGCCGAGAAGGCGCGCTTGGTCGGCTGCCCGGCGATGGGCTCGAGTTCGATGGCGCCGACCAGGCCGATGTTGCGGATATCGATGACATGCGGCTCACCCTTGAGCGAATGCAGGGCGTCTTCCCAATACGGCGCAAGTTCGGCGCCGCGGGTAAGAAGCCCTTCTTCCTTGTAGGTGTCGAGGGTGCCGAGGCCGGCAGCGCAAGCGATCGGATTGCCGGAATAGGTGTAACCGTGCATGAACTCGATCACATGCTCCGGCCCGTTCATGAAGGCGTCGTGGATCTCCTTCTTCACGAACACCGCGCCCATCGGGATGACACCGTTGGTGACACCCTTGGCGGTGGTCATAATGTCGGGAACAACGCCGAAATAGTCGGCGGCGAACGGCGTTCCGAGGCGGCCGAAGCCAGTGATGACCTCGTCGAAGATCAACAGGATGCCGTGCTTGGTGCAGATCTCGCGCAGCTTCTGCAGGTAGCCCTTCGGCGGCACCAGGACGCCGGTGGAGCCTGCCACCGGCTCGACGATGACGGCGGCGACCGTCGAGGCGTCGTGCAGCGTGACGATGCGCTCAAGTTCGGTCGCCAGATCGCCGCCATGCTCCGGTTCGCCACGCGAAAACGCATTCTTGGCAGGCAGGTGAGTGTGCGGCATGTGGTCGACGCCGGTGAGCAGCGTACCGAACATCTTGCGGTTGGTGACGATGCCACCGACCGAAATGCCGCCGAAATTGACGCCGTGGTAACCGCGCTCGCGGCCGATCAGGCGGAAGCGTGAACCCTCGCCCTTGGCGCGATGATAGGCGAGTGCGATCTTCAGCGCGGTGTCGACCGATTCCGACCCGGAATTGGTGAAGAAGACATGGTCCATGCCTTTCGGGGCGATGTCGACCAGCCGGTTGGCGAATTCAAAAACGATCGGGTGGCCCATCTGGAAGGCCGGCGCGTAGTCCAGTTCGGCGGCCTGGCTCTGGATGGCTTCCGTGATCTTGGGACGGCAGTGACCGGCGTTGACGCACCAGAGGCCCGCCGTGCCGTCGAGAACCTTGCGGCCGTCGGACGTCGTATAATGCATGTCCTTCGCGGAAACGAACATGCGCGGCGACTGCTTGAACTGACGGTTGGCCGTAAACGGCATCCAGAACGCGCTCAGATCGTTCGGCGTTACTTTCAATCTGTTGGACATGACCAAGCTTTCCTTTTTGAACCCCTGATTTCGCCGCGGCCAACGCTTGGTCTTTGGAGCGTAATCGTGCTACGCAAATTTTTGACCGGTTGGACAAACGTTAGCACCGCCATGTCGGCGGTCAAGGGACTACTAGCGGAAATGCGGCATTCGAAGAGCGCTCCACAGGCCGGCAAAAACTGGTCCAGACAATTGGTCCAGAAGTTTTCCGCCAACGATGGCTGGTGTGGCGCATCATGAGCATGGAAACAGCCTCGCCGCGCCGCACCCGCATCCAGCAGGAAAAGCGGGAAGTCATCCTGGAAGCCGCCCTCGAAGTGTTTTCCACCAACGGTTTCCGCGGCTCGACCATCGACCAGATCGCCGACGCCGCCGGCATGTCGAAACCCAACCTGCTCTATTATTTTCGCCGCAAGGAAGACATCCACGAGTCGCTGATGCAGCGCCTGCTCGACACCTGGCTGGCCCCGCTGCGCGAACTCGACGACATCGGCGATCCCATGACGGAGCTGCGCAGCTACATCAGGCGCAAGCTGGAGATGGCGCGCGACTTTCCGCGCGAGAGCCGGCTCTTTGCCAACGAGATCCTGCAGGGTGCGCCGCGCATCATTCCCATGATCGAGGGCGAACTGAAAAGCCTGGTCGACGAAAAGGCCGAGATCATGAAGGGCTGGATGCGGGCAGGCAAGATCGCCAGGACCGACCCCTATCACCTGATCTTTTCGATCTGGGCTACGACGCAGCATTATGCCGATTTCGACGTCCAGGTGCGCGCCGTACTCGGACCGGACCGCGGCGGCGAAGGCCGTTTCGAGGATGCTGCCCGCTTCCTCGAACAATTGTTCGTCGAAGGCTTGCGGCCGAAGGGCTGATCCAACCCGTCGCAGCTCGATGCCGAAAGCTTCCTAATCCCCAAGGACTTTGGTCCACTGTTCATCAGGTGCCCGATCCGCCATGTTGTCGCGTGGGCATCGGGAGAGATCGGCGCGCCTGCGCCGCATGAGCCAGGGAGAGATCGATGGCCAGACTGATCGCATTGTACAGAACGCCCAAGGACCCGGCGGCTTTCGAACGCTACTATTTTTCGACGCACGTGCCGCTTGCCCAGAAGATACCGGGGCTGCGCAAATACGACGTCAGCAACGGCAACGCGCTTGGCCCGGAAGGGCCGTCGAATTTCCACATGGTCGCGACGCTCTATTTCGACAGTCTCGACGCCATCAAGACGGCATTGAATTCGCCGGAAGGCCAGGCCGCGGCCGCCGATCTCGGCAAGTTCGCCGACGGCGGTGTCGAACTGATCTTCTTCGACACCAAGGACATCTGAACCGGACCCCGGCCCTCCAGCGATGGCTGCCATGCGGCGACGGTTACTCTGCCGCCGCCTTGGCCATCGGATTGTTGGGGTGCTGCGTCCAGTTGAAATAGACCGGTGACACCGGCTGACCGGTGCGCTGGTCCATGACGCCTGCCGCCAACGGCTCCATGGTGATGCAGTTTTCGACCGGGCAGACATTGACGCAGAGGTTGCAACCCACGCATTCGGCCTCGATCACCTCGAAATGCCTGACCCCGTCGACCATGCTGGTGATCGCCTGGTGTGACGTGTCCTCGCAGGCGATGTGGCAACGGCCGCACTTGATGCAGGCATCCTGGTCGATACGCGCCTTGGCGACGTAGTTGAGGTTGAGATACTGCCAGTCGGTGACGTTTGGCGTGGCGCGGCCGATGATGTCGTCGAGTGTTGCATGGCCCTTGGCGTCCATCCAGTTTTTCAGCCCTTCGATCATTTCCTGCACGATCTTGAAGCCGTAGGTCATGGCTGCGGTGCAGACCTGCACGTTGCCGGCGCCGAGCGCCATGAATTCGGCGGCGTCGCGCCATGTGGTGATGCCGCCGATGCCGGAGATCGGCAGACCGCGGGTTTCGCTGTCGCGGGCAATCTCTGCCACCATGTTCATGGCGATCGGCTTCACCGCCGGGCCGCAATAGCCGCCATGCGAACCCTTGCCGTCGATGGTCGGCATCGGCGCGAAGCTGTCGAGATCGACGCCCGTGATCGAGTTGATGGTGTTGATCAGGGACACGGCGTCGGTGCCGCCCGCAAAGGCCGCACGCGCCGGCTTGCGGATGTCGGTGATGTTGGGGGTGAGCTTGGTGATGACAGGCATGCGGGTGTTCTGCTTGCACCAGCGCACCACCATCTCGATGTATTCCGGCACCTGGCCGACCGCCGAGCCCATGCCGCGCTCAGACATGCCGTGCGGGCAGCCGAAATTCAGCTCGATGCCGTCGGCCTCGGTCTCCTCGACCAGCGGCAGGATCGCCTTCCAACTCTCCTCCACGCATGGCACCATCAGCGAGACGATAATGGCGCGGTCAGGCCAATCCTTCTTGACCTGCTTGATCTCCCGCAGATTGAGGAACAGGTCGCGGTCGGTGATCAGCTCGATGTTGTTAAGGCCGAGGAGCCGCCGGTCCGCGCCCCAGATCGCACCGTAGCGCGGCCCGTTCACGTTGACGACCGGCGGCCCCTCCTCCCCCAAGGTCTTCCATACGACGCCGCCCCAGCCCGCCCTGAAGGCGCGGATGACATTGTAGGCCTTGTCGGTCGGCGGCGCCGAGGCCAGCCAGAAAGGGTTTGGAGATTTGATGCCGACGAAATTGTTGCGGATGTCTGCCATGCTCATGCCCTCCCGTTCGAGGTGAGTGCCCGGTGGATGCTCTCCGCCGCGTCCCGGCCGGCGGCGACTGCCGCCACGGTCAGGTCTTCGCGGCTGTCGACGACGCAGTCGCCGCCGGCCCAGACTTTCGCCAGCGAGGTGCGGCCCTCGGCATCGACCTTGATGCGGCCAGCCTCCATGGCGATCGACGCGCCGCTGCCATTGAGCGCGGCCGGCTCGAAACTCTGGCCGATCGCCTTGAACACCTGATCGGCCTCGAGATGCAGGGTCTTGCCTGTGCCGCTGAGCCTGCCGCCGTCAAGGGCGGTGTATTCGAGCTCGATGCCGCTGAGATTGCCGTTGCGGGTGACAACCTTCTTCGGCTGCATCCAGTGGCGAATGGTGACGCCCTTCGAGGTCGCCAGATCCTGCTCGAACTCGGAAGCATTCATGTGCTCCTTGCCGCGCCGGTAGCAGATCGTCACCTCCTCGGCGCCAAGCAGCTTTGCCTGCACGGCAGCGTCGATGGCCGTCATGCCGCCGCCGATGACGACGACGCGGCGGCCGACTTCCAGCGCTGACAGGTCTCGCGCCTGGCGAAGCTCGGCGATGAACTCGACGGCATTTTCGACGCCCTCGCTTTCCTCGCCTTCGGCACGCAATGCATTGACCCCGGCAAGGCCGAGGCCGAGGAACACTGCGTCATAGGTCGCGGTCAGTTCTGAAAGCGCATAGTCGCGCCCGAGCGCCTTGTCGTTGACGACGGAAATGCCGCCGATCGCGGTGACGTAGTCGACTTCGGCCTGGGCGAAGTTGTCGACGCTCTTGTAGGCGGCGATGCCGTATTCATTGAGGCCGCCGGATTTCGGCCTGGCTTCGAGCACGGTGACCTCATGGCCGTAGCGGGCGAGCCGGTGCGCGGCGGCAAGGCCGGCCGGACCAGCGCCGACAACGGCGATCTTCCTGCCGGTCGGTGCGGCGCGCTCGTAGAACTGCTTGTTCTGGCCCATGGCGACATCGGTGGCGTAGCGCTGCAGGCGGCCGATCTGCACCGGCTTGCCTTCGGCGACCTCGCGCACGCAGACTTCCTCGCACAAGGTCTCGGTCGGGCAGACGCGGGCGCACATGCCGCCAAGAATATTCTGGTCGAAGATAGTCTTGGCCGACCCCAGCGGATTGCCGGTGGAAATCTGGCGGATGAACAGCGGGATGTCGATCGTCGTCGGGCAGGCCTGCATGCACGGAGCATCATAGCAGAAATAGCACCGGTCGGACTCGACCAGCGCTTCGTGATGATCGAGCGGTGGATGCAGATCGGAGAAATTGTCGGCGTATTTTTCCGGCGAAAGCCGAGCGGCGGCGATGCCTTCCTTGAACAAACCTTCGGCCATCTTCGCAGTTCCCCATTCTTATGGTTTTGACGAAGGCTAGCACAGTTTATTTTTTTATCAATCGGTCAAATTTTGACGTAAAGCGTTGTTTCGGCAAGATAATATGAGTTTTTTAGTCATGTTTATTTTGGAGCGAGCATCTCCGTTGCCACGCCCGCTTTCGCGTCTTGCCATTGCGTGTGGAAGAAGTCGGGAGCGGGGTGCCTGGTTCAGCACCTCGTAAGTAAATTATATGGCGCCTTCCCAGCGCCCCGCCGTGTTCTTGCCCGACCGCAGGGAGCGCGGGTTTTCAGGCCCGCGAACTAGCCTCGGTCAGGGCCCGGACGTACGGGTTCATTCCCCCAGCAACGCCACCGTCAGCGCTGCCGATCCGGCACCGTCCCCCTCCCTGATACCCGGTGCGCACCAGGTTCCCGTGAGGGCGATGGCTCCATTATGCGGGAAGGGCAAAGGGGTGTGGATAAAAGAAAAACAAAGACTGCTGACAGAGTGACAAAGTGGCTTGGGGGAGGCTGACGGGCTGGTTGGTTCTGCGCCGCTTTCGTGCTGCCGACATGTCACGGCATGGATCCCCGGGCCTACGCGACGGCCTGTCGGCCTGCTCCGCCCGAGGATGACGAAGGGAGGGGGTCGCCGCCAATCGCGGACGTCGCGGCAGGAAGGGAGGTTCTCACATCGCCTGAGGCACGCTGGCAGCCTCGCCGATGAGATCGATGATCCGCTCCACCGCCGAGGGGATTGGCCCAAGCACCGGCTTGTGGAAGCGCAGCCGGAGCGCTTCGGCGACCTGGCCGAGCGGGCCGCCGCCGATGATCACCGCTTCCGCACCGTCCAGCGTGATGCAGTCGCTGACCGCGCCGGCCAGCGCCTCGGTGAGAAGCGCCCGATCCGCGGCAAGCGCCACCGGGTCGCCCTCGGTGCAGCGGATGCCCGTATAGAGGTGGGCAAGCCCCAGATCGTGCGCCCGCTGCCCGATCGCCTCGATGAGGTCCGGCGTGGAGGTCGCCACGCCGAACCTGCGACCGCCCTGCGAGGCCTCGATCATCGAGGCCTCGCAGATGCCGACCACCGGGATGGCCACCTTGCGGCGAAGTTCGGCAAGGCCGGGATCGCCGAAGGCGCTGACGATGATCCCCGCACAATCCCGGCCATGCGCGGTTCCAAGCTCGACCACCTCGGCGGCGGATGCCGTCAGCTGCTCGGGCGTGACGATCATGCTCGGGGCACGACGGGCGGTCACGGTTTCCACCGCCATCCTGGCGTCCAAGGCCGTTAGCGCGATGGCGTGCATCATGTCGCTCGTAGCCTGCGAACTGTTGGGATTGATCAACAGTATGTGCGCGGTCATGCTCGGTTCAAGCTCCTGCTTTTGCGGGTTGCACCGCCAGGTGCTGGGTCTCCGTGACGACATCCGCCGGCTGCGTGAGGTCTTCCATGGACATGCCGTAGGTTTCGGGCCCGAGGCGGATGCAGACAGCGAAGACCGCATACATGGCGGCCGCCAGGCCGAACACGCCCGTCATGCCATAAGCGTCGAACAGCGCGCCGGAGATGGTCGGCACGAACGAGCCTGCCGCCGAACCGGTGGCCAGGATGAAGGCCACGCCGAAGGCGCGGATGCGCGTCGGGAACAGTTCGGGCGCGTAGATCCAGATCGAGGTGTTGAGCAACAGCACGAAGAACTGGAAGAGCGCGCCGAAGAACAGCACCAGTTGGATGGTGGTGCCGAGATACATGATGGAGAGAGCGGCCAGGCAGGCGCAGATCGCACCGGCGGTCAGCACCTTCTTGCGCGGGAAGTAATAGCCGAACATGGAGGCCGCAATCGCGCCCAGGACGCTGCCGCTCTGGATGATCATGCTGTAGAGCAGGCTGCCCTGCAGCGTGTAGCCCATCGACACGAAGATGACGGGCATCAGCGTCAGCACCGAAAGCTGCGCGCCGTAGCTCATCAGGATGGCGATGGACACCGGGATGATGCGGCCGAGGAACGGCGCGCGGAAGAGTTCCTTCCAGCCGCCCTTGGCGGCCGGCGCGTCCGTCGCCTGGTCCTTCGTCAGATGCTCGCGCACCACGAGGTTGCGCGGCCGGAGCGAACCGGATTCCAGCACCGACAGCACCTTGTTCGCCTCGTCGATACGACCTTGCGAGGCGAGGAAGCGCGGCGTCTCCGGCACAAAGCGGCGGTAGAAGACGACGAGAAGGGCCGGCAGCGCCAGCGAGGCGAACAGCCAGCGCCAGCTATCCTCGCCCGGAAACAGGCTGAAGATCATCAGCCCGTAGACCGGCGCCAGGAAATTGCCGAAGCCGCCCGCGCCGACATTGACGAGGCCCGCGGCCGTGCCGCGGAATTTCGGCGAGCAGAATTCCGACAGCATGGTGACGGCCGTGGAAATCTCGCCGCCGACGCCGAAGCCAACGATCGCCCGCGCGAAGCACAGGAACATGAAGTCGGGCGCAAGCGCACAGGCCGCCGAGCCGAGGGAGAACAGAAGCAGGTTGACGCTGAGCATGACGCGGCGGCCGTAGCGGTCGCCCAGAATGCCTGAAAGCAGCCGACCGATGGCCGCGCTGCCGAAGGTGATCGTATTCAAGAAGCCGATATCCGTGCCGGTCAGGCCCCAATGCTCCTTCAGGAGCGGCCCCGACACGCCGATCGTGTTCTGCTCGAAACTGTCGAACAGGCAGCCGATCAGCACGAGCGCGATGATCTGCTTGTGCGCCCCGGTCACTCCGATGCGGGTGAGCGCAGATTCCAATTGCCGGATGACCGGCGATGACCTGCCGGACTGAACCATACCTTCTGCTGCCATAGTCTCCTCCTCTTGGCATCAGTGTGAAAATCAATTTTCTTATGATACATTGATGAAATGACATTTTCAAGCGAAACTTGAAACGGCGGCAACGACGCGTTCTTGCGAAGTCCGGCAGGTCCGCTACAAGCTTGGTTCCGTGACGGATAAGGGGGTCAGATGGGTCCGACGGATCGTTCGTTCTTGTTCCGGGTCAGGGATGCCCTTGACGACCTGCACCCGGCCGAGCGGCGGCTTGGTGAGTTCGTCTGCGATTTTCCGGGCGAGCTGGCGAGCTATTCCGCCTCGGAATTAGCCAAGCTTGCGCAGGTATCGAACGCCACGGTCACCCGGTTCGTGCGGCGGCTCGGCTACGAAAGCTATGAGGAGGCGCGCCGGCACGCGCGCGACGAAAGGCAGACAGGCTCGCGCCTGTTTCTGGCGACCTCCACCGACGCGGCCGGCGCCCAGTCGGTCGCAGCCCACGTCGCCCAGGGCATCGCCAATCTCGAAGGCACCTTTGCGACCATAACAGACGCCCAGGTGAACGCGATCGCCGATGCGGTGCTCGAAGCGCGCAAGACCTGGGTGCTCGGCTTTCGCAGCAGCCACCCCCTTGCCGACTACCTGCAATGGCAGATGACGCAGGTTACCGAAAACATCGTCGCCATTCCCGGTGCGGGGCAGACGCTGGGCGAACACCTGGCGAGCGTGACGGACCGCGACGTGGCGATCGTCTTCGGCCTGCGCCGGCGGGTCGCGCAGATGGAAACGATCCTCTCGGCCATCGAGAAGATCGGCGCGAAACTTCTTTATCTCACAGACGAAGGCGTCCCCCATCGGGCAACGGCGACCTGGCACTTCCGCTGCCAGACGCTGGCGCCCGGCCCGCTGTTCAACCACGTCTCGGTGATGGCGGTCTGCCACCTGATCACGACGCGGGCTATCGAACGGGCAGGCGCTGCCGGCCGCACTCGCCTGCGCGGCATAGAACGGTTCGGCGATACGCTCGAAGAGCTGTAGGCGCCCCTGCTGGTTGACGACTGCAGGCGGACAAACGGCTTGAGGTTGCCTGGCTTGCTCCCGCCGTGACAATCTCCCCCTCGCTGGAGAAAACTTCATGATCCTGATCGGCCAATATGACTCGCCATTCGTGCGCCGCGTCGGCATCGCGCTGACGCTTTACGGCCTGCCGTTCGAACAGCGGCCATGGTCGTCATTCGGCGATGCCGAAAAACTGCGCGCCTACAATCCGCTGACGCGCGTGCCGACCCTGGTGCTGGACAATGGCGACGTGCTGATCGAGAGCCATGCCATTCTCGATTATCTCGACAGCCTGGTGCCGGCCGAGCGCGCCATGTTCCCGAAAGACGAACCGGCGCGATATCGGGCGCTGAAGGTTGCAGCGCTTGCCACTGGCCTGGCCGACAAGGCGGTGATCCTGTTTTACGAAAAGCGGCTGCACCAGACCGTGTCGGATCTCTGGGTCGACCGCTGCCGGACGCAGATTTCCGAGGTTCTCGCAGCACTTGAAACCGACCGCGCCGGGCGGTCCGGCGACTATTGGTTCGGCGACCGCATCGGCCATGCCGACATCGCGGTGGCGGCGGCGTTGCGCTTCATCGGCGAGGTCCACACCGGGCTGGTTTCGATGGACACGTTTCCCGCCCTTCGCGACCATGCCGCGCGGCTGGAGGCGATGCCGGTGTTCCAGGAGATCAGCCAGCCGTTCATCGCCCCGGCCTGAGCGACCGCCAAGCACCAGCCCGAGGCTACGCGACAGCCTTCGTCCGCCACAACGACCAGCCGAGATTCATGCCGGCGGCGGCGATCAGGATGGCTGCGGCGCCGACCAG
The DNA here is from genome assembly GCA_963726065.1 of uncultured Alphaproteobacteria bacterium. GTDB lineage: Bacteria > Pseudomonadota > Alphaproteobacteria > Rhizobiales > Rhizobiaceae > Neomesorhizobium. Next base: position 510,879 of record CAVSAU010000016.1, read on the forward strand.
TTGGGCCGGCTGCAGCCGGTGGCCGAAGGCCACGAAGTCGACCAGGATGGCGACGACGGGATAGATAAACGACAGCGAGCCCTGCAGGTGCGTCGGCAGTTTGTGGATCGCGCCATACATCAGGATGTACATCACCCCGGTGTGGACGATCCCGATTATGGCGAGCATCGCCCAGGTGCGGGCGTCGGTCGGCAGGTGCGAGAGATTGGCGAACGGCGCCAGCATCAGGATGCCGACCGAAACCTGGATGAGCGCGATGAGGTGCGGCGGCGTGCCGGTGAGCTTCTTGGCGACGATCGCTGCCACCGCCCAGAAGAAGGCGGCGCCCAGCGCCATCGCGATGCCGCCGAAATAATCCGTGCCGGCCGTGCCCGTGCCGGGCTTGCCCTGGACGATCAGCAGCATGCCGGCGAACGCGATGGCCAGCCATGTCAGTTTTCGCGCCGTCAGCCGCTCGGAGAAGAACAGCGCGCCGAAGCCGACGAGGATGAAGGGCTGGGTGTTGTAGACGGCGGTCGCGATGGAGATGGACGCCCGGCCATAAGCGCCAAAAAGCAGCAGCCAGTTGACCACGATCGCCACGCCGCCCAGCGCTGCAAAGGCAAGCACCCGCGGCGACAGGAGACCGCGCAGCAGGCCGAGCGACGCGCAGACGACAAGCAGCGTCGCCGCGCCGAAGACGCAGCGCCAGAACACCACGTCCATGACCGGCTGCCCGGACATCACCACGAACCAGCCGATGGTTCCCGAAATCACCATTGCGGCGGTCATCTCGACGGTACCGCGATTTGTATCGGACATGAAAACCCCTGCGCTGTGGATGGCCTTGAGAATCCACCATTGCGGCGGGAAATTACAGGGAGACGAGAAGGCAGATTGCGAAAATGACTTAATTATGTAAGGTTATTGGTGTGAAAATTTGGAGAAAGTGAAGTGCTGGACGAAATTGACCAAAGCATCCTCGGAATTCTTGCCAGGGATTCGCGGATTTCGCTGAAGGACCTGGGCCAGCAGGTGGCCCTCTCCTCGCCGGCAGTCTCGGAGCGGCTGCGGCGGCTGGAGGAGCGTGGCGTCATCCGCGCCTTCACCGTCGAGATCGATCCGGCTGCGCTCGGCTACACACTGCAGGCGATCGTCCGGATCAAGCCGCTGCCCGGCAAGCTGCACATCGTGCAGAAGCTGCTGGAGGATACGCCGGAATTCTGCGAATGCGACAAGGTGACGGGCGAGGATTGTTATGTCGCGCGGCTGTTCTTGCGTTCGATCGACGACCTCGACCCCATTATCGACCGCATCGCGGACAAGGCCGAGACCAACACGTCGATCGTGAAGGCGCAGCCGATAAGGCGCCGCCCTCCGCCCTTTGCCGTCTGATCTGCCGACGACGCCTCATCCCCGCAGGCGCTGCTGGTTGCCGTCGAACAGCGGCACAGGCTGCATGCGCGCGGCGTGGCGCTTGCCCAGAAGCTCGATCTCGAAGCCGTCGCTTTCGTCCGCGATGTCCTTCGGCACGTAGCCCATGGCGACCGACGCCCTGGAGTGATGCGCGTAGCCGCCGGAGGTGACCCAGCCGCGCACGGCGCCATCGAACCAGATAGGCTCGTCGCCGATCACATCGGCATCCTCCGTTTCCATCACGAAGGTGCGCAACCTGAGCTTGCCGCCCGACGCCTTCTCCGCGACCGCACCCGCCTTGCCGATGAAATCCGCCGGCTTGCCATAGGCAACGAAGCGGTCGAGCCCGGCTTCCAGCGGCCCGTAGATCGGCCGGTATTCGCGCGCCCAGGAGCCGTAGTTCTTTTCCAGCCTGAGCGCGTTGAGGGCGCGTGTTCCGAACAGGCCAATGCCGAATTCCCTGCCCGCCTCCATCAGGGCGTGGAAGACTGAGCGCTGGTATTCGGGAGCAATCCACATTTCATAGCCGAGATCGCCGGTATAGCTGACGCGGCCGACCAGGCATGGCGCCATGCCGATGTCGAGTTTTCTGAAATCCATGAATTTGAAAGCGGCGGCCGACACATCGGTGCGGGTAACTTTTTCCAGCAGTTTTCGCGCCTCAGGCCCGGCGATCGAGAGGCCGGTGAGGCTCTGGCCAAATGCTTCGACCTTGACCGAGCCGTCGGCCGGCAAATGTTGTTCGAACCAGCGCATGTGATACTGCTCGGCAACGCCGGAGCCGGCGATGAACCAGCCATCGCTGCCGAGGTTGGCCAGCGAAAAATCGCCGATCAGTTTTCCGTCGTCCTTCAGCATCGGGGCGAGCGTCATGCGGCCAGGCTGCGGCAGCTTGCAGGCGAGCATCCGGTCCAGCCACGCTTCGGCGCCGGCGCCGGTCACCTTGTATTTGGCGAAGTTGGAGATTTCCGACAGGCCGACGCGCTGGCGAACGGTTTTGACTTCCGCGGCGACATGCTTGAAGTCGGTGGAACGGCGCCAGGAGAATTCGTCCTTCACGCCATCCGGCGCAAACCAAAGCGGCACCTCCAAACCGTAGGAAACGCCCCATTGCGCGCCCTTGGCGGCAAGCAGGTCGTAGACCGGCGTGGTCTTAAGCGGCCGGCCGGCCGGCAGTTCCTCATTGGGGAAGCGGATGGAGAAGCGGCGCGAATAATTCTCGCGAACCTTGGCGTTGGTGTAGGCCATGGAGGCCCAGTCGCCGTAGCGCGACACGTCCATGGCCCAGATGTCGGCGCCGGGATCGCCATGCATCATCCAGTTGGACAGCGCCAGCCCGACGCCGCCGCCCTGGCTGAAGCCGGCCATGACGCCGCAGGCTACCCAGAAGCCTGGCAGGCCGCGCACCGGCCCGACCAGCGGGTTGCCGTCGGGCGCGAAGGTGAAGGGTCCGTTGATAATCTGCTTGATGCCGGTGTTCTGGAATGCAGGGAAATGGCGGAAGCCGACCTCCAGTGAAGGCGCGATGCGGTCGATGTCGGGCTCCAGCAATTCATGGCCAAAATTCCACGGCGTCTCGAATTCGGACCACGGCTTGTTGGCCTTTTCGTAGGTGCCCATCAGCATGCCGCCGCGCTCCTGGCGCAGATAGAGCTCGCCGTCGAAATCGACCGCGTGGATGATCTCGGTGCCGGTCTTCCTGTTCCAGTCGGCAACTTCCGGCATGTCCTCGGTGATGAGGTACATATGCTCCATGGCGAGCACCGGCAGTTCCAGCCCGACCATGCGGCCGACCTCGCGCGCCCACAGGCCGCCGGCGTTGACGACGTGCTCGGTTATCACATCGCCTTTGTTGGTGATGACGCGCCAAAGGCCATCCGGCCGCCCGACGATGTCTTCGACCTTGGTGAAGCGCTCGACCTGCGCTCCCAGCTTGCGCGCCGCCTTGGCATAGGCATGGGTGACGCCAGAGGGATCGAGATGGCCGTCTTCTGAATTGCGGACGGCGCCGACAAACTGCTTCGGGTCGATGAGCGGCATCAGTTCGGCCGCTTCCTTCGCTGAAATTTCTTCGAGGTCCAGGCCGAGATATCGGCCCTTGGCGACGACGCCGCGCAGCCAGTCCATGCGCGCTTCGGTCGCCGCGAGAAGCACGCCGCCGGTGACATGCACCCCGGTTGCCTGGCCGGAAAGCTCCTCGATCTCCTTGTAAAGCTCGATGGTGTATTTCTGCAGCTTGGCGACGTTGGGGTCGCCATTGATGGTGTGCATGCCGCCGGCCGCATGCCAGGTCGAGCCGGAGGTCAGTTCGTCGCGCTCCAGGAGCACCACATCGGTCCAGCCGGCCCGCGCCAGATGAAAAAGCACCGAGGCGCCGACCACACCACCACCGATGACCACGACCTTTGCATGCGACTTCATGATTTTCTCTACGTTTTCAATGGATTGGAGAGGTTTGCAGAATCTGGAGAGGAACTGCCGAGCAAAAAACACGAGAGGAAATCGCCTTGTCGCGCCCCCCTCTGGCCTGCCGGCCATCTCCCCCACAGGTGGGGAGTTAGCCGCGTCGCCTACTTCGCCCAATCGCTGACGTCGAAAGATAGGAATGCCGCAAGACAGCCAATCTCCCCCTGTGGGGGAGATGTCCGGCAGGACAGAGGGGGGCAACGTAGAGCGCATTGCGCCCGGTGAGCAGCGTCATCACGGCTCGCCCTGCCCTATCTCTTCGCGACGCCTGGCCATGTAGGCTTCGAGCTCCTCCCGGATCGCCGCGTCGATGGTGGGCTCGACATATTCCTCCAGCGCCTTCTTCCACAGGCGCGTCGCACGCGCCGTTGCGTCGAGACCGCCGGCTTCGGCCCAAGCCTCGTAATTCTGCCAGTTGGAGAGCAGCGGCTGGTAGAAGGCGTTCGCATAACGCTCCAGCGTATGCGGCTCGCCGAAGAAGTGGCCGCCTGTCGGCACCCGGCCGAGCGCATCAAGTGCGAGTTCCCCGTCGTTGACCTCGATGGGGCGCAAAAACTCCATCATGTGCTGGATCATCTCGACGTCGATGATAAACTTTTCGAACGAGGCGGTGAGCCCGCCCTCCTGCCAGCCGGCGGCGTGGTAGACGAGATTGCCGTGGCCGAGGATGGCGCCCCACAGCGCCATCATGGTTTCCCAGGCGCCCTGCGCATCGGCGGCGTTGGAGGCGGAACCGGGTGTGGTGCGGTAGGGAAGAGAATAGCGCCGCGCCAACTGGCCGGAAGCGACATTGGCTTTGGTGTTTTCCGGCGTGCCGAAGGCGGGCGCGCCCGACTTCATGTCTACATTGGACGTGAAGGCGCCATACATCACCGGCGCCCCGGGCCGCACCAGCTGCGTCAGCACCACCCCGAACAGCGCCTCGGCATTCTGCTGGGCGAGCGCGCCGGCGAGCGTCACCGGGCTCATCGCGCCCATCAGCGTGAACGGCGTGACGGCGACCGACTGGCCGAACTCCGCCATGGTCATCAGGCCCTCCGCCATCATGTCGTCGAAACGGCGCGGCGAGTTGACCGAAATGATGGTGGTGACACCGGGATCTTCGGCAAGCTGATCGATCGTCAGCCCCCGGGAAATGGCCATCATGGAAATCCCGTCGAGCGCCCTGCCCCGGCCGATAGCCGAGACGTGGAATGCCTTGTCGGTGAGCGTCAGGTTGGTGAAATAGGTGTCGAGATGGCGCGAATTGGCCGGCAGCTCGATCGGCGCGCAGACCTGGTTGCCAATCATGTGGATGCAGTTGAAATGCTGCGCCAGGCGCACGAGATCGGCATAGTCCCTCAGATTGCCGGCGCGGCGGCCTCGCTCCATGTCGTGCACGTTGGGCGGCCCGGCAACCAGGGTGAAATTGATCCGGTTGCCGCCGAGATGGATGGTTCTTGCCGGATTGCGCGGGGTCAACGTGTAGGAAGACGGCGTGGTCTTCAGCGCCTCTACAACGAGCCCGCGGTCGATGCGGACGTTCTGGGTCGCGTGGTCAACTCTAGCGCCGGCCTTCTCGAAAAGCGAAAGCGCCCGCGGGCTCATCACCTCGATGCCGAAGTTTTCGAGGATATGCATGGAGGCTTCGTGGATCGCCTCGACCTGGTCGTCCGACAGAAGCTGCATTGGCGGATAAGGATTTTCGACACCCCGCAACGGTAATTGCGGGATGGCTGCCGGACCTCTGTTACTGGTCCGCTCGGCGCCGCGTCGTCTTCTTGGCTCGCTCATGCCTAATATCAAAGCCCGCGCCGACAAGCCGGGCTGTGGGAAATCCGACATTCACGGGCGTGATTTTAGCTGAGGCGGCATTTCTGATGCAATCCATGCCAATAAAGCGACATTTTAGGTCGAATTATTGGTATTCCGCCGCATCGCCTCAATCGCGCCCGATTGGTTAAGGGTGCAGGCAAGGTTCCTTTTATGATTTTCGCCTAATGCTCACCGGATGCATGGGGCAAATTTTAATAAAATCATACCGGTTGCGGGACTTCTGGCGTTGTCTGCCTGTGCGACACCGCCAAGCCGCATCAACGATATCTGCGCTGTTTTCGACCAGAACGACGGCTGGCTGAACAATTGGCAAAGTGCTGCGAAAAAGGCCGAGCGGCGCCATGGCGTGCCGGTTCCTGTGCTGATGGCCACCGTGCGCAAGGAGTCGGGCTTCAAGGCGCACGCCAAACCGCCGCGTACCAAGCTGTTCGGCTTTATCCCGTGGAAGCGCCAATCGAGCGCCTATGGTTATTCGCAGGCGCTGGACGGAACCTGGGCGCAATACCAGCGCGAGGCCAGAGCGTTTGGCGCAAGGCGCAGCAACTTTGCCGACGCCGTCGATTTCGTTGGCTGGTATCATGCCAAGACCGCCGACACCTATGGGGTGGCGAAGAACGACACCTACCGGCTTTATATGGCTTATTACCTCGGCTGGACCGGTTTCAAGCGCGGCAATTGGAGCGCCAGCGTGGAGAACTATGCGCGCGACACCGACCAGATGGCACGCAGATATGCAGCACAGCTCAGGCAGTGCAGATGACAGATAGAATTCATTGACCGAAGCACGGCGATCTTACCCCCTCTCCGCCTCGCTAAGCTCGGCACCTCTCCCCCCTTCGTGAGGGAGAGGAAAGAGATGGGCGCTAAAGCGCCACCTTCTTGTTCTCGCCGATGTTGTCCGCCTTTTCGCCGGTGAGCTTGGCTTTCACGTAGCCGATGACCTGGGTTACAGGCGCTGACGGGAAGGTCCAGAACTCGCCCTGATCCGGGTCGACCTTGAGCAGGATCAGGTTCGGATCGGTCGGTCCCTTGGGAAACCATGGAAGTGCCGCGTCGCTCCACAATTCGCCGATCTTGGCGCGGTCGTCGATCATCTTGCCGCGGCCGGTGACGGCGACATAGGCCCCGCTGGCGGCATAACCGAGGCTGAGCTTGGGGTTGCCCTTGATGTTCCTGGCGACGGAGCCGTCCTTGTCGGTGAAGAACCAGATCGTGCCATCCTTCTCCGCCTTGATGTTGCCCATGGGACGCGTGTGGAGAGAACCGTTCTTCTCGACGGTCGTCAGCATGGCGATCTTCACGTCGTCGATTAGTTCGTAGAAGTCTCGTCTTGTTGCTCTGGGCCATGGGCCTTCTCCTTGGTGGTCTGGTTTGGTGCAGACCAACAAAAGAGAGGCGAAAGGGTTCCATCCGCGAGCGATACTTTGGGTGCGCGCGGCACATCTGCCCAAGATTGACGCAAGATCGCGCGTCCCGGCGCGCGGCTTGTCTCGGCGTCAGCTTTTCGGCTTCTTGTCTTTACCTTTACCGAAGGGCGACGGCGCTTTGGCATCGTCGGACTGGCTGCCCCAGCCCACCTGAACCTGCCGGCTCTTCGGCTTGCGGGCAGCGCCCTCGCTGCGGCCCAGACGCGCCTGGCCGTCAGCCTCCTCCGGCTCGTCCGCGTCGTCGGACAGATCGACAGAGCCGGTCTTGCCGTGCGGCCGCTGCGGCGACTTGCCGATAAAACCTGGACCCGACCCGCGCGGTGCATCCTCCGGCATGCCTTCGTGGGCTGCGTGTTCCTTGTCGAAGGAAATCACCGGCTCCATCGTCGCCAACTGTTCGTCGTCGAGCCAGCAGAGGCTCTTGTGCCCGTTGCCCAGATCCTTCAGCGGCGGCACCTGCGTTTCGCATTTGTTGCCGGGCACGAACTTCTTCCAGCGGCAGCGGGTCTGGAACGGGCAGCCGCTCGGCGGGTTCATCGCCGAAGGAATGTCGCCTTCCAGCACGATGTGTTTCTTGACCACCGAAGTATCGGCGATGGGGATCGCCGACAGCAGCGCCTCGGTATAGGGATGGTAGGGCGGCGAGAAAATCTGGTCGGTCGTGCCCTGTTCGACGATGTAGCCGAGATACATGACGACGACGCGGTCGGCGATGTAGCGCACCACCGAGAGGTCGTGGCTGATGAACAACATCGTCATCTTGGATTCGCGCTGAATGTCCATCAAAAGCTCGGTCACCGCCGCCTGAACCGAGACGTCGAGTGCCGAAACCGGCTCGTCGGCCACCACCACCTTGGCGTGGCCGGCGAAGGCGCGCGCCACGCCGATGCGCTGCTTCTGGCCACCTGACAGCTGGCGCGGCTTGCGGATCGCGAAAGCGCGCGGCAGCTTCACCAGGTCGAGCAGTTCGAGCATCTTCTGCTGGCGTTCGGCCGGCGTGTTGCCGACCTTGAATTTCTCCAGCGTGCGGATGATCTGCGAGCCGACGGTGTGGCTCGGATTGAGGGTGTCGAACGGGTTCTGAAACACCATCTGGATCGACGAGATAGTGTCGACGTCGCGCTTTTCGATCGGCGTTGACTGGATTTGCGTGTTGCCGAGCGTCACCGTGCCAGCCGATGCCGTTTCGAGGCCGAGCAGCACTTTGGCAAGCGTGGACTTGCCGCAGCCGGATTCGCCGACGATCGCCACCGTCTCGGATTCGCGGGCCTCGAAGCTGATCGTCTCGTTGGCCTTGACGACGCGGCCTTCGCTGCCGCCGAAAATCTCGTTGGCCGAAACCTTGTAGTATTTCCTGAGGTCATCGATCTTCAGAACCGGCGCGCCGGGCGTGATCGGCGGTTTTTTCTTCTTGGCGCCTTCTGGCAATGCGGCCCAGTCGACCTCCTCGAAACGCACGCAGCGGCTTGCATGATTGTCGTGCCCGACCACAGGGATCATCGGGATTTCGTCAGCATCGCAGACACCCTTGACGAAATGCTGGCAGCGGGGCCCGAAATTGCAGCCCTTCGGCCGCTCGTGCGGCAGCGGCAACTGGCCGGGGATCGAGATCAGCGGCCGCGAGTTCTTGTCCGCTCCCGGCAGCGGGATCGAGCGGAACAACCCTTGCGTATAGGGATGGCGCATGCGGTCGAAGACGTCCTTGACGGTGCCGGTCTCCACCGCCTCGCCGGAATACATCACCGTGATGCGGTCGCAGGTTTCGAGGATCAGGCCGAGATTGTGCGACACGAAGATCATCGAGGTGCCGAACTGTTTCCCGAGCCCCTTCACCAGCTCGACGATGCCGGCCTCGACAGTAACGTCGAGTGCGGTGGTCGGCTCATCAAGCAGAAGCAGCGCCGGCTTCGACAGCAGCGCCATGGCAATGACGATACGCTGCTGCTGGCCGCCGGAAAGCTGGTGCGGGTAGGAGCGCATCATGCGCTCGGGGTCCGGCAGCTTCACCGCGCGCACCATCTCCAGCGAGCGCTTGTAGGCCTCGTCCTTGGAGACCTTTTCGTGGATCAGCGGCACTTCCATGAGTTGCTGGCCGATCTTGAGCGCCGGATTGAGGCTGGCCATCGGCTCCTGGTAGATCATGGCAATCTTGTTGCCGCGGATCTGGCGAAGCTCCTCTTCGGACAAGTCGCCCATGTCCTTGCCCTGGAACTTTATCCGGCCGCCGACGATCTTTCCGACATTCGACAGGTCGCGCATGATGCCGAGCGACACGGTCGACTTGCCGCAGCCGCTTTCGCCGACGATGCCCATCGCCTCGCCCGGCATGACGGTGCAGGAAAAATCCATCACCGCCGGGATTTCGCCGCGCCTTGTGAAGAAGGAAATCGACAGGTTCTCGATTTCGAGGATCGGTTGTGCGCCGGTGCTGATGTTCGTGGCTTTGACGGCTTCGTTCATCGGTTCGCCTTCCGGGATTATTCTAGTCTTTCATCGATTGTTCGCGAAGCGCGTCGGCCAGAAGGTTGAGGCCGAGCACGAAAGACATCAGCGCGATGGTCGGCGGCAATGCCGGGTGGATAAAGGAACGCAGCAGGCGGCTGGCGTCCTTGATCGCTGTGCCCCAGTCGGGGCTTTCCGGCGCCAGACCCAGGCCGAAATAGCCAAGCGTGCCGAGCAGGATCGTGGTGTAGCCGATGCGCAGGCAGGCATCGACGATGAGCGGGCCGCGCGCGTTGGGCAGGATTTCCCACAGCATGATGTACCACGGCGTTTCGCCGCGGGTCTGCGCCGCCGCCACGTAGTCGCGCGTCTTGATGTCCATGACGAGGCCCCGCACGATGCGGAACACGCCGGGCGACGACGCGAAGACGACGGCCACGAAGATGTTGAGCTGGTTGGGATCGATATGGACGATGCCGAGCGGATCGGCATCGAAGACGAGACCGGCATAAATCCAGCCGCCGATGATCAGGGTGATCGCCATAAGCGGGTAGAGACGTTCCGGCCGGTTCTTGTAGCGGGTGTAGAACAGCGTCGCGAAGAAGATGATCGGAAACAGGAAGAACAAGCCCGCGAGCCCGTAGGGGATCGCCGTGTCCATGATGCCCGGCGTCACCAGCAGGTAGAACAACAGGATGACCGGGAAGGCCAGCACGAGATTGGCGAGGAACGACAGGATAGTGTCGACGCGGCCGCCATAATAGCCGGCGGGTAGGCCGAGCGTGATGCCGACCATCAGCGCAAACGCGGTCGCTGCGGGTGCGATGATCAGCACGATCTGGCTGCCGAACACCATGCGGCTGAACACGTCGCGTGACAGCTTGTCTCCGCCGAACAGATAGACGCCAGCGCCATCCGGCGCGACGGCGCCCGGAAGCGCATCCTTCATGATCGGAATCTGGGCGAGTGGATCAAACGGTGCGATCGTCGAGGAGAAGATCGCCGTGAACAGCCAGAAGAAACAGATCGCCACGCCGGCGATGCCGACGCCGCTGTCGAAGAGCTGGCCGTAGAGACCCAGCTTCTTGCGGTAGAAGAAGCTTGCCCCCAGAACAATCGCCAACCCCAGCCAGACGGGCCAGAAACGGACGAGAACGCCGACGATGATCTGAAACGGACCGATGAATTCAAGCTGCATCCGGCATTTCCCCTACTGAACCCTGATGCGTGGATTGAGGTACGCATAGCCGACGTCGGAAATGAGTTGGGTGGTCAGAACGACGAAGACCGAGACCAGCGAGCAGCCGAGCAGAAGGTCGATATCGTTGTTGGAAGCAGCCTCGACCAGCGTGTAGCCAAAGCCCTGGTAGCGGAACATTGTCTCGACAATGACGACGCCGGTGAGCAGCCACGGGAACTGCAACATGATGACGGTGAACGGCGCGATCAGCGCGTTGCGCAGCGCGTGCTTGACGACGACGTTGCCGAAGCTCAGCCCCTTGAGGCGCGCGGTGCGGATATATTGCTGCGTCATTACTTCGACCATCGAGGCGCGCGTCATGCGGGCTATGTAGCCGATAGCGTAGATCGCCATGGTCATCACCGGCAGCGTGAAGTTGTAGAAGGTGATGCCCTGTCCGGTGGCGCTGGCCGCCGAGCCGTTGAGCCAGCCTAGCCAGGTGGCGAAGACGACGGTGAAGATGACGCCCGAAACATATTCCGGCGTGGCGGTGGTGGTGATCGAGGCGACGGAGAGCGTGCGGTCGGTACGCGACCCCTCGCGCATTCCGGCCAGGATGCCGATCAGGAGCGAGATCGGCACCATCGTGACCATAACCCAGAACATCAGCTTGCCGGTGGCGCCCAGCGCCGGGAACAGCTTGGCCGAGACCTTGGTCTTGAACTTGGTCGAGCAGCCGAAATCGCCCTGCAGGATGCCGCCGTAATAGGGCTCAGCCGGTTCGTCGCAGAAGCTGAAGCGCTGCACCGCCTTGCCGGTGGCAGGGTCGACGTTGGGCTGTTTCTGGACAACGCCGAGCCACTGGCCGTAGCGGACGAAGAAGTTCTGCCGGTAGCCGTTCTTGACCAGCCAGCTCTCGATCTGCTCGGGCGGGCTGCGCATGTCGAGCTGACTGATGGCGAGCTTCTTGAGGTTGGGCTCGAGGTTGATCATGAAAAACACGACAAGGGTCAGGCACAGCATCGTCAATGCTATGGTTCCAAGCCGTCTGATGATGAATGCGAACATTGCACCCCCTGCCATTCGGGTTGGGGTCAGAGTCCAGGCCTCTCGCCCGGCAACCCTTTAAGGAACGGGAAGGGACGGATGCCCCTTCCCGTTTTCATCAAATGATCAGGCTTCGTCCAGCCAGACCTTGCCGTAGTCATGTTCGAAGGTCGGGTGCATCCCGTGGTTCTTAACGGCCGGCACCGAGCTGTTATAGAGCTTGCGCCAGTAAGGCTGGATAATGATGCCGGAATCCTGGAGGATCTTCTGGATATCGCCCATGATCGTCTTACGTTTCTCGGCATCGGAGATGGAGAGCGCCTCACCGATCTTGGCGTCGAGATCCGGGTTGGAGTAGGCTGCCTCGTTCCACGCCTCGCCAGTGCGGTAGGCGATCGACACCACCTGGATGCCCAGCGGGCGCATGTTCCAGTTGGTCATCGAGTACGGATATTTCGTCCAGTCGTTCCAGAAGGTCGAGCCCGGCAGCACGGTGCGCTTCACCTTGATGCCCGCTTCGCGAAGCTGCGCGGCGATCGCGTCGCCGGTGTTCTTGTGCCAATCCTCTTCGACGGTGATCAGGTCGTGCTCGAAATCGGCCTGGCCAGCTTCCGCCATCAGCGCCTTTGCCTTGGCCGGATCGCGGGCGATCTTCGGTAATTCCACATATTCCGGATGGATCGGGCAGACATGATGGTTTTCCGCCGTCGTGCCGGCATTGCCATAGCCGAGCTGAAGAACGACCGCATTGTCGACTGCAAGTTGAAGCGCCTGGCGGACCTTCTGGTCGTCATAGGGCTTGTTGGCGACGTTGGTGCGCGCCACGATCGTCGCAGCGGTGATGACTTCCGAAGTGACCGCACCGACACCTTCGAGGATCGACACATAGTCGGCCGAGGTCTCGTGGTTGGTGTGGACTTCACCGGCTTCGAAAGCGCTGACCATGGCCGACGGATCGGTGCCGTAGTCGATGAATTCGACGCCATCGAGATAGGCCTCGCCATCCCACCACTTGCCGTTCTCGCGGCGCTTGTAGACGACCTTCTGGCCGACGTCGTAGGAGACCAGCTCGAACGGCCCGGTGCCGATCGGGTTCTTGACGAAATCCTTGCCCGTCTCGTCGAATGAGCGATGAACCACCAGCGCCGGATAGTCACAGAGGTTGGGAATGAGACCGATGTCGGACTTGGTCAAAGTGAGCTTAACCGTCGCGTCGTCGACCTTGGTGATCGCGCCTTCGCGCAGCTTGCCCGAGGCCTCGTCGACCAAGGTGCCCATGCGGCCCGGCATCGAATTGCCTTCCGCCGATTTGTCGCACCAGCGGGTGAAATTGAAGATCACGTCGTCGGCATTGAAGGTGTCGCCATTGTTCCAGGTGACGCCGGGACGGATGTGAAGCGTGTACTCGGTGGCATCGTCGTTCACGTCCCAGCTTTCCAGAAGGTAGGGCTGAAAGGTGAATTCGCGGGTATATTTGACCAGAGGCTCAAGCGTCTGACGCTGCGCGTTGGCGATCTCCGACCAATCGGCCGTGCGCGGATCCTTGGGATCCTTCACCCACATGGCGACCTTGAGCACGCCGCCTTTCTTGGGTTCCTGCGCCAGGGCTTCGGTCGGCGCTGCCAGCCCGAGCATGCCGTAGGCCATGGCTGTCGAGGCGCCGAACACGCTCGCGAGAGCCAGAAATTCGCGGCGGTCCATGTTACCGGCTTTGGCTTGTTCCGCCATTTCGACGATATGGTCTGGAACACGATCCCCATTGCTCTTGTAGAAGGTCATAACACCAACTCCCATTTTTTTGGCTTTCTGCCGTTTAACATTCCGCATCCAGTCCGCGATGTCAAAGCGGACGGGATGCGGAACGCATTAGGGAATGTGCATCTTTGAAATTGGAGCAGTTCGCGCGATAGCGACAAACTTGGCGCAAAATTGCTAATGCGCCAGCGATTCAGCGGAATCTGCTAACGCAAACTGCAATGAGACATTAACGCCGTATTGACTAGCACCAGCAGGTCTTTCAGGCTGTGCCACGATGCTTTGCGACTGCTGCGGGACCGCTTCCCTCGTCCGCACAAATTTCTTGACGGCCGCTAACACCACCAGCAATGCGCCACAATCGAATAGCCAGAAATAGGCGGGGGGGTACGCCGTTTTCATAAGCCGCCACACCGGGGTCGCACGTCTAGCTTAGCCCTTCGCGGCAGGCTGGCTGTCTGCCCGCCCCGGTTGTTGACAAGCTCGCGGGAAGCTTGCTCACTACAGCGTCGCGCGTCTGTTCAGACGCGAAAAAGGTTCGCTGTAGAATTTTGATTTGCGGCATAATTTTGCCCTTAAATCGAAAAGCGATTTAAGGAATTATGCTGCGGCCCGGCGGACAATGTCTTGGAGGACAACATGTCACTGCGCGCGCTCCGTGTTTTCTCCGTTCTCCTTGTCGCATTGCTGGCGTTGCTCAATTCTGCCTTCGCCGCCGGCGAGGCGCGCACGCGTCGTGACCAGCGACAATATCGATTATTTCGGTTTCGACCTGCGCTCGGAGCAGAACGTAACGCTCGACCAGTGCAAGTCGGCCTGTCTCGGCGATAGCCAATGCCGCGCCTTCACCTACAACACCAAGGCGAAATGGTGCTTCCTGAAGTCAGACTTCAACCGGGCCAACCCCTTCCCCGGTGCGGTCGGCGGCAAGATCGTCGCGGTATGCCGGCGCACCGGACATCGGCGCCCCGCCAGCGCTGACCTTCCTGCCCGCCGGACTCGCCGACGATGCCCGAACTTATAGGGCCACGCTCACTGATGGTACCGAGGAAGGTGGGGATACCGGCCTTGCAGGCCTGATAGAGGCCGGCGAATACGCCACGCTGACCAACGATCCGCGCAGCGCCATGCAGAATTTCACCGGCGCGATCCGGCTGTCACCGGACGACGGCGAGACTCTGGACCAAGCTGGCGCGCGCCATCGTGGCGGTACAGCCCGCCAATGGAGACGAGACCGCCACGCTGCAGCGCGACGCCACGTCCGCCGCCCTCAACGGTTATCAACTCCTGCGCACCGCCGAGGGACGCGCCGAGGCGCTGGCCGTGCTTGCCGCCACGCTCGACCGGCGCGACCTCAGCCGCCCCGCGCTATCGGCCTATGAGGCGAGCCTCGCCCTGGTCAACTCCGCCGCCGTCACTGCGGAATACCGGGACCTGAAGGCGCGCAAGGGCTTCCGCATCGTCGACCATTCAATCGACGCCGACAGCAGCGCGCCGCGCGTCTGCGCGCAATTCTCGGAGGAACTGGTCAAGACCGGCGTCGACTACGCGCCCTTCGTCACCGTGGACGACCAGGCGCCTAAAGGCATCGAGGCCAAGGACAAGCAAATCTGCGTCGAGGGCCTGGAGCATGGCAAGCGCTACCGCGTCGCGTTCCGCGCCGGGCTGCCCGCGGCGATCGGCGAGGTGCTGGAAGCGCCGGTGCAGCTGTCCGTCTACGTGCGCGACCGGGCGCCGTCGGCGCGCTTCACCGGCGACAGCTTCGTGCTGCCGTCGACCGCGCGCCGCGGCATCCCCGTGGTCACCGTCAACATGGACGCCGCCGAGGTGAAGCTCTACCGGATCGGCGACCGCTCGCTGGCGCAGCTTCTTTCCGGCTACCAGTTTCTGCGCCAGCTCGACACCTACGACCTCACCTCGATCTCAGACCAGATGGGCGCGCCTGTCTGGGAGGGCCAACTGGCGATTGCCAACGCGCTGAACAAGGAAGTGACGACCAGCTTCCCGATCGACGAGGCGTTGCCGCAGCGCAAGCCGGGCGTCTATGTGCTGACCGCCGCACCGGTCAGCGACAACAGCGATTCCTACGAGACGCTGGCCACCCAGTGGTTCGTCGTCTCCGATATCGGGCTGGCCACCTACACCGGCCAGGATGGGCTCAACGTCTTTGCCCGTTCGCTCGCCAGCGCCAAGCCGCTGGCCGGCATCGAATTGACGCTGCTTGCAAGAAACAACGAGATCCTGGGCACCGCCAGGACCGACGCCAAAGGCCGCGCCACATTCACTCCCGGCCTGACGCGTGGCGTCGGCGGCCAGGTGCCGGCCGTCGTGATGGCAAGCCAGGGCGACGCCGACTTCGTGTTCCTCGACATGACCCGCGCCGGCTTCGACCTGTCCGACCGTGGCGTCGAGGGTCGCGCCGCGCCCGGCGCGCTCGACGTCTATGCCTATACAGAGCGAGGCATCTACCGCGTCGGCGAGGACGTCCATGTGGCGGCGCTCGCCCGCGACGCATCGGCCAAGGCGGTGGAGAACCTGCCGCTGACCTTCATCTTCACGCGCCCTGACGGCGTCGAGGAACGCCGCATCGTCAGCGATGGCGCCGCCCTTGGCGGCCATGCAGTCGACCTGCCGCTCGCCGCCAACGCGATGCGCGGCACCTGGCAGGTGGGCATCTACACCGACCCCAAGCAGCCGGCGGTGGCGCAGTCGATGTTCCTGGTCGAGGATTTCGTTCCCGACAGGATCGAGTTCGACATGACCGCCGACAAGGACGAGATCGCCCAGGGCGAAGCGGCGGAAGTGACCGTCGACGGCCGCTTCCTTTACGGCGCGCCTGCCGCTGGGCTGACGCTCGAAGGCGAGATCAACCTGTCGACGATGACGGAATGGGATCGTTTCAACGGCTACCATTTCGGCCTCGCAGACGAAGAGGAAGGCGACGACACCCGCATTCCGCTGACCGACCTGCCGGCGGTGGGCGACGACGGCAAGGCAAAATTCACCGTTGAGCTCGACCAGCTGCCATCGACCACCCGCATGCTGAATGCCGCGGTGGCGGTGCGCATGCGCGAAGGTGGCGGCCGGGCCGTCGAGCGCAAGCTCGACATCGAGATCAAGCCGCAAGGCGCGCTGATCGGCATCGCGCCGCAATTTTCCGGCGAGTCGGTGCCGCAGGCGTCGAATGCCGGCTTCAAGATCATCGCCGTCAACCCGGACGGCGCGCGCCAGTCGCTCAACGGGCTCAACTGGTCGCTGGTCAAGATCGAGCGGAACTACCAGTGGTACCGCAACGGCAATTCCTGGAACTACGAGCCGGTGACCTTCACCAAGGCAGTCGCCAATGGCAAGGTGGACGCGAGCGCCGACAAGGAAGCCGAAATCACCGTCGCCACTGACTGGGGCCGCTACCGGCTGGAGATCGAGACCGACGACCCGGCAGGGCCGGCATCGAGCATCGAGTTCGAGTGCTGGCTGGTATGTCGAGGCGTCCTCCACCGAGACGCCGGACGGGCTGGAGATAGCGCTCGACAAGGATACCTACACGGCCGGCGACGTCGCCAAGCTGAAAGTATCGCCGCGTTTCGCCGGCGAACTGCTGATCACCATCGGGGCCGAGAGCCTGCTTGCCACACAGACGGCGAGCGTGCCGGAAGGCGGCGCCACCATCGACATTCCCGTTGACGCCAGCTGGGGCGCCGGCGCCTACGTAACCGCGACGCTCTACCGTCCCGGCGATGCGCAGGAGACGCGCATGCCGGCCCGTGCCATCGGCGTGAAATGGCTGAAGGTCGACCCCGGTGCGCGCAAGCTCGGTGTGGCGATGGCGCCGCCCGAAAAGACGCTGCCGCACCAGACCCTGTCGGTTCCCATCAGCGTCACCGGCGAGGCAGCCGGCAAGCGACGCCTATGTGATGGTCGCCGCCGTCGATGTCGGCATCCTCAACCTCACCGGCTATAAAGCGCCGGACCCGGAAGAGTGGTTCTTCGGCCAGCGCCAGCTCGGCCTCGAACTGCGCGACCTCTACGGCCGCCTTATCGATGGCTCACTGGGTACTAGCGGCAGGCTGCGCACCGGCGGCGACGGTGCGGCAATGTCGGCGCAAGGCAGCCCGCCGACCGAAAAGCTGGTCGCCTTCTTCTCAGGACCGTTGAAGCTCGACGCCGCTGGCAAGGCGACGGTCGATTTCGACATTCCGCAGTTCAACGGCACGGTGCGCGTGATGAGCGTGGCGTGGACGAAGGATGCGGTCGGCCATGCCTCGACCGACGTGATCGTGCGCGAGCCGGTGGTGGCGACGGCTGGCCTGCCGCGCTTCATGGCGCCGGGCGACACCGCGCAGTTGCGGCTCGACATCGCCAACACCGACGGCCCCGCGGGTGACTACAATCTGATGGTCGAGACCGACGGCAAGATAAAGGCCGGCGGCGGTGCGCCTGTGCCGGAGAAAGTGACGCTCGACCAGGGCAAGCGCGACACCGTTTTCGTGCCGATCGCGGCAGACGCCACCGGCGACGCGCACGATCACCGTGACGCTGTCGCATGCCAGCGGACTGGTCGTCGAACAGGCGCTGTCCGTGCCGGTGCGCCCCGGCGCCATGCCGGTCACCACGCGCAATGTCGTCAGCCTTGCCGCCAATGGCGGCAGCCTGCGGGTCGACCGCGAGCTTTTGGCGGCGAGCCTGCTCGACGGCGCCACCGTCAGCGTCGGCGTATCACCTTCCTCGGCCTTCGACATACCGTCGCTGCTGATGACGCTCGACCGCTATCCCTATGGCTGCGCCGAGCAGACGACGAGCCGCGCCATGCCGCTGCTCTATGTCAGCGAACTGGCAAAGGCAGCCGGCATGGTGGAAGACCCCGCGTTGCGCGAACGCGTCCAGCAGGCGATCTACCGGGTGCTCAACTACCAGGCTTCGTCGGGCAGCTTCGGCCTCTGGTCGCCGGGTTCCGGCGATCTGTGGCTGGACGCCTATGTCAGCGACTTCCTGACCCGGGCGCGCGAACAGGGTTACGACGTGCCGCAGCAGGCGATGCTGCAGGCGCTCGACAATCTGCAGAACGCGCTTGGCTACGACATCGACCTCACCGACCGCGGCAACGAAATCGCCTATGCGCTTTATGTGCTGGCACGCAACAAGAAAGCCTCGGTCGGCGACATGCGCTATTACGCCGACACGCAGATCGAGGCGTTCTCCAGCCCGATGGCGGTGGCGCAGCTTGCCGCATCGCTGGCGCTTTACGGCGACAACCAGCGCGCCGAAGCGACCTTCGGGGTGGCGCTGCAACTCGCCAGGTCAAGCAAGGAGTATGACTACTACCGCTCCGACTACGGCTCGCAGCTGCGCGACGGCGCGGCCATGCTGTCGCTCGCGGCCGAAGTAAAGCCGATGCCGTCAACGGTGCCGGCGATGGTGCAACTCGTCTCGGCTGCGCGCAAGAAGGCGACCTACACCAGCACGCAGGACGAGGCCTGGATGCTGCTCGCCGCCCGCGCCATCCAGGCGGGAAGTGCCGCAATCGCCTTGCAGGTGAACGGCGCGACGCACACCGGCAACTACGCCACGCGGGTGAGCGGGCAGGAACTGCTCGACAATCCGATCACCATCGTCAATCCAGGCGCCAACCCGGTCGACGCGGTGGTGACGACGGTTGCCGCACCGACGCAGCCCTTGCCGGCGGGCGGCGACGGTTTCACCATCGAGCGCACCTATTACATGCTCGACGGCACCGAGGCCAATGTGACGGAGGCGAAGCAGAACGAACGTTATGTCGTGGTGCTGAAGATCGACGAGGTGAACGACTGGCCCTCGCGGGTACTGGTGACGGACCTGTTGCCGGCCGGCTTCGAGATCGACAATCCGGGCCTGGTGTCGAGTGCGGAACTGTCGAACTTCGGCTGGCTGGAAAAGACCGAAGCCGCCCACCTTGAATTCCGCAACGACCGCTTCGTCGCCGCCTTCGACCATACGCAAGGCGGCGGTCGCTCGGCCACCGTTGCATATGTGGTGCGGGCGGTGACACCTGGCATCTACACGCATCCCGCCGCCGTGGTGGAGGACATGTACCGGCCGCAATATTCGGCCCGCACCGCGACCGGCATGATGGAGGTCAAGGCGCCGTAATCGATGGCAAGGATGATGCTGATGCCGCCCCTCATCCGCCTGCCGGCACCTTCTCCCCGTGAAGTACGGGGAGAAGGGACAAGCGGCTACGCCGGTGCCCCCCTCTCCCCGTTCTTCACGGGGAGAGGGTAAGGGTGAGGGGCAAAACTGTGAGCCCTGGAAAAATCCTGCGTCGAACGGCCATCGGCCTCACCGCGCTTTGCGCCCTCGCCGGCATCGCCACCGGCGGGTTCCTCTGGGCCGACAAGAACTATCCGCCGCCGCTGCCTGAAAAACTCGCCGTATCCACCGAGGTGCTCGACCGCGATGGCGCGCTGCTGCGCGCCTTTGCCACCATCGACGGGCGCTGGCGGCTGGCGACCGATCTCGACACGGTCGACCAGAAGCTGGTGGACATGCTGATTGCCTATGAGGACAAGCGTTTCCGTGACCACTCCGGCGTCGACCCGCTGGCGATCCTGCGGGCAGCACAACAGCTGGTCACCAACGGGCGCATCGTTTCGGGCGGCTCGACCCTGTCGATGCAGCTTGCCCGGCTGATGGAGCCACGTACCAGCCGCTCGCTCGGCGCCAAGCTGCGGCAGGCGTTCCGCGCCATCCAGATCGAGCGGCGGCTGACCAAGCGCGACATCATCGAACGCTATCTCACGCTGGCGCCTTATGGCGGCAACCTGGAAGGCGTTCGCGCCGCTTCGCTCGCCTATTTCGGCAAGGAGCCGCGGCGGCTGACCGTCGCCGAGGCAGCGCTGCTGGTGGCATTGCCGCAACTACCCGAACGGCGACGGCCCGACCGCAACCTCGCCATCGCTCAGGCCGCACGCGACCGTGTGCTGAACCGCATGGTGAACGCCGGGCTGCTCGGCGAAAGCGAAGCACAGCGCGCCGCCGCCGAAGCCGTGCCCGAAACCCGACGCGCCCTGCCCGCGCTCGCACCGCATCTTGCCGACCAGGCTTTGCGCAACGCGCCATCCGAACCCACTCACAGGCTGACGATCAAGAAAAGCGCGCAGGAAGGCCTGGAACAGGTGGCGCGCGACGCCGCGGTGAAACTCGGTCCCCGGCTGTCGGTCGCCATGGTGATGGCGGACGCGCGCACCGGCGATATCCTCGGCGCGGTCGGCTCGGCGGATTTCTTCGACCCCAGCCGCTCCGGCTGGATCGACATGACGCGAATCGTGCGCTCGCCCGGCTCGACGCTGAAGCCGTTCATCTACGGCCTCGCCGTCGAACAGGGGTTGGTGGCGCAGGAGACCTTGATCGAGGACCGGCCGGCGAATTTTTCCGGCTACCGGCCGCGCAATTTCGACATGCGATACCAGGGCGACGTCAGCGTGCGACAGGCGCTGCAGATGTCGCTCAACGTGCCGGCGATAAGGCTGCTCGACGCGGTCGGCCCGACGCGGCTGATCGCCCGTTTCCGCCGCGCCGGCGTGCAGCCGGAATTGCCGCCCGGCGAAGCGCCGGGGCTGGCGATCGGGCTTGGCGGCGTCGGCCTGACCCTGCGCGACCTGGTGCAGCTTTACACCGGGCTTGCCAATGGCGGCCAGGCGCATCTGTTGCGCGATGGAACGGAGAAGATACCGCCGGCGACCGCAGGGATAGAAATCCTCGAGCCACAGGCGACATGGCAGATAGCCGACATGCTCTCTGGCGTAAAGCCGCCGGAAGGCTCGGCCGAGCGCGGCATCGCCTACAAGACCGGCACCAGCTACGGTTATCGCGACGCCTGGTCGATCGGCTTCGACGGCCGCCATGTGCTGGGCGTCTGGGTCGGCAGGCCGGATGCTGGCGCGGTCGCGGGACTGGCCGGTTATGTCTCGGCGGCTCCAATCCTGTTTGAAGGTTTTACGCGATCCGGCCTCGCTGCAGTGCCGCTGGCTCGCGCCCCAGCCGGTACGTTCCGGCCCAGGCACGAGGACCTGCCGGTGACGCTGGTGCGTTTCGCTCCGGGCGAGGACGGACTGTCGGCATCGCCGGCCTCCCCCACCGAACCGGCGCCGCAGATCGTCTTTCCGCAGCAGGGCGCCCATATCGACCTGACCGGCCAGGGCGGATCGCCGCTGGTGCTGAAGCTGCAGGGGGGACGACCGCCCTTCCGCTGGCTGGCCAACGGCAAACCGCTTGCCGAAATCCAGCGCAAGCGCATCGCCAACTGGCTTCCCGATGGAACCGGTTATTCGACGCTGACCGTCGTCGACGCCGCCGGACGCGCCGCAAGCGTCAAAGTGTTTGTCGAGTAGACTTTGCAGAGCCACAAGTCCAACGCTCGCAGCATTGATTTGGGCTTAAAATCAACGCGTTGGAGCCGTCAGCAGAATCAATATGCGAAGATTCGAGCCGTCACGCTTCGCGCCGAACGCCAGCGCAATCGCTGTGTGGCGCCTCAAATGCTGCGAGATTTGAAACGGAGTTTTTCGCCATCTGGCCCGTGGCGGGAAAATCCTTCTCTGGCATAATGCTCGCCTCTATCCATAATCGGTCCGGCTGCGCATGATCGCGGGCGACAAGAGTGGGGTGATATCATGTTGGATTTCAGGATTTCACGGCGCGGGGTCCTTACCGGCTCGGCCGCATTGCTGGCGTCGACCGCCCTGCCGCGCATCGCCAAGGCGCAGGAACCCAAGAAGGGCGGCCGGCTGATCGTCGCTGCCGATTCCGAGCCGCGCAACCTCAACCCAGCGATCGTCGCCTCCAACGGCGTTTTCTTCATCTCCAGCAAGGTTGTCGAACCGTTGGCCGAAGCCTCGTTCGACGGCAAGGATGGACTGGAACCGCGCCTCGCCACCAGTTGGGAAGGGTCCGCCGACGGCCTTTCGGTCACCTTCAAGCTGCGCGAGGGCGTGACCTGGCATGACGGCAAGCCGTTCACTTCTGCCGACGTCGCTTTCTCGGCGTTGCAGATCTGGAAGCCGCTGCAGAACCTTGGCCGCATCGTCTTCAAGGATCTGGAAGCCGTCGACACGCCGGACGAGCACACCGCGGTGTTCAAATTCTCCAAGCCGACGCCGTTCCAGCTGATCCGCAACGCACTGCCGGCGCTGACCAGCGTAGTGCCGAAACATCTCTACGAAACCGGCGACATCGCCGAGAACCCGGCCAACAATGCGCCGGTCGGCACCGGGCCGTTCAAGTTCGCCGAGCACAAGGCGGGCGAATATTACCGGCTGGAGAAGAACACTGCCTACTGGGGCGAGGATCTGCCGCACCTCGACGAGATCGTCTACCGCGTGCTGCCCGACCGCGCGGCCGCCGCAGGCGCGCTGGAGGCCGAGGAAATCCATCTCGCCGCCTTCTCGGCGGTGCCGCTCGCCGATCTCGATCGCATCGCGAAAGTGCCGGGCATCTAGGTGATCTCGAAGGGCTATGAGGCGCTGACCTACCAGCTCGTGGTCGAGATCAACCACCGCCGCAAGGAACTGGCCGACCTGAAGGTGCGGCAGGCGATCGCCCATGCGATCGACAAGGATTTCGTCGTCAAGACGGTCTTCCTCGGCTACGCGACGCCTTCGACCGGCCCTGTGCCGGTCAACGACAAGCAGTTCTACACCACCGATGTGCCGAACTATGCCTTCGACGTCGCCAAGGCGAATGCGCTGCTCGACGAGGCGGGCTACCGCCGCGCCGACAACGGCACGCGCTTTGCGCTGAAACTGCTGCCGGCGCCCTATTTCAACGAAACCAAGCAGTTCGGCGACTATCTGCGCCAGGCGCTGGCCGAAATCGGCATCGACGCCGAACTGGTCAACAACGATGCCGCCGCGCACCAGAAGGCGGTCTACACCGACCACGCCTTCGATCTGGCGGTGGCGCCGCCGGTGTTCCGTGGCGACCCGGCGATCTCGACGACCATTCTGGTGCAGAGCGGCATTCCGGACGGCGTGCCGTTCTCCAACCAGGGCGGCTACAAGAACGCCGAACTCGACGGCATCATCGCCAAGGCGGCCGAAACGCTCGACCCCGATGCTCGCATCGCGCTCTACCGCGAATTCCAGAAGAAGGTGGCGGACGACCTGCCGCTGATCAATGTCGCCGAATGGGGCTTCATCACCGTGGCGCGCGATACGGTGAAGAATGTCTCCAACAATCCGCGCTGGGCGGTGTCGAACTGGGCCGATACCTGGGTGGAGGCGTAGCGGCGCAATGCCACCGATTGCGTGGTTTCACTGCCGATGATTTAGTCGCGCTGGTGATCGCCACTTCGCGCGCCCCTCTGTCCTGCCGAACATCTCCCCCACAAGGGGGGAGATCAGTCGTCGTTTCGACTTTCGCCAATCGCAAACGCCGCGGAAAAAGCGGTACCGTTGAAGGGCGACGTAGGGCGCTGCGCTTACCATTCAGGCACACCCCATGAACCGCGCGCTTCGCCTTATCCGCCGCCGCCTGATCGGCGCCATTCCGGTGCTGTTGATCGTCATCGTCGGCACATTTCTCCTGCTCGAGGCCGCACCCGGCGACGCCGTCGATGCCTATATCGTGTCGACCGGCGGCGACGCCGGTCTGATCGAGGCGCTGCGCCAGCGCTGGGGGCTCGACCAATCGCCGATGACGCGGCTCGCCACCTATCTCTGGTCGCTCGCGCATCTCGATCTCGGCTATTCCGTCACCTTTTCGCGGCCGATCCTCGACGTCATCCTCGAGCGGCTGCCCAACACGCTGCTGCTGATGGGCAGCGCCACCGCGCTCTCCTTCGGCCTCGGCTCCGCGCTCGGCATCGTCGCCGGCGCGCAGCCCGGGCAGCTTTCGCGACCGCTTCCTGTCGATCGGCTCGCTGGCGCTTTATGCCGTGCCGGGCTTCTGGCTTGGGCTTGTGCTGACCGTTGTCTTCTCGGTGCAGCTGCGCTGGCTTCCGCTCAGCGGCATCGAGACCATCGCCTCGGGCAAGACCGGGCTCGACGCGGGCGCTCGACATCGCCCGCCATCTGGTGCTGCCGGTCGCCGCCCTCGGCTTCATCTATCTGGCGCTCTATCTGCGCATGATGCGCGCCGGCATGGCCGAGGTCTGGCGCATGGATTTCGTGCTCGCCGCCAAGGCGCGCGGCATTTCGCGCCGGCGCATCGTGCTCGCGCCACGTCGCCCGCAACGCGCTGTTGCCGCTGGTCACCATGCTCGGCCTGCAATCGGCGCAGATGCTCGGCGGCAGCGTCGTCATCGAGACGGTGTTTTCCGTGCCCGGCCTCGGCCGGCTGGCGCAGGAGGCGGTCGCCTCGCGCGACACGCCGCTGCTGCTCGGCATCATCCTGGTCAGCGCGGTTCTGGTCATCGCCATCAACCTCGTCGTCGACATCGCTCTACGCCTTGCTCGATCCGCGCGTCGGCGCCAGCGAGGCGGCCGCGTGACGATCATTCGCCGCTTCCTGCGCACGCCGGAAGGCGCTGGCCGGCGCCCTGCTGCTTGCCGCGCTTGCGTGCTGGTGGCGCTGGCAGCGCCGCTGCTTCTTCCCGCGCGACCCGCTGTCGATCGCCGGGCCGGCGCTGCTGCGACCTTTCCAGGACTGGTCGCTGCCGCTCGGCACCGACCGGCTCGGCCGCGACGTGCTGGCCGGCATCTTCCACGGCGCGCGCACCTCGCTGGCGGTCGGCGCTTGCGGCAGCCGCAGCCTCGATCGCCGTCGGCGCGATCGTCGGCACGCTGGCCGGCTTCGCCGGCGGCCTGGTCGACGAGGTGCTGATGCGCATCACCGACGCCTTCCAGACCGTGCCGGGCTTCCTGCTGGCGCTGGCCTTCGTCAGCGTCGTCGGCCCCTCGCTCGGCGTCGTCGTGGTCGCGATCGCGCTCGGCGCCTGGACCGGCCCGGCCCGCATCGCGCGCGCCGAGGTGCTGTCGATCCGCGAGCGCGACTATGTCGCCGCGGCGCGCGTCATCGGCATGCACCCGCTGGAGATCGCCTTCCGCGAAATCCTGCCCAACGCGCTGCCGCCGGTGCTGGCGCTGTCGTCGGTGATCGTCGCCGGCGCGATCCTGACCGAGGCCGCACTTTCCTTCCTCGGGCTCGGCGATCCCAACCGCGTCACCTGGGGCGGCATGATCGCCGAAGGCCGCGCGGTGCTGCGCTCCGCGCCGTTCCTGTCGATCATTCCCGGCATCGCGCTGGTGCTGACCGTGCTCGGCGTCTATCTCGCCGGCGAAGGCGCGGTCGAGGCGGCGGCGGCGCGGCGGAGCCATTCGTGACGCCCGCGCCTGTCGATCCGCGACCTTGGCGTCCGCTATCGCGCGCGACGGCAGGAGGTCGCAGCGCTCGAGCGGCGTCGACCTCGATCTCGGCGCCGGCGAGCGGCTGGCGGTGATCGGCGAAAGCGGCTCGGGCAAGAGCACGCTGGCGCTCGCCATTGCCGGGCTGCTGCCGCCTTCGGCAAAGATCGCCGGCAGCGATCGAATGGCCGGCGCTCGGCCGCTCGCCAGTCAACGGCCGCGACATCGGCTTCGTCTTCCAGGATCCCGTCGCCAGCCTCGATCCGGTGCATGCGCGTCGGCGAGCAGATCGCCGAGGTGGCGCACGCGCATCTCGGCATCGACTGGCGCGCAGGCCTGCGCGCTTGCCGATCGAACTGCTCGGCCGCGTCCGCCTGCCCGATCCGGCGCGCATCGCGCCAGCCTATCCGCACCAGCTTTCCGGCGGCCAGAAGCAGCGCGTCGCGATTGCCGCGGCGATCGCCGGCAGGCCGAAGCTGCTGATCGCCGACGAGGCGACCAGCGCGCTCGACACGATCGTGCAGGCCGAGATCGTGGCGCTGATCCGGCGACTGGTCGACGAGGACGGCATGTCGCTGCTCTTCATCAGCCACGACATCGCGCTCGCCTCCGAGATCGCCGACCGCATCGCGGTGTTCCGCCATGGCCGGCTGGTCGAGATCGGCGGCGACCGACGGCGCTGGTCTGCCTCGCCGCGCAAGCCTACACGCGCTCGCTGCTCGCAGGCGCATCTCGGCCTCGCGCGACGGCAGGCTGCCCGGCATGACCGCGCCGCTGCTCGAAGTCGCGCGGCTCTCGGCAAGCGCTTTCACGCGGCGGCAGGCCAGTCGCCGCGCTCGACGGCGTCTCGCTCGAACGTCGCCCGCGGCGAGACGCTGGCGCTGGTCGGCCCGTCCGGCAGCGGCAAGTCGACGCTCGGCCGCATCGTCCTGCGGCTGATCGAGCCGGACAGCCGGCGGCATCTCGCTTCGAGGGACAGGATCTGCTCGCGCTGCGCGGCGCGGCGCTTGCGCCGCCCGGCCGCGCCTGCAGATGGTGTTCCAGGATCCGCTCGCCGCCTTCAATCCGCGCGCCACGGTCGCCGCGTGCTCGACGATCCGCTGCGCATCCACGGCATCGGCAGCCGCGCCGAGCGGCCGGCGCCTGATCGCCGCGCTGCTCGAGCGCGTCGGCCTTTCGCCGGACCTCGCGCGAGCGCGCGCGATCCACGAGATCTCCGGCGGCCAGCGCCAGCGCGTGGCGATCGCCCGCGCCATCGCCACCAAGCCGTCGCTGATCGTGCTCGACGAGGCGGTTTCGGCGCTCGACGTCTCGGTGCGCGCGCGAGATCCTCGCGCTGCTCGCTCGATCTGCAGCGCGACGAAAACA
Organism: uncultured Alphaproteobacteria bacterium; assembly: GCA_963726065.1. Taxonomy (GTDB): domain Bacteria; phylum Pseudomonadota; class Alphaproteobacteria; order Rhizobiales; family Rhizobiaceae; genus Neomesorhizobium. The sequence continues at coordinate 538,091 of CAVSAU010000016.1, forward strand.
TCGCCTATCTGTTCATCTCGCACGATCTCGGCGTTGTGCGCGCCGTCGCCGACCGGGTCGCCATCATGGATGCAGGCCGGATCGTCGAAACCGGCGCAGCGCGGCAGGTGATCGCCGTCGCCCGCAATCGGCGACCGGCAAGGCGCTGGTCGCGGCGATGCCGAGACTCTGCACTACGGACAGTCGACGGAGAATGCCCGAATGACCGACGACCGCTGCCGAGAGCCGAGACGACTGAGCCGCGAACTCGACGCGGCCTTCCGCAACCGCGCCGATCTCTACCGGCTGTTCTACGACGAACTGTCCGCCGAATTCGGCGCCGGACAAGGCCGAAGCGATCATGATCAGGGTCGTCGAGAAGCGCGGCCGCGAGGTCGCCGCAGCTGCCTTCTCCGGCTTCGGCCCGAACGACGCCCGCGCCATCGGCGAGGCATTCCTGGCGGTCAGCCCCGACGGCGGCCGCATGTATCCGACCGATGTCGAGCGCAGCGACAACGGCATCGCCTTCAAGGTGAAGCGCTGCCCGCTGAAGGATGCCTGGGTCGAGGCCGGCGTCGGCGACGAAAAGCTCGCCACGCTCTGCCGCATCGCCGGCGCCTTCGACCGCGGCCTGTTCGAGGCGACCGGCGTGCGCTTCGACAACGTCACCTGGACGCCGGGCCACGGTTCCGGCTGCTGCCACATCAGACTTTCCAACCGCGACGCTTGAAACTCCGGATACAGACGCCCTGCCGTGCTTGTCAAACTCCGCGCCGCATGGTTATGACCGGCATGGGGAGAGGTGACGAGATGCGGGCGGAGGTTCCGACCGGCACGTGCGCACCTATGGAACACGCTGCGGGAAACATGACGACAATCATCGACGTTCAGAACGTCAGCAAACGCTTCGGCAACCTGCTCGCCGTCGACAACTGCTCGCTGAAGGTCGAGCGAGGCTCGATCACCGGGCTGATCGGCCCGAACGGCGCCGGCAAGTCGACGCTGTTCAACATCGTCGCGGGCACCATCGCGCCCGACTCCGGCAAGATCCTCTTCGACGGCGAGGACGTGACCGGCCTGCCGCCGCACCAGCTGTTCTCGCGCGGGCTGCTGCGCACCTTCCAGATCGCGCAGGAATTCTCCAACATGACGGCGCTCGAGAACCTGATGATGGTGCCGGCCGACCAGCCGGGCGAGAACGTCGTCAACGCCTGTGCTTCCGCCGCGGGCAGGGTGATGCACGAGGAACGCGGCACGCGCGGCAAGGCGCGAGGACGTCATCGAGTTCCTGAGGCTCGACGCATGTGAAGAACGAGCTCGCCGGCAATCTCTCCGGCGGCCAGAAGAAGCTGCTCGAGCTCGGCCGCACCATGATGGTCGAGCCAAGGTCGTGCTGCTCGACGAGGTCGCGGCCGGCGTCAACCGCACGCTGCTGCAAGGACCTCGCCGCCGACGATCGAGCGGATGAACCGGAGCACGGCTACACCTTCTTCGTCATCGAGCACGACATGGACCTGATCGCGCGGCTCTGCGATCCGGTGATCGTGATGGCCGCAGGGCGAGATGATCGCCAGGGGCCGATGGCGGAGATCCGCGCCAACCGAAGGCGTCATCGAGGCCTATTTCGGCGGCGGCAACGGTGGAAAAGCGGGCATGAGCCTCCTCGAAATGACGCGATATCCTGGCGGCTATGGCGGCGCCACTATCCTCAACGGCGTCAACATCGCGATCGAGGCCGACGAGATCGGCGTCATCGTCGGGCCGAACGGCGCCGGCAAGTCGACGACGCTGAAGGCGATCTTCGGCCTGCTGCACGGTCTCGCAGCGGAAGCATCGTGCTTCGACGGCGAGACGATCACCAATCTCGCTGCCCGACAAGCTGGTGCGCGAGGGGCTCTCCTTCGTGCCGCAGGAAAACAACGTCTTCCCTCGATGACGGTCGAGGAGAATCTCGAGATGGGCGCCTTCATCCGGCGCGACGATTTCCGCCGACCGCTCGACCGGGTCTACGGCATGTTCCCGCCGCTCGAAGGAGAAGCGCCGGCAGCCGGCCGGCGAGCTTTCGGGCGGCCAGCGCCAGATGGTGGCGATGGGCCGCGCGCTGATGAGCCGAGCCGAGGCTGCTGATGCTCGACGAGCCGACGGCCGGCCTGTCGCCGCGCTACATGGCTCGAGATCTTCGACCGCATCATCGCCATCAACAAGACCGGCGTCGGCATCCTGATGGTCGAGCAGAACGCCCGGCAGGCGCTGGCCATCGCGCATCGCGGCTTCGTGCTCGCCACCGGCAGGAACCGCTTCACCGGCACCGGCGCCGAGCTCATCGCCGACCCGGAGGTGGCCAAGAGCTTCCTCGGCGGCGGAGAATAACCATGGGCGAAACCGGAATTCTCGCCGCGCTGCCGATGAACGAATTCATCTTCTTCATCAACAACGTGCTGCTCGCCGGCCTGATCATCGGCTCGATCTACGCGCTCGGCGCGATCGGCGTGACGCTGATCTTCGGCATCCTCGCTTCGCGCATTTCGCCGCATGGCGACATGATGACCGACGGGCGCCTTCTTCGCGCTGATCCTGACCGCGATCTTCCCGACCGCCGGCGCATTGATCGGCCTTGCCCACCGCCTTCGTGCTGATGCCGATCGCGATGGCCGTCACCGCGCTGTTCGCCCTCGGCATCGACCGGGTCTTCTACGCGCCGCTGCAGAACCGCCAATGTGAAGCCCGGTCGTTATCGTGATCGCCTCGATCGGCGTGACGCTGATGATGCAGGGCCTGATCCGGCTGTTCTGCGGCACCGAGCGCGCGCCAACTTCGAGGCCGGCTCGAAGGACATATACCGCATCGCCGTTCGGCGGACGCGACGATCATCCTCACCGAACCGCAGCTTCTGCTGATCCTGTTCACCGCGGCGGTTGTCGTGGCGCTGCATTTCTTCCTGACGCGCTCGCGCCTGGGCAAGGCGATGCGCGCGATGGCCGACAATGCCGATCTCGCCCGCAGTCTCGGGCATCAGCACCGATCATGTCGTGCGCGTGACCTGGGTCATCGCCGGCGCGCTTGCCGCCGCCGCCGGCACGCTGCTCGCGCTCGACGTGACGCTGAAGCCCGACCTTGCCTTCAACATCGCTGCTGCCGATCTTCGCCGCGGCGATCGTCGGCGGCCTCGGCAAGCCCTATCGGCGCGATCGCCGGCGGCTTGCTGATCGGCTTCACCGAGACGCTCGCGGTGTTCAACTGGAGCGTTCTGCTCGGCCGCTGCAGCCTTCTGCCCGAATGGCTTGAACTGCCGCAGAAGCTCGCCTTCGTGCCGACCGAGTACAAGATCGTCATTCCGTTCTTCATCCTCATCGCGGTGCTGATCTGGCGACCGACCGGCATCTTCAAGGGGAGCCTGGTGAAATGATCACCTATCGCACCCGTGCCCTGCTGATGATTTCGGGCACCGCCGTCCTTGTCGCGCTGGTATTTGCCTGGCTCGGCGCCGCCTACGGCGTGCGCATGCTGGTCGAGGCAAGCTGCTTCGCGCTGATCGCACTCGGCCTCACCATCCAGTGGGGTTATGCCGGCCTTTTCAATGTCGGCATCATGGGCTTCATCGCCACGGCGGCGTTCGTGTCGATGCTGGTTTCCTACCCGGTCAACGGCCTGTTCTGGAATTCGGCCGGACCGGCAATGCTTGGCCGGGTCGGTCTCTATCTGGTTATCGGCGTCGCCCTCACCTTTGCGGCGAGCCAGACGCATCGCCTTGGCCTGCCGAAGAAGTACCGCACGCTGGTGACCCTGATCGTCGGCGCCGCCACCTATCTCGCAGTGACCAGCGCACTCGATCCCGCAGCCTCACTCATCGAGGCGGAGGCGCGTTTCGTCGGCGGTTTCGGCATGCCGGTCTGGCTGGGCTGGCTGCTTGGCGGCATCGCTGCCGGCGGCCTCGGCTGGGCGATGGGGCGCATCACGCTTGGACTGCGCGCCGACTACATGGCGATCGCCACGCTCGGCATTTCCGAAATCGTCAAGGCGTTCCTGAAAAACGCCGACTGGCTGACCAAGGGCACGCTGACGGTTTCGCCGCTGCCCTGGCCAGTGCCGACGCCCACCGAACTCGGCTTCGTGATGTCGCGCGCTTCCTATCTTGCGGTGACCGCGACCCTCATCGTCGTCTTCTACGTGCTCCTCGAACGCGCCTGGGCCTCGCCATGGGGCCGCATGATGCGCGCCATTCGCGACAACGAACTGTCGGCCGCCGCGATGGGCAAGGACGTCAACCGCCGCCGCCTCGAAATGATGGTGCTCGGCAACTTCATCATCGGAATCGGCGGCGCCGCACTCGTCACCTTCTCGACGATCTTCGACCCGGCCAGCTTCCAGCCGCTCAACCACACCTTCCTGATCTGGGTGATGGTGATCCTTGGCGGCGCCGGCAACAACCTCGGCACCATTCTCGGCGCGCTGCTGGTCTATATCGTCTGGATCATGTCGGAACCGGCCGCGCTATTCCTGTTCGACCACGGCGCCACCCTCGCCAACCAGCTGTTCGGCTGGGACGCCCCCGCCGACCTCGCCACGCGCGCGCTGCAGATGCGGGTGTTCGTCATCGGCCTGGTGATCACGCTGGTGCTGCGCTTCGCGCCGCAGGGCCTGCTGCCGGAAAAGGTGGTGAAATACGAGTAGGCCTCTGGTTAGGTATTAAAAAGCCCGGCATCGCTGAACTGACCCCCGGAAGTTGGACACGACCTTCGGGGGTTTTGCATGTCCAGACACAGCGAGAGTGTGAAGCGCTCGATTGTCGAGCGCTACTTGAGCGGGGAAGAAAGTTACGCGAGCGCCGGCGCGATCGACGGCGTTGACGCGGCGACGGTTCGCAAGTGGGTAGCGGCGTACCGGGCGCACGGCGATGGCGGGCTGTCGGGCAAATACAGCCATTACGACGCGGCGTTCAAGCTGTCGGTGCTTGAACGGATGTGGAATGAGGGACTGTCGTATCGGCAGGCGGCGGCGTTGTTCAATATCCGCAACGCCGGTTGCCTGCCGGGCTGGGAGAAGCGTTATCATACGGGCGGGATAAGGCGCTCGGCCCACGCCGAAGAGGACGACCGATGTCAAAGCCGCCGGCTCCGGCAGTGCCTGTTGCAGCCAGTGACGAGGCCAAAAGCCGCGAAGAACTGCTGGCTGAGCTGAAGCAACTGCGGATGGAGAACGCCTACCTAAAAAAACTGGAGGCCTTGACGCAGGGACCTGCGCCCAAAAAGCGCAAGCCGTCCAGGCGTTGAGGCCGTTACATCCGCTCGCCGGACTGCTCGAGTTGGCGAGGCTGTCACGCAGCACCTTCTATTACAGGCAAAAGGCGGCCGCGCGCCCCGACCGCCATGCGGCGCTGAAGGAGGCGATCAGGACCATCTTCGACAGCCACAAGGGCTGCTACGGCTATCGCCGGGTGACCGCACAACTGCGCGGGCTCGGCCAGCGCGTCAACCACAAGACCGTTCAGAGGCTGATGGCCGGGATGGGATTGCGCTCGCTGGTCAGGCCGAAGAAGTATCGTTCCTACAGGGGCGAGGTTGGGCGCACGGCTCCCAACCTCCTGCAGCGCCAGTTCAGCGCCGACAGCGCCAACCGCAAATGGGTGACCGATGTGACGGAGTTCAGCCTGGCCGGCGACAAGCTCTACCTGTCGCCGGTCATGGACCTCTACAACGGCGAGATCGTCGCCTTCGAAACGTCACGGCGGCCACTGTTCAAGCTGGTGGACGATATGCTGACCAAAGCCCTCGACCGGCTCGACGAAGACGAGCGGCCGATCCTGCATTCCGACCAGGGATGGCAATACCAGATGCCGGCATTCCAGCGCAGGCTTCAAACCAGGGGCTTGCTCCAGAGCATGTCACGCAAAGGCAATTGCCTCGACAACGCGCCGATGGAGAGCTTCTTCGCCATCCTCAAATCCGAACTCTTCCACCCCGGCAGGTTCGACACCGTTCAAAGCCTGAACGACGCCATCGAACACTACATCGACTATTACAACCACCACCGCATCAAACTGAAACTGAAAGGGCTGAGCCCTGTGCAATACAGGACCCAGCCCTTAAACTCACCAGCACATTGAACCGTCCAACTTCCGGGGGTCAGTTCATCGCTGCCGGGCTTTTTCGTTCACTTACCGACTGGATCGGCTTAGTTGACCTGGCCGACTTCCTTGAAGCCCGCACCTTCGATGACTACTTCGATCACGACACCGGGCACGTCGCCGGCGGCATCGAACTCCTGGGCGCCGGAAGCGCCTTCGTAGTTGATGTCCTTGCCTTCGGCGATCAGCTTGACGGCCTTTTCCCATTCGCCGGGATAGATCGCCTCGCCCGGGGCGGAGGAGACTTCGCGCAGCGCCTTGTTGATGCCTTCGCGGCTGTCGCTGCCGTTCTTCTGGATGGCGAGCGCCAGGAGGAAGGCGGCGTCATAGGCCTGCGGGCCGAACGAGGCTGCCGGGTCGAGCCCGCCGGCCTTGGCCAGTTCGGCGTATTTCGCCGTGCCCGGGGTTTCCGAGCGGCCGATCTTGGTGCCGACGAAGCCGTCGAGCTTGCCTTCGCCGATGTTCTTGACCAGCGAATCGCTGATCATGCCATCGCCGCCGGCGAACTTGGAGAAGTCGCCGCCTTCGAGCGCCTGCCGGATGACCGTCTGGCCGGAACCGTCGGCATAGGCCAGCACCACCAGCATGTCGGCGCCGGCCGAAGCCAGCGAACCAAGCTCGGCGCGGTAATCGGCCTTGCCGTCCTCATGCGCTTCCTTGGCCGCGACGGTGCCGCCTTCCTTCTTGAAGGCCGCATCGAGCGCCTCGGCAAAGCCCTTGCCGTAGTCATTGTTGACATAGGTGATGGCGATGCTGTTGACGCCCTTGCCCTTCAGGATCTTGGCCAGCACGTCGCCGCTGTAGGCGTCGGACGGGGTGGTGCGGAACAGAAGGTCCTTGTCCTCGATGGACGTCAGCGCCGGCGAGGTCGCGGCCGGCGACACGATCACCACGCCGCCCGGAATGGCCGCGCTGTTGGCAGCAGCAATCGTTTCGCCCGAGCAGAGCGGGCCGACCAGCGCCACCACCTTTTCCGCGTTGACCATGCGGTCGGCGGCGTTGGAAGCGGCAGTGGCGTCGGCGCAGGTCGAATCGCCCTGCACCATGGTCAGCTTGCCGCCACCCAGTATGCCGCCCTGTTCATTGACTTGCTTGACAGCGAGCTCGGCGCCGGCGTGGATCGGCGGCACCAGACTTTCGATCGGCCCGGTGAAGCCGCCGAGGAAGCCAAGCTTGACATCGGCGGCCTGCGCGGCGGCCGATGCCGCCAGCATGGCGATGCCGGCGACCGACGCGGCAAATAGTTTGCGGTTGACGCTACGCATGTGAAAACCTCCCAATAACCCCTGTAAGTTGCAGCGTATTTTCCCCGGCAGGCTTGCCGGGCGAAGCCGCGATACTGTGATTGCCGGGGCATTTTGTAAAGCCGGTGTGTTTGCAGATCGCAGCAAGTTTCTGGCTGAATTAACGCCTTTCGCTGATGCCACGGCATCCGCCCGGTTCAACCTTGCACGGCCAGCCCGACGCGGCGCGCTGCGAGCGCCCGGTTCGACCGCCACAACAGGTAGGCCATCACAGCCATGTTGAGCACGTTCCAGGCAATCCCGTTGAGGAACGCCATGGCGTAGGAGCCGGTGAGATCGTAGATCCACCCCGACATCCATCCGCCCAGCGCCATGCCCAGAATGGTTGCCATGACCACGATGCCGACGCGCCTGCCGGCCTCGGAGGCAGGCATGTACTCCCTGACGATGATGGCGTAGCACGGCACGATGCCACCCTGAGAAAGGCCGAACAGCAGAGAGACGATATAGAGCGACGCAAGGCCATCGAAGGGAATGTAGAAAAACAGCGACAGGCATTGCAGGACCGAACCGATAAGGACGGTGCGGATGCCGCCGATGCGGTCGGCCAGGAAGCCGGAAGCGAGCCGGCTGACGACGCCGGCGGCGAGCATGACCGACAGCATCTCGGCGCCGCGGGCGACGCCATAGCCGAGGTCCAGGCAATAGGCGACGATGTGCACCTGCGGCATCGACATGGCGACGCAGCAGCCGAGGCCGGCCACCACCAGCATCGCCTGCAGCAGGCGCGGCGAAACGCCGATCGGCTGGGTCAGGATGGCTTTCGCGGCACCGCCGCCAATAAGATCGCGCGGCAGCTTGCGCTGCAGCATCAGGATCAACGGCAGCATGGTGGCGAGGCAGAAGACGCCGATGCCGATATAGGTGGTGCGCCAGCCTTCCGACAGGATGAACGGCGGCATGACCATCGGCCACAATGCTCCGGCGAGATAGTTGCCGGAGGCTGCGGTGGCCACCGCGATGCCGCGCCTCCTGACGAACCAGTGCGAGATGTCGGCGATCAGCGGGCCGAAGGTCGCGGACGATCCGATACCGATCAACAGGCCCTGGATGATCGAGAACTGGGTGATGGAGCCTGCCATCGCGGCTAGGATGAAACCGGCGCCCAGCATGACTGCCGCGAAGAGCGCCGGCACGACGAACCCCATGCGGTCGATCATGCGGCCGATGATCACATTGCCAAGCGCGAAACCAAGCATGGTCATCGTGTAGGGAAGCGAGGCGTCGGCACGGTCGACGCCGTATTCGGCCTGCACCGCGGGCAGCACGACGACCACCGCCCACATGCCGGCTCCGCCAATGGTGGCCAGCACGATGGAGATGAAAAGGCGCATCCAGGAATACCGGCCGTCGATATAGCGGTCGGCCGCGGCAGGCATGTGTTTCGAAGGATGCAAGGTCGGCATGTGCCGCGGTCCTGTTCAAGATCATTCCGGTTGGCAGCAACCTTTGCCCAAACCGTCGCCGGCGGCAGCGCCACAGAGGCCTATCTACCGTTCCAGATTGCAACCCGCGGCCACCCCGACCGTTACTCCAACGCAAAATTGGAGGTGCAACGCCATGAACGACAATCGCCGACCCTATGGGACCGATCGCGATCCCGCACCGGAGCGAGACGACCGTGAAGACTGGAACCGCGTGGCCGACCGCGACGTCGACGCCGACATCGTCAACGAGGATATCCTCGCCCATGTCGAGGCGATCGAGGAAGACGAGAAAGATGTCGACAACGACGACAATCCTTACCAGGAGAGCGATGCCGCCCTACCCGACGAGGAGGAAGCGACGAGAAGCCGGCATCCCTCCCGCGAAGGCAGCCGCTTCGACGAGATCTGACCTCGCCGAAAATCTAGATATGCAGGGCGTGGCCGAGCGCCTTGAGCGCGGCTTCCTGGAAGCCTTCGCCCTGCGTCGGGTGCGCGTGGATCGTGCCGGCGATGTCTTCCAGCCGCGCGCCCATCTCGATCGCCAGGCCGAAGGCGGCCGAGAGCTCCGACACGCCCGTGGCCGACCGCCTGGATGCCGAGCACGAGATGGTTGTCGGCGCGGGCGACGACGCGCACGAAGCCCGTCCTCGCCGAGCATGGTCATGGCGCGGCCATTGGCGGAGAACGGGAAACTGCCCGATCTTGATCTCGCGCCCGCTGCGTTCGCGCCTCGTCCGGCGACAGGCCGGCGGTGACGATCTCCGGATCGGTGAAGCAGACCGCCGGAATGCAGCGCTTGTCCCAGCTGCGCTTGTTGCCGGCGACGATCTCGGCGACCATCTCGCCCTGCGCCATGGCGCGATGCGCCAGCATCGGCTCGCCGGTGACGTCGCCGATGGCATAGACGCCGCGCATCGAGGTGCGGCACTGGTCGTCGATGCGGATGAATTTGCCGGCCATGTCGAGGTCGAGCTCCTCGCAGGCCCCAGCCTTCGGTGACGGGCTTGCGGCCGACGGTGACCAGGATCTTGTCGGCGGCGACCTTCTTCTCCGCGCCGTCGGCGGTCTCGACGAGCAGCGCGTCGCCTTCGGCGCGAGGCCCTTGGCCTTGGCGCCGGTCAGCACCTCGATGCCGAGCTCGGCAAGCCGCTTGGCGACCGGGCGCGTCAGCTCGGCATCGTAGTGCGGCAGGATGCGCGGCTTCGCCTCGACGACGGTCACCTTCGATGCCCATCTTGGCGAAGGCGGTGCCGAGCTCGAGCCCGATATAGCCGCCGCCGACCACGACAAGCTTTTCCGGCACCTTCGGTCAGCGCCAGCGCCTCGGTCGACGAGATCACCGGGCCGCCGAACGGCAGGAAGGGCAGTTCGACCGGCGCCGAGCCGGTGGCGATCACGACCGTCTCGGCGCGGATGACCTGCAGGCCGGTCTCGGTCTCGACCTCGACGGTCTTGCCGTCGCGGAATTTCGCCCAGCCCTGCGACGATCTTCACCTTGGCCTTCTTCAGCAGGCCGGAGACGCCGCTGGTCAGGCGGCCGACGATGCCGTCCTTCCAGGCGACGGTCTTGCCGAGGTCGAGCACCGGCGTCGTCGACCGAGATGCCGAGCGGGTTCTTGCCGGCGGCCATGTGCGACGAGCTTGCTCGAACTCGTCGGCGGCATGGATCAGCGCCTTGGACGGGATGCAGCCGACGTTGAGGCAGGTGCCGCCGGGCTTGCTCGCCTCGACGATGACGGTGTCGACGCCGAGCTGGCCGGCGCGGATGGCGCAGACATAGCCGCCGGGACCGGCGCCGATGACGAGCAGCTTGCAGGAGATCTCTTTCATCGGCTCAGCCCTCGACAAAGATCAGCGCCGGCGTCTCCAGCAGCGTCTTGATGCGCTGGACGAAGACCGCGGCGTCCCAGCCGTCGATGACGCGATGGTCGAAGCTGGAGGAGAGGTTCATCATCTTGCGCGGGATGAACTGCGACGCCGTCCCAGACCGGCCGCACCATCATCTTGTTGACGCCGACGATCGCCACTTCGGGATGGTTGATGACCGGCGTCGTGGCGATGCCGCCCATGGCGCCGAGCGAGGTGATGGTGATGGTCGAGCCGGACAGCTCCTCGCGCGTCGCCGTGCCGGTCTTGGCGGCCTCGGCCAGCCGGTTGACCTCGGCGGCGCAGTCCCAGAGGTCGCGCGCCTCGGCGTGCTTGACCACCGGCACGACCAGCCCGGACGGCGTCTGCGCGGCGATGCCGATATGGACGCCGCCGTGCCGGTGGATGATGCCGGCCTCGTCGTCGAAGAGCGCGTTCAGGTCCGGCTGCTCGGCGATCGCCTTGACCATCGCCCGCATCAGGAACGGCAGCATCGTCAGCTTCGGCCGGTCCGCGCGCTTTTCCTTGTTGAGCGCGGCGCGCAGCTCCTCGAGCGCGGTGACGTCGATCTCCTCGACATAGGTGATGTGCGGGATGCGCGACTTCGCCAGCGCCATCTTCTCGGCGATCTTGCGGCGCAGACCGACGATCTTGATCTCCTCGACCGCGTTGTTCTCGGCAGGCCGGCCCGCCGCGCAACCTGCGGGCCGCGCGCGATGAAGGCGTCGAGATCCTCATGGGTGATGCGCCCGGCCGGACCGCTGCCCGGGACCTGGCGCAGGTCGATGCCGGCCTCCCTCGCCCGCAGCCGCACGGCCGGCGAGGCCAGCGGCTTTTCGCCCTCTGGGCGCGGCGCGCCGAACGTGTTTTGGCGCCAGGCGGCCGATTTGGGCGCTGCCTGGACCGCGGCTTTGAGCGGCGGTTTCGCCGCCGGCGCAGCCGACTGCCGGGCAGGCGCAGCCTTTTCCCCGGCTTCGGCTGGGGTGGAGTCGGCGGCCTGCTTCTGGGGTTCCGCCGGAGCGGCTGCGAGCCGTGCCCTCGCCTCAACCTTCAGCCGGATCAGCGGCGAGCCGACCGCGACGGTGTCGCCGATCTCGGCGCCGAGCCAGAGGATTTCGCCGTCGACCGGCGAGGGGATTTCGACGGTCGCCTTGTCGGTCATGACCGCGGCGAGCACCGTGTCCTCGCGCACGAGGTCGCCGACCTTGACGTGCCATTCGACGAGTTCGGCCTCGGCGACGCCTTCGCCGACATCGGGCAGCTTGATGACGTGTTCGCCCATGATCAGGCCTCCATCGTTTCGCGCAGGGCACGACCGACGCGGGCCGGCCCCGGGAAATAGTCCCATTCCTGCGCGTGCGGATAGGGCGTGTCCCAGCCGGTGACGCGCGCGACCGGCGCCTCGAGGTGGTAGAAGCAGTGCTCCTGCACCAGCGCGGCGAGCTCGGCGCCGAAGCCGGAGGTCAGCGTCGCCTCGTGCACGACCACGCAGCGGCCGGTCTTCTTCACCGACGCGACGATCGCGTCGAGATCGAGCGGCAGCAGAGTGCGCAGGTCGATGATTTCGGCGTCGATGCCGGTCTCCTCGGCCGCCGCCTCGGCGACATAGACCATGGTGCCGTAGGCCAGGATGGTCAGGTCGGCGCCGGGCTGCGCATCACGGCCTTGCCGAGCGGCACGGTGAAATGGCCGTCCGGGACCTCGCCGAGCTCATGCTTCGACCACGGCGTCACCGGCCGGTCGTGATGGCCGTCGAACGGGCCGTTGTAGAGCCGCTTCGGCTCGAGGAAGATCACCGGGTCGGGATCCTCGATCGCCGCGATCAGCAGGCCCTTGGCGTCGTGCGGATTGGACGGCACGACCACCTTCAGGCCCGAGACGTGGGTGAACAGCGCTTCCGGGCTCTGGCTGTGGGTCTGGCCGCCGAAGATGCCGCCGCCGGTCGGCATGCGGATGACGATCGGGCAGGTGAAGTCGCCGTTGGAGCGGTAGCGCAGGCGCGCGGCCTCCGAGACGATCTGGTCGTAGGCCGGATAGACGTAGTCGGCGAACTGGATTTCGACGCAGGGCCTCAGGCCGTAGGCCGCCATGCCGATCGCGGTGCCGACGATGCCGAGCTCGTTGATCGGCGCGTCGAAGCAGCGGCTCTTGCCGTATTTCTGCTGCAGGCCTTGCGTGCAGCGGAAAACGCCGCCGAAATAGCCGACATCCTCGCCGAAGACGACGACGTTGTCGTCGCGCTCCATGGAGACGTCCATGGCGCCGCGAATCGCCTCGATCATGGTCATGCGTGGCATGGTCTACACTCCCGCCTGCTGGCGCTGGCGCCGGAGATGCGGCGGCATCTCGGCATAGACGCCCTCGAACATGTCGCGCGCCGACGGCTTGCCGCCGGCATGCAGCGTGCCGTGCTTCTCGGCCTCCTTCTGCGCCGCGATCACCGTGTCGAGGATTTCGGCCTCCGCCTGCTTGTGGCGCTCCTCCGACCAAAGCCCTCGGACGATCAGATGGTTCTTCAGCCGGATCACCGGGTCGCCGAGCGGCCAGGCCTCCGACTCGGTCTTCGGCCGGTAGGCGGACGGGTCGTCGGAGGTCGAATGCGCGCCGACACGGTAGGTGACGTATTCGACCAGCGTCGGCCCGAGGTTCTTGCGCGCCCGCTCGACCGCCCATTTCGCCACGGCATGTACGGCCAGGTAGTCGTTGCCGTCGACCCGGAGCGCCGGAATGCCGAAGCCGAGGCCGCGCGCGGCGAAGGTGCCGGAGCCGCCGCGCGCGATGCCCTGGAAGGTCGAGATCGCCCACTGGTTGTTGACGATGTTGAGCACGACGGGCGCCCGGTAGGTCGAGGCGAAGACCAGTGCGGCGTGGAAATCGCTTTCGGCGGTCGAGCCGTCGCCGATCCAGCCGGCGGCGATCTTGGTGTCGTTCTTGATCGCCGAGGCCATCGCCCAGCCGACCGCCTGCACGAACTGGGTGCCGAGATTGCCGGAGATCGAGAAGAAGCCGTGCTCCTTCGACGAGTACATGATCGGCAACTGCCGACCCTTCAGCGGGTCGCCTCGTTGGAATAGATCTGGTTCATCATCTCGACCATCGGATAGCCGCCGGCGATCAGCAGGCCGGCCTGGCGGTAGGTCGGAAAGTTCATGTCGCCGGGCTCGAGCGCGCGGCGGAAGGCGCAGCTCACCGCCTCTTCGCCCATGTGCTGCATGTAGAACGAGGTCTTGCCCTGGCGCTGCGCCATCTGCATGCGCGCGTCGAAGGCTGCGCAGCGTCATCATGTGGCGCAGGCCTTCGGCGAGTTCCTCGTCGGTCAGCGTTCCGGCCCAGGGGCCGACCGCCTCGCCCTCGCGGTTGAGTACGCGGATGATCGAATAGGCGAGGTCGCGGATGGCGCGCGGGTCGACATCGACGGGCGGCCGCGCGACGGAACCGGCCTTGGGGATCGGCACGTTGGAGAAATCCGGTGTGCCGCCCGGGCGCACTTCAGGTTCGGGCACGTGAAACCGCAACGGAGTGCTCTCGGTCATGCGCTTCCCTTCCCGACATCATTTTTTTGCTGCCTGTAGGGCAGCCCTTGGAGCCAATTACATTCGCAAGTCACGGTCAAGCACCTCCCCGTTTCGCCACCTAGCCTCACAAAGGCAGCGCCGTGGTCGACTTTATTTCCGACAGAGAGATCACCGAATTCACTTCCTGGACACCCGGCAAGCGGCTGAGCTTTTCGAAGAAAAACGAGTGGTAGGCGTCGATATCGGCGGCAACGACCCGGATCAGGAAGTCGAACGCGCCCATCAACACATGGCATTCCAGCACCTCCGGATAGGTGCGGATCGTTCCGGCAAATTCTTCGAGGTTCTGGCGGCCATGCATCGTCAGCTTCACCAGTGCGAAGACCTGCGCGTTGAGCCCCACCTTGCGGCGATCGACGATGGCGACCTGGCGGCAGATGTAGCCCTCGTCCTTGAGCCGCTGGATGCGGCGCCAGCAGGGCGACTGGGACATGCCGACCAGCTCGGCGATCTCCGCAGTCGAGCGCGACGCATCTTCCTGCATCAGGGCCATGATGCGGCGGTCGAACTGATCAAGCTCCTCCGGCATTGATTATTCCCAGCGAGACATCGTTGCGGTCTATTTATGCGAAGAAGACTGAATATGGCAATATAATAGGCAGGATTTTTCCACATCGAGCAAGTACAATCCCCATCATCGTAATTGCGCTCATCATTGGGAGGTTACCGATGGCCGTTGTTTCCAGCATCACCCCGCCTGAGAAGGTAAGCTTCTTCGAGGACCCGGCCACCGGGCTAGAAGCCATCGTGGTGCTGCATTCGACCGCACTCGGGCCTGCGGCGGGCGGCTGCCGGTTCTGGTCCTACGCCGACCGCAACCATGCGACAACCGACGCCATGCGGCTTGCCGCCGGCATGACCTACAAGAACGCGCTCGCCGGCCTGCCCTTCGGCGGCGGCAAGGCAGTCATCCTGCGTCCCGCCGGAGAGTTCGACCGGACCGCGCTGTTCGAGGCTTTCGGCAAGGCGGTCGATAGCCTGGGCGGCAGCTACATTACCGCCGAGGACGTTGGCACGCTGGTTTGCGACATGCAGGCGATCCGCAAGGTCACGCGGCATGTCGCCGGCCTGCCCAAGGAAAGCGGCAGCGCCGGCGGCGACCCGTCGCCATGGACCGCGCTGGGCGTATTCCTGTCGATGCGGCATGCCGCGGAGCGGCGTCTTGGTGGACGCCTCGCCGGCAAGACCGTCGCCATACAGGGCGTCGGCAATGTCGGCATGGAACTCTGCCACCTGCTGCATCAGGACGGCGCCAACCTCGTCGTCGCCGACGGTTCTGCCGAACGCGCCGCTAAGGCCGCGCATCTCTATGGTGCGATGGTGGTCTCCCCCGACGAACTACTTTCGGCCGATGTCGACATCGTGGCACCCTGCGCGCTCGGCGCTGTCCTTGACGAAGGCTCGATCGCGAGCATCCAGGCAAAAGTGGTCTGCGGCGGCGCCAACAACCAGCTTGCCACACCGGAAGACGGTCGCCGGCTTGCAGCGCGCGGCATTCTCTACGCGCCTGATTATCTGGTGAACGCCGGCGGCATCATCAACGTCGTGGCCGAACACATGAACGAGACGACGGCTGCCGTCGATGATCGCGTGCGTCGCATTCCCGAGCGCCTTGCCGCCGTGTTCGACGCCGCCGAAAAGACTGGCGAAGGCCCCAATTTCGTCGCCGATGCGATGGCCCGTGCCATCGTTGCCGACGCTCGCGGCGCAACCCGCACCGCCGCCTGATCTTTTTTCCGTTCAGCCGGGGTCAGTCGGCCCCGGCCGCCAGGCGCGCCGCGTCCTCGATTGCCGAGGCATCCTCGCCGAAACCACGTGTCGCCCGCGCCGCAGCTTCGAGCAGCGGCCGTTTCATGCGATGGAGAAAGGCGAGATCGACGCGCGGGCGTGGCCCGGCGAGCGTCAGCACTCCAATCAGCGCCCTGCCCGGCCCGAACACCGGCGCCGAAACCCCTGCCGTCTCGGGATCGCGGTCGCCGATCGACACGAAGTGATAGGTCCGGCGGATGGTTTCGTACGGCTCGCCTTCGGCGCCGGAAAACGCCGCCAGCACCCGCCCTCCGGAGCCTACACGCAACGGCAGCACGTCGCCTTCCCGCACCATGTAGCGGATCGGGTGCTTGGATTCGATTCGGTAAAGGCAGGTGCGCATCTCGCCGGCCCGCACATAGAAGGCAACGCTTTCCCAGCTCAGCTCGGACATATCGCGCATTACCGGCAGCAACATGTCGGCATTGGCAAAGGAGCGCTGGTAAATGGCGCCCAGACGGAACGCAGCCGGACCCACTCGGTAGCGGCCATCGTCCAGCCGTTCCAGCAACTGGCCACGAATCAATGAGCCGGCGAGGCGCAGGATCGTACTCTTGTAGAGCCCGGTACGGGCGGCGATTTCGGCAAGGCTGAGCGAACGGTCGGCGGTCGTGAATGCATTCAGAATTACGATCGCCCGGTCCAGCGCAGCTACGCCGTCCGTCGGCTGACCTGCGGTTCCGGAATGCTCTATTGCGGGTGACACGCTGGCAAATCCCTGCAATGTTGGCGACGGTCGGGGGCAGTTTGTCGCAACGCAGCCGTTCTGTCTAGCAGAATACCGTTTTGCTTGACAGAATTGCGACAAGACGCCATGAGTTTGATTGAACGTGCCTGGGAGCCAGGCTCGTCTGGAAGGCGCGCAAGAGCGCCGCGACTTGGGAGGAATGACATGCTGAGCAGACGCACATTCTTGATGAGCACCGTTGCCGCAGGCGGGGTTGCGATGGCCGGCCTGCCGATTGGCGTGGCGTCGGCGCAAGAGCAGATCCAGATTTTCGTGCCGGCAGCCCCGGGCGGCGGCTGGGACCAGACGGCGCGCACCATGGATCAAGTGCTGCGCGGCGAGAAGCTGATCAGCGGCGCGCAGATCACCAATGTCGGCGGCGCTGGCGGCACCGTCGGCCTGCCGCAGTTCATCAGCCAGTGGAACGGCAAGGGCAATTCGCTGATGGTGGCCGGCATGGTCATGGTCGGCGCGATCATCGCCAACAAGTCGGCCAACAACCTCTCCGAAGTCACGCCGATCGCCCGCCTCACCGGCGAGTTCGAGGCGCTGGTGGTGCCGGCGGCTTCGCCGTTCCAGACGGCGGCGCGATTTCGTCGCCGCGCTGAAGGCCGATCCGACCAAGGTTCCGGTAGCCGGCGGCTCGGCCGGCGGCTCCGACCACATTCTCTTCGGCCTGATCGCCAAGACCGTCGGCGTCGAAGCGACCAAGTTGTCCTATGTGCCGTTCGCCGGCGGCGGCGAGGCGCTTGCCGCGCTTCTCGGCAACCAGGTGGCGGCCGGCATTTCGGGCTATGGCGAGTTTGCCGAGCAGGTGAAGGCGGGCGCGCTGCGCCTGCTGGCCATCTCGGCCGACAAGCGCCAGGAGGGCATCGATGCCCCGACGCTGAAGGAAGCCGGCATCGACGTCGAACTGTTCAACTGGCGCGGCGTCTTCGCCCCGCCAGCGGTTTCCGACGCCGACAAGGCTGCGATGGTCACGCTGGTCGAAACCATGGCCAAGAGCGAAGCCTGGGCCACAGAGTGCAAGAACCGCAACTGGACGCCGATCCTGCTGACCGGCGACGAGTATGCGAAGTTCCTGGCCGAGGACACCGCCCGCATCGAGGCCATCCTGAAGGATCTCGGCCTCGCCTGAGGCCGCAAAGGACGGGGCGGCCGCAAGGACCGCCCCGTTGCCTGACGAGAGCGTGGCGGCGCATGGACAGGCAGTTCCTGCGCGGTCACAATACGGCGAAGGTCGGTGGAGCGGCGCCGGCTATCTCGGGAGGATGAAATGAACACCAGCGACGACCAGGCGCGCGACGCGCTTTGCCTTGCCCGAGTTCTTGATCGGCGTCGGCCTGTTGGCGTGTGCCGCAGTGGTGCTCTGGCAGACGCTGGCCATTCCGGTTTCGCCGCTGTACTCGAAGGTCGGCCCGACCGTCTTCCCCTATATGACCGCCGTCGGCCTGGCGGTGCTTTCGCCTTCTGCTCATCGTCGCGGCATTGCGCGGCGGCTGGCAGCCGCGAAGATGAAAAGGAAACGCCCGTCGACTGGAAGTCGATGGCCTTCGTCGCCGCCGGCCTGGTCGCCAACGTCGTGCTGATCAAGCCGCTCGGCTTCACGGCGGCCTCCGTCGTGATGTTCGTGCTCATCTGCTACGGCTTCGGCAGCAGGCATCCGCTTCGCGATGCGCTGATCGGCCTCGTCCTGGCGCTCGCCGCCTATTTCGGCTTCGCCAAGGCGCTCGGCGTCAACATCGGCGCCGGCGTCATCGAAACCCTGCTCGGAGCCTGACGCCATGGACACGCTCAGCCAGCTCGCCCACGGTTTCGCTGTCGCCTTCACGCCGATCAACCTGATGTGGTGCCTGGTCGGCACGACGCTCGGCACCGCCATCGGCGTGCTGCCCGGCCTCGGGCCGGCGCTGACCATCGCGCTGCTGCTGCCGATCACCTATCAGGTCGCGCCGGAAGCTTCGTTCATCCTCTTTGCCGGCATCTACTACGGCGCCATGTATGGCGGTTCGACCACGTCGATCCTGCTCAACACGCCGGGCGAAAGCGCCACCATCGTCACCGCGCTGGAAGGCAACAAGATGGCCCGCTCGGGCCGCGGCGGCGCTGCGCTTGCCACCTCGGCGATCGGCTCCTTCGTCGCCGGCACCATCGGCACGCTCGGGTGTCGCCTTCCTCGCGCCGGTGGTGGTGAGCTTCGCGCTCGCCTTCGGTCCGGCCGAGTATTTCTCGCTGATGGTTCTGGCCTTCGTCATGGTCTCGGCCGTGCTCGGCTCGTCGTCGGTGCGCGGCCTGACCAGCCTGTTCGTCGGCTTCTTCCTCGGCATGATCGGCGTCGACCTGCAGACCGGCCAGCCGCGCTTCACCTTCGGCATCACCGAATTGCTCGACGGCGTCGACGTGATCGTCGTCGCCGTCGGCCTGTTCGCCGTCGGCGAGACGCTCTACGTCGCCTCGCGCCGTTATGCCGGCAAGGACGAGATCGTGCCGCTGAAAGGCTCGCTCTACATGACCGCAGCCGGAATGGGGTCGCTCATGGAAGGCCTGGATCCGCGGCGCGTTCATCGGCTTCCCGATCGGCGCGATGCCGGCCGGCGGCGCCGAGATTCCGACCTTCCTTTCCTATGCGATCGAGAAGAAGCTCTCGAAACACAAGGAAGAGTTCGGCACCACCGGCGCCATCGAAGGCGTTGCCGGACCGGAAGCCGCCAACAACGCCTCCGCCGCCGGCGTGCTGGTGCCCATGCTGACGCTTGGCCTGCCGACTTCGGCCACCGCCGCGATCATGCTGTCGGCCTTCCAGAGCTACGGCATCAACCCCGGCCCGCTGCTGCTCACAGACGCAGGCCGAGCCTTGTCTGGGGCCTGATCGCCAGCCTGTTCATCGCCAACGTCATCCTGGTCGTACTCAACCTGCCGCTGATCGGGCTCTGGGTGCGGCTTCTGAAGATCCCCGCGCCGCAGCTCTATGCCGGCATCCTGGTCTTCGCGACCGTCGGCACCTACGGCATCTCGCAATCGCCGATCGATCTCGTCCTGCTCTATCTGCTCGGCGGCCTCGGCTTCCTGATGCGACGCTTCGACTTCCCGACCGCGCCGGTCATCATCGGCATGATCCTCGGGCCGATGGCCGAGACGCAGTTCCGCCGCGCCATGACGATCTCCAACGGCGACTGGTCGGTGTTCTACACCCATCCGCTGTCGTTGACGCTGCTGTCGCTGGCCCTGCTGGCGCTGCTTGCGTCCGCGCATCTACAGCTATATCCAGCATCGCCGCATGCGCGGGCCCGAACATGTGCCGGGCGATGCCTGATCCCTTGGAAGCGGATGCCCTTTCGTGCAATCGGCATCCCGCTGCAGCTCTTTTGCCGCATGCCCGCTTACGAAAAGTCCGCAACTTTCGGGTTATGCC
The DNA here is from genome assembly GCA_963726065.1 of uncultured Alphaproteobacteria bacterium. Lineage (GTDB taxonomy): Bacteria > Pseudomonadota > Alphaproteobacteria > Rhizobiales > Rhizobiaceae > Neomesorhizobium. The sequence continues at coordinate 558,314 of CAVSAU010000016.1, forward strand.
TTGGAGAACACAAATGACCGAACTTCTTTCGGGCATTCGCGTCCTCGACCTCACCAACGTGCTGGCCGGCCCCTACTGCGCCTACCAGCTGGCGCTGCTCGGCGCCGACGTGATCAAGGTCGAGACGCCGGCAGGCGGCGATCTTGCCCGCCAGCTCGGCGCTTCGCCGGAACTGAACAAGGCCGGCATGGGCGCGTCGTTCCTCGCCCAGAACGCCGGCAAGCGCTCGGTCGTGCTCGACCTCAAGAAGGAAGCCGACCGCGAACGATTCCTCGACCTCGTCGCCACCGCCGACGCGCTGGTCGAGAATTTCCGCCCGGGCGTCATGGACCGGCTTGGCCTCGGCTACGAGCGGCTGAAGGAAGTGCGACCGGACCTCGTCTATTGCGCCATCTCGGGCTTCGGCCAGACCGGCCCGATGCGCGACAACCCGGCCTACGACCAGATCATCCAGGGCCTTTCCGGCATCATGAGCATCACCGGCACGCCGGAGACCGCGCCGCTGCGCGTCGGCTATCCCGGTTGCCGACACGCTCGGCGGGCTGGTCGGCGCCTTCGCGGTGGCGGCGGCTCTGGTGCGCCAGAAGATCGAGCGGCGAAGGCGCGTTCCTCGACGTCTCGATGCTCGAATGCACGCTGTCGCGCGCTCGGCTGGCCGGTCTCGAACTATCTGACCGCCGGCGTCGAGCCCAGCCGATGGGCAACGAGAACATGACTGCCGCGCCCTCCGGCACGTTCCGCACCGGCGACGGCCTGCTCAACATCGCCGCCAACAAGCAGGAGCAGTTCGTCACGCTCTGCAACCTGATCGGCCGGCCGGAGCTTGCGACGGACCCGCGCTTTGCCGAACGCGAGACGCGCAAGCGCAACCGCGCGGAGCTCAAGCTGCTGATCGAGGAGGCGCTCGCGGCGCGCGCCTGCCGCGGTCTGGGAGGAGAAGCTCAACCGCGCCGGCGTGCCGGCCGGCCGGGTGCTCGACCATCCCGCAGGTGCTGGACGAGCCGCAGGTGCGCGAGCGCCGATGTGACCGCGCGCTTCGATGGCGTTGCCGGGCGGGCCGACCCGCTCACCGTGGTGCGCGGCGGGTTCCTGGTCGACGGCGAAGCACCGCTGCCCGAAACGCCGCCGCCCGCGCTCGGCGAGCATATGGACGAGTGTTTTCCGCCCTGCCCGCACGCGCCAAGGCCAGGGCGGACGCATGAGCGATCAGGAAGAACAGACCGGCCGCGAGCGCGGCGAGGAATGGTGGTCGACCGAGATCATCGAGATGCGCCCCGGCATGATCCGGCTGCGCGGCTACGAGATCCAGGATCTGATCGGCCGCATCTCCTTTCCGGCGATGATCTGGCTGATGCTGCGCGGCGAACTGCCGAGCGAGGAGCAGGCCGAGCTTCTCGGCATCGCGCTCGGCGCCGCCGTCGACCACGGCCCGCAGGCGCCGTCGATCGCCATTGCCCGCATGGCCGCGACCTGCGGCGTCGGCATCAACAGCGCCATGGCTTCGGCCATCAACGTGCTCGGCGACGTGCATGGCGGCGCCGGCGAGCAGGCGCTCGCGTTCTTCGGCGACATCGCCGCGGCGATGGATGACGGGGCGGTCGCTGGACGAAGCCGTCGCGCGCGCGGCTGGAAAGATTCTTCGCCGAGGAGAAGGGCTATGTGCCCGGCCTCGGCCACCGCTTCCATCCGGTCGATCCGCGCGCGCCGCGCCTGCTGGAAGCTGGTCCGCGAGTTCGCGGCGCGCGGCGTCGTCAACGGGCGCTTCGCGGCGATCGCCGAGGCGGTCGAAGCCGAAGTCGCAGCGCGCAAGGGCAAGAAGATCCCGCTCAACATCGACGGCGCCACCGCCGTCATCTACGGCGAACTCGGCTTCCCGCCGCCGCTGACACGCGGCCTGTTCGTGCTGTCGCGCTCGGTCGGCATCCTGGCGCATGCCTGGGAACAGTCGCAGCAGCCCGACCGCAACAAGGGACCGCTGCCGCGCGAATGGCTGTGGGCCTATAAAGGCCAGCCGAAGCGCTCGCTGGACTGACAGGAGCTGGTCCCGAAAGTCAAAGTTGGGCAAGGGCGATTCCGGTCGCCGTTCAGGCCGGATGGCTGAAGCGGGCAACCTGCGCGTCTCTCATCAGATTGCGGAAGTCGCTGCCACTCACATGGACCAGCGTCTTGTGATCGCCGCCCTCAAAATAGACGTCGGCGGCATCATCAAGGCTCTCGTCGAGAATAACCGGGACCTCGTATGCGGCACCGATCGGTGGGATCGCGCCGATGTCGCAATCGTCGAAGAGGACGCCGACCTCACCTTCCGACGCCAGGCCGAGGCGCCTGTCCATGACATCCTGCAAGGTGCCGAGTTCGACCCGATGCGTGCTCGGAACCACGGCGAGCGCGTATCCCATCTCGTGATGGACAACCACGGTCTTGGCCATCCTGCTGCCTGGAATATGCGCCGCCTGCGCGGATTGGCTGCTGGTTGCTGTACGATGGTGGGCACTGTGTCGTAGGCAATTCCCTCGGCGTCAATATGAAGTTCCGGAGTTTGTTTGCGATCGTCATCGTAGGCGTCCCTTCTGACTGGAGTGGCGACGCTGGAGCAGGCAACGTCAGGCTGCCCCGGAACGAAAAGATCATTCTCCTCCGATCATCGTCGATGTCAACGAGTAACATGGCCGAGGATCCCGGCAACCTGCTCCGCAATGCGGGCGAATGCGCGTTTCCTGCCCTACGGCCCGGCGCCGAAGAAAGTCAGCCGCGTCCACAGCGTGTAGTCCGATTCGATGCACCATCAAGCGCAACGAAGACCAGTACGAAGACCGGAGGTACGATGATCGCATAGGCAAGCGCCAGCCGTTCCCAGGCCATGTGCATGAAAACGGCAACGATCAGCCCGGCCTTGAGCACCATGAAGGTGAGGATCAGCGTCCAGCGCAGGTAGCCCGTGGATGCCGATGATAGTCGACCATGTAGGAGCAGGCGCTCAGAATGAACAGCCAGCCCCAGACGATGAGGTAAAGCTTGATGCGGGTGCTGCTGGTGGCTGTCGTGGCGGCGACGGAAGCGCGTCATTCGCCGCGTGGAGCGTGTCGTGTGCGGTTGCTTCAGCCATGATCAGCCTCACCAGAGATAGAAGAATGCGAAGATGAACACCCAGACCAGGTCGACGAAGTGCCAGTAGAGGCCCATGATCTCGACGCTCTCGTAATTGACCCCGCCGACTGGTGAAGAAGCCGCGCGCGCCGGTGTCGTAGTCACCGCGCAGCACTTTCCGGGCAACGATGATCAGGAAGATCACGCCGATCGTGACATGGGTGCCATGGAAGCCGGTGATCATGAAGAAGGTCGAGCCGAACTGCGCCGCGCCCCACGGATTGCCCCACGGCCGGACGCCTTCGCGTGATGAGCTTGGTCCATTCGAAGGCCTGCATGCCGACGAAGGTGGCGCCGAGCGCTGCGGTAAGGAGCATCAGGACAGCAGTCTTCCTGCGGTCGCGTCGGTAGCCGAAATTGACCGCCATGCGCCATCGTGCCGCTGACGAGATCAGGACGAAGGTCATGATGGCGATGAGGATCAGCGGAACATCGCTGGCCGCCGATATGCAGCGCGAAGACCTCGCTTGGGTTCGGCCACGGCACCCGCGTCGACATGCGCGCGGTCATGTAGGAGAGCAGGAAGCAGCCGAAGATGAAGGTGTCGGACAGGAGGAAGATCCACATCATGGCCTTCCCCCAGGACACGTTCTTGAACGCGCGCTGGTCGGACGACCAATCGGCGACGATACCCTCGCAGGCCCTCCGGCCGTGAAGCGAGCGTGCCCGTGTTCGTCACTGTGGTTTCACTCATTCGCCCGGCCCTCCTAAGTCAGCAGTTGGCGGCAAATGTCGATGAAGTCAGCGGCCCAGCCGGCAAACAGCACGAACAGCGCCGAGCCAGACGAAAAGAAGGAAATGCCAGTACATGGCGCACAGTTCGACGCCGAGCGCCGAGCATGCGGCATCGGCGCGCCGCTCCACGCCTTGATGGTCGTTCGCGCCAAGCCCGATCAGGCCGCCCACGATGTGCAGTCCGTGCAGGCCGGTGATCAGGTAGAAGAAGCTGTTGGCCGGGTTGCTGGCGAGCAGGTAGCCATCGTCGGCCAGCTCGCGCCACGCGAACAGCTGGCCGACCAGGAAGCCGATGGCCGTCAGCCCGCCGGTGACAAGGCCGAGCCGCACCGTATCCATCTGCCCCTTGCGGCGCCGCGACCAGCGCCACTGACAGCGCCACGCTGGACAAGCACCAGCACGCCTGTGTTGAACCACAGCAGATTGCGGCATCGGCAGTGGCCGCCAGTCCGACAGCTCCATGCGCATGAAATATGCGCTGGTGAACAGCGCGAACAGACAACCGACGACCGCAAGGAAAACCCCAAGCCCGATCTTGGCAGTCGGCATTGCCGGCCCGAGCGAACCGAAGTCCGTCGATCACGCCCTGCTCCAGCCACGGCTTCGACATCAGCCGCTGCTGCGACAGCCACCAGATGACGATGCCCGCTATGACGAGCCAGGAAGACCAGTATGACGCTCATCAGTGCCCCTTTCGGCCCGCCCTAGTCGCCAGGGTCGTTCTGCGGCAGGAAATCCTGCTTGGCGCCGGGCACGCTGTAGTCATAGGCCCAGCGATAGACGATCGGCAGCTTCCTTGCCGAAGTTGCCGTGCGGCGGCGGCGTTGTCGGGCGTCTGCCATTCGAGCGAGGTCGCCCGCCATGGATTGCCGCCGGCCTCGCTGCCATGGCGGATGCTCCAGAGCAGGTTGAACAGGAACACCAGCTGCGCGAAGCCGACGATGAAGGCCATGACCGAGATGAAGGCGTTGAGCTGGTGCGCCGATTCCGCGATCAGCCCCATGTCGCCAAGTTCGTTGTAGCGGCGCGGCACGCCCATCAGTCCGAGATAGTGCATCGGGAAGAAGATGAGGTAGGCGCCGAGGAAGGTGACCCAGAAATGGAACTGGCCGAGCGCCTCGTTGAACATGCGGCCGGTGATCTTCGGATACCAGTGGTAGATGGCGCCGAAGATGACGAGGATCGGCGCCACGCCCATGACCATGTGGAAATGCGCGACCACGAACATGGTGTCGGAGAGCGGCACGTCGACCACCACGTTGCCGAGGAACAGGCCGGTCAGTCCGCCATTGACGAAGGTGACGATGAAGGCCAGCGCAAACAGCATCGGGATGGTGAGGTGGATGTCGCCGCGCCACAAGGTCAGGATCCAGTTGTAGACCTTGATGGCTGTCGGGATGGCGATGATCAGCGTTGTGGTGGCGAAGAAGAAGCCGAAATACGGATGCATGCCCGAGACATACATGTGGTGCGCCCAGACGATGAAGGAGAGCGCGCCGATGCCGACGATCGCCCACACCATCATGCGGTAGCCGAAGATGTTCTTGCGCGCGTGCGTCGAGATCAGGTCGGAGACGATGCCGAATGCAGGCAGCGCGACGATGTAGACCTCCGGATGGCCGAAGAACCAGAACAGGTGCTGGAACAGGATCGGGCTGCCGCCGGCGTGCTGCAGTTGCTCACCCATCTCGACGATGGCCGGCATGAAGAAGGTGGTGCCGAGCAGCCGGTCGAACAGCATCATCACGCAGGCGACGAACAGCGCCGGGAAGGCAAGCAGCGCCATCACCGTGGCAGTGAAAATGCCCCACACGGTGAGCGGCATGCGCATCAGCGTCATGCCGCGGGTGCGGCCTTGCAGCACCGTCACCACGTAGTTGAGGCCACCCATGGTGAAGCCGATGATGAACAGGATCAGCGAAACCAGCATCAGGATGATGCCAGCCTGCTGGCCGCCCGGCGTGCCCTGCATGATCGCCTGCGGCGGATAGAGCGTCCAGCCGGCGCCAGTCGGGCCGCCCGGCGCGAAGAAACTCGTCACCAGCACCAGCACCGCCAAGCAGGTAGATCCAGTAGGAGAGCATGTTGACATAGGGGAACACCATGTCGCGGGCGCCCACCATCAGCGGGATCAGGTAGTTGCCGAAACCGCCCAGGAACAGCGCGGTCAGGAGATAGATCACCATGATCATTCCGTGCATGGTGATGAATTGGTAATAGGCCTCGGGCGTGATGAAGTCGAAGGTGCCGGGGAAGCCGAGCTGCAGGCGCATCAGCCACGACAGCACCAGCGCCACCATGCCGATGGCGATCGCCGTGCAGGAATACTGGATGGCGATGACCTTGGCGTCCTGCGAGAAGACGTAGGTCGTCCACCAGCTATGCGGATGGTAAAGCTCGACCTCCGGCACTTCGGCGGGCGGGATCGCTTCGACCGAGCCTGGGGTTACATCGACCATCGGAACGCCTCCTTGGTTCCCTGGGCGAGGTCTGACGGGTCAGCGCCTCGCCATGCACGTCTCCGCGCCTCGCGGCGCATGTTGCCTGTCAAGGCGCGGTTGGTTCCGCAGCGCTCGTCTGTTGGGTGCCCGTCAGCTGGGCGAAAGTCTGCTGCTCGCCGACCCAGGCGAGATAATCTTCCGGCGTGTCGACCATGACGACGCCGCGCATAAACGAATGGCCCTGGCCGCAGAGTTCCGCGCAGAGTACTTCGAAACTACCCGTGCGGGTGGGCGTGAACCAGAAATAGGTCACCGATCCCGGCACCATGTCCATCTTGGCGCGGAATTCCGGCACGTAGAAATCATGCAGCACGTCGAGCGAGCGCAACAGCATCTTCACCGGCTTGTCGATCGGCAGATGCAGGTCGGCGGCCTCGACGATCAGATCGTCCTGACCGTTTGGATCATCAGGCTTGAGCCCGAGCGGATTTTCCGGGGTGACCAGCCGCGTGTCGGACAGGCCGAGCTTGCCATCCTGGCCGGGCAGACGGTAGCTCCATTGCCATTGCTGCGCGACGACCTCGACCTCGGTCGCATCAGCGGGAACGGTGACGAACTGGTGCCAGACGAAAAGGCCAGGCGCCAGCATGGCGGCGACGCCGAGGCCGGTGACGACCGTCAACCATGTCTCGAGCCGCTTGTTTTCAGGTTCGTAGTGGGCGGTATTTCCCTCGCGATGGCGGAAGCGAAAGACGCAATAGGCCATGAACAGCACGACAGCCGCGAACACCACGCCGGTAATCCAGAACGTGGCGATGATGGTGTGGTCGATGTAACTCCAGTTCGAGGCAATCGGCGTCCACCACCATGGACTGAGGAAGTGGAAAACCACCGACCCGACAACAATTGCGACCAGTAAAAGCGCGACAGCCATTCCCGTTTCATCCCTGCCCTGGAAGGCGCGAATCGAAAGGCAATTCGTCCTATTGCTTCACCAACTCCAACGATCTCTCTTGCACACGAAACTGCGGATGCCAGAGGAGACCGGAGCGCCGAGCGTCCTTGCGACGCGCAAAGGACGCTCCAAAGGTTGGATCCGAACATGTTTGCGTGTGCCCGGCGAATGGACCTGGCGGCAAGATGTTCTGGTCATGTCGGTTTCTGGCAGAAAAGGCACTGCGGCTGGTTCTAAGGCGCAGGAAACACTTCCGCTCGGCCCGCGTTCGAGCGGGGGGAGCAGCGGTATGCTTGCGACGACGGCCGGTCCGAAACCCGCCATGTCCGTGCCTCCTGTGCCGCCATGAGCGGTCACGGAATTAAGCCCGGCCTGCAACATCATGGAAGCAGGTCTTAAAGCACTGTCATGATCACATCGGCCACCCGCCTTTGTCAAACCACCGCAGGGGCGCTTTCCACAAGCCGCCTGCGACAAATTGACGTTGGGACAACCTGTCCTCTTTGACGTGCAAGCCTGCCCTTTCCGGGCTCTGCGCCGACAATCAGCGCGGAAATACAATTTCGCCGAGCCCCAAAACGGCATTGTCGCCGCTGAAGCGATGCTGCGCCTTGCGGAGCAGCGGCCGCTTTAGGATCCCCTCAGCGATCAGGTGGCGGTCGAGGACGGCGGTGAACACGCTGTCTGGCGCACCCGATTCGACAAAGCTAGGAGAAAGTTTTGCTGGCTTGCGGTCGAGCAGGATCGAGCCACGCCGCATCAGATAGCCCGGCATGTCGCCGGTTTCACCGGCAATGACGATGGTGCCGGCGATCATCCGGCAACCGGCATGATCGCCGGCCCCACGCAGAACGGCGATCATGCCGCGCCGCATACGGTCGCCGGCAAAGGCGCCGGCCTTGCCGCGTACGATGAGCACGCCGCCATTCATGCCGGCAAGTTCGCCGGCAAGCGGTCCGCCGAGATGGTCGCCGGCATTGCCCGCGATTTCAATGCGACCGCCGCGCATGCCGGAGCCGGCATGTGGGCCTGCCTTGCCTTCAACGACGATAGCTCCGCCGTACATCAAACGGCCAAGCTGCGCGCCCACGTCGCCAATGACACGGATCTTGCCCCCCGTGATGCCCTCGCCGAGGCGGTCGAAGCGGGTGCTGCCACCATCGAAAACAATGTCTTGCGTGTCGTTTCCGGCGAAACGGAAAACATCGGCGACAGTGGAGGCCCGCTTCGAGAGACCTATACGGATTTGTGCAATGTCCGGCTTCGCCAGGCTGGCAAGGCGCTCGGGCGTCAGCGGTGACAGGTCGAGTCGCTCCGAAGGTTCGGCTATAAGCGTGAAGGTCAACGCTTTCACGGCAGGAGATCCTTCAGATGATAGAGGAACTTGCCAAGCTTGCCGCCGTAGTTGCCGGCGCTGATGCGCGTTGCGCCCCGTGCCGGCCCGAGATCGGTGACGGCGTTAATGCCCGCCTTCATCGCGGCCGTCACGGCATCGCTGGTTTCCCCGTCGATGACGATTTCGAGCACGGCGTTGATGTCGGGGCCGAGCTGGCTTTTGGCGACGCCGCGCAAGGTCGGCGCGAAGGCATCGTTGGTGGAGGCGATCATGCCTTTGTATTTGCCGCCGATCTTCGAGCCCGAGCGGACGACGCCGCCGGGAAACGGCATAATGGCGCCGGGCACATGATGGATGGCCTCGACAGCGGCTTCCGCCGCGGCCAACGCCTTGCCGCTCGATTGGGCGAGCAGCAGAAGGTTTCCGCCGCCGACAGCCTCCTTGGTCATGCCGGTCGTCGCTTCGCAGACGAATTCGCCGTCCATCACCGGAATGCGCCAGAAATGCCGGCCAGCGAGCTTTTTGGAAACCTGCCAGCCATCACCGAAATAGCGCAGCGCCGAACCGAGCTTCAATTGCGTCGGACCTTCGAGACCGGCGAAACAGGCGCTGCCCGGCGACGTCAGCACGCATTGCCCGACCCGGTTCAGCAATTGTTTCTGCAGTTCGTCCGAGCTCACTGCAAAGACCATCACGCGGCAGCCGGGACGACCGTCCGGCGTTTGCGACGGCGGCATTTCGACATCGACCGCCGCCTCGCAACCGCAGCCGATGACCGAGGTGGCGAAGCCGGTCATCGAAGCCGCCGCCTGGCGCATCCATTTGCGGTTCGGACCGGTGATGACGATTGCTGTGGCGCGCATGCCGAAGGCTTCGGCATAGGTGTCGTCGATTGCCACGCCGTTGACGTTCAAGGTCCGGCATGCGACCTCGCCGAATGGATTTTCGCGCTGCGATCGCGGCGTCGGGAAAAGTGAACCAGTCGAGCGACAGGCCGTAACGCTGCTGGTGGTAATCTTCCAGCCGCCTCACCATCGCCTTGTCTGGCGCGCGGCTTGAGCCGTCAGCGCCCTGCCCCAGCGGTAATGCGTGATCTCGCCGTCCTTGACGACCAGGTCGCCGTCCTTGAACACATAGGCCGCCCGACCGAACATTTTCGCGACGTCGGCGCTCTTGCGGTAGACCGCGACATCGGCGATGGCACCAGCGCCGAGATGGCCGCGATCGGAGAGGCCAAGCAGCTCTGGCGGGGGCCGCCCGCGTCATGATGGCGATTTCCTCGAACGTGTATTCGCGGTCGATCGACAGCAGCGTCGAGGTGGCCAGCGCTGACTTCGGCAGGCTAGCGGCCGCTTCGTTGCGCGCTTCGCGGTCCATCAGCAGCTCGAACAGCTGCGGATAGGCGGTGAAGGGTGCGCCGTTCGGATGATCTGTTGTGAAGAACACTCGCCATGGATCTGATGATCAGAAGGAAAAGCTCCAGACCTACCGCCCATTGCACAGCGCCGTAGAAATCGTCGCGATAGCGGTAAGGCACGATGCCGCCGCCGTTGCCGTCGCCATCGTGAATGACGAACTTCTTCGGGCTTGCGGTGCCGCGCGCCGAGAATTGCCGCATCACGTCGGAGGAAATCGTCACGGTCTGGCCGAACATCACCTGGCCGATGTCGATGGTCACTTCCGGCGTTGAGTTGACGACCTCGGCAAGACGGGCCGCGGCAGAGGAGAATTTGCGTTTGCCCTCGGTGCCATAGCCGTAGAATTGCAGATGGGCGAGATGCAGCGGCACGCCTTCGGCAGCCGCGATCGTGGCCGCGGCAGTATCCGCCGCGCCCGGCTGCGCCGAGGTTGTTGCAATGGACATGCAGCGGATGCGGAATGCCGAGCCGCTCGACGGAAGCCTGCAAGGTCTTGACGATCTTGCGCGAACTGACGCCGTACCAGGGCACTACGTCGTCGAGCGAAAAAGTGCGGACGTTTTCCTTGAACGCGGCCGCAGCCCCGGCATTGATAACCTTGACGCCAAGCGCCCGCGTCGCCCCGACGGTCCAACCGACATAGTCGTCGATCATCGCTGCCGAGGCGCCGTCGCGGATCATCGAAAGCAGAAAGTCGTCATTGCCGAGGATTGCAAGCGTCGCCTTGTCGATAATCGGGATATCGGCGAGTTCGAGATGGGTGTGCAGCGCGCTTCCCGGCGACATCGCCGGTTCGACGACCGTAGTGAACCCCATTTTGGCGTAGAGGCAGCCGGTCTCGAAGGTCGACCAGCCAGCGTTGGAAAGCGGGGTCGCAGCCGGGCGCGGCGCATGGGCCGCGTGCTGTTCGGGCAAAAGCAGGCGCGCCGTGTTCACGTTGCCGCCACCGATATGGGAGTGGATGTCGATGGCGCCGGCCATGACGATGCAACCGGAGGCGTCGATGGTCGTGTCCGCCTGCCCGCCGGCGGGAGCGTCGACGATCTCGCCATCCGGATCCAGAGATCGCCCACGCCACGGCGGCCGTTGACGGGATCGATGATGTCGCCGCCGGTGATCCGGGTCAGCATGGCAGTGCGTACCCCGCCGAGATGGCTCGGCGATCATGCGCAAGCGCCAACGCCGCCGAGGGCAGCTCCGAGGCTGCGGTTGCCGCAGCAGCCCTCAGCGTTCCCGTGCGCGTGCAATAGGCGACGCGTCATGGTCGACGCCGGGTTCGCCGATCGCGATGGTGATCGCCGCGCCGACGACTGGCGCGCCGGTCTTCGCCAGCGCGATCAGCCTGGTGCCGTTGCGTCGGGCCGGCAGGACGGCTCGCCGAGACGGCGATCCGCAGATGAAGATCAGCTTCGCCGGCCGCGAGCATGCGGGCGACATCGAAACGCCAGGGATCGAATTCGGGAACACCGCGCGCAAAGCCGATGCGCATGCGGGAAACCGGTCATCCAGGTCGGAAGCAAGCGAGCAGCCCCAACCACTTTCGCTTGCGGGCAGATGCAGCGCGGAGGCGCGCGATTTCCGGTTGAGATCGGCGACCAGCCCCTGCAGCATCTCGAGCGCCAGGCCGTCGGATGCCGTGGCCGGAGAACAGGAAGACCGGAAACCGCGCAGTCGCCGAGCGCGCTGGCGAAACGCTCGAAAATTCGACACCGGCGTCGCCACTTGCCGACCGCGACTGCGGCCCGAAGCGCAGCCAGCGTGGCGGCAAGACCGGCCTCGCCGCAGGACAGACGGGTGGCCTTGCTGTTGCCGGGATGCCGCGATGCGCCAGGCTTGCCATCGCCGATCAGGAAGAAATGACGCGCGTTCGGCGGCCGAAAGATCGGGAACCGTGTCGGCCGAGTTCCGCGAACCAGATCATGATGGATGGCAGGCAGCTCGCCGACGATCGACGACGACGTCGGCCCGCCGGCGCACCTCGCCGGGCGCAACTGTCATGCCGCCCTTGTCGGTGAAGAGCGCCGTCTCGCGGGCAAGCGCGGCGCCATCTACATGGTCATAGGCGCCGCCAACCCGCTCAGCGAGCGCGATCGCCGCGCGCGTGCCGTGAATATCCGTGTCGAAGCTGAATACCGGGCACCGGCTTGAGTCCAGAAGCCTCGCGGCATGTTCGGCCGCGCGCTCCACCAGCGTTTCCCGGTTGCCGATCCATGCAACCGCCATTCACTATGCTACTTTCTGGTGCCGGCTCAACTCTAGACGAAACTAATTTGGCCGTGAACCCCGCTCTTGCCCGTCGCGAAGGGTTTCAGCCGACGGCGCCTTTGCCATCTCAAATGTTCAGTCGTATTTGATGTAGGCGAAGCGCTGGTCCGTCGTGCGGCGTGCCTTCCAGCGCGCCGCCCTCCTTGCGGGCTGCCATTGGACGACGTCCTCGATCTTCTTCGCCAGTTCGAAATCCTTGTCGGTGATGCCCTTGGCAGCGTGGTTCATCAGCCGCACCTCGACCCAGGCGTAGGAAGCGGTGATGTCGGGATGATGCCAGGCCGCCTCGGCCAGATGGCCGACCGTATTGATCACCATCAGCGTGCCCTTCCAGCTGTTGCGTCTTGTATTTGCGGCGGATCCAGCCGTTCTCGTAGCGCCATTTCGGCAGCTCCTTCTGCAGCCGCTCGGCGATCTCGGCTTCCGAATAGGTTTTTTCCTTGGCTGTCTCGCTCATCTCGGTCTCCGCCGCTCCCCGGTCCAGTGCCGGCACCAAAGTCGGAGCACGTTTCGGCCCGACTGGCTTGCCCCAGCACCGAAAGCCGTTATCATGGACCGCGGGCACCTAAACTTCAGTGATGCATTATGATGCACCCACTCGGGGGCAGATGTCGAATTCCGTTACAATAAAGGTGCCCGCCCGCCTGCATCTCGGCTTTCTCGATCCGAACGGCGATTTCGGGACGCCGTTTCGGCAGCCTCGGTCTGCCGCTGAGCGAGCCGGAAACCGTCGTGACGCTGTCGCGTGCGCAGGAGACCGTCGATCGAGGGACCTGAAAGCGATCGCGCCGCGCGCATCTGACAACGCTCTGCCGGCATCTCGGCATCCGCATCGCACCATCGTCTGGTGGTCGAGCAGGCCATCCCGCGCCATGCCGGGCTGGGTTCCGGCACGCAGATCGCGCTTGCGGTGGCGGCCGCGCTGCGCACGCTGCACGGCCTGCCGCTCGATATCGCCGGCGACGCGACCTAGGCTGGCGCGCGGCACCCGCTCCGGCATCGGCATCGCAAGCTTCGACAAGCGGCGGCGTCATCATCGATGCCGGCAAGGACGACAGCGGCCGGCCGCCGCCGGTCGTCGCACGGCTGCCTTTTCCGGAGGAATGGCGGGTGCTCCTGATCCTCGACCATGATGCGGACGGGCTGCATGGCGAGGACGAGGTGGCGGCGTTCCGTGCGCTTGCCGCCTTTCCCCGAAAGCGGTGTCGGCGAGATCTGCAGGCACGTGCTGATGGGCGTCATGCCGGCGCTCGTCGAGCGCGACCTCGCCGCTTTCGGCGCCGCGATATCGGCAATCCAGCGGCTGGTCGGCAACTATTTCGCGCCGGCGCAAGGCGGCGTGTTCACCTCCGAGACGTGTCGAAGGCTGGCGCATCGGCTGGCCGAAGCGGGCGCAGTCGGCATCGGGCAGAGCTCGTGGGGACCGACGGGATTTGCCTTCGCGCCTTCGGAAGCAGTGGCCTGCAGCATGGTCGGCCGCGCGCAGGAACGCGGCGGACGGGAATCGAATCAGGATCGTGCGCGGCAGGAACGCCGGCGCGAAGATCAGCGCGACCGGGCTCGACCTGGTGGAGCTAGGTCGGCAGCCTAACGTCGACGCCCAGCAGGAAGGCGAAGATGGCCCGCAAACATATCCTCCACATGCTGACCCCGCTGAAGCAGATGAGCCCGTTCGACGTGAACATGGCGCTCGACGCCGGCTTCGACGCGGTGGTGCCCTATGTCGACGTTGAGCTTGGCGAGACGTGACCGGGCTCGTGCAGGACGCGATCTTTTCGCGGCCGCCGGACGCCGGCGTCGATACCGGCATCTTCATCGCCGGCAAGGACGTGTCGCTGGCGCTCGACATGTTCGACGCCGGCGAAGAAGGCGATGGTGCCGCCATTCAAGGTGTCGGTGTTCGCCGATCCGGCAGGCTCCTTCACCACGGCCGCGGCCATGGTCGCCAAGGTCGAGAAGGCGCTTGAGAAAGAAGTTCGAGCGCGGACTGAAGGATACACGGATCGCGTCTTCGGCGCGACCGGCGTGGTCGGTTTCTGCACGGCTGTCATTGCGGCCAAGGAAGGCGCCGAAGGTCACGCTCGTCGGGCATGACGGCGTCGAGCGGGTGAAGCAAGATCGCCGCCGAGATCAAGAAGCCGGTTCGGCGTCGGACGTCGACGCCGCCGACGGCTCGACCGACGCCGCAAGAAAACAGCATCGTCGCGCGCCAGCGAAGTGATCCTCGCGCCGCCAAGGCGGGCGTGCAGGTGATCTCAAGGCTGCACATGTGCAGGCGCCGACAGCCTGCTGATCGCAGCCGACGTCAATGCGGTTCCGCCCGCCGGCATCGAAGGCGCTGACGGTCCACGCCAATGGCGATCCGCTCGAAGCGACAAAGGCTGTCGGCATTGGCCCGCTCGCTATCGGCAATGTCAAGTACAAGATCGAATTCGGCCTCTTCAAGAAGATGATCGAAGCCGAGAAAACGGTCACCTTCGATTTCCAGGATGCCTTCTCCCTTGCACGCGAAATCGCCAAATAACTCCGCGACGCTTTTGATCGCCGCGATTTCGGGCCGTGCGACTTGCCGCGGCGGCGCGGCGCGCGGGCTACCGGCCGCTGGTGGCGGATTTGTTCTGCGATACGGACACGGTGGCGCTGGCGCGAAGCGCGATGCACGCTTCCCGGCGATCTGACGGAGCGGCATCGACGCGGGCGCACCATCGAAGCGCTGCGAAAACTTGCCGCCGGCGAAGAACAGCCGGTCGCGGTGGTGCTGGGCTCTGGCTTCGAACGCAAGCCGGAGCTCGTGGATCGAATCGCGCGGCGAATTTCCGCTGGCGGGCAACGGCGCAACGATCCGCCGTGTGAAGGACCCGCAAATGCTTTCCGCCGATTGCGCAGCACTGGGCATTCCCCATCCGGAACTTGAGGCGGGACCGTCCCGCAGATCCGCGAAAACTGGGTGGTCAAGACAGTCGGCGCCGCAGGCGGCACGCATATCAGGCGCGCCAACGGCGAAGACGCCTCCGCAGGCCGTTATTTCCAGCGTTTCGTTCCCGGGCAAAAGCGTCTCGGCGCTGTTTGTCGGCGACGGACGGAAGGCCCAGTATCGTCGGGTTCAGCCGACAATGGACGTCGCCCGCTCCACGGCCAGCCCTACCGTTACGGCGGCGCTGTGCGCCTGCGACGCTTCGACCGGCAGGATAACGTCACGATCAGCGGGCTGGCTCTCCGCCCTGACGGCGCGAACCGGACTTGTAGGGCTTGTGCAGCGCCGACTTCATCAGACCCGCGACGGCTACCGTCTGATCGAGATCAATCCGCGGCCCGGCGCGACGCTTGACATTTTCGACAGCCTCGACGCGCCGCTGATGGAGACGCACATCTCGGTGCATCGCGTGGCGAAACCTACCGCTTGCCCCATTTCGCCGACAGCATGGCGTCGATGATCGCCTATGCGGCAACACCGGTAGCGCGGTTTCCGGCGGTCGACTGGCCGGACTGGACCGCGGACCATCAATCGGCAGGCACGCGGCTTTCGCGCCGGCGATCCCGTCTGCACCGTCTTCGCGACCGGGCCGAACGCAGCGGCAACGCAGCGCGCCGTGGAGGCGCAGGCCCGAAGCGCTTCAAGCCGCGTGGGAAGGATGCCCGACATGAAGGACGGCACGGCATTCCTGAACGACAATGCACAGAAGATCGCCGACAGCATGATGGGCGAGGCCGAACGACTGCGTGTTTGCCGTCACTAGAGGTTCCATCGGCGAGACCCTTATCGACGCCGGCGCAAAGGTGGCCGGCGGGATCGAGGCCGGGCTGCGCATGGCCGAAGCGGCGATGGGCGGGCTGGGCGCGATTTCTCTGGAATGGACCGCGCCTCGGAAAAGTGGCCGTTCTGCATCGAGGTTCGATCCTCGCAGCCGGTACTCGCCTGCCTCGGCAGCCAGTATGCCGGCTGGAACCTTTCGAGCGGCGGCTATTTCGCCATGGGTTCGGGGCCGGCGCGAGCGCTTGCGCGTGTCGAACCGCTATTCGAAACGTTATCCTACAAGGACGAGGCAACGTCGGCGGTGCTGGTGCTGGAGACCGCCGAGCCGCCGCCGGCCGCCGTCGTCGAAAAAGTCGCCAAGGCGGTAAAGTTGCCAGCTGAAAAGCTCACTTTCTTCTACGCTCCCACGCAGAGTCTCGCCGGCACCGTGCAGATCGTGGCGCGCGTCCTGGAAGTCGCGTTGCACAAGGCGAACGATCTGAAATTCCCGCTGGAAAACATTGTCGACGGGATTGGCGACGGCACCCGTTCCCGCCCCTCATCCGGACTTCCTGACCGCGATGGGCCGCACCAACGACGCCATCATTTATGGCGGTATCGCACAACTGTTCGTCGTAGGTAGCCCGAGCAGATGCGCAGGCACTGGCTGAAAAACTGCCCAGCAGCGCCTCGCGCGACCACGGGCAGCCGTTTGCGGCGATATTCAAGAAGTTCAAGGGCGATTTCTACGCGATCGACCCATTGCTGTTCAGCCCGGCTGAAGTGATCGTGACGGCGATCGAAAGCGGCGATACATTCCGCGCCGGCGGCCGCGACCAGGAGATGCTCGAAGCGAGCCTGGGCTGAAGCGACGATGACAGCAGGAAGGTTAACGCGTGATCCCCCGCATCCTCATCGTCAATGACAATTCCGACAAACGCATCGCGCGGTCTCGCCGCGGGTTTCCGGCGGCGCGGCGCGGTGGCGATCGAGCGCATCGCTTGCCACGCTCGCCTTCGACACCGGCAGCCCTTCGGGAATTTCGATTCCAGGCTTCGACGGCGCGCTCCCCGATGCGGTGCTGGTGCGCTCGATCGCGGCCGGCTCGTTCGAGGCGATCACCCGCCGCCTCGGCGTCCTGCACGCGCTGGGCAGGCTCGGCGTGCCGGTGTGGAACTCGGCGCAGGCGATCGAGCGTTGCGTCGACAAGTCGATGACGACGTTCCTGCTCGCCAATGCCGGACTGCCGACGCCGCCGACCTTCGCCGTCGAAAGGATCGAAACGGCACGCGCCATCGCCGCGCGGGAACTTCCAGGCGCACCTTTGGTGCTGAAGCCGCTGTTCGGCGCGCAGGGTCGGGGCATTCGCCTGATCCGCAGCCTCGACGACCTGCCAGCGGAGGACGAAGTGAGCGGCGTGTATTATCTCCAGCACTATGTGCGGCGGCCTGGTCCACCCTTCCGCGACTGTCGGGTCTTCGTCTGCGCGGGACGCCGTAGTCGCGATGATGAGCCGCCGCGGCGATGACTGGATCACCAATGTCAATCGCGGCGCGGTGCCGGAGCCGGTTTCGGGCCATGACCAGGGTGAACTTTGCAGAACTTGCCATCGCCGCGGCCGCTGCAGTCGGCGCCGATTTTGCCGGCGTCGACATCGTCGCGACGGAGGATGGCGGCCTTATGCGTGCTTGAGGTCAACAGCATGCCGGCGTGGTCGGGGCTGCAATCGGTCGCCGCGGTGAACATCGCCGACGCCATCGCGGAAGCCCTGCTGGCCTATCTCGCGGAGCGCCGCGACGACGGCTCGCCTTGAGCAGGCCCTATCGCTTCACCGCACCGGCCAATCGCTGAATGGGACTTCCACGCCAGAAATTGGCCGCAGCCTATCAATGGGCCTGCCGGGCGGAGATCGAGGCTCTCAAAGCCCGGCAATGTACATGTCTTCGCCGATGGCCATCGCATGTCGGCGCAACAGTTCCTCGACAGTGCCCAGGTTTCCTCCGGACCTCTGACCGATACGGAATTGCCGGTTGGGCAGCGTATACTCGAGGCTGTGCGGGCAACCCGCGAAACCGTGGGCGTCAATACCAATCTCGGTATCCTTCTTTTGTCTGCACCGCTGATCGCGGCGGCGGAGATGGATGGCGACCTTCGCGAAAATCTGGGCAAGGTGCTGCGCTCGATGACCATGGACGACGCCCGCGCGGTGTTCGATGCGATCGTGCTCGCTTCGCCGGGAGGGCTGGGGTCGGCCGATGCCCATGACGTTCGCGACGCCCCCGCCGTACCGCTGCTGGAAGCCATGCGGGAAGCCTCACAACGCGACATGATCGCGCGCCAATATGTCACTGGTTTCGCGGATGTTTTCGATGCCGGAATGGTAGGCGTACGACGCAGCCGTTGCGCGCGGCGAGAACTGGCATGTGGCCGGCAGTGGCAGCCTACATGGCCTTTCTTACGGGCTTTCCCGACAGCCATGTGGCGCGAAAGCACGGCATCGAAATAGCGGACGCCGTGTGGCGGGAAGCCATCGCCGTGAACGCCAAGCTCGACCAGTCTGCGGCCGAGGAAGCCCGCATCCGCCAACTGCTGGCGTTCGATGCCGAGTCTCAAGGCCCGCCACATCAACCCCGGCACCTCGGCCGATCTCACCGTGGCTTGTCTTTTAGTCCACAGTCTCCGCGGCGAACTTGCATAAGCCATGGCTTGGTGCTTGAATTTCCGCAGCGGAAGAAATCCTTCCGCGGCTATCTAGCCAACCGGCCCGGCAAACCGGGCGCTGCCAACAAGGATAGTCGTCCATCGAGCGTCCGCTCGGTTGCGGCGTCTTTGGACACGCTATAATTCGTGTCTTGGAGGAAATTGGCATGGCAAAGATCTCGAAAGTTATGGTCGGTGAATTGCTCGTTGGGGATGGCAACGAAGTCGCCCATATCGACCTTCTGATTGGACCGCGGGGGAGCCCGGTCGAAGCGGCATTCTGCAATGCGCTCACCAACAACAAGGACGGCTTTACCAGCCTTGCTGGCGGTGATCGCGCCCAATCTGCCCTGCAAGCCCAACACCGTGCTGTTCAACAAGGTGACGATCAAGGGCGCCAAGCAGGCCGTGCAGATGTTCGGCCCGGCGCAGTTCGCCGTGGCCAAGGCCGTGCAGGACAGCGTCGCCGACGGGATCATTCCGGCCAACGAGGCCGACGACCTGTTCATCTGCGTCGGCGTGTTCATCCACTGGGAAGCCGAGGACGACGCCAAGATCCAGCAATACAACTACCAGGCCACCAAGGAAGCCATCCAGCGCGCCGTCGAGGGGAAGCCGACTGCAGCCGAGGCGACCTCGCAGCGGGATTCGGTGAAGCATCCGTTCAGCGCCGCCGCTTCCTAGACAAGGAGACAGCCCCGCACAGGCAAAACCCTCTGCCGAGCCGGATGGTCTGTTGCGCCGGTTGCAAAAGCTCCTGGGCTTCTGAGAATTCCCGAAGGGTTTCCCTTCGGGAATTGCCGTGACCCATGGCGTTCAGCACTCCACTACAGCGCCGCCAGATGCTCCGCGGTGAGCGCGCCGTTGTGCAATGATGTCGCCACCAGCGCCGCGGAAACGCCCAGCGCCGCCAGAGCGCGGATGTCGTCCTCATCGCGCACCCCACCGGCCGCAACGATGTCGCGATCGCCGGCTTTCGCCTTGATCTCGGCCAGCCGGTCAAAGTCCGGACCTGAACCGGAGCCCACCTTGGCCAGTGTCATCACGATGACCCGCCGCGGCCAGAGATTCGGTTGATCGAGTACCGATTTCGGGCCCCGGAACAAACCATCGCCAAAAAAATCGAGCGACAGGATTAGGTCGGGATGGATCGCCAAAACGCCGGAGTAAACGATCGTCGGCCTGCGATTCCGAACCGAGAATGGGCGAAACACCCGGCGCATCCAGCATGGTTTCGAACGCTTTCGCCTCGGCAAATCCGGCATCCACCCAAAGTTCCGGCGAGCTCTCCATGCTGCGGAGGCGGGAGAGCGCCTCGTGGTTTGGGGCACCGCCATCGATGGCGTCGAGATCGGCGATGTAGAATACTGGGAATGGGTAGAGCGTGCGCAGTCCGCGAGCAACATCCACCGGGTCGGGGCTTTCCGCGAGCGGCGTGATGATCGGCCGATAGCTGGCGCGATCACCGCTTCGGGCGCGCACCACCTGGCCGCCTTTCAAGTCGAGAACGGGGATGATACGCACCGTCTTTCCCATACTTTGTCCGTCACCGTCATGAGAGCTTGAAGCGTGGAAAAAAGAAAGCCAATCGTCGCCGGCTTCGACATCGGGGGCGCGCATCTGAAGGTGACACGGGCCGAAAACGGCCGCATCGTCGAGGCGGTCACGATCGCCACACCGCTGTGGCAGGGCCTCGAGACACTGAACGCCGGGCTGCGGGAAGCACAACCGGTTTACGCAGGCGCCGACCTCCATGCCTTCACCATGACCGGCGAGCTCGCCGACGTTTTTCCCTCACGTGAAGCGGGCGTCGCCGGGCTTCTGGAGCGCATTTCCGCTCAATTTCCAGGCGGCGAGAAGCTGATCTATGCCGGCCGGTCCGGCTTCGTCGGGATGAATGAGGCGGCAGGCCTCGCCAACGACATCGCGTCCGCCAACTGGCATGCAACAGCGGCACTGGTGGCCCGGCTGGCGGGCGAAGCGTTGTTCATCGACATGGGCTCGACCACCACCGACCTGATCCCCGTGCTTGGAGGCGCCGTCGTCAATCGCGGCTACAGCGACGCCGAGCGGCTGCTTTCCGGCGAACTGGTCTATACCGGCTTCACCCGCACCTTCCTCTTCGGGGTGGCGTCGTCGGCGCCAGTGCAAGGCCAGATCACGCCTCTGATGAACGAATATTTCGCCTCGATGGCCGATGCCCACCGTATACTCGGCGTGCTCGACGAAAAGGATGACAAGCATGCCTCCGCCGATGGCCAGGCGAAGACGGTTGCCGGATCTATAGCGCGGCTCGCCCGCATGGTCGGCCGCGACGCGGCAGACCTAGAGCCGGTAGAGTGGCGGACCGTGGCGCGCTGGTTCAGCGAACAGCAGTTGCGGCTGGTTCACGACGCCGCGTTCCGCGCCGCCGGCCGTCTCACGGACGACGCCCCGATCGTGGCCGCCGGAACCGGCCGCTGGCAGCTCCGGCGGCTGGCCGAGCGCATGGAGCGGCGTTTCGTCGACTTCGCCGATCTCATCCCGGCCGACGATGCAGTGCGTCGCGAGGCGAGCAGTGCCGCTCCCGCGAGCGCCGTGGCGTTGCTGGCGGGAGATACGCGCTAACGATGGGGGAACAGCTTTAAGCGACGGACGTTCCTCCTTCGGCACCCGAATAGGAGGACGGCATGAACAGGCGCATTTTCGCATTGCTTCTCGCCGGAGGGCTTATTTCCGCTCCCGTGTCTGCCCAGGATGACGGTCAAACCGCCTTCAACAACAGTTGCCGCACCTGCCATACGATGAAGGAAGGCGACAACCGGCAAGGCCCGAGCCTGGCCGGTGTCATCGGCCGCAAGGCGGGGTCGCTGGCTGGCTATAACTTTTCGGATTCGATGAAGCAGTCGAATATTACTTGGGACGATTCCAATCTCGACCAGTTCATCGCCAATCCGGACCAGGTGATAAGCGGCAATGCGATGAAACCCTATGGCGGCATCACAGATGCCGCGCAGCGAAAGACAATCGTTGAGTTCCTCAAAGGCGGCTAGGCTCTCACCTCGTCGCCATTGGCGTCCTTGCCGGCAAAATGCTCGGTCACACGCTCCATCAGCCAGCCCCAGGCTTCCTTCTCGTCCCGGCCTGCGGTTTTTTCGATGGAGATGTTGAGGTATTCGATCTCCATCTCGATCTTCTCGCGCGGCAGCATGCCGAGCCGGCTGACCAGGATGGCGAGTTCCAGAACCGCGGCTTTTGCACGGTTGAGACCGGTGAAAGGCGCGTGGGTGGTCTCGGCAGCGACACGACAGAAGTGCCGTGGCCTGACGCCATCGTCGTCGATTCTCACCACCTCCAGTACCGAATGCGCGAGCGCAGCTTTCAGGCGCGGCACCGGGCAGCCGGCAACCGGAACCAGCGGCCATTCCCTGCGGCCGGTCAGGCAACCGGCGAAGATGCGGACATCGTCAACATAGTTGGCGACCGCGACCGGCATTTGTGCCAGATTGTCGAGCGTTGTCGACGGGCGAAACGGCGCGATTATCCAGCCATCCTTTTCGGCGATGATGCCAAGCGGCGCGATATGCACCCTGCCTGACTTGTCGGCTGTAGTGACGATGCACTCGCGGATGTAAGGCATTCTTATTCCCTGCTTTTCCGGGCTTTGAGCGTGTGACCGGCTTCAGCGAGCCGGGTCCGGTCGGCCTCGGCCTGCCGAAGCGGCGACGCCCCAATCGAGCGGTTCATCCTGCACATAGCGTTTGCCGAGACGCCATGCGATCTCGGCCTTCATCAGCTCAGCGCCAAGGTAGAAGGCGTGGGCGCCGTCCTCCTCAACGCCCAGCCGGGCGAAGAGTTCGAAGGCGTCGGTGGCGATGTGGTGCCCCTTGCCGTTGAAAATGTGGATGCCGTCGGTAGCGGTGAGGATACGGAAATTGGCGTCGCGTATGTCGCCGGCAAGTGCCGCGATGTCCTCGACCGAGGCCGGATAGGGTTTGCGGTCGTGTACCTGCAGCAAGCCTGGATGATAGCTGCGCGGCAGCGCGCCGTCGTTTCTCGCGGCAAAAAGGATACGGCGCGCGATATCGTGTTCCTCGACGGTGCGAACCGTGTGCGGGCTGACATTCACGACAAGCACATTGCGGATCGCAAGCTCGGAGCAGAGGCCGACCAACATGGCGGTGATGCCGGAACTGTCAGCGTCGGTGAGTTCGGTGAGATTGCCGGTGCCCATCAACAGTTCGATGTCGGGCCATCGGCGGCGCGCCTCGAGAAAGCGGCCCAGGGAAGCGGCGAAGCCGAAATGGATGGGGTCGAGCACCGGGTCGGCGATGAAGGCAATGTCGGCCTTCTGAGCAGCCTCAATAGCGCGGCCAAGCGAATCGAGATTACCTGGCTGCGAGGGGATGAGCACCGATGTCACGGCATGCTCGAAAGCGAGCGGCAGTGTCTCCTCGGTGAGACTGAGCACATAGTCGGCCCCTGCCCGCGCACCGCAACGCAATTCGTCCAGGCTGGCAGAATCGACGCTGACGGCAAAACCTTCGGCCTTCAGCACCCGCACCGCCTCGGCAAGCAGTGGAAATGGCGTTTCCGGTAGGCAGCCGAGATCGATGACGTCGGCCCCCGCCTGCTTCAGTAGACGCGCCCGCGCCAGCAGCGCGTCGACCGAAAGCGTCGGCGCATCGACGATTTCGGCGAAGATGCGGATGTCGTGACGGGAAAGGTCGGGCGGCTGCCCCGCCCGGCCGAGAAAGGTCGGCAGGTCGGCGACCTCGTCAGGGCCACGCACGAACGGCACCCCAAAATGGGTCGAGAGCTGGTCGAGGTTACCGCGATAACGGCCAGGCAAGATTACGCGACCGACGCCATCCGGAAGTTTCAGCCGCCGACGGATGATGTCTTCCGTCATCAGCGCCGCAACCTTGACGCCGATATCGAAGATTTCCCAGGAGAATTCTGTCTTCCCGAGAGCCGAAAGCACCTTTTCCAGTCGCGCCCGCGCCAGATGGCCGGTCAGGAAGACGAGGTGCTCAGCCATGGCCGGCGAGTTCGTCGCGGCGGGCGCGGATCGCGATGTTTAGTTCGGCAAGCAATTCCACCACGGTGGTGCGCTCGAAGCTCTTCAGCCGATCGGTGTTTTCAAGGTCGATGCGGCGCGGATAGACCTTGACCAGGCCGTGCGGCGCCATGGTTTCGAGTTCCGGTGCGGTGTCGCAGGCAAAAACGATCGCCGGCACCCGGCACTTGCCGGCCTGTGCGAAGACATTGGTGGCGATGGTGTCGGAAATGCCCAGCACGCATTTGGCGACCGTGTTGGAGGAGGCCGGCGCCACCACCACCGTGTGGTAGACGCCGTGATAGAACTCGCCGACCGGGATAGAGCTCGCCGTCTTGTCGTGCAGCACGCGCGTCGAATCCGGGAAATCGAGCTTCAGCTTGTACATGCGCAGCACTTCATTCGCGGCCTTGGAGACAAAGACATCGCAATGTTCGAGCTCGTGGATGAGCGCGAAGCTTTCCGTGAAGAAGTGTCCGGAGCCGGTGAGAACCCAAGCCCATCGCGGGGTATGCAGTGTGGCCATGGCCTATCCTGCTTTGCGCACCGCCCTACCCGCAAGCTGCACTTTCGTCCCCGGCAAGGCTCCAGCTCGCAAGCCGCGCACTCGCGGTGGCTGCATCGCTCGGACCGGCAAGATAGAGGATCAACGCCGGCAGGCAGCATCGCGGCAAAGCCGGCGTCGAGGACGCCCCTGGCCATCAGGCTGGCAATACTGTCTTGCGCTGAAAAGTCGGAACTCTGCTTGACCAGCAGAAGCATTTCGGCGCCGATCTTGCCGGCCAGCCATGCGCCAAGCGAATCCGAGGTGATGTCCCACGAGGCGCGGATGTCTGGCGCGGCCGTGGCTAGGGCCGACGGCAGCCAGACCGCGATCTTTCCGGCAGAAAGCACATGTTTGATGTCTTCTAGGAAACGGGCCGGCGCCAACCGGTGGTCGCGGTCGAGAATGACAAGGCCGAACTGATCCATGGCGAGGATGGCCATGGCGTGCGCGGCGACCTCCGAAAAACCGAGCCGCTTCTGCGCTTCACGCACCTGGTCGGCGAAAGCCCCACCGCCCGGAACGATGACCAGCGGCAGCGCCGAACCGGCAAGCGCCGCGATCCACACATCCATTTCGCCGTCGAAGGCCGTGCTGCCGCCAAGCTTGACGACAACCGGCCTCACGAAATCACGCCCTTCTTGCCATGATCGTGTCTGGCTATGCAGCGCGGAAGGCTGCTGTTTGGCCCGCTTGCGTTCGATTTCGACGCCGACGCCGGCCGGACCGAGTTCCAGCTTTTCCACCCGCACCGTGACCCGAACGACGCGCGGGTCTTCCAGCACATGCGCCGCCACCTGCTCGGCCAGCGCCTCGCTCAATTGCACGTGGCCGCGCGCCACGATCATGCGGATGCCGTCCATGATCAGGTCGTAGGAGACGATGTGGCGCATGTCCTCCGGGTGGCTGGTAACCCTCAAAACCTCGGCGGTGACGTCAAAGCGCACCTTCTGGGTGTGGCCATGCTCGAAACTGTAGGCGCCGATTTCGACCGGCAGCACGAATTCGCGCACGAAGATCTTGTCGGTGCCGAGCGCTGAATCAGCGCCTCCCGGCGCATAACCGCGCGCCGCGAGCAGCCGGTAGTCGACGCTCGAAGCGCGACCGGCCCGCTGTTCTTCCGGGATGAGCGCGCGGATCTGCTTCACCGCCTCGGCGTCGATCGACCGAGTGCGGCTACCCTCGCCGCATAGCGCGCCACGGAACCCGAGGAAATCCGGCGCAAACGGCAAAAGCCTCGGAATGTCGGGGGGTTCCAGCGAGCCGCTCAGGCCAACTGTCAGGCCAAGCGCCCTGGCTCGGTCGACGAAAGCCGGGATGCGCGCCGGCGGCAGATGGTCGAGCAATCGCCCCTTTGCCTTGTCGGCGGTGTCGACCATGACGCCGTGAAAGCCGTCGGACGCGAACCTGGACAGAATTTCGAAATCCGGAGCCAGATCAGCGAAAAGCACCGCAATCAGCTTGGTTTTACGCGCGTTCGGCTGCAGGATTTCGGAACACACCGACGCATTTTCCGAAGGAAAGAAGCCTATCTTGACATAGTCGACGCCAGTCGCCGCTATCTCTTCGACCTTGGCGCGGATGGTTTCGGGCTGCATCGGCAGATCGCCGCAGACAGCGCTGGTCAGGCGACGGCCGGCGATCGCCGCCACTGTGCGCCGCACCGTTTCGGTCGCGAGCGCGCCGAGCGCGCCGGCCTTCGGATCCTTCAGGTCGATGATGTCGGCGCCAGCGGAAATCGCGATCTCCGCCTCCTCCTCGCCCGTGACGCTGGCCAGCATCTTGGTCATTTCGTCAGCCCTCCAGCCTCGATGAGATCATATCGGCAGAGGATTTCCGCGCAAAGCCCGCGCCGACGCTGCCCCATGCTAAAGGCCAAGGCAAAGCTGATGCGAAAAGTAATGTTAGAGGTTTGCGTGCAGAAAGAAGCTGCGTTAGTTTCATAGTGGCACCTGAATCCTGTACCGTCACGGCCCTGGCCGGACGACGGCGCATGCGTTAGAAAAATCGACATGAAGAGCGTGGTGCCTAACACTCTTGCGGCTTTCATCGGACTTTTTCTGGCGAGCGTCAACGCTTGCGCCTCATTTGCCCAGGAAGCTGCCCAGCCCCCAAAAAGCCAGACGGCAAAGCCGGAAAAACAGATCGTCGAGGTGAAAATCGGCTATCTCAGAGCGTATGCGCCACAGCTTGCACTGTCGGTGCTCGACGTGCCGCCGCGCGATGAAGGCGTTGCGGGCGGCAATGTCGCAATCGCCGACAACAATACGACCGGCAGCTTTCTCGGCCAGAAATTCTCGCTCGACGTCACAGAAGTGAAGCCCGACGCCGACGTCGTCGCCACATTTGAGGAAATGGTGGCCAACGGCGACCGCTACGTGCTTGCCGACATTTCGGCCAAGCAGCTGCTGTCGATCGCCGACATTGCCCGCGACAACGGCGTGCTGATTTTCAATGTCGGCTCCACCGACGACATTCTACGCGAGGAGGAGTGCCGGGCCAACGTGTTCCACACCATGCCGACCCGCACCATGCTTGCGGACGGACTGGCTCAATATCTGATCTGGAAGCAGTGGCCGCGCTGGGTGTTGATCTACGGCTCGCACGAGAAGGATCAGCTTTTTGCCGATGCGTTGCGGCGCGCGGCAACCCGCTTCGGCGGCGAGATCATCGCGGAAAAGGAGTTCAAGGACACCGGCACGGCAAGGCGCACCGATTCCGGCGTTGTCCAAATCCAGCGTCAGCTGCCGGTTTTCATGCAAGACCTGCCCGATCACGACGTGGTGCTGGTCGCCGACGAAAGCGAAGTGTTTGGCACCTATGTGCCGTTCCGCACCTGGGTCCCACGCCCCGTCGCGGGCACCGCCGGCCTGACCCCGCAGGCCTGGCATCCGGCCAGCGAACAATGGGGCGGCACGCAGATCCAGAACCGCTTCGCCAAGGCCAGCGGCCGGCGCATGCTCTCGAAGGATATGGCGGCATGGACGGCGGTGCGCATTCTCGGCGAGGCCGCGACACGCACCCAGGGCGCCGACCCGAAGAAGATCGTCGACTTCATCCGCTCCGACAATTTTTCCATCGCCGCCTTCAAAGGGCAGAAACTCACCTTCCGAAAATGGAACCAGCAGCTCCGGCAGCCAATTTTCCTCGGCGACAACCGCTCGGTGGTTTCGACCTCCCCTCAGGAAGGTTTCCTGCATCAGGTGTCCGAACTAGACACGCTGGGCGTCGACCAGCCGGAGACAAAATGCGTGCTGAAATAAGCAGTTAGAAAAATCGGCAGAATCAGTGGAGGAACCCGATGAGAAGACGATTGTGCATTCTGGCCGGAGCGATGGCCACGGCAGCATTCCTTGCCGGCCCCGCATCGGCCTACATGGTCTACGTCTCCAATGAAAAGGACAACACGGTCACCGTTGTCAATTCCTCGACGATGCAGGTGGTCAAGACCGTGAATGTCGGCCAACGACCGCGTGGTATCACCATCTCGCATGACGGCAAGCACATCTATCTCTGCGCCAGCGACGACGACACGATCGAAGTGATCGACACCGCGACCCTGGAGATAATCGATACTTTGCCGTCCGGCCCCGATCCTGAGCTTTTCGTGCTGTCGCCAGACGGCAAGACGCTCTATGTCGCCAATGAGGACGACAATCTCGTCACCGTCATCGACATCGAGAGCAAGAAGGTGCTGGCCGAGATTCCGGTCGGCGTCGAGCCGGAAGGGATGGGCGTCAGCCCCGACGGCAAGACCATGGTCAATACGTCGGAAACGACGAACATGGCGCATTTCATCGACACTTCGACGCATGAGATAACCGATAACGTACTCGTCGATTCACGGCCGCGTTTCGTCGAGTTCACTCCCGACGGCAGCCAGGCCTGGGTGAGCGCCGAAATCGGCGGCACAGTCTCGGTGATCGACAACGCCAGCCGTGAAGTAGTCCACAAGATAACCTTCGAAATTGCAGGCCTGCGCTCGGAGTCCATCCAACCCGTCGGCGTCCGCATCACCGCGGACGGCAAGAAGGCATATGTGGCGCTTGGGCCCGCCAACCGCGTCGCGGTGGTCAACACCGAGACTTACGAGGTCGAAAAATACGTGCTGGTGGGCCAGCGCGTCTGGCAACTCGCTTTCACCCCCGACCAGAAGACGATCATCTCCACCAACGGCGTGTCGAACGACATCACCTTCATCGACGTAGCGACCGACGAGCCGGTGCAATCGGTGACTGTGGGGGCGCTGCCTTGGGGCGTTGTCGTCTCGCCCAATTGAATCAAACCAGCAAGAAACCAGCAGAAGGGTAGGGAATCATGCGGAAATTTCGTGCAACGGCTTTCGCCGCATTGGTGGGCATGGCGCTGAGTCAGGGCCACGTCTGGGCGCAGGACAGCGACGACGATGATGACGACGCCGCGGCTGGCGCTGCCACCACCGAGGCCACAGCAAGCGTCGAGGCGGAGAAGCCGACGCGCGCCTCGAAGGACGTGCCGGAACTCATCCTCGGCACCAAGGAAGACCAGTTCACGGCCAACCAGAAGGATTTCGAGCTGATCGCCGGCCAGGGCTACCGCTGGAAGATCACGGCGGCGGGCGGCCTGGAATACAAGTTCCACACCGACCTGTTCCGCAATGTGTGGAACAACCAGATCGTCATCAACGACCTCGAAGTGCATATGAACGGCGCGCCCGCGTGGCTCGAATTCGATGCCGACGGCACCATCCAGGTACAGTTCACCACTGTGCGGCCAGGTATCTACACCTGGTCGGTGCCTGATCTCGCCGACAAGGGCATGAAAGGCACGATCACGATCAAGTGAGGGTGGCGGAAAGTAGAACCTGCAAGACCGGACACGGTGCGCTAGATTGCCAGGCAAGGAGCCAGCCGCCGTGCAACATGTGAGAACAGGCGATGGAACCAACGGCGTGGCGGCGCTCGACGTCGCCGCGGTCAGCCATTCTTACGGAGCAAGGCGCGCGCTGAACGAGGTGTCGTTCCAGATCGCGCCGGCGAGCTTCACCGTGCTGCTCGGCCTCAACGGCGCCGGCAAGACGACGCTGTTTTCGCTGATCAGCCATCTATACGACACCCGGCACGGCTCGATTCGTATTTTCGGGCATGACATCCGCCGCGATCCCGGCGAAGCGCTTAGGAGGCTTGGCATCGTCTTTCAGGCGCGTACGCTCGACCTCGACCTCAGCGTCTACCAGAACCTTTCCTACCATGCCTCCCTGCACGGTATCGGCGCCACCGATGCGCGGCGGCGCATCGCTGAGGTGCTCGAGACCGTGGAGATGAGCGGCAAACTGCACGACAAAGCGCGCAGCCTTTCGGGCGGCCAGATGCGGCGCGTCGAAATCGCCCGCGCGCTGCTGCACCAGCCCCATCTTCTGCTGCTCGACGAGGCAACTGTGGGGCTGGACGTCCAGTCCCGCGCCGGCATCCTCGCCAATATCAGGAAACTGGTCGCCACCAAAGGCATCAGCGTTTTCTGGGCGACGCACCTGATCGACGAGGTCGACGACGGCGACCATGTGGTGGTGTTGGCCGAAGGCAATCTGGTTGCCAAGGGTTATGTCGCCGAAGTGGTCGCCGCCACAGGGACCAGGACCATCGGCGAGGCCTTTTCGGGGCTGAGCGGCAGGAAATCGGCGGCCAACCCGGAGGCGTCGCCATGACCATGCCGGCGTCCGCCGAAACGGAAGGAGGCGGCACGCTGCCGCTCAAGGCGCCAGCGTTCGGCTTGGCCAATTATCTCGTCTGCCTGAAAGGCATACTCGTTCGCGAAGGTCTGCGTTTCCTGCACCAGCGCGAGCGTTTTATCTCGTCACTGGTGCGGCCGCTGCTCTGGCTGTTCATCTTTGCCGCCGGCTTTCGTCAGGTGCTCGGCGTCTCGATCATCCCACCTTACAAGACATATGTGCTCTACGAGGTGTACATCACGCCCGGCCTGTGCGGCATGATCCTCTTGTTTTCCGGCATGCAGTCGTCGCTGTC
The DNA here is from genome assembly GCA_963726065.1 of uncultured Alphaproteobacteria bacterium. Lineage (GTDB taxonomy): Bacteria > Pseudomonadota > Alphaproteobacteria > Rhizobiales > Rhizobiaceae > Neomesorhizobium. The sequence continues at coordinate 588,628 of CAVSAU010000016.1, forward strand.
GATGGTTTACGACCGCGAGATGGGCAACATGCGCACGCTGCTTGTCAGTCCATTCCCGCGCTGGTTCCTGCTGGTCTCGAAGCTGTTGGCCGGCGTCACTGTCTCGATCGCGCAGGTCTATGTGTTTCTCGCGGTCGCCTGGTTCTGGGGCGTGAAAGCGCCGCCGCTGGGATATCTGATGGTGCTTCCGGCGCTGTTCCTCGGCGGCCTGATGCTGTGTTCGCTGGGCCTGCTGTTGTCGTCGATGATCCGCCAGCTTGAAAATTTCGCCGGTGTCATGAACTTCGTGATCTTCCCGATGTATTTCGCCTCTCCGGCGCTTTATCCGCTGTGGCGCATCCAGGAATCGAGCCCCCTGCTCTACAAGATCTGCCTTGCCAACCCGTTCACCTATGCCGTCGAACTGGTGCGTTTCGCCTTCTACGGGCAGATCGATTGGATGTCGCTCGGTATCGTGGCTGGTTTCACCACGCTGTTTCTTGCCGGCGCCATCATAGCCTACGACCCTTCGCGCGGACTGATGACCCGCAAACAGGATACGGGAGGAAACGCCTGATGCCGGGAAAAAGACTTTTGCGCAAACTGGCCTTGGCCGGATTGGCGGTGGCGACGGCGACCGCCGCCAGCGGTGCGGCCAACACCGATCCTGACTGGCCGTGCATCCAGCGCAAGGTGCCGGAACTGTCGCTCGGCCAGATCTGGAACGGCCCGGAATTGCCGGCTTCGGCCAAGGACTGGCCGAAGGATCCGGAAATTCCCGAACTTGTCGCCGAGCTTGCGGCGCGCCGCATGCCGATTGCAGACGCTCAGAAGGAAATCCGCGATTTCGCCGCGACCTTGCCGAAGGATAAGCCCGACGAGCAACTGATGAAGCTTGTCCAGGGCCTGTTCGACCACATGAACCAGGAGCGTTCCCAGGTCATTTCCGGCATTGGCCGCTACGCCCGCAACCAGGTCGAACTCGCCGCACGGCTGCGTAAGGAAGCCTCCGAGCTCGACGCGCTACGCGCCAAGCCGGATGCCAGCGCCACCGACATCACCGACCGTACGGACCGGCTGAACTGGGAAACCCGCATCTTCGAGGAGCGGGTGCAGTCGCTGACCTATGTCTGCGAGGTCCCGACGCTGATCGAGCAGCGGCTCTACGCGCTGGCGAAGACGGTGGCGGAGATAATCGGGGGCAAGCAGTAGAGTTCGGCTTCCGGTTGCCTATTGCCGGCTGCCTGTTGCCTTCTCTTCCGGATACAGTTTCCCGAACAACGGCAGGTACATCGCGCCCTTGCGCATCAGGAAATCGTGGAACGTCGCCATCGCCGGGGAGATCGCCCGGTCGGTGCGCATAACCGCGAACCACTGGCGGCGGATCGGCATGCCGACCACGTCGAGGATGACGAGCCTGCCGGATTCGACCTCGGAAGCGATGGTGTGGGCCGAGATGAAGGCAATGCCCAGCCCAGCCATCACGGCCTGTTTGATGGTTTCGTTGGAGCCCATCTCGACGCCTGGATCGTCGAGGCGGCCCGGCAACTCGCTCAAGAATATCTCCAGCGAGATGCGGGTGCCGGAGCCGGCTTCGCGGATCAGGAAATTTTCCTCGGCAATGCGCTCCTTGGAGATGTCGCGCGCTCTGGCCAGCGGGTGATCGGGCGGCGCGACTATGACCAGCGGGTGGTCGCCGAAGGCCGAAGCGCGCACTGGCACATCCTTGGTCGGCCGCCCCATCAGCGAAATGTCGACGTCGTGGTTTTTCAGGCTGGCAATGGTTTCGGCGCGGTTGCCGACGATCAGCCGCATGGCGATGTCGGGATAGTCCTTCATGAAGGCCGCCATCAGGCGCGGCGCGAAATATTTGGCGGTCGAAACGACGCCAAGGCGCAGGCTGCCTGTGCGCACACCTTTGATGGCGTCCATCTGGTCCTGGAGCAGGCGCAGGCGCTCCTCGATCGCCTGCGCCGCGTCGACAAAAGCTAAACCTGCGGCAGTGGGACGCATGCCGTCCGCAGTGCGGTCGAATAGCGCCAGACCCACTTCCTCCTCCGCCTGCCGCAACTGGATCGTCACAGCTGGAGGAGATAGACCTAACACCTTGGCAGCATTGACGATTTTGCCGTTGTCAATGATCGCCTGTACCGCCTTGAACTGCTTGAAAGTGATATTGCGCATGCAGCATACTAAAGTTTTTTAACTGCACTCGTAAAGTTATTAAAATTTACTTATGTCATACCGCTTGTTCTCATGCTCCCGAGCCTGGTTGACCCGTGAGGAGGCGCCGCCGGCTCGGGAGGACATCATGGCAGCGGCGACACTCGACGCCTTCTTGAACTCATATGTCGGTCAGGGCGACCGGCTTCGTTCGGCGGTGGCGGCCACAGTCCATCAACTCGCCGAGGCCGCGGTCAAGGTCCGCCACACCATCAACCAGGGCGTTCTGGGCGCGGCATTCGCCGGCACGCGCGGCGCCAACAGCGACGGCGACGTGCAGAAGGATCTCGACGTTTACGCCGACGATATTTTCCTCGACGCCATGCGTCATGCCCCGATCGCCTTCTACGCATCGGAAGAGCTGGAGCAGCCGGTGCTGCTGCAAGCTGACGCGCCGCTGGCGATCGCCATAGACCCACTCGACGGCTCCTCCAACATCGACACCAACGTTTCGATCGGCACGATTTTTTCCCTCCTCCCTGCAACTGGCGCGCCGGGCGCAAAAAACCCGGCCGCCGTTTTTTTGCAGGCGGGTGCGAACCAGCTCGGCGCCGGTTTCTTCATCTATGGCCCGCAACTGGCGCTGGTGCTGTCGCTGGGCAGCGGCACACATGTCTTCGTGCTGTCGAACCGGCTCGGCGCCTTCGTCCAGGCCTATGAGAGCCGCATCATCCCGGCGCGCGCCCACGAGTTCGCCATCAACGCCGCCAACTACCGTCACTGGGACGAGGCTGTGCGGCTTTATGTCGACGATTGCCTCAAGGGCACCGACGGGCCGCGCGGGCGCGATTTCAACATGCGCTGGATCGCCTCGCTGGTCGCCGACTGCTACCGCATCCTGATCCGGGGCGGCGTCTTTCTCTACCCCGGCGACCGGCGCAAGGGTTACCATCAGGGGCGGCTGAGGCTGGTCTACGAGGCAAACCCGATCGCCTATCTGGTCGAACAAGCGGGAGGTGCCGCGACCGACACGGTTACCCGCATCCTCGATCTCGAACCCGAGAGCCTGCATCAGCGAACGCCGGTCGTGTTCGGCTCCTCGCGAGAAGTCAACCGCATCGCCCGCTATCACACCGAGCCGTCGAGCATTGGCGAGCGGGCGCCGCTGTTTTCCAACCGCGGCCTGTTTCGCGCCTGAAAATCGAGCCAGTCATGTCAGCCAAGCATCCCATCATTTCGATCACAGGCTCTTCCGGGGCGGGAACCACCTCGGTGAAACGCATCTTCGAGCTGATCTTCCGCCGCGAGAAGATCGAGGCCGCCTTCATCGAGGGCGACGCATTCCACCGTTACGACCGCGCCGCGATGAAGAAGAAGGTCGCCGACGAAGAGACGAACGGCAACCCGAACTTCACCCACTTCAACGTAGCAGCAAACGAGTTGGAAACCCTTGAGGAGGTTTTCGCAGCAGTACGGTCGCAAGGGCACAGGCAAAACCCGCACCTACATCCACGACGAGGAAGAGGAAAAGCTCTACGGCACGCCGCCCGGCACCTTTACGGAATGGCGCGACTTTGCGCCGAGCGATCTTCTTTTCTATGAAGGCCTGCACGGCTGCGCGGTGACCGACAAGGTGGATCTTGCCAAGCACGCCGACCTGAAGATCGGCGTCGTGCCGGTCATCAACCTCGAATGGATCCAGAAGATCCACCGCGACCGCGCGACCCGCGGTTATTCCACCGAAGCCGTGATGGACGTGATCCTGCGGCGCATGCCCGACTACACGCGTTATATCGTCCCGCAGTTCTCGCTGACCAACATCAACTTCCAGCGGGTGCCGATCGTCGACACATCGAACCCGTTCATCGCGCGCTGGATCCCAACGCCGGACGAATCCATGCTGGTCATCCGCTTCGCCAACCCGCGCGGCATCGATTTTCCCTACCTGTTGTCGATGATCCACGACAGTTTCATGTCGCGGGCGAATTCCATCGTGGTGCCGGGCAACAAGCTCGACCTCGCCATGCAGCTGATCCTGACCCCACTGATCCTGAACCTGATCGAACGCAAGCGCCGCGTGTCTTGAGGAGGACGCCATGAACAGCCAAGTTGCCGTCAAGACTGCCCCCGAGATCGTTGTCTCCGAGCGCGACATGGCCAACGCCATCCGTGCGCTTGCCATGGATAGCGTGCAGAAGGCGAATTCCGGCCATCCCGGCATGCCGATGGGCATGGCCGATGTCGCCACGGTGCTGTTCAACCGCTTCATCAATCTCGATCCGTCGTCCCCGCACTGGCCGGATCGCGACCGCTTCGTGCTGTCTGCCGGCCATGGCTCGATGCTGCAGTACGCGCTGCATTACCTGCTCGGTTATCCCGACATGCCCATCGAGCAATTGCAGCGCTTCCGCCAGCTCGGCAGCCGCACCGCAGGCCATCCCGAATACGGCCATGCGCTGGGCATCGAGACGACCACCGGCCCGCTCGGCCAGGGTATTTCGACCGCAGTCGGCATGGCGCTGGCGGAACGGATGCTCGCGGCCCGTCACGGCGCCGATCTCGTCAACCACTTCACCTACGTGATTGCCGGCGACGGCTGCCTGCAGGAGGGGATTTCCCACGAGGCGATCGACCTTGCCGGACATCTCGGCCTGGATAAGCTCATCGTGTTCTGGGACGACAATTCGATCTCCATCGACGGGCCGACTTCGCTCTCCACCTCGATGGATCAGCCGGGCCGCTTCAAGGCGGCGGGATGGCATGTTCAGTCGGTCGACGGCCACGACGTCGAAGCCATCGCCGCCGCAATCGATGCGGCGCGACAAGCCGCCAAGCCGTCGCTGATTGCCTGCAAGACGGTGATCGGCAAGGGCGCGCCAAATCTTGGCGGCTCGGAAAAGACGCATGGCGCCCCGCTGGGCGAAGCCGAGATTGCCGCAACGCGCGAAAATATCGGCTGGCAGCATCAGCCATTCGAGGTGCCGGAAGAGATCCTGTTGGCCTGGCGAGAGGTGGCGGAGCGGGGAAGCGAGGCTCGCCGCGCCTGGGAGAAGCGGCTGGCTGCCTCCCCGCAGCGCACCGCTTTCGAGCACGCCATTGCCGGCAAGTTGCCCGACGCCGTCTTCGAAGCGCTTGCCGATTTCCGCAAGGAGCATGTCGGGAAGGCCACCAAGGTCGCTACCCGCAAGGCTTCGGAAATGGCGCTCGGCGCCATCAACGGCGCTACCGACCTGACGGTCGGCGGCTCGGCCGACCTCACCCACTCGAATCTCACAATCACCAAGGGCATGAACCGTGTCGCGGCCTCCGATTTTGCCGGAAGCTACGTCCATTACGGCATCCGTGAGCACGGCATGGCGGCTGCCATGAACGGCATCGCGCTGCATGGCGGCTTCATTCCCTACGGGGGTACGTTCCTCTGCTTCGCCGACTATGCGCGCGGCGCCATGCGGCTCTCCGCGCTGATGGGCCAGCGCGTCATCTATGTGATGACGCATGATTCCATCGGGCTTGGCGAAGACGGTCCGACCCATCAGCCGGTCGAACATCTGGCTATGCTGCGAGCGACACCAAACCTCAACGTGTTGCGGCCCGCCGATATCGTCGAAACGGCCGAGTGCTGGGAACTGGCATTGAAGGCCGAGGACCGGCCGAGCGTCCTGGTGCTGTCGCGCCAGAACCTGCCGATGCTGCGGCAGGCGCATACAGACGAAAACCGTTCGGCGCGTGGCGGCTACCTGCTGCGCGAACCGGGCGGACACCGCGCCGTGACGTTGATAGCCACCGGCTCTGAAGTCGAGATCGCGGTTGCCGCGGCCGAGAAGCTGCAAAGCGAACACGGCCTCGCTGCGGCGGTGGTTTCCATGCCCTCATGGGAACTGTTCGAGGAACAGGATGCCGATTACCGGCGCGCCATCCTCGGCTCGGCCCCGCGCATCGCCGTGGAAGCCGCCGCACGGCTCGGCTGGGACCGTTGGATCGGCGACAACGGCGCCTTTGTCGGCATGACCGGTTTCGGCGCCAGCGCCCCTGCTCCCGATCTCTACCGCCATTTCAACATCACGCCCGACGCGGTCGCCGAAGCGGCCCGCCGGCTCATCATCTAGAGGACGAAAGAATGGCCCGCATCACCCTTCGCCAGTTGCTCGATCACGCCGCCGAACACGGTTACGGCGTGCCGGCATTCAACATCAACAATATGGAGCAGGGCCTCGCCATCATGGAGGCGGCCAAGGCCTGCGACGCTCCGGTCATCATCCAGGCGTCGCGCGGCGCCCGCAGCTACGCCAACGACGTGATGCTGGCGAAGATGATAGACGCGCTGGCCGAGATCTATCCGCACATCCCGGTGTGCATGCACCAGGATCACGGCAACAACGAAGCGACCTGCCTGACCGCCATCCGCCACGGCTTCACTTCGGTGATGATGGACGGCTCGCTGGAAGCCGACGCCAAGACGCCGGCAAGCTACGACTACAATGTCGCTATCACCGAACGTGTCTCGCGCATGGCGCACTGGGTCGGCGCCTCGGTGGAAGGCGAGCTCGGCGTGCTGGGCTCGCTGGAGAGCGGTCACGGCGAGGCCGAAGACGGCCATGGCGCCGAGGGCGCGCTGTCACACGACCAGTTGCTGACCGACCCCGACCAGGCGGTCGATTTCGTCGCCCGCACCAAGGTCGACGCCCTGGCGATCGCCTGCGGCACCTCCCACGGCGCTTACAAGTTCACCCGCAAGCCGGACGGCGACATTCTGGCGATGCGCGTCATAGAGGAAATCCACCGCAAGCTGCCCAACACCCATCTCGTCATGCACGGCTCTTCCTCGGTGCCGCAGGAATTGCAGGACGTCATCAACAAGTATGGCGGTGAGATGCCCCAGACCTATGGCGTGCCGGTCGAGGAGATCGAACGCGGCATCCGCCACGGCGTGCGCAAGGTCAACATCGACACCGACTGCCGCATGGCGATGACCGGCCAGTTCCGCCGTATCGCCACCGAACATCCGACCGAGTTCGACCCGCGCAAATTCCTGAAGCCGGCGATGGACGCCATGCGCGATCTCTGCCGCGACCGGCTGGAGCGCTTCGGCACCGCAGGCAACGCATCCAAGATCAAGGTCGTCGCAATGGACGAGATGGCCAAACGTTACGCCGCGGGAAAACTCGACCCGCATATCGCAACCGCCAAAGCGGCCTGAGCAACCAACAGGAGATTTTTGCCATGAACAAGGTGGACATACAGGCGACCGGAACCATCAAGGAAGGCAAGGAGCGGTATCGCTCCGGCGTCATCCCCTACAAGAAGATGGGTTACTGGGAGCCCGACTACCGGCCGAAGGACACCGACCTGATCGCCATGTTCCGCATCACTCCGCAGCCGGGCGTCGATCATGAGGAGGCGGCCGCCGCCGTCGCCGGCGAGAGCTCGACAGCGACCTGGACCGTCGTGTGGACCGACCGGCTGACTGCCTGCGAACTCTACCGCGCCAAGGCCTATCGTTCCGAGCCGGTGCCCAACACCGGTCCCGGCACGAAGACCGAGCAGCAGTACTTCGCCTACATCGCCTACGATCTCGACCTGTTCGAACCCGGCTCGATCGCCAACCTGACGGCGTCGATCATCGGCAACGTGTTCGGTTTCAAGGCGGTCAAGGCCCTGCGGCTGGAGGACATGCGCATTCCCGTCGCCTATCTGAAGACGTTCCAGGGCCCGGCGACCGGCATCGTGGTCGAGCGCGAGCGCCTCGACAAGTTCGGTCGGCCGCTGCTCGGCGCCACGACCAAGCCGAAGCTCGGCCTCTCCGGCCGCAACTACGGCCGCGTCGTCTACGAAGCGCTGAAGGGCGGGCTCGATTTCGTCAAGGACGACGAGAACATCAACTCGCAACCCTTCATGCACTGGCGTGACCGCTACCTCTACTGCATGGAGGCGGTGAACAAGGCGTCCGCCGCCACCGGCGAGGTCAAGGGCCACTATCTCAACGTCACCGCCGGTACCATGGAGGAGATGTACGAGCGCGCCGAGTTCGCCAAGTCGCTCGGCTCGGCCATCATCATGATCGATCTTGTCATCGGCTACACAGCGATCCAGTCCATGGCGAAGTGGGCGCGCAGGAACGACATGATCCTGCACCTGCACCGCGCCGGCAACTCGACCTATTCGCGCCAGAAGAACCACGGCATGAACTTCCGCGTCATCTGCAAGTGGATGCGCATGGCCGGCGTCGACCATATCCATGCCGGCACCGTCGTTGGCAAGCTCGAGGGCGACCCGCTGATGATCAAGGGTTTCTACGACACCTTGCGCGAGGAACGCACGGCGCAGAACCTCGAGACCGGGCTGTTCTTCGACCAGGAATGGGCGTCGCTCAACAAGGTGATGCCGGTGGCCTCCGGCGGCATCCATGCCGGGCAGATGCACCAGCTCATCCACTACCTGGGCGAGGACGTGGTGCTGCAGTTCGGCGGCGGCACCATCGGCCATCCGGACGGCATCCAGGCGGGCGCGACGGCCAACCGCGTTGCGCTGGAGGCAATGATCCTCGCCCGCAACGAGGGCCGCGACTATCTGCGCGAAGGACCGCAGATCCTGGAGGACGCGGCGAAGTGGTGCTCGCCGCTCAAGGCCGCGCTGACGACATGGAAGGACATCACCTTCAACTACGAGTCGACCGACACGGCCGATTTCGTGCCCACCGCGACCCCCAGCTTCTAAGGACAGGAAGGATCAAAGTCATGATGACCAATCCCGGAAACAAGGTCACACAGGGGCAGTTCTCGTTCCTGCCCGACCTGACCGACACACAGATTTCGGCGCAGATCAAATACGCGCTGAAGAACAACTGGGCGGTGAGCGTCGAATATTCCGACGATCCGCATCCCCGCAACACCTATTGGGAGATGTACGGCAATCCGATGTTCGATCTGAAGGATCCCGCCGGCATCCTGATGGAGATCAACAGTTGCCGGAAGGCGCTGCCCAACATGTATATCCGCGTCACCGCCTTCGATTCAAGTAAGGGCTGGGAAGCGCCGCGAATGTCGTTCCTCGTCAACCGGCCGCCGAACGAGCCGGGCTTCCGGCTGCTGCGACAGGAGCGCGACGGCCGCAGCCAGGGTTACAGCATCGTTCCCTATGCCACCGACAGGCCGGAAGGCGAACGATCCTAACGCAGCCGGCAACGCTGCTGCATATCAAGGAGCAGCGTTGCCCGCGGGCTTCCCGCAAACAGGAGGGCACCATGCTGAACAGCCTCGACAAGACAGTTATCGGCGACGGCGAAGTGGTCGATTTGCAGCAGGAGTTCGAAGCTTCGAACATCGACGAGGTGATCGACAAGCTGGACCGCGAGCTTGTCGGGCTGAAACCGGTCAAGACACGCATCCGCGAGATCGCCGCACTCCTGCTCGTCGAACGCTTGCGCCGCAAGTTCGGCATCTCAGCCGAAACGCCGACTTTACACATGAACTTCACCGGCAATCCCGGCACCGGCAAGACCACGGTGGCGTTGCGCATGGCCGAGATCCTGCACCGGCTGGGCTATGTGCGCGAGGGTCACCTCGTCTCGGTCACCCGCGACGATCTCGTAGGGCAATATGTCGGGCATACGGCGCCCAAGACCCGCGAGGTGATCAAGCGGGCCATGGGCGGCGTGCTGTTCATCGACGAGGCCTATTATCTCTACAAGCCCGAAAACGAACGCGACTATGGCCAGGAATCGATCGAGATTCTGTTGCAGTGCATGGAGAACAACCGCGACGACCTCGTCGTGATCCTTGCCGGCTACAAGAACAAGATGGACCGCTTCTTCGACAGCAACCCGGGCATGCGCTCGCGCATCGCCCATCACCTCGACTTCCCGGACTACTCACCCGGGGAGCTCAAATCGATCGCCGACATCATGCTGGCCGGCCAGAACTACCGGCTGAGCGAAGGCGCTTCAGCTGCCCTGGAGGAATATATCCCTCTGAGGATGAAGATGTCGCACTTTTCCAACGCCCGCTCGATCCGCAACGCGCTTGACCGGGCGCGTCTTCGGCAGGCCAACCGCCTGTTCGCCCAGCGCAGCGAAAAACTGACCCGGCTCGACCTCATCACCATCGAGGAAGCGGACATTCGCGGCAGCCGGGTTTTCATGGAAGGGAAACTCGACGGCGATCCAGCGGACGGCGGAGTGACTTGAGACGTCGCAATCGGTAAGGCAATGTGATTGGCGAACGCCATGCAAATAAGGTGAGAACGAGACATGACCTCCCGCAGCATCATTGCGCCCTCCGTCCTGTCGTCGGACTTCTCGCGCCTCGGCGAAGAGGTGGAGGCGATCGTCACGGCAGGCGCCGACTGGATTCACCTCGACGTCATGGACGGCCATTTCGTGCCCAACATCACCTTCGGCCCGCCGGTCATCAAGGCGATCCGCAATCGCACCGACAAGGTGTTCGACTGCCATTTGATGATCACGCCGGCCGATCCCTATCTCGCCGCCTTCGCCGATGCCGGCTGCGACATCATCACGGTGCATGCCGAGGCGGGCCCGCATCTCGACCGCTCGCTGCAGGCGATCCGCAATCTCGGCAAGAAAGCCGGCGTCTCGCTCAACCCCTCCACGCCGGAAAGCGTCATCGAATATGTGCTCGACCGGCTCGATCTGGTGCTCCTGATGACAGTCAATCCCGGTTTCGGCGGCCAGGCTTTCATCCCGTCCGTCATCGAGAAGATAAAGCGGGTGAAGGCGCTGATCGGCAGCCGCCCGATCGACATCGAGATCGACGGCGGCGTGACACCCGAAACCGCGCCGCTCGTCACCGCCGCCGGCGCCAACGTGCTGGTCGCCGGCTCGGCGGTGTTCAAGGGTGGCACGCCCGACGCCTACGCGAAGAACATCGCTGCCATCCGGCAAGCTGCTGACGGGGCGATCCGCAAGGCCGCGTAAGCTTACATTCATCGAGGAGGCGACCATGGCTTCAACCCCACCCGTTTGCGATTTCGGTTGGCCGGGGGTCGACGCGACCCTGCCCGGTGTAGACGGCAGGCAGCATTCGATCTTCGAACAGGCCGGGCCGAACGGCCTCGTCGTGGCCTTCATCTGCAACCATTGCCCTTATGTGAAAGCGGTGATCGCCCGCATCGTGCGCGACGCGACGGACCTGAAGAGGGAAGGCGTCGGCTTTGTCGCCATCAGTTCCAACGATGCCGGGAGCTATCCGGAGGATTCCTTCGACAACATGAAGCTTTTCGCCGCCGCGCATAGCTTCTCCTTCCCCTATCTATACGACGAGGACCAGAAGGTCGCCGCCACCTACGGTGCAGCGTGCACGCCGGATTTCTTCGGCTTCAACAGCGACTTCACCTTGCAGTACCGAGGCCGGCTCGATGCATCGCGCAAGGAAGAAGGCGCCAGCAACCTGCGCCGTGATCTCTACGAAGCGATGAAACAGATCGCCCGCACCGGCAACGGACCTCTGGACCAGATCGCCTCGGTCGGCTGCTCGATCAAATGGAAGGAAACTGTATGAGCGACGGCGCCATGTTGCGGATGCCCAAGGCCATCCTCTTCGATCTCGACGGCACGCTGATCGATTCGGCCCCCGATATCGCCGCTGCCGTCAACGAGCTTCTGGGAGGCCGTGGCCTGCCGTCGCTTTCTTTGGCGCAGGTCACGTCGATGATCGGCAACGGCGTGGAAAAACTGGTGGAACGCGCCTTCGCGGCTTCCGGCACGCCGCTTTCGAACGGTGGAATGGAGGAAGCCAACCGTGAGATGGCGCCAATCTACCTCAGGCATACCACCCGGTTGACGCGGCTGTTGCCAGGTGCGGCTGAAGCGCTGGCGCAATTGCACGTCGCCGGCGTTCGCCTCGGTGTGGCCACCAACAAGCCGCAGCTCGCCACGCGCGAGATCCTGCTGCATTTCGGGCTGGCGGAGCGGCTTGGCGCCATTGTCGGCGGCGATGCTGTCACGCGCAAGAAACCGGCGCCGGACGCGCTACTGCTGGCGCTGGAGCGGCTGGGGACCGAAACCGCAGGATGCGCTGATGGTAGGCGACAGCATCGCCGACGTGGAGGCCGCGCGCGCCGCGGGCATGCCGGTGATCATCGTCCGTGGCGGCTACACGAAAGAGCCGGCCGAGCAGCTTGGCGCCGATCTCGTCTGCGACAGCCTGCTGGACTTGCCGGCGGCCCTCGACGGCCTGCGCAACGCCGCCTGAGGCGCATGGCGCCAAAGAGAGTCCGGGCCGCCATCCCAGGCCAGCCGGCGAGCCGTTACGACGGTCAGGGGAACTGCTTGAGGTAGGCCTCGAGATTGACGATGTCGGTATCGTCCTTAAGCCCGGCAAAGGCCATTTTGGTGCCTTTTACCATCGCCTTCGGATTATGCAGATATTCCTTCAGCTTATCGGCATCCCACACGAGGCCGGCCGCGCCGGCGTCAATCATCGCCTTGGAATATTTGAAATCCGGATGGGTTCCCGCTGTCCGGCCGAACAAGCCTTTGAGCGACGGACCAACCTTGTTCTGGTCCGTGTCCGCGACGTGGCAGGCCTTGCATTTGGCAAAGACTTTTTCTCCAGCAGCGGCGTCCTGGGCCTGCGACTGGCTGGCCCAAAGGGCGGCGATGGATATGGCGGCGAAAAATGCGGTTAAGCGCATGACGTTTCCTCTCGATCGTCTGGGTGCCCTGACGACTCCACGTATGCCGATGCATTGACCCGCCGGCATGCGCTTTAATGCGGGCAAGCGGGCGGTTGGTCATGTGGGTTACCGGACCGCGGCGCCTGCATGCCGTCAGAAGCTAGACCCGGACAGCAGGAAGTCAACGGTACGAAGGGTCACACCATTGGCCATGCCGGGCATTGTTGACGGCCCCCGGACGAAACATTAGCCTTCGCTCACGGGTTCTCACCGGGCACCTTGGGAACCCGCCTGTGGTCGATCGAATCCGCCGCTGCACAACGCGCATCGGAAGGGATTGAGGGTTATGCCGCCGGACGTCGAGAGGTGCTCCTATGAACATGGTCGATCTCGTGTTGACGGTTTGCCTGCTGGCGAACCCGAGCAATTGCCGGGACGAACATCTCTATTTCGAAAGCCGCGGCTCGCTTGTGCAGTGCATGCTGCTGGCGCCCGCCGAAATCGCCAAGTGGACCGAGCAGCATCCGGGCCGCAAGGTGGTCAAGTGGAAATGTCTTTTCCCGGACAATGGACGCGACATCTGACCGGCAATTCGGCCCCGGCCTCGTCTTGGGAGGAGACACGAAAATGACTGTATCGAGGCGCCAGGCGCTCGGCATTATTGCAGCAGGAACTGCAGGCGCCATGTTGGCCAATGCGAGCCGCGCCCATGCAGCCGCCGGCAAGGCGCGCATCGGCGTGTTGAAGTTCGGCACGGTGAGCTGGGAACTCGACACGCTGAAACACCACCGGTTCGACACCGGCAACGGCCTGGACCTCGAAGTCGTCTATTTCGCCGGCGAGGACGCCACCAATGTCGCCATGCTGGCCGGTGACATCGACATCATCGTGTCGGACTGGCTTTGGGTTTCCCGCCAGCGCACCGAGGGCAGCGACGTGACCCTGGCGCCCTACTCCACCGCAGTCGGAGCCATCATGGTCAAACGGGAATCGCCGGTCAAAACCATCGCCGACCTCAAGGGAAAAAAGATCGGCGTCACAGGCGGACCGATCGACAAGAGCTGGTTGTTGATTCAAGCTCTCACCAAACGCGACCATGAGCTTGATCTTGCTGCGGAAAACGAGATTGTCTTCGGCGCGCCGCCGCTGATGTCGGAAAAAGCGATGGAAGGCGAGCTCGATGCGGTGCTGAACTTCTGGCATTTCTGCGCGCGGCTCGAAGCCAACGGCTTTCGTCGCGTGATGGGCGCTAACGAGGCGGCCCGGGCGCTTGGCGCGACCGGCGACGTATCGGCGCTCGGTTACGTCTTTCACGAGAAATGGGCGGCCGACAACCCCGGCATGGCCATGGGTTTCGTCAAAGCCTCTGCGGCGGCGAAAAACCTGCTGGCCAGCTCGGACGAGGAATGGCAACGCCTCGCTCCGACGATGCGCGCCGAGGGCAAGGAACTTGAAGTCCTGCGCGACCGCTACCGCGAAGGCATTCCCAAGCGGTCGGTCGCCGACGAACAGGCCGATGCCGCGAAGCTCTATGGCATCCTCGCCGAAGTCGGCGGCGAGAAGCTGGTCGGCAAGGCAACGGAAATGGCGCCCGGCACCTTTTGGCCGGAACTGTTGAAATGAACGAGCAAGGCGGCGCCGAGACTGCAGGTCGCTTGAGGTCGGGGCTCGGCCCAGCCCTGCCCGCCGTGACGGTCATCCTGTCGCTCGCCGGCCTGCTCGCCGTCTGGAGCCTTGCGGCCGCGATCTGGCCGAGCCGCGCCTTCCCGCCGCCGGGCGCGGTCTGGCAGGAACTGCTGAAGGATACCGCCAGCGGCGAACTTCCCTATCATCTCGGCGTCACGCTCGCCCGCGTCGCGGCGTCATTCGTGGTGGCGATGGTGTTCGGCTCGGTCGATCGGCGTCCTGCTTGGCAGCTATCGGCGCGCCGACAGCTTCTTCAATCCATGGGTCGTGCTGTTTCTCAACCTGCCGGCGCTGGTCATCATCGTGCTTGCCTACATCTGGTTCGGCCTCAACGAGGCGGCGGCGATCGGTGCGGTCGCCGTCAACAAGATCCCCAATGTCGTTGTCACCATGCGCGAGGGCGCTCGCGCGCTTCGATCCGCGTTATGCCGAGATGGCGGCCGTCTATCGCTTCAGCCCCATCGACCGGTTACGCCATATCGTGCTGCCGCAGTTGCAGCCCTATTTCGCCGCTGCGTCGCGCACCGGCATCGCCCTGATCTGGAAGATCGTGCTTGTGGTGGAACTGCTCGGCCGTTCCAACGGTGTCGGCTTCCAGATTTATCTCTATTTCCAGCTTTTCGACGTCGCCGCCATCCTTGCCTACACGCTGGCCTTCGTCGCCGTGATGCTGGTCATCGAACTCCTTCTGGTGCAGCCCTTTGAACGACATGCAACCCGTTGGCGCCGGCGTCCCGCTTAGGGTCGATATCGCCGACAAGACCTTCAAATCCGCGGAAGGCGTCCAGGTAACGGCGCTGCAAGGAGCTTTCGTTCGAAGTGCGGCAAGGCGAATTCGCCTGCCTGCTCGGGCCATCCGGCTGCGGCAAGACGACGACGCTTCGCATTCTGCTCGGCCTCGACCGCGATTTTCGCGGTTCCTTCCAGCTACCAGGCGCCGGCGACGGCAACCGCATCGCAGTGGTGTTCCAGGAGCCAACGCTGCTGCCCTGGCGTACGGTCGAACAGAACGTCCGACTGGCGCTGCCCAAGGCGATGCGCGACGCCGATCTCGACAGGCTGTTCGAGACCCTCGGCCTCGCCGACATGCGCACATTGTTCCCCTCCGAACTGTCGCTCGGGCTGGCGCGGCGGGCAGCACTTGCCCGCGCCTTTGCCACCGAGCCGGCGGTGCTGTTCCTCGACGAACCGTTCGTCTCTCTCGACGAGCAGACGGCCGAGAGGCTGCGTCACCTGCTTTTGAGCGTCTGGTCGGCGCGCCCTACGACAGCCCTGATGGTGACGCACAATCTGCGCGAGGCGCTGATGCTGTCGGATCGCATCATCGTCCTGTCACCCCGGCCGGCTCATGTAGTCGGCTATTTCGATGTCAGGCTGCCAAGGCACAACCGCAATCCGCAGGTGATGGAAGACCTGCTGCGCTCCTTCCATCAGAAATTTCCCGGCGCGGTGTAAGACGGGAGCAAAAGCCATGCCGACCAATCTCTTTCGCCGTAGATTTGTCCAGGGCTTTGCCTGTTTCGGTGTCGGCGCGGCGCTACCTTGCTGCCTGAGCCCGGCCGGCTTTGCCGCCGCTGTCTCCAAAAAACTCACGTTGAAAAAGGTAGCCGACGGCGTCTTCGCTTTCCGGTGGTGTCAACGAGTTGATGACACAAGCCAACCAAGGCGCCATCTGCAATCTCGGTCTGGTGATCGGCAACGAGGCGGCGCAGTGATCGACAGCGGCGGCTGCCATGATCGAGGCGCGCGCCTTCATCGCAGCGATCAAGGAAACGACCGACAGACCGGTTCGCTACCTCATCAACACCCATATGCATCCCGACCATATTTTCGGCAATGCCGCCTTTCGCGACATCGGCGCAACAATCATCGGCCATCGCAACCTGCCCCGCGCGCTCGCTGCCCGAGGCGATTTCTACCTGCAGAGCTATCGCAGCCAGATCGGCGACGTGCTGATGAAGGACGTCGAGATCGTACTCGCCGAGCATACTGGTCGACGACCGGTTGGAACTCGATCTCGGCGGCCGCACACTGGAACTGCGCGCCTGGAAGGCCGCTCATACCGACAACGATCTCACCGCCTACGACGCTGCGACAAAAACCTTCTTCACAGGCGATCTCGCTTTCATGGGTCACCTGCCAACGCTCGACGGTTCTCTGCTCGGCTGGATGCGGCAGCTTGACGAATTGACGGCCGTCGACGCCGCAGCCGCGGTGCCCGGCCACGGGCCGGCGCCGTCGGCCTGGCCGCAGGCGCTGGATGCCGAGCGGCGCTATTTCGACGTGCTGGCCGGCGACTTGCGCAAGGCGATCGCCGATGGCGTGCCACTCGACAAGGCGGTTGAGACGGCAGGCCAGACCGAGCGCGGCAACTGGACGCTGTTCGACGACTACAACGAGCGCAACGCCACTGCCGCCTATGCCGAACTGGAGTGGGAGTAGAGGCAGACAGCTTCACGAGAGCGTAATTTGCCAAGATTTCCCCGAAGGAATATGAATCATGCTGCCTGGGCACCACCTTTGTCAGCGGTGGAGGCATGATCATGCAGAGCTACGCGCTCACCAATTGGCGGCGGCTTTCGCCGGCATCTCTCCTTTTCGCCTTTATGATCGCTGTTTTTGCCATGCTCGGTGGGCAGACAAATAAAGCCGGCGCGCAGCAGACGATGGCGTCGTCAGACAAGATCTGGGGCGAGCTCAAGGGTGACTTCTTTGGCGATCGCCCGATCGTCTCGGATACCGGGCTGGTGAGGATCGAGGCGCCGAAGCGCGCTCAGGATGCAGCACTCGTACCCGTCGACATTTATATCGATCCGGCCAAGGCGCCCGAAGGCGTCAAGGCGGTGACGTTGATTATCGACGTCAATCCCGCGCCGTTGGCGGCGACCTTCACGCTTGGCAAGGATGCCGGCGTTACGCACATTTCGACGCGCGTGCGCGTCAATGATTATTCCTGGCTGCGCGCCATCGCCGAAACCGGCGGGCGGCGAGCTCCATATGGCGCAAACCTTCGTCAAGGCGTCGGGCGGCTGCTCGGCGCCGGCGGTGAAGAACACCGACGAAGCGATGGCCTCGATGGGCAAGATGAAGCTCGCAGTTTGCCGAGCCGCAGATGAGCAAGGTGCAGGAACTGCAGCTGATGATCCGCCACCCCAACAATTCCGGGTTCCAGCGCGATCCGATCACCCAATACTTCATCCCCGCGCATTTCGTCCAGAAACTGTCGATCTCGCAGGACGACCAGCTGATCCTCTCCATGGAAGGCGGTATCTCTATCTCCGAAGATCCCAATTTCCGCTTCGATTTCAAGGCGCGCGGCACCGGCGAGATCAAGGTCGAAGCGGCCGACACCGACGGCAAGGTGTTCGAGGACCAATGGCCGCTGGAGGCGACGGGCCTCTGGATCAGAAACAGCGGATCTCGGCTTCGGCCTGGGCGCGCTTCAACTCTGTGCCGGCGGCTTTGGCTGGCGCGCTTTCGCGAAACAGGCCGCTCGCCTCGCCCGTTGTTTGCGACATGCGCTTGAATGTCTCGGCGGTCACGTAATGCTCATAGGGTACGATCGATGCGATCACGTCGATCGAGCATGAACAACGTTCAAGCGCGTCGCGCGTCTGACCGTTGGAGCGCATGCAGCCGAGCACATAGTCGGCGAGCGCTTCGGTCGGATAGTCGCTCGCTGCATATAGCCGGAGCTGGCACGGTCAGCGGGGTGGCCAACACCAACCCCAGGATCGCTAATGCAATCGTTCCTCTCATGGTCGCAAACTCCGTTTCGCCCGAGTTGGCGACAAACCGGCGGCGCAGTCAACTTGTCATATAGGACCAAAGGAGGATGGTGCGCGGCAACGGCCAAGCGGTGGTTGGGACAGCTTTTGCAACCGTGTTTTGAAAGCCGGTATCTCAACCTTGGGGAACGCTGTACAGGCGCCTTCCACTATCGTCATGCCGCTTTCGAGAACAGCGCCGATTGAAATCGAACGGGCAAATTGAATAGAAATATTGATTGCTTGAAATATGAAAAATGTACGGGAAATGTATAACGAAACGCACCAATCCTGCAAAAATAAGGCATATAGAAAAGTAGTTATGCTGTAAGTTGAATGATTTCTTCTACCATATTGCGATGCAAAATATCCTATATTGCGACGCACAAGAAAATGGCCGTTTTTTCTTGCGCCTCGGTTTTTAATGACATAGCCTTTCGCTGTTTCCGGCTTCAAAGGGCGTCACCGTCATAGGGAGCGGCGACCGTCTTTCGTAGGCCAAGTGGGGTGGGCAGTAATGGTGCCCTCTGCTCATCTGGCTTAGGTCGTGACACGCTGCCGGAAATACTTCCCACCACATGAATCGCTTGGGCAAGCCCTGGTGGGCTCAACGGTCGATTCCTGATTGTGAACCCCGGGAGGATATCGAATGCGTGTACTCAGAACTGCCACCTACATTCTATCGACCGCGGCGTTGCTGACATGCGCCACGGCATATGGCGTTTCGGCCAACGAAGAACTGCAGAAGCTTGCGTCCGACTCCAAGAACTGGGCAATGCCGACGGGCGACTATGCCAACACCCGTTATTCGAAGCTGAACCAGATCAACAAGGACAATGTGAAGAACCTGCAGGTCAAGTGGACGTTCTCCACTGGCGTGCTGCGCGGCCACGAAGGCGGCCCGCTGGTGATCGGCGACGTGATGTACGTACACACGCCGTTCCCGAATATCGTCTATGCGCTCGACCTCAACAACGACGGCAAGATCCTCTGGAAATACGAGCCGCAGGCAGGATCCGAACGTCATTCCGATCATGTGCTGCGACACGGTCAATCGCGGCGTCGCCTATGGCGACGGCAAGATCATCCTCAACCAGGCCGACACGATGGTCACCGCGCTCGACGCCAAGACCGGCAAGGTCGTGTGGTCGGTCAAGAACGGCGAACAGACCGACGGCAGCAAGGGCGAATCCGGCACGCATGCTCCGATCGTCGTCAAGGACAAGGTGATCGTCGGCATCTCCGGCGGCGAATTCGGTGTCCGCGGCTGGGTTGCGGCCTACAATCTGAAGGACGGCTCGCTGGCCTGGAAGGGCTATTCGATGGGCCCCGACGCAGACACGCTGATCGATCCCGAGAAGACCACCCATCTCGGCAAGCCGGTCGGCAAGGACTCCGGCATCGGCACCTGGGAAGGCGAGCAGTGGAAGACCGGCGGCGGCACGACGTGGGGCTGGTATGCCTACGATCCGAAGCTCGAACCTGGTCTATCTACGGCACGGGCAATCCGTCGACCTGGAATCCGGTGCAGCGCCCCGGCGACAACCGCTGGTCGATGACCATCTTCGCCCGCGATGCCGACACCGGCATGGCCAAGTGGGTCTACCAGATGACCCCGCACGACGAGTGGGACTATGACGGCGTCAACGAGATGATCCTCGTCGACGGCATGGACGTCAACGGCGCCAAGCATGACGTTCTCGTGCACTTCGACCGCAATGGCTTCGCCTACACGATGGACCGGCAATTCCGGCGAGCTTCTCGTCGCCAAGAAATACGATCCGAAGGTGAACTGGGCGACCGAAGTCGTGATGGACCAGAACAGCGACCAGTACGGCCGTCCGCAGGTGGTGGCGAAATACTCCACCCAGCAGAACGGCGAAGACACCAACTCGACCGGCATCTGCCCGGCCGCTCTCGGAACCAAGGACCAGCAGCCGGCGGCCTATTCGCCGAAGACCGGCCTGTTCTATGTGCCGACCAACCATGTCTGCATGGACTACGAGCCGTACAAGGTGAGCTACACCGCCGGTCAGCCTTATGTCGGCGCTACGGTGTCGATGTATCCGGCGCCGGACAGCCATGGCGGCATGGGCAACTTCATCGCCTGGGACGCTGCCAAGGGTGAGATCGTCTGGTCGGTGCCCGAGCAGTTCTCGGTCTGGTCGGGCGCGCTTGCCACCGACGGCGACGTCGTCTTCTACGGAACGCTGGAAGGCTACATCAAGGCGGTCGATAAGGACGGCAAGGAACTCTACAAGTTCAAGACCCCGTCCGGCATCATCGGCAACATCAACACCTTCGAACATGGCGGCAAGCAGTACATCGCCGTCCTGTCGGGTGTTGGCGGCTGGGCCGGCATCGGTCTTGCTGGCGGTCTGCTGTCGCCGGAGAACGCCGCTGCCTGGCACGGCGCCGTCGATCAGGGTCGCGAACAGGGTGACGAAGCCACAGTCGTCGGCACCGCCGGTCTGGGTGCTGTCGGTGGTTATGCCGCCCTTGCCGACTACACGACGCTGGGCGGACAGCTCACCGTCTTCGGTCTCCCGGAATAACGCGGGAACCATAACCGCGCCGAGGTCTTGTAAAAGACGGCAGGCCTGAGAAACGAGAGCCCGGATATATCCGGCACGCCCGACCGGGCTCTCGATTTCGCCGCGCACTCACGAAGCACTGTTACCGCCGCATCGCGACAGCAACGCTGTGTCCGTGGCGATTTGAAATGAAAGAGGTTCGCATGTCTTTTGCAAAAGCAGTTTCGGTTCTTGCCCTGGTTTGCCTGCCGATAAACGGCGTCGGCCTGGCGTATGCACAGGACACCAAGGAAAAGGCCGCCGCGGTAAAGGAAGAGGATGGCAAGTGGTTCGATGCGGACGGCAACCCGACCTACAACCTTCAGGACGACGGCACCGTCGACTGGTACACGTTCAGCGGCTACCGCCGCTACCATTCCGACTGCCACGTCTGCCATGGCCCCGATGGGGTCGGCTCGAGTTATGCTCCCGCACTCGCCGCTTCCTTGAAGAACATGGATTACGGCACGTTCCTTTCGATCGTAGCCGAGGGCCGCAAGAGCGTCGGCGGCGGCAAGGAAAACGTCATGCCGGCCTTCGGCGACAACAAGAACGTCTATTGCTACATGGACGATCTCTACATTTATCTGCGCGCGCGCTCCGTCGACGGCATTCCGCGCGGCCGCCCACCGAAGAAGGCCGACAAGCCGCAGGCTGCCAAGGATGCCGAAGCATCCTGCATGGGAGGGTGATGAATGCTGGCCGCCAAGTGCTTCCGTTTTGACCGTTTCGCCTTGCTGGCGCTGGCGCTTGTGCTGGCCCCCGGCGGCGCAGCGCTTGCCCAGGGAGCGGGTCTCGGCGCCGCGGGCGAGTTGGTCGACCCGGATGTGCTGCGGGTCTGCAGCGACCCATCCAACATGCCGTTCAGCGACGAAGGCGGCAAAGGGTTCGAAAACAGGCTCGCGCAACTGGTCGCCGAAAAGACCGGCCGCAAATCGGTGGCTTATACCTGGTTTCCGATGGTCACCGGTTTTGTACGCAACACGCTCAGGGCCAACCGCTGCGACATCATCATGGGTTACGCCCAGGGTGACGAACTCGTGCAGAACACCAACGCCTATTACCGCTCGACCTACGTGCTGATCTACAAGAAGGACGGCGGTCTCGACGGCGTCGAGACGATCGAGGATCCGAAGCTGGCCGGCAAGCGGGTGGGCGTCGTGCAAGGCACTCCGCCAGGCTCCAACATGGCCAAGGCCGGCCTGATGAAGACCGCCCGGGTTTACCCGCTGATGGTCGACACGCGTTTTGCCCCATCGATGGCGGAGGCGATGCTCAAGGACATGAAGGCCGGCTATATCGACGCGGCGGTCCTGTGGGGGCCGATGGCTGGTTTTTATGCGAAGGAGGCCGGCCCGGACTACGCGGTGGTGCCGCTGCTCAAGGAAAAGGTCGGCTCGCGCATGATCTACCGCATCACCATGGGCGTACGCCCTTCGGACCAGGAATGGAAGCGCCTGCTCAACAAGGTGATCAAGGAAAACCAGGCTGAGATCAACAAGATCCTGCTGGAATACAACGTGCCGCTGGTCGACGAACAGGACCGGCCGATCACGCAATGACAGTGCCCGAGGTCGGCATGAAGTCGGCTGGAGGAAACGGAAATGTCGACGGCAATGATGGGAAAGGCGACGATTTTGCTTCTGGCCGCGAGCCTCTTCGAGACTGCCTATCCAGCCTTGGCCGGCGACGTTGCCGAGCCTGCCAACTATCGCATGGAAGAATATCGCGCGCCGGTGCCCGACACATTGCTGGGCGCCAGGGTGGTCACCACAGCCGAGGCGGAAACCTTGTGGCGCGACAAGACGGCGGTGTTTTTCGACGTCATGCCGAAGACACCCAAACCCGCCAATCTGCCGGCAGGCACCATCTGGCGCGACGCGGTGCGAACAGACATCGCCGGCAGCGTCTGGCTGCCGAACGTCGGCTATGGCGCGATCACGGAGGAGACCGCCGACTATTTTCGCAGCGGCCTGGCGGCACATGCGCCGGCCAAAACCGATCCCATCCTGTTTTATTGCATGACCGACTGCTGGATGTCGTGGAATGCCGCAAAAAGGGCGCTCGAATGGGGCTATACTTCGGTGATCTGGTATCCAGGCGGCGGCGATGGCTGGGAAAAGGCCGGCCTGCCGGTTGCCGAGACCAAGCCTTACGATGAGGCCGCACAGAAATTGCTGCAGTGATTTTGCTTTATTGATTTCAGAACGTTCTGTTTCATTTG
Source organism: uncultured Alphaproteobacteria bacterium (assembly GCA_963726065.1). GTDB lineage: Bacteria > Pseudomonadota > Alphaproteobacteria > Rhizobiales > Rhizobiaceae > Neomesorhizobium. The sequence goes on from CAVSAU010000016.1 coordinate 611,652, forward strand.
TCCATTTTGGACGGGCCGCCGCATAAGGTGCCAAGCGGTGGCCAATCGGGAAGGAACCGGCCCTCCGGGGCCGGTGCAACAGGAGGAATGAAATGAAGAAAAGCTGGAAAAAGCCTACCATGTGCCAGGTAGCGGCGGGCATGGAGATTTCGCGGTATCTGCCTGCTGAAATTACTCCCAAGAAGTAGGCCGCACGGCGCGTGTCCCCTCGTCGGGGGCACGCGTCAGCCTGTCCGTGTAGATGATGACGAGCCATTTCGCAGGCCGCGACGGATTTCCGGCCGCCATATCCATAGGCGATCCGGATACCCGCAGGCCGGATAATTTCGTGCGCGTGAAGATCGTCGGCTCGGCTGCCGGAGGCGGGTTTCCGCAATGGAATTGCAATTACCGGCTGAGCCGTGCCGCGCGAGCCGGTGTGACCGGAATACATCCGCGCACGCAATCGAGCCTTGCCATCTCGGCTGACGGAACCGGTTGGGTGCTCTTCAACGCCTCCCCTGACATTCGCCAGCAGATCGCGCAAACACCCGAACTGCAGCCCGCTACGGATGCGCCCTTGCGGTCCAGTCCGATCAAGGCGGTGGTGCTCACCAATGCCGATGTCGATCACATTGCCGGGCTGCTCAGCCTGCGCGAACGCCAGCCCTTTGCAATTTACGCGACCGCACAGGTGCTTGGCGCCATCGCCGCCAACCCAATCTTCGGCGTGCTCGACCCGGCGGTGGTGCCGAGGCGAGAACTTCCCGATGGCGAGTTCGAAATTTGCGATGCCGAGGGCCTGGGAACCGGCATTCGCATCGAGGCATTCGCAGTGCCGGGAAAGGTCGCACTGTTTCTCGAGGACGTCAGCCGGCCCGACGCCAACTACGGTTCGGAAGCGGGCGACACGATCGCCATCCGCCTTGCCGGACGTGCCGGAAGATCGCTGTTTTATGTTCCCGGCTGCGCGAGGATCGACGCGGATTTGCAGCGGCGACTGGCTGGTGCTGCCTGCCTGCTCTTCGATGGGACCGTCTACACGGACGATGAAATGATTTCCGCCGGCGTTGGCCAGAAAACCGGTCAGCGCATGGGGCATCTGGCAATGTCCGGAAAAACCGGTTCGATCGCGTCGCTCGCTGGTGTCGACATTGGCCGCCGCATCTTCGTTCATATCAACAACACCAATCCCGTGCTGGACGGGAATTCGCCGGAATATGCCGTGGTGACGGCGGCGGGATGGGATGTCGCGTTCGACGGCATGGAGATCGCGTTGTGAACGAATTCGTCGCTGCCAGGACCGATTTCGCCACCGCGGCCAAGAGGGGATTGTCGCCGGCCGAACTGGAAGCGGTGCTGCGCCAGGTCGGCGCGGAGCGCTACCACAACCGCCACCCCTATCATCACCGGATGACCGGAGGCGACCTGACCAAGGGCGAGATGCAGGCCTGGGCGCTGAACCGCTATTGCTACCAGGCGGTCATCCCGCGCAAGGATGCAACGATCCTCGCCCGTGCCGAAGACCCGGCTTTCCGCGCCGAATGGCGCAAGCGCATCGAGGACCACGATGGTGACGACGGCTGGAGCGGCGGCATCGCGCGCTGGCTTCACCTCGCAACCTCGCTCGGCCTCGACGCCGAGATGGTCAAGAGCGAGCGACAAGCGTTGCCGGCGACCCGCTTTGCGGTCGGCGCCTATCTCTCCTTCTGCGCTAACCGCACGTTGCTCGAAGCAGTCGCCTCGTCGCTGACCGAGCTGTTCTCGCCGGTGATCATCGGCGAGCGCGTGCCTGCCATGCTGGCGAAATACGACTATGTTACCGAGGACACGCTGGCCTATTTCAAGAAACGGCCCGACCAGGCATCGCGTGATTCCGATTTCGCGCTCGCCTATGTGATGAAGCATGCCGACACTCCGGAACGACAGCAACTGGCGATCGATGCGCTGCTGTTCAAATGCGATGTCCTCTGGACCATGCTTGACGCGCTGCAGCACGCCTATGCGGAAAGCGGAAAAAACATTCCACCGGGTGCCTTCCGGCCGGAGGATGCGCAATGACGGCCATGCGCGAACGAACCCTGTTATCGCTGGATTCGACTCCTTCCCTGCCCAGGCATGTGCGCATCCAGTTCGATCCGGTTCGCCAGGCATATGCAGTGCTGTCGCCGGAGAGGGTCTTCTGGCCCAACGAGATCAGCCTCGACATCCTGCGCCGCTGCGATGGCCGTTCCAAGGTCGGCGCCATCATCGCCGACCTTGCCGCCGAATATGACGCGCCGGAGAATGAAGTGGCCGGCGATGTCATGACATTTCTGCAGGAATGGTCTGACAGGCTTTTGGTGCGGCCATGAGCGAAGCGCTGCTCCCCCCGATCGGCATGCTGGCGGAACTCACCCATCGCTGCCCGCTGCAATGCCCTTATTGCTCCAACCCGACCGAACTGATGAAGGCCAATCGGGAGCTGGACACCGAAACCTGGCTTTACCTCTTCCGCCAGGCGGCGGACCTTGGCGTACTGCAGGTGCATCTCTCCGGCGGAGAGCCAACGCTGCGGCGCGACCTCGAACAGCTTATCGCTGGGCTTTCCAGCCGTGGCGTCTACACCAATCTGATCACCGCCGGGGTTGGCATCGCCGAAGGCCGCATCGAGGCCTTCGGCGAGGCCGGGCTCGACCATGTGCAATTGAGCTTCCAGGGCGCACACGCCGAAACGACCGAGCGCATCGGCAACAATCGCGGCGGCCACCAGAAAAAGCTGGAGACGGCGCGGCGCGTGAGGGCAGCCCGGCTGCCGCTCACCATCAACGCGCCGATACACCGCCACAACATCGGGGAAGTGCCGGATTTCATCGAGCTGGCGCTGTCGCTGGGCGCCGAGCGGCTGGAAATCGCCAATGTGCAGTATTCGGGTTGGGCGCTGGTCAACCGCGATGCACTGATGCCGGACCGTGACACCGTCGAGCGCCAGGTGGAGATCGTCGGGCAGGCGCAGGAGCGGCTGCGCGGCATCCTCAACATCGATTTCGTCACGCCCGACTATTTCGCCATCTACCCTAAACCCTGCATGGGCGGCTGGGCGCGTGACGCCTTCATGGTGGCTCCGGACGGAACGGTCCTGCCCTGCCACGCCGCCCACACGATCCGCTCGCTGACGTTCGAGCGTTTCGGCGACCGCTCTCTGGCTGAGATCTGGTCGGATTCCCCGGCCTTCAATGCATTTCGCGGCACCGACTGGATGCAGGAGCCGTGCCGCGGTTGCGAGCGGCGCGAGATCGACTGGGGCGGCTGCCGTTGTCAGGCGATGGCGATAGCCGGCGATCCAGCCGCGACCGACCCGGCCTGCGTGAAGTCGCCGCTGCATGCGCGCATGGGCATGCTGATCGACGACGCGCTTGCCAGCGCGCGCGCCGAGAAAACTGCCGGCAATCCTCCCGAAGAGAGCTTCATCTACCGCCGCATCGCGGCTACAACCCAGCTGGCTTAAAGTTTCTTCACAAACCGGGAGGTATCGTTGGGCGACACGATCCGTCTTGCCGCCGGCAGCACCGCGGCGGAAATCGCGCTCACAGGCGCCGAACCCCTCGCCTGGTCCGTCGGCGGGCGCGACCTTTTGTGGCAAGCCGACCCGGCATTCTGGGCGCAGACCAGCCCCATTCTGTTTCCGCTGGTCGGCTGGGCGCGCAATGGAGAAATCCGCGTCGACGGCAAGCCGCACAAGATCGGGGTGCATGGCTTTGCCGCCGCAAAGCCATTCGTGCCTGTAGAAAGGACGGAAAGCTCCGCCAGATTGACCCTCAGGGACGATCCCGATTCCCGAAAGAGCTTTCCCTTTGCGTTTGAACTGGACGTTTTCCACGCGATTTCCGATGGCGAACTGTCAACGGCGTTCACCGTGCGAAATCCGGGCGACAAACCCCTGCCCTATGCGCTCGGCGTTCACCCCGGCTTCCGCTGGCCGTTTTCCGGGCAGAGCCGCGACGGCTGCCGCATCGAATTCGAGCGGGCTGAAAAACCGGAAGTGCCCGTCATCGCCAGCGGCGGCTTGTTCTCGACCAGCACACGGCCGGTGCCGCTCGACGGCCGCGTGCTGCCGCTGTCGGAGGAACTGCTGTCGCGCGAAGCGCTCTGCTTTCTCAACGCAAACAGCCGCTTGATCCGTTTTGTTGCAGAAGATGGCGCGGCCATCTCCATGGCCGTCGAGGACTTTCCGCACTTCGCGATCTGGAGCCGGCCGGGCGCGCCGCTGGTGTCGCTCGAAGCCTGGACCGGGCACGGCGATCCCGAGGGTTTCGAAGGCGACATCCGGGAAAAGCCGTCGATGCGTTTCCTGGCGCCCGGAGCGGACGCGCGGCACGTTGTGCGGATGCGTTTCGACGCGGCCTGAGGGCGCGAAAATTCGTTCGGCGCCCCCATGCTTCGGGTCTCGATTGCCGACGTTTGCATTCCTTTGCGCGCCCCTTTCTATATTCGAGTCCGGCGCTGCCCCTCACTCTTACCCTCTCCCCGCAAGAACGGGGCGAGGGGAGGTCGGCGTTGCGCCCAGCCTCCTTCGCCCCGCTTGCGGGGAGAAGGCCTCTCAGTTCCATCCGAATGCGCTTCTCCGTCGCTACGCACGCTTTCGCGTCTGGCCATTGGGTGGAAAAAGTCGGGAACCGGGGCGCTGGTTCAGCACCTCGTAAGTAAATTATATGGCGCCTTCCCAGAGCGCCAAGCCGCCTTCCGCACACTGCCGCACTGCCGCAGACTGCCGCCGAGTAACACAACCCCTTGCACTGTAAGGCCTTCCCGCTCATTTATGCCGTCGACGGCACCCGCCGACTAACGCGGATAAACTAAAATCGGGTTGAGTAACCGGTTCGGTATGATTGGAACGAGACGATGAAAATCACCACGCAGAAACAGGTCGATGCCGCGCAGGCAAGTCCTGCTTCGCGGTGGTATCGAGCATCTGCTGCCGCGGCGCCACTTTGGCCGAAGCTGGCCTAGGCGACGACAAGCGCGCCAAGATCGCTGCGGCCAGCGTGCTAAAATTCTGGCTCGACGACTTGGCTGAGAGGTTCGGATACCTGCGCCGATGAGCCGCCATCCGAAGAGCCTTTTGGCGGGCCGCTAGGCGCGACGGGTCCATCGTCGAGAACCGGGGCGCGCAAATCAGTTCGAGCCGCACCAGCTCAAGCGAGCGCTGTGTAAAGTTCCGCGCCCGGTTGCCGTAGTCCTGCGGCGCTGCGGGAAGGGATCAGGAGCGCCACGAACTCACCAAAACCTCCGCTGTAAATGACCACAGTTGGCGGGAAGCAGAAGGTCCGCTTGTGGTCGTGGGAGGAGCGATAGCGGACGTTCAACTTCCAATTCCGATGTCGTGAGTTGACCCAAGGGCGACCTTCGTTGTCGGGTCGGACCGTCTGCACACGGTCAGTTCGCCTTCAATCTGAAGACGCTTGTCGCCTCGTGCCGGCCGCGCAATACATACTGACCGATGGGTTGCGCCGAGCATCCTGATCCCGCAGATCGCAAAACGATGTCGCTGACCAGAACCACCGCTTCATCGTCGTCGGTCATACACTCTTTTGCGACATCCTCGATGCGTTGTGCCGTGTTTACGACATCTCCGACCAGCGTATAGTTGATGCGCCCCGGAGCTCCGATGTTCCCCACCATTGCGGGTCCGGCATGTATGCCTATCCGAATTCTCACGGGCGGCAAGCCGAGGGCTCTTCGACGCCGATTGTCGCTGACAATCGCTGCTGCGATTGCGTTCGCCGCGCGACAAGCGCGGGCGGAACGATCAGGTTGCAATTCAGGCGCGCCCCAAAAGGCCATCAACGAGTCGCCGATATACTTGTCTATGGTCCCGCCTTCAGCCTCCACGCAGGCAGCAAGCAGACGGAAGTGGTCATTAAGGAAGGTCGCTGCATCGGACGCAGAAAGCCGCTCCGCGAGGCCCGTGAAGTCGACAATGTCGGTGAACAGCACCGTGACCTCCCGTTCTACAAGTGCTGTCGCCTGTTCGCCTTGGGCCATCAACTGCTTGACTAACCGTCGGGGCACATAGGTCTCGAACCAGTGCAACGTCGCGATGAGCGAGTTATAAGCGCCGATCGCTTCATCCAGTTCGCGAAGATGACTGCCGGCGAGCGGGCGAGCAGCCGTGAGGTCGAGCGAACGAATTGCGGACGTAGCGTGTGCGAGACGCAGTATTGGCTTGCCAATCGCATAGCCGACCAGCCAGGCACCAGCGACCGCGGCAAGCACTGCAGCAAGCCCCAGCCAGGCCGCATGCTCAAGCCTGCGGACTTCGCTGCCAAACTCGTCGAGCGGCAGATAGCGGCCGACCACCCAAGGCTGGTCGCTGTATCCTGTGATGTCGCGGTATATGAAGACATAGGGAGTGTGATCGATAGTGACGATGTGGCTTTTCGAAGAATCTACAAAGGCCGCCGCGCCCGTCTCAGCATCAGGGTTCCAGATCGCCGCCAGCACCGGATCCTCGATCTCGGTCAATTCCGGAAGGGGTTTATCTCGCTTGAACAGTTGAGGGTTGTGCGCCAGTGCTGCGTGCGCGAGGACATGATCGCGGCCGAGAAGGATGAATGCGCCCACGTTGGACCCAGCCGGCGATTCGGCGAGAAAGTGTGACAACTCCGCGACCGTGACAGTGGTCAACAAAATCCCGAGAAATGAACGTTCATGCCACAGTGGGGTGCGAACATTGACGAGTGGCTGGTTCAGCCGGTCGCTCCAAAGAAGTTCTCCCCACACGGGCTGACCTGCGCTTCGCGCCATCTCAAATGCTTCGTCGAGTCCGGGCACGGTTCTCATATCGATCTTTCGCAGGACGACATCGTCGTCTTGTCGTTCCACGCGGAGTTGCTTCAAATCGGTGCGGATGACGGCGAGTGCGGCGATCTGTGGAATACCGGCGAGTGCTGCCCGAAGCTGACTCAGCGAAGTAGCTTCGTCTAGCGGGTCAAGATCGCCTTCGAGAAAAAGCTTGGCCAAGAATTCGGACTGATCGCGGGCTGGATCGAGATGCAATCGAGTCCGTTCCACAAGCGTGTCGATAATTCGCTCACTGCGGTCGCGAACTAGTGCGATGGTATTCTGGCGGCCACTTTCCAGGGCGAGGATCAGCGCCGCCGCGGTGACAGCGATGATGACACCGAACGTGGCTGCCAACGCGACGTGTATGGGGACGCGGTGCCGATCCTTTGACGCTGCTTTCTCGCTGCTATTCGCCCGAGTCTCGCCGTCGCCAGCAGCTGACCTCGCCCCGGGAACGAATTTCCAGGTCAAAACCTTTTGCAATGTTGGACCGAAAATGGACATTCGGCATCAGCGAACGGCGAGCAAGAAAGAGGGCGGACGTAGTGCGAGACACACCTCACATAAGGTCGCTCGCTTTGGCGAAATGAAGCTCTCTACTTTCAGTAGTGAAGGTGCAGCACGACCGGTGCTTGGTCCCCTCTTGGAATAACCACGAACAGGTTGTCGTATGCACTTCGTTCGATCTTGACTTCCTCCGGATCTCCCAGCGCCTTGAGAATCGTCGGGATGGTGCTCCAGTGCCCTACGACCAACACCCTGTCCTTGCCGTTCTCTGAGCGGAGCAGCTGGACCAAGCCGTCGCTGTCCTCATAGGTATGGACACGGATTTCGAGTCCAAGAGCTTTCGCCAGAGGCTCGGCCGTCTCGACTGTGCGAGTAGCTTGCGTAGCGTAGATGGCAGTGATACCGGCTTCTTTCAGTCGCTCAGCCAACATCTCGGCCCGTTGTTGTCCGGATTCCGACAGCGGGGTCTCGTCGAGAATCTCATCAAGGTTCAGCGTTGATGGGGGATCACTGTGCCGAACGAGATAGATCGCCTCCTGCGCAGCGACTGAATGGGGCAATACAAGGATGACGGCAGCTAAACCGATCAGCAATCGGATGGCCCTGAGTTCCATGGGCGTTGCTCCCTGTTTCCGCCCCGCCGGAGAAAACTCCTGATTTTAGCATGCGGGGCGGGCAACAGATAGCTGGTTGGCTTCTTTCAAGCCCGGCGACAAGGCGCGACAGGCGTCTTCGGAATTTCGGCCAAACCAACGGGACAGAACGGCCGTGGCGGACGGGTATGCCAAATGTCCGTTCATGGCCATGCGGTGCAAAGCGAAATGGCGCCTTGGTCAGAAGCGGACTGGCACCTCGAGGTTGGGATTGTGAAAAACGGACACTTCAGGTAGCCGCAGGCGTCGACGTGATCTGACCCAACCCGGACATCTCGGTCTTGTTGGTACGCACAACTCCTATGGCGGCAGACCGGCCTGATGCCATGCTTCCATCAGCGTTGCAGCCAGCGCGGGCGTGATCCCAATGGCATTGCAGTATCCACTCGAACTGAAGGATGGTTGCAGCACAAGCACCTGCCTGGCGGCGGCTTTGGCTTCCGCTGTTCGCCCGAGTTTGGCAAGCGCCGCCGCCAAGAGGCTCTGGGTCACGCTGAAGCTTGGATTGGACAAGACGGCTCGCCGGGCGGCGGTTGCCGCTTCCTCGTATTGCCCAAGTATGAAATTGCCGACGGCTACGGCTTGGTGACCCCCAAAGGCAAACCGGTCTACAGGGCTGACCCGCAACGCACGTTCGGCCCACTCGATCGCCCGCTCCGCCTCTCCGGTCCAGGCCAGGAAAATGCCGCCAAGAAAGAGCGCGAAGGCGCAAGAGGGGCTCAGCGCAAGCGCCCGCTCGAATGCTTCACGGGCAGCAGCGCGATCATGCTCCACCAGCCCGATGACGAACGCGCCCAGGGCCATCGCGGTTGCGTCATCGCGACCATGGGTGACTGCTGCGCGAGCGTGGCGAATGGCCGCGATGCGGTCGGTCTCCTTGAAGCCGGCTCGGATGAACAGGAACTGGTTGCACCAGGCGAGCAGGCCATGGGCGCCGGCGTAGTCGGCCTCCAGCTCCAGCGGGGCGGACCGACGAATACAGGATCGACCTTGCCGAGGGCGCGGCGGCCGGATCGGCACCTGCGGCCGAACGGCTGGTCAGCCGCATCGAGCGATCTCCGCGCCTGCGGATGCGTGGTCGGCGCAATCCTCTGCACGGCGGGACTCGCTTATCTCCCGTTCGGGTTGCCGCGATTCGTTGCGCAGAGTGGCTGGGGATGGCTCCCGACGGGCGCAGCTGCCTTTGGTGGACTCATCCTCCTCGCCGCACTCGGCAAGGCGATCGGGATGACGGCGGCCGAGGTGAGACTGCGTCGCAACAGCCGCCAGCTGCGGCGCATGCTGGATGCACCTGCACAATAACTGTTCGTATTTTATTTTTGCCGAGAACGGGTGTGGTGGCGCGACGCAAGTGGACTGCCGATAAGATCTGGTGGCCGTCCGACGGTAGTCGCGCGCGCTGGGCGAAAACTACGCGGGCACTGTGATATGATCGGCCGCGCGGGGGTTGGAGGCTTCCTTTTCGGTCAGCTCAGCAGCAGCGGCCAGGGTTCTGGCGTGGCGGTGGCGTTTTTCTGGCGCTGGTGATCGCCGTTTATCTGGGTATGATCGCAGTCGCGATGTTGGGGGCCGCGAACTGGATGTCCTTGGGCGAGCCGGGCGCCAAGAGCGCTCCTTAGCGCAAACTCCTATGCCGCCTTTGTTCGCCGCTCCGGAAACAGCTCCAGCAGGCCTTCAGGCGACGCTTCGGCGATGCCGCGCTCGGTGATCAGGCCGGTGACCAGCCTGGCAGGGGTCACGTCGAAGGCCGGATTGCCGGCAGGGGTGGCGTCAGGAGAAATGCGCACCTGTGCGACCTCGCCGGATGCCGTCTTGCCCCAGACAAGGGAAACCTCGTCGCCGGAACGTTCTTCGATCGGGATTTCCTTCAATCCGTCATGCACGGTCCAGTCGATGGTCGGCGACGGCAAGCCGACATAGAACGGCACGCCATTGTCATGCGCGGCGAGCGCCTTCAGATAGGTGCCGATCTTGTTGCAGACGTCGCCATTAGCCGTCGTGCGGTCGGTGCCGACGATGACCATGTCGACCTCGCCGCGCTGCATAAGGTGGCCGCCGGCGTTGTCGACGATCAGGGTGTGCGCAATGCCGTGGCCGGCCATCTCCCAGGCGGTGAGCTGGGCGCCCTGGTTGCGCGGCCGCGTTTCGTCAACATAGACGTGAATGGGAATGCCGGCTTCCGCCGCCAGGTAGATCGGCGCGGTGGCGGTGCCGTAGTCGACGGTGGCGAGCCAGCCGGCGTTGCAATGGGTGAGGATGTTGACCGGTTCGCCGGGCTTCTTGGTTGCTGCGATCTTCCTGATGATCTCCAGCCCGTTGCGGCCGATGCCGCGATTGAGCTCGATGTCCTCGTCGGCGATTTCGGCAGCCCGCTTGTACGCCGCGTTCGCGCGTTCTTCGAGCGGCAGCGGCTTCAGCACCCGCATCATCTCGTCAAGCGCCCAGCGCAGGTTGATGGCGGTCGGCCGCGTTTCATGAAGTTTCTCCCACGCCGCCTGCAGAGCCATATCGCTGGGATCGCCGAGCGTCTGAATCGCCATGCCGTAGGCGGCGGTGACGCCAATCAACGGCGCGCCGCGCACCCACATGTCACGAATAGCGATGGCGATGGCATCGACCGTGCCGACCGTCTCGACGCGCAGTTCGTGCGGCAGCCAGCGCTGGTCGATCAGGTCGACCGAACGGCCATCGTCGGCCAGCCAGATCGTGCGGTAATGGCGGTCTCCAACGTTCACGAGACTTCTTCCCTTTCGATCAGTTCAGCCAAGGCGTTGATTTCGTCGAGACTGTGGATGGTGTGGCGGATTGACCGCGAGATGGCGGCCGAATTTCAGCGCCTTTGCCTCGCACGCAGCCCGCAGATCTTCGCTTTCGATGGTTTCGAAATCGGCGTTGTGGGCAAGCCCGAGGATGCGGCGATGGATCTCGACGCCGGCAAAACCCAGCATGTCCGTCCAGATCGAATGCAGGAAACGGTCGAGCGCCTGCTCGCTGCCGAATGTGTCGCCCTGATCTTCGAACAGGCTGCGGTGGTAAAGCATGCCGGTGCGTTCAGTGCGCCACAGACGCGCGAACTCGGTTCGGAACACCGACCAGGTTTCGGTGACGACGCCGAGCAGATAGGCACGCATTGCATCGCGGCTGCCCGCACTCTCATGGCCGCGCTGCGAGAAGAAGGACATCCAGAAATTGGCGAGCAGCATGCCGACGTCGAAGGCGATCGGGCCATAGACGGCGAATTCCGGATCGATGACGCGCGTCTCGCCATCGGTGACCATGATGGAGCCGGTGTGCAGGTCGCCATGCAGCAAGGTCTCGGCATTGGCGGCAAACAGATGCTTCAGCCGCTGCGCCTCGACCTTGAGGTCACGGTCGGCCCGCAATTCGGCGACCAGCCCGTCAAGTTGCGGCGAGGTGTGGCGGTTCATCGGCGCTGCGAAATACGGATCGGTGAAGACCAGGTTTTCGGTGATGTCGCAAAGCTCGGCATTGTCGGCGAACAAAGCGAGGTCTTCCTTGCGGTCTCGCGCCTTCATGTGAAGGTCGGAGCCACGGAACAGCGTGCGCGCCATGAACAGCCCGAGATCGCTGGCGATCTTCGGCAGCTGGCGCCCCCCGATCAACGCCTTGCGCAGGATGATGTGCGGCGAGAGATATTCCATGACAATAAGCGCCTGCGCCTCGTCGAAATGATAGATTTCCGGAACGATGGCGCCCGCCCTAGCGCTTTGTTTCTCCGCAATTCCGGATGGAAAACCGGTGACCACTTTTTCTGGAATTGCCCTAGCCTTCTGGCGGGTCAGCGCGTGATATTCGAAGAAGGAACGCTTCAGCGGCAGCGGCCAGCTGTCGCCGACGAGGCGCACGTAAGGCAGCGCCTGCTTCACCACGGCGCCACCTTCGGCGCCCTCCACGATGAAGACGAGATTGAGGTTGCCGTCGCCGACTTCGCGGACTTTCCAGCGGCTGGTGTCGGCGCCGATGCGGCTGGACAGCGGCTCGGTATCGCCAAGACGCTGTGGCAGCGTCTCGGCGGACAGCGCTTCGAATGACAGTGTTTTTGTCATCTTCTCCTCCCGTCCCTCCACTATGCTCCGAGTACCGTCCGGAGCAAGACGATACAGTAGGCGTAACCATCACTCTGTCAATTGTCAATCGAGTTGACATTTGATGAAACGGTCCATAGCATCCTGTCCCACGGAGGAAGGAATGGGCAAGGAAGCCGTGTTCCGTATAGCGGGCCTGAGGAAATCCTTTGGCTCGATTCAGGTGCTTGGTGGTGTCGGGCTTGCGCTGCACTCCGGCGAGGTGACGATTTTGATGGGCGCCAACGGCGCCGGCAAATCGACCCTGGTCAAGGTTGTCAGCGGCGTCTACGGCCTCGACGCCGGAACCATGACGCTGGAGGGCAAGCCCTTCGACCCGCAGACGCCCGCCGAAGCCATCCGCGCCGGTGTCGTCACCGTCCACCAGAACATCAATGACGGGGTGGTCGCAGCACTCGATGTCGCCACCAACCTGACGCTCGACCGGCTGAACGGCGACGGCGCCTCGTTCTTCTTCAACCCGCGCCGCATACGCCGCGAGGCGAAGGAAGTCGCCGAACGCATGGGGTTGACCATCGACCTCGGCGCGAAAATTCCGGACCTTTCGCTGGCCGACCGCCAGATGGTGGCGATCGCCCGCGCCATGACGCATCAGCCGAAGGTGCTGATCCTCGACGAGCCGACCTCCTCGCTTTCGAGCGCCGAGGCCAACCGTCTCTTCACCCTGATCGACCGGCTGAGGGCCCAGGGCGTTGCCATCCTCTACATCACCCACCGCATGTCGGACATAAGGCGGCTGGCCGACCGCATCGTTTCGTTGCGCGACGGCGCGATCGCCGGCGCCTTCGACAACAAGCCGCTGGACTATGAAGGCGCCGTCAACGCCATGCTGGGCCGCAAGCTGGGCATCGGCCAGGTGGCGATCCGCGAGGCTGGGAAAGAGGTCTTCCGCGCCGACGGGCTGCGCATCGCCAACGCGGCAAAACCGTTCTCGCTTGCCGTTGGAGATGGCGAGGTGGTCGCCATCACAGGGCTGGTGGGCGTCGGCAAGACGGCGCTCGCCGAAACGCTATTCGGCCTGCGCAAGCCGCTCGAAGGGAAGATGACGCTCGGCGGAGCCGCCTATGCACCGGCTTCGCCGCGGCGGGCGATCGACGCCGGCGTCTTTCTGGTTGCCAAGGACCGCGCCGAAAGCGGGATCGTCCCGGACTTCAATATCTACGAGAATATGAGCCTGCCTTTCCTCGACCGCATCTCGCGCCTCGCAATCTCGCGGCGCAGCGCCGAACGCAGCATCGCACGTCGGCAGATCAGCGACCTCGGCATCGTCTGCCGCACCGAGAAAGACGACATGTCGACGCTGTCCGGCGGCAACCAGCAGAAGGTGATGGTCGCCCGCTGGATGCCGGAACAGGCAAGACTGTTCATCCTCGACGAGCCGTTCCAGGGCGTCGATATCGCCGCCCGGCGCGACATCGCCGCGAAGCTGCGCGCCAGCGCCGCCGGGCGGGCGACGCTGATCTTCGTCACCGAGCTGGACGAAGCGCTGGAAACCGCCGACCGCATCCTCGTCATGTCGGAACACACGATCGTCGGCGAGCACCGCAATGCCGGACTGAACATGGAACGCCTGCTGGCGGAGATTGCCGGACAGCCGGCACAGAGCGCAACTTAGCCAAGAAATTCAAGGAGTTCGGCATGGATCTGGAATCGGATTGGCAACTTTGCGGGATCATTCTCTGACATGACCACGCGTGACCTTGCCGTGCGTTACGGGTTCCTGCTGCTGCTTGCCGCACTCGTCGCCTATTTCGCCATCGCCGCCGACGGCTTTGCCTCGCCGCAAAGCGCTGTTTTCATCTTCCAGTCGGTCGCCATCACCGGCGTTCTGGCGCTTGGCGTCACCGCCACGCTGGTGGTCGGCGGCTTCGACCTGTCCATCGGTTCCGTCGCCACGACCGCGATGATGGCGGCAGCCTATGTGATGGTCATCTTCCAACAAAACGCTCTCGTTGCCGTCATCGCCTGCCTGCTGATCGGCGTGGTCGTCGGCCTGATCAACGGCTTCCTCATCGTCTACATGCGCGTGCCCGATCTTCTGGCGACGCTTGGCATGATGTTCCTGCTGGTCGGCCTGCAGCGCATCCCCACGGAAGGCCGCTCCATCGCCACCGGCATGACCATGCCCGACGGCTCGGTCGCCGGCGGCACGTTCAGCCCGGCCTTCCTCGCGCTCGGCCGCCACCGCTTCGACTTCTTCATTCCCAACCTGATCCCGGTTTCCGTTGTCGTGCTTCTGGTGCTCGCCGCGGCGATCTGGTTCTTCCTCGACTACACGCGTTTCGGCCGCATGATGTACGCCGTCGGCAGCAACGAACGCGCCGCGCAACTGGCTGGCGCGCCTGTCAAGGCATACAAGATCTGGGCCTATGTGATTTCCGGCATGTTCGCCTCAATCGGCGGGATTCTGCTCGCCGCCCGGCTTGGACGCGGCGACATCGCCTCGGGTAACAATCTGCTTCTGGATTCCGTCGCAGCAGCCCTGATCGGCTTTGCCGTTCTGGGCGCTGCCAAACCAAACGCTTTCGGCACCGCGGTGGGAGCGCTCTTCGTGGGCATCCTGCTGCAGGGCCTCACTATGATGAACGCGCCCTATTACACGCAGGATTTCGTCAAGGGCATCGTTCTCGTCGTCGCGCTGGTGTTCACGTTCGCGCTTTCGAACGCCGGCCGCCGTTAGGATTTTCAACGTTGGAAAGGTGGAGGAAAGAGTGACATGATCGACCGCAGAACTCTCGGAAAACTGGTGCTCGGCCTGGTCGGCGCGACCGCGCTGATGCAGGCGCCGGCCTCGGCGCAGACCGCGCCCGCGCCGTTCGACAATCCCGGCAACGTCAAGATCGCGCTGGTGCGATACCTCTCGACGGGCGACTTCTTCCAGGCCTACCTGTCGGGCGTGGAAAGCCAGGCGAAAGCGCTCGGCGTCGACCTGCGCGTGCTCGACAGCCGCCAGGATGCCGCCCTGCAGGCCGACATGGTCGACCAGGCGATCGCGCTTGGCGTGAACGGCATCATCATCCAGCACGGCCTGACCGAGAGCATGAAGGAAGCCGCCCAGCGGGCAGTGGACGCCGGCATCAAGGTCGTCGCCTTCGACGTCAATGTCGAGAACGACAAGATCCCGCAGATCGAGCAGTCCGACCGCGACCTGGCGCGCCTGGCGCTCGAACAGGCGATCAAGGACAATGGCGAAAGCTGGAAGGCAGGCTATGTCTATGTCGCGGGCATCGCGCCGCTCGACCGCCGCAACGAAACCTGGGTGGAGTTCAAGAAGAAGTATCCGGGCATCGAGGAGAAGGCGATGTTCGGCACGCTGGACAACCCGATCGCCAACTCTGTCGCCAACCAGGCGCGCTCGGTGGTTTCGGCCAACCCGGACATCAGCGTGATGTTTGCGCCCTATGACGAGTTCGCCAAGGGCGTGAAGATCGCCGTCGACGAGGCCGGCCTGTCGTCGGGCGTGAAGATCTACTCGGCCGACATTTCGACATCGGACATCGCGGCGATGCGCGAATCGGGCAGCGCCTGGGCAGCCACCGCTGCCACCAACCCGGCCGTCGTCGGCCAGGTTTCCGTGCGCGCATTGGCCATGCTGATTGCCGGCGAAGATCCGGGCAAAAGCGTGATCGTGCCGCCGACGCTGATCACCCAGAAGGACCTGAACGACAACGAGATCAAGAACATGGAAGAACTTTCGGCGAAAATGCCGCAATTCGCCCATGCCGATGTCGCCATGCCGGCCTGGATGCCGAACCCGAACAAGAAGTAGCGCCCGGCTTCGGCCGAAGAAGAGCAAAGAGGCGGCCCGACGGCCGCCTCTTTTTGTTGCGCCATGGATATCTCTCCTATATATCTGGATATCTAGGAGAGATATCCATGGCGCTGTTCATTCGTGATGAAACTGTCGACCGCCTTGCCAGCGACGTGCAGAGAGCCCTGAAAACCTCCACCAAGAAGGAAGCCGTGCTCCTTGCCTTGCAGCATCAGCTGGAGCAGGCAAGCCGCAAGCGCCCGCTGATGGAGGCGATCGCCGAGCTCCAGGCCAAAGCGGCTGCTTTAGGCCCCGAAAACCCCGACTTCGACATGAAGCGCTTCACCGATGAGATGTGGGGCGACATCTGATGTTCATCGATGCTTCGGCAATCGTTGCCATCCTCGGCCGGGAGCCAGGTTGGGAGGGCTTCGTCCACAAGCTGGGAACGGATGATGCGGCCCTCTACATTTCGCCACTCGTCCGCTTCGAAGCTGTCCAGGCATTGGCTCGGAAACAGACGAGCCCATCAGTCAAACCGTCAGCCGAAACGCTGGAGGGGGCACGCCAAATCCTCGACGCATTCATTGCCAGATTGCGGATCGACGAAATTCCGGTTTCACCGCAGATTGGCTCGCTCGCATTGGATGCCAGCATGACGTACGGCAAAGCGATCGGCCATGCGGCCGATCTCAATTTCGGCGATTGCTTTGCCTATGCCTGCGCCAAGGCGCTCGATACGCCCTTGGTTTACAAGGGAAACGACTTTGCCTTGACCGACCTGGCCTGATGGGGCGGGCCTGCCGAATCGCGTCGTTCCCGCGATCCACTACCGCAGCGCCGCCGCGATGTTGCCGCCGTCGACAGTGGTGACATCAGCTGTGGTTCGTTCGGCCAGCGCCTGGTGCAGGAAGGCCTGCGCGACATCCTCGGCGGTCACCTCCTGGCCGAGCAGGTTGCCAGACATGTAGTCCTTTTCCGAAAGGCCGCGCGCAGTGGAGCGGCTGGCGATCATGGCGTCCGTCAGAAGGCCGGAACGGATGCGGTCGGCGTTGACGGCATTGGAGCGGATGCCCTCGCCGCCATATTCCAGCGCATACTGCCGCGACAAGAACAGCGTCGCCGCCTTGGGTAGGCCGTAGGCGCCGAACTTCGCGCCCGGATTGACCGCCTGCTTCGAGGCGTTGAACAGGAGCACGCCGCCGGTCCCCTGCTGGCGGAAGATGCGCACGGCGTTCTGGGCGACGCTCTGGTGGGCGAAGAAGTTGAGTTCGAAACTCTTGCGCAGCAGCGCGTCGTCGATATCGCCGATCATCCCCTCCCAGGCAGCTCCCGCATTGGAGACGACGATGTCGACGCCGCCATAGGCTGCGACCGTCGCATCGAAAGCGGCGCGTACGTCGGCCGCCTTGGTGATATCGCCACCGACGCCGATTGAATTGTTGCCGGCCTGCCTGGCGACGTCCGCAGCCTTCGCGGCATCGAGGTCGACCACCACGACATGCGCGCCTTCGCGGGCGAACAGTTTTGCGGTTGCAGCACCAATGGCGCCGGCGCCTCCGGTGACCAGCACGATCTGCCCCGTCAGCGGCTTCGGCTTGTTGGAGGCGAGCTTGGCCTGCTCCAGCGACCAGTATTCGAGCGGAAAGAGGTCGGACTTGGCGAGCGGCCGGAACGTGCCGATCGCCGCCGCGCCCCGCACCGCTTCCATCCACATCTCGCCGACATCGGATGCGATCCTGGCATCCTTCAGCGTGCGGCCATGCCCGAACATGCCGAGGCCCGGAACCAGCGACAGCCGCGGCATCGGGTCGAGCATGGTGCGCTTCACATCGTCGAGGGCGTCGTTTTCCTCGAAATAGGCCTGATACTCGGCGGCGTATTTGCCGACATGCCTGGCGATCTGCGCCTTGTAGTCGCCGAGACTGGCGCCATCCGGCGCCGGCAGCACCATCGGGCCGGTCTTGATGCGGATCGACAGGTCAGGTGTCGAAACGCCGCGCGCCGCGAAATCGGCGACGCCGGCGGAGCTGACGAATTCAAGGATTTTTTCCGAGGTGCGGAAGTCGCTGACCATGCGGTCGAAACGGCCCTCGCCTTTCGCCACCGCAACCGCGCCACGCAGCATCGGCGCAATGTCGCCAGGCGTTACTTTTGCCGCCGGCAGCTTCACCGGCGACAGCGGGCTTTTGCCGTTCCTTGCGACATAGTCCTCGGCGACCGTCACATAGTGGATCATCAGGTCGTAAGCTTCCTTGGCGGTCGCGCCGAAAGTGAAGATGCCGTGCTTGTCGAGGATGAGACCCTCGACCGTAGGGTCGGCGTCGTAAATGTCGGCAGCCGCCTTGGCGAGATCGAAGCCCGGCTTGATGTAGGGCACGAAACCCATCTTCGCGCCGAATACCTTTTTCGAGAGCGCTTCGCTATCATCGCCCTGGTCCACGATGGCGAGAATTGCCGTGGAATGTGTGTGGTCGACAAATTTGTGCGGCAGGAATGCGTGCAGCAGCGTCTCCACCGAGGGGTTGGGCGACGAAGGGTCGATGAGGTTGGCGCGTTGCAGCGCAACCATGTCCTCGTCGGAAAGCCTGTCGAGCGCTCGCGCCTTCAGGAGCGGCGCCATTTTCACCGCTGGCAGGCCCTGCGGCTCGATCACCGCCATGTCCCAGCCGCTGCCCTTGACGCACAGCACATCCCATTGGTCGCCGACGAGATCGGTGACGGTGGCCTTGCAGGAGGTATTGCCGCCGCCATGCAGCACCAGCCGGGGTTCGCCGCCGAGCAGCCGGGTCGTGTACACGCGC
Organism: uncultured Alphaproteobacteria bacterium; assembly: GCA_963726065.1. GTDB lineage: Bacteria > Pseudomonadota > Alphaproteobacteria > Rhizobiales > Rhizobiaceae > Neomesorhizobium. The sequence continues at coordinate 630,277 of CAVSAU010000016.1, forward strand.
AACGCCAGGTCGCGGTCGACGCCTTTCGCGGCATAGGCAACGACCAGCTTTTCGGCCTCGGCGTCGTTCCAGAGATTCTTCATTCGATCGTCCACATCGTCATGTTCGGGTTATCATTGGCTTTGCGCGGAGCCCGAGGCCCGGTGAAGCCGTTTCTATAAGCCCTGCCTATCTTCCTATTGCGACAGAGCCCGGGGATTGTCTTTCCGGTGTTCCAGCAGGCGTTTTGCCATGGTTGCCGTCACCACCAGATGCGAGCAGAGGCCGCCGGCAAGAGCTGCAAGCAGCGGATCGAGCTTGCTGTCTTCCTGGACCACCATCATACGCTTCGGAATCGAGCGGATCGAAGCGAGATCGGCCGAGATGACCCGCCGATTGTAGTCGCACTCGAGCAGTTCGCCTTTCGCATCGATCATCTGGCCGGCGATGACGCCCGCGGCACCGTTGTCGCGCAGGGCGTGCATGTCATCCGGGCTCAGCGCACCGCACTTCACCACGTGGCTGTCCTCATCGACAGTGCCGACGGAAAACAGCGCAAGATCGCAATCGGAGATGCTCGAAAGTTGCTCGCGGATAACCGGTTCGTTGCGCAATCCTTGCGCCAGCGGCTCGCTGGACAGCACGAGCGGCGCGTAGAAATTCAGTCCCTTGGCGTTGAGCCGCCTGGCGATCTCCATCGTGCACTGGTCCGGGCGGTAGGAATATGGCGCGCCAAGATTGCCGCAAAGCTGAACGACGGTGACGTCCTGCAGGTCGGCGAACGACATCACGTCCGCCATGGTATAGACCGTGCGGCCCCAGGCGACGCCGATACGGTCGCCGCGATTGACGAGTTCGATGAAGACACTCGCCGCAACCGCGGGGACTTCCGCCGCCGGATCGATCGCATGGCGTTCCTGCGGCACCACCCACACGGCCGACAGCCCGAAAGCGTCTTCCAGCTGCCGCGCCAGCACGTCATCGGTGAAGAGCTGCGTCGAAGTCGAAATGTTGACGATGCCGGTATCGCGCGCCTTCTTGAGATACATGGCGACAGAAGCGCGCGAAATGTTAAGCTGCCTGGCGACCTCGTCCTGGCGCAGCCCGTGCGTGTAATAAAGCCACGCCGCTTTGTGAATGATCTGTTCTGAGGCCCGGATCGCCATCAAGTCGCTCTCCCGTCCTCGACATTATTCACCGTCGCTGACAAAAGTCAATTCCGGTAACAGAGACCTTTGGAAAAGCACCACCGCGCCGTCCCGCTGCGGCAGGGCGCCGCGGAATAGATGCCGTCTTTTCAAATCCTTGGCCGAGCTATTTGCGCCAGCCATGGGCGGGATGAAAGCCCAGCATATCCCTCGCCTTGCGGTTGGAGAGAAGGGTTTCATATTCGCCGAGTTCTCCCTTGACCGGCACATTTGGATAGAATCGGTCGAGAAGTTCCCGGGTGGGAAGGCCGGACGACGTGTCGTCGTTAACGGCGTTAAAGACCTGATAGCCAAGACCGTCCTTCTTCACCGCAAGATCGGTGATCTGGCCGAGGTCGCGGGCATCGACATAACTCCACGCGATGCGCTTGCGGAAGGCCGGGTCGGCGATCCATTGCGGCACGAACTTCTCGTATTCGTGCGGTTCGATGACGTTGCCGATGCGCAGCGCATAGATGTCGAAGCCGCTGCGCAAGGCGAAGGCGCGCGCCGTCTTCTCGTTGACCACTTTCGACAGGGCGTAGGAATCCATCGGATCGACGTCATAGTCTTCGTCGAGTGGGAAATAGACGGGATCGCGCGGCTCGTTGGCGAACACCAGCCCGTAGGTGGTTTCACTGGAGGCGACGACGATCTTGCGGATGCCGAGCTTCACCGCCGCCTCGATGACATTGTAGGTGCCGAGCGCATTGACGCGGAACACATCGTTGTCGGGGGTGATCATGATGCGCGGGATTGCGGCGAAATGAACGACGGCATCCACCGGCTGGGGGCGCAGGGATGGGTCGAACTCGTGCAACCCCATGTAGCTCGACAGCGCGTTGAACACCTGTCCGCTATCGGTGATGTCTGCAATCAGTGTGCGCACCTTGGGATTGTCGAGCGGCTTGCTGTCGATGTTCAGCACCTGATGGCCCTGGTCGACGAGATATTGGACCACATGGCGACCGGCCTTGCCGCTGCCGCCGGTGAACATGATTCTCTTTGTCACGACTCGCCTCCAAATTGTTTCGGACGGACTCTGTTTTCCGTCAGCTAGATGTTTTCACCATTGATCGCATCGATCACCGCGTCGGTGACGCTGCGCGTCGTTGCCTGCCCACCAAGGTCCGGCGTGTGGAAAGCCGCGTCGCGCGTTATCCGCTCGACGGCGCGCATCAGCCGCGCCGCGGCATCCTCCTGCCCGAGATGGCCAAGCATCAGGCTCGCCGTCCAGAATGTCGCGATTGGGTTGGCGATGCCCTTTCCGGTGATGTCGAAAGCCGAACCGTGGATCGGCTCGAACATGGAAGGGAAATCGCGTTGCGGATTGAGATTGGCGGTCGGCGCGATACCGATCGACCCAGCCAGCGCGGCTGCAAGATCGGAGAGGATATCGGCATGCAGATTGGTGGCGACGATGGTGTCCAGCGATTGCGGCTGCAGCGTCATGCGCACCGTCATGGCGTCGACCAGCATCTTGTCCCAGGCGACATCGGGATAATTCACCGCGACTTCAGCGGCGATCTCGTCCCACAACACCATGCCATGGCGCTGGGCGTTGGACTTGGTCACCACGGTCAGCAACTTACGCGGCCGCGACCGCGCCAGTTCGAAGGCGAAGCGCATGATGCGCTCGACGCCGGAACGGGTGAAGATGGCGACTTCGGTGGCGATCTCGTCGGGCAGGCCGCGATGTGTGCGCCCGCCCTGCCCGGCATATTCGCCTTCCGAATTCTCGCGCACGATCACCCAGTCGAGCTCGCTGCCGGCAACGCCGCGCAGCGGACTGGTGATGCCCGGCAGAACGCGCGTCGGCCGGACATTGGCGTATTGATCGAAAGACTGGCAGATGGCGAGCCGCAGGCCCCACAGAGTGACATGGTCGGGGACTTCGGGCGCGCCGACAGCCCCGAAGAGGATGGCATCGTGGTCCTTGATCCGGGAGAGCCCGTCATCGGGCATCATCTTGCCCGAGGCCCTGTAATGATCAGATCCCCAGTCGAAGAAATCGAACGACATCCTGAAGCGGCCGTCGCGCCGGGCGACGGCTTCGAGAACTTCGACACCTGCCGCGACGACTTCCTTGCCGATACCGTCGCCCGGTATAGTGGCGATACGAAAAGTCCGCATTTTCAACCCGTTTCAGTTTTCGTTCACGCCGACAGGGCAACGGAACCCGACACCCGCGCGCAAAGCCAGCCGCAGTAACGCGATGTCGGTAACCGCCGGCTATGACCGGATTATCTTGTCCGTGTTGGCGAGCAGCTTGCGCACCGCGGCCCGCGCGGCGTCCGGCCGCTGCAGCCGGATGTTCTTCTCGATGTTCTCATGCAGTTTCTGCGCGTTGCGGAGATCGCCGACCTCCCGGCTGGTGAAGGTGAAGAGGTGCTCCAGCGCAGACTCGATAAGGACGCCGAGAGGCACCAGAAGATCGTTGCCGGAGGCATGCAGGATGGCGAGGTGGAAACGCGTATCGGCGCGCGTGCGCTCGATCAGCGACGTCGCCCGTCCCATCTCGAAGCAGTTGCGGCTGATCTCCTCCATCTGCTCATCGGTTCGCCGAAGCGCTGCGAACGCGGTCGCCTCCGGCTCGATGATGTGGCGGAACTCCTGCACCGTCCGCAGAAACGATCCGCGGTCGGGCGCCATCGCATACCAAGCGAGCACATCGCGATCGAGCAGGTTCCAGCGCTCGCGCGGCTCCACCCAGCTGCCGATCTTGGGGCGGGAGGCCAGCAGGCTCTTGGCCATCAGCATCTTGATCGCCTCGCGCACAGCCGAGCGGCTGACGTCGAAGGTTTCCGACCACTTCGCTTCATTGGGCAGGATCGTTCCGGGCGGATAGTCGCCGCGAACGATCCTGAGGCCGATCTCGTTTGCCAGCGAGGCGTGCACGCTGGTCCCGGTCGCGCGGAACGTGTTCAGATCCCTGTTGCGCTCCGCGGCCTGCGCCGTCTCTTTCAGCGCCAGAGGTGTCTTCACTTTTTGCCCCGCATTATTCCATCAGTCATTCGTCTTAGCAGTCCGGCTTGGTCGGGCAAAGCGAGGCGCGCGGTTGTTGCGCGCGCCTCGTATCCAGCCAACTATTTCTGGATGCAGGTCTCGACCGTGTCCTTGGTGCATTCGTCGAGACCGGTGAAGACCGGATCTTCGACCGGCTTGCCTTCGATCAGGTCGATCATCACCGACGGAGCCTTGTAGCCCATCTCGAACGGCCGCTGGCCGACGAGCGCGGTGACAAGGCCCTCCTTGGCGATCGCCACCTCGTCGCCGATGGTGTCGGCGGCGCCGATGACGAACTCGTTGGCGGCGATCTTTTCCGCCAAGCGGCTTGAACAGATCGCGGTAGGGTTGCGGAGCGCCAAACAGCGGCCAGCCGCCCATGATGCCGAAGCCGGCGAGGTCGGGGTTGGCGGCGAGGATGTCGGTCATCGCCTGCACGCCCTTGGCGCCGTCGTCATTGGTGAAGACCGGGCACCCAGCGACCTCGGTCCAGCCGCCCTCACCCTTGAGTTCGGTCAGCCCTTCCTGGCCCGACAGAGAATCGCGCCAGCCCTGGGCGCGGCGCAGGATGTTGTCGGCGCCTGGATTGCCCTGGATGGAGCAGACCTTGCCGCCGCTCGGCTTCGCCTGCTTCATGTAGTCGCCGATGCGCTTGCCCATCAGGTAGTTGTCGGTGCCGAGATAGGTCTTGCGCAGCGCCGCATCTTCCTTGGCAAGGTCCGCGTCGAGCGTCATCACCGGGATCGTCGGGGCGGCGGTTTTGATCGTCTGCGCGATCAGCTTGGCGTTGGACGGCGAAATCGCGATGGCGACGGTCGACGGCTTGCCCAGCATGTCCTGCACGATCTGCGCTTCACCCGCTTCATCCGACGTCGACGCCGGGCCGGTGTAGAAGCATTCATATTCCGAGCTTGCGTTCTCGGAATTCCATTTCTGGCAACCTTGGTTGATCGCCTCGAAGAAGGGATTGTCGAGCCCCTTCACGACGATCACGAGTTGCTTTTTCTGCGCCAAAGCAGTCCCGGCGGAAAGCGCAAGGGCGGTCGCCGCAACCAGTAAACCAAGTTTCTTCATTCAGTCCTCCCATTGAAAAGACGGGCACGGCGTGTCCGCCACCAAATCGGCCAGGATGTCCTGTGAGCCGTTGGGGCTCTCCCCAGTTCACCCAGGTCGACAAGCCTTCAAAATCGCAGCCCGCCGCCGGATGAACTGGCGGAAAATCTCGCGGACTGACCGAGTGGCCGGATGTCTTGGTTGCAGCACGGCACGCCGATGACGGGCCGGCCCACTCCTTCTCCCACCGCTAACTAATCTCGCCGCGCTTTTCCCGTCAACGGCATTTGTCCGACAAAACTGATTTTAGCGTTTATTTCAGCCGGAGCTTGATTGACGCCCGCGCAAGGGTTTGCGTAAATGCGCCGGTGTTTCCCAGGGAGGTGGGAACGCAATCGCTGCAATGCCGCCGTCGGGCAACGACACCACCGGCTGCCGCGAGCTTGCTGGGAGGCAAATATCGGTGGCAGTTCTCGAACTTTCCAACATCTCGAAACATTTCGGCGCCATCCAGGCGGTCAACGACGTGTCGCTGTCGATCGAACCCGGCGAAGTGGTCGGGCTGATGGGCGACAACGGCGCCGGCAAGTCGACGCTGGTCAAAATGATCGCCGGCAACTTCCGCCCGAACGAAGGCACTATGAAAATGGACGGCGCCGAACTCATCCTCCACAAGCCGGTGGAGGCGCGCCGCCACGGCATCGAGATCGTTCACCAGGATCTGGCGCTGTGCAACAACCTGACCGCCGCGGCGAACGTCTTCCTCGGCCGTGAGTTGCGCCGCGGCTTCGGCCCATTCAGCGTTCTCGACTACGCGACGATGTACCGGCGCGCCGGGGAGCTCTTCAAGGAGTTGAAATCCGAGACGCGGCCGCGCGATCTTGTGAAAAAAATGTCCGGCGGCCAGCGGCAGGCGGTTGCTATCGCCCGCACCCGGCTGTCCAATGCGAAGATCGTGCTGATGGACGAACCGACGGCGGCGATCTCGGTGCGTCAGGTCGCCGAGGTGCTGAGCCTCATCCACCGGCTGCGCGACCAGGGCATCGCGGTGGTGCTGATCAGCCACCGCATGCCCGACGTCTTCAGCGTCGCGGACCGGGTGATCGTACTCAGACGCGGCCGCAAGGTCGCCGACAAGAAGATCGCAAGCAGTTCGCCAGAGGAAGTGACCGGGCTTATCACCGGCGCCATCGAGCAAGTCTGACCGGCGCCGCATCAACAACAAGCAGCAGACGAAGGCAACCATGGCAATAAGCACGCTGGACCAGACAATAGGGCAAAAGCAGCAGGGCTGGCTGTCCGGCGTGCTGGGTAGCCAGACCTTCTGGGTCTTCATCGCGGTGGTCGCAGCCTGTATCTTCCTGTCGTTCGCAACCAATTCCTTCGCGACATCGAAGAACCTCTACAACATCACCCGCAACGTCACTTTCGTGGCCATCATCGCGCTCGGCATGACCCTGGTGATCATCACCGGCGGCATCGACCTGTCGGTGGGATCGGTGCTTTGTCTGTGTTCGATGGTGCTCGGCGTCACCATGCATGCCGGCTACGGCATCGAGGTCGGCATTGCCGCCTCCATCGCCACGGCGCTGATCATCGGCGCCTTCAACGGCGTGCTGATCGCCTATCTCGGCTTTCCACCGTTCGTGGTGACGCTCGGCATGCTGTCGGTCGCCCGCAGCCTGGCCATGGTCGCCTCGAACAACACGGTGGTGTTCCAGTTCGGGCCGGACCACGACCTGCTCTTGTCGCTCGGCGGCGGCGCCTGGTTCTTCGGCATCGCCAACCCCGTTCTCTACATGATCGTTCTGGCGCTGATTACCGGTTTCGTGCTGCGCTGGACGCGGTTCGGCCGCTACGTCTACGCCATCGGCGGCAATGAGCACGCCGCGACGCTGACCGGCGTGCCGGTCAAGCCGATCAAGGTCGCGGTCTACATGATCTCAGCGCTGTCGGCCGGCATTGCCGGCATCATCCAGACCGGGTGGCTGGGCGCGATCACCACCAATCTCGGGGCGGGACTGGAACTCCAGGTCATTGCCGCGGCGGTCATCGGCGGCGCAAACCTCGCCGGCGGCATCGGCACCGCGACGGGCGCGCTGATCGGCGCGGCGCTCATCGAGATCATCCGCAACAGCCTTGGCCTGCTCGGCATCAACGCCTTTTGGCAAGGCACCTTCATCGGCAGCGCCATCATCCTGGCGGTGCTGTTCGAGCGGATACGCAACTTCCGCCAGAGCGAATAGGCGACACGGGCAGCCTGTCGACCGAACTGCCATCTCGCGAATCGCCCTGGCACCGCCCGCGCCGCTCGGCCCCTATCGCGACAAGTTCGCAACCATCCAGGTTGTTTGACCGCAAGCGGTCATCGCCGGCAGAAAGGCAGAAATACAAGTGAGCAAATTCGAGAAGCTGTTCGGCGGCAAGAAACCGATCATCGCCATGGTGCATCTCAACGCGATGCCGGGAACCCCGCTCTACGATGCGGAAGCAGGCATTGCCGGCATTGTCGAGGCGGCAAGGCGCGACCTCACCGCCTTGCAGGCAGCAGACGTCGACGCCGTGATGTTCGGCAACGAAAACGACCGCCCCTATGAATTGCAGGTCGACACCGCCTCCACGGCGACCATGGCTTATGTCATAGGCCAGCTTCGCTCGCAAATCGCCAAACCCTTTGGCGTCAACGTGCTGTGGGACCCGATGAGCACCGTCGCCCTGGCGGTCGCCACCGGCGCCTCCTTCGTGCGCGAGATATTCACCGGCACCTATGCCTCCGACATGGGGCCGTGGACGCCGAACGCCGGCCAGGCCATGCGCTACCGCGACCGGCTCGGCCGCTCTGACCTTGTCATGCTGAACAACGTTTCGGCCGAATTCGCCGACTCGCTCGACCGCCGCTCGCTTGCCGACCGTGCCCGCTCGGCCGTGTTCTCGTCTATCCCCGACGCCGTGCTGGTTTCCGGCGCTATCACCGGCGAAGCCGCCGAAATGTCGGCGCTGGTATCGGTCAAGAAGGTGCTGCCCAACACGCCGGTGCTCGCCAATACCGGCGTTCGCCATGCCACCGTCGCCGACATCCTGAAGATCGCCGACGGCTGCATCGTCGGCTCGTCGCTGAAGATCGACGGCGATACCTGGAAGGCGGTCGATCCCGAGCGCGCCAGGGAGTTCATGCGCATCGTCAAGGCGGCGCGCGGCCAGTAGGCGGATCGAAGCTGGGGGCGGAGGATCAATGGGCATCAGACAGGACACCACAAATTCCTATCCGAGGAGCCTGGCGGCATCGACCGCCCTGATCTTTGTCGCATTGAGCATCGCGACGCCAAGCTTCCGCGTCGCCATGGGCTCGCTCAACCTGTCATCGCTGTTCCAACGAAAGGTCGAACCGTCGTGAAGGACCGTCTTCGCTCCCTGCTTGAATCCCTCATGCTGACGCCCGGTCTTTCGGGCCATGAGGACCGCGTTCGCAGGCTGATCGCCCGCGATCTGGCCGGCCTGCCGCTGAAGCTTCGCACCGATACGCTGGGCAATCTTATCGCGACGCTGGAAGGCGACGCGGGCGCGCCTTCGGTGATGCTGTTCGCCCACACCGACCAGCTCGGCTTCATCGTGCGCAAGGTCGAGGCAAACGGCCTGATCCGCATCGAGCGCCTCGGCGGCATTCCCGAGAAGGCGCTTGCCGCCCAGGCGGTGCTTTTCTGCGTTGGCGAGGGCAAGGACGTGCGTGGCGTCATCGCCAACAAGAGCCATCACGCGACGCCGGCCGAAGAGAAATACAAGGTCACGCCATACGCCGAACTCTTCATCGACGTCGGCGCCGAAAACGCGGAGGAAGTGCACGGGCTCGGCATCGCGATCGGCACGCCGGTGGTCTACGATCCGCGCGTCATCCATCTCAACGAGAACCGCATCATCGGCACTTCGGTCGACGACCGGGCCGGCTGCGCGGTTGTGATGGAAGTCGCTCGCCAGCTTGCGCAGGGCGGCCCGCGCCCGAGCGTGCATTTCGTCTTTGCCGTGCTGGAAGAATTCAACCTGCGCGGCGCCATGGTCGCGGCACAGTCGATCAAGCCGGATATCGCCATCCAGCTCGACCTTGCGCTCAATTCCGACACGCCCGACATGGCGCATCGCGGCGAAGTGGGGCTCGGCGGCGGACCGGCAATAAGCCTTTATTCCTTCCACGGCCGCGGCACACTGAACGGCACCATTCCGCATCCGGCGCTGCCGCATCTGTTTTCGCAGACGGCCAGGGATGAGGGCATCCCGCTGCAGCGGAGCGCCCATACAGGCGCGCTGACGGATTCGTCCTATGTGCAACTCGTCAACGAGGGCGTCGCCTGCATCGACGTCTGCTTTCCCTGCCGCTACACGCACACCGCCCTCGAAATGTGCGACCTGCGCGACCTGGAGGGGCTGACGAAACTGCTGGTCTCGGCCATCCGCCGCATCAACCCGTCCTTCAGCCTCGATCGTGACCTCTACACCTGATGCCACGCTATCTCGGGATCGATATCGGCACCTTCGAAGCAAAGGGCACACTGGTTGACGACACCGGGCGGATTGTCGCCACGGCGGCGCGTTCGCACAAGATGCTCGTGCCCCAGCCCGGCTGGGCCGAGCACGATGCCGAGACAAACTGGTGGGGCGAGTTCTGCTCTATCAGCAAGGAGTTGATAGCGTCGAGCGGCGTAGCCCCCGCCGATATCCGGTCCGTCGGCGCCAGCGGCATCGGCCCCTGCATGCTGCCGGTCGATGCCGACGGCACGCCGCTGATGAATGCGGTGCTCTATGGCGTCGACACGCGGGCGGCGGCGGAGATCGAGGAACTCACCGCCGAGATCGGCGTCGACGAACTGGTCCGCACCGGCGGCAATGCGCTGACCTCGCAGTCGGTCGGTCCGAAAGTTCTCTGGCTGAGGAAGAACCGGCCGGAACTCTATGCCCGCACCCACAAGGTGCTCAACTCCTCGTCGTTTCTGGTGCACCGGCTGACCGGCCGTTACGTGCTCGACCACTATTCCGCCTGCAGTTCGAGCCCGCTCTACGACGCCGCGGCCAATCAGTGGACCGACCGCTTCGCCGAGCGCATCATCGCGCCGGAGCGCCTGCCCGAACTGCTGTGGACCACGGACATCGCCGGGAGGGTGACCGCGACGGCGGCCGACGCCACCGGCCTTGCCATCGGCACACCGGTGATCGCCGGCACCATCGACGCGGCGTCCGAAGCCGTCAGCGTCGGGGTGCAGGGCACCGGCGAGATGATGGTCATGTACGGCTCGACGATGTTCATCATCCTCGTCACCGACAGGCGCGTCGAGGATCCGAGGCTCTGGTATGCCCCCTGGCTGTTCGAGGGCCAGCATGCATGCATGTCGGGCACATCGACGAGCGGCACGCTGACACGCTGGTTCCAGGACCAGTTCGCCCGCGAACTCGACCCTCAATCGGCGCTGCGCGAACTCGCCGAACAGGCGGCGACGTCGCCGACGGGAGCCAACGGCCTGGTCGTGCTGCCCTATTTCTCGGGCGAACGCACGCCGATCCACGATCCGCAAGCGAAAGGCGTGATTTTCGGCCTTGACCTTACCCATACGCGCGCCGACATCTACCGGGCCTTCCTTGAAGGCATCGCCTACGGCGTCAACGACATCATCAAGACCTATGTCGAGGCCGGCGCCCCGCTGAAGAAGATCGCGGCGGTCGGCGGCGGCACCAACAACAAGGTGTGGTCGCAGTCGGTCTCCGATGTCAGCGGCTGGCCGCAATCGGTGCGCGCCAAGACCATCGGCGCGGCCTATGGCAACGCCTTCCTTGCCGCCATCGCGGTGGGCGACGCCAGGCGCGACGACATCGACGCGTGGAACCCGGCGGAGCGGCAAATCGTGCCGGACGCCGCCAATGCCGCCGTCTACGCCAGCCGCAGCAAGACATTCAACGAGCTTTACGCCCGGACGAGGGACCTCATGAAAGATGCCTCGCACTGAGCGTGCAACCGCGCCCGGATGTCATCACGACGAACGCAACCGAAACACCAAGCATCGCGCCGAATCCGTTGGGCCTTCGACCCTCACTGTCCATCCGCGGTTGGGGGGAAGAAGAACTTCTGTCCAAGACACGGTCTACCTCGCCGCGTAAATATGTAAGAAATTGCTGGCGGTAACGCCGGCGTTGTGCTGAGAATGCATCAGGCATGCGACCTAAGTTCGCGGAGGGGCGAAAGGTTGGAGGGTGCGGGTTGTGGTCCGTACAATTGCGCTAAAACTGAGCGCCGCCGCGCTTTTGCTTCCGCTATTTTATGGCGCGAGCCTGGCTGCTGACCTGGTGGTCGGCATGCCCAACTGGCCTTCCGGGCAGGCCTCCGCCAACATCATCAAATACGGCATCGAGAAGAAGTTCGGCCTCAAGGTCGAAGTCCGGAGATGGGCACGCTCATCACTTTCGCCGGGCTCGATACCGGCGAAGTGGATGTCGCATCCGGAGGTCTGGCGGCCCAATTTCGATTCGCTGGTGACGAAGTACGTCGATGAAAAGAAGACGGTGCGGCTGAGCCCGAAAGACGTCGCGGCCACGCAAGGCATCTGCACGACGCGCGAAACCGCCGACAAATACGGCATCAAGGATATTGCCGACCTGAACGATCCGAAAAAGACCGCCGTCTTCGATACCGACGGCGACGGCAAGGGCGAGATGTGGATCGGCGCAACGACTTGGTCGTCGACAACCATCGAGAGGATACGCGCCAAGAGTTACGGCTACGCCAAAACGGTGACGCTGCTCGAGATGCCGGAGGATGTGGCCATGGCGGCAGTCGACGCCGCCGTCGCCACCGAACACGCCGATCGTATTCTACTGCTACAGCCCGCACCACGTTTTCGACCTGCACGAGATCGTGCGGCTGACCGAGCCGGCTTACGACGCGGCCAAGTGGAAGGTCGTGCTGCCGAGCGACGATCCGACGAACTGGCTGTCCAAATCCGACGCGCCGGTGGCATGGCCACCGTCGTATTTCAATATCGGCTTCTGCGGCAAAGCTGGCCGAGCGGCTGCCGAAAGTCGCGTCGTTCCTCTCCAACATCGACTTCACCCCGAAGGAGATCACGGCGATGAGCTACGCCCTGCAGGTGGAAAGGCAGGATCCCGCCAAGTATCGCTCAGCAATGGATTGCGGAGCATGAAGACCGGCTGAACGGCTGGTCGAAATAGAACAGAACGAGGTAGGCGCTGATGATATTTCCGCTCCGAACTCGCCTCCGCAAGACATCCGGCCGAAAAATCAGCGCCGCGGCGGCGACATTCCTGGCACTGGGCGTTGCCGTCTGTGGCGCGACGCTCGCCTACGCCGCCGAGACGCAGATATTCGATCCGAAAACCCACAAATGGGTGAAGTACGATCGCAAGAAGGCCCGCAACTACTACGCCGCCCACAAGCAGGTGCCGGAAGCCTTCCGCATGCAGGTGGTGCACTTCCAGACCGCCGAGAAACCCGGCACCATCATCATCGACGGCAACCAGCATTTTCTCTATCTGGTCCAGCCCGGCTTCACGGCCATCCGTTACGGCATCGGGGTCGGCCGCGAGGGCTTCGGCTGGGCAGGTATCGTGCGGGTCGGGCCGCACCGCCGAATGGCCGACCTGGACGCCGCCGGCCGAAATGGTCGCGCGCGATCCCAACGCGGCGAAATGGGCGAATGGCCAGCCGGGCGGGCCGGACAATCCGCTCGGCGCACGGGCCCTGTATCTCTACGAGGGCGACCAGGACACGATCTACCGCATTCACGGCACGCCCGAGCCCTGGACAATCGGACTCGACGTTTCGTCGGGATGCATACGGATGAACAACGACGACATCATCGACCTTCACTCCCGGATCAATGTCGGGGCGAAGGTCATCGTGCTGATGCAAGGTGCTTCTCTTTACAAGGGAGTTTGACAGCCAATGAACAGATCCGGTGTCCAGGTCGCCCCTGCGTGGTTTCAGCCCGAGGCAAACCGCAAACGTGTGATGACGTTCGCGGTGGCGCTGGCCGCGATCCAGCTTGCCGGTTGCATGTCGAACCAGCCGGCTCCCGGCAGCGTCCGCAACACCGGAGCGACGGCGCCGGCCGACCTGCAACTGGCCTGCGCTTCCGCCGCCGCCACCCCCCTGGGCGTCGATAGCTCGGCCATTCTGCCCGTCAGCTCATCGCAGGTCGATGAAAAGACCTTCCAGGTCGTGCTCGAAGCCAGGGGCGCCCGTGCGAACTGCGTCGTCGACACAGCCGGAACCGTGTTGTCGGTGCAAAAGGTCTGAGAGCCCCAGAACCGGCTTCCCGGAAGAAAATCGACAATCCTATCCAGTCTTTCCCCAGAGACTTTGCGGTGTTCATCGGATCGCAAGGTTATTTTGTGTTGTATATTGTCCGATGGCTCTGCTTAGGACGCATAGAGAGCCGGAACTGAGCGGTCGAAATTGCCGGGGCTTACAAAAACCGATCAAGAGCCAGGAGATGACATAGGTCAAACCTGGAGCCGCTCGCTCCAATTCCTGCTCGGCACATCGATGGTCGCCTTGATCATCCTGGTTTCCGCAGCGCTGGCCGGTTTCAGCTACTACCGGGCGCGTAACGCGGCGATTGAAGACGCCAAGGCGCAGATGACGACCTTTTCCGACCAGCTGATCGACCGCTTCAGCGTGATTTCGGGCCAGACGGTGGGATTTGTAGGTCTGATCGCGTCGATTCCGAACGCATTCCTGGTTCCGCCGCCGGACCGGCTGAACGACAAGGCCGCGCTGCTGCGCGAGTTCATCCGCCGGTCTCCCCAGCTCGACGGCGCTTATGCCGGATATCCAGACGGGTCATTTTTTCATGTCATCAACCTCAGATCGGAAGGCTGGCGCCGCGCACTCGCAGCCCCGCACAACGCCGTGCTGGCCATCCGAGCGATCGCACCCAACGACAGCGGTGAAAGTATCCAGCACCTGAGCTTCGAGGATTCGACCGGAGCCATCATCAAGAGCGTTCCGGCAAGAACGACCAACTATGATCCGCGCGTGCGACCGTGGTATCAGGCGGCGCTGGACACCGCGGGCACGGTGTCGATCGGCCCCTACGAAATGGCGACGACCGGCAAGCTCGGCATGACCCTTGCCGAAGCCCATAAAGGCAATCCGAAGATCGTGATTGGCGCAGACATCGTTCTGGACACCATAACCGACTTCCTGTCCGCCCAGCGCATGTCGCCCGACACAGTGGCTTTCATGGTCGACGGCTCCGGCAACCTGATCATCCATTCGAACCGGGGCGTCATGGCCCGCATCGTCGCAGGCAAAGCCGAGGCCGATTCCGTCAACTCACCCGAGACGGATGCTTTCATCCGCAGCCTCAAGTCCAATCCCGAAGCGAACCTTGTCGATGTCGGGGACAGGACATTCCTCGTGGCGTCGAAGCCGGTCGCTTCCGCGGTGCTGCTCAAGGGCCAGCGCGTGGTGGTCGCCGCGCCGCTGGACGAATTGATGGCGCCCGCCAACCGCGCGCTGGTCCAGGGACTGGCTATCTCGGCGGTCGTCGTAGCGGTGGCGGTGGCGCTTGCTCTCCTGCTCTCCCATCTCATCACCAAGTCGCTAGAACAGCTCACCGAGAGCGCGAACCGGCTGCAGAACCTCGATTTTGCGACGCCGGTGGAAGTGCCCTCGCACGTCGCCGAAATCTCCTCGCTCGGCAAGGCGATGAACCGCGCGCGCGACGCCATCTTCACCTTCGCGCTCTATGTACCCAAGGAGTTCGTGAAGAAGAGCGTGCAGGCAGGTTACTTCACCGGCAGATCGGCGAAACGCGAGGAAGTCACCGCACTTTTTACCGACATCTATGACTTCACGACGATCAGCGAGGGCCACTCCCCCGAAGATGTGGTCGCCATGCTATCGGAATATTTCGACATACTGGATGAAGCCGTTAACGCCCATCACGGCTCGATCATCCAGTTTCTGGGCGATTCCATCTTCGCCATGTGGAACGCACCGATTCCCGACGCTGACCATGCCGAGCATGCCTGCCGCGCTGCGCTGGCGGCTGAGCAGAGCCTCGCCCATTTCAACGAGGCGCAGCGCGCCAAGGGGCTGCCGGAGTTCCGCACGCGGTTCGGCATCCATACCGGCCAAGCGGTCGTCGGAAGCGTTGGAGCCCGTGAACGGCTTCAATATACGGCGATGGGAGATACCATCAACGTCGCGTCGCGGCTGGAAGGCATGAACAAGGTTTACCACTCGACGATCCTGGCAAGCGCTGCAGTCAAACAGGCCTGCGAGCACACAATCGAATTCCGCCCGCGTGGCGCGGGTCAGGCAAAAGGCCGCGCGGCCGCGCTCGAACTGTACGAGGTCATCGGCGTTCGCGCGGCCCCGCAGGCCATCGACAGAGAAAAGCAGACGGTTTCAAGCTGGAGCGTTGGTGGCCGCCATCGTACCAGGCCACCAGTGCTCGCCGGTCGTTGGGCTCAGGCAACCATCAGCCCGCTGGCTTCGGCTCCGGGAAACTCCATTTTCCGTCCAGTATCTCTGCCCGCGGGCGATAGAGACGGACCGTGTAGTTCCAGCCCTTCATGATCGGCAGGCAATTCGGGATCTTGCCGTCGCAACCGCCGAACTGGATGGCGACGGCGCCGTCAGCAGCCCTTGGTCGCGGTGATGTTGTTGACCGAATATGCCTCATAGGGATTCTTCTCGTAATAGCCGTCGGCATTGTAGAGGCTGACGGACCAGAACGCGTCGACGGGAACGTCCTTCACGTCGAGCTTGTAGACCGTCGTGCCATCATTGTTGGCCGGGGTGATGTTCAGATAGATGGCGTCCTTGTCTGGATTGCCGCCCCAGCCAGCGGCGGTTCCGACGAGATGCCGCACCGGATCGACTTCCTGCCTGGTGCCGAACGCCTTCTTGAAGTCGGGCATGGTGGAGGCGAGCACCAGCAGGGCATCGCGTACCTTCTTCTGGCTGGCCTGATCCCAGTTGGGCACCTCGAAGCTGCCGGCGGCCGCCTGCTCAACCTTGATGGCGTCCTGCAAGGCGTGGACATCGGCAATGTCCTTGGTGCTTGCCGGGTCGACCAGCGTACGGATGGCGGCCAGCGCATAGCGCGTGCCTACCTTTTCCTTGTCCAGTGTGTAGCTACCGGCGCCATAGACCACTTCCGATACATAGTGGTCCTCGCTGATCACCTGCATCGACATGAAGCGGTCGCCGGCATCCGGCAGCGTGATTGTCACCGGACCGGCGTCGAGATCGAACAACGCCGAGGAATAGAGCGTGTCGCGATTCATGCGGATAACCGGTCTGCTTGTCGATCACCGTTGGCTCCCGATGGTGGAAAAATTTTCCGAGGCCGCCGTCCTTGTAGGCGCCGGCCGATATAGAGATCGGACTCTCGGCGCGGATGAAATTGTCGACGCCGACCGGAATGGCGTCCGCGGCCAGCGCTGTCGCCTGGAGGCCGCCGGACACCACCAGCGCCAAGGCCAGTGCGCAAGCATGTTTGATCTTCATGTCGAATCTCCTTGTGCTCACTTTGCGCGCTCCAGCGGCGGGGCCTTCCATTGGCCGTCCAGCGCTTCGGGCTTCGGCCAGTAGAGGCGCATCACCGCGAAGAACGGGCCTTTCGGCACCGGCAGCCAGTTGCTCTCCTTGTCGGCGCCCGGCGAGGTCGTTCTGCAGGTAGAGCGTGATCCCGCCGTCCGCGTCCTTCTTCAGCGTCGGCAGCATCGGCGAGTTGATCAGGTAGCGGTCGAGCGGGTTGGCGTAGAGCAGGCTCGACGGCAATTGGTAGAGCGTCAGCGACCAGAAGGCGTTGACCGGCGGCAACTGGCCGGGCGCGAAGCGAAGCGTGTAGCGGTTTTCGCCGTTGACCGGCTGGTGATCGGCGTCGGTGAAATAGACCGGATAGATCGCCTCGTCCTTGGAGTTGCCGTAGATGCCGAGCACCGCGCCGGACATGCGGCCATGTAGTCGTTCTTCAGGAACTCGCGCGTGCCGAACGAGTCGGCGCTCGATTCCTTGCCGGTGTCGATCTCGCGTTTCCTTGTGCTCCTTGAACGCGGCCCAGGCGTCGGCCATGCCGGCTTCGACCGCCTTGCGGATCTCCGGCGAAAGGGCATCCGGATCGAACGTCTTGCCGCCGCCGATACCCAGCTTGGCGAAGCGCTCCATCAGCGCCGTTTCGGAGGGATTGGTCGGGCAGAACTGCAGGATGAAATTCAGCTCGGTGAAGAAAGCCGGCGACGTCTTCTCGTCGCCGGCGCTGAGCGGTTTGAAGAAGTCGATCGGCGGCAGCGGCCGGCGGCGCAGGCTGTGCCGAGGAAGGCCGACAGCGGCTCGACCTTGTAGCCGGCCTGGATCGCCTTGACGTTGTCGATGTCGCCGGGATTGAACAGTTGCGTCCGATAGAGCACGAAGGCGAGCTCGGTTTCGGAACGGATCACCGCCTTGATTCCCTTCGGCGTCTCGCCCTTCCAGCCCGGCCCCGCAAGCAGATAGCTTGCCGGCCTCGTTGCCGGTGGCGCGGCTGCCGACATAGGCGAAGTTGAACGTGTACATGTCGATGAACTGCAGCGAATAGTAGCGCTCCTTCTCAATCGCCGGCACTGTGAAGACCAGCGGCTCGGCGCGCAGGTCGGCGCCGACGAAGGAATAGGGCGTGTCCGAATTGGGCGTCTGGATCGCCTTGTCGTCGGGCGTGTAGACCCGCGCCGTGTTGTAGAGCTGGTTCCAGCCGGTCTTGTATTCTGGATCGTTCTTGTCGACGAAATAGGAGTACTGGATCCGGTAGCTGTCGACGAGCGGGAAGCCGTTAGATGGTGGCCTCCTTCGCGATGGAGCGGGCCTTCGTCCGGCGAGATGTCGGCGGCCTGGGAAGACGGGACCGAGAGCGCGATGAAAGCTGCCAGAGACGTGGCGAAGACATCCAACTTCATAACCTACACCTTCCCAGTCGACGTGGCCGCCCCAGGTGCCCCAACGGTCCCAATCGACGACCGCCGCAAATGCCGCTCCAGTAACGAACCCGGCCCAATAGGGCGCCGTCGGATAATAGTAGGAAGGATACGGCGCGTAGACGATCGGATCGCCGGTGACGACATAGCTTGGATCATAGAGCATTTCCGGCGGATAGGTCGGCACGTAGATCGTCTTGGGATCGGACGATTTGATGACGACGTTGTCGCCCTCGTTGACCACCTGGACCTGCTGGCTCGATTTGAGCACGCCTTTCGCCATGGCTTCGTCGCGCAACTGCTGTATTGCGACAAGCAGGTCCTTCTGCTGGTTCGCCGCCACGTCGCCAAGCTGTTCGGTCCAATCGAGGTCGTCATTCATCATCTTCACGACCTCGGGATAGTTGAGCAGCGAGATCACGCTGCCATCCCATTTGTCGTTCGGCTCCAGGTCGGGCGTCTTCTTCTTGTCGTCCAGGAATCGAGCCGCCTGAACGATCTGCAGCGGATAGAGCGACGCGGAAACGCAGAGCGCGACGAGATCGTCCGGATAAAGCGCGATGCGCGCCGCCAGCACCTTGAGGTCGTCAAGCGAGAGCGGAGCGGCGGCTTCATCGGTTGCATCCGCGGAGGCCGCTGCGTCTGCGGGCGCGGCGGTTTGCGCGTAGGCTGGCAGATTGGCGGATGCGAGCAACGCCAGCACGAACCCTGCCGACCGAAAACCGAAAAGCGGAGGAACTTTCATCCGGGTACTGCCTGCAAGGAACGCCCTCTGCTTCCGACTTTTCACGGAGTGCATCGGTGGTAGGTGGTCAGAACGTCGGAGAAATTGGGATCGAAACGTTCGAAGCTGTCTTTATCGATGATACGGAACGACACCGACATGTCGCTGAACATGATCGTGTCGGCGCAGGTCATCGAAATCGTGAGACGATCCTTCTCCTCACGCACCCGGCCCGCGGTGCAGACCGCATTTGCCCCGGTGATCTTTTTTCCAGAAACAATGATGCCGCTGTTCAGCGTGGCGCCGCGATCCTTGAACTCGGAATGGCCGTTGACCGTCTTGAACGTGTCGGTGCAACTCGTTCCTTCCGCCGTCCAAGCGCCTTGCAACGCATCGAGCGAGGCTGCCATGAGCTGGGTTGCGCCACCGAGCATGAGAGGCAAGGTGAGCAGGATTGCTTTCATGCGCATGGTTCTTCCCCCGTTGCTGTCTGATGTCCTACTGTCCTGCCTGCGAAACCGCGAGCGGAATTGCGAAGGGATAGACCGCATCGCCTTCGGCCGGTTTTCCATATCGAACTTGCGGAAATACTTGATCCGGGTCGGCACCAGCAGCTTTCCGACCTCGAAACTGTAGACGATGATTGCTCAGATAGCGGCAACGCGTCACCTTTTCCCGTTCCGCTTGGCTTCCCATCGGCTCTGGTTCCGGCATGATGCATGGCGGGCGGTACGCACGCCATCAGGTGTTTTCCTATTAGTTTCGGGGCCATCACCCTAAATGGCAACGATGCAGAGGCTTCGTCGCGCTGGAGCCGAACCGGGTATTTCCCCATCACATTAGCGGTAATCACAGGATCGTGCTTGCGGGATCGCTCGTGTATCATCGATCGACGCAAACGGATTACTTGCGAGGCCTGCGCATGCTCAGGATTTTGATAGCCGACGACCATGAAATCGTGAGGAACGGGCTGCGCGCCATGCTGTCGGACGAGGATGGCTGGGAAATCGTCGCCGAAGCGGCCGACGGGCGCGACGCCGTCAGCCAGGCGCAGCGGACAAAACCCGACGTTGCCATCGTCGATTATGCGCTTCCCGTCATGAACGGTGTCGAAGCTGCACGACAGATTCGCCTGCATAGCCCGAAAACCGAAGTGCTCATTTTCACCCAGCACGACAATGAGGCATTGCTTCGGGATGTTCTGGAGGCCGGGATCAAGGGATATCTTCTGAAGAGCGATGCGGCAAAACACCTGATTCACGCGGTGGAAGCTCTTTCCACCCACCAGCCATTTTTCACCCGGTCGATGTCGGAGGCGCTGGTGCAGGCCTACCTGAGCAAACCGAACGGCTCGACGAGCGTGCTGTCCGTGCGGGAGCGCTCTGTCGTCCAGCTCATTGCGGAAGGCCACAGCAACCGCCAGGCAGCGACGCTGCTCAACGTGAGCGAGAAGACCATCGAAACCCATCGTGCCTCGGCCATGCGAAAACTCGACGCCCATTCGACCGCCGCACTTGTTCGCTATGCCGTGCGCAATCGCCTGGTAGAACCCTAACGCCAGGCCCGAGTACTAGCCCGGTACCGTGGCTGTCACTGTCGTGCCCTTGGCCCCGCTGGCTATTTCCAGCGTGCCGCCGAGCGCTTGCAGTCGTCCCCTCATGCTTGCCAGGCCGACACCTACCGCGGCCGCGTCGATCATGCCGCCGCCATTGTCGCTGACCGTGAGAAACAAGACGCTGTGGCTGCCTCCCCGTGGATTGACCAGCCGGATACGAGCCGTGGTGGCATCGGAATGGCGATGAATATTCGACAGAGCCTCCTGCACAACCCTGAAAACCGCCAGTTCCACGTGCCTCGACGGCCTCACGATTGCCAGTTGCGGCGCCACCCGCAACTCCACTTCGATGCCGCAGCGCTTTTCGAAGCCGCTGACGAGAAGTTCCAAGGCATTGGGAAGGCCTGACTCATCCAGCATCGGCGGATGCAGCAGGTAGGACAGCGTCCTGAGTTCCTGCTCGCTGCGGGAAATCAGGGCGGCGCACCGTTCAAGCGCCGCCCGGGCCTCGGCGTTCAGCGCCGGGTTTCTGCGAAGCGCAATTTCGATTTCGACATTTGCACCAAGAAGGTTCTGGGCCGTGGAATCATGCAGGTCGCGGGCAATCTTGCGGCGCTCGCTATCCTGGGAAAGCAGCAGGCGGGACGTCGTCTCACGCAGCGCAACGTTCGATTCCGTGAGCGAAACCGCTCGTGAACGGGCGATGCTTGCCGAAACGAGAAATGCCGTCACGGCAAGGCCAAGGATCGATACATACAGGAGGTTGGAACTGCGCCAGGGCTCAAGTACCTTGTTTTCGTCGACACCGATCGCCACCGCGAGCGGATAGCTGGCGAAATTCCTGAGCGCTACGGTACGCGCCACGCCGGCGTTGTCCAGCAACCGATACGATCCCGGCGATGCCGGAAAAGCGCCATCGCGAAACAGCGCATGCGCTTGTGGGCCTGGTTCCGGGGCCGCGACGGGCGCAGGCGCTGCAACGATGACGGTTCCATCGTTCCTGCTGAGAACAGCCACGTCGGATTTCGACATGGCGCTGTCGAGAAGCTCCGAAAAATAGGTTACCGGGATGGTCAGCAGCACCACGCCGTTGAAAGATCCGTCAGGCCCCTTCAGCTTCCGGCTCATCGTCATGGACCGAACCTTGCTGAGGTGGCTGATGACCGGCTCCCCCAGATAGGTGACGTCGTCGGCTGAAATCCCGGTGGAAGCGGAAATAGTCGAGGCCGCTTTCATCGACGGTTGAGGCCGGAAACCGGTTGCTGTGGCTTACCACATTGCCATCCGGTGAAAGCAGCTCGACGTCCACAATGTCGCGCATGTCCGCCTCGCGCTCGGACAGCATCTTGGAAATGTCAGGGGAATCCCTGATCTCCTGCCAGCTCATCCCCTCGACCCGCCTGACGATGTCGCCCAGCACGAGTTCGTTGGATTCGAAAACCTTCGACATGTGGGCTTCAAGGAGAGCGGTCCGCTGTGCGACCTCGACCGCAGCCGCGCCGAGCATCCGGGTCCGACTTTGCCATGCCGCAAGCAGGAACACCGCGACGACAAGAAGCGCGCCGGCCAGAAGCAACAGCCCATAGCGGGACAAATACAAGCGACGCAAGGATGGAATGCTATAGCTTGAGCGTGGTTTTCCACCAGCTAAAGCAGTGTCGGAAGTGCGCGTTAGACTGCTTTGAACAGCCGTCATGATGCCGCCTCATCCCCGGTCACGATAATTAATATCGAAGCCACCACGAAGTACAACCCAATATTTTTGCTTCTCTATTGGCGTTGCGGCCGCGACCGAGCCCTGCACCGTCATCGAGGCTCGTCGCCTTCGCATAGGCCGATGGCATTTATCAACGCATTCTCGCGTTGATAAATGCCATCGGCAACCTTCCAATCAATGCTACAGGCTCGTGGTGATGCCGCCGTCGATGACCAGCATGTGCCCGGTGACGAACGAGGAAGCCTTCGAGGAAAGAAACACGGCTGCGCCGATCAGTTCGTCGACATCGCCCCAGCGTCCGGCCGGCGTGCGGTTTTCCAGCCAGGCGGAGAATTTCGGATCATCGACCAGCGCTTGGTTGAGCGGCGTTTTGAAGTAACCCGGCGCCAGCGCGTTGACCTGAAGCCCATGCCTGGCCCAATCGGTCGACATGCCGCGCGTCAGGTTGCGCACCGCGCCCTTGGTCGCCGTGTATGGCGCTATGCCCGGGCGCGCCAGTTCGCTCTGCACAGAGGCGATATTGACAATCTTGCCCTCGCCGCGCGCGATCATGAACCGCGCGACAGCCTGTCCGACAAAAAAGATGCTGGAGATGTTGGTGCGCAGCATCTGGTCCCACTTGTCGAGCGGAAAATCCTCCAGCGGGGCAGCGGAACTGCATGCCCGCATTGTTGATCAAGATGTCGATAGCGCCCTCCCCGCCTTCGATCGCGGCAACACCTTCGGCGACAGCTTTCGCATCGGTGACGTCGAATGGCGCCGCCGAGACATCAAAGCCTTCAGCGCGAAGCTGCCGCGCCGCCGCCTCGACCTTCTCCGGGTTGCGGCCGTTGAGCACGATCCTTGCCCCATGCCGGGCCAGGCCTCGCGCCAGTGCGTAGCCAATGCCTTGGCTGGAACCGGTGACCAGGGCGCGTCTGCCCTCAAGATCGAACAATGGAAAGGTCACGCTTGGCGTCTCCGTTCAGCAATGCATTTCGGTTTCACGAATTTCAGCAGAATTCTTGCTGAAGCCACCGCATCCAGGAATGGTTTTCACCAAAAACAATGCTTTCGTCAAAAATCGACACTTGGCCAACGTCGAACGAGTTCATGAGAGGCCCAGCGCCGCACCCGCTACGAGAAGGTAACGCGCCGTCTTGGCGATCGCCACGATCGCCACAAAACTCCACAGCGGTTCGCGAAGGACCCCTGCAACGAGCGTCAGTGGATCGCCGATGATCGGCACCCAACTCAGCAGCAGCGACCATCTCCCATACCGGCGATACCACGCGGTTGCGCGGTCGAGTTGCGTCGCGCTGGCCGGAAACCACGGATGGTCGCGAAACCCTTCGATGCCCCTGCCAATCAGCCAGTTCACCACCGAGCCCAAGACATTGCCGAGGCTTGCCACCGCTATCAACGCTACCACCGGCAACGTGCCTTCGACGAGCAGGGCCGCAAGCACCGCTTCGGACTGGGCAGGCAGGATGGTCGCCGCCGCGAAAGCAGCGACGAATAACCCGCCGTAGACAGCAAGATCACTCATTGCGGGACCGCGAGGGAGAACGCGATTGCGACGAGGTTCATGGCAAGGGCGGTCGCCGCAAATCGCCAGAACGTCATAGGTAGTGTCTTGGGCGGTAGGCCTGACTTTTCGGCGGTCCTTCGATGTTCATCGGTATCTCCAAAGCGTGATTTTCCCCGAGATAAACGTTCCAGCGGCAGGAAGCTCAAGGCCTTGCTCAGATTTTTTCGCCTGGACGAAGAACAGCCGGATGGTCTTCCCCTGCCTGCTACTCAGCCGCAACATTTCGTGGCATTGATCCAGATACGTTTGCGGTATTTCCGCTGCATCACCCAAGAGGCTTGATTGACTACGACCCTGGAAGTGACCGGCGCGCCGCCGGAGGACGCGCTTGCCGTAATCGGCAAGAACCTGGCTGCGTTCAACGACAGCGATGTGGGGCCGGCCGTAAAGGAGACACTCGCCGTGCTGGTGCGCGACGAGGCAGGCGTGATCGTAGCCGGCATTTCCGGTTACACCGCCTGGGGCTGGCTTTACGTGCAGTGGCTCTGGGTGGACGAACGGCTACGCGGCCAGAATATGGCCGCCAGGATGCTCGACGCGGCGGAGGCGGAGGCCGTCGCCCGGGGTTGCCACGGCGCCTATATCGACACGTTCAACCCCGCAGCGCTGAAAGCCTACCAGCGGCAAGGGTATCGGCCGTTCGGCAAGCTCGACGACTTTCCCCTCGGCCGCAGCAGGACCTTCCTGCAAGAAGAGCTGCCTGCCTCAAACTGAGGCCTGCATTTTCACTGCCCGGCGACGCGTCCGCCGCCCATCGGCTCCGGCACACCGGTGGTGCTGGGGAAGCTGATCGGCAGCCCGCGCAGCACGCGCACCGCGAGGAAGGCGAAGCACTCGGCTTCGATCGCGTCGCCCCGCCAGCCGATCGCTGTCGGCGGATACCACCTCGACGCCGGCGCGGCTTGCCAGCATCGCCATGATCGTCGGGTTGTGGCGCCCGCCGCCGCAGACGACGAGTTTTTTCGGCCGCCGCGGCAGCAGGTCGAGCGCCTTGCCGACGGCGCTCGCGGTGAAGGCCGTGAGCAGTCGCCGCGCCGTCCTCGGTGCCAAGCCCCTCGGCCATCGCTGCGGTGAAATCGAAGCGGTCGAGCGACTTCGGATAGGGCGCAGCTGAGATAGGGATGCTGAAGCAGCTCCGCGAGCCGCGCTTCGTCGACCGTGCCGGCCGCCGCCAGCGCGCCGTCGCGGTCCATGTCGCCGAGCCCCTGCGCCTTGATGAAATCGTTGAGCGGCGCATTGGCCGGGCCGGTGTCGAAGGCGACGATATCGCCTTCGCCGTCCCACCAGGTGATGTTGGCGACGCCGCCGAGATTGAGGACCGCCGTTTCGCCGCTCGCCCCGATGCGCCCGCAGCAGCGCCTGGTGATAGATGGCCGCCAGCGGCGCGCCCTGCCCGCCGGCGCGCACGTCGGCGGAGCGGAAATCATAGGCGACTTTGGTACGCCGAGCAGTCGATGCATCAGCTCGCCGTCACCGAGCTGGCGCGTCGCGCCCGACTCGTCCCGGCTGCGGCGCGCGATGCAGCACCGACTGGCCGTGGAAGCCGACGACGCCGATGTCCGCCATGTCAGGCCGTTGCTTTCGACCAGCTCCCTGACGGCCGCCGACTGCGCGCGCGTCAGCGCCTCTTCGGCTTCGCGCGAAGATCGCCGGCTCCGGCCCGTCGAAGTTCCACTTGCGCGCCTGGCGTCAGCGTCTCCTCGAGCAGGTCGCGGATCGACTGCGGATAGGGCGCCAGCGTGTAGGCGCCGAAGGTCTCGATGCGCTCGCCATCGGTCTTGAGCAGCGCGACGTCGATGTTGCCGTCGAGCACGGTGCCGGTCATCAGGCCGACGGCCCAGATTGGCTTCATAAGTTCAGGCTCCGTTGATGAGGTCGCCGACCGCTCGCCGAAGCTCGACGATGCCGCTGTCGAAATGTCGGCGTCGGATGGATGCGATTGGTGAGCAGGGTCCACGCCGTGCCCTCGGCGAAATCGATCCACAGGCCGGTGCCGGTGAAGCCGGTATGGCCGATGGTTTCGGGCGCTGCAGCGGTCGCCGCCCGACCAGCCCTCGTAGGCGTGCTCCCAGCCATGCGTGCGCTTCTGCGATAGCGGCGTGCGCATCAGCGCGATGGCGTTGGTGGAAGCGCCGCGCCGTCAAGCAGGCCTTGCGCGAAGTCGAGCACCGAACCGGCAGTGCCGAACAGGCCGGCGTGACCGGCGCCCTGCAGCGCCAAGCAGTTCTCGTCGTGCACTTCGCCCGACAGCACGCGGTCGCGCCAGGTGCAGTCTTCGGTCGCCGCGGCGCTTTGCGGGATCGGCGGCCCAGGCGAAGCCCGGGCCGGCATCCATGTCGCGGATCGGATTTCCCGCTGAGACGCTCCAGCGCAATGCCGAGCAGGATGAAGTTGATGTCGGAATAGACCGGGCTCGCCTTCCCGCCACTCGCGCTGCAGGACGAAGGCGCGCAGCAGGTCCGGATCGCTGCCATAGGTGTAGATCGGCTCGACCGCCGGGAAAGGGCGTCTGGTGGCCGAGGCACTGGCGGAAGGTGACCTTCCGCTCCCAGGCATTGGCGGATCGTACTGGCGAAAGTCGGGAAGCACGGTGATCAGCGGCGCGTCGAGATCGATCACTGCCGCTCTCGCGCCAGCGCCAGGATGCGCGGCGTCGTGAAGATGACCTTGGTCAGCGAGGCGAGATCGAACCAGGTGTCGTCCGTCATCGGGCGCATCTTCGGGACGATCTGCGCCGAGCCGACCGCGCGAACAAGCCGCTCGCCGCCGCGTCGACGACGCCCGAGCACGCCGCCGGAATGCGCCTCTCCGCCACCGCATTGTGCAGCGAGGCGAAGGCGCGATCGAAGCGCGCTGCCAGCTCCGTATCGGAGCGGACAGGCGTGACAAATTGGCGACCCTTCCCTCATGCTTCGCGCGCGCCTTGTGGTCCGGCCCATCTTCCGTCCATCGCGGCGTCGGCGGCTCGAACCCCAGCGGACGAACCAGCGACGGCACCTGCGTCGTGTCCAACTCGAAGGTCTGCGTGTCGGCGCTCGATGGTCGGCACGGCCGCGATCAGGCGCTTCGTGTAGGGGTGCTGCGGAGCGGAGAGCACCGCAGCGGCATCGCCGATTTCGACGATCTGGCCGGCATACATCACCGCGATGCGATGCGCGATGCGCTCGACCACCGCCATGTCGTGCGAGATGAAGAGATAGGCGAGGCCGAATTCGCTTCTGCAGGTCGATCAGCAGTTCGAGCACGCGCGCCTGCACCGAGACATCGAGCGCCGAAACCGCCTCGTCGAGCACGACCACCGATCGGGGTTGAGCATCAGCGCCCGCGCGATGCAGAGGCGCTGCCGCTGGCCGCCGGAGAACTGGTGCGGATAGCGGGTCAAGGCAGTTCTTCGGGCAGGCCGACGCGCTTCAGCAGCATCGCCATCCTGTCGCGCACGGCAGCGTCGATGCGCGGCGCCGGCTGCGATGCAGGTTCGGCCAGGAGGCTGTCGACCGTAGAGGCGCGGATTGAGCGAGGCATAAGGGTTCTGGAACACCATCTGCACGGGCAGATCGCTGTCGCCGGCGACGAGTTCCCGCTTCGCCATCGAATCGCACCCCGCGTCGCCGGGACGAGCCCGAGCATGGCGCGCGCGGTGGTCGATTTGCCCGAGCCGCTTTCGCCGACGATCGGCGAGCGTCTCGCCCGGCACGAAGATCGAAGTCGACACCGTCGACCGCATGCACGGCACCCGTCGGCCGGCCGAACCAGCCGCCCTTCACACGGGGAAGCGCACCACGAGCTCGTCGACCGTGACGCACAGGTTCGCGCCGTCCTCTCGCGTTGCCGTCCGGCCGCGCGGCATTGCCGCCCGAGAAATGCGGGACGGCGTTCAGCAGATGCTGGGTGTACTCGTGCTGTGGATTGTCGAGCATCGGCTCGAGTTCACCCTGCTCCACCGCCACGCCCGTTCTGCATCACCATGATGCTGGTCGGCGATGCCGGCGACGAGCCCGATGTCGTGGGTGATGAAGATCATCGACATGCCGGTTTCGCGCTTGAGTTCGGCGAGCAAGCGCCATGATCTGCGCCTGCACCGTCACGTCGAGCGCCGTCGTCGGCTCGTCCGCGATCAGCAGGCGCGGATTGCATGGCCAGCGCCATCGCGATCATCACCCGCTGCCGCATGCCGCCGGAAAGCTGGTGCGGGTAGTAGGTCAGGCGCTGCGCGGCATCGGGGATGCGCACGCGGTCGAGCGCGTCCTTCGCGGCGGCTCATCGCCTGCTGGCCGGTAAGGCCGCGATGCAGGCGGAACGATTCCTCGATCTGCGCGACCGATCGTGAGCACCGGGTTGAGCGAGGTCATCGGCTCCTGGAAGATCATGCCGATCTCGCCGCCGCGGATCGTCTGTCAGCGCCTGCTCGCGGCGCTTCGGTCGACATCGAGAATCGTTGCCGTCGCTGCGCTGCAGCACGGATCTCGCCACTGGTGATCCGGCCGCCGCCGAAATCGACCAGACGGTTGATCGAGAGCGCCGTCACCGACTTGCCGGAGCCGCTCTCGCCGACGATGGCGAGGGTTTCGCCGGCGGCGAGATCGAAGCTGACGCCCGCGCACGACTTCGCTGGCCTTCGGGTCGCGGCCGAAGCCGACATGGAGGTCGCGGACGGAGAGGAGCGCGGTCATCGCTGCGCCCTCCGCGTGCGCGGATCGAGGATGTCGCGCAGCGCGTCGCCGAGCAGGTTGAAGCCGAGGATGCCGAGCATGATGGTGATGCCGGGGAAGATCATCAGCCACGGCGCCTGCTCCATCAGGTTCTTGCTCTCGCGACAGCATCACGCCCAAGCGATGGCGCCGGCGGCTGCGTGCCGAGGCCGAGGAAGCTCAGGCCGGCCTCCGTCAGCAGCGCCCAGGCCAGCGCCAGCGTCACCTGCACCGTCAGCGGCGCGACGAGATTGAGCAGCAGGTGCCGGGTCAGGATGTAGACCGCTGCGAGCTGCCGAAGGTGCGCGCCGCGTCGACGAAGTCGCGCTGCTTGAGCGACAGCGCCGGGCCGCGCACGACGCGCGCGAAGATCGGCGTGTAGACGATGCCGATGGCGGCGACGCTGGTCCAGGTTCCCGGCCCGGCGATGGCGACGATCAGCATCGCGAGGAGGATCGCCGGAAAGGCGAGCAGCACATCCATCACGCGCATCAGGACGCCGTCCCAGCGCCCGCCGAACCACGCGGCGAAGAGCCCGAGCACCGTGCCGGCAGCGTCGCGATCGCGACCGAGGAGAAGGCGACGACGAAGGACTGGCCGATGCCGCGCATCAGGCGGCTCGCAATGTCGCGGCCGAACAGGTCCGTGCCCATCCAGTAGGTCGGCGGTCGGCGGCTTGCAGCCGATCGATGCGGAACTGCTTCAGCGGGTCGTGCGGCGTGAGCCCCAGCGCGCCGAGCACGGCGGCGAGACGATAGACGAGGATGATGACGCGCCGATCCGCGCCGCTCGGATGCCTGCAAGATCGCAACGCAGCAAGCCCATCATTGGTTGCCCAGCCGGATGCGCGGATCGAGCGCCACATAGGCGAGATCGACGAGCAGGTTCACGATCGAGGAAGTTGAAGGCGATGAACAGCACCGCGCCCTGCACCAGCGCATAGTCGCGCTGCGTGATCGCATCGAGCACCAGCCGGCCGAGGCCGGGCAGCGCAAAGATCTGCTCGACGATCACCGCGCCGCCGAGCAGGTAGCCGAACTCGACGCCGCTCAGCGTCACCACCGGGATCAGCGCATTGGGCAGCGCATGACGCCAGACCACGCTCCGCGCCGACGCGCCCTTGCTGCGCGCGGTGCGCACATAGTCGTCGCTCAGCACGTCGAGCATCGCCGAGCGCGAGATGCGCGTGACCGAGGCAGCGAAGGCAAAGCCCAGCGTCAGCGCCGGGCAGGATCAGCTGGCTCGAGGTTGCCGAGCGGATCGACGTAGAGCGGCGTGAACGTCGCCCATCGGTCGGCAGCACGCCGAAATAGACCGAGAGCACGTAGATGATGAGCAGCCCGACGACGAAGCTCGGCGTCGATTGGCCGATCATGGCGAAGAGCCGCACGCCGAGATCGGACGGCCGTTCGTTGCGGGTCGCGGCGAAGACGCCGGCCGGAACGCCGACCGCAAGCGCGATCACCATCGACAGCAGCGCCAGCTCCAGCGTCAGCGGAAAGCGCTGCGAGGATCACCTCGAGCACCGGCTTGCCGTAGGTCACCGAGATGCCGAGGTCGCCCTGGAACAGGCCCGTGCAGCCAGCGCCAGTATTGCACGTGCACACGGCTGGTCGATGCCGAAATAGGCGGCGAGCGCATGCGCGCTGCGCGTCGGTCAGCAGCCCCGCCTCGGTGCCCAGCATCGCGGTGATCGCGTCGCCGGGCACCAGCCGGATGGCGAAGAAGACGAGGACGCGACACGCCGAGCAGGATCAGCGGAAACGTCAGCAGCCGCCGCGTCGAGTAGTTCATGGTCGAGCGCACCTGCCCCGCCGAGCACGGGGAGCCGTGGCCGTGGAGGGGCTCCGCTCAGAGTTCATGGCCGCCGCTTCGCGTGTCTGCCCCGCTGTCGGAGCTAGCGCTGCGATCGGTGACCTTGCTCAGCGCAGAACAGCGTGCCGGTCGGCGACGGCTCAAAGCCCTGCACGGTCTTCTGCTGCGCCGTGTAGGTGTTGGATGTCGAGAGCCAGACCCAGGGCGACAGCTCGGCGAGCCGCGCCTCGAACTGCTGGAAGATCGCCTTGCGCTTCTCGACGATCGGTCTCGACGCGGCCCTGCTGCAGCAGGCTGTCGAGTTCGTCGTCGACGAAGTTGGAGACCTTCTGCAGGTTGCCGTCCTTGGTGAAGTAGCGGTTGTACATCGGGTACGGGTCCGGCCGGCCGCCGTTCTGCGCCACCGCCATGTCGAAGTCGCCCGGCGAGCCAGCGGTCGACATAGACGTTGAGCTCCATCATCTCGATGTCGAGCGTGATGCCGATCTCGGCGAGCTGGCTCTGCAGCACCTGCGCTTCGGCGGCAGCGCGACCGGCGGCTCGCCGGTCGCGGCGATCACCTTCGCGGTGAAGCCATCGGCGAGGCCTGCACTCGGCCATCAGCTGTCTTGGCCTTCTCGACATCCTGCGTGTAGCAGAACAGGCGTCGACGGATCGCTGGCGATAGGCCGGCATCGTCAGCGGCCCGGTGACCTTGCCTTCGCCGATCAGCGCGGTGTCGAGAATCGTCCTGCCGGTTGACGGCGCAGGAGATCGCCTGGCGCACCTTGCAGGTCGTCCATCGGCGGGCGCGACGGGTTGAGCTGCAGCACGTTGTAGGCAAGGCCCGGCGCGCGGTTGAGCTGGAGGTTCGGCTCGTTCGGGACGAGCGTTGCGACCAGCGGATCGTTGAGCAGCGCGAAGTCGGTCTGGCCGGCGCGGAGCGAGGCGAGGATCGCGGTCTCGTCGGGCAGCACCGAGATGGTGATGCCGTCGACACCAGTCTTGCCGCCGGCCCAGTTCGCGTTGGCGCTCAGCACTTCCTTGGAGTTCGGATCCCACTCGTCGAGCTTGAACGGGCCGGAGCCGATGGCGGTCGTGCCGATCGTGCCGGCGGCGATCGCGCTGGCCGGCACGATCGACGGCGTTGATCGTCGCCATGGCGACGAGGATCGGCGCATCGGGCTGGCGACAGGTTGAAGATGACGGTCGTCGGCGTCGGGCGTATCGATCGAGGCGATCGAGAGGAAGTTGGCGCGTGCGGCCGCGGCCGTCTCTTCGTCGAGCAGGCGCTCGAACGACGCCTTCACGTCGGCCGAGGTGACCGCTGCGCCGTCCGAGAATTTCGCGTTCGGGTCGAGCTTGAAGGTCAGCGTCATGCCGTCGGCCGAGAATTCCCAGCTGTCGGCGATCGCCGGGGACGACGTTGTAGCTTGGCGTCGAGCCGGACCAGCGGCTCATAGATCAGTTCGAGCAGGCGCAGCGACGAGAACGCCGTCTGCTTGTGCGGGTCGAGGCCGGTCGCGTCCTGCGCCCAGGCCATGCGCAAGGTCTCTGCGCTGGCCGGCGTCGCAAGCGCTGAAATTCCAAGCACCGCCGCCAACGCGATTGCCGAAAGATGCGTCTTTGAACGTTCCATTGTCATTGATTCCTCCCGTGGTTCAGTTCATCACAGTTGAAACAGGCAGCGCTCACCGCGTGGCGGAGCCGCCTTCCTCGATCGCTCGTCGCAGAAATCCGCCGGCGCCCTCAAGGGCGCTCCGCGCTTCGGCCAGACTCATTCCCGTCAGTGTTATCAGGATTGCCAGCTTCACGTCATTGCCCGTCTTGTCGAGCGCGGCGCGTGCCTCTTCCAGCGTGCAACCGGTCGCCTGGGTGACAATACGCGCAGCTCGCGCCACCAGCTTCCTGTTGCTGGCGTGCAGATCGACCATCAGATTCTGGTAGGTCTTGCCGATGCGGATCATAGCTGCCGTCGTCAACATGTTCAGCACCAGCTTTTCCGCGGTTCCGGACTTCATGCGCGTCGAGCCGGTCAGTACTTCAGGCCCGACCACCGGCGAGATGGCGATGTCGGCGTCGGCCGCGATGGCGGACTTCGGATTGCAGGAGAGCGCGACAGTCATGGCGCCGATCTTCCTGGCATAGTCCAGACCGCCGATCACGTAAGGGGTACGGCCGCTGGCCGCGATTCCGACCACGACGTCGGCGGCGGTGAGATTGATTTCCTCCAGCGCTTCGCGGCCCTTCTGCTGGCTGTCCTCAGCGCCTTCCGTGGCGCTCACAAGGGCCTTAGGTCCGCCGGCGATCAGGCCAACGACCATGCCGGCAGGCACACGAAAGGTCGGCGGACATTCGGAAGCGTCGAGGACGCCTAGGCGCCCGCTGGTTCCGGCGCCCATGTAGATCAGCCGAGCGCCATTCTGAAAGGCGATCGCGACGCGATCGACCGCAGCCGCTATCTCGGGAATGACCTTCTCGACAGCAGCGGCGACGATTTTGTCTTCGTCGTTGATCTTGCGCAGGATGTCGGCCGTCGGCAGCAGGTCGATGTCCATGGTGCGCGGGTTCCGATCCTCGGAAACCAGTTGCTCCAACTCGGCGATCAAAGCGCGTTCCAACACCTGGCCACTCACCCATCAACTGTTACGGCCAAGCCCGATCCGGCCGCAATCTCGCGGCTTAAGGGCATCGGACCGCGATTGCTTGCGGTTGTCGATGCCGTCTCGATCGACTTGGTCGGAGCCTGCGCCAGACCGGTTTGAGGCCGGCTGCTTCAAGGTCCCGTTAACGATTTAGAATGGAATATTCATTCGGTCAACAAGAATTGGAATATTTCATTCCAATTCGGCAACGTCCTCATGACGACCTTTTTGCCAGGATGATGCCGCCGGCGACCGCGTCGCCATCGGCAGGCTTCAGCCTCCGGCGCACATCGGGCGAAAGCCAGGGTTCGAGCGGAGAAGAAAGGCCGCCGAGCAGGGTCACGCGCGGCGCACCTTGGTCGAACAGCACACGCACCAGAGCATCGATTTGCTCGGCCGCCGATTGCACGATCCGTCGACCGGCGGCATCGCCCTGGTCGGCATGCCGCATCACCATAGGGGCGAGGGCGGCGTAGTCCGTAGCGGTTGAGCGATCCATCCAGGCCACCGCCTCCATGGGATCGTCCTGGAAGCGGTGCATCACTTCGGCAAGCAGCGCTGAACGGTCGTGACGGCCGTCATGGGCACGCAAGGCGAGCTGAACCGCCTTCAGACCGAGATCGGCGCCGCTGCCCTCGTCGGAGATCGGAAAACCGTAGCCGCCGACACGCAGATCCCTGCCTTCGACGAAGCCGATGCCGATCGAGCCGGTCCCGGCGATGACGATGGCTCCATCCTGTCCGGAATGGGCGCCGAGGCAGGCGCCTATGGCATCGCTGACAAAGGTGACCCGCGCGAAGGGATGGGGGATCGCTTGCAAGGTCTCCAGCGCGCCCTTGCGGCCAATGCCGGCAAGTCCGATGCCAACATGTGTACGCGCCAGGTCGCCAGCCCCCAAACCCGCTTCGCCGACCGCGGCTGCGAACGCCCGCGAGATCGAAGCCCAGGCTTTATCGATGCCGAGCCGTGTGGTTGCCGGCCCGGACAAACCCTGCCCGAGCAGCGTACCCTCCCCGTCCTCGATGCGGGCGCGGCAGCCGGTGCCGCCGCCATCGACCCCGAGATAGAAATGCGGTCCGGAGTCGGCACTCATCCGCCTACCCGCTCGATCGTCGCGCCGCACAGGCGCAGCTTGCGGTCGAGTTCCTCGTAGCCACGGTCCAGGTGGTAGACCCGGTTGATCACCGTCTCGCCATTCGCGACAAGCGCCGCGAGCACCAGCGAAACCGAGGCGCGCAGATCCGTCGCCATGACCTGCGCCCCATGCAGCGGAGCGCCCCCGCGCACCAGTGCGGTGGTTCCCTGCAAGGTGATGTTGGCGCCGAGCCGCATCAGTTCGGGCACATGCATGAAGCGGTTTTCGAAGACGGTCTCGCGCAACAAGGCCGCGCCACCGGCACAGCACATCAGCGCCATGAACTGCGCCTGCAGGTCGGTCGGAAAACCAGGATAGGGTTCGGTGGTTATGTCGACGCTCTTCAGGGGGCCGTCGCGCGAAACGATCAGCCCCCGGTCACCCGGCCATACCGTGACCCCGGTCGCCTCGAGCGTTTGCACGACGGAAGCAAGATGTTCGAGCCGCGCATGAGTGAGTTCAAGCTGCCCACCGGTGATGGCCGCGGCAATCGCATAGGTGCCGGCTTCGATGCGGTCGGGGATCGTGTGATGTGTCGCCGCGCGCCATGTTGTCGAGCCTTCGACCAGAATACGATGGGTGCCGGCGCCCTCGATGCGAGCACCCATCGCGATCAGGCAGGCGGCTAGATCGGCGACCTCCGGCTCACGCGCTGCGTTGACGATTTCGGTCTCGCCCTTGGCCGTCGTCGCCGCCATCATCGCCGTCTCGGTTGCGCCGACGGACGGAGAACTCGAGCACCACGCGGCCGCCAGTCAATCCGTTCGGCGCGGCGGCGACGATCAGCCCGTTCTGGATGCCGATGTCGGCGCCGAGCGCGGCCAGTGTCTTCACATGCATGTCGACCGGCCGCGCGCCGATCGCGCAGCCGCCGGGCAGCGATACCCGTGCATGGCCGAACCGCGCCAGCAGCGGCCCAAGCACCAGCACCGTCGCCCGCATCTTGCGCACGGTGTCGTAGCTGGTCTCCGTGGAGACGGCAGAGCTTGTGTCAATGACAGCCGAATGGGCGACGCGGCTGACAATGGCGCCGTGCAACGCTACGACCCCCAACATGTTGTCGACGTCGGTGACCGAAGGAAGATTGGTCAGTTCAAGTGGATAAGGACTGAGCAGGGAGGCGGCGATCTGCGGAAGAGAGGCATTCTTGGCGCCGGAGATGGTGACCGCGCCCTGCAGCCTTTGCCCACCAACAATCCGCAATTTGTCCATCAGGCCTTACCAATCCATTCGGCGGGGCCGGCAGCCCCGGGTCGAACTCGACCCCACCACCCCTCGCCCGGGAGAGTTGATCCTGTATTCTCCACTGTCAATCTCGGTTGGAATATTTTATTCCTATTTCAGTGATTGCCAGCGGCGCTGTCGCGACAAGGGAAGAGGTGAGATGTCGATCCTTAGGAAAATCCAGGCAACGCTGGACACCATGGCTCCCGCCGACCGGCAGATCGGTCAGTACATCGTCGACAATCCCGACCAGATGTTGCGCCTTTCCTCGGCAGCCCTGGCCGAAGAGACCGGGCGCAGCCAGTCGAGCGTGGTCAAGTTTTCGCAGAAGCTCGGTTACGCCGGCTACCAGGACCTGAAACTCGCCGTCAGCGAGGCAAAGGCGCAGGAATGGAGCGTGCCGGCGGGCATGGTCCACGGGACCATCGAACGCGGTGACGGCTACATCGCCGTGCTGCAAAAGCTGGTGGCCAGCAAGCTCGCCTCGATGCAGCAGACGATTTCGGCCAACAGCGAACAGAACATCGGCAAGGTTCTGAAACTGCTTGACGAGGCCGACCGCATCCACCTCGCCGGTGTTGGCGCCTCGTCGCTTGTGGCGCGCGACTTTTCCTACAAGCTGATGAAACTTGGCCGCAACGTCATGCACGACAGCGACAGCCATGTGCAGATGGCGAGCGCGTCGACGCTTACCGCCAAGGACGTCATGTTCGCGCTTTCGCATTCGGGCGCCAGCATCGAGACCTTGCGGATCGCGGAACTGGCACGGCAGCGGGGAGCCGCGGTGGTGGTGGTCACGTCGATGAGCGACAATCCGTTGAGCCGGGTCGCCAACGTCCTTCTCTACACCATCGCCGACGAGGATCGCGTGCGGTCTTCTTCGATCACCGCCCGCGACGCGCAGCTGACGTTGACCGATCTGCTGTTCATCCTGCTCGTCCAGCGGCAACCCAACGCCAACGACTACATCCACGACAGCGAGGATGCGGTATCCGTGTTGAAGGCACGGCAGCTCGTATAGGACAATCCCCTCCGACAACGCACAGGGTTTTGCCCGCACTCACAAGATCAGGATCATGCCGGTGATCACGAGAGCGGCGGCCCAGATGAGATCGAGATTGATCCATCCGCGGCGCAGGAATGAAAGGCCCAGCCATTCATAGACGCTGACCGCGATCGCCAGGATCACGGCGAGCATTGCCGCCATGTGGGTGCCGACCGCGGCGAGTGCGAGCGGCAGCGACCCCGCCGCGGTCAGTTCCTGCGTGGCACTTGCCGACAAACAAAGCGGTATGAGCACCGGCACCAGCATGAGGCCGGCGCCGTGAGCGCTCGCCATCAGGAACGACCACACCCCAAGCCCTGCCATACCGGTCTGCATGCCGATCCGGACGCGATGACGGTGACCGTAGGCCATGTGATAGATGGCCCAGCCGATAAGCAGCACCCCGGCCGCGATCTCCAGCGGACGCTGGTCCACGAAGAGGCCGAGCGCCACCACCGCCATGGCAACCACCGCGATCGAAACCGTGTGCCCTATCGCGATGGGGGCCAGCGACATCAGGACGATCTTGCGACTTTTCCTATGCAGCCCCAATGCGACAGCAAACAGCCAACCCATGGCGGGGTTGAGGCCGTGAAAGGCGCCGAGGCCGGCAAGCACCAGCCAGGGCGAGACGGAGTTCATTCACGCAACCGTTCGGGTCGGCATCAGGGGTAGCAATAGGAATCTGACGAGCAATCGCCACCCTCCAGGCGCACCTGATGCGGCCGATGGCCTTTCGGCCAGTCGACGAAGAAGTTTTCATCGAACTTGATGCCGCCATTCTCCCCGACATCCAGCTTCACCATCCAGCCATCGATGCCTTCAGGGTAGAACTGCGGATCAATGGGACCGTAGAGTGAATTGGTGAAGTAGACCCGCTTCCCGTCGCGGCTGATCTCGACCATCTGCGGGCCGCCATTGAGGGCGCCGTTCTTTGCCTTGGCATGGGTGGCCCGCGAGACGATGCCGCCGATGCGAACCCTGCCTGTCTCCTTGGGACTGAACGGGTCCGACACATCGTATTGTATCATGTCTCCCGTGCCCCAGCAGGAAACGTAGAGGAACCGATCGTCCATCGACAGGTCTATATCTGTTACCAGCGGGGCGACGGCCTTGAAGCCTTTCAGCACCGGCGGCAGCAAGTCGGGGTCTGCCGGTTCGGCCGGAATCTCGATCACCTTTTTCACCGCCCATTTGTCGCCGTCGCGATACCAGGTCCAGATCGAGGCCGACAGGTCTTTCAGGCTGATGACACAGCCGACGAAGCCGTACGCCTTGGTAGGATCGTGCGCCGGACGCAGTTCGAACACCAGTTGATATTCCTCGCCGAAATCGATCTCCTGCAGGTGCTTGCGTTTGTGCAGATCCCAGAAATGCAGCCTGCGGCCATATTTGCTGCCGAGCAGAACCTCCGGAACCAGCCCGTTCTCGAATGTATCGGGGGTTCCCCATTCGCTCGTGATCATTGTGTCGTGGCCGAGATGCCACCAGAAATCATAGGCGAGCTTCTGCGGCCCGCGGTCCATCTCCCACTGGCCGAGCACATCGAAACTGACGGGATCGAGCAGAAATATGCCGCCCGGCGCCTTCCCTTCCGCGTTTCCCAGCGCGTTGACATATATTCCCTCGGGTCCGCAATGCGTGGTGTGCAAGCGCGTGTAACCGGCCTTCTCCGCGATCTCTTCAGGCTCGATCACCCTGACGATCTTCGGATTCCTGGGGTCGGGCCTGGTGTCGATGATGTGCAACCGCGACGAACGCAGGCCGGGCACGATGAGATAGCGGCGCTCCATATGGGGATGCGGCGCATTGGGGCAAAGGCACGACGAGCAGGCATTCCAGCCGAAATGGTGCAACTCGTCGCCGGCGTTCGGCATGTCGACCTGGCCGACGATCCGGGAATATGATGGGGACTTGGGATCGACATCGACCACTGCGATCGCGTCAGGTTTCTTGCGGTCGGGATCGAAGGCGGCCACATAGGCCAGTGTCTCTTTCGCTGCCTTGGCGGCCATTCTGGGCGAAGGATAGAATGAAGGATCGGGCTGCCACAGTGCCATGATGAATTCCCTTCGGTGATCAAAACAAGTATTGTCAGTAACCCCCTAGAATTGCCTGAAAATGATATTCCCACCGGGATGCCGATGTGTCCAATCAAGTCAGTTGACGACACATAACCCGTTCGCTCTACTTTAAGGTAATGGAGGTGGGCGGTCCCTTTTCTCCAATCGCTAACTGCAATCACCAGTTTTGGCGACCAGCGAAGCGCACGGATACCGTCTATTGCAGATCGAACGGGCTTGCATTCAGCCGCCCAAACACGCGCGAATT
Source organism: uncultured Alphaproteobacteria bacterium (assembly GCA_963726065.1). Taxonomy (GTDB): domain Bacteria; phylum Pseudomonadota; class Alphaproteobacteria; order Rhizobiales; family Rhizobiaceae; genus Neomesorhizobium. Next base: position 668,893 of record CAVSAU010000016.1, read on the forward strand.
TTTTGTGGAGACACGCCGATCGCCATATCTCGGCTACACTCCCCTCCCTATGGTCCGCTTTTTGCTTCGGGACCACAATGAAGACAGAGATGAAGATCGTAACCGTCATCGCTGCCGAGATCGGCGCCAACCCGTCTCAGGTTTCGGCGGCGATCGGGCTGCTCGACGAAGGTGCGACTGTGCCGTTCGTCGCGCGTTACCGCAAGGAGGTTACCGGCGGCCTCGACGACACGCAGTTGCGCAATCTGGCCGAGCGGCTGGGCTACCTGCGCGAGCTCGAGGCGCGGCGTCAGGCAATCCGCGAAGAGATCGTCGGTCAAGGCAAGATGACCGAAGATCTGGCCGCGAAAATCGCCGATGCGGCAACCAAGGCCGAACTCGAGGATCTCTACCTGCCATATCGGCCGAAGCGCCGCACCAAGGCCGAGATCGCCCGCGAGAGGGGTCTTGGAGCTCTGGCGGAAGCCATTCTGGCCGACCGCTCGCTGGACCCGCACACCGTTGCGCAAGCCTATGTGACGGGCGAAGTCGCAGATGTGAAAGCTGCGATGGAAGGCGCGCGCGACATCATCGCCGAACAGATGGCGGAGAATGCCGAACTGCTGGGGGCGCTGCGTGCCTATATGAAGGAGAACGCCATCGTCACCTCCAAAGTGCTCGATGGCAAAGCGGAAGCAGGCGCGAAATTCTCCGATTATTTCACATATTCCGAAAAGTGGTCGACGGTTCCCAGCCACCGGGCGCTCGCCATCCTGAGAGGCCGCAACGAGGACATCCTGAGCGTCGCCATCGAGATCGACTCTGATGTCGCGTCACCGAACAAGCCGGTGGAACGCAAGATCGCAGCCGCCTATCAGATCGGCTCCGGCCTGGCCGACGGCTGGCTGCGAGATGTCGCCGGCTGGACATGGCGGGTGAAACTGTCGCTGCAGCTTTCGCTTGATCTGATGCGCCAACTGCGTGAACGGGCCGAGGAAGAGGCCATTTTCGTGTTCTCGCGCAATTTGAAGGACCTGCTCCTGGCGGCACCTGCCGGCACGCGCCCGACGCTCGGCCTCGATCCCGGCATCCGCACCGGGGTCAAGGTCGCGGCCATCGACCAGACCGGAAAGCTGCTTGAAACCGCCACCATCTATCCGTTCCAGCCGAAGAACGACGTCCGTGGCGCGCAGGCGGAACTCGCAAGACTCATCACCACCCACAAGATCGAGCTGATCGCCATCGGCAACGGCACGGCCAGCCGGGAAACCGAGAAACTCGTCGCCGACCTTTTGGCTGATATGCCATTGCCAAAGCCGACCAAGGTCACGGTTTCGGAAGCCGGTGCTTCCGTCTATTCAGCATCCGAAACCGCGGCAGCCGAATTTCCCAATCTCGACGTATCGCTGCGCGGCGCCGTTTCGATTGCGCGCCGCCTGCAGGATCCGCTTGCCGAACTGGTCAAGGTCGAGCCGAAATCGATCGGCGTCGGCCAATACCAGCACGATGTGGACCAGTATCGCCTGGCGAAAGCACTGGATGCCGTGGTCGAGGATGCCGTCAACGCGGTCGGCGTCGACCTGAACACGGCTTCCGTTCCCCTGCTCGTGCGTGTTTCGGGCCTTGGCCAGTCGATTGCCGAAGCCATTGTTTTGCGCCGCGACGCCGAGGGACCTTATGCGAGCCGCACGGAGCTGCTTTCAGTGCCCCGGCTCGGCGCCCGCACGTTCGAGCAATGTGCCGGCTTCCTGCGCATCCGGGACGGCGCCGAGCCGCTCGATGCATCGTCGATCCATCCGGAAGCCTATCCCGTTGCAAAGAAGATCGTCGCCGCATGCGGCCGCGACATCCGCGCGATCATGGGTGACGGCGCCGTGCTCAGAACGCTTGATCCGAAGCGTTTCGTCGACGAGCGTTTCGGCCTGCCGACGGTCAAGGATATCCTGCTGGAATTCGAGAAGCCGGGACGGGATCCGCGCCCGCACTTCAAGACGGCGACCTTCGCCGACGGTGTCGACGACATCAAGGACCTGAAACCCGGCATGCTGCTTGAAGGCACGGTCACCAATGTGGCGGCGTTCGGCGCTTTCGTGGACATCGGCGTGCATCAGGACGGCCTGATACACGTCTCCCAGCTGGCGGATCGTTTCGTCAAGGACGCCCACGAAGTGGTGAAGGCGGGAGATGTCGTGAAGGTGCGGGTGCTGGAGGTCGACGTGCCGCGCAAGCGCATCAGCCTTTCCATGCGCAGGGATGGGCTGGCAACGGATCGACCGAAATCCACGCCCAAACCCGCGGCGACAGGTGCCTATGCACCCAAAAACGATGGCAAGCAGCATCGCGGAAATCAGCCCGGGCAAGGGTCCTTCGGGGCAGCACTTTCCGAGGCGATGCGGCGAAGATGATGGATTGGCCCGCTTGCCGGCCAATCCGACGATTGCGCGTCGTCGAAACTTGACCCTACCTGCCGTCCGCATCTCCGCGAATGATGCAGCGGAATCCTAGATGCGAAATTGAAGTGTCCACGGGCTGGGCCATGCGTGCCGCCGGCCGATACCGCCGGCAGTAATTCGGCGCGCACAAATGCGAGCCGCCCTTGGTCACCTTGCGCGGGATTCTTACATCGGGTTGGCGCGGATCGTAGCTGCGATAGCGATCACCGCCGCGCGGATTGGTGGCAGTGCAGCAAGGGCTGTCTATGCTGCCGTGATCCTGGTACCAATCGGTCGTCCATTGCCAGACATTACCGGCCATGTCGTGGAGGCCGTAGCCGTTGGCCGGAAACGAGCCGACCGGAGCCGTATATTCGAAACCATCGCCGAGCGTATTCTGGTGAGGAAAAACACCTTGCCAGGTGTTCGCCATGTGGGTGCCGCCCGGGGTCATTTCGTTTCCCCATACATATTCCGCCGCTTCGAGGCCTCCGCGCGCGGCAAACTCCCATTCGGCTTCCGTCGGCAACGCCTTGCCGATCCATTTCGCATAGGCCTCCACGTCCTCGTAGGCGACATGCACGACGGGATGGTTGCCGAGCTTGCTGATGGTGCTTGCCGGCCCGCGTGGATGGCGCCAGTTCGCACCAGGCACGTAGACCCACCAATTGTAGTGATTGCTCAGGTCGACGGGACCCGCCGGCTTCTTGAACATGCACGAGGAAGGCGCCAAGAGTTCGGGCCGAGCACCTGGATAATCGGCCGGATTGGCGGGGCGCTCGGCAAGCGTGACGTAACCGGTTGCGGCGACGAAACGCTCGAAATCGTCATTGGTGACGGTGAACCTGTCCATCCAGAAGCCGTCCACCTGGACCCGATGGGCCGGCGCCTCTTCGGGATAGTGGCTATCCGACCCCATCAGGAAGGTGCCGCCTTGTATCCAGACCATGCCTTGGCGGGCGATTTGCCCCGTCACTGTTTCGCCCATCGGCAGAATCCTCTGTCGTGGCTTTCCATTGGAAGCCTCTGACGGTCAGGTCAAGCCCGAAAAGCTGTCGTCTCTGCCGCCAGGCATTGACAGACCGCGTTCCCGGGCTCGCCGATGACACATGTCCGCGCTGATCGTTATCGAAAAGTACATAAATTGTCGACAATCGGGTTGACAACCCCGGAAGCTTTCCGATAACCAGAAGAACAGCTCGATATGAACCATTGGGAGCGATGCCGGCGCGTCCTCGTGAATCCCGATGACAGTCGCGCCGGACCGCGCCGATGGATAATGCGTCCGGCCGCAAGCAGCGGCAAGAAACGAAGCATGCAAACGGGCTGGAACGAGATCTCCCGGTAAAGGAGACAAAGCCATCACATGGGAGGAATGAACATGCGCAACAAAACAACGCTCTGAGGAGCTCTTCGCGCTCTGCTGGATGGCAGCGCCGCCGCCTGTCTGACGATCTGCCGCCATAGCGGACACACCGAGCCGGGTAAGGCTCTGTCCAATTGACGAGGCTTCACATGCTGGTCTTCATCATAAGCCGCATCGGCAACGCCATCATGGTCATGCTTGCCGTCGCCATGCTCGCGTTTCTGATCTTTCGCCTTGCGGGCGATCCGGTCGAGCTGATGGCCAACGAGCAGATGACTCAGGCAGATCGCGACAATCTGCGTGAGCGGCTCGGCCTCAATGACAGCACCGCGACGCAGTTCGTGCGCTTCGTCGCCAATGCCGCGCGAGGCGATTTCGGCATTTCCTACCGCAACGGCCAGGACGTGCTGACGCTGATCGCGGAACGCTTCCCGGCGACGCTTGAACTGGTGCTGGTCGCGACGCTGCTCTCGCTAGTCGTCGGCATTCCGCTTGGCGTTCTGACCGCGATCAAACGCGGCAAATGGTACACGGAAGCGCTGCAGTTCATCTCGATTGTCGGCGTGTCGTTGCCGAGCTTCGTCGTCGGCATCCTGCTTATCCTGGTGTTCTCGGTGATCCTGGGCTGGTTGCCGGCCTTCGGTCGCGGCGAGGTGGTGCAGATCGGCTGGTGGTCGACCGGCCTGCTGACGCCATCAGGCCGCGCCGCGCTCATCCTGCCCGCAGTCACGCTTTCGCTGTACCAGATCACGCTGGTCATGCGGCTGGTGCGGGCCGAGATGCTGGAGGTGCTGCGCTCCGATTTCGTGAAGTTCGCCCGGGCCCGCGGCATTCCCCGGTGGCGCATCCATTTCCGCCACGCGCTCCGGAACTGCCTGATGCCGGTGGTCACCGATGACGGCCATGAAGGTCGGCACGCTGATCGCCTTCGCGCTGATCACCGAGACCGTGTTCCAGTGGCCGGGCATGGGCATGCTCTTCATCCAGGCGGTGACCTTCGTCGATATCCCGGTGATGGCCGCCTATCTCTGCATCGTCTCCTTCATCTTCGTCGCGCTCAACACGCTGGTCGACATCGCCTATGCGGTGATCGATCCGCGGCTGCGCGACGCACGCTGACCGCCGGAGGCCGCGTCGATGACAACCGACACTTCGAAACCCGGCGCAGCAGCCGCAGTCCGCCTGATGCGCGCTTGCGCGACAGCGATATCTGGTGGTCCTTCACACACAGCAGGTCGGCCATGTCTGCGGCCGCTGCTCCTTGCCGTGCTGATCTTGACGGCCGTGTTCGCGCCCTCTGATCGCGCCGCAGAACCCCTACGACTCCGCGCAGCTCGACATGTGGAAGGCGGAACTGCCGCCGATCTGGCAGGAAGGTGGCGAATGGCCCTATCTGCTCGGCACCGACACGCAGGGCCGCGACATGCTGTCGGCGATCCTCTACGGCACGCGCATCTCGCTCGTCATCGGCCTCGCCTCGGTCGTCCTGTCGCTGCTGATCGGCATGACGGTCGGCCTGGTCGCCGGCTTCTTCGGCGGCTTTGTCGACAACCTGCTGATGCGTATCGGCGATATCATACTGTCGATCCCGACCATCCTGATCGCGATCCTCGTCTCGACCGTCGTCCGCCAGATGCTTCCGCCGACTTGCGCGAGATCGGCGCTGCCGCCGTCCTGGTGTTTGCGATCGCGCTGTCCGCCTGGGTGCAATATGCGCGCACCGTGCGCGCCCAGACGATCGTCGAGCGCAACAAGGAATATGTGCAGGCCGCCAGGCTGCATCAAGGTGCCAGCTCGCGCGCATCATGGCGCAGCCACATCCTGCCCAACACGCTGACGCCGGTGCTGGTCGCCGCCACGCTGAATTTCGGCCTGGCGATCCTGACCGAGGCGACGCTGTCATTCCTCGGCATCGGCATGCCGCCGACCCAGCCTTCGCTCGGCACGCTGATCCGCATCGGCAACCAGTTCCTGTTCTCCGGCTCGTGGTGGATCGTCCTCTTCCCGGTCGTCCAGCTCTGCCTGCTCGTCGTCGTCGGTCAACCTGCTCGGCGACTGGCTGCGCGATGCGCTCAATCCGAAAGCTGAGGTAAATGACGAATGACCGATCTCTTGCTCCGCAACGTCCGGCCCTATGGCGGGCGCGAACAGCGACATCCTGATCCGCGACGGCCGGATCGCCGCGATCGGCCGACTTCGAGCCGGATCCCGGCATGCCTGTCGAGGATGGCCGCGGCGCGATCGCCATTCCCGGCCTCGTCGAGGCGCACACCCATCTCGACAAGACGACCTGGGGCATGCCCTGGCACGAGAACAACCGCGCGCGGTGCTGCTCGACACGATCGACATCGAGCGCGAGAACCGGATCGCCATCGGCATCGATCCGCACCGCCAGTCGATGCGCCACGCGATCGGCCTCGCCGCGCACGGCTCCACCCATATCCGCAGCCATGTCGACATCGACACCGAGTCATGGCCTCTCGGGCGTCGAAGGCGTCATGGAAACGCGCGAGAAGCTATCGCGGCATCATCGACATCGAGATCGTCGCCTTCCCGCAGTCCGGCGTGCTGGTCATGCCCGGCACGGTCGAACTGCTGGACGAGGCGCTGCGCCAGGCTGCGAGGTCGTCGGCGGCCTCGACCCCTGCGGCATCGACCGCGATCCCAAGGGCCATCTCGATGTCGCTCTTCGCGCTTGCGGCGAAGCACCAGGCAAGCCGATCGACATCCACCTGCATGAGCCGGGCGAGCTCGGCGCCTTCTCCATGGAGCTGATCTTCGAGCGCATCCGCGCGCAATGGCATGCAGGGCAAGGTCACGATCAGCCACGCCTTCTGCCTGGGCATGACCGACTACCTGCCGGGTCGACCCGCTGATCGAGCAGATCGCCGAACTCGACGTCGCGATCATGACGACCGGCGCGCCAGTCGGCACCGTGCCGTCGATCAAGCGCCTGAAGGAGGCCGGCGTGCGCGTCTGCTCCGGCTGTGACGGCATCCGCGACACCTGGGGGCCCTGGGGCAACGCCGACATGCTGGAGCGCGCCATGTTCGTCGGCCTGAAGAACGATTTGCGCCGCGACGACGAACTGGAGCACGTGCTCGACGTCTGTCTCGCAGGGTGGCGCCAACGTCATGGACATCGAGGGCTACGGCCTCGCCGAAGGCTGCAATGCCGACCTCACGCTGCTCGCCGGGCGAGACGCTGGCCCATGCGGTCGTCGACGTCGCACCGCGCCCGCTGTCGTCAAGGGCGGCCGCGTCGTCGCGCGCGACGGTCAGGCCGTGGTGGATATGCCATGACACGCCACGAGCGCATTGCTGACACGCTCGAACTCGGCAAGCGCCCGAAGGACGCACGCTGCTGACCGGCCGCGCTGGGTGCTCGGCCATCGCGACGGCGGCCATCGCCTCATCCGCAATGGCGAGATCGTCTTCGAGGACGGCGAGGTGATCTTCGTCGGGACACGATTTCCCGGCGAGGTGGCGCGCCGGATCGACTTCGGCAATGCCCTGATCGGCCCCGGCTTCATCGATCTCGATGCGCTTTCCGACCTCGACACGACGATCCTCGGCATCGACAACCAGCCCGGCTGGGCGAAGGGCCGGGTCTGGCCGCGATCTTATGTCGAGGCTGGTCCCTACGAGATGTATACGCAGGAGGAACTGGCGTTCCAGAAGCGCTTCGCCTTCGGCCAGCTTCTGCTGAACGGCATCACGACGGCTGCGCCGATCGCCTCGCTGTTCTACCGCGAATGGGGCGAGACGGTCGCCGAATTCGACGCCGCTGCCGAGGCTGCGGGCGAATCTCGGCCTGCGCGTCTATCTCAGCCCGGCCTATCGCACCGGCGGCATGGTCCTCGATGCGCCGGGCCAGATCGTCTCCGCTTTTCGACGAGGCACGTGGCCTGAAAGGCCTGCGCGACGCCGTCGACTTCATCGGAACGGCAGACCGGCCGCTTCGGCGATCTGGTGCGCGGTCATGCTGGCGCCGGACCGCGTCGAGACCTGCACGGCGGAGCTCCTGCGCGCAGACCCAGGCCGCCGCGCGCGATCTCGGCTGCAAGATCCGCCTTCACATGGCCCAGGCGCAATGGAAGTCGAAACAGTTCGCAAACTGCACGGCACTACGGCACCGGACTGGCTGGCGAGCATCGGCCTGCTCAACGATCGGCTGATCGCACCCCATGCAACCAACGCGACCGAGGGAGACCTCGAGCTCTACGCCGCCAACGGCGTCTCGATCGTGCATTGCCCGTTGGTTTCGGCACGCGGCGGCAGCACGCTCAACTCGTTCTCGCGCTGTCGGGAGCGCGGCATCAACATCGCGATGGGCACCGACACCGACGCCCGCCGACATGATGATGAACCTGCTGGTCGGCCTGATTGCCTGCCGCATCAACGATCGCGCTCCGGACCGCGTCCGCTGCGCCGACCTATTCGACGCCGCGACGCTCGGCGGCGCGAAGGCGCTCGGCCGCGACGATCTCGGCACGGCTCGCACCGGGCGCGCGTGCCGACATCGCGGTGTTCGGACTTGATGATCGCGGTGATGGCGCCATCGATCGACCCGATAACCACACTGGTCGCCGGCGGTTCAGGCAAGGTTACGCAGGCCGTCTTCGTCGACGGACGCCTGTCGATGCGCGTCGGCGAGGTCGCCGGCATCGACATGACGGCCGCACGGCAGCGCGCGCAGACAGCAGTTCGACGGCCTGATCGCAAAATATCCGGAGCGCAGCTGGGGCCATCCGCCGATCTCCGAAATCTTCCCGCCGAGCTATCCGATCGAGGTCAATGCCAATGGTTGAAGCCGAGCAAGCCGGTACTTGAGGTTCGCGACCTCAAAGTCGAATTCCCCGGCCGCCATGGTGCCGCGACGGCACTCTCCGACGTGTCGCCTGGCGATCCGGCCCGGCGAGATCCTCGGGCGTCGTCGGCGAGTCCGGCGCCGGCAAGTCGATGACCGGGCTGGCCGATCCAGGGCCTGCTCGAGCGGCCCGGACGCATCGCCGGCGGCGAGATCTGGCTCGGCGATCGCCGCATCGACACCCTGGACGACCGCGAAATGGAGAAGATGCGCGGCCGCGAGATCGGCGCGATCTTCCAGGATCCGCTGACTTCGCTCAATCCGCTTTTCACGGTCGGCGCGCAGCTGACGGAGACGATCCGGCAGCATCTCGGCATGGGCAAGGCCGAGGCTCGGGCGCGAGCGGTTTCACCTGCTCAAGGATGTCGGCATCCCCTCGCCCGAGGAGCGCATCGATCAGTATCCGCATCAGTTTTCCGGCGGCATGCGGCAGCGCGTGGTCATCGCGCTGGCGCTTGCCGCCTCGCCGAAGCTGATCATCGCCGACGAGCCGACCACCGCGCTCGACGTCTCGATCCAGGCGCAGATCACGTCGCTGCTGCGCCGTCTCTGCAAGGAAAAGCGGACAGCGGTCATGCTGGTCACGCACGACATGGGCGTCATCGCGGAGACGGCCGACCGGGTCGCCGTGATGTACGCCGGCCGCCTCGTCGAGATCGGGCCGGTCGAACAGGTGCTGCACGCTGCCCACACATCCCTATACCGCGCGGGCTGATGGCCTCGATCCCAGCGTTAGGCGCGCCGCGTCGAACGCCTCAACCAGATCGATGGATCGATGCCGCGACTCGATGCCATCCCGTCCGGCTGCGCCTTCAATCCGCGCTGCAAGGAGGCCGGACCGCGCTGTCGGCGCGAACGGCCAGAGCCTGCTCCTGGCGGGCGCGGGCGCCAGCGCGTGCTGGCTCAATGCAGGAGGAACAGCATGAACGTCATCACTGCACAAAAGGCGCCAGCGCTGCGGGTCGAGCGGCTCGCCAAAACATTCGACGTTTCGGCGCCGTGGCTCAATCGCGTTGTCGAGCGCAAGCCTCGGCAGTTTCTCCACGCCGTCAACGACATCAGCTTCGATGTGCCGATGAGTGGATGCCTAAGCCTCGTCGGCGAAAGCGGCTGCGGCAAGTCCACCGTCGCCCGCCTGGTGACAGGGCTCTACAAGCCGAATAGCGGCGAGATGCGCTTCGCACCCGGTCGGGACGGCAATCCGCTCTCCGCTCAGATGATTTTCCAGGACCCTTACGCGTCGCTCAATCCGCGCTGGCGCGTCAAGAACATCATCGCCGAGCCGCTGCGTGAGCTGAAGCTGCGAAAGACCGCCGCCGAGATCACCGAGCGTGTGGTGGAACTGCTGAAGATCGTCGGGCCTGTCAGCATCGGATGGCGAGAAGTTCCCGCACGAATTCTCTGGCGGGCAGCGGCAGCGCATCTCGATTGCACGCGCACTTGGCGAGCGAACCGCAGTTCCTGGTCTGCGATGAGCCGACCTCCGCGCTGGACGTTTCGGTCCAGGCTCAGGTCCTCAATCTGATGCGGCGCCTGCAGGACGAGTTCGGCCTGACCTATCTGTTCATCAGCCATGACATGAGCGTGGTGCGGCACATGTCGGACCGCATCGCGGTGATGTACCTCGGCCGCATCGTCGAGGAGGGCGAGACGGAGGCGCTGTTCGCCCGACCGCGCCATCCATACACGCAACTCCTGCTCCAGACGATCCCGAACATCGAGCATCCGCACAGGGATCGCGTCGTCGCCGCTGGCGAGGTTCCGAGCCCGCTCAATCCACCGTCAGGCTGTCCATTCCATCCGAGATGCCCGATTGCAACCGCACGCTGCTCGGTCGAAATTCCCGAGGTGCGCACGCTTTCAAACCGAACGCGCGTCGCATGCCATCTGGTGGAGGAGGCATGAAGATGCCTCCGTTGTTCACCTATGCAAGCGCGGCGCGCAGATCGTGCGACATGTCCCGCACTTCCCTCAGATCGAGCTCCGACTCCACATGCTCGAGATGATGCTCCATCAGCGCCAGCGCCGTCTTGATGTTACCAGCCGCGATATGGTCGACGATCTCGGCGTGTTCGTCCGGACCGCAGTTGAAGCGCGCGGTGTTGCGATAGACTGCCGTGATCAGCGAGGTCCGCGAGATCAGGTCGCGCATCATGCCGAACAGGAAGTCGGAACCCGAAATCTCCGCAAGCAGAAGGTGGAAACCACCGGACAGCTTGATGATGTCGGTTGTCATGTCGTTGGCGTTGGCGGTTCGCTCCCGGTCGACATGGCCGCGCAAGCGCGCCACATCGGCTTTCGTGATCGAGGTTCCGATGCGGGCGACGACGCAACTCTCCACCGAACGGCGAATGGAGAAAACGTCCCGGGCCTCGTCCACCGAAGGCTGACACACGAATGCGCCCCGGTTGGGGATGATCGTCACCAGGCCTTCGCGTTCAAGCGCCGCCAGAGCCTGCCGGACACGCGCGCGGCTGACATCGAAAATCGCCGCCATCTGGCCTTCCTTGAGCTGAACGCCCGGACGCAGCCTGCGTTCGGCAATCGAAAGCCATACTTTTTCGACGATCTGCTGTATCGAGACACTCGCCTGGTCGCTCATGAATGTTCTTCCCTGCTGCTTGGTCGACATTCGCCAAGGATGACAAAAAGTCAACATTTGCAGGTTTTATGTGGTATATTTTGTAGACAATTTCAATCATAATTGTTGTCAAAAGAACTGACCACCGTGAGAGGCGAGCATGGAATTCGATTTTAGGCAGATGGAGGCGGATGGCCGGTACCGCCTGTTGACCAATTTCGTTGGTCCTCGCCCCATCGCGCTGGTGACAACACGCTCGGCAACCGGGCGTGGCAACGCGGCGCCAATGAGCTTTTTCAACGTTTTCTCGCACGAACCACCAATCGTCGTGCTCGGCATCCAGCCGCGCTTGTCGGGAGAAGACAAGGACACCATGGTCAACATTCGCCGCACTGGAGAATTCGCGGTCAACATGGTCGACATGGCGTTGTCGCAGCAGATGCTCGTTTGCGGCCTGGCTTTTGAGAGCGATGTCGACGAGCTTGAGATGGCCGAACTTCCCACCGCCCGCTGCACGCAGATCGACGTCGACTATGTAGCCAGTTCGCCGTGCGCCTTCGAGTGCCGGGTGGAGCGAATGATCGAATATCCGCGCCGCGTCCTTGTGCTTGGCGAAGTCGTTCACATGCATGTCCACCGCGATTGCCTCGATGCGGCTGGGCGCTACGTGAACCCCGATGTCTACCAGCCGATCGCCCGGCTTCACGCCGACAACTACATCACTTCGGATCGCCAGTTCGTGCTCAAGGCGCCGGCGATGACAGACGTTCTCAAGGCATCCAAACAGGTCGACTAAAAAGTGCATATTCGCCTGATCAATCCCAATTCGACAGCCTCGATGACCACCCAGGCGCTGGAGAGCGCCCTCAAGGTCGCCAGCGCCGGAACACACGTCACCGCCGTCAATCCGGTCGGAACGCCAGTCAGCATCGAGGGCTCCACCGACGAAGCAATGGCCGTGCCAGCGATGCTCTCGGAGATCCGGGCTGGCGAGGCGCAGGGCATCGACGCCTACGTGATCGCCTGCTTCGACGACCCTGGCCTGCACGCAGCCCGTGAAGTCGCGAGGGTACCGGTGATCGGCATCTGCCAGGCAGCCGTCCAAGTGGCGATGACCATCAGCCGCCGTTTTTCAGTCGTGACCACACTTCCGCGATCGGTCCCCATCATCGAGGACATCGTCCAAGCTTATGGAGCGGGACATCATTGCCGCGCCGTACGCGCCATCGATCTGCCGGTTCTTGGATTGGAAGAAGATCCGGTAACGGCAGAGCGCTTGCTGCTTGACGAGATCGAACGCGCCAAGATCGAGGATCGTGCAGAGGCGATCGTTTTGGGTTGCGCGGGCATGTCGCGCCTGTGTGAGCGCCTGTCGGAAGCGACCGGCGTTCCAGTCATCGACGGTGTAACCGCGGCCCTCAAGATAGCCGAAGCGCTGGTGGGCGCCGGCTACTCGACTTCGAAGGTCAACGGCTACGACTATCCGCGCGAGAAAGGCGCCTGGACGGTGCGGCCACGCGAGCGCGCCTCGGGGCCGCTCATGCAGCCCTTGCCGAATAATCGCAGTTCTATGCCTCCGGCGGGCGGGGCGGCACGACCGGCTCGCGGAAGGTCCGGCTGAGCTGACCCCAGCCAGGGTCGTGCATATGCGCCTGCAGGCCCGCCCGTTCGGCCATGGCCTGCGCTTCCCGCTCGCCGAGATCAAGCGCCTGCTCGACATCGGTTGTGAGCACCTCGCCCCCCTCCATCAGGATCCTCCCGTCGACGATGACGGTGTCGACGTCGCTGCCGAGGACCTGCTGAACCAGCCGGTGGACCACCATCCAGTTGGGCGTCAGGTGGGGCTGGCGCATGTTGATGATGGCAATGTCAGCCTTCTTGCCGATTTCCAGCGAACCGATCTCGTGATCCATGCCGAGGGCCTTTGCGGCGTCGATGGTGATCATCTCGAACACCTTGCCAGGCGGCAGCAAATAGCGGTCATGATTGTTCAGGAGATGTTGTGTGAACTGCGCCAGGCGGGCGATCTGGAACATGTCGAAATGACGGCTGGGCGAGACGCCATCCGAAGTGATCGCCACTGGCACGCCTTTCGACATCATGTCCAGGATAGGCGTCGCGCGTCCGGGTGGCGCATGGGTAACATGCGTGCCGGTCTCGGCCAGGATGTCGACTTCTTCGTGAGAGATTCCCCAGCAATGCTGAAGGTGCACGTCCGGGCCAAGAAGCGCATTCTCCTTGTCCTGGAAGGCCATGCGGATCTGCCCCGCGAAGGCGTCGGAATGGATGCGCACACCCCATTTGCGGGCGGTTTCACGCACCCGCCTCGCCTGCATCCGGTCGTTGTCACTCAGCGTGACGGCCTGATCGGGCGTCGTCGAGTTCGAGGGGTCAAGTGACGGAACAATCGTGAAGGGCGTGAGGAACACGCTGATGCGCCCATCGGCACTTCCATTGATTGCCTGGATCGTCGCCTCGGCGCCTTCGATCATCTCTTCGAAAGTGACGTCGTGGCGCACGGGCGCGCCGCTCTCCCACCGCGTGACAGGCTGCGGCCAGGGCAAGCCCGCGGGACCGACGCAGATGATTTCCCGCAGGCCGATCTCGCCATAGGCCTTGGCATGATTGATCGCGAAAACTGGGTCGTCGCTTCGCGGCATGGACGAGATGATGCTGACGCCGGTGGTAACGCCGGCGCGCAGGCGCTCAAGGCCGCCCACCAGCCCATCCGCGTACCAGTAATCGCGCGTAGCATAATGATAGTAGGTCGGCGTCACGATCCGCATCCACATGGAATTCGTGTCGGCCGCGATGCTGCGGATCAGCGCATGGCCAGCATGACCATGCGCGTCGATGAGGCCGGGAATGATGAGCTTGCCCCGGCAATCAACGAGCTTCTTATCCTGGTGTCTGGGTTCGAGTTCGCTGGCGGAGCCAATGTCAACAATCCTGTCGCCCGATATGGCGATCGCGCCGTCCTCGATGATGCGTCGGTCGGCGTCAACGGTCACGATGGTTCCATGGACAAGCAGCAATTCGTTCACGTGGGTTCCCTCATTCGCGCCAAAATCATCAATGTTCTTCGGATTTTGTCCAAAGGGCCGGGCAAGTAGGCGTTTATCTAGAGACAGTTTGCTATTCGATGCGCGCCGTTTCCGTCAACAATATTGTTGACAATCTAGTCAATCATCGCAATGATAGCACCTACGAACGATAGGACCTGGGAGGTAACATGTCTCGTTTGAAGAACATCATCCTTGGCGCGGTGGCGGCAATCGCCTTCGCCGCACCTGCAACCGCGGAAACCCTGCGTTGGGGCGGCCGCGCCGACATCTACTCGCTCGATCCGGACTCGATCGCATCGACGTTCAACCTGTCGTTCCTCAATCATATCTATGAGGGGCTGGTCCGCTACGACGCGAACTTCAAGATCGAGCCGGCGCTGGCGACCGAGTGGAAGCTGATCGACAACAAGGTCTGGCGCTTCACCCTGCGCAAGGGCGTAAAGTTCCACGACGGCGCGGACTTCACCGCCGACGACGTGATCGCGTCGCTCACCCGCGTCACCGATCCGGACTCGCCGCTGCGCGGCAACATACCGCTTTATGTGAGCAGCAAGAAGGTGGACGACTATACGGTAGACATTGAAGTGTCGGCGCCGACTTCGCTGTTCCTGAATGATATGACGAACATCTTCATGTTCAGCGCGAAATGGCTGAAGGACAACAACACCGAAAAGCCGACCGCCGTCGACACCAAGACAGAGGGCTACGCGACGCACAACACCAACGGCACAGGCCCGTTCAAGCTGGAGAGCCGCGTGGCGGACAGCAAGACGGTGCTGGTCGTCAACGATGCCTGGTGGGACGAGAAGAAACACAATCTCGACCGAATCGAATACATGCCGATCGCTTCGCCGGCAACGCGCGTCGCGGCGCTGCTATCAGGCGAGGTCGACCTGGTCGACTCCGCGCCGATCCAGGATCTTTCCCGTCTCGAAAGCTCGCCGGGCCTCTCGGTCATGAAGCGCACCGAGTTCCGGACGGTCTTCCTTGGCTTCAACCGCAAGGAAAAGCTGGAAGACGGACGTGCGAATCCATTCAACGACGTGCGCGTGCGTCAGGCCGTCGAAGCGGCGATCGACCGCGACCTGATCAACAAGAAAGTGATGCGCGGACTGGCCCGCCCGTCCGGCTCGCTGATTGCCCCCGAGATCTCGGGCTACGCCAAGTCGCTCGACACCTTCAGCCCAGCCGATCCGGAGCGTGCCAAGAAGCTGCTCGCCGATGCCGGCCAGGAAGGGCTCCAGTTCACCTACATGTGCTCCAACGACGAGAGCATCAGCGAGGAGGACTTCTGCGCAGGTATCGCAAACATGCTGAAGCGCGCTGGTTTCGACCCGTCGATCGATATCGCGCCGCGCGCCATCCAGTCGCCCAAGCGTACAAACGGCAAGGCCGACATGTTCAACCTGAGCTGGGCAAATGAGCCGACGCTCGACGCCTATTCCATCCTGGCCCAAGTGCTGTCCACCAAGACCGGCAAGGTCGGCGTGTCGAACTATGGCGGATGGTCCTATCCGGAGTTGGACAAGCTGGTCGAGCAGTCGGTGCAAGAGCCTGATATCGCCAAGCGTCTTCAGCTCGAAGAGGCGGCCCTCAAGATCGCCAAGGATGACACGATCCTGATCCCGCTCCACCAGCAGCCGATTGCCTGGGCCACGCTGGACAAGGTCAAGAGCGTCGACTTCCGCTCCGACAACAAGCCACGCCACTGGCTGACGCAGATGGCCGCCGACTGAGACGATCCGGCAGGATCGCACCCTCCCAACCTCGGGCGTTTCATCATCCGATGAAACGCCCTTCTTTTGATTGCTTCGCTGCGACCGCGGATGAACAGGCCAGGGACATTATGAAGAGTCCAATGAACCTCCCTATGGACCTGGCACTGGGCAAGCGACCGGCGGGCCGTACGTTGATGACCGCCGAATGGCTGCTTGCCCATCGCGACGGCGGCCATCGCCTCGTGCCGCGCGGCGAACTGGTCATCGAAAACGGCGACGTCATTTTCGCCGGAACCCGCTTCGACGGAGAGGTCACGCGCCGGATCGATTTCGGCAGCGCGCTGATCAGCCCCGGGCTGGTCGACCTCGACGCTCTCTCGGATATCGATACCTATGTCCTGGTCACGGATAATCAGCCGGGATGGGCCAAGGGGCGCATCTGGCCGCGCTCCTATGTCGAGCGCGGCCCCTACGAGATGTACGGCTCGGAGGAACTTGCCTTTCAGAAGCGCTTCGCCTTCGGCTTGCTGCTGCTCAACGGCATCACGACGGCTGCCCCTATCGCATCACTCTATTATCGCGAATGGGGAGAGACGGTTGCCGAGTTCGATGCCGCCGCCGATGCAGCCGGCGACCTCGGCCTGCGCGTTTTCTTAAGTCCAGCTTTTCGCTCGGGCGGCATGGTGTTGGAAGCACCCGGCAGGATCACCCCTGTTTTCGACGAAGAGCGCGGACTCGACGGTCTGGCCGACGCGATCGCTTTCATCGAACGCCAGCACGGCCGCCATGGCGGCCTTGTCAACGGCATGCTCGCTCCCGACAGGATCGAGACCTGCACGCTCGACTTGCTGCGGCGGGCGATGGCCGCCGCCCGCGATCTCGACTGCCGGGTGCGGCTGCATATGGCGCAAGGTCCCCTAGAACTGGAGACCATGCGCACTCTGCATGGTGCGACCGGGCCGCAATGGATGGCCGATCACGGGCTGCTCAGCGAGCGGCTGATCGCCCCGCACGCCACGTACGCTTCGCCCGGCGACCTGCAACTCTACGCGGACCATGGCGTCTCCATTGCGCATTCGCCGCTGGTTTCGGCGCGCATGGGAAGCATCCTGAGTTCGTTCGCAGCCTGCCGCAAGCTCGGCATCAACATCGGCATGGCCACCGACACCGCGCCGCCGGACATGCTGATGAATCTGTTGATGGGCCTCGTCGCCTGCCGTATCAGCGAGCGGGCTCCGGATGCGGTCCTCAGCGCCAACCTGTTCGACGCCGCAACACTGGGTGGAGCACGGGCGCTCGGCCGCACCGATATCGGGCTGCTTGCTCCCGGAGCCAAGGCAGACGTGGCCGTATTCCGTCTCGACGATCCCCATATGACCCCGACCGTCGACCCCATCACCACGCTGTTACTGGGCGGCTCGGGCAAGGTCACGCAGGCCGTTTTCGTCGACGGGCGACTGTCGATGCTGGACGGACAACTCGCGGGTTTCGACATCCACGCGGCGCGCCAGCAGGCACAACGTCAGTTCGAGGGGCTTATCGCGAAGTATCCCGACAGGAGTTGGCAACATCGGCCGGTGTCGGAGCTTTTTTCCCCGAGCTATCCCATCCTGACTTGAGCCGCGGGAAGGCAGCCGCCGCGCGAACTTAAGGCTCGATCACCGGCAGCGATTTCGGAGCCAGTTCGGCAATGTCGCGCCCACGTGGATCGAGCGCGCCGGCGCGGGCACAGGCCCAATTCTGCAGGGCCTGCATTTCGCGCAGCGCGCCGTCATAGTCGATCAGGGTCGGCTTGCCCTGATCGACTATCAGCCGGCCGTCCACATAAACCTTCTCGACGGCGCGCTCGGCGGCGCAATGGAGCAGGCTGCGCAACGGATCATAGACTGGCAGCATGGTCGGGGCGCTCAGATCGACGACCAGGAGGTCGGCTTTGGCGCCGACGCTGAGCCTGCCGATATCCGTCCGGCCCAACGCACGCGCGCCAGCACGCGTCGCCGCGTCGAAGATATGGCCAGTCGAAAGATCGAAGACGCTCTTGCCGCCGAGCCGCGAGCAGATCAAAGCCTGCCGCATCTCCTCCAGCATGTTGAAGGGATAGCTGTCGGTGCCGATTGCGACGTTGACGCCGCCGCGACGATAGGCGCCAAGCGTCTCCAGCGCCATGCCGCTGCGGGCGAAGGTTACCGGGCAATGCGCGACGCTCGTGCCGCGCGCAGCCAGCGTCGCGAGATCATCGCGCGTCCGCTGCCTGGTCCAGGAGTGGTGATCGGCGAAGATGCAATGGCCGAGGATGACGTCGGGACCGAGCACACCGAGCCGGTCGAGGTACTGCACCGCGGTCAATCCGGTCCGGCGCATCAATTCCTCGTGTTCGGCCATTGTTTGCGCGGCATGGATAGTGATGCGCATGCCGCGCCGGCGCGCTTCTCCGGCGGCATCAACCAAAAGATCAGGCCGGCAGGTCTCCACTTGCGAGGGAGATACCACGCCATCCAGCCGCCCGCTCGGATGCGCCCGCGCCCGATCGACAAAGTCCAACGCCCGCGCGAATGCCTGCCTGCCAGCCTTCTCGTCCCAGTCCAGGTCGAGCCGATGGCTGTCATGCACCACCCAGTCGGCCTGCCGGAAACCCGGCGCGAGATAGGCCCGTACGCCGCTTTGAGCTGCAATGTCGAGCCAGGCGTCATGCAGGCCTGCAATGTCGAGAACCGTGGTTGCGCCGCTGCGCATCAGATCGCCCAGCATGACCGTCAGACAAGCGGCTCGGGCGTCCGACCCGCCGTCGATCAGGCCGGAAAATTCATACATGGCGTTGCCCCACAGCGCCGCCGTTCCGACATCCTCGAAAATACCCTTGGCTAGCGGCTCATCATGCGAATGGCAGTGGATGTCGATAAGCCCCGGCATGACCATTCGCGCCTTGCCGGACAGTTCGATGGTTGCCTCTCCATCGAAGCGCTGACCGACGCAGCGCAATCCGGTTTCATCGAAGGCCACGTCGCCGCCATGAAGGTAGACGTGGCGGTCGTTGACCGGATCGTACGCGACGATGGTGTCGACGTTGCGAATGACGGTGACCTCAGTCATAGCCCACCCTGAAATGCCTTTCGAGAAAACGGCTGTATGCGCCCATCAGCGCACTGAACACGAAATAGACCGCCGCAGCGAAAAGATACCCCTCCAGCACCGCGATGCCCTGCCAGTTGGGATCACGCAGCGCCGTGCGGACCGTGTTCAGGAAATCGAGCAGGCCGACGATGGTCACCAGCGTGGTGTCCTGGAAGAAGCCGATAAACAGCGATACCAGCGGTGGGATCACTGTCTTGAGGGCTTGCGGGATGATCACCAGGAAGGTGTACTGCCAGTAGTGAAGCCCCAGAGCCTGCGCAGCTTCGGCCTGGCCGCGCGGCAGCGCCTGAAGTCCAGCGCGCACGATCTCGGCAATATAAGCGGCGGCGAACAGGATGATGGCCACCTGAGCACGCAGCAGTTTGTCGATGGTAACACCGTCGGGCATGAACAGCGGCAGCATGACAGATGCCATGAACAGGATGCTGATCAGCGGCACGCCGCGCACCAATTCGATGAAGGTGATGGCGAGAATGCGGATCGCCGGCAGATTGGAAAGACGTGCGAGCGCGACCAGGATGCCGAGCGGCAGCGCGCAGATAAGGCCCACGAAGGTCAGCATGAAGGACAGCGGCAGGCCACCCCACTGGGATGTGGGTACCTCGGTCAACCCGAACGCGCCACCGGCCATCAGCAGGTAAAGCACCGGCAATACGACGACCCACCCCAGCAGGAGCCAGCGGCTCCACAGGCGCGGGATGCAGGAAACGATCATGGCAAGAATGAAGAGCACCATAGCCGTAAGCGGCCGCCATTGCTCTTCGAACGGATAGATGCCGAACAGCATGTAACGGAGCTTGGCGGCGAGATATGGCCAGCAGGCGCCGATACTCACCTTGCAGTCTTCCGGCGTACCGCTGAAAACGGCGTTGATAATAAGCCACGAAACAGCAACCTTGGCGGCGAGCGCAAGCAGTGCCAGGCACAGAAGCGTCACGATCGTGTTGGCTGGCGTTCCGAAATAGGCGCTGATCCTGAGCCCGCCGCCCTGCACCGGTGCGCGGATGGCGATCTGCTCCTCGCCCGAATTTTCCGCAATACTCATCTCAGCGCCCCTGCAACGCGACACGCGCGTTGTACCAATTCATCAGCAGCGACGTCGCCAGCGAGAGACCGAGATAGACCAGCATGAACAGTGCGATCGGCTCCATCGCCTGCCCTGTCTGGTTCATGATTGTGTTGGAGACCATCACGAGGTCCGGATAACCGATGGCGATCGCCAGCGAGCTGTTCTTGAACGTCGTCACGTAGATATTGGTCAAGGGCGGCACGATGACCATGAGTGCTTGAGGCAGGATGACAAGGCGCATGGTGCGCGCGGACGACAGGCCAAGCGCCTGGGCTGCCTCTCGCTGGCCCTTGCCGATCGCCAAGATGCCACTGCGGACGATCTCGGCAACGGTAGCCGAGGCGCTGAGGGTCAGGCCGAGCAGCAACGCCACGAATTCCGGCTTGAGATGGGCGCCGCCAGCCAGCCGGAAGCGACCCAACTCAGGCCAGTCGAACTCGAACCTGATGTCGAACACCGCGATTGCAATGACAAAAGGCAAAGCAAGCAGCATGAGCGAGACCGGCCAGCCGGGCATGGCCTTCCCGGTCCTGACACGCCGACGCATTGCCGCAGCCTGCCAGGCGAGAGCAGCCGCACCGCCTGCCGCAATTGTTGCAATAACGGTCCACAAGCCGGATTGCCAGACGATGGCAGGCACGACCAGGCCACTGTTTGAGACGAAGACGCCCGGCATCAGCGCGATTGCCTGCTTTACCGGCGGCAGTGTGAAGATAATGGCCGAGTACCAGAGGAAGAGGTAGAGCAGCAGCGGCACGTTGCGCAGCGCTTCAACATAGGCAAGCATCAGCCGCGAAAGCAGCGGATTTTTCGAAAGCCGCGCAATCCCGACCAGCGTGCCGACAACCGTGCCAAGCACGATGGCGAGCAGCGCCACCGTGAGCGTGTTGAGCAACCCGACCAGCAATGCCCGCCCGTAACTGTCGGACGGCTGGTAGTCGATCGGCGTCTCGCTCAGGATAAAGCCGGCCTCCCGGCTGAGGTAATCGAATCCCGTCGCGATATCCTGCCTGGCGAGATTGGCGGCCGCGTTCTGAAACAGGTACCAGCCGACCGCGACGACGGCTGCGATGCAGACGAGCTGATAGGCGACCTCGCGAATCCGACGGTCGCGCAGCAGGAGTAGTCCCGAAAATCCGGATGTGCTCATGGGATCGGCCTGCCACCCTCGGTGCATGCCAGGCGGCATGCACCGTGCGCCGGCAAATAGCTTATCTGAATGGCGGTGCGTAGAGCAGGCCGCCATTGTTCCACTGGGCGTTCGGGCCACGGCTCAGGCCGAGCGCTGTCTGTACGCCCAGATTGCGGTCAAAGACTTCGGCGTAGTTGCCGACATTCTTGATTATGTTGTAGCCGAATGCCTTGTCGAGCCCGAGCATCGTGCCAAGCTCGTCAGTGATGCCCAGCATGCGCTGAACTTCCGGATCCTCACTCTTCAGCATCTCCTCCACATTCGCCTGCGTGATGCCCTTCTCCTCGGCGGCCATCATCGTCCAGACCGACCAGGAAACGATATCGCGCCAATTGGAATCGTTCTGACGTACAGCCGGCGCCAGCGGCTCCTTTGAGATGGTTTCCGGCAGCACGAGATAGTCATTGGGGCTCTTTGACGCGGCGCGGATGGAAGCAAGGTCGGAACGGTCCGAAGAGACCGCGTCACAACGGCCCGAGAAGAAGGCGTTGTTGTTCTCGTCGGGATTCTCGAAAACCACCAGTTCAAACTTCTTGCCGGTCGCGCGGAAGAAATCTGCAAGATTCTGCGCGGTCGTCGTGCCGGGCAAGGTGCATATGGCTGCGCCGTCGAGATCCTTGGCGCTTGCCACTTCGAGGCTCTTTGCGACCATGAGGCCCTGGCCGTCATAGAAGACGGTCGGACCGAAATCGATGCCCAGCGAGGCTTCGCGCGAATAGGTCATCGTGGTCTGGCGCGACAGAACGTCGATCTCGCCCGACTGCAACGACTGGAAGCGGGTGTTGATGTTGGTCAGCACGAAGTCGACTTTGGTCGGATCGCCGAACACGGCCGAAGCGATGGCGCGGCAAACGTCGACATCGAAGCCAGCGAACTTGCCTTGCGCATCGGCGAGCGCAAAGCCCGTCGTGCCCATCGAAACGCCGCAGATAAGCTTGCCGCGCGCCTTGACCGTCTCAAGCGTAGTCGCCGCCTGCGCGGCAATCGCGGTTGAGCACAGCATCAAGGCGCCGGCGACAAGGCGGCATGCTCTGACAGAGATTTTCATTCCACTCCTCCCAATGCGGTCCTGACGGAACACCGTCGATCGCAGTTCACCTAACAAATCTATTCCAATCAAATTGGCGACAATTATTCAACAAGATAATCGACAATCTTGTGGTCAATTATGCCGCGCGACAGTGCTTTCCGCATGGATAGGCGCCTCGCCATGACGCAAGACCTGGCCATTTCCTCGCGAGCCAGACATACAAACACTCGCCCACCCGCAATCGGTTTTGGATTGAACGGAACCATTGAAGAAATTGGTTGCATCGCCGATTTTCCTTCCTTAGGTTCGATTTTGCTAAGGATGCACGCAACCTAAGGATCGGAATCGCGATCTTCGAAAGAAACTCGATCCTTAAATGTGAACCTTTTGCAACATTGATCACCTGACCAAGCGTTGTCATGCCATCCCACACCAAACCCGCAGCAAATTCTGGTTACGCACTTGAGCGGCTGCGCGTTCTGTTGGGATCGGTGCCGTCTGGCGGAGAACTGCGCTTGCCTCCCGAACGCGAACTGGCTGCGGAGATTGGGGTTGGCAGGCGCGCATTGCGACGGGCCTTAGAGGTTCTGGAAGACGAGGGCCTGATCTGGCGTCAGCAGGGCAAGGGGACCTTTGGCGGCTCCCAGCAGATATCAAGCACGCTTCGCGTCAACAGCCTCGCGGAATTCACCAATCCGATCGAGGTCATGGAAGTGCGCATCGAGATAGAGCCGGTGCTGGCGCGCATGGCAGCCACGAAGGCAACGCCGGCGCTGATCCAACAGCTGGAGAAATTGGCGGCCAAGGCGAAGGAATTCGACCGACACGGATTCGTGGGAACTGTGGGACGGTGCGTTTCATCGCAAGATCGCAGAGGCTGCGGGCAACCAACTGTTCATCCTGTTCATGGGCATGATCGACCAGATCCGTCAGAACGAGGCTTGGCGCCATTTCCGCGAGCGCACGCGTTCGGCCGGCCGCACCACCCTTTCGGTCGAGCAGCACAACGCCGTCATTGACGCCATTCGCCATTTCCATCCAGCGGCAGCCGAAGCCGCCATGCGCGAACACTTGATCTCGCTGCACAACGCGCTGATCGAAGCCATGCAAGCGGCAGGCAGCCCCACCGCTGGTCTGGACGCCTCCATCGGGCTGCAAATCCCAAATCAGAAAAGCTCAATCACAGAGGGAAATAAATGAATTCCGTAAAGAAACTCCTGTTGGCCGCCACCATCATGGTTTCGGCCTCTTCGGCTTTCGCCGCCGATCTTCGTATCGGTCTGCAGGACGACGCCGACATCCTCGATCCCCATCGCGCCAGAACTTTTGTCGGGCGCATTGTTTTCACCTCCCTCTGCGACAAGCTTTTCGACATCAACGAGAAGCTGGAAATCCAGCCGCAGCTGGCCAAGGAATGGACGTGGTCGCAAGACGGCAAAACGCTGACTGTCAAGCTGCGCGACGACGGCAAGTTCCACGACGGGTCGACAATCGACGCGACCGCGGTGAAAGCCAATCTCGAACGCGCCAAGTCGCTGCCGGAATCGCTGCGAAAAAGCGAAGTCGCTTCGATCGACACAGTTGAAGTGATCGATGCCACGACGCTGGCCATCCATCTCGTCAAGCCGGACGCGTCGCTCCTGTCTCAGTTGGCCGACCGCGCCGGCATGGTTTTGTCGCCCAAAGCCTTCGAGACCGGTGATTTCGGCCAGAATCCGGTCTGCTCGGGGCCGTACAAGTTCGTCGAGCGTATCCAGAACGACCGCATTGTTCTGGAGAAATTCGCCGATTACTGGGATGCGGCCGGCTACAACTATGACAAGATCACCTTCATCCCGATCTCGGACTCCACCGTGCGCCTGGCAAACCTGCGTTCGGGCGATCTCGACATCATTGAGCGTATCGCGCCATCGGACGTTGAAACCGTCAAGGGTGACACCGGCCTCGCCTTCTACCCCGTCACCGGAACCGGCTACCAGGCCCTGACCTTCAACCTCAAAAAGGGCGACAAGGATTCGTTCCCGATCGCTTACGACAAGCGTATTCGCCAGGCATTCGAACTCTCGATCGATCGCAACGTCATCAACGATGTTGTTGGCCAAGGCATCTTTCAGCCGGCATATCAGCCATTTCCGCCGACTAGCTTCGCCTACGACAAGAAGTTCGAGAGCCGCCAGCGCGACGTCGCCAAGGCAAAGGCGCTTCTTGCTGAAGCCGGCCACGAACGCGTGAAGCTTGAAATCGCTTTTGGCAACAACACGGCTTCGCAGCAGGTCTACGAGTTGATCCAGGCAATGTCGGCGGAAGCAGGCTTCGACATCTCGCTGCGTCCGACCGAGTTTGCTGCATTGCAGTCCGCGCTTAAGGAGGGCAGCTTCGAGGCCGGCCAGAGTGGTTGGTCGGGCCGGGCAGACCCGGATGGCAACATCCACAGCTTTGTCAGTTGCAAGGGCAATCTCAATGACGCCCATTATTGCAACGAGAAGGTCGACGCGCTGCTCGAAGAGGCACGCAGCCTAACCGATCCAGTCAAGCGCAAGGCGCTTTATGACCAGGTCCAGGAGATCATCCAGGACGACCTGCCGATCGTCTATCTCTATTACCAGCCCTGGCCGTTTGCGGCGCGTGCCAACGTGAAGGGCTTTGTCGCCTATCCCGATGGAATGATCCGACTGCGCGGCGTTTCGTCCGAAGGTTGATCCACAACGGCGCGGCGCGGCTGTCCCAATGGCCGCACCGCCTTTCCCCGCTCCGGTTTCAAAGTGCTTTTCCCATGATCGCGATCGTTCTCAGACGATGCCTGGTAGTCCTGCCTACGCTTCTGCTCGTCTCCATGCTGGTGTTCGGCATGCAGAAACTTTTGCCCGGCGACCCCATCTTGACGATGGCGGGCGAGGATCGCGATCCGGCAACGATCGCCTATCTGCAGGAGAAGTATCGTCTCAACGACCCGATCCCGGTCCAATATGTGGCCTGGCTCGGGCAGATCGTTCGGGGCGACCTCGGCATCTCTCTGCGCACCGAGCAGCCGGTGCTCAGCCTGATTGCCCAGAAGCTGCCGGTAACGATCCAGCTGGCAGCCTTCGCCATGATCGTCGCATTCACGATCGGCGTGCCCGCCGGCATCATCTCAGCGATACGAAAGGGAACCACCACCGATTATGCCATCAACGTCGTGGCGCTGTCGGGGCTGTCCATTCCCAATTTCTGGCTCGGCCTGATGCTTATCTTGCTGGTCTCCGTGCAATGGCAATTGCTGCCGGCGTCCGGCTATACCTCGCCCCTCGAAGATCTCGGCCAGAACCTGCGGACCATGCTGATGCCGGCTTTCGTTCTGGGCACGGGGCTGGCGGGCGTTCTGATGCGCCATACGCGTTCGGCAATGCTGGGGGTTCTGCGCTCCGACTATGTCCGAACCGCGCGTGCAAAGGGGTTGAACGAAAAGACCGTCATCCTTCGCCACGCATTGAAGAACGCCCTGGTGCCGATCATTACCCTTTCCACGCTGCTGTTTGGCGAATTGCTTGCGGGTGCAGTGCTGACCGAGCAGATTTTCACCATTCCAGGCTTCGGCAAGCTGATTGTCGATGCCGTCTTCACCCGTGACTATGCGGTGGTTCAAGGCGTCGTGCTGTGCACGGCCGTCGGGTTCATTCTCATGAACCTCGTCGCGGACCTCCTCTACATCGTCGTCAATCCGCGCCTGAGAGATGCAGCATGACTGTTCTCACTTCGGCCCACAAAAGCCCTCTCGGCCGTCAACTGTCAAAGTTCACCCGCAACAAGGCGGCGGTTGCCGGCGCTGTCATTGTCGGGCTGTTCGTGCTGATCGCAGTCTTTGCACCGCTGATTGCCCCTTATGATCCCTTTCAGACAAGCTTCACGACGGTGCGCAAACCGCCTTCGGCGCAATTCTGGCTCGGCACCGACGAACTGGGGCGCGATCTGTTCTCCCGAATGATTTACGGCGCGCGCGCCTCGCTGATGGCCGGCGGCATATCCGTGGTGATTGCAGTCATTGTCGGCGTGCCGTTCGGCCTTCTGGCGGGCTATTTCGGCGGCTGGACTGACAGCGTCATTTCGCGCCTGATCGACGCGATGCTGGCCATTCCCTTCCTGATCCTCGCAATTTCCTTGGCGGCCTTCCTCGGCGCCAGCCTGATCAACGCCATGATCGCCATCGGTCTTTCGGCAGCGCCGATCTTTGCCCGCCTGACCAGAGGCCAGGTGCTTTCGGTGAAAGCGGAGGAGTATGTCGAGGCAGCGCAGGTCATCGGCCTGCGGCACCCGCGCATCATTCTGCGCTACATCCTGCCCAATTCCATCCCGCCGATCATCGTACAGGCAACGCTGACGATCGCCGCCGCCATTATCGCCGAGGCAAGCCTTTCTTTCCTCGGTCTCGGCCAACAGCCGCCCAACCCGTCCTGGGGTTCGATGCTGAACACGGCCAAGAACTTCATCTCGCAGGCGCCATGGATGTCGCTGTGGCCGGGAGCAGCGATCTTCCTCGCCGTGCTGGGCTTCAACCTTCTGGGTGACGGCCTTCGCGATGCCATCGACCCACGCGAATACTGAGCATTAGCAGACAGCAGGAACGACGAGCATGTTTACCACCAGACCTGAAATCCTGGGCACTTTCGGTGTCGTGACTTCGACGCACTGGCTTGCCTCGGCGGCCGGAATGGCGATGTTGGAACGTGGTGGCAATGCCTTCGACGCCGCCGCCGCGGCGGGTTTCGTCCTGCAGGTGGTGGAACCCCATCTGGTCGGCCCGTCCGGCGAAGTGCCAATCATCTTGCACTCGGCCCGCAGCGGAAAGACCGAAGTGCTTTGTGGCCAGGGCGTTACACCGGAAGCCGCAACCCTCGACGCATACAAGGCGCTGGGGCTCGACCTTGTGCCAGGCTCAGGCCTTCTGGCCACGGTCGTTCCCGGAGCCTTCGATGCGTGGATGCTTCTCTTGCGAGACCACGGTTCGATGAAACTGCGCGACGTGATGGAGCCAGCAATACACTATGCCCGCCATGGCCATCCGCTTCTGCCCCGTGTTGCCAACACCATCAAGGACAATGCCGAGTTCTTCGCCAAGGAGTGGCCGACCTCGTCCAGGACCTGGCTTCCCGGCGGCAACGCGCCGGCAGCGAGGAAGCTGTTCTGCAATCCGGTTCTTGCCGACACCTATCAGCGTATCGTCGACGAGGCCGAAGCGGGTGGCAATCGCGAAGCTACAATCGAAAAGGCGCGCGATGCTTTCTACCGCGGCTTCGTGGCTGAAGCGATCGACCGATTCTGCCGCGAGACCGAAGCGATGGACACCAGCGGACGACGTCACAAGGGGCTTTTGACCGCTGACGACATGGCGCGCTGGAGTGCCACTTACGAAACGCCGCTGACCTACGACTATCATGGCTGGACAGTTGCCAAGACAGGGCCCTGGGGACAGGGGCCGGTGTTCCTGCAAACGCTGGCGCTTTTGAAGGAACTGGATATAGCCTCCATGAAGCCGGATGGCGTCGACTTCATCCACACGGTTACGGAAGCCATGAAGCTCGCCTTCGCAGATCGTGAGGTCTATTACGGCGACCCGAACTTCATCGATGTCCCGCTGGAGGCGCTGCTTTCAGACGCCTACGCGGCAAAGCGGCGGGCATTGATCGGCATAAACGCTTCATCGGAACTGCGCCCCGGAACGGTCCCCGGTTTCGAAGCCCAGCTCAAGAAGGCCATGTCGCAGGTGCGTTACGCCGGTGCGAGCGGCGATGCAGCGCCAGGTGCGGGCGAGCCGACGATGGCGCACCTGCGCACCGAAAAACGCGGAGACACTGTCCATATCGATGTTATCGATCGCTGGGGCAACATGATTTCCGCCACGCCTTCAGGCGGATGGCTGCAGTCCTCCCCGGTCGTTCCCGAGCTTGGATTTGCGCTCAACACGCGCGCGCAGATGTTCTGGCTGGAGCCGGGACTGCCGACCAGCATGGCGCCGCGCAAGCGCCCGCGCACGACATTGACCCCATCGCTTGCGCTGTTCGAAGGAAAGCCGCGCCTGGTGTTCGGCACGCCCGGGGGCGACCAGCAGGACCAATGGCAATTGGCGTTGTTCCTGCGCCGGGTGCACCACGGCTTGAACCTGCAGGAAGGCATCGACTTGCCGTTGTTCCACACCATGCATTTTCCATCGTCCTTCTACCCGCGCGAGGCGATACCGGGTCGTCTCGTCGTCGAGGAGAGTTTTGGACGAGAGACGATCGAGACACTCAAGGCGCGTGGCCACGATGTTGAAATCGTTCCCCAATGGTCTGTCGGGCGCCTGACGGCAGCCGAGCGGGAGCCGGACGGTATCCTGCATGCGGCAGCGACGCCGCGGTTGATGCAAGCCTATGCAATCGGGCGCTGAAACATGTTCGGAATTCCTGTCTTCGAATTGTCGTGGCTGGTTCTGGGGCTGTTGGCAGCAGGGTGCGATCACCGGTCTACTCGCCGGCCTGTTCGGCGTCGGCGGCGGAGCTGTAGCCGTTCCCATTCTTTATGAGCTCTTCCGCTTCATGGAGGTGCCGGAAGAAGTGCGCATGCCGCTTTGCATCGGCACCTCTCTGGCGATTATCGTGCCGACGTCGCTGCGCTCCTTTTATGCCCATCGCGCCAGGGGAGCGGTCGATATGTCCATCCTGAAAAAATGGGCCATACCAGTTGTTGCCGGTGTAGTGCTTGGCAGCATCATCGCACGCGACGCGCCAGCGGACCTCTTCAAGATCGTGTTTGTGGTTGTGGCGGGCATTTCCGCGATCCGCCTGCTGTTTGGAAACGACAAATGGCGGCTGGCCGATGATCTGCCCGCGGGCTGGATCATGAAATCCTACGGTGTGCTTATCGGCGTTCTGTCGTCGCTGATGGGCATTGGCGGTGGCCAGCTCTCCAATCTGTTCATGACCTTCTACGGCCGCCCCATTCATCAAGCGGTGGCGACGTCATCAGGCCTCGGCGTATTGATTTCGATACCGGGCGCGCTTGGCTATATCTACGCCGGCTGGCCGCGCGCCGCCGAGTTTCCGGATGTCATCGCGCTGCAGCCGCCATTGGCGCTCGGCTATGTTTCGCTCCTCGGTCTCATCCTCTTCATTCCGACCAGCGTCGTGGCAGCACCTTTCGGCGTGAGGCTTGCGCATGCCCTGTCGAAGTCCCGTCTGGAGAAGGCTTTCGGCATATTCCTGCTGGCGGTGTGCCTTCGTTTCCTCGTGAGTGTGATTGCCTGAGCTTCGTGTGAAAGAACAGCCCATGACGCAACCCATCCTGTCCGTGACGAACCTGCGCACGTCCTTCCATAACAATGGGGTGTGGACGCCGGTTATTCGCGACATCTCCTTCGATGTTGCACCGAAGACGACCGTGGCGATCGTTGGCGAATCCGGCTCCGGCAAAAGCATGACCGCGTTGTCGATCATGCGGCTTCTGCCGGGCGGCAACAGCAAGGTCGAAGGCAGCATTTCGCTTGCGGGCAAGTCTCTCCTCGACCTGCCCGAAAAGGACATGCGCAGCGTGCGCGGCAATGACATTGCCATGATCTTTCAGGAACCTATGACCAGCCTCAACCCGAGCCTGACCATCGGTTTCCAGATTGCCGAAGCGCTGATGTGCCACCGCAACATGAGCAGCGCCGAGGCTGAAGCGGAAGTCATCCGCCTTCTGGAACGCGTTCGTATCCCGTCTGCAAAAACCCGGTTCCACGACTATCCGCACCGGCTTTCCGGCGGCATGCGCCAGCGCGTGATGATCGCCATGGCGCTTGCCTGCAAACCAAAGCTGCTGATCGCCGACGAGCCCACCACGGCGCTTGATGTCACCATCCAGGCCCAGATCCTCGAACTCATCCGGGACTTGCAGGAAGAAGAGGGCATGGCCGTCCTCTTCATCACGCACGACATGGGTGTTGTGGCCGAGATTGCCGACCGCACCATCGTCATGCTGCAGGGCGAAATCGTCGAAAGCGGCGACACCGCTGCGATCTTCGCCAATCCCCGGCACAATTATACCCGTTCGTTGCTCTCCGCCGTACCCAAGCTCGGTTCGATGACCGGCAAATCTCGCCCGTTGCGTTTCCCGGTCGTCGACCAGGAAACTGGCGTTGCGGCCGAGCCGGCGGCCGGCATCGATACGGTCGACGCGGCCCGCCCAATCCTCGAGGTTAAGAACCTCACCAAATACTTCGACATCCGCAAGGGTGTCCTGCGCGGCCTGACCGGACGTGTTCACGCGGTGGAGAATGTTTCGTTCAGTATCCAGCCGGGCGAAACCCTGGCGCTCGTCGGCGAATCCGGTTGCGGCAAGTCGACTACCGGCCGTTCCATCGTGCGGTTGACCGAGCCGACAAGCGGGTCGATCCACCTTGCCGGGGAAGACATCCTCAAGACCGGCAAATCCTCTTTCCGCGATACGCGCAAACGCATGCAGATGATCTTCCAGGATCCCTATGCCAGCCTCAATCCGCGCATGCGCATCGGCGAGAGCATCGCGGAACCGATGATTGCCCATGCGACGGAAACACCGAAACGTGCGCGCGAACGCGTTGGCGAGCTCTTGAAGAGCGTCGGTCTCCGCGCCGACGTCTATGACCGCTACCCCCACGAGTTTTCCGGAGGACAGCGCCAGAGAATCTGCATCGCCCGGGCATTGTCGCTGGGACCTGAACTCATCGTTGCCGATGAGGCAGTGTCTGCGCTCGACGTCTCGATCAAGGCGCAGGTGATCAATTTGATGCTCGATCTACAGGAGAGATTGAAGCTGGCCTTCCTGTTCATTTCGCACGACATGGCCGTGGTGGAACGGATCAGTCACCGCGTCGCGGTGATGTACCTCGGCGAGATCGTCGAGATCGGATCGCGCGCCGACGTATTCGGCAATCCGCAGCACCCCTATACCAGGCGGCTTCTGTCAGCGGTGCCGATCCCCGATCCGAGCCTGCGCGTCGGCAAGAGGCGGCTGGTCAACGATGAATTGAAAAGCCCTGTGCGCGCAGTGGACTATCAGGCTCCCGTTCGCGCGTTCAACCAGGTGGGCCGCACTCACATGGTGCAGGAATGGGGCGCCGAGTGGGCCTGAGCCGGCCCGGCGCCGGACCCGCATAACAGACGAGTCGTCCTGCTCACTCTTGGGCAGGTAAAATCAGTCGTAAAACGCCTCGACCACGTTGCGCTGGCCGAGCATAAACGCGTCGGCCACATGTTGGAGCGGAGCAACGTCGGCATCCAAGGCGCCGGTGCGCATGATCTCGGCGAACCGCCGGTAAAGCATGGGATATTCTGCTTCCGGTTCGTCGTGAACGATCTGGCCGTCGATCGCTAGTTTCGCCCCGCCGCCGGAAAGCAGCATGGATCCGGCGGCGGTATGGGCAAGGATATCCCAGCTTTGTGGACCTGTCTGACGCCAGTCAAAATCCGCCGTCACCGGGACACCGTCCAGCGTCCTGAAGGCAATTTGCGCGGCAATGGGTGCGTGGCGATTTTCCGGGAAATCGAGCGTGGCGGCGGTGATGAACATTTTCGGAAGAATGTGCGTGGCGATCGATAGCGCATTGATGCCGGGATCGAAAACGCCAAAGCCGCCAGGCTGCCAGATCCATTCCTGCTTGGGATGCCAGCGGCGCACGTCTTCCTTCCAATTGATTGCGACCGATCTGATAGTGGTCGAGGTCAGGAAGGTTCTAGCGAACTCGACAGCGGGTGCGTAGCGCGAGTGCCAACTGGCAAAGAGAGACACGCCTCGTTTGGCAGCAAGTTCCTTCAAATGCTCGACTTCGCTGACCGTAGCGCCCGGCGGTTTTTCAAGAAAGACGTGTTTGCCCGCCTCGAGCGCCGCCCGCGCCGCGTCAAAGCGGAACTGCGGGGGCATGCAGAGCGAAACGGCCTCGAGCTCTGCAACGTCTTCGAGCATCGCCTCGATCGATGGGTAATTGGGGATGCCATCGATCTTTTCGTGACGGCTGGCCGCAGCGACAAGGCGATAGCCAGGATTTTTGGCCAAAGCCGGCAGGTGTTGGTCGCGGACGATTTTCCCCACGCCAACAATTCCGATCCTGATGGGTGTGATAGATGGGGGCATGGTACTCACCGTTTCTTGACGAGCAGTGTCATACCAGACGACCAATCGCGGGCAAGGCAGGTTTCGCTCGTTCTGTCGAATTCAACCGTAGCGAAGCAATTTGAAGCAATCCCCGCTGCCGGAAGCCGATTGTGCAAGGAACTGTTTGGACCGATCTAGCCATTCCTGGTGCGAACTGGCATCCGCTTCAATCTCATCAGCCGGTTCAAGCGCGATAAAGCCGGGTCCCTTGCTGAAGAACCAGCACGCGCGTCCAAGAAGCCGCCGTCCGCGCTGCCGCAAAAGGTCAGCATCGTAAAAGATGTCCATCACTTCCTGCTTGATCCTTTGTTCCTTTTCGGGATTGGCGATCGCGGCGGCAAGCGGCGCATCGCCAATCGCGGCGTGGAGATCCTTGTAGTCCAGGGCAAGCTGGGTCGTCGCATATCTGATTTCGCTTTCGTCTCTGACGATGTTGAACCACAGAGTGGGATCGAGTTCGTTGACGACGAACGACGATTCAAAATCGCGAGATATGTTCATGGCCTCGAACTCCTGGACGTCGACATCGCGCTCCACGAGAAGCAATTTGGCAACTTGCGCCGCGAATTCTGCTCCGCGCACGCTGACCGCGTGGTTCGCTCCACCATTTTCCGGATCGATATAGGGTCCACCCTCATCAAGCAATTCGTCAAATTCGTTGAGGGATTCGACGACTGCCGATCCGCGAGCGATGCGAAGCGCCATTTTGGCGAGAACCTGCTGCAACTCGGCTTCGCGTCTACGGTAATCCTGATAGTTCTGCTGGAAAAAGAAAATAAACAGAGACACTCCGATACCGATCAGGATCACGCCCAACTGCGAAAATGTGTTGCGGTAATATTCAAGCAGCTTTTCTTGATGACGCTCCTCCTGACGCACACTGTGGGCAACACGGATATTGAAGATCAGTGAAATGATGAGGAGCCCTGTCCCGACCAGGACAAGGCCGCCGATGAGGAGATAACCGTGACCGGAGAGGACGTTGAAATCCATTTTTGCTGGTTAGGTTGCTTGCAGGCCGTATCAGAATACATGAGACTAATGCCACGCGCAGCAGAAATACCAGAATCAAAGACGTTTCTGCTCATTATTCTTGGTTCTTGTCGATTTCGTCACATTAACAGCAACCACAGCCAACGATTCCCAATTCGGCTCGTCATGGCCCGATCGGCGGATTGGCTGCCGCGAAACGGCGATACAGCTTGTCAGAGTGCCTTGACCGCGACCGTGTCGGGCGCCTCGATCTTCAGCGGGTTGCGTAGCGGCAGGCCGAAATCGGGCGAACTGATCTCAAACACGTCGCCCGCCTCGGGTTTGATTCCATCGGCGAAGGAGAGTGTCGCGGTGCCGAACATATGGATGTGCACATCGCCGGGCTGACGGAATACAGCGTATTTGAAGTGGTGGTGTTCAAGGTTAGCGATGGTGTGCGACATGTTCGCCTCTCCCGAAAGGAACGGCTTTTCCCAAAGCGTCTTGCCATCGCGAACTATGCGGGACGTACCGCGAACATCGGCGGGAAGCTCGCCCACGAGGATTTCCGGTCCGTAGGAAGCGTTGCGAAGCTTCGAGTGCGCCAAATACAGGTAATTCATGCGCTCGGTGACGTGGTCGGAGAACTCGTTGGAAAGGGCGAAGCCGACGCGGAAAGGCGTACCGTCATCGCCGATGACATAAACACCTGCGATCTCAGGTTCCTCACCGCCATCCCGTGCGAAATGCGGCGACACAAGAGGAGCGCCCGGCGCGACCGCCATGGTGCCGTTGCCCTTGTAGAACCATTCGGGCTGCACTCCCACCGCACCGTCCTTCGGTTTGCCGTTTTCCAGACCGAGACGGAACATCTTCATGGAATCGGTCAACGTCTCCTCGCCGTCCGCGCTCAGCTTCTTGTGCATGGCGTCGCGCGCCGACGCCGAACCGAGATGCGTCAGACCGGTGCCTGTCAGATGCAGGTGCGCAGCGTCGGGATGATTGATCGGCGAGATTAGGCGTCCCTGCCGATAGGCGGCTTCCAGATCGACAGTTTTGCCGAACCCCTTGCGTTCGATCAGCGCGGCAAGGGAAATGCCGGTACGGGCCGCCTCCAGCGCCAGGGAGTATACGCTCTTGGCGCCGTTCAGGACCCTTGTGGCGCCGTCAAAGCGTGCAACGACCTGGATCATATCCGACGCGTCGACGATCTGTGAAATCAGCATTGCTCAACCTCCTCGCTTGCGGCGCTTCCATGCGGTCACCGCGGTTCTCCCGCACAAAATTCTCCCTCTCGCCGCCCAATCGAACCGGGCCGCGGGATGTCTTCAAAACCTGATTTCCGCCGTTTGAAGCGTGTTTGCCCGCTTGGTCGGGATCAACAATTGCGGCGGCTTCTTCCTGCCTGCTATGCCTTGTTCTTGTTGTAGACGTCGAAGACCACGGCGCCGAGCAGCACAAGGCCTTTCACCACCTGCTGCCAGTCGACATTGACGCCCATGATCGACATGCCGTTGTTCATCACACCCATGATGAAACCGCCGACCACGGCGCCGATCACCTGGCCGACACCCCCCATGGCCGACGCCCCGCCGATGAACACGGCGGCAATGACGTCGAGTTCGCTGCCGAGACCTGCGGCCGGCACCGCCTGCCCGAGACGCGCTGCGATGATCAACCCGCCGAGCGCAGACAGGACGCCCATATTAATGAAGACAATAAGGGTCAGCCGTTCGGTGTTGATGCCGGACAGTTGCGCGGCCTTTGCATTGCCACCCATTGCGTAGATGCGGCGGCCGATCGTCATGCGTTTGGTGACGAAGACGAACAATGCAATCAGCAATGCCATGACCATCAGTACAATCGGCAGACCTCTGTAGGTCGCGAACTGGTAGACGAGGAACAGGACCAGCGCGCTGATCACCAGCGTCTTGATCGTGAACAGAACGAAGGGCTCGGCGTGGTATCCATGGCGCTCGCGCGTGCGGCGCGCCTTGATGCCGAAATAGGCGTAGGCCAGTACACCGATGACCCCGATGACGATGGTGGTCATGTGCAGGCTGAGACCGCTGCCGACGATGGTTTTGCCGGCGGCATTCACGGTTGGCGCAACGATGGTCCAGGTTCCAATCACGTCGGGAATGAAGCCCGAGCTCAGCGCCTTGAAGCTGTCAGGAAGCGGCCCGACGGACGAGCCGCCTCCCAGCAGCGCCTGGCACATGCCGCGGAACATCAGCATGCCCGCCAGCGTGACGATGAAACTTGGTATTCGGTGATAGGCGACCCAATAGCCCTGCGCAGCGCCTATGGCACCGCCGATGATGAGGCAGACGATCGAAACCACGAGGGGATTGCTGAGGAAACCGAGCGGCCAGATGACCATCATCATGGCGGCAAGGGCGCCAATGAAACCGGCGACAGAGCCAACGCTGAGATCGATGTGGCCGGACACGATCACCAAGAGCATGCCCAGCGCCATGACGATGATGAAGCTGTTCTGCTGCACCAGGTTGCTGAGGTTGACGGGCTTGAAAAGCGTCCCGGAGGTGGTGAACTGGAAGAAGATCATGATGGCGATCAGCGCGAGCACGAGGCCGTAGTCGCGCAAATTGGTGACCAGCGCCGAGACGGCGACGCGGGGCCTTTGCTGAACGCTTTCGGCGACACCGGTCTGCGGGGCGGGAGTGGTATCGGTGCTCATGATGCTTTTCCTTCTCCCCGAACGATGGCGCGCATGATCTTTTCCTGACTTGCGTCCGAAGCCGCCATTTCGCCAACGATGCGGCCTTCGTTCATGACATAGATGCGGTCGGTAATTCCCAGCAGCTCGGGCATTTCCGACGAGATGACGATGATTGACTTACCCTCCGACGCGAGCCGCGCAATGATCGTATAAATCTCGTACTTTGCACCAACGTCGATGCCGCGGGTAGGCTCATCGAGGATCAGCACTTCCGGGTTGGCGAAAAGCCATTTCGACAACACCACTTTTTGCTGGTTGCCGCCCGAAAGATTGCCGGTCATCTGGTAAACGCTCGATGCCCGGATATTGGTCTTGCTGCGATAGTCGTTGGCAGCGGCAAGTTCGCGCAAATCGTCAATCACGCCGTATCGCGACACGCCACCGAGATTGGCCAGCGTGACGTTATGCTTGATGTGGTCGATCAGATTGAGGCCATAGGTCTTGCGGTCCTCGGTGACATAGGCAATGCCGTGCTCGACCGCCCTGCCCACCGTCGAAGTGTCGATCGGCTTGCCTTTGAACAGAACCTCGCCGGTGATGTGCCGCCCATAGGAACGTCCGAACAGGCTCATAGCAAATTCCGTGCGCCCCGCGCCCATCAAGCCCGCAATGCCTACCACCTCGCCCTGGCGGACGTTGATGCCGATGCCCTTGATGACCTGCCGCTCGGCATGGATGGGGTGATAGACCGACCAGTTTTTCACCTCGAAGACGACCTCGCCGATCTCTGGCTCGCGCGGCGGGTAGCGGTCGTCGAGAGCACGCCCCACCATCGAGGTTATGATGCGGTCTTCGCTGATGTCCTGCTTGGGGAGTGTCTCGATGGTCTGTCCGTCACGTATGATCGTAACGTTGTCGGCAACCCGGCTCACCTCATTTAATTTGTGAGAGATGAGGATGGAGGTGAGACCCTGGCGCTTGAATTCCAAGAGGAGGTCGAGCAGCGCCTGACTATCCTTCTCGGACAGGCTGGCGGTTGGTTCGTCGAGGATCAGCAGCCGGACTTCCTTGCTCAGCGCCTTGGCGATTTCGACGAGTTGCTGTTTGCCAACGCCGATATTCGTGATCAGCGTCTTTGGGTCCTCGCTCAGTCCCACCTTCTTCAACAAGGCGCGCGTGCGCGCCTCGTTGGCGTCCCAGTCGATGATCCCATATCTGGCGTGTTCATTGCCGAGAAAGATGTTTTCAGCAATCGACAGCATCGGCACCAGCGCGAGTTCCTGGTGAATGATCACGATGCCCTGGCGCTCGCTGTCATGGATGCCTTTGAAATGGCAATCCTGCCCGTGATAGAGGATCGTGCCCTCATAGGTGCCCGACGGATAAACCCCCGAAAGCACCTTCATCAGCGTCGATTTGCCGGCGCCGTTTTCGCCAACGACGGCATGGATTTCGCCTTCCCGTACGCTGAGATTGACGTTGGACAGCGCCTTGACGCCGGGAAACGTCTTGGTGATGCCGCGCATCTCCAAAATCGTCGAGGCCATTGCTGACAGAGCTCCTGCGAGACCCACACAGTATCGGAGTCGGTGGTCAACGATAAGGGCTCTGCACCACCATGCAGAGCCCTTATCTGTCGAAGGCTTACTTCAGCTCTTCAGCCTTGATGTAGCCGAAGTCGACAACCAGCGCCTGGTAGTTCGACTTGTCAACGTCATGCGGCGTCAGCAGGATCGAGGGAACAACCTTGACGTCGTTGTTATAGGTCTTCTCGTCAAGGCCGTCCGGCTTGCCGCCCGAGGTCACCTTGTCGACCAGTTCGACAGTCGCCTTCGCCAGTTCGCGGGTGTCCTTGAACACGGTCGAATATTGCTCGCCGGCGATAATCGCCTTCACTGAAGCTGTCTCGGCGTCCTGGCCGGTAACGATCGGCCACGGCTGCTCTGCGCTGCCATAGCCGACGGCACGCAGCGAAGCGATGATGCCGCGGGACAGGCCGTCATAGGGCGAAAGCACGCCGTCGACCCGGGTGCCGTCCGAATAGTTGGCCGACAGCAGGTTATCCATGCGCGCCTGGGCGGTAGCCGCCAGCCAGCGCAACGTGCCAACCTTGTCCATTCCGGTTTGACCGGACTTGATCTTGATGCTGCCGTCATCGATCAGCGGCTGCAGAACGCTCATCGCGCCGTCATAGAAAAAGAAAGCATTGTTGTCGTCCGGCGAGCCGCCAAAGAGTTCGACGTTCCAGGGTTTGGTGTCCGGGAAGCGTTCCTTCAGGCCCTTGACCAGCGAGTTGGCCTGGATGACGCCGACGCCGAAATTGTCGAAGGTCGTGTAGTAGTCGACGTTCGGCGTCTTCTTGATCAGGCGGTCGTAGGCGACCACGACGACGCCGGCATCAGCCGCTTTCTGCAGCGCGTCCGACATGGTCGTGCCGTCGATCGAAGCGATAATGAGCGCTTTCGGGCCTTTGGTGATTTCGTTCTCGAGCTGGCTGAGCTGGTTTGGAATGTCGTCCTGCGCATATTGCAGGTCGACCGTGTAGCCAAGAGCCTCAAGTTGCGACTTGACGGCGTCACCGTCATTGATCCAGCGTTGCGATGTCTTGGTGGGCATCAGCACGCCTACCAGTCCCTTGTCCTGCGCGTGCGCGCTGTAGCTCATTGATGCCAGGCTGAGCGCGAGCGCGCCAACCAATGCCTTGATTATTTTCACGTGTCATCCTCCCTGGTGATGAAAGCGCGACCCGGACCTGAGCCTGATCGCGCATAATGCCGTAGCCTAGGTTCGCAGTTGCTTCCCCTCAATGCACCGGCTGACATATCTGCGAACGCGACGAGGGCAGACGAATAATCGACCGGACATCGCGAACCTGTCTTCCATTGATATAACTGTCAAATACCATTTCGGACGTCTCGCATAATTTTCTGATATATCTAATTCAAGAGCCCGATCTTCGATGGAGGAATTTTTGTCGATCCGCGGTAATTTCTCGAACCTCGATGCGGCCGGCGACGACACGGAGGCGTTGCTTCGCAGTGGCTTGAAGCTCTCGCATTTGCGCTTGATCGTCGCGATCGAGGACAGCGGCCAGATCAGCGCCGCCGCTCATATGCTCAACATCTCGCAGCCCGCCGCCTCGCGCATGATCGCGCAGATGGAAGACATGCTCGGCATCCCCTTGTGCCGAAGGCTGCTGCGTGGCGTCGAACTGACGCCTTATGGGGCTGCTCTGGCGCGCCGTGGGCGTACGATGCTGCTCGAATTGCGCGAGGTCGATCGCGAGATATCGGACCTCAAGTCGGGTAAAGGTGGTGCGGTGTTTCTTGGCGCGGTGACAGCGCCGGCAATCGGGCTTGCCGTCCCGGCGATCCGGCGCATCCGCAAACGTTTCCCTCGCATCGAGATCAGCGTGCAGGTCGAGACAAGCGGAGTGCTGGCGCGGGAACTGCTTGCCTCGCGGCATGATTTCATCATCGCTCGTATCCCGGATGACCTCAATCCCAGGCTTTTCGACGCACGGGTCATCGGTATCGAGAAAGCCTGCCTCATCGTCAGGCGTGGCCATCCTCTGGCCGGGCGCCAGACGGTCGAGCTTGAGCAGCTGACCGGCTATGACTGGGTGTTTCAGCCGGCGGGATCACTGCTGAGGCGTACGCTCGAGACGATCTTTATGAGCCGCAATGTCGCCTTGCCCGACCGCATCCTCAATACCACGTCGCTGCTTTTGACACTGGTGATGGTGGCTCAATCAGACGCCATCGCGCCGGTCGCGCTCGACATGGCAAAATTCATCAACGACGAAAACGGCCTTGCCGGGGCAATCGAGATCCTGCCGATTTCATTCGATATCGATGTACAGCCCTACAGCCTCATCACCGCGCGCAACCGTGCCCTCTCCCCGGCCGCCAGAATGCTTTACGACCATATTCTGGCGGAGATCCGCTAGTCGCACCGCCTAGCTCGGCGTCACGCTGCTCATCTCCTGCTTCTTCTTGCGTGCTAGCCGCCATTCCTCGAAGCGCTGAAGGATAACGAACAGAGACGGTACGAAGAGAATGGCAAGACAGGTCGAAGCAATCATGCCGGAAAAAACCGTGATGCCGATCGACCTGCGCGCGCTGGCGCCCGCGCCTGTCGCCACGACCAGGGGCGCTACACCGAGGATGAAGGCGAAGGATGTCATCAGGATGGGCCGGAAGCGGGCGCGCGCCGCCTCGACTGCTGCTTCCACGATAGGAGTGCCGCTCGCACGCAGGTCCCGGGCGACTTCGACGATCAGGATC
This sequence comes from uncultured Alphaproteobacteria bacterium, assembly GCA_963726065.1. Taxonomy (GTDB): domain Bacteria; phylum Pseudomonadota; class Alphaproteobacteria; order Rhizobiales; family Rhizobiaceae; genus Neomesorhizobium. Next base: position 709,386 of record CAVSAU010000016.1, read on the forward strand.
GCATTCTTGGCTGACAGGGCAATGAGCAGGATAAGGCCGATCTGGACATAAAGATTGTTGGCAATGCCGGCGCCGTTGAGCACCAGGACCGGACCTATCAGCGAAAGCGGCGCTGCGAGCAGGACAGCGATCGGCGCAAACCAGCTCTCATACTGACCCGCAAGTACCAGATAGACGAGCAGAAGCGCCAGGCCGAAAACCAGGTAGATCTGGTTTGTGACGAGCTTTTCCTGGAACGACAGCGCCGTCCAGTCAAAGCCCGTGCCGGGTGGCAACGTGTCGGCCGCGACCTCCTCCAGCAGCTTGATTGCATCGCCCGACGAGAAATTTGACGCCTGCACGCCAATGATCGACGCCGAGGGATAGAGATTGTAGAGGCTGATGAGCGATGGGCCGACACTTGGCGTGATTGTCAGCACGGTTGAAAGCGGGATCATGTCGCCGCTCTGGTTGCGCACCGTCAGACGGCCTATGTCCTCAGGCGACCGGCGGAACTGTGCATCACCCTGCACGTAGATCTGGAATACCCGTCCGAATTTGTTGAACTGGCTGACATAGCTCGAGCCGAGATAGCCGGCTAGCGTCTGGAAAACCGCGTCCGTAGTGAGCTGGAGGTTCTGCACCTTTTCGCGATCGATCTCGACCTTGTATTGCGGAACATTGGCGCGGAAAGTCGCAGAGACACGCTGGATGCCCGACTGCGTTTCGGCGACCTTCACCATAGCGTTGACCGAGCCTTGCAGCTTGGCAAGGTCGAAGCTGCCATCGCGAAGCTCGATCTGCATGGTGAACCCGGCCGCGTTGCCAATGCCCTGGATCGGCGGAGGCGGCAGCACCAGCACACGCCCGTCCTCCATGCCGGAAAGGCTCGTGTTGAGCGTCGCGTAAAGAGAGGCGAGATCCTCGCCCTTGCCGCGCTGGCTCCAATCCTTGAGAATTATGTATGCCACGCCGGCATTGGCGAGCGACGAGTTGTTGTCTAGGGCCGAAATGCCGGCAATCGTCACGACCTGGTCGACACCCGGCGTCGCTTTGGCGATCTTCGAAACCTGCTGCAGCGTCTCCTGCGTGCGCCCCAGCGCGGCGCCGTCGGGCAACTGCACCGAGGCAAGCAGATAGCCCTGGTCCTCAATCGGGATGAAGCCCGTCGCGACCCGCGACATGCCGTAGCCGGCCGCGCCGATGATGAGCAGCGCAATCACGCCCGTTACGGCGCTATGCCGCACCATTGCGCCGATCAGTCCGGCATAGCCGTTCTCCATGCGTTGATAGACGGCGTTGAAGCCGCGATAGAAAATGTTGCGCTGGTCAGGCGGCACCGGAGGCCTGAGCCAGAGAGCGCACTGCGTCGGCTTCAGCGTCGCTGCGTTTATGGCGCTGATCAGAGCAGTCGCCGCAATCACCAGCGCGAACTGCGCATAGATTTTACCCGTGAGCCCTTGCAGGAACGACGCCGGCAGGAACACCGCCATCAGCACCAGCGTGATACCGATGATAGGCCCGAACAGCGTTTTCATCGCCGCAATTGCCGCGTCGTGGCCCGACATGCCACGTTCCATATTGTGACTGGCGCCCTCGACCACGACGATGGCGTCGTCGACAACGATGCCTATGGCAAGCACGATGGCGAAGAGTGTCGAGAGGTTGACGGAGAAACCAAGCGCGGCCATCGCCGCGAAAGCGCCGATGATCGTCACCGGCACGGTGGTCGCGGGCACCAGCATCGCCCTCCAATCCTGCAGGAAGACCAGGATGACGATGAGCACCAGCAAGGCGGCTTCGATCAGCGTCTTGTAGACCTCGTTGATCGCCTGGCTGACGAAGATCGTGGTGTTGAAGGGAATCGAATAGGCCATGCCCTGCGGAAACTCGCTCGCAAGTTCCTTCATCCTGGCTTCGACCCTTCCAGCAACATCAAGCGCATTGGCGCCCGGCGACAGGAAAATGGCCATGCCAGCCGCAGGCTGGTCGTCGAGGGTGAAGAATTGGCCATAGGTCTGGGCGCCGAGTTCGACGCGGCCAACGTCGCGCACACGCGTCAGGTCGCCGGCGGCGCCGGTCTTGACGACCACGGCGCCAAACTGATCGGGATCGTCGAGGCGGCTCTGCACTTCGATCGTGTACTGGAAGGACTGATTGTCGGGCGAAGGCGGCGCTCCGACCTGGCCAGCTGTCACCTGTTCGCTTTGCTGGCCCAACGCCTGGACAACGTCCTGGGTCGTCAGGGCGCGCGCCCTCATCTTCTCGGGATCAAGCCAGACGCGCATTGAGTACTGCCCGGCGCCGAACACGTTGATGTTGCCGACACCGGGCAACCGGGCAAGTTCGTCCTTCAGCCGGATGGTCGCATAGTTGCTGAGAAAGAGGCTGTCATATTTGCGGTCCGGCGAGGTGAGCGTCACGATCTCGAGAATCGCGGTCGACTTCTTCTGCACGATAACGCCCTGCACCTGCACAGCCTGCGGCAGGCTGGCCAAGGCAGCGGACACACGGTTCTGCACCAGCACCTGCGCCTGGTCGAGATCCGTGCCGATGGCGAAGGTGACGGTAAGGTTATAGCTGCCATCCGAGGTGGCGAAGGACTGCATGTAGATCATGCCCTCGACACCGTTGACCTGCTGTTCGATCGGAAGCGCCACCGTGTCGATGACGGTCCGGGCGCTCGCGCCCGGATAGCGGGTGGTTACCGAAACGGTCGGCGGCACCACGTCCGGATATTGCGCCACCGGCAAGGCAAAGAGTGAGACGATACCGACAACGAGCGTGAGGATGGCGATGACGTTGGCAAGTACCGGCCGCTCGATGAAGAATTTGGAGATCATTGCACCACGCCACCCGTCGCGTCAGCCTCGAGCGTCTTTGTCTGCGGTTCGATCTTCTGCCCTGGAACGGCCGTCAGGAGCCCGGAGACGATGACGCGGTCGTCCGGCTTGACGCCGGAGGTCACCACGCGAAGATTTTGTACAAGCTGGCCGATCTCGACCGGGCGCTGCTCGACGACGTCGCCCTCCCCGGCCACGAGCACATAACGACCGCCCTGGTCGCTGCCGATCGCCCGATCCGGAACCAGCAGCATGTCGGGCTCCTCGCCGAGCGGCACCCGCACGCGGACAAAATAGCCCGGGAGCAGCGGGCGGCCCGCATTGGGCAACTCGGCCCGCACGACGAGCGTACCCGTGGAAGCGGTGACCTCCGGTGCGGCGTAATCCAGCGTGCCCTTGTGGGGATAGCCGGTTTCGTTCTGCAGGCCGACCTCGACCGGCACCTTCTTAAGGTCCTGGGCGGTAATACCGCGCTTGGCCATGCCGGCGCGGATGCGCAGAACGTCCATCTCACTGATGGTGAAATCGACGTAAATGGGGTCGAGCTGGACGATGGTGGCCAGCGTCGTGGCGCTGCCGGCGCCGACAAGCTGGCCCATCGATACCTGTCTGCGCGGTGACGATGCCGTCGAACGGCGCCTTGACCTCGGTGTAGCTCAGGTTGAGTTGTGCCTGCTTGACCTCGACTGCCGACTGCTGCTGCTTGGCTGCATCGACGGCGGCCGCGGCCGCGGCCGCATCCGCGTCGGACGCAGAGATCACCTTCTGCGCCAGCAATTCCTGCTGGCGCTTCTGCTCGGCGCCGGACTGCTTTGCCGCAGCATCCGACGAGGACTGTCCTGCCTGGGCCTGCTCCAGCGCGAGCTGGTAAGGCTCGGGCTCGATCAGGAACAGCCGGGCGCCTGCCTTCACCTCGTCGCCGTCCTTGTAGTCGATTTCCTGGATGAAGCCCGACACGCGCGCCACCAACGTGGTCGTGTTCACAGCCGCGGTATTGCCGGTGGCGAAGAGATAAGGCGTGACGTTCTGCTTTAGCGGCAGCGCAACGTCGACTTTTGGAGGCGGTGGCGGCACATAGGCGTTTTCCTCGCGGCATGCAGCCAACAGGACCCCAGTCGCCAGCAAACCAGCGGCATGCGGGACCTTACCCAAAGCCAAAAGCATTTTTGACCCCTCCAAATACTTCCAAATATAGTTTGGAGCATGTTATTGTGGAAGTCAGCCTTGTGATACAGCTTGTGTTGAGCGGAGTCTATCATGCGAAAAGCGCTAAGCTTGTTCTTTCTTGCATCCATTTCATTGCCGAACGCAGCAGTGGCGCAGACGGCAGCCGAGCGCGCTGCCTGCCAGGCCGATTTCGAGAAGTTCTGCGCGGGCGTTGAGCCCGGCGGAGGCCGCGTCGTCGAATGCCTCGCCAAGCATTTGAACGAGTTGACGCCGCAGTGCCAGACGGTCGTCAAGGCGAACATGCCCAAATAGGGGTGCGGCTGCAGCGGGTCTTGCATGTCAAGAGCCCGAGAGCCTCCGCCGAGGTTAAGCTGAAATGACCGACCCGACGAGCCGACGCGTGGAATGACGCTCGACGAGCTTGCATGCAAGCTCGACCCGGCGGGGAGGCATCGAAAATTCACTCAGGTCGTCGAGCGAGCAGATTCAGCGCTGCGGCGCCGATCTCGCGCATGGGGATGTGCATGGTCGCATGATCAGGTCGAGGCCATGACCCTGGCGCATCGCATCGTTGTGCTGCGCGGGGGCCAGATCGAACAGATCGGCGCGCCACTCGAGCTTTACAACAAGCCAGCAAATCGGTTTGTCGCAGGGTCATAGGGGCGCCTCGCATGAATTTTCTGGAATGCGGCGCAGATGGGGGCGCGTTGGTTCTTCCGGGAGGACACACGTTGAACAAGGCTGTGCCTGCCAAAGGCAAGGTAACGCTCGGCATTCGCCCCCAGCACGTCAAGCTCGCCGCAAACGACATGGGAACGGTTCCGGCCGAAGTCACCGCCCTGGTTGAAGCGCTGGGATCAGAAACGGTCGTGCACACCATGGCTGCCGGCAACCAGCCGCTGCTGTTGACCTTGGAAGGCCAGCACAAGGTGACCGCAGGTGAAAAGGTCCATCTCAAGTTCGACGACGCCAGATTGCACCTGTTCGATATCGAAGGTCTGCGGCTGAACTGACCGCGATGCCCTAAGGGACGCTCGATCAGGGCGAAGCCAAGCAGTGTTCAAAGAATTCCTCTTTCACAGGTTTGCCGTCGGTTTGCGCCAGCTGCAGTCGCCGGCTACAGCGACCAGCAGCGTACGCAGGTGAAGGACATCGGGATGGAGCGACTTGCGTCGATCGATTAGCGCGATCTGCTTGCGAGCGGCGACTTCCAGGCTGGCGCCATGCGGCACCGAAAGGAGCCAATCGGCGAAGACCTCTTCCGGCGGCGGCAGCGGGGAAATGGACGCCAATATCCGCTGGTTGATCGCATGGCGGGCGAGAGCGGTGCAGTCGCTTTCTTCCGCCGTCATGCCTCTATCTCCAAGGCAGAAAGCGGTTTCGAACAACAGGCCAGGATGTAGCCCTCAGCGATCTCGTCTTCGAGAATGCCACCATTGTGGCTCATCTCCACTGCACCGGAGATTTTCCTTACGCGGCAGGTACCGGACAGCCCGAACTCACAAGCAGCGGAAACGCGGACGCCGCTCGCCCGCGCAGCTTGCAGAACCGTCTGCCCGGCGATGCATTCGCCATCGACGTTGAAGTCCGCAAAGCGGACCGGTAATCTGGCCTCGACCGCGACCTCCATGCCCGGACCGTTTGCAGACGCGGGCAGCGCCTCCATGGAAGGCGCACCAAAACTCTCCTGATGGTAGAACTTCATATTGAAACCGGCGGCTTCCAGCATGCCTCGCACGGCACGCATGAACGGATCCGCCCCGCAGCAAAACACCTCGCGCTCCTGGAAATCGGGCGACAGCAGCGGCAGGCGCACCGCGTCGATGCGGCCATCGAGCCTGTAGAAATCCGGGTCGAGATAGAAGGGCTGCTGAAGGAGAATCCGTCACGCCGGCTGCGGATCAGCTTCAGCATTTCGTTGCGCACGTCCATGTCCGTCCTCGCTTGTCGCACAAGGACTGAACTTGGTGGTGATGGAGGTAGGAAGCTTTGGGCACGCGAGATCAAACAACTCGCCCACAGCGCTCTGCCTCTTGATCGCCCACCGCGATCAGTCGAGTTCCAACTGTTCGAGGCTGGTTTCCGGGCTCCGAAGCCATCCCAGCGGGACCGTTCCGACACCTTCCCAGGCAGTTTGCCCAGTGGTTTCACGTCGGAACTCAAGCTTCGCTACCGTTGCGGGGGCAGCGCCGGCATCAAACCGGCTTCCCAATTATCCCTCCGGCGAAATCGCCGTAGAGCACCTTGAACGCCGTGATCTAAACACCGGCACGCGAGTCCCGGCCACACGAAAACGACATCGGGGAAGCGCAAAGGCGACAGATCGTATCCCTGCCTCAATCCCTCAGCGCTGTACAGATCGCGTCGAGCCCGTCGGTCAATGCGGCTGGCCCCGGTTGCAGGATGATCGGCGACTTGATCTCGACGATGCGATTGTCGCGCACAGCAGGAATCCCGTCCCAGCCCACACGCGCCCTGATCCTTGCCGGCACGACCTTCTTGCCGCACCAGGACGCCAGGATGATTTCGGGTCGGGCGGCGATCACTTCTTCCGGCGCGACGATCCTGTCCCGCGCCGCTTTGGCTTTTGCTTTTTCCGGGAATACATCGTCGCCGCCGGCAATGCCGATCAGTTCCGACACCCAGCCGATGCCGCTGATCAACGGCTCATCCCATTCCTCGAAATAGACGCGCGGCCGTTGCATTTCGTTGGCGGCGAGTTTGATCTGGCGAAGCCTTTCCTCGTATCCCGCCACCAGTTGCTCAGCTCGCTCCGCAGCACCGACAAACGCACCGACCGTGAGGATCATGGCAAGGATCCCGGCGACGTCACGCTGGTTGAAAGCGTGGACCGCGATACCCTCGCGGATCAAGGCAGCGACGATGTCGGCCTGGAGGTCGGAGAACGCCAGGACGAGATCGGGCTGGAGAGCGAGGATCTTCGGAATGTCTGCGGACGTAAAGGCCGAAACGCGCGGCTTCTCGCGTCTCACCTGAGGAGGGCGCACCGCGTAACCGGAAACGCCGACGATACGGTCCTGCTCGCCGAGCAGATAGAGCGTCTCGACGGTCTCTTCGGTCAGGCAGACGATCCGCTCAGAAGGAAAGCGCATCTGCCTCAGGCGTAAACGCCACCGCGGACAGTTTCCGGATCTGGAAGAAACCGGACTGAAACGGCAATCCTGTGCAGCACCGCCAAGCCGACCAGCGCCAGCACATTCGGCCAGAGAATCTGCACGATGACGTCAAGGGAGAATGCCTCTTCCCCGGATGGCAGCAACGCGGTCGCAGCGAACAGGACAAACTCGTACACGACGAATGCGAGCACGAAGCCTGCAACGACGGTCGAAATTCCGGATTGAACCTTCTCGCGCAACAAAAGCACCGCCCCCGTTGCCAAGGAAGCCGCCACGCCGATCGCCCCGCCCCAGGCGAAACTGTCCCACGTGGCCGGATAGCCGAGCACAAGGTACCCGACCCCCTGGTTGGCGAGCCACGCCATTCCGGTCAGCAACAAGGCGCCGCGGCGGGACATGTTGGCCCCGGCAGCCGTCGCGATCGCCGCAAAAGGGGTGGCGCAGGCAAGCGCAAGGCTGAAAAGTATGCTGGCGCCGCTGACGGCGGCAGCCCAGATAAGTTGCCTCGTGGCCATATGCGCGCTGGATGGTGCTGTCTCGCTCATGGTCAGCGATCATAATGTACTGCACCCGAAGCTTCAACATAACCAAGCTGGAGAACCCAACATCCGAAGGGCTCAAGGGTCGCGCCGCATCAACACGGCTCGCCGACTGCGCCGTATGGCGCCAGTAGTGTAAACTTGACGGAAGCTCACCGCTTGCAGTTGCGGGGCAGCGCCGGCATCAACCCGGCTTCTCTCTTAGCCCCCGAGCCGCACAGACTGAGAAGGTGTTAACATCTAGTTGAGTTTTCCTAGTTTACAGGAAGCGAATGTTTATCGCCTTTTCGGCGCCTGGGACCAGCCATGGGAGAGGCCGCCGACCTCCCCCATGGACGTGAGGCTTGTCCATTCAGCCTTCGCCGTTCGGCCCGTAGTTCCCGTGACGACCGTTGACCGCAGACAGTATCTGCGAACGCGTAATGCCGATGTCCTTCAGGAGTTCATCGTTCATCGCTTCGAGTGCGCGCACCCCATTGTGACGGTCACGAGCGCTCCGATAGGCATGCCAGGCCTGTCCCAGTCGCGTGAGAAACGTTCCACCCGTGCTTTCGACCGACACGGTTAAAGTTGAGATAGACATTCTTACTCTCCAATTGGTTTGAGCCGCACCTCTGGCGGCGATATTCAATCAACAGTTATGCATGGCCCCTAGGAGCGCGGTCAGCCGCTCGCTTGGATGAAAAATTTTGCCTTATGGCTTCCGGCCGACGCCAGCGGCGGTTATCCAGCCACTCGGTTGGCGCCGTGATGTTGCGACAACCTATTTGCTTCCGGCGGGAGCGCGACGGCCTGTCGCGAAATGCGCCTTGCTTGGCTTCCCAACCGCGCCGCCGCCCGACGATTTGCCAAGATCCATTCGCGCCGCCGCATCACCGTATTTTTGGGGAGATGCGGCTGCCGCCGGATAGAAGGGGCGGCCGATCGACGCGGCCGACGACATTCCCAAACCGCCCTTCGGCGATTTCACGTTGGGCACGGGTGCGTCGCCATAAATCTGGCGCGACGACGTGGGGAACTGCAGCGTGGAAAGCAAGTCCTGCGCGTCCGCCCTGTCCAGAACCGGCACGAGCGCGGCAAGCGCGAATAGAATTGGTCTCATAACGAGATCTCCGTCTTGATAGCTTTCGGCAAATTGACTTCGTCGATCCAAGAATTACTGCAGGCCTACCAAGCTCAAGTGAGTTTGATAGAATTGATCCGTTATTCCGAATGGACCAACAAAATCGGCACCTCAATGTTTATCGCACGGTTGTTTCCGCTGTTTTTCCGGACTTAGGGATAATTGTTTCGTTTGTTGCGCCATGTTCGGGCTCCAGGTTTCGGCACGCAGCAAATTGAAACAAATAGTCCTGCCTCAGCACTCATCCGGAAACACTTCGGCACTATTTTCCGGCGCCGAGAGAAAAGGAAAGCTGCCCATGTCAGAAAAAAAAGCCGCAAATGGTGCTCAAACCGGTTACGCCCTTTTTGACGGCAGCGGTGCCCTCGAGGATGCCAACGCGCAGTTCTTTGCGGCAAATGACAACCGCAACTACGAAATGCATGGCATGGACAGGATCGCTGTCGTTGCCGAAGTCCTCGCAAATCTGAGAAGCTTTGACGGCCGCAAGGTCGAGCTGAACCAGGCCTTTGTCCGGGATGCGACGGCGCGCTGGAGCAGCCTCGAAGAAGCTCCGGTTGAGGCGCAGACCGCTGACGGCGGCTGGAGGCTTTTTGCCGCGCATCCCCGTCCGAACGGTGGGATCGCTCTGATGAGCGTCGACATAACCGCGATGAAAAATGCCGAGCTGGCACATTGGGACAGTGTCGACATCTTCCGCTGCATCACAGACAGCCATCCCCTGCCGGTCTGGGTGGTGGATGAAGAAAGCAAGGAGATCCTCTACGAAAGCCTGGATGCCTCGAACCTTCTTGGACGGAAGTGGCGACCACACCAGCAATTCATCACCGACCACTATGTCGATCCGAAGGGCTTCGAAGAAATCCGAACCCTGGTCAGCAAGCACGACATCGTGCGTGATCACGAGATGCAGCTGCGCCGCAGCAATGGATCGACGATCTGGTGTTCGGCCAATTGCCGGCGTGGCGTCTACCGGGGCCGGCCGTCGCTGGTGATTGGCGTGCTGGACATCACAGAGCGCAAGCAGCGTGAAGATCTGTTCGGCTTCCTGATCAAGCATCATCCCCTGCCCGTCTGGATGAACGATGCCAGTTCCGGAGCGGTGATTTACCAAAGCGATGCCGCTGAGCGGCTGTTCGGCTGGGACGATGAAGGCGAACGGAAAATACTTGCGGATCAATTCGTGAATCCCGACCAATATGTCGAAATCAGCCAGGAACTCATGCGCAACGGCGTCGTCGAAAATTGCGAAGCGCAATTGAGAGGCAAGAACGGTCGCAAGTTCTGGGCGAACGGAAATTTAAGCGTTGTCGAATTCCAGGGGCGTCGCGTTGTCCTTGCGGGGATCGCCGATGTCACCAAGCAACGCAAGCGCGACGGCGAAGTCATGCTGGCGCGGGAGTTGCTCAGCAACGCCGTCGAATCGCTGTCGGAAGGGTTTGCCCTTTACGACGAAGATCATCGGCTTGTGATGTGCAACCGCTCCTATCGCGAGATGAATGGCACCGTCGCCGACCTGATCAAGCCCGGCATGAAGTGGACCGACCTTCTGATCCAATCAGTGCGGCGTGGCGCTTATCCGGACGCAATCGGCCGGGAAGACGAGTGGATCGAAGAGCGCATCAGCAACCGCACCACCCTGCGCGGTCGATATGAGGCAAATCTCGGTAACGGCACCTGGCATATCGTTTCCATACACCCGACCGATCTCGGTGGCTTTGTCGTCACACGAGCCGACATTAGCGAACGCAAAAAGGCCGAGGCGGCTGAACGTGAGGCCACGGCGCTGATGCAGAAAGTCCTCGACGCCTGTCCTTCACCGACTCGCATGTCGACGATCGACGGAGAAACCCTCTATCGCAATCCAGCCAGCTGTAAACTCTATGGGGACCGTGCGCGGATTGCCGACTACTACGTTCAACCCGATGACAGCGAAGCATTGGTGGACGCGCTGACGCGAACAGGCAGCATCGATGATTTCCGCGTTCAGCAATACGATGCTGACGATGAGGTCTTCTGGGCGTCGATTTCGGCGCGCCTGATCGAATTCGAGGGGCGACAGGTGATCGTCTCGAACACAACGAACATCACCGACATGATCACCGCTCAGGAGCAGACCCGCCAAGCAAGCGACCGGCTGATCGACGCCATCGAAGTCATTGGCGGAGGGCTTTGCGCTTTATGACAAGGACGACCGGCTTGTGCTCGCCAATAGCCGCTACCGTGCGATGCACGCAATAAGCGCGGACGTCCTTGTGCCAGGTGTCAACTGGTTCGATTTCCTCCGCGTCACCGTTGAGCGCAATCAGTTTACAGTACCAGACGGCAAGATCGACGAATGGCTGGCAGAACGAGCCAAGGATCGTCGCGAGTTTCGGCAACAGGAATTCCAGCACACGGACGGCGGCTGGTTTTTTGTATCGAACTGCCCAACCCGCGAAGGCGGCTTTGTCGTCACCCGCGTCGACATCACTGAACGCAAGCGCGCCGAGCTGGCCATCAAGGAAGCTGAAGAACTTGTCCGCAAAGTGCTGGAGGCGTGCCCGGTCAACATTCAGATGACAAGCGCTCACGACGGAACGCTGCTTTATCGCAGTCCTGCCACTCTGGACCTTCTTGGGGACGTGACCAACGCCGTCGACTATTACGTCAATCCCCTCGAGCGGAAACATTATGTCGAGAGGTTGCTCGAGGAGGGAAGGGTCGACGATTTCGAGACGCAGCTCAAGCGCAAGGACGGGCAAGTTTGCTGGTGTTCCATTTCCTCCCGGCTGATCGATTTTCATGGTGAGAAAGTTATTGTTTCCCATACCTATGATCTCACCGACCGCATCGAAATGCAGCAGGAGCTGGAGCGGCAGCGGGAAACATTGCACCAGAACGAAAAGATGTCGGCGCTCGGCGGATTGTTGGCGGGGGTGGCGCACGAATTGAATAATCCGCTCTCGGTAGTGCTTGGCCTGTCTCTCATGCTTGAGGAGTCCGCCCGCGACACCAAGACCGCCGAACGCGCGCATAAGATCAGCAAAGCGGCGGAACGTTGCGCCCGCATAGTTCGGACTTTCCTGGCCATGGCGCGTCAACAGCCCACAAAGACTTCGAACGTGTCCATCGACGATGTTATTGCAACTGCTGTCGAGGTTGCTGGCTATTCGATAAGGTCTTCCGATATCGAGCTCGCCATCCGACTGCAGCGCGATCTCCCGACGATCTTGGCGGATCCCGATCAACTCAGCCAGGTGCTCATCAACCTGCTTGTCAACGCTGAGCAGGCCCTTCACGACCGCTCTAGCCCAAGAAAAATCACGATCTCAACGAAACTGCGGCCCAAGACGGGCGACATCGTCGTCAAGGTAGCCGACACAGGAGCCGGCATGTCGCCCGAAATCCGCTCGCGCATCTTCGAACCGTTCTTCACGACAAAGGAGGTCGGAAAGGGAACCGGGATCGGGTTGTCGTTCTGCCACCGCATCGTGCAGTCGCATGGAGGAACCATCAAGGTTGAAACGACCGAAGGTTCCGGATCGACCTTTATCGTTTCGCTGCCTGGGTTACGCAGACCACGAACGACCACCACAACCGCAGCCCCTGCACCAGCCAAAGTGGCGGGACTCACGTGTCTGGTGGTCGATGACGAGGCGGAGGTCGGGGACCTGGTTGCTGATGTCCTGGCGCAGGACGGTTTCGCGGTCACGGTAGCGCGATCAGGCGAAGAAGCATTGCTTCATCTTGCGGGCCATTCCTTCTCCCTGATCCTCAGCGATCTTAAGATGCCAAACATCGACGGTCGGGCCATGTTCAAACATATTTCGGATTCCTACCCTGAAGCACTCGCAAGGCTTGCCTTCCTGACTGGAGATACAATCAGCCCGAGTGCGCAGATATTCCTGCGCGCCACGAAAAGGCCTTTTCTTGAAAAGCCGGTGAAGCCGGATGAATTGCGGGCCTTCGTTGCACGGTTGGTCGGCTGAGTTCGAAAGCGTATATTGATTTGTCATAGAACAGGGGCGAGCATGTCTTGGCGACATGTATTCCACCTATGGATGGTCACGGCCGTTGTTGAAGGAAAGTCCACATATTGTCGTCTGCGACGATGAGCAGGATATACGCGATACCGTCGCCGAATATCTGCACGAGAAAGGTTATGCGGTCACGACGGCCGATGGCGGCCCTGCACTCAGGGACGTCATCGACAAGCAACGTGTCGACGTGGTCATCCTGGATATCCGTATGCCTGGCGAGGATGGCCTTTCGCTGGCGAGGTACATGCGAGAGCGTTCTGGGGTCGCCATAATCATGTTGACCGGCTCGGCCGATGTCATCGATCGCGTGGTCGGCCTGGAGATCGGCGCCGATGATTACGTTGCCAAGCCGGTTGATTTGCGAGAGTTGCTTGCTCGCGTGAAAGCCGTTTTGCGCCGAACAGCGACTGTGGAGAAAGTCACCGAAGAGGACGGGGCGAAGCTTTCACAGACTGTCCCATTCGGGAATTGCACTTTAAATTTGGATGCCTGCAAACTGTTCGATAGGGACGGTGTCGAGATTGCGATCACGGCGATGGAATTCAGCCTCCTGAGAGTGTTTGCCACGCATCGCGGGCGTATTCTCAATCGCGATCAACTGCTTGAACTCGCCCACGACCGCGGTTGGGATCCGTATGACCGCAGCATCGACATTCGTATCTCTCGCCTAAGGAAGAAAATCGAAGCCGACCCGTCCAAGCCACAGGTGCTCAAGACTGTCCGTGGCGTGGGGTATATTTTCTCGTAACCGTAGCTGCGACGGGGCCTGAGCGGGAACATGTCGGCACAAGCGATCTCGCAACGCCCGCCATGGCGTCGATTCCGAATGATGGAAATGGCTTCTAGCTGGCGATCTTAAGTCTTCCGATGGGAGGCAGAAATGGACAGATCTCACGAGCAAGCACCCGTCGCGGAGAATGTAGCGAGATGGACCACTCCTCCATTCCCTACGACATCAGCCGAGTACATTACTGTGTTGGCGCATTATCACCGCGCCGAAATGAGCCGTATGGCAGGCTGGCGCGACCGTATCGATCGAACGACCAACTGGGCGATTACGGGCGTTGCAGCAATGCTGTCGCTGTCGCTGTCATCGCCAACATCCCATCATGGCGTACTTCTGTTCGGCATGGTGCTCGTGCAGCTTTTGCTGCTGATCGAGGCTCGGCGGTACCGCTTCTTTGATGTTTATCGGGGCCGCGTTCGCCAGATGGAGAAGAACTATTTTGCTCAGATCCTCGCGCCACTGCCCGACGTCGACCAAGGCTGGGCCGAGCTCCTTGGTCAAGATTTGCGCAGGCCACGGTTCTTGATTTCCATCCGTGCTGCAATGTCGCGTCGGTTGAGGCGAAATTATTCGTGGATGTTCCTCATCTTGTTGTTTGCCTGGGTGCTCAAGATCTCCACCCCGAAATTACAGGATGGCGGTGCACCCTACGACATCGCACGATCGCTATCCGAGATACTCAGCAACGCTGCATTCGGGCCAATCCCCGGCGCGATCGTGCTCCTCGGCGTGACCATTTTCTACTGCTGGCTCGGCTACGTGGCATTGCTGACAGGGGATGCCGATGAAACGATGCATGGGGAAGTTCACGTTTGACGGCCTGAACTGGCTCCTTGTGCAGCAACGCAGCAGCGCGCCCATATCGTTGGCTGATCACTTTGACTGGGGACGTTTCGGATGCGGAGTTTCGGGATTACCTCCGAACGACAACCGGGCGCTACTCGCCACATCGAAGAGTACTGCTGAAACAAATGAAACAATTAATTCCATATACAGAAAATCGTCTGAAATAAAGATCGAGTATTACTGGACCAGCTTCGCAGGCAGCAAGCCGGCGAGCGCAAATGTCCCTCGCTCATGACAAATCCAGTCTCGAGCGAGTTGGCGAGAGCTTTTCCATAAACCCGAGAGTTCAACGATGGACAAGTCAATTACACCAAACGACTTCCCCCAGAGGCTTCGTGCAAGCCTCATTGACCAGGATCATCCGGCCTACGAAGAGGCTCGCATGCTCTACAACGCCATGATCGACAAGCGGCCACGCTGGATCGTCACTTGCTCCACGGTCGCCGATGTCGTCGACGCCGTCAATTATGCCCGGAAGAAGCAACTGCTTCTTGCCATTCGCGGCGGCGGCCACAATGGACCGGGTTTCGGCAGTTGCGATGGTGGCCTGGTCATAGACATGTCACCGATGAAGCAGGTTGATGTCGATCCCGCCACGCGCACGATTCGCGTTGAGGCCGGCTGTACCCAGGGCGACGTCGACCGCGCCACCAGCGTCTACGGGCTGGCGGTTCCAGCGGGGCTCGTCTCGACCACAGGCATCGCGGGACTGACGCTGGGAGGGGGCACCGGCTATCTGACGCGCAAACACGGCCTCACCATCGACAATCTGATCGAGGTTGAGATCGTTCTGGCCGACGGCAGCGTGGTCACGGCGAGCGAAACCCGCCACCCCGAGCTGTTCTGGGCACTGCGCGGTGGCGGCGGCAACTTCGGCGTGGTGACGCGGTTCACGTTTCGGGCGCATCCGGCAAAGGACGTCTATGGCGGGCCAATCTTCTACGACCTCGCGCATGCCGCGAAGATCATGCGATGGTACAGAGACTTTTTGTCCGAAGCCCCTCGGGAACTCGGGATCTTCTTCGGCATCAAGACTGTGCCCTCCTGCGATCCTTTCCCGCGCGAGATATGGGGAAAACGGATCTGCGCACTGATCAGCTGCTACAACGGCTCGGAGGCCGATGGCATCCGCGCGATGCAACCGGTGCGCGAAGCACTTCCTCAACCGATCCTGGACGGCATGATGCAGATGCCTTTTGTCGATCTGCAGGCGCTGTTCGATCCACTGCTGCCCAAGGGACTGCAGTGGTATTGGAAAGGCGATTATGTTGACGACCTTTCGGATGCGGCAATCGCAGCACATGCCGAATATGGCTCGAAGACCCCAAGCGAACTGTCTCTGATGCACCTCTACCCCATCGACGGCGCGGTTCACGATGTGGCTCCGGACGCTACCGCCTGGGGTGCGCGGCGAGCACGCTGGTCCATGGTTATCGCCGGTATCGATCCTGACCCGAACAAGGCTCCGGAACTGCGGCGCTGGGCGAGCGAGTACTGGGCGGCGGTGCACAAGCACAACCCGCATGGCGGCGGCTACATCAATTTCATGATGGCTGATGAAAGCGAAGCACGCGTTCGTGCGGCCTATGGCGCCAACTATGAACGGCTTGTTGCAGTGAAGCGCAAGTTCGATCCCACGAACCTCTTCCGGGTAAACCACAACATCAGGCCTTAGGCCGACCCGGTAGCCTGTCCGCCTTGGAGTCGCCCGCACCAGGGCGGACAGGCCTTTTGCTCGAACCACCAAGGGATGGCCATTGGCTGTTGTCCTTGGCGGTTGCACCTGAATGCTGCCTATCAATGCAGGCTGAAGGGGTCTTTTTCTCCACTCAATTTTTGCGCCGCCATCGCGACTTCAAAGCGATTGCGGACGTGTAGCTTCTGCATAATCAGCGTCATATGACGCTTTACCGTCTGCTCTCGCGATGCCTCTGACAGCTGCATTGCGTAACGCGGAGATGACTTTGGAAGCAAACCCTTCGATTATGTATGTCTCACCTTCGTGAACCGCACGGACGCCCCTCAAAAGCTCCTGTGCGGGGCTGCCTTTCAGAATGTAGCCGCTTGCTCCTGCTTCTAGCGCACGAAGGGCAAGATCGATGTTGGGGAAGGCCGTGAAAACTACCACCTTGGCTTCGGCAGGAGCTCGCACGATCTCCGCGATGGCCCCGAAAGCGTCGCCTTTCATGCTGAGATCCATCAACACGATTGCCGGGAGGTGCTGGCCGGCAAGGATGACTGCTTCGTCCGTGGAGGCCCCCTTTGGCCACCACCTTGAAGTCGCCGTCCTGCTCGAAGACCCGGGTCAAGCCATCGACCACCAGCGGATGATCATCAATCAATGCGACAGTAATGGGCTTCACCTTGCCGTCCTTCCCGCTAGCGACAGTCGATTGGAAATCATCGGCGAACTACTCTTCCCTGAAGGCGCGCGCCATCTGGTCAGTGAAAGCCTTGACCAGGTAACTGATTGGCAGTGACTTCCTTGGTTTCCACAAAAACCTCCACTGGCAGCCAGGGAGGAGAGACTGGCGGCCGATACGTGTCAAGTCGCCAACGATCTCGACATCACCGATGTAAAAGGCCTCGCCGCTTCTAGGATCGTGTTGCGCGGCGGCGCATATATGATCGACCCGGCCCTCGACTTCGGGTGTTGTCCGTTGGTTGAACGCTGAAAATCGCAACTTCGCCTTCTGACCGAGGCCGATCTGGTCGACGTCGACGGTGTACGCAGACGAACTTCAATCTTCAGATGAGCGTTGTGCGGCACCAGCGTGACGAGCGTTTCGGCCGGACTGACCACGCCACCGACCGTATGCACCTTCAGTTCGTTGACAATGCAGCTGATCGGGGCTCGGATTTCGGTGCGGATCAAACGGTCCTCCGTCGCGGTATACCGCTCCTTGAGCTCGGACATCGTAGCATCTACGCTGCGTAATTCCAGCTGCGCTTCCGTTCTCGCGGTTTGCTCTATCCCGATGATCTGAAGCTGAATTTCGCTTCCTTTCGCCGCCGCCCGCGCCCGGTGTGCCTCGATCTCCCCGCGCTGGCCCATCGTGCGGGCGAGGTCGCGGCTGATCGTGTAGAGGCGCGACCCCTCGACCAATCCTTGGTCGGAAAGTCCCTCGATTTTTGCGTGTTCCTTCTCGACCAACGCGATCTCTTCGTTAAGAGCTGAAAGTTGCGACGCCAGACCCGCGACTTCTTGGTCGAGCTGATCGGCATGGAGTGGGATCCGGTTCTGAACATCCCGCGTGAAGAGTTGAAGCTCCCCCATGGCGATGAGGTTATTACACATTGGTATCTGCACGATCTGACTTTGGTCTGACAAATCGTCGGACTATCGTGCCAAGCAGCCAGTCTAACGAACTGCCTCCGCCTTGACCGCGACTTTGAAATTTCTGATGCTGCGGTCCGTCAGAACAAGCTTGTGCAAGCGCCACAGCGAGGACGACAACTGCTAAAAGCACAAACAGAGGCCGAACTGATCACGGGCGCTAACCCTCCAGGGGAAGCCGGAGGGTCCGGAATGCAGGTTCAAGGGGCCAGCAGATGGACCCCGGCAAGCGCTTGGCGAAGTCTCAGCCCCAAAACGCAATTCCTCGCCACGGCCGTGCTGGTTGTCTGCTGCTTGATGGTAGTCCTCGGTCAATGGATGAGCGCCCGCATTACTTCCAGCTACGTTCATGCCCGTGCCGATGCCGGCGCCCTGTACATGGAAGGTTTTCTGGCTGCCCATGTCCAGGAGTTGTCTGATGGGCGCGCCGCATTGTCCGATGGCAAGGCTGATTTGCTCGACGATCTTCTCGACAACACCGGTCTGGCGCACCGGGTCGAGGGCATCAAGATTTGGCTTCGGGATGGAACGATCGCGTACAGCACCGATAAATCGCTGATCGGGAAAAGAATGCCCTCAAGCGAGGTGGATGCAGGCTTTCAGGGAAAGGTTTCTTCAAAGATAGAGCAGAGCCCGGACAAAGAACATGCCGGTCAGATGATAAAAAACTATCCGCTTCTGGAGGTCTATGCCCCGATCTACAAGGAAGACAGCTCGCAGGTAATCGCGGTCGGCGAGTTTTACGAAAAAGCCGGAAGCATGATCGCCGCGCTTTCTCGATCCACACGTGCCACCTGGGTTATCGTCGGCGCGATGACCGCGATGATGGCGGGGCTGTTGTATCTGATCGTTCGAAGCGCCAACGACCTCATCGTCCGTCAACGGCACTTGCTGCATAGGCAACTAGACGCATCGCAAGCATTGTCGGATCA
Source organism: uncultured Alphaproteobacteria bacterium (assembly GCA_963726065.1). GTDB lineage: Bacteria > Pseudomonadota > Alphaproteobacteria > Rhizobiales > Rhizobiaceae > Neomesorhizobium. Next base: position 728,098 of record CAVSAU010000016.1, read on the forward strand.
AAACGACAAGCTGCGCCAGGCGGCTGAACTCGCCCGAATGGAAGCGAGCAAATCGAACGAAAGTGTCTTGAACAGGATCGGCGCCGATATTCATGATGGCCCTGTCCAGGTGCTCAGTGCGCTGCTTCTCAGGCCCCGCGACGCCCGCTCCGTTCAACGGCTGGCAAAACACGTTCTCGACGAGCTCCGCGAAATCTCCAGCGGCCTCGTCTTGCCGGAAATTGAGACCGTTCCCCTCGAATCCGCGCTTCGGCTTGCAGTCCAGCGTCACCGCAGCGCAACCGGAACCGCGGTAGCGGAGCGCTATGCAAACCTGTCGATGCCAGTTGCCCATCCGTTGAAAATTTGCCTCTATCGTGTCGTGCAGGAGGCGCTCAACAATGCCTTCCGCCACGGCGCCGGTATGGGACAAAAAGTTGAAGCGGCAATTGACGACCGCCAGATCATAACGGTGTCGGTGAGCGACAGCGGCCCCGGCTTTGCCGCGAGGTCCGCAACCGACCAGACAAGGAAGCCTCTTGGCCTCGACGGAATCAGAAACCGTGTCGACGCCTTCGGAGGCACTCTGGAAATCATCTCCGCCGACGACAACGGCGCCATGCTAATGGTCAAAATTCCCCTCGCCGGAAACGGCGCCTGAATTCCAGCACCGCGAATGGCTGGCCCGCAAGCACCAAAGTGGACAAGGCTGCGCATCTCCTTTTCGTGCCGACCCGCAAACGATACTATGCCTCGGAAGACGGGCTCGGCGCTTGCATCCCCAATACGACTGAGGCGAGGCTGATTGGCTCGTGCCGGCGACCGGCGCGGTGACATCCAGCACGTCCTGCAATTGACTTCGATAAGCTCTGCCACCTGGAGAACTCATACAAAAGAGGCAATTGTAAGCAAACATCCACCATTAGGTCGATGTTGCGTGAAAATTCCTGCAAGTATATTTCTTTCACTGCGGCGCGTGGGAGTCATCAACTTGCAAACAGGCACTGCGGAGGAACTGCTGCACGCAGTCAAGGCGGTGCTCAGTGGAGAAACCTTTATAAGCCAGAGCATCGCAACCAAAGTTATCTCCGCGCTGAGAACGGCCGCAGCGACCCGCGAGACCGCTGCGCCGGCAAAAGTGCTGAATGTAAGGGACAGCTCGTCCTCGCAATCCGGCCCATCACGCCCGCAATTGGCAATCCTCTTTTCAATTGAAACTCCCAAGGTATTGACCGACGCGGCCGTGCCGCTGGTCGAAGGGCCCAAGCTCGAACACGCTTGCCTGCAACGACACCTCGAGGACGCACCGTCAGGATTCTGAAAGACTGGGAAGACAGTCGCCGCGCGAACGTTAGCAAATGCGACCGATAAGTTCGTGTCCGCTCCTTAGAGCGACCATTCCTGGCACGCGTTGGCAAATTCCTGCAGTCTTGCGAACGCTTCTTGCATTTTCGCGGTTCTCATATTGCAAATGAGTTGCAATTGCGGTGATGCATGATAGGCTTGGATTGAATGGGCGCACGCAGCATTTTTTACGCAACAGCACGGGGTTGGAACCGTCTGGTCAAGGCAGATGGCTAAGCTGCAAGGGACTTCATCTGAAATGCATGCGCAGGCTAGGAAACTCTCCGACGCCGAGCTGATTGAGATCGCGCACCTCGATGAAGCCACATTAGCCTTGATCGCGCGCGCGGAGCTTCAACGGCGCAACACATGGTTCAGTGATACAACGCTCATCGTTGCGACGATCAGTATGATTTTTGCGGCAGTCGCCCTATTATTCTAGCCTGCTCGATTTCAGCGTCTGGTCACAATGCTACGTGCGGTGTGCTGTCGAAGATGTTGGCTCCTTCGTGCTTTTCTCGCCATGCTGTGCAGTGTGGAGCCTGCTATAGATGCCGCCTCGGGCGACAAGAGCGTCATGCGAGCCTTCTTCGGCGATACCCGTTGCGTCAACGACGACGATCCTGTCTGCATTGCGTATCGTTGCCAGCCGGTGCGCGATTACCAGCGTGGTGCGACCGTCCGAGAGTTCTGCCAGGGATTGCTGGATCTCGCGCTCGGTTTCTGTGTCGAGCGCCGAAGTCGCTTCATCGAGAATAAGGATCGGCGGGTTCTTTAGGAACATCCGTGCAATTGCTAGGCGTTGCTTCTGGCCGCCGGAAAGCTTTACACCGCGTTCGCCGATGATGGTGTCGAGGCCCTCCGGCAACGCGTCGATCATCTCGTTGAGCCGCGCCCGCCGTGCCGCCTCGACAATGGCACTTTCAGGCGCATCGAGGCGTCCATAGGCGATGTTTTCGCGGATAGAGCCACCGAACAGGAAAACGTCCTGCTGGACGATGCCGATCTGACTGCGCAGCGATGAAAGGGTCATATCGCGAATGTCGATACCGTCGACAGCAATTGCGCCGGACTTCACTTCGTAGAAACGCGGCAGCAGCGAGCAGATCGTCGTCTTGCCGGCACCTGAAGGTCCCACAAATGCAATCGTCTGGCCGGCACGAATATCGAGGTCGACATCGCGCAGAATCAGCCGATCGCCGCTGTAGCCGAAGCCGACGCCGCTGTAGCGGATGTCGCCCTTCAGGCTCTTCACATCGATCGCTCCAGGTCTGTCGGCAATATCCGGTTCGGTGTCGAGCAGTTCCGTGTAACGGCGGAAACCGGCAATGCCTTTTGGATAAGTCTCGATCACCGAATTGATCTTCTCGATCGGCCGCACAAACACGTTGACCAAAAGCAGAAAGCTGATGAAACCTCCGTTGGAGAGTTGGCCGTCGATGACCAGATAGCTGCCTGCGATCATGACGATCAGTTGGATTAGTCGGATGCTCATGTAGTTCAGGGAACTGCTGGCCGCCATGATGCGGTAGGCGTTGAGCTTGGTCTCGCGATAGCGCTGGTTGTCGTCAGCAAACAGCCGTCTTTCATGGTCTTCGTTGGCGAAAGCCTGGACGACCCTCATGCCACCGACATTCTCTTCGATGCGGACATTGAAATCGCCAACCCGCCGGTAAAGCGCTCGCCAGTTGGTCTCCATGCGCTCGCCGTAGCGAATCGTCACCCAGGTGACCACCGGCACCACGCAGGCGGTGATCAGCGCCAGGTTTGCGTTGACCGTGAACATTAGCAGAAGCGCGCCGATGAACGTCATCACCGCTATGAACAGATCTTCCGGGCCGTGGTGGGCGACTTCGCCAATCTCTTCCAGATCCTTGGTTACCCGCCCCACTAGGTGACCCGTCTTGTTATTGTCATAGAAGCGGAAGGAGAGTTTCTGGAGATGGTCGAAGCTCTTGCGCCGCATCTCCGTCTCAATGTTGATGCCAAGCATATGCCCCCAATAGGTAACGATGGCCATCAGTGCTGTGTTGAACAGATAGACGACCAGCAGTCCCGCTGCGGCGACGAGGATCAGCGTCCAGTTTTGACCAGGAAGCAGTTCGTCGACGAAAACTTTCACCGCCATCGGGAAGCCGAGTTCCAGCAGGCCCGACAGAATCGCGCAGGAAAAATCGAGGATGAACAGGCCCTTGTAGGGCCGATAATAGGAGAAGAACCGTTTGATCATTGCCTCCGGCTTCAAGCCAATTCTTGGGTAAGGGGGTTTCTTTGCCGCTGATGTGGATGGATTGGAAGAGCCTCAGACAGCTTCCCGCCATACCAGCGGTGTCATTGCCTGCGGTTCCATAACAGGACCAGGAAATAGGGCCCTCCGACCAGGGCAGCGAGCAGACCGGCAGGGATCTGCCAGGGGAAGATCAGCATCCGCCCCGCCCAATCGGCACAAAGAAGGATCAGCCCGCCGAGGATCGCGGACGCGTAAAGTTGCGGCCGGGCGCGTTGGAATCCCAACATGCGCGCCATATGCGGCGCCATCAGTCCGACGAAACTCAAAGGCCCAATGACAAGCGTGGCCACCGCCGTCGGCACCGATATGAACGCAAGCAGAACGAGCCGGACGCGCGTCAACCCGAGACCAAGACAACGCGAGGCAGCTTCGCCAAGCGGCAGGATGTCCAGCCATCGCGCGGTGAACGGCACGATCGCCAGCAGCAGGATGGCGGTCAGGGCCGCGGTGAGCGCATCGTTGACCGTCGCCGTGTACGTGGAACCGGACAGCCAGGCGATCAGGGTATCCAGCCGCGGATCTCCGCCGGCGAGCACCACTGCCGAGAAAGCCGACGCCATCGTCGCCACGGCAACGCCGGCAAGCAGCAGGCGATCGGGCGCCAACGCCTGCCGATTGCCAGTCGGGGAAATGAGCAGCAGGCTCGCCAGCGCACCGACAAGACCGGCCACCAGCATCGCTGGACGATCCAAACCTGAGGTCAGGACAAAGAGCAACAAGACGCCCAGCGCAGCACCGCCGGAAATGCCAAGTACCTCGGGCGCCGACATCGGATTGCCGGTCATCCGCTGCATCATGGTGCCGGCGACCGCCAGCATCGCGCCGGCAGACAACGCGACCGCAACTCTTGGTGCTCGCAGCGGCAGAAGCTCGACAAGCTCGCCCAACGCGGCCCAGTGCCAACCGCCAGAGCCGCGCCCCATCGCAAGTGCCGCCCAAACGGCTACAGCCGTCACCACAAGTCCTGGCGCCAGCCATACCCACCCATTGCGCCGGCGCACGACTGGCGACATCGCCCTCTCACGATCCGGCGTAATCCGCATTCTCGGCAAAAGCAAAAACAACAGCGGCGCGCCGAGAAACGCCGTTGCGGTGCCTGCTGGAATTTCGGACGCGAACGGCAGTATCTGCACAAGCCTGTCGTTGAACCAAAGCAAGGCCGCACCAGCAAGCGATGCCCAGATCATCCGCTGGCGCAGAGTCCGCGCACCGGCAAGCTTGACCAGTGCCGGCGCCGCCAAGGCCAGGAAACCGATGACACCGACAGCCGCAACGACAATCCCGCTCAGCGCAACTGCGATCCCCAGGCCGGAGAGCCGTGTCGAAATTGGACTGGCGCCGAGGCTGGCCGCGCTTTCGTCGCTGAGATCGAGCAACCGCAGCTGACGGCTCAGCAGAAAAGCGGCACCGGCGCTGAGCAGCAGCCATGGCGCCAGCTTCAAGACCGTGGCGTCGCCATTCTGGACCAAGGACCCGCTCTGCCAGATGAAGAGTTCTGCGGAATATTCACGGTTGGCCGCCATCAGCAAGGCACTGGCCGAACTGCAGGTCAGGCTGATGACAAGGCCGGCGATGATGATGGCGATCGGTGAGAAGCTGTGACCTCTCGCCAACCCGAAAACGGCGAGTGTCGTGACGGCGCCGCCGACGATTGCGATCCATTCGCGACCGCTTTCCAGCATCCAGGGCGCGTAAAGTGTTGCTATGGTCAGCGCGACGCTCGCGCCTGCATTGGTGCCGACGGTCGTTGGCTCGGCAAGCGGATTGCGCAAAACCTGCTGGAGGATCACGCCAGAGAGACCGAGTGCTGCGCCAGCCAGCAGGCTTATTGCAACGCGCGGCAGAAAGGCATGGCGATAAAGCAATTGTCGCGGGTCGGTGAAATCCACCGCCACAAGGGCCTGCCACCACATGTGGGCAGGCAGAAGCCGAAGCAGCCCATCGATCGTGAGGCACGCCGCAACCAGTGCCGGAACACAGACCAGAAGCATCAGTCGCCAAGAGCCGTTGTCGCGGCGAAGACGATCACCAGTGGTGGCGCGCACTGCCGTCATGCCAAGGCGGCGAGAAAACCGGCGAAGCGGGCTGCAGCAGCCAGCCCCCCGAACGGCCAGACAGGCGGGATCGCGGTGACCTTGCCTGCCCTGACGCATGGAAGGTTGGCCCACAGGCTGCTTTGCTCGATCCTGATCTTTACATGCAGCGGGATCGGCTCCAGCGATACGACTCGCGCCTCGCCGATCGCCACCAATTCTTCGATGCCCATCGTTGCAAAGCCCCAACTGTCGGTGGGGCCGGTCCAGGCATTGACGATTGCCATGCGGTCGAGCACGTCCTGCAGCAGGCTCCCCCCGCCATAGACGCGCACATGGCGGTCGTCGAACATGCTCACCACCGCAAGTGGCGCCGCCTGCCCCGTTAGTCGAGCCCTTGCTTCCTCTATTTTCGCGGCCGTTTGCGAAATCAGGCGCATAGCCTCGACCTCGCGACCAAGCTTCATGCCGAGCTTCAGCGTTTCGGCTTCGGCCTGCTGATACGGCGCCTGCGTGCCGTCGTAGAAGGGCACCATGTGCAACGGCGCGATCCGCTTGAACGGCGCTTCGTCGAGCCCGAAGCCATAGGCCCCGGTTATCAGGTCCGGCTTGAGTTCCAGCAGCAGTTCGAGGTTGGGCTCACCGCGCGAGCCAAGGTCAAGACAGCCGGCGGGAAGCTCAGGTGCAACCGCCCAGTCGCGATAGCCCTTCGTGTCCGCGACCGCGATCGGCATGATGCCGAGCGAGATCGCCATCTCGGCCGACGTCCATTCAAGGCAGGCGATCCGCGGCGGTTGCGCTGCAGATGCAGGCAGCACACCTGCCATCAACCCCGCTGCCGCGAACCCGCCAACGAACTGGCGACGTGTCGGCCATGTGGTCGCGCGTTCAATTACGTATCCGAACTGCGCTACCAACGATACTTCATCGAGCCGGTGATCTTGCGGCCCTCTCCGTAGAAGCAGCCCGAACTGCGAGCATAGCAGGTGGCGACATATGTCTTGTCGAACAGGTTGCTGGCGTTGAGCTGGAACTTCATGTTTTTCCAGTCGTAGTGGATGGCTGCGTCGACGAGCGTCGCCGAGGGCACCTCGAAGGAATTGGCGTCGTCGCCGAAAGTCGACCCGATGTAGCGCACGCCAGCCCCGGCGCCGAAGCCCTCCAGCATGCCGCTCCGGAACGTATAGTCGCCCCAGACCGAAAGGCGATGCCGTGGCACGCCATAGGGCGTATTGCCACCGGTGCCTTCGTCGTTGTCGAGAATTTCCATGTCGATATAGGCATAGGCGAGCTTGATGTCCCAGCCGGAGTCGAGGCTTGCCACGCCTTCCACCTCGATGCCACGCGAGCGGATCTTGCCGGTCTGGAACGGATCGTTGCCGAGATAGCGCACCACGTTTTCGCGCGTCAGATCGAAGGCCGCGACGGTGACAAAGCTGTTCCAACCCTGCGGCTGGTATTTCACGCCGACCTCGTATTGCTCCCCGGTTTCCGGCTTGAAGGCTTCGCCATCGTTGTTTGTGCCGATCTCCGGATAGAATGACGTCGAATAGCTGAGGTAAGGCGCCACCCCGATGTCGGAAAGGTAAACCAGGCCGACCCGGCCGGTGAAGGCGTTGTCCGACTGCTCGGTGGTGCTGTCCGACATCCTGTCCAGCGTTTCGCTTTTGGCCCAGTCTTGGCGGCCGCCGAAAGTCAGCACCCAGTTTTCGTATTTGACCTGATCCTGCACATAGAGGCCGGCCTGCCATTGCCTGGTGTCGGTGTCCTTGTAGGTCATAATATCCGACACCGGTGCGCCGTAGACCGGATTGAAGATGTCATCGAGGGGAGCGATGGTTCCTGACCCGCCCCAGTCACTGTAGTCGGTATATTGGTAGTCGAGCCCCATCAGCAGCGTGTGGGCGAGCGGCCCCGTATCGAACGTCGCCTCGGTCTGGTTGTCGACCGAGAAGTTGCCAAGTTTCGAGCGGCCGGCATCCGCGTAGCGATGATAGGTATGGCCGTCTGGATCGAGGCCGGGTTGCAGATCTGGATTGGGGTTCGCGCCCCCGCCGAACACGCCGAGTTGTTCGTCATTGTCGAGGTAGGAATAGCGAGCGTTTTGCCTGACTATCCAGGTGTCGTTGAACCGGTGCTCGAACTCGTAGCCGAGCATGGCGAGGGTCGGGTTGAATTCATCGAATGCCGGCTCGCCCACGAAACGGCTGTTTGGCAGGCGCTGTCCGTTCAGGCCCGGGAAAACTGTCCCATCGGCCGGAAGGAACTGGATGCCCCAGCCGGTTCTGTCGCGCTGATAGGTCCCGAGCAGGGTAAGACTGGTGTCGGCGTCGGGCTGCCACTGGAGCGAAGGCGCGATGAATACGCGATCGTCGTTGACATAGTCGACGCCGGTATCGCCATCGCGGAAAAGCCCGGTCAGCCGGTAGCTTAATACACCGGCCTCGTCGACCTTGCCGCCCATGTCGAACTGACCCTGGTAGCGGTCGAAGCTGCCGGCGCTGACCTCGACCTCGCGGAACGTTTCGTCGGTCGGTCGCTTGCTGACATAGTTGATAATGCCGCCGGGGCTGTTCTGGCCGTAGAGCACCGATGCGGGTCCGTGCAGGATTTCGAGGCGTTCGGCGCCATAAGGATCGAGCGACAGGAAGGTCGCGAAGTCCGATCCCTTGAGGCGCAAGCCATCCTTATAGAAGGCCTCGTCCGATATGTTGAAGCCGCGGATCTGCAGACCGTAACCGCGGGTATCGTTGCCCCACAGTTCACCGCCGACACCCGCCGTGTAGCGCACGGCATTGCCGATGCTTTCCGCATTCTGCGCCGCCATCTGGTCGGCCGTGACGACCGAAACCGACTGCGGGTTCTCGATCAGCGGGGTGTCGGCCTTTGAACCGGTGGCGCTGCGCTGCGCAACATAGCCATCAACCGGTCCCCAGGCCTTTTCAATGCGCTCCTGCACTGTGATGGTATCGAGAACGACCGCGCGCCCCTCCTGCGCATGCGCCGTAACGCCGAGAAGTCCCAGTCCGAGCATTGTCTGGGACAAAAGACACAGCCGTCTTCTGCTCGCCTGGCCCAAGCCAAAAACTGACTTGTCCATGCGCCCCATACCGTCAAATTTCGTGTAATCGTCCACGCTGCAACGCCCCCCAACCATCTCCTGAACTGGTATCGTCGCCGGAGCAACTCTTGCCCGACGGACAATATGTTGACTATTTGAGTCATGTTTCTTAGTCAACCCAAGGGCGTGCGCCATCCCTGGCAGCGCCATGGATTGAAGGGATGAGTTTTGTGATTGCAGCTGACGACCGGAGCGCCTTTAGCATCAGCGAACTGAGCTTCACGACTGGCGCGCGAACTCTGCTTGGCCCTATCTCGCTAGACCTGGAGCGCGGACGGGTCTACGGCCTGATCGGCCACAACGGTTCCGGCAAGACGACGCTTGTCAAGCTTCTGGCCCGGCAGCAGTCGCCAAGCTCGGGGACCATAACCTTCTCGGGCCGACCCCTACCGGCCTGGCGTCCACGCGAACTCGCCCGGGTACTTGCCTACCTTCCGCAGGCCACCCCGGCGGCGACCGGTCTGACCGTTCGCGAACTGGCAGCACTCGGCCGCTATCCCTGGCATGGTGCTCTGGGACGTTTCGGGCCCGAAGACCACCGCCATGTCAACGAAGCGCTCACCCTCACCGACATGACAAACTTCAGCGACCGTCTTGTCGATGAATTGTCCGGCGGCGAACGCCAGCGGGCATGGATCGCCATGCTGGTGGCGCAGGACGCCAGCGTTATGCTTCTCGACGAGCCGACATCAGCGCTGGACATTGCCCATCAGGAAGAGGTGCTGGGACTGGTGCAGCAACTGAGCCGCAAGCGCGGGCTGTGCGTCATCATAGTGCTGCATGATCCCAACATGGCGGCGCGACATTGCGATGAACTGATCGCACTGAAAGAGGGAAAGCTTCTGACCCGCGGGACGCCGCATGAGATGATGAAGGGCGACGTACTGAAAGGCATTTTTGGTGTGGAAATGGGCGTGTTCTTCCACCCGGAAACGGGCCAGCCGATCGGCTACGTTCAGTAACAAACTTTGCGTTTGCGCGTTACGCCTCGCTAATCCAAACCTGCATGGAGCAACCACCGCGATTGTTCCAAAGATAGTACGGCAGCGCCGTCAGTTCGCTTTCAGCCCTGGCTGGGGGATTGGTTCTGTAGAGACTGTTCGCCCAGTCTTTCGCCTCGACGCGCTCGGCACGAGCGGTCAGCGTGACGATCCCATCGAAAAGGTCGCTTCGGCTCTTCACCGCAATCTCCGCATTGCGCGGCAGTTGCAACTGCTGCACGCGCCCCCCCGGATTGTCGACCTCCTCCACACAGTAAACGAGTGGACCTCGCTTGAGGGCAACGCGACCGACATTCTCCTTCACCGCGGGATGCGCGTAGATTCGCTCGGGCGGCATGGGAAGGTCGAGCTCGATACTGTCGCCGGCGCGCCAGGATCGTGTGATGCTTAGATAGCCGTTCGTGACGGCCGCCTTTACATCATCAACAGGCTCTCCATTGATGCTGGCCGAGACACCCTTCGCCCAGCCCGGGATGCGAAGCTTGACCGTGAATTCGGCGGAGCTTTCCGGACTGACTTCGATCTTGATCGATCCGGAGAATGGGTAGGTGCTGGTTTCGCGTAGGAACACTTTCGTGCCGGCAGCTGCAACCGTTGTCGATATGCCTCCGTAGAGATGAAACGCGACTGTGTCGTGGCTGGCGGAAACGAAATAGCCTCCGACCGAAGCAATCAGGCGTGACGCATTCATGGTGCAGCAGGGGCAGGTGTGCCAAGCCCAGCGGCTGTGGCGGCCGTCGCTATCGAGCGGATTAGAATAGAAGTAGTGCTCGCCGTCGCGCGACAATCCGGTCAGCGCGCCGTTGAATAGGGCCTGTTCCATGACATCGGCATAGCGACCGTCGAGGTCGAGGTGCAGCATGCGCTGGGCCCAGAAGATAAGCGCGACTGACGCACACGTCTCGGCGTAGGCCGTGTCATTAGGCAAGTCGTAGTCCTCGGTGAAACCTTCGTTCGCGGCGGCAGGGCCGAGGCCCGAGGTAATGTAGATCTTCGAACTCATGACGTCGGACCAGAGCACCTCGCAGGAGCGCTTCAGGCTTTTGTCATCAAACTCGGCGGCCAGGTCAGCCATCGCCGAGAACATGTACATCGCCCGCACGGCGTGGCCGACGACCTTGGTCTGCTCACGCACCGGTTTGTGCGACTGGTTATACTCGTAACTCTTGGCCCAAAAGTCCTTGGGATTCTCGCCGCGCGCGATTGCCTCCTGGTCGAAGTAATGCGGCTGACGCCCGCGTTCGTCGATGAAATAGGCAGCGAGGTCGAGGTGCTTCCTCGCTCCGGTCAGGCGGTATAGCTTGATGAGCGCCAGTTCGATTTCCTGGTGGCCGCAATAGCCACGCCTCTGACCGGGATTCGGGCCAAACATCCTGCGCACATGCTCGACATAGCGCTCAAGGATATCGAGCAGCCGCCGCCGGCCGGTGGCAAGGAAGTAGGCGATGGCGCCTTCCAGCAGATGGCCAAGGTTGTAGAGCTCATGATTGTCGCGCAAGTTGGTCCAGCGCTTGTCGGGCTCGCGTTGGAGATACCAGCAGTTGAGATATCCGTCGGGCGCCTGGGCTTTTTCCAGATCGTCGATGATCGCCTCGATCTTCGCCTCGACGTTGGCGTCGCGGCGATGGGATAGGGCATAGGATGCGGCCTCTATCCACTTGCCGACGTCGGAATCCCAGAAAACCTGGACGGTGAAATTGTGCTGATTGCGGGGAAAACGCAAAGGCGGTGGCGGTTCCGGCAATGTCAGCGATTCCAGTATGCCGTGCTTGCCTAATTGGACATGCTGGCTGGGAATCGTGTGCGTCAGAACCGTCTCCAGCCGCTCGCGCCAAAACTGTCCCTCCAGCCCCACATCCACGAAGCGAACGGGCTTCAACTCATTCATGCGAACGCCTCCGTTGAAAACAGCGTCATGACGATTCCCGGACAACCAGCGAGCACGGACGCCGCTTGACGCCGCTGTTGGCCTCGCCAGCGATCATGTCGAGGAGACTGTCACCCGCCTCGCGGCCGAGTGCCTTCAGGTTCATGTCGATGCTTGTCAGCGGCGGCCGTGCCGCAAGTGTCATGACATCCCAGTTGTCGAAACCGACAATGGCGACATCGCAAGGCACACGGACACCCATTTCGCGCAGCGTGTCGACCGCACCGCGCGCGATCTGGTCGTTGCCGCAGAAGATGGCGTCCGGCCGTTCGCGCCTCGCGAACAGTTTTGCCACCGCTTCACGCCCCCACGCCTCCGACCAGACACCAGACAGATAGAAACCATCGATTTCCGGCAAGCCGGCCTCAGCCAGAGTGGCTCGGTAGCCGGTCTTGCGCAGCCTGACGGCCTCGAAATGCTCCGGCCCAGTGACGTGTGCGATATGCTTGCGGCCGCGCGTAGCTAGATGTGCGACTGCGAGCACGGCCCCGCCTTCGTCATCCGGGAGGAGCGAAAGTGCACCGGGATCGTCGGCCTGGGAGAAGACGTAGACGACAGGCAGGCCGTGGGCCAACGGCCCAATGGGCGGACGCTTGTCGGCGCGACGGGCGGTCACCACCAATCCATCGATGCGCTTGCCAAGCAGTTGGTCGAGATGCTGGCGCTCGCGGGCCGGATCGTCGGTCGCGTTGCACATGAACACTGCGATACCCTCCTCCGCCAACCGTTCCTCGAGAGCCTCGACGATCGGAAAGGTGAACCGTCCGAAGCTGTCATTCGAGATGATGCCGATCGTGCGCGACTTGGCGCGATGAAGACTCTGCGCCAAATCATTGGGGCGGTAACCGATCTCGCGTGCGACCCGAAGCACGTTTTCCCGCGTCTCCTTGCTCAGCCGCCCTCCGGCGTTGAGCGCCTTCGACGCTGTGCCTATCGAGACGTTGGCAAGGCGAGCGACGTCGCGAATGGTTGGCGGGCCGGCAACGGCGAGGCGCTGAGACGGCGAGTCCGGCGGAGTTACAGCATCGTCCCGCATGTTATTTGACCGCGCCGTTGAGGAAGCCGGCCATGTAGTATTTTTGCAGCAGCAGGTAGAAAGCCATGCAAGGGATGATCGATATGGTAATGCCGGCCTGGAGCATCCCCCAATCGGTACCGCCAATGCTTGTCTGCTGTCGTGCCGCGGCAAGAATGAGCGGCAGGGTGAAGGATGAATCCTTGTTCATGATCACCAACGCTGCCAGCAGCTCGTTCCACGACGTGATGAAGGCAAACAGCGAGACGGTGATCATGGCGGGCACGACCGCCGGCAGGCAGATTTGCGTGAGGACTTGAAAACTGTTGCAGCCATCCATGATTGCTGCCTCCTCCAGTTCGCGCGGTACGGCCTCGAAGGCATTGCGCATGACGTAGATGCTGAACGGCAACTGGATCGCGGTATGGATGATCGCCAGACCGACAAGGGAATTGTGCAGGTTGAGCTGGACGAACAGGAAGAACAGTGGCGTCAGCAGTGCCTGGTAGGGCACGATAAGCCCGAGCAAAAGGAAGACGAACAGCACCTCCTTGCCCGCAATCCGGAATTTGGCCAACCCGTAGCCCGCCGGGACGGTGAGAACGAGGCAGAATAGAATCGTTAGAAGAGCGGCGCCGAAACTATTGGAAAAGTAGGTCGGCAGGCCGGCTTGGTAATTCCAGAGCCGCTCATAGGAATCGAGACTGAGCGCATGCGGGAAGTAGGTTGGCGGCACGGCGGCCGCCTCCTGTGTCGATTTCAGCGACGCGAGCACCGACGCAACCAGCGGCAGCAGCATCACCGTCGACAACGCCACGCAGGCAGCCGAGATCAGATATTTGAGACGCCCCTTCAACAGGCTCGCAGCCAGCCTTGGCTCTGCCGCTTCATGGGCGTAAGCACGTGTCATGGCGGCTCCAGAGGAAGCGCTCATGCGTGACTCCGTCGGCTGAGCAACATCTGCAACATGGTGCAAACGAGAATGATTCCGGCCAAGATCAGAGAGAGCGCCGCACCGTAGCCGAGTTTCAGATACGGGAACGAATTCAAGTAGATCAGGAAGACCGACGTCGCGGTCATGTTGCGCGGTTGGCCGGCCGTCATGATGTAGAACTGGTCGAAGGCCAGCAGCGAACCGATCACACTGACCAGTGTGACCAACAGGATCGTTTTTGCAGTTAGCGGCAGCGTAATTAGTCGCACACGCTGCCAGTAGCTGGCGCCGTCCACCATGGCGGCCTCGCCTATGTCACTTGGAACGGCGTGGATGGCGGCGACGAAGAGAATTGTCCCGAAGCCGACCACCTTCCAGACTATCGAGACAATTACCGCCCACATCGAGAGATCGGCGTCGGCTCCGAACCAGACAACCGGTTTCGCTATCAGGCCAACATCCATCAGAATCCGATTGATAAGCCCGAAATCATAGCTGAACAGCCAATACCAGAGCAGGCTCGAGGCTCCGAGCCCGATCACCACCGGCGCAAAGACTACGCTACGGGTAAACTGCCTCAGGGGTCGGTTCTCGACCGTAAGAAGCGCGATCAGGTAGCCAAGGATCATCAGGATCGGCGTGATCAGCGCGGTGTATTTCAGTGTGAATTCGAGCGACGTCCAGAACTGCGGATCGTTCCACGCCTTGATGAAATTACCCGCGCCGACATACTTCTTGGCCGCTATCAGCGACCAGTTGTGGAGCGACATCCACACCATCTGGGCAAGCGGATAGGCAGTAAAGACCAGGACGAAGGCGAGCGCCGGCGCAATGTAGAGCAATCCGACATATCTGCTGGTGCCTGTGTGCATCGAACCTTGTATTGACTGGAAACGACCGGCCGCGCCGGCCCCTACAAATCGGGTTCAGGCCGTGACGCCGATCCTTCGCCGCCGCGGCCCTCCCTGAAGTCTATTCGGCCGCGATCGCCTTCATCTGCGCCTTGGCCTCCGAAATGATCGTATCGATATCGGTATCCTCGTAGTAGGCCCGCTGCAGCATCTGCAGCCACGGACCTTGCGGCGAGTTGATCAGTTCGAAGAATTTCAGCGTGTAGGGCGTCTTGGCCACAGCAATCGCTTTGGCGACGTCTTGCACCTTGGGCTCGGCCTGGAAGTATTTGTTTTCCGCCATGTCGCCGCGCGTCGTCATGTTCAGCATCTTGGCGTAAACCTCGACCTGGGTCTCGTCCGAGAGCAGGAACTTCATGAAGTCGATGGCATCGTCAACGCGCTTCGACCCGTTCGGAATGGTTACGATGTCGCCGCCGGCGAAGGATGACACTTCACCGGACTTCACACCCGGAAGGAGCGCGATGCCGAAATCCATGTTCGGGTTCTGCTCCTTGGCAAGTGTGATGTTGAAATTGCCGGTGCCCATCATGCCCACCTTTCCGGAACCGAAGCGGAGGTGGAACGTCTCGCCGGTTTCGGCACGGGCATCTTCGTGGACATTGCCCGCCTTGATCATGTCGCGGGCCCACTGCAGCACCTCCTTGACGCCGTCGCCTGTCAGCGGCTCGTCGTTGGCGTCCTTTGGCTCGATCGTGGCGCCCGACGCCCACATCAGCGGACCGACGGTGAAGATGTTGCAGCCGGCGCAGTTGCCAGGCAGGAAGTAGCCCTTCACGTCGCCGCCCAGTGCCGTGATCTTGTCCGCATATTCGCGAATTTCCGCGAGGCTGGTTGGCGGCTTCTCCGGATCGAGCCCGGCCTTGCGGAACAGGTCCTTGTTGTAGAACAGCGCCGATACGTCGGCGTAAAGCGGCACGCCGTAGAGCTTGCCCTCATAGGTCGAGACCGCCATATGGCCTGGGCTCGCGGTGCTCAGCTCCGGCCAATCCTTGATCTTGTCGGTGATGTCGACCAACTGGCCGGCGGCCTCGAACTGCGGACCGTAGATAAGGTCCATACCCATCAGGTCCGGTACGTCGCCGCTGGCGATCGCCTGCGCAATCTTCGGCACCATCTCGGTATGGGGAATGTAGGTCAGATTGATCTTGCGGTCGGGATTCTTGACGTTCCACGCGGCGACCAGCGCGTCGACCATGCCGGCATTGCCGCCGCTCCGCTCCCACATCTGCAGGTCGTCAGCAAGAACCGGCAACGTCGCCAGCGCCAGCAGACCACCAATGGCCGAAACGCGCAATCTCTTCAGCAAGCTCATAGGTTCCTCCCCTGTCACGAGCCAGCGTCTTTTTCATGGGAAAAGCTTTTCCTTTTCCTCCCGATGCAAGCCGATTCAGATCTACCGGTTCTTCTGGGAAAAGCTTTTCGCACTCATAAACTGCGCACAATTCGTTGCGATTTGCAACAAGAAGGTCGGTTTCGAGCTCGGCATCAGCGAGATCGTCGTCAAGGCACACCCAGGCCAAATCAACATGGCGGCGAGGCTCGGCATGGCGCACTAGCTGTCGCGCAGTGCACGGCTCGTTTTCACGATCGGGGAAAATCTGGGCACGGCCATCTCGCCATATGCCTTGAATTGCTAGAGCCCGTTTCGCGCCGCATTTCAATCACGTCCCTGCCCCGATGGGTTATACCGTTGCGTCTCTCCTTCGGCCTTCAGCGGCCGAGTGAAAAACGATCGAGCGAATGGTCGCAGGAGGGCACTTCCGGCGACGGTTCCAGGCAAGCGGATACGCAGCGACATCTGGCCTTGCAAAGGAAGTCGCGAGCTTCGCCTTGCCGTAGGCGCCACTTGAGCGGCGAAATCTGGCCCGGCCTATCCGTTGGAGGCCGTTCGGTCCCAGGTGAGCTTGCCGAGCAGTGCCGTGAGGCGGTCGAATTTCTTCCTTGAATTCGGGAAATCCGACTGGGTAACGGGAAACTGAATTCCGCACCCTACGAATTCGTTGATACGTTCCACCAATTCGTCGACCGAGGAAACTCCCGCCAACGCCAGTTCTTTCTCGGTGGCCCTGTAACGCGCAATCCGGGAGTAGTCGGGCGGTTGCGCAGGTGATCTTTTTCGGGACGGCGGTGTTTTGGGTTGCTGCAGCGGATAAACGGGAACGAGTCCGATGCGCACCGTGCGCCCGGGAGGCAGCGGTCTCTGTTCGGCCGACAACTCTTCGGTCATCTGAGGCTCGGATTCGCTTTCCGTGGCTTCAAAAGGTTCGCTGGGCGGTGCATCCTGTTCCCCGAGGCCGGGCGACCATATGCCGTATGCGATCGCCCTGCGCAAATCCCGATGGAACCGTTCGACCGCGGAAGGGGTGAGTTTTGCCGAGGGACCAAAAGAGCCACGCAGTTCTTTGGATGCGGTGACGTATGCGAGTGCGTCTCCGCATCCACACGCATCCCAGAACGATTGTGGAGAATGGCCGCTGTTAGCCTCGAAGACCGCAATAGTTTCCCTAACGGACGCCCGATGTTCGGCCAACGCGTCGACCAGTTCCAAACCCAGGCAATCAAGCGCTTCGGAAGTGGACGAGAGCATTGCGATATAGCGGCCGAGATGAACCTCGAACCGTTGCTCCAGGCGATGGACCGTGAGCCAAAAGGCCATGTTGACGGCCCGGCACGCCGCCGCGATGTAGGTTTGTTCCGTCCGGTCAATATCCCCCTGGCGATTCCAGCGGGACAGGCTTTCTTCGAACAGCCAATGCACGTTCCTGATGAGAAGCACTTCGTCGCGCGAGCGCTGCGTTGCATCGCCCGATTGTAGTGCAATGTCCCGCCATTCGGGTGCATGCTCCCATCTTCCGGAGTCGCTTAGACACACGGGACTGAAACGGACGCTTAAACTACCCGCTTTTGTGGTTGCGTTCAGCAGGATGCGGTGCCTGCTCCCCTGCCCGTCTTTCCAGCGTTCGAAGTTGGTATGAGCCAGTCGATCGTCGAAAATGTCGTCGGCAGGCTTACGGTCACCGCGGACGATTTCCTCGATCTCGTGCGACAAGGCTGCGAGAGGATCGTAGTTGCTCACCCAGGATCGTTTTTCCCTCGAGCTTTCATCAAGCAGCGCATTCAGGTCAGCCAGGGTTTCGGTGATCAGACCGCAAGGGAAATCGTCGTGGATCAACCGGAACCTGCCCTTGGAGTTGATCTCGCAGAGCTGTTCGATGAAAGGGTTGGAGCGGTGGCCAGGCCAAGCGTCGCCCATGCCGCCTTTTTGTTTTCTGATCCGGTTTTGGGGCAATGTAGTCATGTGACCGACAGTGAGTGCCTTCTATACCTTCACACAGAGTTGGATTTGATGGTTAATTTTAAGTAAAGGACCAGCCTTACGAAGGATGTTTGCAGGCACGACCGTTGCCAGTCGGGAGCCAGTCGCCTCATTTCTTTCGCTGGGAATGTTAGCGTGAAAGTAAAGGTCGAGCGTCGCCGAAAGCACAGCGTCGGAAGTTTTGCGGCCAGGCAACGATCACGAACCGATGGATTCGCGGCACGTTTCGATCGGTAGGCATGACAATACTTGCCTGAAAGTGCTGGCAAACAGGCGCCAATGTACCGGAAGATAGTAAATCCTCTGATGAATGGTGCAGCGTCATTCAAAATTCTATTATTGGTCGTCGTACTGAAACGATGAACCCGGCGGCCCCAGAACGCCGCCCCCCGTCAAGGCTCGTGGTCGCCGGGTTGTTTTTGTGTGCAATGGAAGAACGCGGGTTCCGCACGTTATTGAACGTTCTACTCCAACGAGGCCGCACCGCTAAGCGGTACCCGCGCCAGAGCCAGCCAACGAAGTTCCTATGGTGACGAGCTGCGAATGGCGCTGGCTCAGCCCGATCTTGCCAGGGCGCATGCATCGGGCCTTCAGCCGATTCTATCTGGTGCATGTCGAGCCGGGCATTGCGCACCTGGACGACACGCAGCCGGGTTTCCCGGAGATGTTGCTTTGGCAGCCCTCACCAGCGCGTCAATCGTCTCAAGGATAGTCATCAGTTCGCGAAGTCGTGACATTTCCCTCGCATGATCCGTCCGTATTTCTAACTAATGTCGACGTCCTGGCCACCTCCGCGCAGCCGGCCATGCAGCCTATCGGCGATCTCACCTTCGAGTTGCTGGATCAGCAGAGCATACTCCTCAACCTCGGGGCGCGGCTCCCCCGCCGACTGGAACCAGGCCTGGCTGGAGCATGCGGCAAAGTAGTCTTCGCAGAGTTCACGGAACGTTTTGTCCTGAAGGACGAGTCGGCGAATAAGCGCTCCGTGTTCCGGAAAGCGTTCTATCACTTTATCCAGGTCAAGCCGTGTCGACACAGGTTCGAATTTTTCCAGATTGCAGCCCTTAACCTTATGGCACAAAGTATTTCGGGAGAAGGTAATTTACGGTTTGTTCCTATATCAGCGAGTGATAAAGTGCAGGGGACAGTCCAGGCGGTAGTAGTGTCGCACCAGGTGATGGGATTTGCGGCGCTTGCGCCCAGCGTCCTTTATGGTCACGTTGCAATTGCTATCGCGTCAGCCGAGCTTGGTCGCAAACAGGTAGCCGCCGAAGCGGTGCGACGCATCCTCGAAATTGATCCGGCGTATGGTGATCGCGTTGTTCGTGACCTCGAAAGTCGCAATCTGCACAACGATCTGATCACGCTGGTCATCAAAGGTCTGCGCAAGGCAGGACTGCATGGCCGCGAGGTCGAAGCGCTTCCCGGCGCTCCCGTATCAGCATAAGTCGCCGATGACAGACACGTTCCAGCGAGTAGAGCAATCAAGCCCACTATCAACGTCTCTAGTTCCGAGAGCTCAATCTGAACCATGCATCAGCGCCCCGAGCGAGGTCTCGCGCCCATGTGCGGATTGGCGAGTTGGTGGGGCTATGGCGAAATCATCTTCACTTCTCATGTTTCAATGCGTTGAAAGTATCGACGTAACCGCGTCCGACTGCACGAACCGCCCGCCCGATGTCGTCATAAACGTCGTCCGGTAGATTGGCGAAGGAGACCCGCACGCTCCAGTTGGGGGCATCAAATCCACCGCCATTGAGCAACACGATCGAGTGGTCCTCGGCCAGGCGATAGACCAAATCGAGCGGGTGGACATTCTTCTTCAGCCACGTGACCATTTCCTCTCCCTGGTATTTGCGCAGCCAGAACTCGAAATCGAGTGTTCCATAGTAGCCGGCGAAATTCGCGTTCGGCTGGACATCCAGAGGCAGGCCTTCGAGCAGGCTGTCCACCCGTCGCTTGCAGATATCCATGCAGGCTTTCTGGTAGACCTTTTGCGTGTCCATCAATTCGCTCAAGGAGAACATGGTCATCATCACCTGCTGCGGCAGAGAGAGCCCGGCAGTGTGATTGAGCGCGACGTCACGGCTGTCGGCAACGATCCGGTCGATCATCTTGAGCTTCCGCGGTTCGAGCGTGATCGCGATATAGCGCTTGTCGAGCGCCTCCAACTCTTTGGCGGGTAGCTTGGCGATCATGTCGTCAAGGATGTTCTTCTCGTTGATGGCAATGACGCCGAGCCGCCATCCGGTGCAACCAAAATACTTCGAGTAGGAATAGACGCCGATCGTGTTGTACGGCAACTCCACCATCAGCGAGCGGAAATTCGGCACGAATGTCCCATAGACATCGTCGGTAAGCAGAATAAGGTCCGGTCGCTTTGTCTTCACCAGGTCGACGATCTTCTTCATTGTCGCGGTATCGATGGCCATCGACGTCGGATTACCGGGGTTCACGACGAAGAATGCCTTGACCTTGGGATCCTCAAGCTTCTTCAATTCCTCGTCGGTGTACTGGAAACGGTTCTCCTGGGGGGCCCTGACGTGAACCGCTTTGAAGGCATAGTCTTCGAGTTCAGCAATCTCGATATATGGCGTGAAGATCGGTGTGCCCATCGCGATCGTGTCGCCCTTCTTGAGGATGCGGTTCGCGATCAGCGACTTGAAAATGTAACACATGGCGGCGGTGCCACCCTCTACGGCGTAGAGGTCGAATTTTCCCGCTTGTGCGTCGCCACCCATGGCCCACAGAAGGTATTCGTGGGCGACCTTCTCCGCATGAACCAGCATGCGGTCAGGAACCGGATAATTGTCACCGATAATGGAATCGGTGAGTTCGTGCACGAATGCGTCGGCATCAAATCGCATCGCCTTGACGCC
Organism: uncultured Alphaproteobacteria bacterium; assembly: GCA_963726065.1. Taxonomy (GTDB): domain Bacteria; phylum Pseudomonadota; class Alphaproteobacteria; order Rhizobiales; family Rhizobiaceae; genus Neomesorhizobium. The sequence continues at coordinate 748,851 of CAVSAU010000016.1, forward strand.
ATGCTCAACCATCCTCGAAATGAAGTCGACGCCTGGTGCGTCGGCGTGCTTTGCCAGCCAGGCCTCCAGGCGACCGGCGATACCCTTCATCTGCGGCATGCCGGCAAGTCCCGCTTTTGGATCGTCCATGGTTCGACGGCTCTCGCTCAGGGCAAACTGGCCGAATAGGAAAAAGGCTTCCCGTGGAGCGGTGGCAATCCAATTGGGGTTGCCGCGTCCAGCGTTGAGGAGAGCATGTGCTGATTTCTGCGCGCTCTGTTTGGCTAGCTTGATCAGCCCATCCTTGATCTCGAACGGGCTCATTTTCTCGTATTCGCGGTAGTCGACGATCGCCATGACATTCCTCCTTCGAAATCGAGTTGTCGGCTGCGTCCCGGAAATGGGAACCTCGCGATATGCCGACGATCGACGCTCAGAGTGTCAGAACTTCACCCTGGCCCCTGCAAGAATGGCAAAACTGTCGTCAAAGTCCGGGGTGTCTTCGTCGTATGAATAGGATCGAGCGCCCAGGAAGAGCTCGGTCTGCAGGTAGTCCAGATTCTGAACAAGTTGAGCACCGAACGAGGTACTGTCGCTCCCCACCGCCGCGATGTCCTCGCCAAAATAGGCGTCGACGGAAATGGCGGTTTTGCCAACATCAAAGAAGTCGGTCTGGTAGCCTAGCTTGACATAGCCATAGCGTCCGTCGGCGATATCCTCGTCGGAGTAGGCTGCTGCAAGGGTAAGACTCAGGCCCGTCGGGTCATGCAGGAACGAAACCGATCCGTCGTAGAGCGAAACCCCATCGTTGGGCTGGGAAAAGGCCACCGCGCCCGACACCTTGAAATCGCCGATCGTGTTGTCGTACCGGGCAGCGATGTCCCAAACAGTGACGTCCGTCGTTGTTGGAACCACCTGAGTTCCTACCGATGTGGCGAAGCTGAAGCCGGAGAACTTTGGTGTGTCGTAGCGAACGCGCAGCTTGCGGCCAAGCCCATCGAAATTGCCGAATGCGTCCTCCACGTGGACGGACGAGAGATCGCCGTCCGCCAGGCGAAAGAACGGTCCCCCGGCCATGTCTGCAACCAGTGAATAACCGACGACGGATGTCCCCGACAGGTCGACCTCTGCTGAAGAGTCCGAAGCCATGCTCCCCTGGCCGAGCCATAGCTTCCCGAATGTCTCCGAACTCCAGATACGCTTCCGCCTTGCGAAGCAGATCGGCTTCCCAGTCGAAGTCGTCCCGATTGAGTTGATTGACGTTGTTTGTCGAGTAAGGTGTCCACTCCCATTCGAGATTTCCACCGAGCGACAGATCCTCGTTAACGGTTCCGTAGAGCCTGAGGCCGATGCGCGACGACGAATTCCCGTTATCGACGGGAATGTATCCGAGTGTCGAACCGCCGTCGTCGAAGACGAGCACGCCTTTGTTGATCTGTCCGTAGAGCTCGAGGTAGGCATCGTCGTCGCCAACACGCAGTTTGGGGATAAACGTCTTGCGGGGTGCGCTGGCCGCTTCCGCCGCTACATTCGGGCTCGCAGTCTCCTGTGCCGTTGCCGGCGCTTCGAGTACTGACAAGGCAAGCGGCAGCGCAATAGCTACCAGCCGGTGGCTATGGCGTCTCATGCTTTTCGCCTTTCACCTGGGCGACCTGCAAACCCCAGCGGTGGCGACGAACATCGGACTTAACTTGCCTCAACGCTCGGCCCTCGCCGCGACAGCGTCGGGCTTCAGCAGCTTGAGGCCCCGCGCCTTCTCGTATTCGTGTATTTCCTTCACATCAAGTTTGCGCATGAAGTCGGCCGTCTCCTGCGTCAGCACCTGCCCCGGCACCATTATCGGGAACCCAGGGGGATAGGGGATGACGAAATTCGCCCAGACCATCTCCGGTCCTTCGCCCAGCCGACGGTCGCACTCCTTGCCAAAGAGGGGACATATTCGCAAACCGATGGGTCATAAGCGCCAAAGAACGCGGTGCGCATGTCGCCTTCGGGAGTGGTTCGGCCGGCGTCGCCGCAAAACACCTCGTGAAAACAAGAGAAATTGGGCAGGTCAGGGACATCGGTGGCTGCCCAGGCATCCGCTAACGTCGTGATCTCGCGCCAGTTGTCGTCGCGCGCGGAATGGATGAGCAGGAACTGATCGATATGTTTGGCTTCGCGCGACAAGTGTTCTCCCTCCATCGAGAAGAGGTCTGATGGGTCAAGTCATCAGCAACACGAGGACCATGCCCCAGACCGTCAGCAAGGTGTTTCCCACTGCGTAAGTGACAGTGTAGCCAAGCCCTGGGATCTGGCTCTTGGCACGGTCATTGATCATGCCAAGCGAAGCAGTCGTGGTTCGAGCGCCAGAGCAACACCCCAGCAGAATGGCCGGGTGGAACCGGAACACATACTTGCCGACATACATCGCCAGAACCAAAGGTACGGTTGTGGCAACGATGCCCCACAGGAACAGGCTGAACCCCAGTTGCTGCAGGCCGGCGACAAAACCCGGGCCTGACGATATGCCGACCACGGCGATGAATATGTTCAGGCCGACCGAGTTCATGAACCACACAGTCGACGACGGGATCCGTCCAAAGGTCGGATGCACCGACCGCAGCCAGCCGAATACGAGTCCGGAAATGAGTGCGCCTCCCGACGTGGACAACGTCAGTGGAATGTCGCCGACCTTGTAGACGAAGGCACCCGACCAGTGCGCCGATTGCAATGGCTGCGCCGATGAAGGCGACGTCGGCGATATCGCTCGGGCGGTCGACTACGCCGATATGTTTTGCCGCGGCGGTCGTATCCTGGGTGCGACCCACGATAGTCAGGATGTCGCCGCGATGCACTTTGGTGTTCGGCAGGATCGGGATCTCCGTCGCCGTGGCCCCACGCACTATCCTGCGAAGGAAGACACCGCGCGCCACCGGCTCCTGCGCGAGCTCGGCCAGCGTCTTGCCATCCAGCTGCTTGTTGGTGACCAGTACGTCTACGCCTTCGACCGGCACCGCCAGCAGAGCCTTGTCATCAATCTCCTCGGCCCCCTTGCCAGCCAGTGCCACAAGCACTTCGCGGCGGCCGGCAACGGCTAGAATGTCGCCCGCCTCGATGACGGTATCCGCCGTTGCATCCATGATCCTTCCATCCCGTTGGATGCGTTCGACAAACACCCTCTCTCCGACGATCCGCAACTCAGCCTCTCGCGCGGTCAACCCAACAGCCATTCCTCCCTCGCGGACGCGGTAGGCCCGCAGTTCGTAGTGGTGCCACGCAGTACCCGCACCACCTGCCTCCTTCTTGCCACCATGCTCTTCTTCGTAGCGTTTGCATTCCGCCTCAAGGTCGATGCCGAGCAGCGCCGGCCCAAGCAGCGCCAGCACGATAGCCGAACCCACTGTTCCGAAAATGTAGGTGACAGCGTAGGCAACGGGCATTGCATCGAGCAGCCGCTTGGTTTCGTCCGGAGGCAATCCAATGCGGTTGATCGCGTCGGTGGCCAGGCCCATGGATGCCGAAATCGTCTGCGAGCCGGCATAAAGTCCCGCCGCAGACCCAACATCATAGCCGGCAATCTTCGCAGCAAGGAAGGGTACGACCAAACAGAAAACGCAAACGACTGCTGCAAACAGAGCCTGCGGTACGCCATCCTTGGCAATGCCCCGGACGAATTGCGGCCCCACTCCGTAGCCAACCGCGAACAGGAACATCAGGAAGACGGTAGCCTTGAGTGGCGGTGAAATCGTGATGCCGAGCTGACCGATGATGACAGCCGCGATAAGGGTTGCCGTCACCGCGCCAAGACCGAGGCCCTTGTAGGTGAATGAGCCGAAATAGTAGCCCAAGGCCAAAGATAGGAAGATTGCGATCTCGGGATAGCTGCGGAGGGTGTTTGCGAACCAGTCAACCATGCTGTTACCCGCTCATGTGGCGACGACCGGCGATGTTGTCGGTCGTTCTATTGATCGGAATTGGACAGCAGCACCAGCGGAGCCGATTGGACCAAGCCCGCCGTGAGCCACAACGGGACAGCTGCCGGTGAACGCCCATGCGGCAAGAGGCTGTTCGACCATTCTCCCTGATGTCCGTTCCCCTCACAAACCGCTAACGCTCGAAGATCGAAGGCGGCGCGATAGCAAACATTGGTTGCAAGAGAAAATGTCAGAGACGAGACAAGAAAAGCCAGTGACACAGTGTTATATACGGTTAACTGAGGCATCAGTCGGCCGTTTCGATTGCATTTGCTTATCGTCGGAGTATCCTCCCCAAAACGCTCGAAGACTTGGCGTGTATAATGTGCGGGTACAATCGCGAGTAATGAGGGAGTGCAGGAATGTCCGAGGCAATGCACCCTGCGGCCCCGCATTATCTGCCATCGTTCATAACAGGCCCCGGCGAAACCGATGTGTTGTTCACTGGGGTGGTGATCTTCCTTGTTCTAGCTGTCATGGGGCTCGGAAGCTTATACTTCTGGCTCCACGCCTTGCCGGAACGCATGTCCCACGGCGCAGGTCAGCGCCAATTCCAGTTGGTGGCGGTCCTCTCGCTGCTCGCTCTGTTCACCCACATACAAGCGTTCTGGATTGCCGCGTTGCTGCTTGCGCTCTCGTTCCTGTACCTGACTTCTGGACGCCGTTGGCCAGCATGGCCAACTCGCTCACCAAAATGGCAATGAGGTGGTCTCGCTCCGCGGCCGATAGGCAACACGAAGCCAACCTTGAGCCAAAAGCAGCCCCTCATATCGGCAAGGAAATAAACGGAAGTGACCTTCGCGACGAAATGCCGTCGACTCGCGTAGCTGCAGCCTCCGACGATCAATTTCAGGTCGCCGCGGCGGGAGTGCGCAAGCAATGATTGAGGTTCTACTTTGCTCGGTGTTGACCGTTCTTCCGGATTTTCTGATCCGGAGGTTCGTGCAGGGAAAGAGGATTGGTCATGAGATCACCCTCTTTTCCGTGTGGTACGAGCTACGATACGGAATTACAGCATGTATTGGTCTGACTATAGTTCTACTGACACTTATTCTTTACTACCATCCATCGACGAGCAGCGCGGTCTCATTGTATCGCACGATCCCCATTCTCCCCGAGGGTTCCGGCCGCGTTGAGGAGGTTTATGTAAAACTGAGAGACCGGGTCGAAGCAGGCGATCGCATCTTCAGGCTCGACAGCTCGGAGCAGGAGGCGGCCCTGGAGACGGCGCGCCAGCGTATATCAGAGATAGACGCTCAGTTCGAACTGGCCAAGACCGAGTTGGCCGGGGCCGATGCGCGGATCCAGGAAGCCCAGAGCGCCTATCAGCAAGCACTCGATGAATTTGAAACCAAGTCCGAGTTGCAAAGGCGTAGTGCTTCTACCGTTGCCGAACGGGAAATCGAAAGACTCGCCAACCTGGTTGACGGGCGCAAAGCCTCCGTTTCGGCTGTCATGGCTAGCAAACAGGCCGTCGAGACCCAGATTACTTCCGTTCTGCCGGCGCAGAAAAAAAGCGCGGAAGCCTCGCTGGCGCAGGCCCAGGTCGAAGTGGACAAGACTGTCGTATATGCAGGCGTCGCAGGCACGCTCGAACAATTCACGCTTCGCAAGGGTGATATCGTCAATCCCCTGATGCGGCCTGCCGGCGTCCTCATCCCAACCGACGCCGGCAGGAAGGCGCTGATCGCAGGCTTTGGCCAGCTCGAAGCCCAGGTCATGAAAGTCGGCATGGTCGCCGAAGCGACATGCATTTCAAAGCCGATGGCCATCATTCCAATGGTCGTAACCGAGGTCCAGGATCTGATCGCAGCAGGTCAGGTGCGGGCGTCGGACCAGCTTATCGATGCCCAGCAGATCGTCAGGCCTGGGACGATAACCGTGTTTCTGGAACCACTTTTTGAAGGTGGCTTCGACGGCGTTCCGCCGGGCAGCAGTTGCATCGCCAATGCTTACACCAACAATCACGACCGCTTTGCCGAGGGGAACTTGGGAACAGTACAATGGGTGTTCCTGCACATCATAGATACCGTCGGCCTGGTGCATGCAATTATACTGAGGTTCCAGGCGCTCCTTCTTCCCGTGCAAACGCTTATCTTTACCGGCGGCCACTGAAGCGATGACACCGAGCCGGTGCTGCATGCTCGTATTCGCCACGTTGAATTTCCGCTCGTCTCACGTTCCGCTAGCCCGGCGCGGGTAAACGACTTCGACGTAACGAATTGCAACGCAACGGTGAAGGGGAAATTCATTGGCTGGAGAAATATCTCCCAAGCACCGATCACGACGGATGAGGCGCACGTTCTTTCGTGTGCTCCTACAGCAACTGCGTGTCCTGTGGCCGATCTTTTCCGGCATATTCCTCGCCATGATGGCAGCAGGCCTTATCATCGGCCGCATAGAGAACTGGCGGGTCGATGAAGCTCTTTATTTCACTTTCGTGACGGGGCTTACGATCGGTTACGGCGATTATGCTCCGCAACATCTTTTTAGCCGGTTGCTGGCGGTAGCCATCGGCTTCGCGGGTATCGTGGTGACGGGGCTTGTTGCTGCGGTCGCAGTGCAGGCGCTGAAGGCCACAAACCGCGATCCCCTAGACGAAGGCAGACAAAATGGGCCCCTTGCTGAATGAGATCCGCTCCAATGCCGTTCTCTGGCTGCTGCTGTTTGTTCCGGTGGTGTTCATTGTCAGATTTTTTGACCCGGAAGCACATACACTGCTCTTCGTGCTTTCAGTGTTGGCGATCTTGCCGCTGGCCACATTGCTGAGCGCCGCAACCGAAGCGGTGGCATCCAAGACCGGGGATTCAGTTGGTGGTCTGCTCAACGCCACGCTGGGAAATCTGACAGAGCTGGTCATTGCATTAACTGCACTGCATGCCGGTCAGTACACCTTGGTAAAGGCTTCCATCGCTGGAGCTATTGTCGCCAACACTTTGTTCATGCTGGGTGTTTCGTTTCTGCTTGGCGGCCTCAAATACCATGTCCAGGTCTACAACCGGGAGAGCGCCCGGCTGCAAACGAGCCTGCTGCTTCTCGCCACCATCGCAATGGTCACACCATCGATGGTATCCCACGTCGATGCCCTGGATACCTCGACCTTCACGCAGCAACTGAGCGTTGGTCTGTCGGTAATCCTGGTCGGCACTTATGCGATGGGCCTGTTTTTTTCACTCAAGTCCCACCGGGAACTTTTTGCTGGCGCCGCACATGCGGAGGCAGGCGAAGAAACTTGGCCCATGGGACTTGCGCTCGCGACGCTGGCTGGCGTCACGGTCCTCGTAGCCTTGGTAAGTGAAGTGTTCGTTGAGTCCGTGCAGCGGGCGGCCGTCACGCTGGGCATGACCCCGGCATTTGTAGGTTTTGTCGTCGTTGCATTAGTGGGCGGCTCGGCCGAGATGGCATCGGCATTCTCCGGCGCGCGCAAGAACCGGCTGGACCTGAGTGTTGGCATTGCGCTCGGGGCCGCGGCGCAGATCGCGCTCTTCGTGGCGCCAATGATGGTCTTCCTCAGCTATGTCATTGGCCCGGCGCCTATGGACCTGCTGTTTTGGCCGGGGGCCGTCGCCATGGTGCTCATTGCAACGATAACCGCATCGCTGTTGACCAGTGGCGGACGGTCTGCATGGTTCGTCGGGGTGCTGCTGATAATGGTCTATGTGATTTTTGCCATGACGATCTACCTGCTTCCACCTCCAATCTAGAAAGCCGGTTGAGCGTCAGGGTTTGTTTGGAGGGGTTGGTAATGGACCCAGTTGGTGCGCCTCACCTCGTCAATCCGCGCCAGGATCTCACGCGCGTGACGCTTGGGGTGCTGTTCATCGGCAGTCTAATCATTGCCAGCCTTTGGGTTTTGAAACCGTTTCTGCCGGCGATCGTCTGGGCTGCCACATTGGTGCTCGCAACCTGGCCACTTATGCTTTGGTTGCAAGGCCATACCGGAAATCGCCGCGTTCTTGCGGTCCTGATCATGACGTCGACCCTGCTGTTGCTTGTGATCGTACCCATTTGGCTGGCGCTCAGCACGGTCATCACAAATATCGACAAGGTTGGCGACCTCGTTCGGTCGATCCTTTCGCTACGGCTGCCAACGCCACCTGCCTGGCTTGCGGAAGTACCACTCGTCGGAGCACGCGCCGCTGAAGCTTGGGGAAAGCTCAACTCGGCCGGCATGGAGGAATTGATCACTCCCTATGCGGGAAAGCTGACCTACTGGTTTGCATCGGCGACGGGAAGCCTTGGTGGCGTTTTCATCCACTTCCTGCTGACAACGGGAATCGCCGCGGTCATGTATTCGGGAGGTGAACGCGCCGCTGCCACCGCAATCCTGTTCGGACGCCGGCTAGGCGGTATTCGTGGAGAGACTGCCGTGGTGTTGGCCGGCCAGGCGATCCGCGCCGTGGCCTTGGGCGTGGTGGTGACCGCCGTTGCGCAGAGCGCTGTGGCCGGCATCGGGTTGGCCGTTGCGGGCGTACCCTATGCTGGTGTGCTCATGGCATTGATCTTTATATTGTGCCTGATCCAACTCGGTCCCATCCTGGTAATGGCGCCGGCAATAATCTGGCTGTATTCGTCAGGCGATTCACTGTGGGCTACAGTGTTGTTGATCTTTGCGGTTGTCGCAGCGACGATGGATCAGTTCATCCGCCCTGTCTTGATCCGCAGGGGCGCGGATCTTCCCATGTTGCTTATTCTGGCCGGTGTTATTGGCGGCCTTGTGGGGTTTGGCATGCTGGGAATCTTTATAGGTCCTACCGTGCTTGCGGTCGCCTACACGCTGCTCAAGGCTTGGCTAGACGACCATCCGGACGGACGCGCTGCGTCTATCCCGACATGATGGGCAGCAACAAAGGCATCTCAAGGATCAAGGATCAACGCTGCAAGTCATATGCTTGGCCCGCAGTTCTTAGTTGCTCGAGTGTTTTTCCGGAGCAACTTCCCGACCATTCACCGCCTACTGGCGTGGCCTTACCTGTTATGGTGATCGTGCCGGCCTGGTTATCGGGCGACATATAGACCGCTGCCCCGTCTGGGTCAATTTTGGATAAATAATAAGCACGAACAACCCCGCCTAGTTCACAACGCACCAAAACGGGAAAGTCCTCGAACGATGCCTCTTGGGCGTGTGCACTCGGGCTGCACATCCCAGCAAGGGAAGATTGGGCGATGGCAACAAAAAGTATCCTTCTGAATAGATGGAGCGGCTTCAGGAAAATACCATCAACAGGCAAAATATGGCTCATGATTACCATCCCTTGACCACCCGGTGCGACTAGGTCGAAAGCCGCGTGTGCCCCGTTCTATCAACTCAGTTTCATCTATTAACCGTTATGGCGAAACCGGCTTTAAATCTTCGCACGATTGGCAACTTCGAACCAGAGGGCGTTTCGCCGGCCGTCATCGTCTCGATCAATGCGAAAGCAGAATTGGCAGACGAACGTCCCTGAGGATGCCATTGGTGACCCCACCGAGAACAAAATCCCTAAGTCTGGTATGACCGAACGCCCCCATGACCATCAGGTCGGCGCCGATTTCTAGCGCGCGATCCTGAAGTGCCACGTCGATCGGGCCATCTTCGGTTCCGAAGGACATAGCCTCGGCCGAAAGCCCGCGTGCGTTAAGCCCTTGAGCCAGGCGTTCAGCGGCATTCGTCTCTGATAGGGGCTTCTCGTCCGTCACAGTAAGCACAGTAATCCTGGAGGCGCGCCGCAACACTTCATGTGCATCCGCCACTGCGCGCGCCGCAACGCGACTGCCGTCCCAGGCAATGGCAACATTTCTCAGCTCCCTCCGCGGATCGACCTCCGGCAACAGGATCGTTGGCCTTCCCGACCCGAATATGATGGCTTCTGCCGTCAACCTGGTCGAGGGATTGTTGGCCCAGGCGCAAAGCACGAAATCATGATAGCGCGCTTCGATTGCAGCGGTGTCATTGAGCAAGGTAGCGTTCGAGGCGACCGCGCCTGTGATTGTGTCAACGCCTGCCTGTTTCGCTTCCTCCACCAGCTTTGCCAGAAACGCTTCTCCCCGATCCCGGCACTGGGCTTCGGCTTCCCGGGTCATTTTGGAAACGTCGACCAGCTTCCGCGACAGCGCATTCGAGATGGATCGGACCTCTACGTTGATAGCCAGGGCATGCAGCTGCGCGCCAAGGGCCGCCGCCATGGCGAGCGCTCCAGGAATAGCCGCCTCAGGACTGGGGTCAGGGTAGGTGATGACGGGAAGCAGGGTTGTAGTTCTCATTGGGAGCCGCCTTCTGAGTGCGGGGTAGGCAACATGCGTCTAGTCCGAAGGCACATCCGGGATGCGCATCGTCCGCTCATTCCCCCGGATCGTTGACGACGGCCCAGCCATCATCGGGATCAAACCTCGTGATCTTTTCGACAAGCGCCGCCGTATCAGATCCCAGGTCCTTTTCGTAGACGGTTCCGTACTGGTTCACCACGAAGGTCATGATGCCTGTGCGGTCGTATTCGGCTGGCGCGGCGAGGAGCGCAAAGCCGCCAATCATGTTGCCGTTGACGACATAGTCGTACTGGCCGCCTGCGACATTTGCCCCCTGGCCGTTCAATATGCGGTAGCGGTAGCCGAAGTACCCATCCTCGGCGGCGGTCGCCAACTCGGCCTGGCTGATCAGCGAACCAAAGGGACTTTCCGGCACACCGTCGCCGGGTTCCCAGTATAGGCCGTCATAGGTTTCGGGCGTGCTGATCAGCTTCTGCGCGTATTCGCTAACGCCGTCCTCGTCCCAGTCGGTTTCCTTGTAATCCTCCTGGGCATCGATATAGGCGCGCATATTGGCGACGGTGGTCAGTTCGTTCTCGCCGATCCTGCGGTTGATGACTTCTTCCAGCCCAGCGATAGTATCGAACGCCCATTTGCCCTCTGTCTGCACAACCGGGAACGGAAACGGCCACACCTTGTCGCCGAGAACGAGTGTCTTGAGGTCGGGATCAGTCTCCTTGACTCCAATCGACTGTGCCGCAGCCTGCTTGATCTCACCGAAGCTTTCGTCGATCTCCTTGGACTTGGCCACCTCGGTAGGCTCAAGCCCCAGGAGCAATGCGACCGCCTCCTTGTCATTCGCCGCGAGCCCACTGCGGAACGCTTCGACGAGTTCGTCGAGCGTGGCGAAGGACGGTGGTGCCTCGCCGATGAAGGACTCGAAATCCTTCACCGTGTTCGGTTCTGCTTCCTGGCTGCTGCCTGCCGAAAGCGTGAGAACACTGAGCGAGAGGGCGAGAGTTGCAGTGATGAGGTACCGGTTCATGGTCGTGTTCCTGTAAGGTGCAACAGCAAGCGGCAATGCCTCGACACGTTACCGACGCCTTCCGCCTCCACCTCGTCCGCCTCCACCCCGGTGCATCTGGCGTCCGCCGCCACCCCGGCTCATATGGCGTTGTCCACCGCCTCGGCTGTAGGCGCCGCGGTTGGAATGGTTGGTGGCGACCCTGCCGGGCCTGGGATTTCCCATCGCCGAGGGCTTGCGCGGCCGGTTGTCCACCCGCGCCGCGGGCTTTTGTCGAGTTGTCTTCTTCTGCGCCACCTTTTTGGCTGCGGAGGTGTTTATGGCCGACTTCGCCTTCCTTTGCTGGTCCGACACACGTTTTGCATCTGGTCGCACTGTTCCCGGCTTCGGCAGTTTGGCCTGAGGCCGATCCTTCAATCCTTCGGCGACGTTCTTGCGCACATCCTTGCCCTTCAGATCGTGCGCGCGTGCCTGCCTTCCCTTGCCCGTCTCCCGGCGCTCCTTGGCCTTGCTGGCAATGTTGTTGAAGTCCTTGCTCTTCAGGTTCTGCTTCAGCTTCTCACGATCGATGTTCGCGTTCTTGAGATTGAGCTTGGAGCGGTCGATGTTCTTGAGGTCGAGGCCCTTCAGCCTGTCGACGTCGATCTTGTCGATGTCGATCTTGTCGAAGTCGATATCGATGTTGTCGCCGATGTCGACGTCGAGATCGAGATCGCCACCCCAGGTTCCCCAGTCGTCCCAGTCGACCGCGGCAGCCCAGATCGCACCGGTAGCGAGCGCGGCCCAGTAAGGCGCGGTCGGATAATAATAGGATGGGTATGGATCGTAGACGATCGGGTTGCCCGCTACGACGTAGTCAGGCTCATAGAGCATTTCGGGAGGATAGGTCGGGATATAGACGGTCTGCGGATCGGCAGACTTAATCACGACGTTATCGCCTTCGTTGACGACCTGCACCTGATCAGTCGTCTTCAGATAATCCTTGGCGACCGCTTCGTCGCGCAATTGCTGGATGGCAACCAGCAGATCTTTCTGCTGGTTGGTGGCCGCGTCCCCCAACTGCTCGGTCCATTCGAGATCGTCGTTCATCGTCTTTACGATCTTCGGATAGTTGAGCAGCGAAATCACGCTGCCGTCCCATTTGTCGCTTGGCTCGAGGTCGGGCGACTTTTCCTTCTCCTCAAGGAAACGCGCCGCCTGCACGATTTGCAGCGGATAGAGCGAGGCCGCGATGGTGAGCGCGACAAGATCGTCAGGATAGAGCGCGATCGGCGCGGCCAGGATCTTCAGTTCGTCGACCGTCAGTGGCGCGGGTTCCTCACTCTCGACCGCGGCCGATCCGCTGTCGGGCGCCGGCCGGGGAGTGGGTGTCTGCGCATGTACCGGAAGACCTGACAACATAAGGAGGGCGAGAACTGCGGCGGCTCGGCTTATGTTGAACAGAACATTTTGCATACCGACAACTCCTCGCCTCACCGAGCATGGGCCCCGCCAGATCAGCTGCGACACTGGGCGCGACCACCCCCCCTCGGCTGCCGTCTTGGTACCGAACAGCGGGAATATTGCGCGCATGACAAACGCGAAGGCGAAGGCAATTGTCAGCCCGACGGCTGGTTGCCACAACCCCTTCCCGCGCAAGTCTCGTCTAGGTCTCCCTGCGTTCTTACTCTTGCCAGAGCGGTGGGGCTTTGATGGGCAAGAGCGCCACAGTCTGATCTTGTGGCCTTCGCACGCAAACATCCAAGTCGCATCAGGTTACTTACAGTTATTTACGGAACGACAGTGCGTGGCCGGAAGACCAGTGCGAGGCCAAGAAGCGCGCAGAGGCGTTGGCGGCCCCGGCTGTAAGCGGCTATCCAGTGCGGCGGGTTGCAAGTCACCGCCGCGAAAGCTTTCGCTGTTTCACCCCCCTAGCGCGATGGTCAGCGCAACTAGAAAACAACCGAGCAAGACCATGGAACCGGCGGTCAACCACGGCCGGTACCCCACCAGATGTCCGAACGCATAGCCGGCGATCATCATCATCAAAACGGCGATCGAGTTCGAGACGCGGAGTGCAGTCTGGACGTCCTGAATCAGCAGGAATGGAACAACAATCGGGATCGTCGAGCCGAACACCAGCACAGATACTGCCGCCGCGCCGAGCCAGTCTTCCTTCTCGAGCTTTGCTGGCGTGCTGCTACCGCTAGATCGAGACAGCGTGGAAAGCAGCTTGTCGAGATCGGCAGCGGTCAATGCCGACGCCACCAGCGGGGGCAGCCTGGAAGCAATTGCGGCCCTTGCTTGCTCTGGTGTAGCAGCCCGAAGAACTTGGGACATGGTCTGCCTGTCTGCTGCTCGCTCTGCAAGACAACCCATGAGATACATGATTGCATCGATGAGCGCCCAGGCCAAATTGCAGCCGATTGCGCCGACCAGCATTGTGCCCACCTCGGGTCGGCCCGACCCTGCAACGCTCAAAGAGCCCGTAAAGGTAAGCGCCATGATCAGTCCGAAAAGCACTTCGGAAATGCGGTCGATAGGTTCGAGAACACGCCTAGATGAAGCCAGATGCTTCGCGCCCATTGGCGACCCCTAACAATCCGTCATTTTTGCTGTGGACCATCCACATCCGATCGTGAGAAATGCTGCGCTTTGGCTTTTGGTGCCGAATAAGAATACACGATACACATTCGAAGGCTCCCAAGGGACGGAAATGAGCGACAATGTTGTTCTCGCCGCGGGATGATGCTGGGCGGCTTGGCGCTCATGCATCCGTTTGACAAATGAAGACATCATTGACCTCCACGAAGGCACGCCTTTGGATACGCCGGTACTGGTCATCTGAACTCCGGGAGTCTTGGTCGCTCACTTGCTTCGGACGACTGAACTATGTCGCTGTTTCAAATCCGAATACCAACTGTGTCTTTCGTACATTGAGCACAGTGGCGACCCTCGATCTTAAAAAATGGTGGGCCCGGAGGGACGTGTTCAATTAATTGATTTCATTGGCTTTTTTGTGGGCGTCAGCATCAGGATGTTGATTGCACTATCGACCACATCAACGAGGTCGAATTCCGGCAATTCAATGTCGCTCCTTTTCTTGAGCATTCCACGAAGGCGGAAAATAATGTCCCCAGCCCGCTGGTCGTCATAGCTAATGTCGGCGAGAATCTCCCGGACGAGGTTCAAGTCGGGCGCTTTTCCTTTGAGGATAGCTTGGGCGCTTCAGCATTGTTGCGGATCGCGCCTATCGGCTGGTTCAGTTCATGAGCGATCGACGCCGAAAGCGCCCCCGCAGTCGCTGATTGGTTGAGGTGCACGAGTTCAAGCAGGCGCGAACCTGGATTCGCTCTCCGCAGCGAAGCGGCAGCGCCGCTCAACGAGTAGCCCGGTGATGACAATGGCTTGCAATGCGAGGACTGCGAAGACGGCCGATATCTGGGGCCAATATTCTTCCCAGATGTTCGGCTGCTGGATGCTCAACGCGGTCTCGGGAGGAAGTGCATCTTCCGATAAGCCCCAGCGCTTCAGTTGCCGGGCGTCGGCAAAAAACGTGTGTGGCATTTCGACGTCTACGATCGGCTTTCCCGCGAGAGCGTCCAATGCAAGGCCGGCGACGGCGTCGCCCATGGACTCGAAGGTGGCCGCGTTCCCGCCGACCCCGCCGTGGCCGATTTCTCGGCCAAGTATCGGGCCATGCGCTCGATGTGGGCATCCTCTGGAAACCTGGAGAGGTCCAGAAAATTCCGAGAACAGATCGATCTTGCCTGCTGTCGCCTCAAGTAGCCGTTTCCCGGCGTTCAGCGATCGAAGTTGCCGGTAGCCGCTCATCATAGGGATAGAGAATGAGCACGCGCGGAGACCGGCCGGCGATTTCAGCGATCGCAAATCCACCATCCAGGCAGATAGCGATTGAGATAGAGACAAGAATTCCGACCGCGTTGTGCACACGTCAGCGCGACCAAACAGGCGGATCGCGCAGCATTGAGGGACCTCGAAAGCCAAAAGACTTTACCGGGAAAGTAGATCGGGCAGCATTCCACTCCTCTGCAAGCGAACAACTTCCCCAAAGGACATCATCAAGACCTCGCCCGGACTACCGTTGCGTCAGCTTGGTCGTGCCTATTGGTTAGAGGGTTGGCGCACAGACTCGGACCATCCAATTTGAGCGCTGGCTAGCATCTATCCGTCATCAACCGGAGGAGGTGGAAATGAGTCGTGGAATCCTAAATTGCAGCATTGGGATCTTGACCGCCGCGACGGTTCTTTGCGGCGCGCACGCTCCCGCACAAGCCCAGGATGCGCAAAAGCCGAACATCATGTTCATTATGGGTGATGACATCGGCTGGATGCAACCGAGCATCTACCACCAAGGCCTAATGGTCGGGGAGACACCCAACATCGATCGCATCGGCAACGAAGGTACGAAATTCATGACTTATTATGCCGAGCAGAGCTGCACGGCTGGTCGCACCGCCTTCATCACCGGCATGCAGCCGGTGCGGGTCGGCATGGTCCTTCCGGAAATTCCGGGAAGCCCTTCCTACCTGCGTGCCGGCACGCCGCACCTTGCCAAGTTCCTGTATGATCTGGGCTATTCGACGGGTGAGTTCGGCAAGAACCATCTCGGAGATACCACCAAATCCCTGCCGACGGCACACGGGTTCCAGGAATTTTGGGGCTACCTCTATCATCTCGACGCAATGCAGGGCGTGAGCTTCCCCGACATCAACAAGACGCCGACTGAGCAGGGGATTGCGCCACCTTGCAGAAACACGCCGATACCCGGCTTGACAGAAAATCCAGCGGCGGTGGATCCAAAGACAACGACATGTCTGACGCCACCGCGTCCGATGCTGGCGTGCAAATCCTCCGACGGGTCACCGGCCAACCAGACATGCAAGGACGAGGGGCCGCTGACACTCGAACGCTCCAAGACGATCGACGAGGAGATATCAGCCAAGGTCATCGACTTCCTCGACAGGAACGACCCCGAGAAGACCCAGAAGCCGTTCTTCGTCTGGTACAACCCGGCGCGCATGCACATCACCACCGTGCTGCCGGACAAGTACCTTAACATGATCGGTGAGCCGGGCGGTAAGGACTGGGGGATGAACGAAGCCGGCATGAAGCAGATGGACGACAACATCGGCTACGTTTTGAAAAAGCTTGAGGATATGGGCGAACTTGACAACACCATCGTCGTCTTCACCACTGACAACGGTGCCGAGACAATCACATTCCCCGACGGTGGTGTGACACCTTTCAAGGGTGGCAAGCTTAGCACCTGGGAAGGCGGCATGCGTGCCCCGCTGGTCGTGCGTTGGCCCGGGCATATCGAGCCCGGTACAGTCAAGAACGACATTTTCTCGGCGCTCGACTGGGTGCCGACGCTGGTGAACATCGCCGGCGGCCCAAAGGGCGACGAGTTGAAGAAGGAGATCGAGGCCGGCAAGTATCCGGGGATCGTCAAGACCACGCTCGACGGCATCGACCAGCGCGACTTCCTTGAAGGCAAGGCGCCATCCGCGCGCAACTCCTTCCTGTATTATTCCGGTAAGGAACCGTCGGCGGTGCGCTACAAGAACTGGAAAATGTACTTCGCGATGGTGTCCGATGATCCGGCTGGCTTCATTGCCGGAGTGATGCCCTATTCGTGGACGCAGGTCGTCAACATCAAGCGCGATCCGTTCGAGACCTCGGTCGGACAGCAGATCAAAACACTCTTCGGCATGGGCGGCTCGATCGCTTCACCGTCGAGCACCGCCTACGTCTATGACTGGAACATCCTGCCCCTCGGCCAGCAGTTGTGGCTAAAGCATCTCGAAACCTACATTAGCTTCCCGCCGCTCCAGGACCCTGCAAGCTACAACCTGGAGCAAGTGATGGCAACAGGTCCGCCAGATGAAGACAGGTCACGACTGACCTTTCCGATGCCGGACGCCTCGTCAAAGGGGCGTCCCAATTCCAGTTAGTCCAAGCCGATCAAGCTTTTTGCTTATTTGCAGACACTCTGGAGGACTGAATGTTTGAGCCACTGAAATCCCTGTGCGGAGTGGGCAGAACGATTGGTGCATTCGCAATTCTTGCTCCCGCATTTGCAATTGCCCAGTCCGATCCCGGGAAATTAGCGCGGCGAGTGAACGCTTGGATCCGTCAGTGTAACGGAGGACAATTCTATGAACGGCAACCGCATCATCACTACGGCAATCTTTGCGGGCGGCGTGGCGTTATCGACCGCCGGTGCTTTGGCGCAGGAATCCGCCAGAAAGCAGCACGTGCCGCTGGAAAAAGCCATCGGCCAGGTCAAGGCGACAGGTCCGGTCCCGTCTCTGGCCGTCATCAATTCGCAGGGCGCCACACTTGAAGGCGGTACGCTTAGCCTCACGGGCGTATCGAGGAACTCGATCGTCTTTGCCGATCGGCCGGTGCGGGTCGCGGGGCATATCACGACAGAGCAGTTCATCATGCAGTGGGATGAAGGCAAGGATAACTTCGCCATCGACCCACCGAACGCGACCATCTCGGTACTCGGCGGCGTGGGGTCCGATGTCAGCGACGCAGTCATAACGTTGAAGGCTCCCAAGCTCGAAGGCACCACGCTGACGTTCGACGTCACAGTTCTTGAGGGAGATCTGACGGGCGCTGCAGGACCAGCGGCACTCTTCATCGACCACTTCGGCGGTGGCTTTGGCGGTGGTGGGTTCCATGGGGGTGTCGCGCATGTGGGCAACGCCACGTTCGCCCATGTCGGCGGATATCACGGCGGCGCCTATTGGCATGCTCCTATCTATCATGGAGCCTGGTACGGTGCTGGCGCGGTCGCCGGTGCCGCAGTCGCCGGGGCAGCTGTTGGCGCCGCTGTTGGGACCGCCGCTGCCCCATATGCGTATCCGCCCTACTGCGGCTACTATCCTTATCCCCCATGTTACTAGCAGGAAGCCGCTACCAACCCTGTGCGCCATCTCATAAGGCGCAAGCTTGCGACATGTCTTAAAACGAAAGCGATCTGCGATGATGACATATCAGTCGAAGTGTGTGCTGCTAACGTTTGCGATCGTTGGTTGTCTTTTTGCCCGGAGCGGGAACGCGGCCGAAGAACCCCGCCTTGGAACTGTAGTTCCTAAAGCCGAAATGACCATGTTTTGTCAGAACGCGGCAGCGGCAAGATTTGAAGTGCAACTTGAAGCCATCACGACAGATCCGCCAGTTGCGCGCGACGGAAAGCTTCTAGTGTTGGGCACGGTGGATAGTGACGACAACGACCGTGATGTCGGCTTCGACTGCCGCTTCGAGCAAAACGGAGCCTATCTCGGAATAATCGGTGATTGACAAGTCACGGGTGTTGCTCGTCGTAGCGTTAGTTCTGCCCGTCGTGTCTCTGGCCCGTTTCCTTCAGGACGCAAGAAATTGCCTTGAGCGAGCAGGACTACCATGGCTGACCGCATTGAGATGTCAGTCTGACCTTTGGTTTGACGTATTAGTGACAGCATTGCGAAAATGAGTGTTGGTCAAAGGGTCTCAGAAGGCGGACCTTCGAAAATCCCGGAAAGAACAGCTGGAACAAACACTTGAGCGTTCCGGTGTTTGGGGTCACTTTTCGGTGCAACTTCACACCTCGCCCTAGCCACCCTGTGCCGCGAGCCGCGGCGTGACGCCAGCGACTTCCTCGCAGAGTTCGACATGCCTTGCCAGCGCCTGATTCGATAGGACCGCACTGATGGTGGAGATGTCACGGCCGTGATATCTCGGCATCTGCTGAATTTCCTTTAACCTTTCCAGAAGTGCGAATCGGTTCATTATACTCCTCCTTTGCTGATCGGGCACGGCCGGTCGGAGCATCGGGCTAACGAGGGTTCTTGAGCCAAAATGACTGAGCAGTTTCAAATCCTTTGCCTGATGCGCAATGGCAACTCGTTTCTTGGCCCGCCCGGGGTCGACTAGCGACCGGACACAATCACGGCGATCATGCCGCTTTTTTTGTCGTTTCAAATGGAATCTCGATATCGACAGCCAGGGTGGAAACCTGCGCGCCGCGTTCCATCTTGACGCTGACCTTGTCGCCATCGACCTGGATGTGCTTGGCGATTACCGCAAGGATTTCGTCACGCAGCTTGTTCACCAGATCGGAGTTGCCTACTGAGGCCCGTTCATGAGCAAGAAGTACCTGCAGGCGTTCGCGGGCGGAGGGAGCTGATGGAGACCGGAAAAAGGAGCGGAAAAGCTTCATGCCGCTTTCCTCCCGAAGATTTTGCCGAACAAGCCCCGCTTTTCGCCTGGGACCGTGACCGGCAGCGTTTCACCTTTGAGACGGCGCGCCGCATCGAAATAGGCCATCGCTGGCACACTTTTCCCATCCGCCAGGGTGATAGGCGATCCCAAATTGGATGCACGCAGCACGTCCATGCTTTCCGGTATGATGCCCAGCAACGGGATTGAAAGAATCTCCAGCACGTCGTCCACTTTCAGCATGTCCCCGCGCTGGGCGCGGACAGGGTCGTATCGAGTGAGAAGCAGGTGCTTCTCCATCCGCTCGCCGCTTTCGGCCTTGAGTGTTTTAGAATCGAGCAGACCAATGATGCGGTCGGAATCGCGAACCGAGGAGACCTCCGGGTTGGTCACAACGATGGCGATGTCGGCATGGCGCATGGCCAGCGTTGCGCCGCGTTCGATACCAGCGGGGCTGTCGCAGATAACCCAGTCGAAAGCCTTCTTCAGCGCGGAGATGACCATCTCAACACCTTCCGATGTCAGGTTGTCCTTGTCGCGGGTCTGTGAAGCGGGCAGCAGGTACAGCGTCTCCAGTCGCTTGTCGCGGATCAACGCCTGGGTCAGCTTGGCTTCCCCCTGGATGACGTTGACGAGATCGTAGACGACCCGTCTTTCGGCCCCCATGATCAGGTCGAGATTGCGAAGGCCGACGTCGAAATCCACGACCACGACCTTGTCGCCGTTTTGCGCAAGGGCGGCGCCAAGTGCGGCCGAAGATGTGGTCTTGCCGACACCGCCCTTGCCAGATGTGACCACGATGACTTTGCCCATTGACCGTCTCCTGTTGTGTTGCAAGCGCCTTCGGCTCAGCCGATTATGCCAGTTTTGATCGCTTCGCCTTCTAGCCAGACCTGGACGGACCGCCCGCGCAGCTCCTCCATATCCTCAGCCGTCTTGTAGAAGCCATCGATGGCGATCAGCTCAGCTTCGAGCTTGCGGCAGAAGATGCGCGCAGACGCGTTGCCAGTCGTTCCTGCCATCGCCCGTCCCCGCAGCGTGCCATAGATGTGAATCGATCCGCCTGCGACGATCTCGGCACCCGATGCCACCGATCCGACGACGGTCACATCGCCTTCAGGAAAGACGAGCGACTGGCCCGAGCGCACCGGCTGGGTCACGACGATTGAGGGTGTGATCCTGGCCGTCAGCGGCCCGGAAAGCGCAATGTTTTCGTCAGCGCCAACCTTTTCGGCCTGCTCCGATATCGGGGCTTCTACGTCTGGCGCCTCACGCCCGTCGGTCATCCCCGGCGGCAGGTCCAAGCCCAGCAATGAAGGTTTTGCACCTTCGATGCCCATAATTCGTACGTTGCGTGTCCCCAATTGATCGACGAGTTCACGAAGCTGCGTACGATCAATATCGAGGCCCTCGACATCGAGCACAACGGGACGGCGAAGGAAAAATCCTGCTGAACGTGCGGCGAGGTCGTCGAGCCGCACCAGCCAGTCCTCGAACGGCAACTCCGGGGTCAGTGCGAGCGTCAGGAAGGAGCGCCCCTTGAGGCGTATCGGCCGGGGTTGTGTTAACACGTCAGTCATCTTGGTAAATTTTCGATTGCTTCGGTGTATCGGGGAAATGGTTAATGAAAGGTTAATTTCCAAACCAGCGAGTAGTAAAGTCTCTGAGCGGGTCACTTCTCAGCGAAAACCCAGGGTCAATTCCTCGCGGAAATCAACACATAAAATGGCGATCGTCAGTTCCAGTACATTCGGAGGGGGTTGCGCGTGGCTCTCGGAAAAGCCGGGGTACGGATGGCAAGGTGCGATGGTGGCAATGGCCCGTCTCATCGACATGAATCTGAATGAGGTACTCAACGTGGTGGGCTGGCGGGACACTCTCCCGGCAACGCGTATCAATCCGTCGGATAACGCGTAACGAGATCAGTAAATAGTTCAGAAAGCGAACATCAAATCGCCCGGGAGCGTGGCCCCTCACCTCGTCGTTTTGCACGTCCAGTCGTGCTATTGGACAACGCGGCTCGAACAGATCCGTACGCACCTGGCGGACGCCCGGTGGCTAGGTGTAGCCTTGGCAGCGAGTGTTGATGTTGCCGGCTTCCTTACGCAAACTTTGGGACCGACAGTCCGAAAAAGAGTCAAACCATCCTAAGTTGCAGCCGCTTGTTGCAGGCGAATGGCGTGGTGAGATCGTCGGCTCAGCAGACCTCAATTTTGGCCAGGTCGTGCAGCCAGGCCGAGTTTACCTATGTCATACTGCCCGCATCGTTGATCACGCGGAATGCAGCCTTCAGATGACCTGGCGTCTTCATGATCATGGCCCCGACTCGGATGAAGATGGAACATCCCGACGCGGCGCTCTTTTTGAAGCGGATCAGATGGCGTCGCTGAGCCTCTCCCTGGACGTCACAAGGCCCAATTTTCTGACATGCTGCCACGCCTCGAGATGAAACGATTCACGATTTATTGCGCGAGGAGGCAGACGGAATATTGCCGGTACAAAGCTGGAGCATGGGAACCCCGCATTGTATACTTACTGACGAACTCGTGGATTGCTGCGAAGGTCAGATGGAGCGGATTGGTCCGTCGCCTTGGTGTCCCTATTTGCGTCGAGCCCCGCCAATTCCGCTCCCAACGCGGCGATTACGGCCGCCACGCGACCACGCACCCGTGGAGGAAGGTGCATCAGCCCCTCGATCAGGCGCCGGCCTTCCGCGCTGGCAATAAAGTCGATGCGCTCATCGACCAGTAGAGGCGAAGCGTTGGTCTCGGCATTTCCGGGCAAGCCTTCAAAAAAACGACTTGCAGGAACGTCCAGCGACTTGCCGATCTCGTAAAGCATGGATGCGCTCACGCGGTTCCTCGCGTTCTCGTATTTCTGAAGCTGTTGGAAGCTGATCCCTATGGATCGGGCAAGCTGAGCTTGCGATACGTCCGACTGGACACGAATAGTCGCGATCTGTCTACCGACGTGCTGATCTGCGGGATGCGGGCAAGATTCGTTATTCGACGATGGGCAAGCCTGGATGACCCGGGGGCGGGTTGATTCCACCAATGCCTTTCGCAATTGCATCACTCCCTATAGGAAAAGTTGGTCGCGGTAGGCTACCCTCGCGAGACACGCCAAACTTCAGAATGATGGGGAGTGCTCGAAACGGCCTAACGCAGTCAGGTTAGCTGTCTGCTCACCGATCCGAACAGCATCCTGCAGGACCGAGCGGATTTGCGGCCAAGGAAACTCGGCATCGCTCTTCGACGGCTGCCCTTCCCTGAGGATGGCATCAAGCTTCGCTGCGACACCGGCAAGGGAGATAGCCGGCGTTTCCGATAATGCTTCAAGCAACGTCTCGGCGCGATCGCCTGCCGCAATTTCAGCGCGTATCACGGCGGAATATCCAATGGCTCGGTCAGAGGCATCCCAGCGCCCCTGATAAGCTGCCAATTCGGCCTCGGCCTTCGCACGGACCGCCACGTCGATAGAACTGACGCCGACCAAATCGCGAAGCTCCTCAAATGAGTGTAGCGTAACGGTCCTACCATCGGACAAATGGATCTTCACATTGGGAAAGCCGACCGTTTCTGCGAGCTCTCGTTCCATACGCTGCTGCTCACGGTTCAACCGATCGGTCTCTTCGTAAGCAGCTTGCCATTCGCGCCATGCTGCTACCGCAGGGTCGGCCGATTGGTCTTTCTTGAAATCGATGCGGGCAGTCGTCGCGGGCTGCGAGCTGGTCGTTGCAATTGCTGTTCGCGCACGCGCGCTGCTACACGTGACGAGAGGCAAAGTCGTGGTATTGTCGGAATCACCCATGATCCGAGCTCCATACAGCTTTGGTGTGGTTAGGCCGGACGACGTGTTGGAGCACGTCGTTCGGCTACGAAGCGCGAACCACAAATTACGTACATACCGTACATTACGGACATACCCATTGTCAAATATGCCTGATCCTGTTGATACCAAAACTGAGCGCTTCGAGCTGCGACTCTCGAGTGACTTGCTTTCTCGCGTTGATGAATGGCGTCGCAACCAGCCCGATCTTCCCACTAGATCGGAAGCTTTCCGCCGGCTGGTGGAGGCTGGCCTTAACCCTAAATAGCTGGCGGCCCCGATGCTTGACCTTTCACAGGCGGAGCTCGCTGAAGCGGTTGGCGGGTCGCGCCAAACTGATCGTGCGCTTGCTGAGAGGTCTATCGGAAGCACCAGACCTGCGGGCGACGTGACGCATCGCCTGCCAACTCGGGAAGCTCGACGTCGTCCGCATCATAGCCACCCGCTGGAGTGGGCGCCGAGACTTCTATACCGAGGAACTGGACCTTCTTTATCGACGTTGGCAACAAATTCGGGAAGGAAAGGCCAGGTGGTACTGCTGCCCGGTCGACCCGGCATCTGCAAGTCATGACTGACTGCCGCCATGCAACGAACAATCGCCAAGGATTTATGCCGCGGTGACGACCTGTGCTTTGGCCGCGTGAAATGAATCTTGTGAGACTATTCTCGTGGCTCACTAAATCATCTTGGCGTGCCCTAGAGGTTAAGAAAGCGAGAAGCGAGGACGGCCGCGCGCGACAATCGGAGTGACTTGTAGTGGGTCCGCAGCGCGCCGCACGCTCTGTGGGTCATTGAGACAAGGTGGGCCATTCCGATTGAGGAGAACAAAATTATCCGCGCTGCCTCAAACAGCGCAAATCCCTTCCCGGTTGGCAGAGGCTCGTGGATCGGATGGACTTGATCATACCCGTGCGAACCGCCACAGTCCGATGTGATCGCTCGTTTTTGAGATCATTCCACGGTTGAAGCCCGTCCGTCCAATTCGACTTCTATTTTTCTTGCTTAGATCGCCAGATGGGGAGACTTTCTCCCGCTGTTTTTGGAGGTGTCTATGAAGGATCCATGCATTCCTGCGTCAGTCTTGACGGCTATTTCAGAGGGAAAACACATCATTCGCGCATTTCGTGAGCACGTTGGCTACTCGATTGATGAGTTGGCGGTGGCGTCCGGTTTAGCTGCTGATGAAATCAAAAATATCGAATCAGGTCTCAGATACAACAAGGGCTATCGCGACCGCATCGCCAGGTGCCTGTCCCTCCCTGCCGGAATTTTCGAGACAGGTACTGACATATCGAACGCTGCTTGACCCTAAAAGGATCCGCCCCGCACCTTAGGCCTATTTGAGTTCCCGACCCGCCGACTGTGATAGTGGGCAATCCGTTGCGCGGTTGTGATTCTGAAGCTTCAAGTCGTCGCTGTCGAGAAAGCGGGCATCGTTTGGACGAGGCTTGCTCGCCGATCGCGCTGCCGTCGTCCAATGGCTGCCAAGGCGATCTCCAACTCATCTCTCAGCATGTCGACGCAACGCGCAACTCCACTGGCACCGCTTGAGGCCAGCGCAAACACATAGGGGCGGCCAATCATGATTGCCCGTGCTCCCAGCGCAGTGCCTTGATTACGACAGTCCCGCGCCGGACACCGCCATCTAGGGTTACGGTGACACGACCGTTCACTTGCTCCACTATCGCCTCGATTGTAGCAGGCAAGTCGACTATGCGCGATCCGTGGTTGGAAACGACGAGGCCATTCGCACCGACCTGAACCGCCTGCTAGTTTCCAGATTTGGCCACTGAATGCGTGAATTTTCGATGGAGATCTTCACACTGAGATCCGCTGCGGAACCGAGCCCGATAGAGGTGCTAACCTTCTCCATGGACGGTTCTCCCTCATGTGACTTTCGACAGCCACACTTTGGCACATGGCGATCCCGGGAGCGGAGGCCGTCCACCCCCTCAGGTCAGTAAGCATCAAGTGCTTTCCCTGGGGACTTGGTGTATACTGAATTATTGAGGGTCGATCTGGGAGGGGACCCTGATGATCATTGCATCCTGGCTGGAAAGCTTAGGGTTCGGGCAATATGCCGCGGCCTTCGACAGCAATGCGATTGACGCTGAGATGCTCCCGAAGCTGACCGCCGAGGATCTCAAGGAGATCGGCGTCACCGCCCTCGCCCACCGGAAGAAAATACTCGAGGCCATCGTAGCGCTCGAAGGGCGCCACGACCCGCCCCGGCAGACAAGTCCGACAACAAACACTCCGCACCAGCAGTCCGCGCCGCGACCGCGCGAGGCGGAGAGACGCCAGCTTACGGTGATGTTCGTCGACCTCGTGGGCTCGACAGGTTTGGCCACTCATCTCGACCCCGAGGAAATGGGCACACTGTTGCGCCAATTCCAGAATGCTGTTGTGGGAGATGTTGTCCGCTTTGACGGATACATTGCGAAGTTGATGGGCGACGGCGTCCTTGCCTACTTCGGCTGGCCGCAGACGCATGAGGACGAAGCGGAACGCGCGGTGCGGGCGGGTCTTGCGGTCGTCGAAACAGTCAAAGCCCTCTACACGAATGACGGTCAGCAGTTTTCCGTCCGTGTTGGTATCGCGACCGGTCTGGTTGTCGTCGGGGACCTGATCGGAATCGGTGCTGCGCAAGAGAACGCCGTGGTCGGAGAAACACCCAACCTTGCCGCGCGCCTCCAGAGTCTCGCCGAGCCAGGCACCGTACTGATTTCCGAACTCACCTATCGGCTCATAGGGAAGCTGTTTGAGGTGAGGCGAAACCGTCCGCAGAAATTGCATGGCTTCGATATGCCTACCAATTCATACCAGGTCATTGGCGAATGCAGAGCCGAAGGCCGCTTCGACGCCCTTCACGCAGGCGGCACCGCGCCTATGGCGGGACGCGATCTCGACCTGGCCCTTCTGCTGGAGCGATGGAACCTAGCGGCATCGGGTGAAGGACAGGTTGTCGAGCTCTTTGGTGAGGGCGGCATCGGAAAGTCGCGCATTCTCCAGGAGCTTCGCGAGCGGCTGAAGGAGGAATCCGTTACATATCTTCGTTACTTCTGTTCACCGTACCATACGCAGAGCGCCCTCTACCCCGTCGCAGACCAGTTGCTTCGGGCGGCGGACATCTCAAGGACGGATCCGCCTGAACGACAGTTGGCATTCCTCGAGGAGGTTCTTTCGGCGACGGATAACCCACAAGAGGCAATCCCCCTGATTGCCTGCCTGCTGTCGATCCCCACGGGTGACCGTTACCCAAAGCTGGACTTGATGCCGCAAAAGCATAAGGCGCGCACGTTCGAAGTCCTGGTCGAGCAGCTCGAGGCGCTCGCCGCCAACAAACCCGTCCTCATGCTGCTTGAGGACGCCCACTATCTTGATCCCGTATCAGCCGAACTCTTCGACATCATTGTGGACCGCATGCACAGGCTCCCCATCATGCTCGTTGCCACCTACCGTCCCGAAGGAAAGGCCCGTTGGAATGGCCTCCCCCACGCGACCCTGGTGACGCTGAACCGCTTGAGCCGCGCACAGGCGGCGTCGATCATCACGGTGATGACCGGAGGAAAGCGGCTCCCGTCTCCGGTGCTCGACCAGATTCTCTCAAAGACTGAAGGAGTGCCGCTTTTCATCGAGGAGCTGACCAAAGTTGTCCTGGAGTCGGGCATTCTCAGCGAGGGCGGCGAGGACTACAAATTGTCCGGCCCCTTACCCCCGCTGGCGGTTCCGGCAACCTTGCACGACTCTTTGATGGCGCGTCTTGATCGGCTCGCTTCTGTCAGGGAGGTTGCCCAGATAGGTGCGGTGATAGGGCGGGAATTCAGCCACGAACTGCTGGCAGCGGCCGCGGGTCTGCCGGAAGTCGAGCTGGAAAGGACGACGGAGCAGCTTGTGGCTGCGGGGCTGGTGTTCCGCCGCGGCGGCGGGAGCCAGATAAGCTACGCCTTCAAACACGCTCTGGTTCAGGACGCAGCCTATGGCAGCCTGCTCCTGAGCCGCCGCCAGCAGCTGCACGCCCGCATCGCGCGCATCATCGAGGAGAGCTTCCCCGAGACCGTTGCCGCCGAACCGGAAGTGCTTGCCCATCATTTCAGCCAGGCATCGCTGCTCGAGAAGGCTGTCGAATACCACGAGCTTGCGGGACGGCGGGCGCTGTCGCGTTCGTCACTTTCGGAGGCTCTCGTACGATTCCGGAACGCCCTGAACGGACTTTCCACTCTCCCGCCGTCCAATGAGCGCGCGCGGCGCGAACTAGCAGTCCAGGTCGCATTGGGCAGCACACAGGTGGCAGCACACGGCTTTGCCGCACCTGAGACAGGCGTGGCGTACATGCGGGCGCAGGAACTTTGCGAGGAACTGGGTGAGGTTAGGGAATCCTTCCCGGTTCTCTATGGCCTCTGCTTGTACCATCTCTACGCGGCCGAACTGTCGAAGGCACGCCAGGTAGCCGACAGGCTCCTGGAACTCGCCGATAGCAGCAACGAGCGCGGACTTTCGTTTTTCGCCCATCGGGCGGCAGGTGTCAGCGCCCTGCCCGCAGGCGAATTTTCGCGCGCCCGCGCCCACCTGAAGGAGGCGCTCGCGCTTTACGATCCGCATGAGCATAGGTCCCCGGCATTCGTGTACGCTTTCGACCCGCGTGTTGTATGCCTCGACTATTTGGCGCGGACTCTTTTGCCAATCGGCTTGCCCGACCAGGCACTTGCTGCAAATGACGAGGCCGTGGCAGAGGCAAGAAGGATCGGGCATCGCAATAGCTTGGCGCTGCCGCTGTTCTTTGGGGGTGTGGTCCGCCAGATCCTCGGCGACCGGGAAGGCGTAAAGCTTCGTGCCGCCGAGCTATTGCAGATATCGGAAGAAGCCGGATTCCGATTTTGGCAAGCCGGCGCAACAATCCTCCAGGCGTGGGCAGTCGCGGACGAGGGAGAAACGGGCCGCGGTCGCGCCGACCTCATGAAAGGAATCGACGGGTGGCAGAGCACCGGCGCCAGGTACATGACACCCTATTTCGCGGCGCTCCTGGCACAGATCGAAATGAAAGCCGACAATCCGGGCGCGGCGCTCCGGCTGCTTGAAGACGCCCATGCAGCCATCGAACAATCCAACGAGCGCTGGTTTGCGGCCGAGGTGCTCCGACTTCAGGGTGAGGCAATGCTACAGATGGGTTCTGAACGGGGACCACTGGCGGCGCAACGGTTTGGGGAAGCGCTGGCAACCGCCCGCGCACAGGGCGCACGCTTTTGGGAACTCCGGGCGGCACTGGGACTTGCCCGCGCTGACAACGCTGGAAACGGAACGCGAGAACAACTTGCGCAGATTTTTTCAAGCTTCACCGAAGGAGCGACCTTACCGGATTTAAAAGCCGCGCAATTGATCGCAACGACAGCGGGATCGGCGTAGCCGACACAAGGGAGGAAGACCATGCCGGAATCTGAAATCAACAGGATCGTGAAGAATGCGAATGACCGTTGGAACGCGGCGTTCAACAGGGGTGATGCCGCTGCCGTCGCGGAGCTATATACGGCTGATGGGACCGTGCTTCCGCACACTCACGCCGTCATCAAGGGATCTGCAGCGATTGCGGATTTCTGGGCCGGCATGATTTCGGCCGGAGTGAAAGACCACGGCATTGAGCTGCTCGATGCCCAGGATGCAGGAGACCTTGCCTATTCCAATGGCAAGTGGTGGGCGAACGGCTCTGGAGACAATGGGGAAGCCCAGCGTTTCGAGGGGACTATCGTCACGATCCTGCGCAAGCAAAGCGATGGGTCCTGGAAGACGTGTCTGCATACGTGGAACTGAATTGCCGCGAAGCCGAAGCATGCCTCCGCGCGACCCAATTCCGGAGCGCAGCGCTTCGCTGCCCAGCCATCTGGCGGCCTACCTACGCAGTTTCACCGGTTTGGAGCCGACGGAGGCCGACCTGGCCCACTTCTCGGCCTTCGTCTTGCAAGCGCGGAAACGAAACATTGCAGTAGCCTAGCAATCCTTGCAGTCCGACTGCGCTTATCTCTAACTGCATCACCTTTGGCGGTGCGGAGCTGACTTGTTCGAACTTATGGCGCGCTTCTCGCCTAATCTGACCGAGCCGATATCCGCTCTGACCAGGAGGTAGTTCGTCCGTTCGTCCTTTGGGGATGTTCGCTGATCGGCGATATTTTTCCTTAAGCCTCACCGAGTAGAAGGCTGCTTCTGGGCGCTGGCGGAGCCGCTCTGAACGTCCGATTTCGGGGCGCGAAGCGGAACGTCCGTCTTGGGGCCTTAACCAGAATGGTAGCTTCAGCCGTTCAAATGTAGGAGCTGACGTTCAGGTCAGAAGACTCCACAATTGCGGGGCGAAGGCCACTTGGGGTGATAATTCAGAAGGCACATACTTGCGTGCAAACAAGGAGCTAGAACAGGCTCTAGTAGCTCATAGGTAGTCCGAGGCGTGCCCATTCTTCGGGCGGGATCGCAGCTCCGACACGGAAGGTGAAGGACAAGACCCTCGTCGCATCGGTGTCGACCTCGCACCGGAAGCTCAGATCGTACCATATTGTTCTCGTGCGGAAGGCGGTCTCCGGGACGTCGAGCACATTGCCCAGCTCCAACGGAACAAGTGGCACCAGGTCGGGAAAGTAAGAGGCGCCCAGCAGTTGCCGCTGCAGTGCACTGGCGCAAAGTTTGGCAACTCGCTGTTCGCGAGGCACGCCAGCCATCGAGGTTATGGCCAGTACATCGGCGGTAGCGGCTTGCGAATGGAGCCCGCGAACACCCGGCAATCCCGAATAGCCTTGCGAAGTGGCAACGGCCAGGTCCGTGGAGCTTGGCCTCCCGGCGCTCCCCACTCCGGGCTTCGAGATCTTTGCAAGGCTGGGTTTCTGCACATTTGCGGGTCTAGGCTGTGGTACTTTGGCCAACGCCGGAAGCGCGATCTCACCGTCGCTGCCGGAAGTAGCCAACAGAGTTGCAGCCGCGGCTGTTTGCTCGTCAGCGTCGTGCGCTACGGTTCCTTGTTTGTCTGTCTCCTGTTTGTCTATGTCCTGGCTCGAAGTTGCGAGCTTCTCTACATCCTGTGCGGACTCGGCATCCTTTGCCGTAGCTGCCTGCTTCTCGGCGTCGTTGCCTGCATCTGGCCGCTCCTCGGAGCCCGGCGATATGGCAGATTTGTTCTGTGATCCCTTCGCTGTAAGAGGCGGCTTCGAATCGTCATCCTTCGCCGGCGACAGCGAGTTCTCTTGAGCGCTGCCCCCATGCATAGATTTACTGGGACCTGTATCCTTGTCCCCGAACTGGAAAACAGGCTTCAGGACTTCGATCCGAGGGGGCTTGGGCGGTTGCTTTTCCGGCAGAGGCGGTTTTTCTACTTTTGGTTCCGGTGGCTTGTTGACTTCCTTTAAGGACGGCGGAGGAGCAGGTTTCGACTTTGGCTGAGCGGCTGGAGGCACGAGCGTGACGTTTATCGCTTGCTGCTCCTGCTGCAGTTGGGGAGGCATCGGCAGGCCGTAGACCAAAAGCGCGATGATGAGCGCATGCAGGACCAGCGATGCGGGCAAGGCCAACAACAAGTCCCGACGCCGGTCCCGTGTCTCATCCTTCATCCTCACCGATGTGGAGTAAAATAGAGGCGGCATCAAGCATGAGCGTCGGAATTACGCAAATTAGCCCCCGGAAGGAGACCCGGAATGGCGAGGAGTTGGGGCTCGGAACTGAACTCTCAGGGCAACCGACGAGTCATCGCGGTCTGCCGCGCGTTCAGGGTGTTGCAGCCGACGATCGTCGCACATCTCTATCGTCCTGCCGGCCTAGGCCGCTAGCTGGTTCCTCGACCCCGCCGATGGCAAGATCGTCAAGGCGACGGCCTTCTGCGACAGCATCGCTTCAACGACCTCTTGACCCGGGTGCAGCCTGCACCATAGGCACGACCGAGTGCCAGTCTCACGATTGCCCGAAATTTTCGCTTCCAATAGCTCCAAAGTCTCTGCAACGACCGATGTCTAGGCTCAAAGCTTCCGCACGCGTATTACGAAACCCGCCTTTTCGCACGTCGTTGCCGCCGATCACCGCACGCATCGTCGGGGAGCCTTTGGAAATCCGCGGGCTTGAGCAACGTGTGATTGCCATCAAAAAGACGGAGAAAATTGACCAGAGGCCCAAATCATCATTCAAAACTCAGAACTTATCCAATAACGCTCATTCAATCTCGATGAATTAAGCGTAAAATATTGATATGTAATAATTTGGTGGGCCGGAGGGTCAGATTTTCATCAACAAAATCAGTATTTTAGAGGCTGGCTTGCCAGCCCGTATCCCTCGTATGGTCCGGCAAACTTTTTGATCAAAAGAAGGAATGGTCTGCTACGGGCGACCAGAACGAGGGCCAAAGGTTCTCTGGCTAGTTTCGCGTCACAACCTGAATATAGTTCACTGTCTCCAGTGGTAGTTTCTTACGTCGACCGAACATACACTGTTCGCCGCAGTTGTAGCCAGTCAGAGTCTGCTTGAGATCGCCACCTGATAACCTGAGCAGGTGTTTTAGTTCCTTCACGCCAGCCTCTGCCCCGGTGCGACAGTTGACTAGCTGCCTGGTCGAGTAACCGTGTTTGGCGCCCGTACCCGGCATGACCTGCATCACACCGAGGGCACCGGCCGACGATTTGGCACCACAGTTACCGCGTGATTCCTGTTTGGCCACCCGCAGGGCCAGATGCACTGGCACTTGATGTATCTTGGCCGCGCGCACGACTTCTTGATATCCGGGTTTCCCCATATCGATACCAGACACACTGTTGACCGATTGGGATAGTGCGGGGGTGCTGGTGTTACTGATACCGAACAGAGAGGGCCGTCGCCACTGTTCCTCAAGTGGGGTTTGCCCTGTATAGGCTGTGTTGACTGGTTTGGTTTGCATCGTCTCTGAGATAATTTTGGTCCTGGCCACGGGCCTCTGTCTTGGCTTGTCGACTGATGCCGTTATTTCCTTGCGCTTGTTGTAGCGCGGTTTTTGATCTTCCAGTTCCTGGATTTCATCCACCTTGGAGAAGATAACAGCAATTGGAATCCATGGGTCGGCAGTGCCTAATCGTCTGTCTGGACCGAGCCTGTCGACTATGGGGCTGGCTTGGTCACCTGATCGCTCGTCTGGGCCGAACCGGGCGGGGATAGGTATCGGTGGGTCACCCAATCGTTCGCGCTTTATCGATTGTACGTGTTGGGCTGAGGGCCGGAGTCGCGCCCCGGTGTCTGGGTACGGGCAGCTCAACAGTGAAGCGAGCAGACAAACGGCTGCCGACATTGATGATGTCCCACCTATTAGATAGTCACCTCTCCGGTACCCTCTCCCGCCGTCTCGGGCAGAATCAGCGTTAAACTTCCATGAATAGAAGCAAAGACAAAGCACAAAGCTTACGCTGTGAGGCGCCGCTGCGCGGAATTGGCCAAGCCTGTTGCAAAGAAGGAACAGCGAGAGATGTTGGGTCAACTTGTTTGGGCTCGTGGACTTCTGGGCATCAAAGACCACGGCTTGGGCTGCTCGACGCTCAAGACACTGTGGCCGGCTCCGTGCAGGTTACCGGCCGGCCTGATCTAAGAAGTCGGTGAGCACCTGTTCTTGAAGGTTCCTGCTATTATTCGGGGCGTAAGACGGATAGCGCTCGTGGCCACTTCAAGTGACATTGCCGCGGAGACACGAAGCTGGCACATCCCAACTGGGAGACGGCAGGCGATCGCAATGATCGACTGCCGATCTGTACCTGCACATCATCGCCCAGATTCAGCAGAGCCCTGCGCCGCCTGGTGGATTACGTCGGCAACCACCTTCGGTTGAGTTATAAAGACGGCGTGGCTTGCCGCGACCTCGGTGATTGTCGCGCCGATGCGCTCGGCCATCGAGCGCAGCATGCGCTGGTCAAAGGCTTTGTCGTCCGTGGCGATTACCGCCCGAAATTCGCGGGGGTTCAGTTCAGCGCCGCAGCTCTTGCCCTCTCTTCCTCGCATTGCTTGAGCCTATACTCGCCGGTAAACGCCGAGAGCTGGGCTGGCGTCATGCAGACCGGTAACCCGGCCTTCGCAGCGCCTTCTGGCAACAGCGTCTCATCATCGAACGGCTGATAGGGGTACATGCTCTCCGCCGTCCAATCGGGGTTCAACTGAAGCACCCTGGCCGCGGCATCGGCTGCTTCCTGCTTCTTTCCGAGCTGCGCGGCGCTCATGGCGATATAGGCGGTCAGGTTAGGCGAGTCGCCAAGCTGCTTAGCGGACGCAAGCGCCTTGTCGAACTGGCGCGCAGCAAAATAGGTTTTGGTGATAGGGAAGTTCCACCACGACGGATACCGGGGATTGAGCTTCAGCGTTTGTTCGACAAGTTCGATCGCGCGCTCCGTCTGCCAGCCGCTATAGCTCCATGCCACTTGCATCATTACATCAGAGTTGCTGGACCCGAATTGCATCGCTTGATTCAGATGGCGTTCTGCCTGTTCGCCGTTGCCGACGACGGACATCATAAAGTTCGTACTGGGGTCGTTCGGATCGAGGGCGTATGCTCTTTCCGTATATTTCCGCGCCGCCTCGGACGTCGCCGGAAAATCGTACTTCGCGCCGACATCAATATCCAATATGATCGCCATGCCCATATCGCGTGCCAGCGGCATGAAGTCAGGCGCGAGCTTCAGTCCTTTCTCGAAATAGGCCCGCGCCTGGATCAGGCCCTCCACAGTCATCCTGTGCTTCGCCTCGATGCCGAGCAGCCAGTAGTCATATGCGTTGAGGTCGGTCGCGTTCTTGCGCCTGGCAATGGTGCGTTCGGCCTCCGTCACCTGTCCCTGCCAGCCGGTTAGCGTTACCGCGATCTTTTGGGTGATTTCGTCCTGCACCTCGAGCAGCTCTGCCGCGAGGCGATCGTAGCGCTCTGACCAGACATGCGCACCCGTCTCTGCATTGATGAGCTGTGCTGTCACCCGCAAGCGATGACCGTCGACCTGCAGACTGCCTTCCAGCACGTATTTGACGTCGAGGGCCTTGCCTATCTCGCGCACGTCATGTGGCTTGCCTCGATAGACGTCTGTAGACGTGCGCGCGATGACTGCAAGGTCTCGGTAGCGTGCCAGGTCGGTGATGATGTCCTCGGTTACGCCAAACGCGAAGCGATCCCACCTCGCATCGCCATTAAGATTTTCGAACGGCAGCACGGCGATGGCCGGCGGCCCGGCCTTGGCCGCATTCGGACTTAAGAACCACCACGCAGAGCCCGCGGCCGCGATCAAGATTGCTGCCGCTGCCGCCGCGCGCAGTTGCCTTGAATGGGATTTCAGCCGAAGCCGCCAGGGCCGACCGCCACCGTCAAGCCGAACGTGATAGGTGCGGACCGGCCGGGTGATGTTCTTCACATGCTGCTCGCCGGCAAAGTCGAGCGGCCGGTCGAATTTGCCCTGCATCTGGTCGTAGGCGGTACCGGAGATCAGGACGCCACCCGGATCGCATAGTTGTTCGAGCCGGGCGGCGACATTGACACCGTCGCCAAGCAGATCGCCGTCGTCGGCCACCACATCGCCCAGATTGATTCCGATGCGGAAGATGATCCGCCGCTCGGGGGGAACTTCGGTTTGCCGTGCGGCAGTTTCCTTCTGAATTGCCACCGCAGCATTTGTTGCGTCGACGACCGATCCGAATTCGACGATCGCTCCATCGCCCGTCAGCTTGACGATATGGCCATGGTGCTGCGTAAGAAGCGGGTCAATTACCTCGCGACGCAGAGCTTTTATAGCGACTAAAGTTCCACCCTCGTCCTGTTCGACGAGCCGTGAATAGCCCACTATATCGGCGGCCAAAATCGCCACCAGCCGCCGCTCGACCGGATTCTCGTCCACGGTCGCGCCCCTCCTCAAAGGGCGCCTGCCAACTACACGCAAGGCCCCTTTCGGCCGGCCCGCTTTCCCAAGATAACATAGTTCGGAGGATTGAGAATAACCAAGATGCTGTGGGAGGACTACTTCGCAGCGCAAAGCAACCATCCGTTGATGGACTTCAAACGGCTGTTCCTGGCGCAACCGAGAGCTTCAGCTTAATGTCCTCTGTGGATGGCTCCCGCATTGCAAGAGGTAATCCGACGTTCTGGCGCGTTGGGTCGGGTGCAGTCTTCTGTCCGGCCTGTTGATGCAGCCAATAGAGACTGCTGCTTCTCAGGCTATAACGCCTCGGACATTCGACGGGTTGTCCCTGTTCCCGGCCTGACCGGTCTCACCATCACATCGCGTCGCTCTCACAACCTCATGGAGCCGATCGATCGGCTCTAACTGTTTTCTGCTTCAGCGTCTCATTCCTCGCAACTTAGGCTGCCAGATGCGGGGCATGGCGGGCCTGGTAGGTCTCGCCGTGGGCCATGATTGCCCAGACCACCCGGGCCATCTTGTTCGCCATGGCTACACTCGCCACGCGCGCTGGCTTCCGGGCAAGCAACGCGAGGAGGCGCGGATCCGCCGTCTCAGGCTTATGCCTCGCCCGGCGGATCAAAGAGGTCGCGCCGATCACAAGGAGTTTTCTCAGATACCGGTCACCCATCTTGGTGATACGGCCAAGCCGGTCCTTGCCGCCGCTCGAGTTTTGCGAAGGTGTCAGCCCCAGCCAGGCTGCGAACTCTCGGCCCGAGCGGAACAGTCGCGGATCGGCAACCGATGCGGCAAATGCTGTGGCCCCTACCGGGCCGATGCCGGGGATTGTCGACAAGCGCCGTGCCACCTCGTCAGATCTTTGCAGGGCAACGATCGACCGTTCGATCGCCTGAAAACGGATATGGGTGTCGAGTACCTGACCGCACAGGAGGCCGAGAACCTGCATTGCCATCGCTGGCACTTGCGGTTCCGCTTCCTTCGCGGTGATCTTGCGCGCCAGCCCAAGCGCACGCTCCAAACCTTCGGGGATGTCGATGCCGAACTCGGCCAACAGGCCGCGGATCATGTTGACCAGTTGCGTGCGCTGCTTGACCAGGAGGTTGCGTGTTCGGTGAAGCGACAGGGCCGCCTGTTGCTCGGCTGACTTCATCGCCACGAAACGCATGGTCGGACGTCTCACCGCTTCGCAAATCGCTTCGGCGTCCACTGCATCATTCTTGCCGCGCTTCACATATGGCTTCACATAGGCCGGCGGCATCAAGCGGACCTCGTGGCCGAGCCCTGTCAGCTCTCGTGCCCAATGATGTGATGTCCCGCACGCCTCCATGCCGATCAGGCAGGGAGGCAACTTTGTAAAGAACGGCAGAACTTGCGATCGCCGTAGTGCCTTACGCACAACAACGTCTCCAGACGCATCAACGGCATGAACTTGAAAAATGCGCTTGGCCAGATCAAGGCCCACGGTGGTAATCTGCATGGCGGATGGCTCCTTTGCTCGGGTTGCCTGACAGCAAACCCAATGTGGCACCGAGATGCCGGGAGCGGGAGCCATCCACCTCATCTGCTTCTGGGCAGATGTGAACTTTGCCTCTTCGGCTGACATAGGGCGCAAAGCGGCCCCGTGTGCGTAAGACGTTCCCTGGAAACTCGTCGCCCCGGTATTGAGCATTCGTTCGTTTGCCCTAGTTTGTGATCGAAACTCGGCGACGGAATGCTTCATGAACCAATCGGATCGGAACCTCGCGTTTCTCTCTGGAGGAGGCGAGATGGGCGAGTATATGCGGGTGCACGACTGGACATCGTCTCCGCTTGGCACCCCTGCCAACTGGCCGCAATCACTACGTACGGTCGTTCGATTGATGCTGAATACCGGGCATCCGATGTATATTTGGTGGGGTCCCGAACTCGCTTGCCTCTACAACGATGCTTACCGCCAATCGATCGGCCCGGAGCGTCACCCAGGCTCGTTAGGGAAACCGGCCCGCGAGGTCTGGGGGGAGATCTGGCACATCATCGGGCCTCAAATCGATCAAGTCATGTCTGGCCGGGGGGCCACTTGGAACGAGAATGCCCTCGTTCCAATCACACGACATGGGAGAAAAGAAGAGGTCTATTGGACCTATAGCTACGGGCCTATCGACGACGAACTAGCACCCAATGGCGTTGGTGGCGTGCTTGTGGTCTGCACCGAGACGACACAAGCGGTTTTAGCACAGGCACGCCAAACCGAAGCAGCTGCAAGGCAGCGGCGTCTTTTCGAGCAGGCGCCCGGGTTCATTATCATAATGCGCGGTCCGGATCATACGGTTGAATTTGTCAACGATGCGCATCGCGCTGTCTTTGGAAGCCACAACTGGGTTGGGAAAACGATCCGGCAAGCGTTTCCGAGCATCGAGGGCCAAGGCTTCTTCGAGGTTCTGGACCGCGTTTATCTAATTGGGGAGACTTACGAAGCGACAAGTAGACCGGTGCACTACCAGCGTTCGCCGGAGCTACTCGCTGAGACACGATATCTAACCTTCATCTATGCGCCTCTATACGACGACACTGGCGGTATATCCGGAATTTTCTGTGAGGGCTTCGACGTGACTGAAGCTCACCACGCAGGCCAGCACGCGGCTGCTCTGGCCGAACTCGGTGAACGAATTCGTGAAATTGTGGAACCGGATCAACTGGCCTTCGCAGCCGCAGAGATTCTTGGCCGCGAGTTGGATGTCAGTCGTGCAGGTTACGGCACGATAGATCCCACTGCGGAAACAATCATCATCGATCGTGATTGGAATGCGCCTGGCATTCGGAGCCTCGCGGGTACCCTGCATTTTCGTGACTATGGAAGCTATATCGATGAGCTAAAGCGGGGAGAAACTGTTGTCTGCGTCGATGCCGAAATCGATCCTCGTACGGCTCGAAACGCGGCCGCACTGAAGGCGATCAGCGCTCAATCGTTCGTCAACATGCCGGTGACCGAGGAGGACGGCTTTGTTGCACTTCTATACCTCAACAATGCCACACCTCGGGTCTGGGCTGAAAGTGAGATCGCGCTCATTCAACAAATTGCCGAGCGCACCAGAACGGCCATGGAGAGGCGACGTGCAGAAGCCTCGTTACGAGAAAATGAAGGACGCCTGCGATTTCTTGCGGCACTGGCTGACAAAGCTGAAAGGGAAATCGATGCAGATTCGGTGATGGCGATCACAACGCGCCTTGTTGGGGAACATATGCGAGTTTCCATTTGTGCTTATGCCGACATGGAGCCGGATGAGGATCATTTCACGATTAGGGGGGATTGGAGCGCTGAGGGTTCGCCGAGCATCGTTGGTCATTATAGACTGGCCGATTTCGGCAAACTGGCTGTTGAAAAGCTTCGCGCGGGCTTGCCGCTGATCGTCAATGACAACCAGGCCGAACTCGCCCCCGAGGAGGCCCAAACTTTCATCAACATCGGCATAGCGGCAACGATCTGTATGCCCTTGGTTAAGGAGGGGAAACTAACGGCGCTGATAGCGATCCATGACAAGAACGCGCGCCGATGGACCAGCAGCGAATTGGCGTTGTTGGTAGAGGTTACCGAAAGATCCTGGGCCCATGTCGAACGAGGCCGATCCGAGCAGGCGGCCGCGCGTGAGTTGGCCGAGCGGCGGCGCGCAGAGCAAGCACTACAAGCCCTCAATGCGACGCTGGAGGAACGCGTTCTCGAAGAGGTCGCTGAACGTGTGAAAGCCGAAGAAAACCTTCGGCAATCACAGAAAATGGAAGCCGTCGGGCAACTAACAGGTGGGATAGCTCACGACTTCAACAACATGCTCGCCGTTGTAATTGGTGGCCTCAATCTCATTCAGAGAAAGGTGGCTAAGGGTGACTTCGACGTATCTCGGTTTGTTGAAGGGGCGTTGGATGGCGCTCAGCGCGCCGCCGGGTTGACACAAAGGTTGCTCGCGTTTTCCCGCCAACAACCCTTGGCGCCAAAGCCATTGAACATCAATCGAATGGTCTCGGACATGAGCGAGCTCCTGGTTCGGACACTAGGCGAAACCATCAAGGTGGAAACAGTGCTTGGCGCCGGATTGTGGCAAGTGGAAGTGGATGCTAGCCAATTGGAGAGCGCCATCGTCAACCTAGCTGTGAACGCTCGCGATGCGATGCCCTGCGGTGGAAAGCTCACAATCGAGACCTCCAACGCTTATGTCGACGATAAATACGCCAAGGCATCCGGCATTGCTGCCGGACAGTTTGTACTTATTGCGGTGACCGATACGGGAACAGGAATGTCGGCCGAGACGATGGTCCGGGCGTTCGACCCATTCTACACCACAAAGGACGTGGGTAAGGGCACTGGGCTGGGTCTAAGTCAGGTCTACGGTTTCGTTCGGCAATCTTCCGGCAATGTAAAGCTTTACTCGGAAGTTGACGTAGGGACGACGGTCAAAATCTATCTACCGCGCTTCTACGGGCTCCCAGCAGACGATCTACGGGATGCTGGACCACAGGTTACGGCACGCGGAAAGGATGATGAAGTCATTCTGGTCGTGGAGGACGACGATCGTGTGCGCGCCGTTTCGATAGAAGCGCTCAGTGAGTTGGGTTACACCGTGTTTGAAATGCGTAGTCCTTCTGAGGCGTTGAGGCTGCTTGAAGGCGACCAGGTAGTCTCACTTCTCTTTACGGACGTTGTGATGCCCGAAATGTCGGGCCGAGACCTGGTTGAAAGAGCAAGGCGGGTCCGACCCACGCTGAAAGTT
The DNA here is from genome assembly GCA_963726065.1 of uncultured Alphaproteobacteria bacterium. GTDB lineage: Bacteria > Pseudomonadota > Alphaproteobacteria > Rhizobiales > Rhizobiaceae > Neomesorhizobium. Next base: position 788,680 of record CAVSAU010000016.1, read on the forward strand.
CTCTACACGACGGGATATACGCGGAATGCGATCGTTCATAACGGCGCCTTGGGCTCTGGCACAAACCTACTTTCAAAGCCATACAGCATCGATGAGCTATCCGAGAAAGTGAGAGCGATTCTTGATCGCGAATGGTGAATACATTTGACGCACAACTGGCTCAGGCTTGTGCATGAACGGGTCCGTAGGAATGACTGCCATTAGCCGCAAAGCGGCATGGCATCACGCCGATTGTAAAAGCCCGTTTGCAAAACGTTCTTTCACTCCCGGCTCCCGGCCGACATTTACTCGCAGAGCCTCAATCGTCCTGCCTCTTCCAAATTGTGTGTGGATCATTCGAAAATCCGACAAACTCAATTCTCCCTATCGAGTGAACCGGCCGCGATCCGCGTGTGTTGCAACTCCACACATGAACATGGACGCAAACTTGAGCCCACACGCTTCCGCCATTTTTTGGGAAGGGGCGTTGGTGGACGCGATCATTTCATACATGTGTGAGGCGTTTAAGTCGTTGAATATCGCCACGGCAAGGCGAGCGTTGATGTAACTGCCAAGGCCCTTCCCCCTGTATGCCGCCTCTACTGCGACAAGACCGCCCCAAGCGTAGCGAAGGTATGGGCTGTGGGAGTTATGAGGAAGATAGGCATGCGCTGCTGCGACCGGGTGTCCAGCGTCAGTTCCCACAACGACCGTGGCGGCGGCTCCACACTCGCCTGTCAGGAACGATCCAGAGAATGGTACAACGCCGGTCGAAGCGATCAATTGCTGAACGCAAAGCGTATATGCGTCCTCGGGCTGACGAGGCATTGGCAGCGCGACGAGCCCCCCTGTATCAGCTGTGTTTACGATCTGCTCGCATAGGGGCAAGACTTCCTCACGCGCCCCGATATAGAGATTCCAGGTGTCGAGACGAAAGCCGCGCTCCGCCAGGTTTGCCTGTACCTGATCGTTCTCCTCTACACGGATGAGCCTGAACCCAATGAACCCATCGCGTTGCAAAATGTCGACAATCGTTTTCCAGCCAAGACGGTCAATGTCATCACATCCGAGCATGCGACAGTTTTGACATAGGCCGGGTGTAGCTGCGATTGCAGCGACGCTGGCCTCTGCGCGGGCCTGCAAATTGCGCTGCTCTTCAGTTCCGAAAAAACCAGGCATATGCGGCCTCTTTTTGGTTGGCGCTCTAGGATGCTACCTTGCTTGCGCCGCGGAAGACAAAGCACGATCACAGATATCCGGCTCGTATAGCGGCCTAACAGCAGCTTCATCGTCACAAAATAGCTGATTGAAACTCTCAAACAAACTCAGCGGGTGTCGGCAAGAAGATGGCGTCGGTCGTAGTTCGCCGCTAGGTTTGTTCTGAAGGAGTATGCGCTTGGAACGACGCCTTGCCGCCATACTGGCCGCCGACGTGGTGGGCTACAGCCACCTGATGGGAGCGGACGAGGTCGGCACCCTCGAGCGCCTTACCCGGCTGCGTATGGAGCGGATCGAACCCCTCATTGCCACCCATCGCGGCAGGGTGTTCAAACTGATGGGGGATGGCATCCTGGCCGAATTTGCCAGCGTGGTCGACGCTGTGAGTTGCGCGGTCGCTTGGCAGCGCGAGGGGGCTGTCGAGGACCTGCGTTTCCGCATCGGCATCAATCTCGGCGACGTGATCGCAGAGGACGGCGACATTTACGGCAACGGCGTCAACGTGGCGGCGCGGCTCGAATCGCTCTCTGATCCAGGCGGAATTCTGTCTGTCGGGTAATGTTCACGATGAGGTTCGGGACAAGCTGGACCTCGCTTTCCAGAACATGGGCGCGCAAACGGTCAAGAACATCGCCGAACCTGTCCGCGCCTACCGGATCGTTCTCGACGCTGCCGCGCCGGCCAAAACACCGCGACCGATGACGCCACGCTCCGGAAAGCCCGCCCTCGCTGTGCTTCCCTTCAACAACATGTCTGGTGAGGCCTCGCAGGAAGGCTTCGCTGACGGCATAACCGAGGACCTCATAGCCGCGCTCTCAAGGTCGCACGCCTTCGACGTCACGGCCCGTACCTCGACCTTCGCCTACAAGGGCAAATCGCCCGACATCCGTGATGTGGCACGGGCGCTCGGCGTCGGCTACGTGCTGGAGGGCAGCGTCCGTCGCAGTGGTAGCCGCGCCCGGATAACGGTGCAACTGATCGACGCAAGCTCGGGCAACCACGTTTGGGCGGAGCGCTACGACCGCGGGCTCGACGACGAATTTGCGGTGCAGGACGAGATCGCACAGCGCATTTCCTCGATCCTGACCGAGCGCGTTTGGCAGGATGTGGCGCGCAATATCAGCCAGAAACAGCGCCAGGATTATGACGCATACGACTACGCCTTCCGGGGCTCGGAGCTATTGCATCGGCTCGATCCAGTAAGCATGCCGCAAGCGCAAAACGACCTTCAGGCGGCTCTCGACCTCGATCCCGACCTGTTTTACGGACATTTGGGCCTTGGCTTCTCCTATGCGATAGCGAGCTGCTTCTGGGGCGATCCGGACGGCACGCAAATGGAAAAGGCGCAGCGTCACGCGCTTAGAGCGGCCGAGATTGCACCCGACGCTGCGCAGACGTACCGCCTGCTCAGCCGGACCCAGTTACCCCACGGGCAGATGGCAGGAGGCCTGGGACTGCGTTCAGCGTGCGCTGCGCATCGACCCCAATGACGGCGATATCATCGGCAATCGCGGCGTCTACCACTTGTTCAACGGCGAATCCGGCGAGGCCATCGAATGGTTCGACAAGGTCCTGGACATGCACGCCGGCACCCCTCACACGGTCGACATCATGCGCTACTGGAAAGCGTTGGCGCTGTTCGCTGCAAGCGACTATGCGGCCGCCGCTGCCCTGCTCGGCAGCCTGTCCGGGCTGAACTTCATCAAGGCTGAGTTGTTGGCTGCCTGCCACGCCCGGCTTGGCCAGATGGACCAGGCGCGGACCTGCGCCGCCGAGGTGCTTCGCACCTATCCAGCGTTCCACCTTGCGCATGTTGTCCTGTGGAAAAATTTCCGGAACGAAGCCGACCGCCAGCATTTGCTGGGGGCACTCCGCGAGGCGGGGCTGCCGGACTGATCTACCTGGGAGCGGGTGGACGGGCCGAGCGGCTACGTCAGCCCCTCACCCCTTCTTCTTCGCCAGCCTTTCCAACGCATCGACGATCAGGTCGCAGAATTTCGGATGGTCGAGCTTCATCGCCACGGTGTGGCGGAAGTTCGATCTGCTCGCTGGCCGTGCCGCCGAAATGGCGCATGCCGCCCATCTTCTCGAAATTGCAGACGGTCATGCCCTTGGTCCACCGGCCGGCGATCTCGACGCGGATGTCGGCTTTCTCGGTGGTGAAGACGGTCGGGTCGATCATGGCCGCGACGCAGCATGCGTCATGGACGGCAGGATACGCGATCTGCAGCAGGCCGCCATGCGTCGTCGCGATGAACTCCCAGATGTCGAGGATGAACTTGGCTGATCGGGCCGCCGACGGCGCGCACCCTGTCCTGCAGCTCCGGGGTGGCCAGCGCCTGGTGGGTGAGGTCGAGGCCGACCATGGTGACGTCCCAGTTGGCGCGGAACACGACGTCGGCAGCCTCCGCGTCGGCATAGACGTTGAACTCGGCCGCCGGCGTGATGTTGCCGCGCGTGTAGGCTCCGCCCATCGCGACGACCCGCTTCACCCGCTCGATGATGCGCGGCTCCTTGCGGATGGCGAGCGCGATGTTGGTGTAGGGACCGACCGGCACGAGCGTGACCGTCTTCGGCTCATGCGCCATGACGGTGTCGATGATGAAGTCGACGGCGTGCCGCTTGTCGAGGTCGAACGACGCGGGCGGCAGGACGGGGCCGTCGAGCCCGGTCTCGCCGTGGATCTCGACGGCCAGCACCTGGTCGGCGATCAGCGGACCGGGCGAGCCCTTCGCGACCGGCACCTTGATGCCATAGGCGGTGCAGGCGGCCAGCGCATTGCGCGTGGTGTTCTCGACATTGTGGTTGCCCGACACGGTGGTGATGCCGAGGAGGTCGATATTCGGGTTGCCCGCCGCAAGCAGGATTGCGATCGCGTCGTCGTGCCCGGGATCGCAGTCCAGGATGATCTTTTCCATGATGTCGCCTTCTTCTTACCGGCAGAGCCTGTGGCGAATACAGACTGCCGCGCTCAACGCCGTCAAGCCAAGATGCTCAAACGGACGGCGGCGGCCGACGCTGCTTCCGCTCCTTCACAAGCTCAGGACGGGAGAGGAAAGCTAGTCGGCCGTGGCTTCCTCGTATTCGGTCGACATCTCCAGCCACTTTTCCTCGTGGCGGGTGACCTGCGCGGAAAGCTCGGAGCGCTCCTTGGCAAGCTGCGTCGCCGCCGTGGGATCCTTTTCGTACAGTTTCGGATCGGCAAGTTGATCCTCGATCGTGTCGATGCGCTTGCGCAGGCGGTCCATCAGCGCCTCTGTCGCGCGGATTTCCTTGGCGAGCGGCTCCGCCGCGGCACGGCGCGCCGCAGCCTCGCGGCGGCGGTCGGCCTTCGACGCCTTCTCGGCCTCGCGCCGCTCGCGGCTGTTGCCGGAAACGCCTGTCACCAGCGTCTTGTAGTCCTCGAGATCGCCGTCATACGGGTTGACCGCGCCGTCCTTCACCAGCCACAGCCGGTCGACGGTCGCTTCGAGCAGATGCCGGTCGTGCGAGACGATGATGACCGCGCCCGGAAACTCGTTCAACGCGTGGACAAGCGCCTCGCGGGAATCGATGTCCAGATGGTTGGTCGGCTCGTCGAGGATGAAGAGGTTCGGCCCGTCGAAGGCGGAAAGCCCCATCAGCAGGCGCGCCTTCTCGCCGCCTGAGAGGTCCTTGGCGGGCGTGTTCATCTTTTCCGTCGTCAGGCCGAAATTGGCGACGCGCGCCCGCACCTTCGATTCCGGCGCTTCCGGCATCAGCCGGCGCACATGCTCGTAGGCGTTCTCCTCGGGCCTGAGATCATCGAGCTGGTGCTGCGCGAAGATCGCGACCTTGAGGCCCGGCGCGACCGTCATCGTTCCAGTCTCGGGCTTCAGCCGGCCGGAGAGCATCTTGGCAAAGGTCGACTTGCCGTTGCCGTTGGCGCCGAGCAGCGCGATGCGGTCGTCGGCATCGATGCGCAGCGTCATCTTCTTGAGGACCGGCTCGCCGGGCGCATAGCCGACATTGACGTTGTTCAAGGCGATGATCGGCGAGGCGACGGTCTTCACGGGCTCGGGAAAGCTGAACGGCCGCACCGTATCGTCGACAAGCGCCGCGATCGGCTTCATCTTCTCCAGCGCCTTGATGCGCGACTGCGCCTGGCGCGCCTTCGACGCCTTGGCGCGGAAGCGGTCGACGAAGGATTGCAGGTGCTTGCGCGCAGCTTCCTGCTTGACGCGGCCCTTCTCCTGCAGTTCGCGCTGCTCGGCAAGCTGACGCTCGAACTGGTCGTAGCCGCCGCGCCAGAAGGTCAGCTTCTGCTTGTCGAGATGCACGATGGAGTTGACCGAGCGGTTGAGCAGATCGCGATCGTGCGAGATCAGGAGCACGGTATGCGGATATTTCGCGACATAGTTCTCCAGCCAGAGCGTGCCTTCGAGGTCGAGATAGTTGGTCGGCTCGTCGAGCAGCAGCAGATCGGGCTGCGAGAACAGCACGGCGGCGAGCGCCACGCGCATGCGCCAGCCGCCGGAGAAGGATGACGCCGGGCGCTGCTGGGCGTCGTCGTCGAAGCCGAGGCCGGCAAGGATCGTCGCCGCGCGGGATTCCGCCGAATGCGCGTCAATGTCGGCGAGCCGCATGTGGATGTCGGCGATGCGGTGCGGATCGGTGGTGGTCAGTTCCTCGGCCAGCAGCGCGGCGCGCTCGACATCGGCCTTGAGCACGATCTCGATCAGCGGCTCCTCGGTGCCGGGCGCTTCCTGCGCCACCTGGCCGATGCGCGTGTTCTTCGGCAGGCTGACCGAGCCGGTCTCCGAGCTGAGGTCGCCGGTGATGGCGCGAAAGAGCGTCGTCTTGCCGGTGCCGTTGCGGCCGACGAGACCCGCCTTCGTGCCCGCCGGCAGGGTCAGCGAGGCATGGTCAAGGAGCAGGCGTCCGGCGATGCGGAGCGAAAGGTCGTTGATGATCAGCATGGCCGGGCTTTTGGCGGACCCCGGCCGGGAAAGCAAGGGCGGGCATTGCCGATCGCGGCGGCGATGTGTATTTTCTTACTCTATTTACACATAGGCGGAACAATGCGCACAAATATCGACATTGACGACGAACTCATGACCGAAGCAATGGAACTGCTGGGCGGCAAGACCAAGAAGCAGACGGTCGAGCAGGCGCTGAAGGACATGGTGCGCCATCGCAAGGCTGCGAAGTCGCTGCTGGCGTTGCGCGGCAAGATCAAGTGGGAAGGTGATCTCGACGCGATGCGCCGCAACCAATGATCCTGGCTGACACGTCGGTTTGGATCGATTTCTTTCAGGGTTCGGATTCGGCCAACACGACTCTTCTGGAACATGCCATCAGTCGCGGTGACGTGGTCATGGGCGACCTCATTCTCGTCGAAATCCTGCAGGGGTTGAAAACCAAGACCGAGGAGAGACTGGTCTCGGCTGCATTCGCCCTGCTCGACGTAGCAACGCTGTGCGGACCTGACGTGGCGCCGAAAGCCGCCGCCAACTATCGCGCACTCCGACGAGCAGGCGTTACTGTCCGCGGCACGATCGACGTCATCATCGCGACATGGTGCGTCGAGAACGCAATCCCGCTGCTGCACAACGACCGCGACTTCGAGGCAATGGAAGGCCGGATGGGCCTTGTCCGGTGGCGATGACCAGCGGTGAGGTCAGGCGTAGGCCCTGCCCTCCTCCGTCCGCTGGAAGTAGATCAGGTCGAGCTGCACCGACGGACGGCCGAGAACCGTCAGGATCATGTGCGCCTGGCCCCGGTGATGCGTCTGGTGATTGAACAAATGAGCAAGCGCCGGCGCCAGCCGCTGCGACACGGTGCGCATGTCGGTCACGGTCATATAGGTGAAGCGGCCGGTGAACGCCTTTTCGCTCTGAGCGATCCGATCCAGTCGACGATCCGCTTGTCCTCGGTCTGCCTTGCCTTCCGCAGCTTGGCGAAATCGCTGTAGAGGATGGTATCGAGCGAAGCGGGGGCGTCGCCCTCGCCGGTGAAGCGCTTCATCCAGATGCGGTCGGCCACGAGGATGTGGTTCAGCGTCCCGCGCATCGACTTGAAGAAGGCGCCGGTGTCGCGGCCGAACTCCTCCTTGGTGAGGTCCGCCGTCGCTTCGTAGATCCGCTGCGTTGGCCCAGGCGTTGTAGGCGGCGAACATCATGAAATGCTGTTTCACGGGCTTCCCTTCGCGGATAGCGGCGGCAATATGGCGCCTCTTGAATAGACGCAACGGAAAGCAGCGCCAATGACAATCCTGCTCTATGACCTCGTCGGCGAAGACGCGTCCCGGCCGTTCAGCCCGCATTGCTGGAAGACGACCATGTGCGCTCGCCCACAAAGGGCTCGAGTATCGGCGCGTGCCGACGCCATTCACCTCGGTTCCCGCAGTCGAGGGCGGCGTGTCGAAGACGGTGCCTGTCATCCGCGACGGCGACACGGTCGTGGCTGATTCCTTCACGATCGCGCTCTACCTCGACGACGCCTATCCGGACCGCCCGACGTTGTTCGGCGGCGATGGCGGCAAGGCGATGGCGCGTTTCATCGAGCGCTGGTCGCAACTGACGATCCATCCCTATCTCGGCGCTGCGGCGCTGACCGACATCCACGCACGCCTCGCGCCGCCGGACCAGGCCTATTTCCGCGAGAGCCGCGAGAAGCGCTACGGCAAGAGCGCTGGAGGAGGTCTCGCCGGAGCCCGCGACGCCGGTCTTGGCAGCCTTCCGGGCGTCGCTCGAACCGCTGCAGGAACATGCTGACCTATCAGCCCTTCATCGGCGGCAGCACGCCGCTCTATCCGGACTACGTCGTCTTCGGCGCCTTCCAGTGGGTGCGCGTCATGTCGCCCTACCAGACGCTTGGCGAAGGACGACCCGATCGTCGGACTGGTTCGAGCGCTGCCTCGACCTCCACGGCGGGCTCGGCCGCAGCGTGCGCGGCGGCCTGACCGGGCTTGGCGCTTGGCAAGCCCGGCAGCCGCCTGTATAGAGCCCGCCACGTTTCAACACCGGCACTGGGCCGACACAAGGAAAAAACATGGCGATCGAACGCACCTTTTCGATGATCAAGCCGGACGCGACCCGGCGCAACCTGACCGGCGCGATCACGAAGATGCTCGAGGATGCCGGCCTGCGCGTCGTCGCTTCCAGGCGCGTGTGGATGAGCCGCCGCGAGGCCGAGGGCTTCTACGCCGTCCACAAGGATCGTCCGTTCTTCGGCGAGCTCGTCGAGTTCATGTCGTCGGCGCCGACGATCGTACAGGTTCTCGAAGGCGAGAACGCGATCGCCAAGAACCGCGAAGTGATGGGCGCGACCAACCCGGCCAACGCCGCCGAGGGCACGATCCGCAAGGTTCATGCGCTGTCGATCGGCGAGAACTCCGTGCACGGCTCGGACGCGCCCGAGACCGCCGCGCAGGAGATCAAATACTGGTTCTCCGACACCGAGATCGTCGGCTGACAATCTGAGTCCGCCAACCGCGTCAAGCGGTTGGTTCCAAACAAAAAGCCGGCGCTTCGACGCCGGCTTTTTGTTGACGCGAGATGCCAGGCGCCGGAGCGTCAGCCTGCGCTTGAAAACCGCACGACGTCGACGCCGCTGGCATCCACAAGGAAAAGCTTGCCGTCGCCATCGATGCGATAGGTTGCGGCCTTCTCCAGCGCGGCGAAGAACTTCCGCTCCTGATCCATGAGTGCCGGCGCACAGGCCATCATGGTCGCGCCGGCCTTGCCTATCTTGATCGAGTTGCCGTCGATGGTCGGCCTGGGCGAAATAGCCGTTGCACGCTCCGCGCCCGGTGACTTTTCCGTCCGAGGCGATGCTGAATGTCGACTGGGCGTCGTCGATGACGCCCCTTGCCGCCGATGTCCTCCGCCACCCAGTTCGTGCCGAACAGCGGTGCAGGCACGGCACCGGCGTCCTGCTTGACCATCTTCAGCACCAGATGCGCCGGCTCGGGCTTCAACGGATCGACCGAATAGCGCTCGTCATTGATGAACATCAGCCTGTCGTCGACCGTGATGCGCGCCTGCAGCGCGTAGTTGACATTCGGCTGGACGACGGCCGGATCGATCTTGAGCTCGAACTTGATCGGCACCTGTCCGGCCGGATCGATCTTCTGCTCGGCAACCACCGTTTCCGGCGCGTCGGCCAGCGACACGTCGCTCAGACCGGACCGTCAGAACAGCGTTCGGCGGCAGCGCGATACGTTCGCGATAGGAAACCTCTCCCGAGATCGTGATTTCCTCGGCAGCGAACGCGCCCGGCATCAGCAGGCCGCCGAAGACCAGCGGAGCGAGCCCGAAAACGAACAGTTCCGCCAGCTTGCCGAGCATTCGATCGTCCTCCTGTCGTCCGCCGCCAAAGTCCAAAGCGATTGAGTCGGTTCCGTGGCCTCGCCGTGACGGGAAAAGTAAATTTTCGGAGAGGTTGGGATGCCTTCGCTCAACGTAGCATCCATCGGGCTTGTCCCGAGGATCTGCTGCCCGAGGCGGTCAATCCGGAACAATGTCGATATGGCAGCAGCCCATGACCGCCAACCTCGGTCAGATCCTCGGGACAAGCCCGAGGATGACGACCACAGAGGCGGACGAGCTATTTCTTCCAGCGCGCCGCGGCCTGTTCGTCGGTCTCCTTGGCGTCGACCCAGCCGCCTTCGGACCCGTCCGCGCGATGCTCCTTTTTCCAGAACGGGCGCGCGTGACTTCAGATAATCCATCAGGAAATCCGCCGCCTCGAAGGCGGCCCGGCGGTGCTTCGACGCCGCCACGACGAGCACGATGTTCTCGCCCGGCCTGATCTTCCCGTGGCGGTGGATCGCGGTCAGCCCGGCCAGCGGCCAGCGCTCGGCGGCCTGCCTGGCGATCCGCATGATCTCGGCTTCGGCCATGCCGGGATAGTGTTCCAGTTCCAGCGCGGTCAGCGAGCCCTGCTCGTCCCGGCAGATGCCCGAAAAGGTCACGACCGCGCCGACATCGCCGGCCTTGCTCACCCTTGTCGATCTCGGCCGCGACGTCGAAATCGGCGGCCTGGATGCGCACGACCGGAACGATCGGGCCGGTCATGGCAATCAGCCGCCGGTCATCGGCGGGAAAAGCGCGATCTCGCCGGCGCCGGCGATCTTCTCGCGGTGGTCGACATGCTCGTGGTTGATGGCGACGCGAATGACTTCGGGATGCCGGAGCGCATGTGCGTATTCGTCGCCGCGCCCTTTGAGCCAGCGCAGCAGATCCTCGACCGTCACGACGCTCGCCGGAAGCGAGACCTCTTCCTCGGGCTTGCCGATGCGTTCGCGCACCCAGGCGAAATAGACGAGCTTGGTCACCTCATTCGTCCATGATGTGCTTGGCGCCGGCGCGGAAATAGTCATAGCCGGTGTAGAGCGTCACGATAGCGGCGATCCACAGCAGCACTATGCCTGTTTCGGTCGCGTAGGAGATGATCTTGTCGAGCGCCGGACCGGCCAACAGAACGGCGATGGCGATCATCTGGATCGCCGTCTTCCACTTGGCGAGCTGCGTCACCGGCACGCTGACCTTCAGCGCCGCCAGATATTCGCGCAGGCCCGACACCAGGATTTCGCGGCAGAGGATGATGATCGCCGCCCAGAGCGACCAGCCGGCAATGGTCCGGTCGGTGTCGGCGGCGAGCAGCAGCAGGCAGGTCGACACCAGCAGCTTGTCGGCGATCGGATCGAGCATGCGGCCGATGTTCGACTGCTGCTGCCAGGCGCGCGCCAGATAGCCGTCGAAATAGTCGGTGATGCTGGCGGCGATGAAAATCGCCAGCGCCGACCAGCGCGCGAAGTCGCTCGACTGCAGCCGGCCTTCGAGGAAAAAGCACAGCACCACCAGCGGCACGGCCAGAATCCGTCCGTAGGTCAGCATATTCGGCAGGTTGAAAGCGCGCTTGGCCATGTTTTTCAGATTTTCTCCAGCCGTACTGAAATCAGAAGGCCATGTAGGGGGTCAACTGGCTGAATTCGATGGACCAGCGCGATTCGCCGCGAGTTTCGATCAATTCTCGTGGAAATGGTTGTAAACAAGGCGTGCGACCGACTCCGAAATGCCGTCGACCGCCATCAGGTCGTCCATCGCGGCGTTGCTCACCGCCTTGGCGGTGCCGAAATGCAGGAGCAGCGCGCGCTTGCGGCCGGGACCGATGCCGCTGATCTCGTCGAGCGGGTTGCGCACCATCTCCTTCTTGCGCCGCGCGCGGTGCGAGCCGATGGCGAAGCGATGCGCCTCGTCGCGCAGCCGCTGCACGAAATAGAGCACCGGATCGCGCACCGGCAGCGTGAACGCCCCCTTGCCCTTGGTGAAGAAGCGTTCGCGGCCCGGCCTCGCGGTCCTGGCCCTTGGCGACGCCGATCGCGACGACGCGATCCTCGACGCCGAGGTTCTGCAGGATCGAGCGCACCGCCGTCATCTGGCCCTGCCCGCCGTCGATCAGGATCACGTCGGGCCAGGCCGGAAAGGCCTGCACTGTCGGCATCATCGTCGCCGGTCGCGTCTTCAGGCTCCGCCCCGTGCTCCTTGATCAGCCGCGAGAAGCGCCGTTCCATCACTTCGCGCATCATGCCGAAATCGTCGCCCGGCGTGATGTCGGTCGAGCGGATGTTGAACTTGCGGTACTGGTTCTTGACGAAGCCTTCCGGCCCTGAGACGACCATCGCGCCGACCGCATTGGTGCCCATGATGTGCGAGTTGTCGTAGACCTCGATGCGGCGCGGCGGGTTTTCCAGCCCGAAGGTCTCGGCAAAGCCAGCAAGCAGCCGTGGTCTGGGTCGACGTTTCCGCCAGCCTGCGGCCCAGCGCCTCGCGAGCATTCTGCACCGCGTGGTCGACCAAATCCTTCTTCTCGCCCCGCTGCGGCACTGTTATCGAGACCTTGTGGCCGGCCTTGGTCGCCAGCGCCTGTCTCCAGCAGCTCCTGCTCCTCGACCTTGTGCGACAAGAGGATCGAACGCGGGCATGGCTTGTCGTCGTAGAACTGGGCGAGAAAGGACGACAAGACTTCGGCTGCCTCCAGAGCAGGGTCGGCCTTCGGGAAGTAGGCGCGGTTGCCCCAGTTCTGACCTGTCCTGAAGAAAAACACCTGGATGCAGACCTGACCGCCATGCTGGTGGATGGCGAAGACGTCGGCCTCGTCCACGCCCTGCGGATTGATGCCCTGGTGGCTCTGCACATGCGACAAAGCCGCCAGCCGGTCGCGATAGATCGCGGCGCGCTCGAAGTCGAGGTCTTCGGCGGCCTGCTGCATCTGCCCGGATATCTCGGTCTTCACCTTGTGGCTGCGGCCGGAGAGGAAGTCCTTCGCCTCCTCGACGAGTTCGACATAATCCGCCGCCGAAATCTCACCCGTGCAGGGCCCTGAGCAGCGTTTGATCTGGTAGAGCAGGCAGGGCCGCGTGCGGCTCTCGAACACAGAATCGGTGCAGGTTCTGAGCAGGAACGCCCGCTGCAGCGAATTGATCGTGCGGCCAACTGCGCCCGCCGAGGCAAACGGCCCGAAATAGTCGCCCTTCCTTGAGCGCGCGCCGCGATGCTTGAAGATGCCGGGCGAAGGATGGTCGCCGGTCAGCACGATGTACGGGAACGACTTGTCGTCCCGCATGAGCACATTGAAGCGCGGACGCAAGCGCTTGATAAGATTGGCTTCGAGGAGCAGCGCCTCAATCTCGGTACGGGTGACGACGAACTCCATCGTCGCCGTTTCGCGCACCATCCGGCCGATGCGGTTGGTGTGGAAGCGCCCCTGGGCGTAGTTGGTCACGCGCTTTTTCAGGCTGCGCGCCTTGCCGACATAAAGCACGTCGCCGGCGGCGTTCATCATGCGGTAGACGCCCGGCGCGTTGGGCAACTGCTTGACCAGAGTCTGGATCACTTCGGTCCCGACCATGCCGTCGGCATCGCCGGCATGCGCGGTCCAGTCTATCGCCGTGAACGGTACATCGAGACGCGGTGCGGGCGCGGCTTCCGGTTCGTCGACGGAGTTGTCCTCATCGTCGGTCTCGTCGCCGGCGATGAAGCCCGCGATGTCGTCCGCCGGCTCGGCTTGCTCGCCCTGCCCCGGTTTTCTTGTCGGGCTCATTCCACCATGCCTGTCACATCCGGCGTCTGCCAGGCAAGGTGCTGACCACCGTCGAGCGCGATCATCTGTCCGGTCACCGAACGCGCTTCCCACAGATAGCGGATCGTAGCGCCGAACTCGGCAAGCGAAGGTCCCTTTCCAAGGATCAGCCCGTCGACCTGCGCGTCGAAGTCTTCAGCATCCTGCCGCGCGTTGGCCAATGTAGGGCCGGGCCCGATCGCATTGACCCTGATACGCGGAGCCAGCGCCTGCGCCATCGTCCGGGTGGCAGTCCAGAGCGCGGATTTGGACAGCGTGTAGGAGAAATAGCGCGGCGTCAGCCTCCACACGCGCTGGTCGATGATGTTGACGATCAACCCCTCCGATCCCGCCGGCAGCGTCTCCGCAAACCGCCGCGCCAGCAGAGCGGGCGCGTTGACGTGAATGGCGAAATGACGTTCCGCGACGGCAGGGTCGAAGTCCTCGACAGAATCATCCTGGAAAATCGAGGCGTTGTTGACGAGCAGACCGACCGGCCCGAGCGCTTTTGTCGCCGTGGCTATCAGTGCGTCGGTCTCGGCAGCGTCGGTGAGGTCTGCCGGCAGGACTTCAACCCGCGCCCCGGACCGGCGAAGCTGTCCGGCAAGCACATCGGCATCCTCACGCGAACGGTTGCAATGGATGGCAACCGCAAAGCCGTGCGCAGCAAGGTCTTCGACGATCGCCTTGCCGATGCGCCTCGCTCCGCCCGTTACCAATGCCGTCTTTGCGGCTGCCGACATAATCGATCCTTGTTGTTTCTTCCAACGGCCCTGCTGGTGAATGCGGCAGCCGTCTCGTTAAAATCCGTTCTTTCTTTTGACGGCTTTGTGGCCGGACGCCTGAATGTGCCCGTCGAGGGCGCAAATGCACCCTTTCAATCATTACAGATATAGAGTGCGCAACGCCTTGCACCAAGCGGCCTTCAGCTTGGCAGCATGAAGACTGCTGACAGAATCTGTTGCGCGAAGGCAACGTCAAGCTTCAGCCTCATTCGCGCCGGGCAATGACCCAATTTCAGGTTCGCTGGAGCCACATTTCGACCCGACATTCGGAACCGTCAGGCAGCCGGTCCGTTCCTCCCCGAGGGCCCGGGACGCCTCAAGGAACCCACGTGTCTTGTGGTCATGGAGTAACGTAGAATGAAAAATAACCTCAAATTCGGCCGGCCGGCGGCCGCAGCGCTTGGTCTCTTGGCCTTGCTCGGCACGATCCCCGCCTATGCAGCCGACGCCGTGATGGAAGAGCCGCCGGCGCCCGCTGCTCCGATGGAAGAGCCGCCGCTGAACACCTGGACCGGCGCCTATGCCGGTGTCTCGCTCGGCTATGGTTTTTCAGGCGACACCGACGTCGGCTCGCCAGTCAATAACGAGATCGGCACCGATGGTTTCCTGCTCGGCGGCTTCGCCGGCTACAACTATCAGGTCGGCAACATGGTGGCCGGCGCGGAAGCCGACATCGGGTACAGCTGGGAAGAGGGCTCGAATGCCGGGCTGACCTCCGAGTCGGGTGTCGAAGGCTCGCTTCGCGCACGTCTCGGTTATGTTGTGTCGCCGAGCGTGCTGCTCTACGCCACGGCAGGCGGCGCGGCAAAGGACCTTGAGGTCTCGGGCGGCGGCGCCAGCGACAACAACACGATGCTCGGCTGGACGGCCGGCGCCGGCGCCGACATCATGGTGACCGAGCAAGTCTTCGGCCGCGTGGAATATCGTTACACCGATTTCGGCAGCGATACGTTTGATTTGGGCGGCGCCTCCCCCGAGGTGAGCGACAAGAGCAACCGCGTCACCGTTGGTCTCGGCATGAAGTTCTAGCCAGTTCAACGAAACGGACTGCAGACCGGGCGCTTTGGCGCCCGGTTTTGTTTTGGGCCACGATGTTTGCACGACGGCTCGAAGTCAGGCAGGCAGCAACGCTTTCAGGTCCGGGAATTTCTGGTCGAAACGCGCCGCCCAGCGTTTCAGCCGGCCGCGGCCCTTTTCCCATTTGCCGGCGAAGCGCAGGTCGAGATAGCCGAGCACCGCCCGCAAGGCGATGTGCCCGCCGTTGATCTTCCTGCCAAGCTTCGGCGGATTGGCGTTCAGCACGTCGAGCGCACGCGTCACCTTGCTCCACTGCTTGTCGAGCCAGGGCTGGTGCACGATCTCCTCCGGGCGCGAGCGGCGCTCGTAGACGTGAGCCAGGGCGCAGTCGGCGATGCCGTCCGCCAATGCTTCGAGCCGTTCGGCGTCGGTGCGCTTGACGGGATTGCGGGGGAACAGCTTGTTGCCGGACTGGCGGTTCAGATATTGCGTGATCGCCCGGCTATCGAAGATGACCTCGCCGTCGTCGGCAACCAGCACCGGGATTTTTCCGAGCGGATTGGCCTTGAGGAAATCTCCAGTCGGGTTGGAGGTGTCAACCTGCACCGGCTCGAGCCCTATGCCGAGGTAGGCAGCCGACATTCGGACTTTCGACGTGTAGGGGGACGCGGCGGAGCAGAGGACTTTTGGCATTTCGATCTTCCAAGCGAATATCCCGATCGCGCGGCAAATTATCCATTCGCGGCACTTCGGCAAAGGCCAGCTGACAAAAAACCATCCGCCACGTGTCTATCCACCACGTACCGGCGGCATGACGACCCTGGCCAGCCGGCAGTCGCGGCGATCGATCTCGGGACAGGCGCGGAACTTCAGGTCCGTGGTCATGCAGATGCGGACCTCACGCAGGTAGCGCTTGTCGCAGGTGACAGCAATGGCATCGCCGGGCAGCGACGGGTTGGCCTTCAGGAAAGCCGCCTCGGCGTCGTCCGGATCGAGCGTCTTGTAGGCGTCGAGGCGGCGGAACTCCTGAGGTATGCTGACCGTCTCGCGGGCAGCGCGCAGCACCGCGAAATAGTCGTCCTGATCGAGTCCGGAGCAGGAGCCGTGCTTGCGCCACTGATGACGGATGAGGCCGGCCGACGGCATGATGTCGTAAAGTGTGCGCAGCGTCGCGTTAGGCACGTCGGGGTCGTCGGTCCGGCAGCTTTCGGGGAAGCCACGCTCGAATTGCGGCCAAAGGCCGTGAACGACGAAGGCGTAGGGTCGCGCCGTTCCGCATTGCTGGCGGTTCGCCTCCTGCCCTTCGGCCTCGCAATAGCTGGGCGACCAGGACAGCGACAGGACGTAGAAATCAAAGCCCTTGCCAATGGGCAGAGAGGATGCCGTCGGCGCGACCTGCGTTTTGGATGGCGGGTTCTGCGCGATCGACGTCGGCAGCTTCGCGTCGGCGGCCGGCGATTTTTCAGCTTCCTGGCTGCAGGCCGACAGAAATACTCCAGCGGCAAGCGCGAGCAGCCATGCCGGACGAAGCATCTCGATAACGGTCAGCGCAGGACCCGGCAGGCGCCGTCGTAGACGTACCAGCGATCGAAGCCGGAGACGCAGAATTCGACATTGTTGCCGATCGAGGCGTAACCCTGCCCTTCCTCGATCAGGTACCAGATGTCCCTGCTGTCGCCGTCCGAGAGGATGACCGTCGCGCCGCAATAGGTACGTCCGATCGGGTGATCCTGCTGCGCCGGCAGGTAGCGGTTCTCGTGAATGTTCTGGAAATCGGTGATGGCGACGTTGGGCAGGTTCGGCACGTTATGCACCTGATGCCGGAACCGGCTGGTGATGGTGCCGAGCACCCACCGCTCCGCGCAGGCGCCCGAAGGTTCGGTATAGACGCCCCCGAGATCGGCCGCGCGGACGGACGGCGTGGCTCCA
This sequence comes from uncultured Alphaproteobacteria bacterium, assembly GCA_963726065.1. Lineage (GTDB taxonomy): Bacteria > Pseudomonadota > Alphaproteobacteria > Rhizobiales > Rhizobiaceae > Neomesorhizobium. The sequence goes on from CAVSAU010000016.1 coordinate 805,692, forward strand.
AGCGCGGATGCCACGCCGATCAGCGCGGCAAAGACAGGGCGGGCGAAGCGGTGCATGTTAGCCTCTCTGAGCAGCGGCCCGGGTCCAACCGCGCGCTACGCATATAATCGTTTCTAGGCGAGGCGCGGTCAAGCGGGCGCGGCTTCTCCTGAAATCCAGTCGAGCGACCAGCGCGCCCTGGGGTCATCGGCCATTGCCTTCTTGAGCTCTGGCAGGATCGTGCGCATCTCTTTTTCGAAGACGAAGGGCGGGTTGACGACAACGAGCCCACTGCCGTCCAGGCGTTCCTCATGCGAGGGCGGGCGGATCTCGAAGGCGATGTCGAGTATTTTGGGAATGCCCGATGCCTTCCAGGTCCCTGCGGAACTGCGCGACGGCCGCGCGGTCTTTTATCGGATACCACAGCGCATAGACGCCGCCCGGCCAGCGGCGGTGGGCACGGACAAGCCCGTCGACAAGGCGGCCGAACTCGCCCTCCTGCTCGAACGGGGGATCGACCAGCACCAGCCCGCGCTTTTCCTTGGGCGGCAGGTGCGCGCCAAGCGCCAGCCAGCCGTCGAGTTCGATGGTCCTGACCTGGAAATCGCCAGCGAAACGCGCCTTCAGCCGCTGGAAATCCTTGGGGTGAAGTTCGATTGCACTGAGACGGTCCTGCGGACGCATGAGATGGCGCACGATCAGCGGCGAGCCGGGATACTGTTTCACGCCGCTTTCGGGATTGGCGGCCTTCACCGCCGCGAGGTACGGCGATAGCAGCGCATCGGCTTCCGGGGAAAGCTCCGCATCAAGCAGGCGGCCGATGCCGCCTTGCCATTCGCCGGTCTTCTGCGCCTCCTCCGACGACAGATCATAGAGACCGGTCCCGGCATGGGTATCGACGACGCGGAAGGCCTTGTCCTTCAGCTTCAGATATTCGACCAGCCGCGAAAGTGCCGCGTGCTTAACCACATCGGCAAAATTCCCGGCATGATAGGCGTGGCGATAGTTCATTCGTCAGTTCACTGGTCCGGCCGGCCAGCGTCCCTGCCCCAGCGCGGCGGAGGCGGCTCTGCGCTCGGGCTGCGCGGGCGGCGACCGCGCCGCAACGACAGCACCAGCCCGATGAAGCCAACGGCCGTCAGCGCAAAGCCGACCGGCTGCAACCTGGGATCGACGGCGGCGGCGCCGGCGCGCAGGACAAGCTCGACGGAGCGCATCTGGATGCCTTCCGCATCGCCCTGCCCGACCACGAACGTGTAGTCTCCATCCTCGATGCCCGTGATCACGCCGGCCTCGTCGCGGTAGATCTTCTCGCGCAGCTGCGGGCTCTTCTCCTGCGGCTTCGCTTCGGCGAAATTCAATGTCTCGGCAAGCACGGTACGACCGCCGCTGGAGGCGGTGAGCGTCAGCACGGTGCTGCTCGCAGCGAATTCGGGCGGTGCGATCGCCGTCATATCGACCAGCACGCGAACGGGCTCGTCGGCAGTGGAGAGTTTTGTGGTAACCGGGCTGAACGATCCGCCTCGGTCGTAAACCTGCCAGGTCCCGATCTCGCGGCCTGAAAAATTGGTGACATACCAGGGATAGCCGAAACCCGCGGCGAGGCCCGCAAGGAAGATGAGAAAAAAGATCGTCCGCATTGTTCAGTCCCGCCTGGCCTCGTTTGCAACGCCGATCAGGCCTTGCGTTCCCATCTCTTGTCCGGCGTCTGCTGCCAGTAGGTCACGGCGTGGCCGCCGGATTTCATCGTCTTCCACTGCTCGCGCGCGGCCTCGACCTGGACCGCGTCATGGCCGTCGAACAGGAACACCGCACGCTCGTAGCCGGACAGATCGGGCGGCAGCGCGCCGTCGACCAAAAACCTGATCTGCGCGGCGTTGGCGTTCGCGTCCGACGTCGTCAGCAGTACCGGCTGTTCGGCGGCGTGCGGCTCGCGGTCGGTGCCGTGCGCGAGGAAGGAATCGTCGCGAAAGCTCCACAGATGAGAGTCGAGCGCATCGCGCCGCTCCTCAGTGCCGGTCTGGACGACAGCGCGCCAGCCACGGACGAGGCTGCGCTCCAGCAGGCCCGGCAGCGCATCCTGAAGCGTGGATTCGGTCAGGTGATAAAAAAGGACTTCGGTCATGTGGGTGTCATTAGGCATGTTCGCTGGGGAACCTCCTTGACGAAACTGCAGAGCTTGCACAAGCCCTGACGCCGGGTTCTTTGCGCGGCTGGCTACCTTGCGATGTCTCCTGACCTCGTTGAATTGGAGGGCATTATCTGTGCCGAGGTGTAGGCGATCCCACACGAAATTCGGCTTGGATAACGGCGGAAATACCTGTTGGGCACAACGGTATCGGCGGACAAGAATTTCGCTGCTGAGCACGACACAAAGGGCAATTTAGAAGTTTGGTTCCGTCTGGGGCGCTTCTCTGGAATGAATTTCCATATCCTTTGGAAATCCGCCAAAGCCACATCCTTGTTCGCTGGCCGCGTCGGCCTAGATTCATGCCATTGTCCCAAGACTCCACAAGAACAACGGAAAACATCATGAACTCGCTCAAAACAATCATCGTCGCCGGCGCACTTTCAGCGCTTGCCATCCTCCCAGGACACGCCGGCGAAAACCTCGACGCCATCAAGGCCGCCGGCGTCATCAAGATCGGCACCGAAGGCACCTACGCCCCCTTCACCTATCCATGACGCCGCGGCAAGCTCGTCGGCTTCGATGTCGAGATCGGCGCGAAGATCGCCAAGCGGCTCGGCGTCAAGGCCGAATTCGTCGAAGGCAAGTGGGACGGGCTGATCGCCGGCTCGACGCCAACCGCTACGACGTGGTCATCAACCAGGTCGGCATCACCGAGGAGCGCAAGGCCAAGTACGACTTCTCCGATCCCTATATCGCTTCCAAGGCCGCGCTGATCGTGCAAGAGCGACAATGCCGACATCAAAGGCTTCGGTGACCTCAAGGGCAAGAAAGCCGCGCAGTCGCTGACCAGCAATTACGGCAAGCTCGCCGAGGGGGCCGGCGCGGAGCTGGTCGGCACCGACGGCTTCGACCAGTCGATCGCGCTCGTGGTGCAGGGCCGCGCCGACGCGACCATCAATGACAGCCTGTCCTTCCTCGACTTCAAGAAGAAGCAGCCGACCGCGCCAGTGAAGATCGTCGCGACGGAGGACGAGGCAGCCTATTCCGGCGTCATCGTGCGCAAGGGCGACCCCGAACTCGTGGCCGCCATCAACCAGGCGCTGAAGGACATCAAGGCGGACGGCAGCTACCAGCGCATCGCGGAGACGTATTTCGGCCAGGACGTTTCGCAGTAAGGTCGCCGGATTTGCAATGACGTGAGGAGCACCCCCTCACCGTCTCGATCCTTCGACAAGCTCAGGATCGATCCACCTCTCCCCCGGCCCGGGGAGAGGATACGCCAACCGCCAGAGCCGCGCCCGTCATTCCGGGTTCCGCTTCGCGGCCCCGGAATGACCGAAAAGCGGCGCCCGCATTTGCTGGACGCCGTTTTCGTTTTCACGGCGTATATATTTCACGACGTTTTAGCTTTCGACCTGACGGGAGCCACCCTTGCCTTACTGGCTGCAACTGATGCTCGATTCACTCGGCCCGCTTCTGTGGGCCGGACTTGTTTTTACCGTTCCGCTGACCCTCCTGTCCTTCGCACTCGGCCTCGGGCTTGGACTGGCGGCCGCGCTGGCGCGCCTGTTCGGGCCGCGGCCGCTATCGGCTGTCGTGCGCTTCTATGTCTGGATCATCCGCGGCACGCCACTCCTGGTGCAGCTCTTCCTCATCTTCTACGGCCTGCCGTCGGTCGGCATCCTGCTCGACGCCTTCACGGCGGCACTGATCGGCTTCACGCTCAATGTCGGCGCCTATACCTCGGAGATCATCCGCGCGGCGATCTCGTCGGTCGCCAAGGGCCAGTGGGAGGCGTCCTTCTCTATCGGCATGTCGTGGGGGCAGACCATGCGCCGCACCATCCTGCCGCAGGCCGCGCGCGTGGCAGTGCCGCCGCTCTCCAACACCTTCATCTCGCTGGTCAAGGATACATCGCTGGCGGCGGCGATCACCGTGCCCGAGCTGTTCCAGGCCGCACAGCGGATCGTGGCGACGACCTACGAGCCGCTGATCCTCTATGTCGAGGTCGCGCTGATCTACCTCGCACTGAGCTCGGTGCTTTCGGCGCTGCAGACGAGGCTCGAGGTGCGGCTCAACCGCTACGGCGGTTTTCTGGAGGCACGCGCATGATCGAGCTCTCGCACATCGTGAAAAGTTTCGGCGACAACACCGTGCTGAAGGACGTCAGCGTGAGCTTTGCCGAAGGCAGCGTGACGGCGCTTGTCGGCCCGTCGGGCGGCGGCAAGTCGACGCTCTTGCGCTGCGTCAACCTGCTGGAGATCCCGACGTCGGGCCGCGTGCGGATCGGCGACGAGGCAATCGACTTCAAGCCGGGCGTCAAGGTCGGCTGGGCGGCAATCCAGACGCTCAGGCGGCAGACCGGAATGGTGTTCCAGAATTTCCAGCTGTTTCCGCATCGCACCGCGCTCGACAATGTGTCGGAAGCGCTGACCACAGTGCTGAAATGGCCGAAGGCAAAGGCGCACCAACGGGCTAGGGAATTGCTGGAAAAGGTGGGCCTGGCGCACAAGGCCGACGCCTGGCCGGCGACGCTGTCGGGCGGCCAGCAGCAGCGCGTGGCAATCGCGAGGGCGCTTGCCCCCTCGCCGCGCGTGCTGCTCTGCGACGAGCCGACCTCGGCGCTCGACCCGGAACTGGCGGGCGAAGTGGTCGAGGTGCTGGCGCAACTGGCGCGCGAAGGCACGACGATGGTGATCGCCACGCATGATCTGCAGGCTGGCGTCGACCATCGCCCAGGAGGCGATCTTCCTGGAGGCTGGCACGGTGATCGAGAAGGGACCGGCGCGCGACATCTTCAGCAAGCCGGAACGCGAGCGCACGAAGCGCTTCATCGCGACGCTGAGCCACAAGCCGGCCGAGCAGGCGGGCAGCGGCATCTGAGTTGAAGGCTCAGCCGAGTTCGAGCGTCGAGATGCCGAATATGCCCGACCGATCCACGTCCGGGGCCGGTCCGCGATACATACGCGCGGTTTCAAATCCTCTCGAAAACCCTGCCCGCAGCAGGAGATCGGCGAAACTCGCCTTATCCTCCGGCACATCGATGTGGACGTCGCCCGGGCACTGCGCGCAGAGGGCAGCAAGCAGGCCTGCCGCTGTAATCTCGTCGACCGCAAAGAGCGGGCCGACCTTGAAACCCTCACGGCACTCCCTGATAACGCCATAGCCCTGAATGCCGCCGGCGACCGCTCGGACCAACGCGATGTGCGGCCTCGCCAACCACTGTTTCAGGAAGCCTAGCCGGGCGGCGGGAAAAAAGCGGCGGTCGAACGCGATGAGCGCCGGCAACAAATCCGGCTCGACGCTATGAACCCCGGCTGACGAAGCCGTCGCCGGCAGGCGGCCGCTGAAGCGGTATGTCCGATAGGCGGGCACGAAGCCCATGCTGCGATAGTTGGCCTGCTGCGCCGGCACCCCATCGAGGCCGATCGTAGCACCGGCGAGCCTCGCCATGCCCGCGTCCCAGACGGCCTTGCCGTAACCACGGCCGCGCATATCGGGCCGGCAGATGTAGAGCCCGATGAATCCGAAGCCGCCATAGTCGACCGCCGAGATGCCGGCGACCATTTTGTCCTCGACGAAAGCACCGAGAAAACCATCCGTATCGGCGGCATGGAAGGCGGCAGCGTCATACAGACCCGGATTCCAGCCTTCGCCCGCAGCCCAGTCGACGAGAGTTTCGACCTCGGCGAGCGAAAGCTTCCTGATCGAAACGGCTTTGCCGGCCATCAGCCCTCGTAATGGTCGCGCACGAGACGGTCGAGCAGCCGGACGCCGAAGCCCGAGCCCCAGGACTGGTTGGTCTCGTTCGACGGCGAGCCCATGGCGGTGCCGGCGATGTCGAGATGCGCCCAGGGCGTATCCTTGACGAAGCGCTGCAGGAACTGCGCGGCGGTGATCGAGCCGGCATAGCGGCCGCCGATGTTCTTCATGTCGGCGATCTTGGAATCGATCAGCTTGTCGTAGTCGGGCCCGAGCGGCATGCGCCAGAGCTTCTCGCTGCGTCGCCAGACCGGCTCCAGTGAGGCGCTCCGCCAGTTCGTCATTGTTGGAGAAGAGCCCGGCATGGTCCTGGCCGAGCGCCACGATGATGGCGCCGGTCAGCGTCGCCAGGTCGATCATGAATTTCGGCTCGAAGCGCTCGTTGCAGTACCAGAGAGCATCGGCGAGCACGAGACGGCCTTCGGCGTCGGTGTTGAGCACCTCGATGGTCTGGCCCGACATCGAGGTGACGATGTCGCCCGGACGCTGCGCGTTGCCGTCGGGCATGTTCTCGACCAGCCCGACGATGCCGACGACGTTGACCTTGGCCTTGCGCGCGGCGAGCGCGTGCATCAGGCCGGTGACGGCGGCGGCGCCGCCCATGTCGCCCTTCATGTCCTCCATGCCGGCGGCGGGCTTGATGGAGATGCCGCCGGTGTCGAAGACGACGCCCTTGCCGACGAAGGCGACCGGCTTGTCCTTGCGCGCTGCCGCCGTTCCAGTGCATGACGACGAGCCGCGGCGGCCGCTCGGCGACCCTGCGCGACGCCGAGCAGCGCGCCCATCCCGAGCTTGCCCATCTCCTTCTCGGTCAGCACTTCGACCTCGACGCCGAGCTTTTCCAGCGCCTTGGCTTGCGCCGCGAACTCGACCGGGCCGAGCGCGTTCGCCGGCTCGTTGACGAGGTCGCGCGCGAGGACAACGCCGTCCGCCACCGCTTCGGCGTCGGCAAAGGCCTTCCTGGCTGCCGCCGGGTCGGCGCATAGAATGGTGAACTTCGACGGCTTCTGTTCGGCAGGCTTGCCGTCGGCGTCGTCCTTCTTGGTCTTGTATTTGTCGAAATTATAGGCCCGAAGCAGGATGCCCGCCGCAAGGCCGGCCGCGTCGGCGCCGCCGATCACCGTGTCAGGCAGGTCGAGCACAACCGCGACGTCGGCGGCCTTGCGGAACTGCGCCGCGATCTGCCCGCCGAACTTCAGCCAGTCATACTCCTTGATATTCGAGGGCTTGCCGACGCCGATCACCAGCAGACGGTCGAGGGCGGACCCCTGCGGTGCGATAACCTCGACAGTCGAGCCGGACTTTCCGGAGAAATCGGCGACACCGAGTGCGCGCCCGAGCACATTGCCAGGGTCGTATCCCTTGGCCTGGCCGCCGAGGCCGCTGCCTTCGGCCGACAACAGAACGGCGCTACCCTTTTTCGGGGCGGCGTATTTGGCGAAGCTTATAGAAGGTCTTGGCGTCATGATCTTCCTGTGTGGGATTTTGGCCGGCGGCATTGGCCTTGTCGAATTTCGGGGGAGAGCATTCGCCGGACATTTGGCGGTTTTCCGACGTTTGGCAAGACGGGGGTGCCCCGGAACCGGCAATTCCGGCCGTAACCATCCGTTAACCGCCTTCATTGGCGGATCGTTAGCCGATCAGGAGGACTGTTCGGGACAGCTGCGACACCGGCGCCGGGTTGTGTTGGCCGCAGCGGGCGGATAGTTTTGAACGTCATTCCCCGCTCAGGAGGATGCGGGCCTTGCTCGCCCTCATCCTGCCCAAGGACGCCTCGCACTTTATGAAGGTCATCGAACGCTACATCTTCCGGCGGACCCTGATGCTCTTTTGCGCATCCCTGGTGTGGACGCTGGCGATTGTGTGGACGACGCAGATCCTGGCGCGCATCAACCTGGTGACCGATAGCGGCCAGTCGGCGATGTCCTTCTTCGAGATAGCCGCGCTCATCCTGCCGTCGGTGCTGCCGGTGGTGATGCCTTTCGCGGCGATCATCGCCATCGCCCAGACGCTGACCGTGATGAACGACGATTCGGAGATGGTCGTGATCAGCGCGGCCGGTGGCTCGCGCATGACGCTGATCCGCCCGGTGATGCTGCTCGCGGTCCTCGCCAGCGTCGCCTCCTTCGCGATCGACAACGGCGTCGACCCCTATGCCCGCCAGCGCGGCCGCGAGCTTGTGGCGGCCGCGCGCGCCGACCTTCTGTCGCTGGTCATCCAGGAGGGCACGTTCCGCAAGATCGAGAACGGCCTGTTCATCCAGATCGGCGAGCGCCTCTCCGACGGGCGGCTCGGGGGCATCTTCGTCGCCAACTCGCGCACTGAAGGCACCGACCTCGTCTACTACGCAAAGATCGGCAATGTGATCGAGCGGGGCAACGAGACCATGCTGATCATGCAGGACGGCGAGATCCACCGGAAGCTGCCTGGCAACGACATCTCGGTTATCCGCTTCCTGTCCTATGCCTTCGACCTGTCGATGTTTGCCGCCTCGTCCGGCACGGCGACCCTCTATCCGAAGGACCGCACGCTTTCCTACCTCTTCAATCCGAGTCCGGACGATGCGATGTTCAAACGGAAGCCGCAGGCGTTTCGGGCGGAGTTGCATCGCCAATTCACCGAATGGGCGTATCCCATTGTTTTTGCTTTGATCGCGCTCGCCGTGATCGGCAATGCGCGATCGTCTCGCGAAAGCCGCATCAACCCGCTCGTGACGGCAGTCACCATCGCGCTGATCGTGCGCTGGGCAGGATATTTCGCCACCAATCAGCTGCAGGTGACAGCCTCGCGTTGGCCGTTGGTCTATCTCATCCCGCTGGCGGCGTCGGCGATCTCAATCTGGTTCATCGCCACCAACCGCACCATGGAACTGCCGGTGACCCTTGCGGAACGGCTGATTTCAGCGCTTCGCCGGCTCGGTGACCGCATGATGTTCATGCGGCTGTGGCGACGCGGCGCCGAGTCAGGAGGGTCCGCCTGATGGGCTGGACGCTCGGACGCTATTTCTTCTTCCGCTACGCCACCATCACGGCGTGGTACTTCCTTGGCGTGTACGCGCTAATCACGCTGATCGATTTCACCGAGTTCTCCAGCCGGACGGTGGGAATGTCCGGTTTCAGCATCCAACTCGCGCTGGCGGTGTCAGCGTTGCGCGTGCCGATGATCATGCAGCAGGCGGTGCCCTTCGTCGCGTTGATCGCCGCGATAGCCACGCTCGTCTCGCTCAACCGCAAATACGAGCTGGTGATCGCCCGCTCGGCCGGCATCTCCGCGTGGCAGTTCCTGTTTCCCTGCTGCCTTGGCGCGCTGCTGTTCGGCCTGCTGACGGTCGGCGTCCTGAACCCGCTGGCGGCGCATGCCATTTCACGCTCTGAAATGCTCGAAACCGAATTCCGGTCGGGCAAGTCCAATGCCGTCAACGCCTTCTCCATCGCCATGGCTGCGCCAGAAGACCAGCGACAGCGATACGATCATCGGCGCGCGGGCCGTGCTGAACCAAGGGCTGGAGCTTGCCGACGTCACATTCTTCTCGCTCGACCCGGAAGGCGACATCATCGAGCGGCGCGACGCCGCGCGAGCCTATCTGCGGGACGGCTACTGGGAGTTGTACGACGTCAGGCGTATCCGCGACGGCAACCAGCTGCCACGGCTGGACACCGACCGCGTGGCCACGAACCTCAAACCGGAATTCGTCCAGGACCGGCTGGCGCGCCCCGAATCCATCCCCTTCTACGACCTTCCCGAGAAGATAGAAGTCGCCCGCTCGTTCGGGCTTCGGGCCAGCACCTTCGCTACCCAGTTCCACTCGCTGATGGCGCTGCCTTTCCTGCTGGTCGCCATGACGCTCATCGCGGCGACGGTTTCGATGCGATTTGCGCGTATGGGACAGTCCGCAACGATAATTCTGGGTGGCGTCCTCGCGGGCTTTCTGCTTTATGTAGTTTCGGTTCTTGTTAAAGCGTTCGGAAACGCGGGATTCGTGCCGCCTGTAATTGTGGCGTGGATACCTGTTGTCGTGGCAATGTTTTTCGGGGTAACGTTCCTGCTGTACAAGGAGGACGGTTAGGTGGGGGTCGCGGCGGCAACGTTGGACCGCAGATCGGCCAGACTGGCGCGCCTGCTCGGCGCGACGGCGCTCACTTGCCTGTTCGCCTATGCCCTGCCCTCCGAATCGGCCTTTGCGCAGTCCATAGCGGACTTGGCGCCCGACGTTCCCGATGGCAGCGAGATGCTGCTCGAAGCCGACACGCTGATCTACGACAACAATGACGACACCGTTACCGCGTCGGGCAACGTCAAGATCGACTACGGCGGCAACAAGCTGGTCGCGAATCAGGTCACCTACGACCGGCGCTCGCGCCGGCTGATCGCCAGCGGCGACGTGCAGATCGTCGACCCCGAGGGTACGACGGTCTATTCTGAAACGATCGACATCACAGACGATTTTGGCGACGGCTTCGTCAACACATTGCGCGTCGAGACCGTCGATAAGACCTATTTCGCCGCCGAAAGCGGGGAGCGGCGCGGCGGCTTCCTGACGACGTTCAACAACGGCGTCTACACGGCCTGCGAGCCCTGCGAAGAGCAACCCGACAAGGCGCCGCCGTGGCGCATCAAAGCCAAGAAGATCATCTGGAACAGCAGGGCCAAGACGGTCCGCTTCGAGAACTCGAGCTTCGAGTTCTTTGGCCTGCCGCTCGGCGTGTTCCCGTCCTTCGAGATCGCGGACCCGACTGTGAAGCGCAAGTCTGGCTTCCTGTTCCCGGGTGTGACCTTCAAGAGCGACCTCGGCGTCGGCATCTCGATCCCATACTATTTCGCGCTCTCGCCGACCTACGACCTGACGGTCACCGGCACCGGCTACACCGAGCAAGGCTTCCTGGCAGAGGCCGAATGGCGCCAGCGCTTCAACAATGGCGAATACAGCGTCACGCTCGCCGGCATCAATCAGGCCAATCCTGACGAATTCGACTACAACACGGTCGAACTTCGGCCCGCCCGGCGATCCGAACGAATTCCGCGGCATGATGGGCACCCAGGGTCGCTTCGCGATAAACTCGCGCTGGGATTTCGGCTGGGATATCCTGGTCCAGACCGACAAGAATTTTTCGCGTACCTATGACATCGGCGAATACGGGGACT
>CAVSAU010000017.1:0-180518 GCA_963726065.1 uncultured Alphaproteobacteria bacterium
TTCGACGAGCGGCTCACCGAGCCACAGCAGTACGTCCAGGCCACTCGCCGGGGGGCGCGCCGAGACGTTCAACACCCGCTTTATCTTTGCGTTCATCGATCGCAGCACGGTGTCCACCGAGCTTCGGATGGGCCTGACGGTCAGGCCGGACATGAACCTGGACGTGTACGCGGAGCCGTTCGCAGCGTCCGGCCGGTACTACGATTTCGGTGAGCTCTTGAAACCGGAAGTTCGCGACCGCATCACGTACGGCACGACGCCGGGCACCACGCTCGCGCTCCTCGCCGACGGCAGCCGCGCCGTGTTGGAAGGCAACTCGTCGTTCACGCTGCGGAACCGCGACTTCAACACCTTGTCGTTCCGCAGCAACGTCGTGCTGCGGTGGGAGTGGCGGCCCGGCAGCACGCTCTATCTCGTCTGGCAGCAGGACCGTTCGGGAAACGAAGCGATCGGCACGCGCGTCGGCGTTGGCGACATGTTCAACTCCCTCACCGCTCCCGGCAGCAACTTCTTCGTCATCAAGACGTCGTTCTGGCTGCCGATCAAGTGAGAAACTCGAAACTTGAAACTCGAAACTCGAAACTCGACAGTCAAAACTTGAAACTCGAAGCTTCACATTATCCCCAGATGGTGTGATTCTTGGATTCTACGGGTGCGTTTACACGGCGCGACTTTGCGAGCAGAAACATGTCGTGCTGCGAAAAGCGCAACCTCATGAAGAAGGCGATCGCTGGCTTGGTGGAAGCCGGTGCCATCCGGCGGGTTTCCGACGTTGCGAAACCAGTGCTCGTAGCGCCTTCAACCCACGCTGAAGCGCCGCAGCGCGCTGGTCAGTCAGGCGGAACGCGTCACCAAACTTCAGCTAAGGCAGCCAAAGCGTCGATGGAGGCGATCGCGCACCTGATGCCGGAAGATGAAAGGGACCAGGGACTGTGTAACGCGGCGAGTTCGGTTAGGCAATACGTCTCGCAACCAATTGAAAACAAAGGGAGAAATAAGGAGACTGGTACACACAAGGGAATCGAGCCCCTGTTTGCGCCGCGGAGAGGGCGCATGAATGCCCGCCATCGTCTTTGTTCGGCAACTTCGTAACATATTTGGAATCGCACATCTTCAATTCGTGCGGTTGTTGCCAAAACGTTGCCAAAGGCGTTGATGGAAGGACAGATTGCCTAAGATCGTAGCCTAAATAATTGATTCTTATGGTGGGCCCGGAAGGGACTTAACCCCCAACCAAGCGGTTATGAGCCGGGCAGCTTAGGTGTATTGGCGAAGAGCCACTCGTGCAAAAGTAGCCTCAACCTCTGGACGCGGTGTTACCCCTTTTGTTACCCGCCGGTAAAATCGTAACTTTTTCCAAATTCGATTTTGGCATTAACCCTTTGATTATAAATGGTCGGAGCGGCGGGATTTCGAACCCACGACCCCTTGACCCCCAGTCAAGTGCGCTACCGGGCTGCGCTACGCTCCGAACCGGAAAGAGCCCTATATTCTCAAGGTTTGCGGCGCAAGGGTTAAAATCCATCGCAGGCGGCAAAACGGAACAAATTGCCGGGTGGGGCCAATTCACGGCATACGCGATTTCGAGGCTGGCATGTTCCCGGTGACTTATCTCAAGCCTGCCTTGCGAAGGCCTTCTACGAACACTTCCAGGTCTTCCGGATATTTATTGGGCGGAACCTTTCGCCAATGCTCCACGGTGAAATTCGGATGCACCTCCATCACCGCACGAGCGTGTCTCTCGGCTTCATCCGATTGGCCGAGAAGGGCGTGGCTTGCCGCGAGCAGCCTGTGCCCTTCGGAGTTGTCGCGCATCCTGCGAAGCGTCTGGATCGTCTTTTCATATTCGCCGAGGTGGAAATAGGCATCGCCCAGATACCAGAGATAGGAATCGGGGTGATAAGGATTGAGCCTGATCGCCCGCTCGAGCAGCGTCACTGCGCGCTCGGCTTGACGGACGTAGACAAGGCAATCGCCCATCTCCGCCAGGAGGTCGGCGTCATTCGGGTTGAGCTGCAATGCGCGCTCATAGGCCGCGAGCGCCTCGTCGTGCTCCTTCTTGTAGAGATGAGCGAGGCCCATTTCCGAATACCCGCGCGCGTCGAGGTCGTCATACTTGACAGCAAGCTGGGCGAGATTGAGCGCCTCGTTCAGCGCTGCGTCCGGGTCATTGGTCCAGTTGTAGCGCCACTCGAAATTGAACGTGCGCGAGATCGCGGCGTAGCTGCGCCCGTAGCGCGGGTCGAGGAGGCGGGCCTCCTCGAAAAGCCGCCTTGCGTGCGAGTTGCTCTCCGGCCTGAAGCGGAAGCTGAGGTCCTGGCCACGCAGGATAAGGCCGTAGGCATGGAGATTGGGGTGGTTCGGGGCCGAAAGGCGGCGGTTCTCGGCCATGTCGATGTGGACCGCAAGCCGCGCGGCAGTGGTGGCGGTGACATCGTCCTGGAAAGCGAAAATATCCGCGATCGAGCCCTCATAACGTTCCGACCAGATCGTGTTTTCCGTGTCGGTCTCGTTCAGGTCGAAAGAAAACCGGATCTGGTTGCCGTTGCGGCGGAATCTTCCAGATAGGAGATAGCGAACCCCGAGCTGCTGCCCGATCTCGCGCAGCGACTTCAGGTGAGCGGAAACGAGAAAAGACGAGTGCCGGGCGATGACCATCAGGTTGCGGAAGCGGCACAGGTTCGAAATGAGATCGGCGACGACACCCTGGCACAGATGCGCATCGGCCGGATCGCCTGAAACATTTCTCAGCGGCAGCACCGCAAGCGAACTGTCCGGCACCAGGCGCTGCGTCACCCGCGACAGCGGCACGAGGGGCATGGGCTCGGCGCGCGCCGCAGCCGAGTCGAGGTCGACTGCGTAGACTTCGACCTGCTCCTCGATATTCTTCAACTTCTGCTTGCCGAGCGATCGCAAGGAGAGTTCAGGGTTGCTCCTGCACAAGCTGGTAGACGGTATCGGATATGCAAATTCCGCCGGGAGCCGCGAGCGCCTGGATGCGGGCCGCCATGTTGACGTTGTGGCCGTAGACGCCGTCCTCGCCGGCGATGGTGTCGCCGATGGTGATGCCGATACGGTAGGCAAACGGTTCCTGCTCGCCGGACCAGGCGGATTCGTTGGACAGTTCCATCTGCATTTCCATGGCGAAATGCAGCGCCTGGCTTGCGCTCGGGAACGATCGCGACGAGTTCCGTCACCGGCGGTGTTCACGACGGCGCCGCCGTAGTCGCCGACCAGATTGCGGATGAGAGCCAGCGAGCGCGTCAGGCGCACCACCGTTCCGGCCTCGTCACGGTCCATCAGGCGGCGTGTAGCCATGAACGTCGGCATAGAGTATCGCCGACAGTTTGTGATTAAGCCGTTCCTGGCGGGCGCCGGGCATCGTCTGGTTGCAACCTTTCTTTGAAGCGCCCGATGGCGGGCAGAACAAGATCAACATATCATGCGACAGTATTGCACTGAACGTAAAGAAATCCCATCATGCTTATGTGAAATTCACCGCACGATATAATTGTAAATTCTCTATACTTGCCAGATGGTGCATTGTCCGGAATTCGACATAAGGCACGCGGGGCGCAATGAATTCGCCTTCGCGGAAAAGATTTATGTCGACTCGATGCGCCCACTCATGATCGGACTCGGATCATGGAACGAGGTGGAGCGCAGGGCCGCGTTGCGCCGGTCGTTCAAGGCCGACGACGTCAACATCATCTCCCTCAACGGGACGGATATCGGCTGGATGCAGGTGAGTGAGCGCGATACGGACTACAATCTGGCGCAGATCCATCTGATCGAGGAATATTGCGGGCGCGGAATTGGAACGCGGCTGATCAGCGATCTCCTGGAGCGCGCGCGGCAGCGAGGGAAGAACGGTATCGCTCGCCGTCGTTCGTACGAACAGGGCGATCGGGCTCTATGAGCGGCTTGGCTTCCGCATCATCGATCCCGACGCCACGCCGATCTTCGACATGGTGTGGGAACCGGATTCATAGTTCCCCCGGGCTTCGATCAGTCGCTGTTCCCGCCACCGCGGGCGTTTGCGCCGCGCGCGTTCGCACCGCGGACGTTAGCGCCGCGCGCATTCGCACCGCGGGCGTTCGCGCCGCGGACATTTGCGCCGCGTGCATCGAAGCCACCCGGCCCGTCGAGCATGGCGTCGAGCAGCACCTGTTCGAACATGCCGGTTTCGACATCCATGCGGATCGTGTAGTCGGCCTTGTCGTAGGACCAGACGCGAAGCTCATCGGCGAAATCGAACCTACGGCTGCGGCCAGCCCAGTCCTTCCAGCCTCGCCGGGCATTCGGGATACGTCTGCAGAGTGCGGAGACGCCCTTCCAGCATTTTCTGGGTCCATTCCCCTACCGTGCACCAGGAAAATCGTCGGAACATTTAAGTCATAAAACCCCCTTGATAAGCAAATCTATATATTCTTGCAAATCAGCCTGATCTGAATTAGTTGATTTGCAGGAAGAATTCTGGCTCAAGAATGGAGGTGTGTCCCCTGCCCGCTTCGTAAATCGTTTTGTGGCAAGTCAATATATTGCCTGATGATCAAACACAATGTCTGCAACACTCTTCCTGAAAAGCCAAATTGTCGATCGATTTAGTATCAATTCCCGGGACATTATTTGCTCCTATGCATAACCAATTGGAGACACAAGGAGTTGCATGCATCCAGGCGCGTTAGACTTTCTCCACATGCCAGTTTTGAGCTGGAGTTGTTTTGCTGCCAAAGAATGACAAAATCGCCTTGTTTTAACAAAGCCAATCTTTAGTGCCTTCGTCAACGTCAATGTGACCGTTCCTGTTCGGAGTATGTTCCGTCCGACGCAACCCGAACCTTGAAATCGATCCTGAGGGTCGCGTACCTTTAAGCAAATCTGCAACTACTTGGCCCAAAAAGTTCGATACTTGAAAAAGTAAGCTCAAATTCTTGACGTTCAACCATCTGGCATCCCCTCGTCTAAAGGCAACGTTCACCGTTCATCCAATATCATTATGATATTAAATATCAGATAATTGAGAAGTGTGTAAAGTGACAAAGCTGTCAAATCTTCGTGCTTTAAAGTGCGAGCCTTATCTCTGGTCCTATAAACGCTTCCCGCACGCAATCTCAAACCGTTCCCGGTAGCTCGATAGCCGCCGCCTGCAGCACTTCCCGTGCACTGGTGGCACGAACACGCGCGGCAGCTCAAAGTGGCTCTTCGGGTCGCGAGGCGCGAGTTGCGGGCCGACGCGCGCAAAACCGATCGCGCGGCGGCGCAGATTGACGTCGATGATGCGGCGGTAACGGCCGCCGGTGAGCATCTGGTCGACAGCAAAGAGCGTTCGGCCGACATCGTCATAGCCGAGATAGTCCGGCGAAAGCCGGCGCCAGGTTTCCGCCAGATAAATCCCGACGGTATCGCGCGCCGAGACAAGGGCCTCGCGGAAACCGTCCGGAGCGGCGGCATATGCCTCATCGAAGATCGGCTGCACTATCTGATGATAGTCGGGCTGATCCTCCATCCGGTCGGAAAGATCCTCGGCGTCGGCGCTGAACAGTCCGCGCTCAACCAGTTCCTCGTGAAAGATGTCGACCAGGATATCGAAGATCGCGCCGGTCAGCGGCTGCGCCAGATTGTGTTCGTCGCGCCATCCGCCGACGAAGTCGAGAAGCGAAAGCGGATTTGCAGCGAGCCGGATCTGGTCGTTGCCCGACAGTTCGGCGATGCGGTTGACGAGGTTCAGCGTGTAGAGATTGCCGTGCGTGGCGGCCAGCAGCTCGTCGATGACGGAGTCGAAGTGCAGAGCTGCGATCAGCGCCGTCAGGTCGGCGGCGGATTCGTGAAAGCCGTAATATTCGGCGTATGTCGTCTCCGGGTCGGGAACGCCGACCATCGAATAGACGATGCAATGGCCGACTTCGTGCGCGACGATGTCGAAGTTCAGGCTGAAGGGATGAACGTCCCCGTTGGACGCGCGATGAATTCCGACCTCCAGGAAGCCGTATCCCATGAAGGCATTTTCTTCGAGATTGCGCTGCAGCACCAACTCGAGCTGATCGAAGTCGCGGGCAAAGTGCCATTCGATTGGATGGCCGAAATAGCCTTCCCAGACATCGAGCGTCCTCCGCACGACGCCGAAGAGATGCGCGGCCTCGAATTCGGGACTTTCAACCTCGATGTGATCGAAATGGCCGTCGGCATCGGGGAAGGCCGGCGGAAAGGCCGGGCCGGGCCAAGGCGGCAGGACATAGGCGGCATTGCCGAAACGATCCTCGGAAAGGCCATAGGCAGCCCGCTTGCCGATCGGATCAACGACATACATGCGATCGTCGGCAGGGCCGGGGCCGACGGAGCCGGCGGGCGATGACACCCATACCGTCTCAGGCTCCCGGAATGGTTTCAGAAATGGCGGCTGGGCAAATAGCCGGAATCGCGTTCCCGCCTCGGTTCCGTTTCCCCTCTCTGGCATTTCTGTCTCCGCAAGACGGAGTGAAAGCAGCAACCGGCGGCGAAGTCATCAAACGCCAGCCTGCAGATATACATACTAAAGCTTTTTGTCAGTCGCCGCCAGCGAGTATTTCTTCAGGGAGAATACTTTGAAATACATATTCCACGGCGAGCAATGCATAGAACCGATCGAGGCTGGCAAGCCCGATCGATGCGGCGTAGTTGCCGAGATCGTCCGGCATTGGAATTCCGAGCCGCTTGCCGAAATACCAGGAGACGAGCAGCGGCGAGGGAATCTTGTTCGCCGGTTCCAGGTGCAGCTTCGCTTTCGCCCGCGCGCGCTCGCGCAATGCAACATAGGCGTCGTCTTCCCGCAGCTCGTCGAGCATAAGCGGGCGAAGTTCGGCTTCCCGCAACCGGGCGAGCTTCTCGACATTTGCGCGGCCGGCCATCATCTGCTCGAAATGCTCGGCGCTGGTATCGTTTTCCGCCGCCCATCGAAGCACGTCGGCCTGACGAACGAGGCCGCGCGGCGAGCGAAACGCCATCATCTCGCGCGCTATCTCCTTGCGATCGGGAACAGCGCCTGCCGAGGCGACCTCGTTGCTGGCCAGCAGGCGCGACAACGCCTTGTTTCTTGCCCGTTCATAAGCGCCATCAAGCCGCAATTCGTCGAGGATCGCCTCTTCGTCCTCGGCGTTGCCGACTTCTGGCGGTGCGTTTCGCCAAGGCGCGTTTGCCCAGGTTTCGGTCCATTCGAAGGAGAAAGTCGGGGATTGCGCTTTTCCTCCCTCTGCCAGAAACGCTTGCACCGCATCGAGCAGAAGCAACGCATCGTCACGCTTTCGGTCGACCTTGCCTTTCTTGAGCCATGCCGCAAAACGTTGATGAGAATCCGCCGGCAGTTCATTTGCGGCGTCGGCTAGAACGCTGGACCAGCTTCGTTCCTGGTAAAATTGCGCCTTTGCCAACGCCGCGATCGTTTCAGCTGCAACTTTATCCAGAACCTGCTCTGAAACGGCACGCTCGAGAGTTGCGCGAATATTGACCATCGGTTCGCTCAGGCGAAGATAGCCGGTTTCGGCAGGGCCGTGAACCAAAGCCACTTCGTCGTCGTCGGTCAAACGGCCGTCGCGATAGGCTTCGAAGATCGATCCAACGCCGCGCATCCCGAAGATGTGAAGTTCCGCGGCGCGAAGCGCGCCCATGCTCGAGGCGCCGAAAACTGCAACGCCGTTAGCCAGCGCCCAAAGTATTTCCTTGTGCCAGACGGCCGGTTGGCCGTCGAAATAACCGTCGATCACGCCGATCGCCCTCGGAGCCTGGCGTGCCGCCGCGTAAAGTTCGCCCTGACGGACGGGCGCGCGGAACTCGAAACCCGCGTAGGCGGCGCGTTCCTTCATTTGCAGTGTCGGCCCGCAGAAAATAACCGCACTCATCTCGCCATCCCGAGCAGTCGGCGCGCGCGCTCACCGGGCACGTAAGCGTCATGATCGTCGGGTCCCTCAAGACCAGGGATAACGACGCGCACCACCGATATGTCGAATCCGGACCTGCTCAGGTCGACCGAGACCACTTCTCGCACGCCGACCGCCCTCAGGCGTTCGAGAAGCCACGCCAAGTCCGCGGCAAAGGAGTTCTGGGATCGGTCGGCGATGCTCCCAAAATCCCGGAGCGGTGAGTGTTCAGCTTGCAGTCGCGCAGCGGTCCGCCTTCTGCCCGCGCGATGCTGCTCGCCATATTCCTCGGGCAGAATGTCATCCCGTGTTCCCGAAATATAGGTCGTGCGGACCTGGACCGCCTCGGTCAGCGCCCTGAGCAGGGCGATCTCCGGTTGCGGATGCGCGCCTGATCCGACGCCGGTGTGACTGGTTGGACTGCGCCGGTCGTCAATGAGGCAGAAGAAGGAAGGAACACCGACGTCGGTCGTTGTCTCCCAGACGCACACATCGAAATCCGCATGTTCGAGCTTACGAAGGACCCCGCGGCAGGTTTCGTCTCTCACACTCTTGAGGTTAACGCCGGTCCCGGCCCGCGCGCTTGGTGCGATCCGGTTCCACAACGCGGTCGCATCCCGTTCGACGATCTCGCAGATAGCGTGGCAAATGGCCTCGGCGGCCGTATTCCCGGAGGCGAGGCCGTTGCTGCTGCAATCGAAGCAACCGCTGCCTGGAGGCATTGGAAGCGTGAAGTTGGTGCGGACAGACTCGAATGGCAGCCAGCGCGACTCGCCTGAAAGCAGGTCGACACCCTCGATCCACAGTGTCACCAGGTTCCGGTCGAACCGGCCGCCAGCAACGTGCGGCAGGCGATCGATGTCGACAAATGTGTGCGAGTGGGAAAGCTCCGAATTGCTCCCGAGCTTCAAGGGCAATTCGATATGCTCAGCATGAAAGAGTTCGGCTGCTTCCATGAGGCCCGAAGCTGTAGCCGCCTCCAGGTCGAGACCCTTACCTTGCGAAACCGCAAGCGACCGCGCATTCGGGCGGCATACCATAACAACGGGGATGCCGATGCGGTCGAGCCCGGTGACATTTGCGACGCGCGTAATGCCCATCAGCGGCATCAGCTCGCGCACCCGCGCGACCGTTACGGATGGAGGGACCGCGCGATGAGTGCCGACGAAATAGTTTTTATCTCCTTGCCCATATTCGTCATGGAGCTGGTGCAAGCCGCGCAATGTATCTTGGTGACAAACCAATTTAGGTTCCATTTCGCCAAGTCTTCCCGCAGAAGGAAAAGGGAATTATCTTTAGGAAGCAATAGAATTCAGCACACGATGTCGGCGCTGGTGGCGGTATTCCAGCGCGATCGCCCCCCAAATCAGGCCGAGAAGCAGGTAGAAATGCCGCCAGTGGTCGGTATCGATGACGGTGCCGAGCGCAATGTGTGCGAGGAAGACGACATAGGCGCACAGCAGGTAGGGCTGCCACGGCCGATCGCGAAACAGGATGCGGAAGCCGGCGGCGACCGTCCAGCAGATCAGCATGAGATAGGAGACGAAACCGAGCCAGCCGTAATCGAGCAGCGCTTTCAGCCAGATATCGTGCGTATCTTCCTTGAAGATGCGGCCGAAGTTCAGAGGGCCGATGCCGAGCGGGTGCTCCATCGCCATAAGGAAGCCGATGCCGTAGCGGGCGAAGCGGCCGAACTGGGCGCTGTCATAGTCTTGCGCCAGCCTGGCGCGGGCTGAAAAGAGTTCGGCGACCGCGGGAACCTGCAGCGCGACCATGATGGTTATGGCAAGCAGCAGGACCGCAACGATGGTCATCACCGCGATGCGCAGCCGGAAGGCGCCACTGGCGCTTTGCAGGAAAAGCCCGGCGACCAGCAGTACGGCGGAGGCGCCGAACAGTCCCCAGGCGCCGCGCGAGAACGACAGGAAGACGCCGCCGACGATGATCAGCAGCGGGACAGCGTAAAGCGGCATCCTCGCCACGCTGCCCGTCAGCAGCCGGTGCAGCAGGTAGATGCCGGGCAGGGTGAGGAAGGGGCCGAAGACGTTCGGATCCTGGAAAGCGCCTGAGGCCCGCTCGAACCTGGTGAAGATGTCGGCGCCGGGAAAAGCCTGGAAATAACCCAGAATGCCGAGCGCCGCCGTGACAATTGCGGCCGTCACCCAGGCGCCGAATATCAACCGGAAGAGGCCGGGCTGCGCTTCGGTGACGGCCGCGAAGAAAATAGCGGTGAGGGCGAGGAACAGCGAAACGGCGAGGTAGAGCGGTGTGTTGAACAGCTCCGCCATCTGGGTCATCGAAATCATGCCGCCGATGTTGAAGGTGACCAACAGGACGACCAGCGGGACGATGGGTTTCGAGATGCGCAGGCCAAACAGCGCCCAGACGCCGATCAGCCCGGCCATGTAGATTTCGTAGGGCGCCGGCTCGTTGATGACAAAGCCGGAAAGCAGGACACCGAGCGACACCGCACCGGCCGTAATCAACGAAATCAGCTTGGCGTTGATGGCTTGCCGGGGCAGTTCATGGTTGATCGCGCTCAATAGGCGTTTTCCGTGTTGAGCAGCCGCATTGGCGTCAGAAAAAGGATCTTCAGGTCGAACCACAGCGACCAGTTCTCGATGTAGTGGAGATCGTACTCCGTCCGCATCTTGATCTTTTCGTCATTGTCGATCTCGCCGCGCCAGCCGTTGATCTGCGCCCAGCCGGTGACGCCCGGCTTGACGCGATGGCGGGCGAAATAGCCGTCGACAACCTCGTGATAGAGCTTGTTGTGCGACTGCGCGGTGATGGCGTGCGGGCGAGGACCGATGAGCGACAGACTTCCGCGCAGCGCGTTGAAGAATTGCGGCAGTTCGTCGATCGACGTCTTGCGGATGAAACGGCCGACCCTGGTGACCCGCGGGTCGTTTTTGGTGACCGCCTTCCTGGCTGTCGGATCGGCCTGATCGGTGTACATCGAACGGAACTTGTAGACCTCGATAACCTCGTTGTTGAAGCCGTGCCGCTTCTGCCGGAAGATCACCGGCCCCTTGCTGTCGAGCTTGATGGCGATTGCCGTGGCCAGCATGATCGGCGAGAACACGACGATGCCGAACACGGAAAAGACGATGTCGAAGGCCCGCTTGGCGACCGAATCCCAGTCGTTGATCGGCCTGTCGAAGATGTCGAGCATCGGCACCGAGCCGATGAAGGAATAGGAGCGCGGCCGGAACCGCAATTGGTTCGAATGCGCCGACAGCCGGATATCGACGGGCAGAACCCAGAGTTTCTTCAACAGCGACAGCACGCGCGATTCTGCCGTCAGCGGCAGCGAAACAATCAGCATGTCGATGCGGGCGATGCGGGCGAACTCGATGAGTTCGGAGACATTGCCGAGTTTTGGATAACCGGCGACCACCGGCGGCGAGCGACGATTGTCGCGGTCGTCGAAGATGCCGCATATGCGGATGTCGTTGTAGGGCTGCTTTTCGACCGAGCGGATCAGCGATTCCGCCGCCTTGCCGCCGCCGACGATGACCGCACGCCGTTCCATCGTGCCGTTGCGGGCCCAGCGCCGGATCAAGCCGGACAAGACCAGCCGCAGCCCGAACAGCAGCACGAAGCCGCTCACGAACCACAGGCCGAACCAGAAGCGGGAAAAATCCGACGATATCTTCATGAAGAAGCCGGCCAGCGCCAGAAGCGCGAAAGTGCCCGACCAGACGAAAAGGATTCGCCCGAAATTGGCCCATGGCTGGAACAGCGCCTGCACCTGATAGCAGTCGGTGACGTCGAGAATGATGACGGCAATCAGCGAGGCGCCGAAGATAATCGTCGGATATTCCCAGGCAAGATGTGTCGAGAAGCCGAGATAGAGTGCGTAGAGCACCATGCCCGACACGAAGAGAAGGCCGAACTCGACCAATCTGAGCACGCCGCTGACCATGACCGGGGACATGGTGTCGCGCCGGTATTGCGAAGCCACCTGACGGGCGACGTCGTTAAGCTCGGTCTGCGCATTCTTGCGATTGGCGCCGTCGTCGAATTTGCGGACGGCATCCTTCGAAAAGCGTTTCGAGGGTTCGTTTTCGTTCATTTCCGGTCCTGAAGGCGTTGGCGGACCAATATCAAACATGGGCTAAGAAACCCTTGCAGGTCTAGTTGCATTTAGCGGTTGCGCCAGTTGGCCCGGATCAGGCGGCTTTGCCGAGCGCCGAGAAGTAGATCTGTTCGATCTGGTGGGCCATCACGTCGGACCCGAAACGGAGCTTCAGTTCTGGCAGTTGCGGCATCAGCGCTGAATAGGCCGACATGTCCTGAAGGGCTGTCGCCATGAGGTTGGCCAATTCCGCCGGCACCGGAACCACGAGGGCTGGCGCACCGGCGCCAAGAATTTCTGGAATGCCGCCGACAGCGCTGGCGATCATGGGTTTTCCGGCGCCCAGCGCCTCAAGCACGATGTAGGGCATGGCCTCGGCGCGCGAAGGCACGACGACAAGGCGGGCAAGCGCGAATGCATGGCGCGCTGGCATGGGCGGCTTGAATTGCACGCGGTCGGCAAGCCCAAGGCGGGCGACCTGCGCCTGATAGCGCGGCAGGTCGTCGCCGTCGCCGACCATTACGGCGCTGATCGGTCTGCCGAGCGTCTTTTCCGCCGCAGCCAGCGCGTCGATGAAGATGTCCGGTCCCTTCAGGTCGCGCATCATGCCGATGTAAAGCAGGTCGGCGGCGTCCGGCGCCGGCGCGACCGGCTCGAACTCGCTCTGGCGCAGGCCATTGTAAACGAGGCTGTTGGGCGCATGGGGCCGGCCCGATCTTGCGACGGAAGGCCCGCCGCTCGTATTCGGAAACGAAAAGCAGGTGGTCGGTGAAGCGTTCCATCAGGCGTTCAAGCCCGAAGAAGAATTTCCCCGTCGCTGTCGTTTCGTCGTAGTGCAGACTGCCGCCATGCGGCGAATAAAGGCGGGCGACGCGAGACCTTGAAACCCGCAACAGTGAACCGAACACACGCGCGTAGACGCCACCCTTGGCGCCGTGCCCATGTATAACGTCCGGCTGCAATTCCTTGATAAGCTTGTATGTTCTCCAGGCCGAGGCGATATCGCCGGGGCCGATATGACGCTGCATCGGGGTGCGCCGCACACCCAGCGCCAGCGTGCTCTCCAGGTCGTGGAAGAGCCGTTCCTCGAACTCGCCGCCGGTGGTCGAATTGCAGACGATGCCAACCGCGTGACCCGCCGCGACCTGTGCCTCGGTCAGATCGCGGACGTGGCGGAAGATTCCCCCCACGGGCGAGCGGAAGCAGTGCACTATGCGCAGCCTCTTCGTCACGGTCGTGTCGCCTGAGCATGACGGTCAAAACAGTCGTTCGCGGACATAGATCGTGTCGCCGGGCAATAGCGGATCGGAAGTCAATACCCGGCCAGTCATGACCTTTCCGTTGATGTCCCGCGTAATATCGACATTTGCCTGGTTGGCGCGGGCCGAAAACCCGCCGGCAGCCGCGATGGCCTTCTGCACGGTCATGCCGGGAACGTAGGAATACTGGCCGGCCGCGCCTACTTCG
Organism: uncultured Alphaproteobacteria bacterium; assembly: GCA_963726065.1. GTDB lineage: Bacteria > Pseudomonadota > Alphaproteobacteria > Rhizobiales > Rhizobiaceae > Neomesorhizobium. Next base: position 13,441 of record CAVSAU010000017.1, read on the forward strand.
CCCATGACGAAGATCGGGCGGTAGCGGTCGACCTCGACGGAGACATCGGGATCCCGCAGATAACCCTGCTGCAGTTTAGCCGCGAGCTGCCCTTCGATTTCCTGGGCCGAATGGCCGCGCGCGGCGATGGCGCCTACCAGCGGGAAGGCGATATAGCCCGACTGATCGACGCTGTAGGTGTTGGTCAGGCCTTCCTGTTCGAACACGGTGACGCGGATGCGGTCGCCGGCGCCCAGCCGGTAGGGTTGGTTGAGAGCCTCGTGAAACGCCGTCGGCGCCGGGCGGTAGCTGGAACAGCCGACCAGCACGAACAACGCCAGCATCGCGTGAACAAGGAAACGAAGGCATTTCATAGCTGGGCATTTACCTTTAAGGGGCAGGCCGGACACCCACCGGCACACTTCGGATCGGCCCGTTATCATCCTGTTAGGGTTAATGGCCGGTAAAACTTCGCGCGGTAGAGGGCCGTTTGCCGCCAGATCGACGGAGAAACAGGCCAGGAGTGGGATGCGGCCCGCATGCGGTGCGCAAGGTGTCGCAGCCGGCGCTGGCCAGCGCCTTAACTCCTGAGTTACCATGATTGTTTACGCTGAGGGCTTCGAAGTCCGGAGTCGGAATGCATGTCTGGCGTTCATAACAGTGCGAACGATGTCGACGTCGACCTTGGCAGGCTCTTCTCCAGCCTTGCCGCGAACTGGTTTCGCATCCTCGTTGTTTCGCTGGTGATTACCGGTCTGGCGCTGGTTCTCGCCTGGCTGGCGACGCCGCGCTATATGGGCGAGACACGGCTTCTGATCGAAACGCGTGAGTCCGTCTTCACACGTCCGGATACGAACAACGCCAGCGACACCAGCCCGATCTTCGACGAGGAGGGGGTGACCAGCCAGGTGGAGGTTATCGGCTCGACCGACATCCTCAAGCGGGTGGCGCAGAAGCTCAATCTCGCCAGCCTGCCGGAGTTCGACGAGACGGCCGACATGTCGATGATCGGCCGGATCATGGTCATGGCCGGGCTGAAGTCCGATCCCAACGAAATACCGCCCGAAGAGCGCGTGCTGAAGGCGTTCCGCGAGAAGCTGACCGTCTACCGGGTGGAGAAGTCGCGTGTCATCGTGATCAGTTTTTCGTCGGAGGATCCGAAGCTCGCCGCCGAAGTTCCGAACGTGCTCGCCGACACGTATCTCGCCATGCAGCGCGACGCGAAATCGCAGTCGAATGCCGACGCGACCGATTGGTTGAAGCCCGAGATCGCCGATCTAAGGGAACGGGTGAAAGAGGCCGAATTCGAAGGTCGCGGCATTCCGCTCCAAATCCGACCTGCTGGTCGGCCAGAACAATTCGGTGCTGGCCACCCAGCAGCTCTCCGAACTGTCGACCGAACTGGCCCGCGTGCGAGCCAACCGTGCGGCGGCGCAGGCCAATGCGGAAGGCGTGCGCACTGCGTTGAGAAGCGGCGCGTCGCTCGACGCGCTGCCGGAAGTACTGTCTTCCGGCCTGATCCAGCGCCTGCGCGAGCGGCAGGTGCAGCTGAAGGCCGACATCGCCGATCTGTCGACCACGCTGCTCGACGGGCATCCGCGTATCCGTGCGCTGCGTTCACAGCTTGCCGATCTAGACGGCCAGATCCGCAACGAAACGGAGAAGGTGCTGAAGGGCCTCGAGACGGAGGCCAAGACGGCGTCGCTGCGCGAAAACGGGCTGGTGGCGAGCCTCAACACGCTGAAGGCGGAATTGGCGCGCGCCGGGGAAGAGGAAGTGGAATTGCGGGCGCTGGAGCGCGAAGCGGCCGCACAGCGCGAACTGCTCGAATCCTATTTGACCCGCTACCGCGAGGCGACCTCGCGCAAGGAGCGCAATTACCTGCCGGTCGATGCACGCATCTTTTCGCGCGCGATCGTCCCGGCCGAGCCGTATTTCCCCAAAACGGTGCCGATCGTCGGTGCGGCGTTCGCCGCCTCGCTGCTGATCATGGCGATCGTGACGTTGCTGCAGGAACTGTTCAGCGGGCGCGCGATGCGGCCGGCGCCGGGTGCGCGGCCGCAGCCAATCGAACAGATATCGATGCCAGAGCCGCCGGCTGAGCCGGTTCCCGCCGCGCAACCCACGCAGGTGCGCAAACCGCTTGCGCCGGCGCCCGCACGGCCCCGGGTGGAACGAGAGATCGCGAAACCGTCCAGCCTCGGAGAAGTCACTGTCGAGATGGCGGCCGAGAAGCTGATTGCCGGAGGCGCGGCGCGCGCCATCTTCATTTCGCCTGAGGGCGACGAGGCGGCGGCGGCGGCGGTGATGGTGGCTCGCGAGGTCTCCGATGCTGGCCTGCGCGTGCTGCTGCTCGACCTGACTTCCCACGGAGCGGCATCGCTGCCGATGCTGGAACGTGCCTGTTACCCCGGCATTACCGACCTGCTCGCCTTGGAAGCGCAATTCTCCGAAGTGATCCACGCCGATCTCTATTCGGATTGCCACGTTATTCCGCTCGGCACCGTCGACCCCGAACTCGCCATGCGGCACGCCGACCGTCTGCCGATCATCATGAATTCGCTAACGACTGCCTATGATGTGGTCGTTGTCGAATGCGGCCCTGCGGACGCCGAAGGCATCCGCCGCCTGGTGTCCGACGGCACCGAGATACTGGTCAGCGTGATCGAACCGAATGACGAGGCAATCGCCGAAACGGCCGCAGACCTGGCTGCAGGCGGCTATGACAAGATGACGCTGGTGTCGCCGTCGGGCCACCTGCCCCCTGTCTCACCGCCGCCGGACCGCTCGGCGGCTTAATCGTCTTCGACGCGAGCAGGAGTGCTGCCGCGTCTGCGCAGCGCCTTGGCAATACGCCAGACTGTCGGGCTGCTCTTGATAGCCGATTTCAGGCGGCTTACCGCGCGCATACCGCCCGCCATCAGGCGGCCCTTGGCGGTCAGCGGCACGAAGACATCGAAGTGGGTGGTTTCGATATCGCACCACAGGCGCTTGTAGGGTTCGTCACCAACACTGAAATCGTAGACCGCGAAGCCTTTCTCGCAGGCTTCGCGGATGTTGTCGAAGAACAGGAAATCGCCCGGGCTGGTATTGGAGATGTTGCCCTCTGCGATCGAACCAAATTCGCAGATCAGCCGATCCGTAGCGCGGCTGGAACCGGTGACGGCGTGCAACCTGCCAGCGACCTCGAGGCCATGCAGCAGGAAGGCAGGCTCCTCCTCGGCGAGCGCCTCGGCAAACAAGGCACGGAAAAACGACTGGACGGAGGCTTCGCCGAACACGTTGGCGATGCCCATCTTGCGGAAGCGCTCTTCCTTCATCACGAAGAACGCGTCGAGCATGGCGTTGGCTTTCGCCGGTGTTTTCGCTTCGATCCGCCGGAAACCGCCTGCCGCCTCGAACTTTCGCGCTTGCGCGCGGTGCTTCTTGCGTTTGCGCTTGCCGTTGGCGCGGCCGAGAAGTTCGTCGAAACCGCCGGCGAGATCGACGCCCAGCGACAGGTTGGCGCTGGGTGAATGCGGCAGCGCAAGCAACGGGTTTTCGCGGCCTTCCATTCGGTCAACGAGACGTTCGAAAGCCAGCATGTCGACATCGGGCCTGGCCATTCTGATCGCTGCGACGGTCGCGTCGAGGTCGCCCTGTGTTACGGATTGCGCAGTTTTTCGAGGCGAGGGCGGGAAATTGCCGTTCGCGTGGCTGCCACTCATGAAACGTGCGACACGGAACGGTCCCCGACCGCACGACTTCAAGCGCGATGGCAAAAGCCGGGCCGTTCCCGGTGTCCAGGGTGGCGACGAGGAAATCCGGCCGAGCGCTGGCGACCCACGCTTTGATCCAGGCGAAACTCTGCGCCGGCGAGACAATCGCATCGGCACAGGCTGCGCGATAGGCATTGATGGCGTCGGCGGCGAAACGGACCGCGGCATCGGGCGTCCGCGCGCGGGCGTCAACCATACTTCAATCCTTCACGCGTAATCATCCGACGCAGGCGGTATGGTCTGTTCGCATTTCATGCCGCGCGACTTTAGCCGCAAAAGGTGAATGAATGTTCGACAGGGCGGAGGTTTTGCGCAAGCTCGCCCTGGATGCCGCGCGCTATTCCGGGTTGGCGGCGCTGGCCAAGCCGCTGATCGGCGGCGTCGGCGCCATCCTGATGCTGCACCGGGTCACCACCCAGCCGAATGGCCCTCTCGGTTTCAACAGCCATCTGAGCATCACGCCGGACTTCCTCGACCGGGTGATCGGCGACATGAAGGGTCGCGGCTATCGCTTTGTTTCGATGGACGAAGCGGTTGACCGTATCCGGGCAGGGGCGGGCCACGAACGGTTCGCGACGATCACCGCCGACGACGCCTACCGGGACAACATGACCGAAGCGCTGCCGGTTTTCGAGAAACACGTCGCGCCATTCACCATCTATGTCGCGCCGGGATTGATCGACGGCGCCGTCGACCTGTGGTGGAACGTGATCGAAGATATCGTCGGCGCCAGCGACCGGATCGAACTGCCAGCCGCGAAGGGCACTATCACACTCGATGCTTCGAGCCCTAAGAAGAAGGCCGAGGCGAACCGGCGCCTGGAGAACTATCTGACCGGTGAGATCCCGGAAGAAGAGCAGCGCGCGGTCGTTCGCGAACTTGCCCGTCGCGCCGGCGTCGATTTCGACCTGCCGCGCCGCGAAATGTTGATGAACTGGGACGAACTGCGCACCATTGCCGGCCATCCGCTGGCGACGGTCGGCGCCCATACGGTGCATCACTATAGCCTGCGCCGGTTGCCGGCGGAAAGGGCGATGCGCGAGATGAGGGAAGCCCGGGCGATCCTGGAGGACAGGCTTGGCCGCGCGCCGCTGCACTTGGCCTATCCCTATGGCTATGTCTCGGCCGTCGGCCCGCGCGAAGCCGGCATTGCCGGGGAAGCCGGCTTTGTCTCGGCGGTAACGACGCGTCACGGCCTGCTACACTCCCGACATGCCGGCCATCTTCATGCGTTGCCGCGCATTTCGCTCAACGGCCGCTACCAGCACATCCGGTATCTACGGACCATGCTTTCCGGCATCACCGCGCCGCTCGCCAACCGGGGCAAGGTGTTCGTCACCGTTTGAAAACGCTCTTGCGTCAGGAAGTGGTCTTTGGCGCCTTCAGCATCCACTTGATGATCGCCATTGCCGGAAGGATCCAGAGTAGGCCGCTGAACAGGAAGAAGGCCAGATGGACGACTGGTCCGGATTCCGCAAGCTGCGCGACGGCAATGATCGTCGCGACAATGGCGTAGACGATCACCAGGAGAACCAGAAGGATGGTTCCGATGAGTTTCCTCAGGCGAACGGGCATCTTTGTCCTTTGGAGAGCCGCTTGATCGTTGGCGCTCTCATGCTCCGGAATTCATGCAGGCGTCGTAAGGCCTCGCGCACCTTAGCGCAACATCGGCCGCCGGTCTGCCGGCTCGGCGCGACGGCGTGTCGCGCGAGCCTTTCCCTTGCAAGCGCGGCGCCAATGGTTCACCTATCCGGCGGATGAGGCAACCTGAACGGCGACATGGCTTCGATCACCAATACACCCACCTTGGCCACGACCGACCGCCTCGAGAGCAACCGCAGCATGGTTCGGCTATGGCTCTATGCGGTGCTGGTCGTCCTGTTCGCCATCGTCATGGTGGGCGGCGCTACGCGCATGACCGGCTCCGGCCTTTCGATCACCGAATGGAAACCGATCCACGGTGTCATCCCGCCGCTCAATCCTGCGCGAATGGCAGGAAGAATTCGAAAAATACCAGCAGATCCCACAGTATGAGAAGCTCAACAAGGGCATGACGCTCGACGCGTTCAAGGGCATCTTCTGGTGGGAATGGGCGCATCGCATTCTGGCCCGCGGCGTCGGTTTTCTCGTCGCCATCCCGCTGGCTTTCTTCTGGCTGACCGGCCGACTCGAGGGCCCGCTGAAATGGCGCATGGTCGGACTGCTGGCGCTTGGCGGCCTGCAAGGCTTCATCGGCTGGTGGATGGTTGCATCGGGGCTGGTTGAACGCGTTTCGGTCAGCCAGTACCGGCTCGCGACACATCTGACACTCGCCTGCATCATCATCACGGCGACGGCCTACATCGCACGCGGACTGGCGACCTATACGCGAGGCGCCCGCCGATCGCAGCATCCAGCGCTTCGCCGGCATTATGGTGCTTTTGGTGCTGGTTCAGATCTATCTCGGCGGCCTCGTGGCCGGCCTGCATGCCGGTTTGAGCTACAACACCTGGCCGCTGATGGACGGGGCGATCGTGCCTGGCGACTTGCTGATCATCGATCCGACCTGGCGAAACTTCTTCGAGAACCCGAAAACCGTGCAGTTCGTGCACCGCATGGTGGCCTACGCCGTGCTCGCCGCTGCCTTCTGGCATGCCTTCGCGACGTCGCGGGCGATGCCAGGCAGCACGCATGCGCGCCGCGCCTGGCTGCTGGTGGTGTTGGTGCTGGGGCAAGCGGCGATCGGTATCGGCACCTTGCTGATGCAGGCTCACATGCATTGGGCGCTGCTGCACCAGGCCTTCGCCATGGTCGTGCTGATCTTCGCAACCGCCCACTGGCGCGGCGCCAAAGGGGCTTATCCGCTGCCGGGTAGGGCGAACCTTAGAGCCTAATCTATTCCGATGAATCGGAATGGGGCTCTTTCTCTTTGTTGGAGCATGATTTCTTGCGAAAACCGGTTTCCACTTTTCGGGATCATGCTCAGAAGCCAGCGCGAACCATGCGAACAGCGGCAACCACCGCCAGTTCGCTGGTTTCTTCGACCTCGTTGCGGTCTTCGGCATGCCACGATGCCGACAGGCAGCCCCAGGCGATGGCGTGATCAAGGACCGCGTCGGGGCTTTGCCCGAGCACCTTGGCGAAGGTCTCGGCCATGTGGGCGATGCGCTCCGGATTGCGCGTAAGGTCGTGGCGATCCAGCGGATTGAAAAGAAAGTTCGCGGCGTCGAAGCCGGGGTCGCCGAAGATGCCCTTGGGATCGATCGCCAGCCAGCCGCGCTTGCCATACAGGATGTTATCGTGGTGAAGGTCGCCATGCAGGACGCGCAATTCGATCGGGTTCGAAAGCAGGCGTTCCGCGATTTCCGCCGCTTCTCCGTATGGGCTCTCCCGTCCGGCGTCGCGATCGGCCCGGGCTTTCTTGAACAGGCTGGCGAAACGCTCGCGGAGTGGCTGCAAATCAGCGGGAGGAGGGACGTCGGACGGCGACAACAGCGTTGCCATGACTTCGGCTGCGATCTCTGTCGCATGCCGGTCGCCATTCTCTTTCAGTTCGTCGGCAAGCAGCCGGTCGCCGGCATGTTCGATGAGCATGTTCGGCCCCTCGAAACCGAGCAGCCGCACCGCGCCGACGCCGTCGCGCCACGACAGGTAATGCGCACCACGCAGTTCGTCGGCGACATCGTCGAATGGCTTGAGCGCCTTGATCACGGCAAGGCTGCCGTCCTGGCGCCGCACTTTCCAGATGCGGCTCGAAAAGGTTTCGGCGATCAGGATGGGATCGCTGACGCTCCAGCGATCCGGAAGGGAAGGCAGATCCATGTGAGCGAGAACTGGCTTTTAGTGTTTGAGCCCCAGCATCAGATCCATGTTCTGGACCGCGGCCCCTGACGCGCCCTTGCCGAGATTGTCATAGACCGCGATCAGCAGCGCCTGTGCCCGCTTGTCATTGGCAAAGACGTGCAGCTTCATGCGGTTGGTGCCGTTGTAAACCTCGGGATCGATCTCCGGCGTGCGTTCCAGATCGCCGAGCGGCGCTACCTCGACGACGCCACCGCCCAGGCCAGCGTAATGGTCGGCGATCGCCGCGTGAAGTTCGGCGCCCGTCGGCACGTTCGTTCAGGCTTGCCAGCTGCAAGGGCACCACGGTGATCATGCCTTGCGCGAAATTGCCCACGGCCGGCTGCATCAAAGGGTCGTGGTCGAGCCTGGCATAAGCGCGCAGTTCAGGTACATGCTTGTGTTTGAGCGTGAGCCCGTAGGGCAGGAATTCGGGCGCGTCCTCGCCTTTGGCGACATAGTCCTCGATCATCGGCCGACCGCCACCGGAATAGCCGGAAATGCCGTTGACGGTGATGGGAAAATCGGCAGGCAGCAGCCCCGCCGTCACCAGCGGACGCAGGACGGCGATCGGCCCCTGCGGCCAGCAGCCCGGATTGGCGAGGCGCTTCGCCTTGGCGATTGCCGCGGTCTGAGCCTTGTCCATCTCGGGAAAACCATACGTCCAGCCATCGGCCACGCGATGTGCAGTCGAGGCGTCTATGACGCGGGTGGTGTCGTTGGCGATCAGCGCCACGCTTTCGCGCGCGGCATCGTCGGGCAGGCAGAGGATCGCGACATCGGCCGCATTCAGATATTCGGCCCTTGCCGCGGTTTCCTTGCGCCGTTCGGTTGGAATGGAGATGATTTCGAGATCATCGCGGCCGGAAAGCAGCGCCCTGATTTGCAGGCCGGTGGTGCCGTGTTCGCCGTCGATGAAGATTTTCGGTTTCATGGTCGCATTCCGATCGGGAATTCAAAGGGATAGGCCGTTTCCGGATTCAATCCCGCAAGCTGCTCAATCAATCCGCCAACGCCGCGCTGCGCGCCTTCTGCTCGGCCAGAAGGCCGAGGAAGTGCATCGCGACGGTGGCGCCGGCAATCGCCGTTATATCGGCATGATCATAGGCCGGCGCAACCTCGACGACGTCGGCGCCGACAATGTCGACATGGCCGAGCTGGCGCAACACCGAAAGGATTTTCGCCGGCGACGGCCCGCCCGAAACCGGGGTGCCGGTGCCCGGCGCGAACGCCGGGTCAAGGCAGTCGATATCGAAGGTGAGATAGGTTTTCTTGCCGCCGGTGCGCTCGGCGATCGCATAGGCGATATCGGCCGGCCGCATGTCCTCGACCTCATAACCGTAGATGATCCTGATGCCGAAATCATCAGGCGCATGGGTGCGGATGCCGATCTGGATGGAGCGATCGGGATCGATGATCGCCATCGCGCACCGCACGCGCCACGAAAGACCCGTGGTCGATGCGCTTGTTGTCGTCCAGCCATGTGTCCTGGTGCGCGTCAAAATGGACGAGAGCCAGAGGGCCGTGCACCGCCGCATGCGCCTTCAACAGCGGCCAGGTGACGAAGTGGTCGCCGCCAAGCGACAAAAGGAATGCGCCCGATTTGAGGATCTTGGCCGCTTCGCGCTCGATCGTTGCCGGCGTCTTCTGGTGGTTGCCGTAGTCGAGCAGGCAGTCGCCGTAGTCGATGACGCTCATCGCCTGGAACAGGTCGCGGTTGAACGGATACTGCGGATCGTTGTCGAAGATCGCCGAAGCACGCCGCATCGCCTGCGGGCCGAAGCGCGCCCCGGGGCGGTTGGAGACTGCCGCATCGAACGGAATCCCCCACACCACGGCATCGGCGCCCCTCACGTCCTTGCTGAACTTGCGGCGCATGAAAGATAGCGCGCCGGCATAGGTCGGGTCGCTGGCGGCACCCGTCGTTTTCCGTGCGGTGAAGGCGTTGTCGATCGATGTCGATGGCATTTGGTGTCCCCTCTGTCATCTTCGGAACGGCTCTTATTGGACATTCTTTTCCGAAATGCGACCCCTTTCGTCACGTTGTCCGGCGCCGGTTGTCATCGCGTCGTCACGTTGATTCATTGCGCTGTCATCCATCGTGTTTAGGGCGTCATGCGTCTGACAGCCTCCGATGGAGCGATTGGATGCGAATGATTCGTTTGGGCGCGATGCTTGCGGCGGCGGCCCTCGCGCATGCGGCGCCGGCCTTTGCCGAAACCACGCGCGCCAGCCAGATTCTCGAACGGTTCGAGCACGCCAACCAGTGGCGCGACCACGTGATGATCGTCGCGCATCGCGGTGGCTGGATGGAAAATGGCGTGATCGTGCATCCCGAGAACTCTTTCGAAGGCGTTGAGAGTTCCGTGGCGCTTGGCGTGGAGATGGTGGAGATCGACGTCCGCAAGTCAAAGGACGGCGAATATGTGGTGATGCACGACAGCTGGCTCGACCGTACGACCAACTGCAAGGGCGAGGTTGTGCAAAGGACCGTTGCCGAACTGAAGCAGTGCCGGCTGATCGTGGAGGGCAGTGGCAGGGTCACCGATGAAACGGTGTCGACGCTGCGCGAGATGCTTGCCTTCACCAAGGGTAAGTTGCTGGTCAATATCGACAACAAGCTGGATATCGAGGATCTCGCCGGCATGGCCGCCGTGGCACGCGACCTCGACATGGCCGAGCAGGTGGTGATCAAGCAGAACCTCTGGAACACCGAAAAGATCGTCGAAATGAAGCGTACCGTCTGCGGCCATCGGCGAGGGCGTGAAATTCATGCCGATCATCGCCGACGATGCGGTGAAGGACGTGCATTTCCTGGAAACCGCCAGCCGAACCTTCTCCGCCGATGCCGTCGAAATGATCAACTGGCACCAGGCGGGCGAGGCGATGACGGATACGGGCGGCGCGCTCTTCACGACCCGGGCCCGGGCGGTGGCGGCGCGGGGCGACTGGCACCTCTGGGTCAATACCTATTCGATCGTCAACAAGGCAGGCGGTTATCTGTCGGGTGGGCGCGGCGACAAGCTCGCGGTGCTTGCCGACGCTCCGGGCGAAGCATTCGGCTTTTGGGTCGACCGTGGCGCCACCGTCATCCAGACCGACGAGCCGAAGGCTGCGATCGACTGGCTGACCGCCAACGGCTACCGCATCCCTTACGACCTTACCAATTGAAAGCTCAGGCTACGCCTCGACCCGCTGCTTGACGGGCTCGCGGCGGCGCGGCTCTGTCGGGCCGAACTCGATATCGCCGGCCGGTAGGCCGCCCGGTTTCGGGAACAGGGTTGTCAGTTCTCGCGGCTCGCGCAGCCTTCTGTATCGATGCTCGGTTTGGCGGCTGATCGCGATGTCGCCGAGCTGATCGTCTCCGAGGCCGTCGAGATCGGCGGCGCGAAACCGCCTCGCATGTCCGCTTCCCACCGCTGTTTTCCAGGAACGCGGGTTCAACAGGGTCCTTGCCATCTTCTTGAACGCTGCTCTCATCCTTCCCTCCCGAACGGTCCGGCTACCGGAATGAAAAATTGGGGGCTGTAGGGTGGATCCGCAAAGCGAATTATCGCCATCTGCCATAAAGAATGCTTATGTATGCGCATGAAGCTGCCGCCTATTGCTGCCATCCGCGCCTTCGAAGCCGCCGCACGTCATCAGAGTTTCACCAGGGCGGCTGACGAACTCGGCATGACGCAGGCTGCGGTGAGCTACCAGATAAGGCTGCTCGAGGAGCGGATCGGTACACCGCTATTTACCCGCGAGCCGCGGCAGGTAACGCTGACCAAGACCGGGCGTAGATTGTCGCCCAAAGTCACCGAAGCGCTGGACCTGCTTGGCTCGGCTTTTGCGGAGGTCGCCGAGAAGGCCACCCTCGAGCTTGCCATATCGGTGCTGCCGACGGTCGCCTCGGCATGGCTGGTTCCGCGCCTCTCGTCGTTTCAGGCCGCCAATCCTAACATCAAGATCAGGCTGCATACGTCGAACGAGATGGTCGACTTCATCAGGGACGATATCGATCTGGTGGTGCGCAGCGGCGCCGGCGACTGGCCTGGCAACGATGTCTTCCTGCTGTTTCCGATGGTCTACGCGCCGGTCTGCACACCCGAGTTCTGCAACCGCCACGATCTTGCCAACCCCGCCGACCTGCTGGCCGTCCGCCGCTTCGGTTCCGCCAACTGGTGGCGGCGCTGGCTGACCGAGGCCGGCGTCAAAAATCTCGACGGTGGCAACGACGTGGGGCTGGTGCTGGGCGTCCAGGCGATGGATGTGGCGGTGACGCTGCTGGGGCAGGGCGTCGCCATGGTGGTCACCACATTCTTCGCGGAAGAATTGAAGAGCGGGCGGCTGGTGCAGCCCTTCAGCCATGTCGTCGAGGATGGCCGCGGCTATTTCCTGGTTTACCCCGAAGCGCGCCGCCGGTCGCGAAAGGTCCAGCTTTTCCGCGACTGGATCATCGCCGAAGCGGCCGCGACCCGCTCAGCGCCGGCCGTCCCAGCGCAGTGACGCCAGCCGCGGGTCGTCGAACGCGGTTCGATCGAAGCCGATGCGCCTTTCCGGGAAATCGCACAGCGCCTGCACGCCTGACGCGCTGAGGCGGATGCGCCAGGTCTGGCGGTCGACCGGCCTTGGCTTGGCAAAGGCACGGCAGGAAAGCAGGGCGATATTGGCTTGCCGCTGCGGGTCGCGCACAGACCGGTAGCGGATCGCTTCAATGCCAGCCTCGCGCGCTGTGTCGGCAAGCTGCTGGCAGGCCTCGTAGTCGGTAGGGTCTGTCCATTTCGCGTCGTCGCGGTCGAGCGGCGGCAAAGTAAGGTCGATCGCCCTTTCGGCGCGAACGGACGCGGAAAACGCCGTATACTCGGCGGCATCGCCTGGCCATGGCGTTTCCGGCGACTCGGCGAAGAAAAGCAACCGGTAGAAGGCCATTTCAGCGACCGCCGTCGTCACATGTTCGGCGGCGTAATAGACGCCCCGCGTCCGGCCGGCCCGGCGGAACCGCGAGCCATACGGGTAAGGCGACCCGTAGCGGAACGGCGTCGCCAGCAGATAGTCGAGATGCCGGCATTCGACGGGAATGGCGGGCTTGGTTTCATCGATCAGGTCTTCCAGCACCGCCTGCTCATCCAGGCTGTCTACCAGCTTCAGCGTCGAAACGCGGTGCTGGGCCTCGACCATGCGCCAGCATTTGCCGTCGAGACGGATGGTCTCAGACGAGAGCGCGGCGGGCGTCCAGATAGGCAATGACATCGACCAGCCCGACGATTGTGAGGATTTTCTCGAGTGGCTTGCCGTCGAGCGCGGTGTTGAAATTCTTCAGCCAAGCGCGGGAAACGGTTTCGTCGCCACCGGTAATGGCGTCGAGCGAACGAAACAGCCGCACAAACAACACTGCAAGTTCGAACGGCTTGCTGCCTTGTTCCAGCGCGAATTCCCGCTTGCGCATGCGCGATACGGTGGCTTCGGAAACGCCGATGACCGCCGCGAAGGTACGGGCAGTGACGTCGAGCTGGGCGGCGGCGCGCAAGGCTGCCTTGGTGATGACGGCGTCCGCCTGGGATGACGATTGAGGAATCGGCTTCAGCATCGAATTTTCCTTTCTGTGGGAAATATAGTGCAAAAAGTTTCCCAAGGAAAGGGCAGTGCGAACTATGTCGGCGGGCGTCTTTTCAGACGCGCAAGGTGGCTGTAGCACTCGAATTGCTGCATTATTTTACCGTCAAATCGATTCCGATCTAAGCAATTATGCAGTATCAGTCCCGCCGGTAGAGCAGCCAGTTCTTGCCCGGCTTCGCCGGCGGTGCATACTTGGTCACCTGATTGCGGCCGCCCACCTTGGAACGGTACATCGCACGATCGGCCTTTGCATAGAGATCGTCCGGCCCCTCTGCATCCGCCGCCATGCAGATGCCCATCGAAATGGAGATCGGTCCATAACTTTCGCCGGTCTGGACGTTGCCGAACGGCGTTTGGTGGATCGCGTTACGGATTCGGTCGGCCAGTTCGACGATAGCTTCCTCGCCGACGCCCTCGACGATGAGAGCGAATTCCTCCCCGCCGGTGCGCGCCACGAATGCCCCATCGCGGACATTCTCGCGCAGGATTTCGGCGATGATCTGCAGGATCCTGTCGCCGACCGGATGGCCGTAGCGGTCGTTGATTTCCTTGAAGCGGTCGATATCGGCCAGGATCAACGCGTTGAACAGAATGCCAGTGTTGTTGTTGTAGATACTGGCCATCCGCGCGTCGAAGGCGCGGCGATTCCAGATATGTGTGAGCGGATCGGTGTCGGCGAGTTTCTTGTATTCCTCGAGCTTCGTCTTCACCGTTTCGAGCTCTGCGCTCTTGTCGCCCAGCGAAGCCACCGCCTGATTGCCGTGGTCGATGGTCGAATTGGTGGCAACCGTCATCACGCCGATGATCTTCTGCAGCAGGTCCTGGTTGACGGTGCGGTTGGCAAGGCCATCCGACGTCTCGCCGAGAATCCTGCCGTATTTTTCCAGATGGCTGCGCTCGTTGCGCATGATGGCCGCGATCTCTTCGAGTTCACGGGCAATGATTTCGCGCGCGTTTTCGACGATGCCGTGGCCATGGTGCTGGGCAAAATACTTGCGTCCGATCTTGTCGAGATCCTCCTGCTTCGGTCGATTGCCGAGCGACACAAGTTCAAGGCTCAAGGCATGGTTTGCCCCGGTCAGCGCCTCGTAAAAGATCTCGTAGTTGCGGGGCAATCCGAGCACGCCCGTTTGCCGCATGGTCATAGCGATCGTTGTCGCGATGTCGGTGACCCGATCTTGCACTGTGCTGGCAGCTTGCATTCCGTCCGCTCGACCCTCGAGCCCGCGATCTTCCTGCCCGCCGACTGTCGCCATGGAAGGAAAAATGTGGACCACCCCTCGGGCATTCTGCAGCGGCGCCGCCGTGCCTGAATGCGATTTGAGGGCGCAATATAAAGCGATGCCGCTAAAGTTTTCTTAAAAACCAAAAAATCCAAAAGGAGGGCGTTAAGAACAGTATCCGCGGATTTTTATATTGATGATTGAAGAAGGTTTTTCATCTGTGCACGGCTTGTGGTCCCATGCTATGCGCCACGGCGCGATATGTCGCAATTATCTGATCCTTGGTTGGAAACTTCGCCATTCATGTCGACATGTGACTGTGCGAAGGAGGTTGATCGGACAATGGGGGAAAGATGACGGATATCCATACGGGTTCGTGCCTTTGCGGCGCGGTGCGTTTCAAGACCTGCGGCGTATTGCGCGGCGTGATCTACTGCCATTGCTCGCAGTGCCGTAAGCAGTCGGGCCACTATTACGCCGCGACAAATGTCGCTGATATGGATCTCGACGTGACCGGGGGAGAAAACCTGACCTGGTACAACGCCAGCGACGTCGCCCGCCGCGGCTTCTGCAGGATCTGCGGCTCAGCTCTTTTCTGGAAACACAACGAACTCGCCGAGATATCCGTCATGGCCGGCGCGTTCGACCAGCCTTCCGGGCTTAAAGGCGAGGTGCATATTTTTGTCGGCGACAAGGGTGACTATTACGAGATCGACGATAATCTGCCCCGCCACGCCGGCTCGACGCCGTCGATCAAGCTCGCCGGCAATTGAACCGGCCAAATTGCATCCATCGGTCTTACGATTCTCGGCTGTTCCACGCACTATCCTCTGCGCTACATGATCGCGTTTGGGAAATCGCAAGGGGATTCGGCTGAATGGAGCGGCTGATAAAGGCATTCCAGAACTCGATGCGCGCGGCGCGCCACCTGATGCGCCACGAGGCTGCATTCCAGCAGGAACTATTCCTCCTGGCGCTGGCGCTGCCGCTTGGCTGGTTCATTGCGGTCACCTGGCGCGGTTATGCGCTGCTGATCGGGTCGGTGCTGTTTTTGCTTGTGGTGGAGGTGTTGAACACCGCCATCGAGGCTGCTTGCGACGCCGTCTCGCGTGAATTCAATATCGATATCAAGCTCGCCAAGGATTGCGGCTCGCTTGCCGTTCTGATCTCGGTGGTGATTGCCGCCGGCGTCTGGTGCATTGCCATCGTCGAACGCCTTACCGGGCTTACGATCTGACGCTCCCCTCCCTATATGTCGGTTACCAAAGGAGACCGACATGGAAGCATTGGGACTTGAGCGCCGCGCCGGTCTGCCGGAGGACCTGCGTTATCTCGTTGAAAAATATCCGCGCGAGGCGTGGCTGGGCCACGCCAACATCGGGGGCATGGCCTCGATGTGGCTGCAGCGCCATGACATGTTTCGCGAGCTGGGCGGCCATCTGAACAGCGGCATCGCCGATTATCGCGAGGGCAGGGCGACCGCACCCGAGTTCGCTCAGTTCTTCGCGCCACAGGCTGCAATTCTTCCTCGGTCAGCTTGACGGTCACCACAATGTCGAGGACCAGCACTACTTCCCGATTTTCGCGGCGGCCGAGAAAAGGCTGAAGCGCGGTTTCGACATTCTCGATGCCGACCACCATCTCATCCACGAAGCGCTCGACCGCAACGCCGACACGGCAAACGGATTTCTGCGTGCCTTGCAGGAGGGACCCGACAGGCAGCGCTTTGCGGCCGATGCCTATGCCGACGAGAACACCCGTCTGGTCGCCATGCTTACCCGCCACCTTGCCGATGAGGAAGATCTGATCATTCCGCTGATCCTCGATCGCGGCGATCAGGGGCTGGGCGTCGGCTAACCGTCCTTTTTGCCGTTGCCGTTCCGGAAGAAGTGATGCGCCGCGTACCAGGCGAGGGCGGTCACCGTCAGTCCACCGACCAATGCGAGGATCAGGCGCTGATGCTTGGCAAGCGTTTCGCCGAGCAGCTTTTCGGCGCCCATGCCACCGAGATAGCCGATCGATCCGAACAGGGTGACCCAGATCAGTGCTGAGATTGCGTTGAGGAGAAGGAAACGGCTGACCGGAATGCCCGACAGTCCGGCGGTGACGCCGCCGATGATGCGCATGCCGTAAGCGTAGCGGTTGAAGAACACGAAAGTGTTGGGATGGCTGGTGACGAGACGATGCGCATGGCTGAAGCCTGGCTTTTTCGCGCATGCGCAACACGAACGGGATGGTCGGAATACCGTCGGCCGAGGAAGAACAGCGCGGCGTCGCCGACAAAGGCGCCGGCGAAAGCCGCCGAGAAGACCTGCCACGGGACGAAGACATGCTGATGGGCGAAGAAGCCGCCGAGGATGGCGGCACTTTCGCCTTCGGCGACGCAGCCCAGAAAGACGGCAAGCAGCCCGTATTTCGCGATCAGGAGATGGATCGTGTCGGTCATCAGGCCGGTCCGCTCCGCCAGGACGCCCGTCGAGCGCGTACGGTCCTCGGCGAGTTCCGCGATCTCGTCGCGTATCGCCGAGCATTTCGCGGTGCCGCAGTTCGTCGAGCTTTTCATGCAGCGCCATGATCTCGATCTCGGCCTTCAGGTTGACCTCGTAGTCGTGCGCCGCGTCGAGGCGGTCGCGTTCGGCCTGCCGGTTCTGCGACATCATGATCACCGGCGCCTGCATGGCGGCCAGCATCGACAGGATGAGGTTGAGGAAAATATAGGGGTAGGGGTCGAAGGCGTCGCGGTCAACAACAAAACGGAGTTGCAGTAGCGGTCCAGGCGACGAGGAAAACGAGGAAGCCGATGATGAAGTCCAGGAGCCGCCGATCCGCGCGATCGCGTCGGCGACCCGGTCGCCAACGACTGGACGTGTCCGAGTGCTTCTTGTTCGTGTCGCGCGCCACCGGCCTGCGTTCGAGGGCGCTCTGAAGGACCCGTCGTTCCGCGTCGCTCAGCGTTTCGCTATTGCGGGAAAGCCAGCGGTGAGCCAGGTCGGCCACGGTCTTGTTCATCACGTCCTTCCTCCATCGCACCCGGTTGCACGTCATTGCCGAACTATATGAAGATGGTACGGCAAGCCATCGGGACTTTTTCGCCTGGGCTGTTCTGAGGGGGGTGAACCAATGTCCGATTTCGCGAAAATCCGGGCCCGCGCGGCGAAACGCAAAGGTGGCGATGATATGCTGCAGTCGCTGCTCGGCCCGCCGCCCGATAATGCCTGCGGTCGCCGATGTCTCCGACGACCGCATCCTTTCGACCATGGCCGAGCCCGGGTTTTCTCTGCCGGTTTCGTCTGGAGCGTCATCGAGAACAAATGGCCGGGTTTCGAGGAAGCGTTCCTTGGCTTCGAACCGAAGCGCCTGCTCTTCCAGCCGGACGATTTCTGGTACGAGCTGGCCTCAGACAAGCGCATCGTGCGCAACCCGCAGAAGATCAAGTCGGTCAAAGAGAATGCGGCCTTCGTGGAGCGTGTCTCGAAGCAGCATGGCGGGTTCGGCAAGTTTCTCAGCCAACTGGCCGAAAGACGATCAGATCGGCCTGATCGCTTATCTCGGCAAGCATGGCAGCCGGCTCGGTGGCAATACAGGCCAGTATTTCCTGCGCTGGATCGGCTGGGACTGTTTCATCGTGTCGCGCGACTTCGTCGCAGCACTGCGCGACAGCGGACTCGATGTCGCCGAGACACCGACTTCGAAAAAGGACCTTGCCCGCATCCAGGAACAGATGAACGCCTGGGCCGAAAAAACCGGACTGCCTTACCGGCACCTTTCGCGCATTCTCTCGATGTCGATCGGCGAGAACCATCCGCCTGAAGTGTTGCGGGAATATATGGGAGAGTGAGCCTGATCCCGAACGTGGCACAAGCCAACGGCATTGCCGCTCGAATGGTGTCGGGCTAAACCGCTGCCATGACCAAACGCCCCGATGTCCTTCGTATCGCCGTTGCCCAGCTGAATCCGACTGTCGGCGACATCGCCGGCAATCTGGCCAAAGCTCGGGAGGCGAGGGCAGATGCCGCGCGGCAGGGCGCCGACCTGGTGCTCTACACCGAGTTGTTCATTTCGGGTTACCCGCCGGAAGACCTCGTGCTGAAGCCGGCCTTCCTCGCCGCCTGCGAGCGCGCCGTGAAGGAGTTTGCAGCCGATACCGCCGATGGCGGTCCGGGCGTCATCGTCGGTACGCCGCTGAAACGCAAGACGGGAACCCACAATTCGGTTGTTGTCGCCGATGGCGGCAAGATCATTGCCGAACGCTACAAGGTCGATCTGCCGAACTATGGCGAGTTCGATGAAAAACGTGTCTTCGACGAGGGCTCGATCCAGGGGCCGTACAATTTTCGCGGCGTCAGGATAGGCATCCCGATCTGCGAGGAGATCTGGAACGACCTCGGCATTTGCGAGACGCTGGCCGAAAACGGGGCGGAGATCCTTCTGGTGCCGAACGGCTCGCCGTACTATCGCGGCAAGGTCGATGTGCGCCATCAGGTGGTGTTGCGCCAAATCATCGAGGCTGGACTGCCGATCCTCTTCGCCAACCAGCTTGGCGGCCAGGACGAGCTCGTTTTTGACGGCGCCAGCTTCGCTATCAACGCCGACAAAACGCTGGCATGCCAGATGAGCCAGTTCGAGGAGGCGGTCGCCGTTACCACGTGGAAACGCCGCGACGCCGGGGGCGCGCAAAAGGAAGAAAAGTCGGACGGCTGGATCTGCACCGACGGGCCGATGTCGAAAATCCCGGAGCGCGACGAGGCCGATTACCGCGCTTGCATGCTGGGCTTGCGCGATTATGTGAACAAGAACGGCTTCAAGAATGTCGTTCTCGGCCTTTCCGGCGGCATCGATTCGGCGATCTGCGCGGCCCTTGCCGTCGATGCGCTGGGTGAGGAGCGGCTGCGCGCGGTAATGATGCCCTACCGCTACACCTCGAAGGATTCGCTAAAGGATGCCGAGGATTGCGCCCGCGCGCTCGGCTGCCGTTACGACATCGTGCCAATCGCCGAGCCGGTCGAGGGCTTTTCGCACGCGCTGACGCAGCTTTTCGAGGCCACCAAGGAAGGCATCACCGAGGAAAACCTGCAGAGCCGCGCGCGCGGCACCATTCTGATGGCGATCTCCAACAAGTTCGGCTCGATGGTCGTCACCACCGGCAACAAGAGCGAGATGTCGGTCGGCTACGCGACGCTCTACGGCGACATGAACGGCGGCTTCAACCCCATCAAGGACCTCTACAAGATGCAGGTCTATGCGCTGTCGGCCTGGCGCAACACCACGGTGCCGCCCGGTGCATTGGGGCCTTCGGGCGAGGTGATACCCAAAAACATTATCGACAAGGCGCCGTCGGCGGAATTGCGTGAGAACCAGACCGACCAGGACTCGCTGCCGCCGTATCCGGTGCTGGACGACATTCTGGAATGCCTGGTCGAGAATGAGATGGGTGTCGACGAGATCGTTGCGCGCGGCCATCCGCGCGCGACGGTGACGCGCGTCGAACACCTTCTCTACATCGCCGAATACAAGCGCCGGCAGGCGGCGCCCGGAGTGAAAATCACCAAGAAGAACTTCGGCCGCGACCGCCGCTATCCCATCACCAACCGCTTCAGGGATCGCGGCTAACGGGGGCCGGATCGCGGGCAAGGGCCGATGCCGTCTTGCGTCCAGCGGAAGCAACGAAAATTGCGCACCAGGCGGAGACGGTGGCCCATGTTTGGGAGCGCACGTGATGCGCGGCTATTTGCGCAGCCAGCGCGTCGAGATCGCGAATGCGCGTGACATGCTCGGCGCAGCCGCAGCCTTCGCCGAGCCCGACCTTCGCGTAATAGAAACGTTCGAAACTGTCGCGTCGCATCCTGGCCATCGCACATGCCTTCGCGCTGTCAACGAAACCAGTATACCACGTTTCGGCTGTCATGGCGCGGCGGGCTGCGATAACCGTGGCCAATTCATGGGTTGCAAATGCAGCAGGCACAATCGGATATGCGACCTAGCCCATTGATCTCGCCGGGCTCGCGGCGCTGATTTGCATCGGCGTTTCCAGGAAGACCCATGAACAATCTCGAAATCAGCTTCGACCGGTCGCGGATCGATTTCCGGGCGACCTCCGATGTGATCAAGGCAAGCTACTGGGGCGAGGGCCGCAGCGATGAAAGCCATCGCCGGGCCTTCGACAACTCGCTGTGCGTCGGCGCCTATCTCGACGGCAGGCAGGTCGGTTTCGGCCGCGCTATCACTGACTATGCGCATTTCGCCTATATCGCCGATGTCATCGTCTGGCCGGAGCACCGGGGCGCCGGCATAGGCAAAAAAATGATACAGGCGCTGCTCGATCATCCCGAACTCGCATCCGTCAGCGGCTGGAGCCTGCGCACCACCGACGCGCATGCGCTCTACGAACGGTTCGGCTTCGTGACCTCCAACGACAGCATGTACATGAGGCTCTTGCGCCCGCCGCGTCTTCGGTCGGAGCAATAATCTATTAGGCGGCTTGGCCTTGGTGCGAACCAAACCGCGTTGGCATCCCTGCCAGCCTGATCTGCGATCGCTGAACTGTTGCAGAGCTGCCGCACCGGCTATGCCAACGGCGAAATCCTGCCGCCAAGGGGTTGGCGAAGCGCATTGCCTCTTTTATAAGCACGTTCTCCGCGATTTCCGGCGGGAGGTACAAATGGCAGTATTCAACAGTGTTGTTACACGAGGTCGCGAGGCCTAGGTCCTCAGCGGCGCCTCACGCGAAGCGCCACGCTGTAGGACAGGCGTCTGCCGATCTCGGTCCCCGCCCGCATTGACGGGCTGGCCGCCGTTGCTTCCGTACCCCGCATCCAGAGCGACATTTTCGTGCTCTTTGCGGTGTTCCATTTTCAGCTTGTGGGATCGGGTGCTGTTTCGCACCCGAAAAAATCATGGCTCGTTTTCGTATCGACCTGCGCGGCGGCGCTTTCCGCAGCGTTTTCAGATTCACCGCCGTGCACTGGCGGCGTCAGCCCGGCCGGCTTGCCATCATCATGGGCGCCGTACTGGTGTCGACGCTCGCCGACGTGCTGACGCCGCTCTATTCCGGCCGGCTGGTCGACGCGGTCGCCCGCGGCGCGGCGCGCTGACGACGTCGCCTGGAATGCGGCAATTGCTGCGTTCTTCGATGCTGATCGCGCTGGCGCTCGGCGCAATCGTGCATGCGCCACATCGCCTTCATCGGCGATCATCGACCTGACGCTGAAGATGATGTCGGACATCGCCGGCGACGCCTTCCATCGCGTCCAGCGCTTCTCGACCGACTGGCATGCCAACAGCTTCGCCGGCTCGACCGTGCGCAAGGTGACGCGCGGCATGTGGGCGCTCGACCTCCTCAACGACACGATCCTGGTGGCGCTGTTTCCGTCGCTGGTCATGCTGGTCGGCTCGACGCTGCTGCTCGGCTGGTACTGGCCGATGATGGGCGTGATCGTCGCCGTCGGCTCGATCATCTACATCGGCGCTGACCGTGTCGCTGTCGCTCGGCTATGTCGCGCCGGCGGCGAGCCTCGCCAACACCTGGGACACGCGGCTGGGCGGCGCGCTGGCCGATGCGGTCTCGCTGCAACGCGGTGGTCAAGGGTTTTGGCGCCGAGGAGCGCGAGGAAGCGCGCCTCGCGAAGGTCGTCGCCAAGTGGCGGCATCGCACGCAGCCGCACCTGGGTGCGCGGCACCATCAACGGCACCACGCAAGGCGTGACGCTGCTCGTGCTGCGCGCGGCGGTGATCGGCTTTGCGCTGCTTCTGTGGTCGCGCGGCCAGGCGAGCGCCGGCGACATCACCTTCGTGCTGACCTCGTTCTTCGTGCTGCAGGGCTATCTGCGCGACGTCGGCATGCATGTCCGCAACCTGCAGCGCTCGGTCAACGACATGGAGGAGCTGGTCGACATTCAGGCGTCAGCCGCTCGGCATCGACGACCGGCCGGGCGCCAGGCCGATCCGCATCGGCGACGGCCGCATCGACTTCGACAACGTGACGTTCCACTACGGCCAGCCACCGGCTGCCGCTCTATCGCGACTTCTCGGTGACGATCGCGGCGGGCGAGCGGGTCGGCCTGGTCGGCCATTCGGGCTCGGGCAAGACGACCTTCGTCAAGCTGATCCAGCGGCTCTACGACCTGAACGTCGGGCCAGATCCTGATCGACGGGCAGGACATCGCCGAGGTCACGCAGGCGTCGCTGCGCCAGCAGATCGCCATCGTGCAGCAGGAGCCGATCCTGTTCCACCGCTCGCTGGCCGAGAACATCGCCTATGCGCGGCCGGGCGCCAGCCAGGCCGAGATCGAGCGAGGCGGCGCAGGCTCGCCAGCGCGCACGACTTCATCATGCGGCTGCCCAAGGGCTACGAGACGCTGGTCGGCGAGCGCGGCGTGAAGCTGTCGGGCGGCGAGCGCCAGCGCGTCGCGATCGCCCGGGCCTTCCTCGCCGACGCGCCGATCCTGATCCTCGACGAGGCGACGTCGAGCCTCGATTCGGAATCGGAGGTGCTGATCCAGCAGGCGATGGAGCGGCTGATGGTCGGGCCGCACGACGCTGGTCATCGCGCACCGGCTGTCGACCGTGCGCGCGCTCGACCGGCTGCTGGTGTTCGACAATGGCCGGATCGTCGAGGAGGGCGATCACGACCAGCTGATCCGGCTCGAGGGCGGCATCTACCGCCGGCTGTTCGAGCGGCAGGCGCTGGAACTGACCAAAGGCCTTCTGTGACCGAAGGGCCGCGGCTCGGCGCGGCCCTTTTTGCCGTCGACCGAACGCCTTGCCAAGGCCCAACGCATCGGTTACGCCCCGGCCATGACCGTAACTGTCCGTTTCGCGCCGTCGCCGACCGGCCACATCCATATCGGCAATGCGCGCACCGCGCTGTTCAACTGGCTGTTCGCGCTGAAGAACAAGGGCCGTTTCATCCAGCGTTTCGACGACACCGACATTGGCCGCTCGAAACAGGAATATGCAGACGGCATTCTCTACGATCTGCATTGGCTGGGTATTTTCCCGGATGCGGTGGATTACCAGTCGCGGCGCTTCGACACCTATGATGCCGCGGTCGAGCGGCTGAAAGCCTCCGGCCTGCTTTATCCCTGCTACGAGACGGCCGAAGAGCTCGAACTCAAGCGCAAGGTGCAACTGTCGCGACGGCTGCCTCCAGTCTATGGCCGCGAGGCGCTGAAGCTGACCGAAGCCGAAAAGGCTGCGCTGGAAGGAGAGGGCCGCCAGCCGCACTGGCGCTTCCTGCTGCCGAACTTCCGCGCCGATCCGTTCGAGACCGAACGCACGGAAATCCATTGGAACGATGTCGTCCGCGGCGAGGAGACAGTCGATCTTGGATCGCTGTCGGATCCGGTGCTGGTGCGCGCCGACGGCACTTATCTCTACACGCTCCCTTCGGTTGTCGATGACATCGACATGGGGGTCAGCCATGTCATCCGCGGCGACGACCACGTCACCAACACCGGCGTGCAGATCGCGCTTTTCCAGGCGCTTGGCGCCGAGCCGCCGGCCTTCGGCCACCACAATCTGCTCACCACGACGTCCGGCGAGGGGCTGTCCAAGCGTAGCGGGGCATTGTCGATATCCGGCCTGCGCGAAAGCGGCATCGAGCCGATGGCGATCGCTTCGCTCGCGGTGCTGATCGGCACCTCAGAAAATGTCGCTGCCGCGCGCACGATGGAGGAGCTTGCCGAAAAGTTCGATCCGGCCTCCACCTCCAAATCCGCCTCCAAGTTCGATCCGGCCGAACTCGGCGTCCTCAACCGAGTGCTGCTGCATGCCATGCCGTTCGAGGAGGCGCAGACCGCCTGCTGGCGCTTGGCGTCGATGGCGAGCGTGCCGAGCCGTTCTGGCTGGCGGTGCGCGGCAATCTCGACACGCTGACAGACGCGCAGAAGTGGTGGCGGATCATCAATGAAGGCCCCGAGCAAGGCGAGCAGCTTTCCGACGAGGATCGCGACTTTGTCCGCGAGGCCTTCGACCTGCTGCCCGAAGAGCCATGGGACAGCTCGACCTGGAAGGCGTGGACCGGTCAGGTGAAGGAAAGGACCGGCCGCAAGGGCAAGGCGCTGTTCATGCCGCTGCGCCTGGCGCTTACCGGGCTCCATTCCGGGCCGGAGCTCGCAGATCTATTGCCGCTTCTGGGTCGGGAAGGAACACTGGCCCGACGACCCTGACCTTGCGCTCACCGGGCGGCGGCAAGGTGGTGACTTCAGCCGGTGGGGGCGGTTCCAACGCAGGGCTGGCCGGCGCCTCGTCAAACGTGGTTATGCTGCCCTCGGTGGGCGGTGCGGCAGCGGTTGCGGCATCGGGGTCGATCGCCGGCAATTCGTCGGCCGGCGGCGTTCCCGGCGATGATCGAGAAGTTTTTGGCCGGGTTGCAGCCGCATTGGGCCGGCCGCGCCTGTCGGTAGAGAAAGGCCGTCGGCAGATCCGCGTAGGGTGCGCCGGTCGCTGTCGACAGCATGGTTTCGGCGCTCTCCTCGGCGGCATCCTGGTAGTAGATCTGCACCTCGGTGCCAGGGCACATGGCCTCGCAATTCTGCTGGTCGCGGTCGAAGTCGCGCATCGAGGAGGATGGCGAGATCGGGAAATAGTAGCCGTCGCAGGTGCGCACGCACAGTGTGCGGTATTGTCCGCCCGATGCCTGCCACTCGTCGCTGGGCACGCGACGCACATTGTCCGGTATCTCCGCCTCGAGTTCCTCCAAAGGCCTGACGCCGCCGTTGAAGAGCCGGTCGAAGAGGGTCGTGCCGCGGCTCGGTTTGCTCGTCGAGCGTCGGGCCTCGCGTTGTCGTGCGCCGCGTGTCGCGACAGCCATTGGCGTCGAGCGAAGCCAGCAGGCGGTCGCGCTGTCGTTTCGATCCCGCCGGCGCCGGCGAGCTGCGTGCGCTTGCTTTGCAAGGCCGAGAGGTTCTGCTCCATGCGGTCGATGGTGCGGTTCAGCCTCGCGCAGCCACTGCCGCCGCCACCGCCGAAGAGTGAAAACCCGCAGCCGGCGCGCGCGCGCGTCCGCGCGCCTGGCGCAACTGGTCGCGCTGCGTGGCGATGGCCTTGTCGTATTTCCTGTATTGCGCTCCGCCGCCACCACCCGGCGAAAGGCTGCGAGCTGGGCTTCGAGCTGCCGGCAAAGCCGTTCGTCGGCAGGGCTGCGCCGGCATGAAGAACGAGGCAGACGGCAATCGCCGCGATCATCGCGACGAACCGTTCAGCCCTTGCATCCGCGCAGCCATGCATCCTCCCGAGCCGGGCGCCGGCTCCTGAAGTCTAGACCCTACCAGCCGTCGGGTTAACCCCGGCTTAACGGCATGGTTACCGGCGGCCTGCCGCATTATGTCAGGCGGGGTTCTGCGCCTGCTGCGCGGCTTCCACCACCGCCAGCGCCGTCATGTTGACGACGCCGCGCGAGGTGACCGACGGCGTCAGGATATGCGCCGGCTTCGCCGCGCCGAGCAGGATCGGCCCGACATGCAGCGCGTCCATCATCTGCTTGACCGTGGTCAGCGCGATGTTGGCCGAATCGAGGTTGGGGAACACCAGGAGATTGGCTTCGCCCTTCAGCGTCGAATGCGGATAGACGCGGTGGCGCAGCTGCTCCGACAAGCGCCGAATCGCCGTGCATTTCGCCGTCGGCCTGAAGGTTCGGCGCGATACGCTGCAGAATCGCGGCCGCTTCGCGCATTTTCAGT
This sequence comes from uncultured Alphaproteobacteria bacterium, assembly GCA_963726065.1. Classification (GTDB taxonomy): domain Bacteria; phylum Pseudomonadota; class Alphaproteobacteria; order Rhizobiales; family Rhizobiaceae; genus Neomesorhizobium. The sequence continues at coordinate 39,499 of CAVSAU010000017.1, forward strand.
GCACTGGCCGAATCGCGCGAGCCGAAATTCGAATGCGACAGCAGCGCCGCCTTCGGCTCGATGCCGAAGCGGCTGATTTCCTCGGCGGCCAGCACGGTCATTTCGGCGATTTCCGCCGCCGTCGGGTCGACCGACACATAGGTGTCGGTGAAGAACACCACGCCACGCTGCGTGATCAGCATCGACAGCGTCGACAGGTCGCGGTCGGTGACGCCGGCGCGCGGACCGATGATCAGCTGCACGTTGCGCAAATGCCGCTCGAACCGGCCCTCCAGTCCGCAGATCATCGCGTCGGCGTCGCCGCGCTTCAGCGCCAGCGCGGCGATCACCGTGGTATTGGTGCGCACCATGGTGCGCGCTGCTTCCGGCGTGACGCCGCGGCGTCCGCCAAGCTCGATCAGCAGGTCGACATAGTCGCGATAGCGCGGATCGTCTTCCGGATTGATCAGTTCGAAGTCGGTGCCCGGCCTGATCTTCAAACCGTAGCGGCGCAGCCGGACATCGACGACATGCGGGCGGCCGATGAGGATCGGCTGCGCGGTGCCTTCCTCAAGCACCACCTGCGCCGCACGCAGCACCCGTTCGTCCTCGCCGTCGGCATAGATCACCCGCTTGGCGTCGGCGCTCTTGGCCGCCGAGAATACCGGCTTCATCACCAGGCCGGAACGGAAGACAAAGCGGCTAAGTCGGTCGAGATAGGCCGGCCAATCCTCGATCGGGCGCTTGGCGACGCCGCTTTCGCAGGCGGCCTTGGCGACGGCCGGCGCAATCCGCAGGATCAGCCGTGGGTCGAAAGGCGAGGGGATCAGGAAGTCCGGCCCGAAGGTCGGCGTCTCGCCGGAATAGGCGCGCGCCGCGATATCGGACGGCTCCTCGCGCGCCAGCGCCGCGATGGCCCGCACCGCCGCCATCTTCATTTCCTCGTTGATGGCGGTCGCCCCGCAATCCAGCGCGCCTCGGAAAATGTAGGGGAAGCAAAGCACGTTGTTGACCTGGTTCGGAAAATCCGAGCGTCCGGTGCAGATCATCGCATCGGGTCGCGCCGCCCGCGCCAGTTCCGGCATGATCTCCGGCGTCGGATTGGCGAGCGCCAGGATCAGCGGCTTTTCCGCCATGCCTGCCAGCAGTTCGGGTTTCAGCACGCCGGCGGCCGACAGGCCCAGGAAGACGTCGGCGCCGCCGATCACGTCGGCCAGCGTGCGCGCGTTGGTCTCCTTGACGTAAGGGTCCTTCCAGCGGTCCATCTCTTCGAGGCGGCCCTTGTAGGCGACGCCGTGGCGGTCGGTGACCCAGATATTCTCGTGTTTCGCGCCAAGCGATACCAGCAGATTGAGGCAGGCGAGCGCTGCCGCGCCGGCGCCGGAGGTGACGATCTTGATGTCCTCGATCTTCTTGCCGGCGAATTCGAGCCCGTTCAGCACCGCCGCTGCGACGATGATTGCGGTGCCGTGCTGGTCGTCGTGGAACACCGGAATGGCCATGCGCGCCTTCAGCTGTTCCTCGACCTCGAAACATTCCGGCGCCTTGATGTCCTCGAGGTTGATGCCGCCGAAGGTCGGCTCGAGCGCCGCCACCGTCTGCACCATGCGGTCGATCTCGGGCGCGTCGATCTCGATGTCGAAAACGTCGATGCCGGCGAACTTCTTGAACAGGACCGCCTTGCCTTCCATCACCGGCTTGGAGGCCAGCGGCCCGATATTGCCGAGGCCGAGCACCGCCGAGCCATTGGAGATGACGGCGACGAGGTTGCCGCGCGCCGTGTAGTCGGCGGCCGTCGCCGGATCGTCCTTGATCGCAAGGCAGGGCGCAGCGACACCCGGCGAATAGGCGAGCGCCAGGTCGCGCTGGTTGCCAAGCGGTTTCGTTGCCTGGATTTCCAGCTTCCCGGGCGTCGGGTGCTTGTGGAAGAACAGCGCTGCCTCGTCCAGGTCGGAGAGCTCGACCTTCTTGTTCTCGATGTTCATCCCGCGAGCTCCTCTCGAGATTTTCCCTGCGGTTTTAGCACGCGAAATCATATTAGCGAGTGCCATGCCACAAAAAGCTTTGCGAACAGGTGCGGCGGAAAAGCGTATTGTTGCAAACGGTTACCTCCAAAATCTCAGCCACGCCGGAGTGGCCGTAGCCACGGCGCGATCTTAAAACGCGCTGACGTAGCTGCCGCCGTCGACCGGAATGTTCTGCCCGGTCAGGTAGCCGGCATGCACCGAGCAGAAGAAAGCGCAGATCTGGCCGAATTCTTCCGGCGTCCCGAGGCGCTTTGCGGGAATATCGGCCAGCATTTTCTTTTCGTCGTCGGCAAGCTCGTGCCCGGCGCGGTTTGCGCCACGCAGCCGTTCGGTATCGAGCTTGCCGGGCATGAGGCTGTTGATGGTGACGTTTCTGTCGGCGACAGTCCGGGCGACGCCGGCGAGAAACGAGGTCAACCCAGCCCGCGCGCCGGACGACAGGTCGAGGCCGGCAATTGGCATGTAGACCGACAGCGATGTGATGTTGACGATGCGGCCGAACCCGCGCTCCGCCATGCCGGGCAGGACCGCCTGGATGAGTTCCAGCGGCGTCACCATGTTGTTGGTCACTCCTTCGAGGATTTGCGCACGGGTAAGATCGGCGAACTCGCGGCGCGGCGGACCGCCATTGTTGTTGACCAGGATATCGGGCTGCGGGCAGGCGGCGAGCAAGGCCTCCTGGATTTCCGGCTTCGACACATCGCCCGGCACCTCCGTTACCGCCACGCCGAAACGCTGGCGAATGTCGGCGGCGGTTGCGGCAACGGTGCCTGCATCGCGTCCGTTGACCACGATATCGCAGCCGGCTTCAGCCAGCGCGTTGGCGCAGCCACGGCCAAGTCCCTTGCTCGACGCACAAACGATAGCCTTCTTCCCCCGGATGCCGAGATCCATGATGCACTCCTTTTCATGATGCTGCGGCAACCTATCGCGCCGGATGCTTCAGCCGCAACCGTCATACGCCTGTTGCATGAATCGGGGCATAGCAAACGCGCCGCAACCGGTTGGGAAAGCTCGATGTCCGGCGACAAGACACGCAATTTCCGCACTTTGTTCATCTCCGATGTCCATCTCGGCTCGAAACCGGCCAAGGCGGAGTTCCTGATCGATTTCCTGCGCCATCACGAGGCCGAGACGCTCTACCTGGTCGGCGACATCGTTGACGGCTGGCGGCTGCGCCGTTCCTGGCACTGGCCGCAAGCGCACAATGATGTCGTGCAGAAGTTGCTGCGCCAGGCGCGCAAGGGCACCCGGATCACCTATATCGCCGGCAATCACGATGAATTCCTGCGCGACTTCCAGGGCACGCATTTCGGCGGCATCGTGGTTGCAGATCGCGCCATCCACGAAACAGCCGACGGCCGACGCTTCCTGGTCATCCACGGCGACCAGTTCGATTCCATCGTCCACAATGTCCGCTGGCTCGCCTATCTCGGCGACAAGGCTTACGACGCCGCCATCATCGTCAACCGCGTGGTTGCGCGCTTCCGCCGCCTCTTCGGCATGCCCTACTGGTCGTTTTCCTCGTGGGCGAAGGTGAAGGTCAAGAAAGCCGTCAGCTTCATCAGCCATTTCCAGCGGATCGTCGCCCAGGAGGCGCGCCGCTCCAATGTCGATGGGGTCATCTGCGGCCATATCCATCACGCCGCGATGGCGCAGATCGAGGGCATCGAATACGTCAACACCGGCGATTGGGTCGAAAGCTGTACGGCAATTGCCGAACATTTCGACGGTTCGATGGAAATCATTCACTGGGCGCACGTCCTGGCCGACGTGCCGGCCTCGAGCGGCCGGTTCGTTCCCGTCGTCATCGACGGCGATGCCGCGGAAGCGGCCTGAGGTGGGCTATGTGCCCGAAACTCCAGAGGATCTCTCGGGCGGGAATGCACTCGGTAGGTGCTATGCCGGCGGGTTTGCCGGAACTCTCGCCGGCGTCCCGTCACGCCGTGCGGCTCGGCGTGCTCGGTTGTTTTGAAGCCGGCGCGGGACGCAAGGTTTCGGAGCGGCAAATCGTTGTTTCACTGACGCGCAAGCCCCGCGATCACATGCACGAATGGCTGTGGCCTGCCTGCATGCCCGATCCGCCAAGGCATGTGTCAGCCGATTGTTTCGAAACGTCCGGCTTGTCGACATAAATCGATTAGGCCACCGGTATCGCGCCAGCGACCATCATGTTATGGGAGCCTCAAGCTGGCAGACCGTGTCGGCAGCCCGTGCCTGCACCTACCGGCCTTCCTCGATGTCGCTTCCGCCGCTTACGCCCGAACAGCTAATCAAACCGCGCCATTTCGAATTGCGCATTTCGCTGATCTTCATGGCGATCTTCATTTCGTCGGGCGTGCATCTACCCTATTTTCCTGTGTGGCTCGAGGCCAATGGCTTCCACGCCGAAGAAATCGCGGTCATCCTCGCCGCACCGATGTTCCTGCGTGTCGTCACGACGCCCATCATCTCGACATTGGCTGACCGGGCCAACGATCGGGCCGACGTGCTGATCGGGCTTTGCGGCGCGTCCCTGGCGATATCGTCGGGATATTTCCTGCCGCCGACCTACGGGATCGTGCTCGGCGTTTCGCTGGTTCTGGCAATCGTCTGGACGCCGCATTCGCCGCTGGTTGATTCGCTGGCGCTATCTGGCGTGCGGCGGTTCGGCTGCGACTATTCCAAGATGCGCATCTGGGGCTCGGTGATCTTCTTCTGCGCCAATTTTTTCGGCGGCGTCATCATCGCCCAGACCAGTGAGCAGATTGTGCCGGTGATGATCTCGGTCGGGCTGGCGGTCGGGCTCGCGGCTTCCTTCCTGGCGCCGCGCCTCGGCCGCCCGCGGCTTGCTTCTCCGCTTTCGACCGCCGACCTGCCGGAAGCGGCGCCCTCGCTGATGCGGCCTTACTTCCTGTTTTTCGTCGCCAGCGCCGGTGTCACCGTCGCCAGCCACGCCTTTCTCTACGCTTTCGTCTCCATCTACTGGAAATCGCTTGGCATTTCCGATTCGACGATCGGCATTTTGTGGGCATTCGCGGTGGTTGCCGAAGTCGGAATGTTCATGGTGTTCACGCGGCTCTTCGGCCAGGTACCGGCCACCACCACGCTGATGCTTGCTTCGATCGCCGCGATGGTCCGCTGGATCGCGTTTCCAATGATCTGGCCGCTGGGCCTCGGCGTCTTCGGCTTTTTCCTCGTGCAGGCCCTGCATGCGGTGTCGACCGGGCTGATCCTGCTCAGCCTGCAGAAAATGATCGCCGAGACCGTGTCGGAAGCCCGGACGGGAGCGGCGCAGGGCATCAACTTTTTCGCCAGCGGTTTCGGCCTGGCCATTATGACGCTGTTGTCCGGCCCCATTTACGAGGCGATGGCGCAGTCTGGTTTCTACGTGATGGCAGCCGTTGCGCTGGGAGGCCTCGGCCTTGGCATCATGGCGCGCCGCTCAGCCCCAAAGCGCGGCCTCTGGCGCTGACACCATGGACCCTTCGTAGACCAGTCCCGGCGAACGGTCTCGCGCCAGCAGCAGTGGTCCGTCGAGGTCGACGAAATCGGCATCTTGAGCTAGCAGCACCGCCGGCGCCATCGCCAGCGATGTACCGACCATGCAGCCGACCATGACGCCGAAGCCCATGTCGCGGGCCCGGTCCCTCAATGCGATCGCCGCCGTCAGGCCGCCGGCTTTGTCCAGCTTGATGTTGACCGCATCGTAAAGCGCTTTCAGGGCTTCGAGCCCCTCGGCGGTGTGGACGCTTTCATCGGCGCAGATGGGAACGGGATGCGCGATCTCGCGCAGAATCTGGTCGTTGCCGGCGGGCAGAGGCTGTTCGATTAGCGCGATGCCAAGTTCGGCGGCTGCCGCCAGGTTTTGGCGGATATTGGCGTCGCTCCAGCCTTCATTGGCATCGAGGATAATCCTGCTGTCGGGCGCTGCTTCGACAACGGCGCGGATGCGGGCAATGTCGCCGTCGCCGCCGATCTTCACCTTGAGCAGCGGTCGCCGGGCATTGGCCCGGGCTTGCGCCGCCATTGCCTCGGGCTCGCCGAGAGACAGCGTGAATGCGGTCGTCAGCGGGGCCGGCCTTACCAGGCATACGCTTTCCGCCACACGCCTGCCGGAGATTTTCGCCTCGAGGTCCCAAAGTGCGCAGTCAACCGCGTTGCGTGCAGCTCCAGCCGGCATGATGGAGAGCAGGGCATTGCGGCCGGCGCCGCCCGCGATATCAGCCCGCGCAGCCTCGATCGCCTGGCGCACGCTTTCCATCGTCTCGCCATAGCGGCGGTAGGGCACGCATTCGCCGCGTCCGCTGTGCTTTCCCTCGGTAATCGTGCAGGTCAACACCTCGGCTTCCGTCTTCGAGCCGCGCGAAATGGTGAACGTTCCGGCGATCGGAAAACGCTCGGCCTCGACGGAAATGTCACGCGGCATATTTTTCTTCCTTGGAATCAGTGCGCTAGGTTCCGCACAAAGTGACAGACCGCAGGCGCCGGGTTAAGACTCCACGCCATGTTGAACGATGCTCCGCTGCAAGCAAGCCGCACCCCGGACGCGCAGAATCAGCCCGAGGTCAGCGTCCGTGAGGACAATGACGGGCTGGCTGTCGCGTTTTCGGGCAACTGGACGACGCGCCGCGTGCATTTTGTCGACCACGATGTGCGCGCGCTCGAAGCGCGTGGCGACACCAAAAAGATGACATTGGACATTTCTGGCATCCAGCGCATCGACACCGCCGGCGCCTGGCTTGTGGAGCGCCTGCTCGCGGCCAACGCTACACGCGGCGTCGAGACCACTGTGGTCGGCGAAAGCGAGGCTGCCGGCATCCTGCTCCATGCCGTGGCCGAGGCGACGCGGGGCAAGGAGGCCCCGGCGGCGCCAGCTAGCGACAACATCCTCATCCGCTTTCTCGAAACGCTCGGGCGCGGCGTATATGCTGCCCGGGACGATTTCATCGCCGGCATGTACATTCTGGGGTCGACCATACGTGGCGCGCAGATGAAGCTTGGCCGTGGCAACGCCGTCAATCTCGCGGCGATCGTCGCCCAGATAGACCGCATGGGCGTCGGCGCCATTCCGGTTGTCCTCCTGATGTCGGCCATCGTCGGCGCCATCGTCGCCCAGCAGGGCGCTTTCCAGTTGCGCTATTTCGGCGCCGAGATTTTTGTCGTCGATCTGGTTGGCATCCTTGTGCTGCGCGAACTCGGCGTTCTGCTCACGGCCATCATGATCGCCGGCCGCTCCGGCAGCGCAATAACAGCCGAAATAGGCTCGATGAAGATGCGCGAAGAGGTCGACGCACTGACCGTCATCGGCCTGAACCCGGTCGGCGTCCTGGTATTTCCGCGTCTCGTCGCGCTGGTGATCGCGCTGCCCTGCCTGACCATTGCCGCGAATTTCGCGGCGATTGGCGGGGCGATCGCCGTCTCGTGGCTTTACTCCGGCATTCCACCAGAAGCTTTCATCGACCGCATGCGCGCCAGCATCGACGTTTCCACCATCTTCGCGGGTCTTATCAAGGCCCCGTTCATGGCGTTGATCATCGGCATCATCGGCTCGGTCGAGGGCATGAAAGTCGGCGGCAGCGCCGAATCGCTGGGCCTCCACGTGACGTCGTCGGTGGTGAAGTCCATTTTTGTGGTGATCATCGTCGACGGATTGTTTGCGATGTTTTACGCGGCGATCGATTTTTAAGGCGGCGGATGCTCGGCAGGAAAAATACCATCATAGAAGACGCCCCGCGGTCGAACGACGAGCATGAGGTCGTCCTGTCGGCGCGCGACGTCACCGTTGCTTTCGGCGACAAGGTGGTGCTCGACAAGCTGTCGCTCGATATCTACCGGGGTGAGATTCTGGGCTTCGTCGGCGCATCCGGCGCCGGCAAATCGGTGCTTTTGCGCACAATTCTCGGCCTCAACAAGAAAAAGGGCGGCACAATCAAGCTTTTCGGTATCGACGTTGACAAGGCGAACGAACTCGATCGCCAGCGCCTAGACATGCGGCTTGGCGTCCTGTTCCAGCACGGCGCGCTGTTCTCCGCGCTCACCGTTCAGGAGAACGTGCAGGTGCCGATGCGCGAATATCTTGATCTGCCGAAGAAACTCATGGACGAACTGGCGCTGCTCAAGATCGAGCTTGTCGGGCTGCCGCGCGACGCGGCGGTGAAATTCCCTTCCGAACTGTCGGGCGGCATGATCAAGCGCGCAGCGCTAGCGCGTGCGCTGGCACTCGATCCGGATATCGTTTTTCTCGACGAGCCGACCTCGGGCCTCGACCCAATCGGCGCGGCGGATTTCGACGAACTTGTCGCCAAGTTGCGCGACACGATGGGATTGACCGTTTATATGGTCACTCATGACCTCGATAGCTTGTTCTCGGTCTGTGACAGAATAGCGGTGCTCGGAAACAAGAAAGTCCTTGTGGAAGGCACAGTGAAAGACATGCTGGCAAGCGAAGAACCTTGGGTTAAATCCTATTTCCGCGGCAAGAGGGCGCGGCAACTCGACCTCGCGGCGAGGAACTAGGGCGCATGGAAACCAAAGCCAACTACGTCATTGTCGGTATTTTCACGCTTGCCGCGATTCTCGCGGCTTTCGGCTTTGTCTACTGGACGGCTGCCATCGGCGACCGTGGCGAGACGATCGAACTGCGCGTCCGCATTCCCGGCTCCGCCTCCGGACTGACGCGGGGCAGCGCTGTGCTGTTCAACGGCGTCAAGGTGGGTGATGTTCGCCGCGTCTTCATCGACGTCGACAATCCGAGCGTCGCGATCGCCGATACGATCGTCGACCGCTATACCCCGATCACCCGTTCGACGCAGGCCGACATCGGCCTTGCGGGCCTCACCGGGCAGGCCAACATCGAGCTGAAAGGCGCGGTTTCCAGGGAGCCCAACATCCTCGATGAAGCCGAGGCGAACGGCACGGTCGCCGAGATCGTCGCCAATCCGTCGGCGGTGACCAACCTGCTGCAAACCGCCCAGGACATCTTCAAGCGCGCCGACAACGTGCTTACGCAACTGGAAGGGTTTGTCGGCGATGCCCGTGGGCCGTTGACCAAAACGGTCCAGAACGCGCAGAAGTTTTCCGATGCGCTTGCCGCCAATGCCGATGGCGTGCAGAAATTCCTGGCCAGCGTTGCTTCGCTTTCGGACGAGCTGGCGGGTGTTTCCGGCAAGCTCGACGGGACGCTCGATGCGGCCGAGCAATTGCTGAGGTCGGTTGACCGGGAAAAGGTCGCCACGATCGTTGCAAATGTCGAGACCTTCACCAAGAGCCTCAGCAACAGGAGCCAGGATCTCGAAAAGATCATCGCCAACGTGGACACCACGGTAAGTTCGGTGAACCAATTCGCCGGCAAGGCGACGGCCACGCTCGACAAGGTCGATGGGGTCATCGGCGCGGTCGATCCGGGGACGGTCCGCGAGGCGCTCTCCAACATTGGCAAGGCCAGCGAAACCGCCAATCGTGTCGCCGAAGACGTGGCCAAGGTGACGGATAAATTCGGCGACCGCGCCGACGACATCGACCAGATGATTTCAGACGCCCAGCAACTGACGCAGCGCCTGAACCAGGCTTCGGTGCGGATCGACGGCGTTCTGGCCAAGGTTGACAGCCTGCTCGGCTCCGGCGAGGCGCAGGGCGTGATGGCCGACGCCAGCGCGACACTGAAATCATTCAAGGAAGTAGCGGATACGCTGAACAAACGGCTAGGCACCATCACCGACGGCTTTGCCCGCTTCTCCACCCAGGGCCTGCGCGAGATCGAGGCGTTGGCGGTGGACAGCCGGCGGTCCATCAATCGCATCGAGCAAGCCGTCAGCGACCTTGAACGCAACCCGCAACGCATTTTGAGCGGGGGCGACGGCGAGGTTCGCCAGTTCGACGGCCGGGCGCGCCGTTGACATCGCTTGCGTCACCCCGCAAGAGAGAATCCGTGAGGGATGTAGGCTTTGCATTTGAGTCTCCGGGGAGCCGCACGTGAGATTTGGTAAGCTTTTGTCCGGGGCAGCGTTCCTGGCCCTTGTTCTCTCCGGCTGCGCTCTTTTTCCGGGCGGCGGCCCGGCCCCCCTCGACACCTACGAACTTTCCGCACCCACGCCCGACACTGCTCGCAGCCGCCGTGGCACACAAGTGTTGATAGGCGAGCCGTCCGCGCTGAAATCGCTCGACGGCCAGAACATAGTCATAGTGCCGTCGCCCGGTGTCATCCAGTTTCTCAAGGGCGCCCAGTGGGCCGACCGCCTGCCGAAGGTGGTGCAGGCGCGCCTGGCCGAGGCTTTCCAGCGGTCCGGCAGCTTTGCCGGCGTCGGCAAGCCGGGCGAGGGCCTTGCCATCGACTATCAGGTGCTTTCTGAAATCCGCTCCTTCCAGATCGATATCGGCCAGGGCAACCGTGCCGACGTGGAGATTTTCGTGAAGGTGCTGAACGACCGCAATGGCGTGGTTCGCGCCTCGCGTACCTTCGAGGCGAGCGCGACGGTCGGCGGCGCCGCCGGCAACGATGCCTATGTCAGGGCGCTCGACGCTGCCTTTGGAGATGTCGCCAGCGAAATCGTCCGCTGGTCGGCGAGCGTCATGTAGCCGGAGGCGAGCGCAGTCTCGTTCGGCGGATGGCATCTTTCGGGACTGATAGCGGCGAGCAAAAGGGCAGGAAACCATGCCGCCCTTTTTTGCTTGATTATAACCACCTTACCGCAGGCGACCGCTGGCGTGGGCCAGCATCGTGTAGACCTTGCCGGTATCCGAAGTGAGATAGGTTTGCGTCATGATGTTGTCGCGGTCGTTGCGCGCGACATCGTTCAGCAGCTTCTCGAAATCGTCGCAGTAGCGGTCGACGGCGGCGCGGAACTCCGGATCCGCCTGATACTTGCGGCGAATCTCGTCGAAGGTCTGCTGGCCCTTCAGCGTGTAAAGGCGGCGCGTGAACACGTCGCGTTCGCCACGGCGATAGCGGTCCCACAGCTCGATCGACGCTTCGTGATCGATGGCGCGGGCGATATCGACCGACAGCGAGTTCAGCGATTCGACCACATGAAGCGGCGAACGTTGGCTGGCCGCTGTCCGGGGCGCACCGGCTGGCTTGGCCTCCGGCTCATCGCGCGACGCGTTGGTGAGGAGATCACTGACCCAGCCGCCCGGGCGCTGCTGTCCGTTGCTGTTGCCGGCGGTCGGCGTGGCCGGACGCTCGGTCACCGGCGCCGGAGCAACTGTCGGCCGGCGTGCCGGTTCAGCGGGGCGCGGCTGCGGAGCGGGAGCGGCCGGCCGGCGGCTTTCGGAAACGTCGACCGTACGGCCCGAACGAGCAACGATTTCGGAAAGTTCCTTCAGCGCGTTGATCTGCTCGGTGACGGCGCGGCGGATCGCCGTCGTCGACTCCTTCGCTTCCGCCGGCATGTCGAGCACGCCCCGCTTCAGCTCGGCGCGGGTCTGCTCCAGTTCCTGGCGGATGGTGCCGGCGGTGCGCCGCATATCCTCGGTCGCGGTGGCGAAACGCTGCGTTGCCGCATCGACCACTTCCGAGATGGAGCTGCGGATCTGGTCGGTCGACTTGCGGGTGCGGCCCTCGGCGAACTCCAGGGTGCGGCTCACGATGCCTTCGAACGAATGCATCATGCGCTCGATATCCTCGGACTTCTTGACCAGGCCGACAGCCAGTTCCTCCAACGCTGTCTGCCGCTCGCCAAGCGTCGAGGCGAGGTTGGTCTGCGCCGAGCCGAGCAGGTCGGAAGCGCCGGACAGAAGCTTGCTGTGATCGTCGAAGCGGTCGGCGATCGCGGCGATGTCCTTGAGCGTGTGCGACGACAGTTCGGTCAACCGGCCGGCATTGGCGTCGATCAGCCGGGCCGAGCTGGCGAAAGTTTGCGCCGCCTTCTCGGTGGTCACCAGGAAGCTGCGTGTCGTCGAGGACAGTCGTTCGTCCACGCCCGTGAGGTTCTCCGCTGCCTTTTCGATCAGTTCACCGAGCTGCGAGTTGGAGTGCGACAGGCGTTCGATCAGCGCGCCTACGCCGTCGGCGAGGTTCATCTTGGCGCTGTCGAGCGCCGTCAGCGTTTCGGCCGTACGGTTTGCCAAAGCGTTGACGAGCGCGGCGTTCTCAATGCGTAGCCGTTCGGTTGCATGTTGCGTGGCCTCTTCCAGGCTCCGCTGCAGTTCGCCGCCGCTCTCGGCGAAACGTGCGACCAGCGGCCGCGCGGTCTCGTCGAGGATTTGCGAGATTTCCGACGAGCGGCTGGCCAGCATGGCGTTCAGTTCGCGGGTGTTCTCGCCGATCGACTTGGCCGCCTCGTTGGTGCGCTGGCTGATGTGCTGGCCTACGGCGCTGAACGTCTCGGCAATGACATTGGCGCGCTGGGCAAGGCGTGCCTCGCTTTCGGCGACCTGGTCGTTGAGCTTCTGGCCGATCGCCTCGGCGCTGGCCGCGAAGCGGCCTTCCACATCCGAGGCGTGGCCGGCGACGCGGGCCGCAATCGCGTCGACGCCTGCCGCCAGCCGCTCATCGGCCGAGGCGAGCGCCCCGGCGATTGCCGCCGCGCGTGCATCGAGCTCGGCGGATGTCTGGTGCGTCCGGGCGATGATGCGTTGCTCGGTCTCGTCAAAGACGTTGGCGATGTCGGCGGCACGCGCCGTTATCGCCGAGGCTGTGTCGTTGACGCGTGCGGCGAGCTGCTGGTCGGCCGCTTCGAATGCACGGGCAAGTTCGGCGGCCCGGCCCTCAAGCGAGGACGCCGTTTCGCTGACCCGCGCCACAAGCCGCATGTCGGCTTCGTCGAAGGACCGGACGATATCGGCCGCTTTGGCGACGATCTCGCCGGCGGCTTCCGAAGCGCGCGCTGCGATGACACCGGAGGTTTCCTCGGCGCGGGCGACAAGCCGCTTGTCGGCATCCTCGAAGGTGCGGGCGATCGCATCGGCGCGCGCCTGCAGGGTCTCGGCCGTTTCGCCGACGCGGGCAGCAAGCTGCTTGTCGGCATCTTCGAACGAGCGGGCGATATCGGCGGCCTTGGCGACGATCGCGCCGGCGGTCTCCGATGCCTTGACCTGGATGGCGTTGCTGGTTTCCTCGGCGCGGGCGACGAGCCGGCGATCGGCGTCGTCGAACGAACGGGCGATCTCGTCGGCTCGGGCGGCAAGCGCACTTGCCGTTTCCTCTGCCCGGGCAACCAGCGCTCCCGCGGTTTCATCGGCGCGCGCCGAGAGACGCTGGTCCGCGGTGTCGAAAGCCTGAACCACGATATGGGCTCGAGCCGCGATTGCGTCGGCGGTTTCCTCCACTCGGGTCACGAGGCGGCGGTCGGCTTCCTCGAAGGTGCGCGTGACGTCGGCGACGCGGTTGATCAGCGAGCCGGCCGATTCCAGCGCACGCGCTGAAAGCCGTTCGTCGGCCTGGTCGAACGTCTGGGCAATTTCGGCAGTCCGCATTGCAAGGTTTTCGGCGGTCTGTTCCGCACGGCGGGCGATCCGATCGTCTGCGTCGCCGAGCGCCTTGTCGGCCTCCTGGCTGAGCGCCGAGGTAATCTCCAGCACTTTGTCGCGCAGCGCTCCGGCAACCGCGCCGGCGCTGCGTTCGAGCACGCCGCGGACGTTTTCGATGCCGGTCGCCAACGCACGTTCCATCGTGTCCGTGCGTTCCTCGATGATGCCGGTCTGGCGGCGGAACGCGTCTTCGATCTTCTCCACGTCGGAGGAGAGCGCTTCCGAGATGTCGGCGCGGCGGTCGGCGAGCGTCTGGATATGCGCGACAACGGCATTGTCGATATCGGCGCGGGTGTCGCCGAGCCGGCGCAGATCGTCTTCAAGCGCCCGCGTCAGTATGTTGCGGCCGTCGGCGAGCTTGCCGACCTGGCCGGCGATCGTGTCGTCGATGCTGGAGCGCGCCTCGGCCAGCTTTTCCAGATCTTCCTCAAGCGCACGGGTGAGCACGCCGCGGCTCTCTGCCAGCTTTTCGACCTGCCCGGCGATAATGCCGTCGATCTCGGAGCGGCTGTCGTTCAGCTTGCGCAGGTCCGCCTCAAGTGCCCGCGAAAGGATGTCGCGACCCTCGGCGAGCTTGCCCACCTGTCCCGCCACGATCCCGTCGATGCCCGCGCGGCTCTCGTTGAGCTTTTGCAGGTCGGCTTCGAGCGCACGCGAAAGGATGTCGCGGCCTTCCGCCAGCTTTTCGACCTGTCCGGCGACGATGTTGTCGATGCCGGTGCGGCTTTCGTTGAGCTTTTGCAGGTCGGCTTCGAGCGCGCGCGAAAGGATGTCGCGGCCCTCCGCCAGCTTTTCGACCTGTCCGGCGACGATGTTGTCGATGCCGGTGCGGCTTTCGTTGAGCTTCTGGAGGTCGGCTTCGAGCGCACGCGAAAGGATATCGCGGCCCTCGGCGAGCTTCGCGACCTGTCCCGCAACAATGTTGTCGATGCCGGAACGGCTTTCCTGCAACTTCTGCAAATCGGCTTCCAGCGCCTGCGCCAGGATGTTACGGCCTTCGGCAAGCTTGCTGACATGCGTGGTGATCGTTTCGTCGATCGCCGCCCTGGTTTGGCCGAGCTTGTTAACGTCCTCGCTCAAGGCGCGGGCGAGCGCGGTGCGGCCGGCGTCCAGCCGCTCCAGTTGGGTGCCAAGTTCCGCGTCGATCGTCGCGCGCTGCTCGGTAACCTTGCGCAGGTCGTCGTCGAGCGCCTTGGATAGCAGGCTGCGCCCTTCAGACAGCTTCTGCAGGTGCGAGCCGATGGCAAGGTCGATCTCGGCGCGGCCGTCGGCAAATTTCTGCAGGTCATCGTGCAGGGCCGCAGCCATGCGCTGGCGGCTTTCGGCCAGCTTCTGGGCGTTGTTTTCCACCGCGGCGTCGAGGTCGTCGCGTGCATCGGCGAGTTTCTGGATGTCGGCTTCGAAGGCCTGGCCAATCACGCTGCGACCGGCTTCCAGACGGTTGGCGAATTCCGAGGCGCGGGCTTCCAGCATGGTCGAGGTGGACATGACAATGTCAGCCATTTCGGCGCCGATCAGCGCCTTGCCCTCATCGATCATCGCAGACAGATCCTGCTTGCCGGCGGTGAAGGTCGTTGCGATCTCGCGTGCGCGCTCTACCAGCGTGTCGTTGATCTGGCGCGCGCGCGCTTCCAGTGCGGCGTTGAGCTTCTGCGTTCCGGTATCCAGCGCTTCGGCTCGGGTCTCGAATTCGCCGATCAAGCGCCTGGCCGCGTTCGGCAAGCGTCGTCTCGATGCTCCTCAGGCGCGTTTCGAGTTCGGCGTTCAGGCTATCGGTGGCGCCGCCAAGCAGCGAAACCATGCCGGTGGCGCGTTCGTCGAGCATCTGTGACAGCGAGCGGGTGACGTCGTCGGTGCTCTGGGTCAATGTTGCGATGCGCGTGTCGAGCAGGCTGGCGAAGGCTTCACCGGAGGTGGAGATGCGCTCGGAGATCGTATCCATGCGCTGGTCGATCGAATCGTAGATCGACAACCCGCTTTCGTTGATGCGATCGATCAGCGTGCCGCCCGAATCGGTGATCGTCATCGACAGCTTTGTCGACGCGGCCAGGATGCTGTCACGGATCATGTCGGTGGCGGAGCCGAGTTCGTCGCGCAACGTCTCATGGGCGCCGGAAATGGAGGAGCGCACGCGCTCCGCGTGGCTGATAAGCGCGTCGCGCTCGCTGCCGAGGCCATCGACCAGGGTGCGGATGCGCATTTCGTTCTGCGAATAGGCGCGTTCGAGTTCGTTGACCTCGGTATGGACGAGCGTTTCCAGTTCGACCGCGCGCGCCAGCGTGCGTTCGATGCCTTCACCCATGGCGGCGACCTCGCGGCGAACCGCCTGACCGACCATCATGACGCGATCCTGGGCAATCGATTCCGGCTCGACAAGGCGATAAGCCAGCTCGGTCATCGAGCGCGCGGCCATGCGCATTTCCTGGGCGCGGCGCATCATGACGGCGAAAGCCCAGAACAGGATGACAGGAAGGAGGGTGCCGACCGCGAGCAGGACCAGATAGGGGCGGGCGGCGAGCTGCTGCCCGTTGCGGATCTGCCAGATCTCGGGGCCGAACAGCGCCTGTCCCAAAAGGAAACCGCCGCCGACCCAGGCGACCGTCAGCAGCGCGACCATCCAGTAGATCGCATTCGAGGAACGCCGATTGAGGCCGTTGACAGCAGCACGGAAGTCTTTTTGCCGGTCGTCATTGGCCGGGGCGAATCCGTTGCTGGCCGGGCGGCCGTTTTCGGCCGGTTCGTCAACCGGGCGCAAGCCCATCGGTTCGTCCGCGGGGCGCAGGCCCATCGGCAGGTGCGGTTCGGGCTGTGGCAGCGGCGCCTTGGCTGGCTCGGCTGGCTTGGCGGCAGGGTTGCTGGCTTCCGCCTTCGGCGGCTGCGCGGGCTTGTTGTTGTTTCCACTGCGGCTCTCGCGCGCGAGCTCGTCTGCGGCCTGCGAAATCTGCGCCTCCAGATCTTCCATCGAGGCGGCGATGTCGAGATCGCCGCTCCCGGTCAGGTCGAAATCGAGCGCCTCTTCAAGTTCCTTGGCGACGTCGCTGTCGAGATTTTGTGTTGTCGTTGTCTTACGCGCCATGCCGCCATTACCCTGTACAAAAAGGCGCAGCCGAACCAAAACCGGTTCCTCGTCGGCTGCGCGCGTGGCATATTATGGTCTTGCCGTATCGTAGTGGCACACACCGGTAAAGGGAACCCGGATTTGGCCACATGCGTAAAAGTTTAAACATAGGGTTAACACCCTGGCCTTTTAGGCCTTTTTTCGGCAAGCCACCCGACAGTCTCTATAAGGGACACACATTAACCCGCTATCCACAGGAATGACGTAGTTTGAGCCAAAAACGCTACAAAAATTTAGGAGTGGCCCCTCCCATGGCATCGCAGGATTCCCGGGCTGTCGGTGTCGGCCGCCCGGGAGGTGAAACGTCGCTTAGATCGCGGTCGCGGCCGATCGACCTGGAACATCTCAGCCGCCAGAACTCTCGGCGACCGCAACGTGGAACAGGAGGTGCTGGCGATGTTTGCCAGCCAGGCGCTCGCTGTCCGCGACAGCATAATGCAAGCCAATGCCAGTGAGCGGTTCCAACTTGCGCATGGTCTCAAGGGTTCAGCTCGTGGTATCGGCGCCTTCACGCTTGCCGACTGCGCCGACCGAATCGAGAAGTCTCCCGACGACCGCGCAGCCGTGAAACGTCTCGCCGTCCTCATCGACGACGTCCGCGACTTCATCGCCGCGATCAGCCGCTGATATCGTTTCGGCGAACTTTCCCGCAAATACGCCATATCGCGGCGCTTTTCAGCCGCAGTTGACTTGACCGCCGGAGTGATTATCTCGGCGGGGGATATTTTCCGGGACAGTGCTTCAGAAGGCCGTCGCATGACCAAGATTTCTTACATCGCCTTTGACGGCACGCGTTTCGACGTCGAGGCCGAGAATGGCTCGACGGTGATGGAGAACGCCATCCGCCATGCGGTGCCGGGCATCGAGGCGGAATGCGGCGGCGCCTGCGCCTGTGCGACCTGCCATGTCTATGTCGACGAGGCATGGACCGATGTGGTTGGCGAGCCTGAGGCGATGGAAGAGGACATGCTTGATTTCGCCTTCGACGTCAGGCCCACTTCGCGGCTGTCGTGCCAGATCAAGGTGCGCGACGAACTTGACGGCCTGGTCGTGCAGGTGCCCGAGCGCCAGGGCTGAACCCCGCCTGGATTCACGTCTAAGGACTTTCCGCTGCTGGCCCGCTGGCCTTGCCGCGCTGCTTCTGAAAGACTGCGGCGCTGGGAGCGCAGGATTGCCGGATGAACAGCATGAACACCACCAAGACCGACGTCGTCATCATCGGGGCAGGGCCTGTCGGCCTGTTCGCCGTGTTCGAGCTTGGCCTCTTCGACATGAAATGCCATCTGATCGATATTCTCGACCGGGCGGGCGGGCAATGCGCCGAGCTCTATCCGGAAAAGCCCATCTACGACATCCCGGCATGGCCGAAAATTTCGGCGCAGGGCCTGGTCGACCAGCTGATGGAGCAGATTGCGCCGTTCAACCCGCAATTCACCTACAACCGCATGGTTTGCGGACTGGAAAGGCTGGAGGACGGCAGTTTCCGCGTCACCACCGACGAAAATGAGACGATCGAAGCGAAGATCGTGGTAATCGCCGCCGGCGGCGGTTCATTCCAGCCGAAGCGCCCACCGATCCCCGGCATCGAAGCTTATGAAGCCAAGAGCGTCTTCTATTCCGTTCGCCGGATGGA
Source organism: uncultured Alphaproteobacteria bacterium (assembly GCA_963726065.1). Lineage (GTDB taxonomy): Bacteria > Pseudomonadota > Alphaproteobacteria > Rhizobiales > Rhizobiaceae > Neomesorhizobium. The sequence goes on from CAVSAU010000017.1 coordinate 57,704, forward strand.
GGATTTCCGCGGCCATGACCTGGTGATTGTCGGCGGCGGCGATTCGGCGCTGGACTGGACGCTCAACCTTCAGCCGATTGCCAAAACCGTCACCCTGGTCCATCGCCGGCCCGAGTTCCGCGCCGCCCCCGACAGCGTCAACAAGATGTACGCCATGCAGGAGATGAAGCAGCTCGACTTCCAGGTCGGGCAAGTCACGGGCCTGACCGGCGAGGACGGTCAGCTCGCATCGGCGACCATCAAGGGACCGGATGGCGATGTCGAGGTTCCCTGCACCCGCATGCTCCCATTCTTCGGGCTGACCATGAAGCTTGGCCCGATTTCCGAGTGGGGTCTCAATCTCCACGAAAACCTCATTCCGGTGGATACCGAGAAATTCGAGACATCGGTGCCCGGCATCTTCGCCGTCGGCGACATCAACTGGTATCCCGGCAAGCTGAAACTCATTCTCTCGGGCTTCCACGAGGTGGCGCTGATGGCGCAGGCTGCAAAACGCATCGTCAGCCCTGGCGAAAGGATCGTGTTCCAGTACACGACCTCGTCGACCAGCCTGCAAAAGAAGCTCGGCGTCGCTTGAGGTCGGGCTTACCGCCGGGCAATTTTCCAATCATGTCAACCTCTTGCCGGCCACTTCTCACAAGGTGACGGGGTTCGCCATGCGGGTGAACATTTCCATGCGTTTGCGCTTCAGCTTGCCCGGCCGGTAGTCTTTCAGCCAGCTGTCGTCTTCACGCAGGAACAGGCTCGATTTGCTGTTTGCGGCAGCATTGGCCTCGGTCGGCTTGCGGCCGAAGAGCGCCTCCTGCACCGAACGGAAATAATAGTGGAAGAACAGCCGGTTGAATTCGGTGAAATAGATGTCGGCAACACGCTGGTTGCCGCGGATCAGAAGCATGTTCTCGTCGTTGTCGTTGGTCGAAGGATCGGAAAAATTGGCCGAGCCGGTGACGACGATAGGATCGAGGCCGAGCGGGTCTTTCAGCAAAAACTTCGAGTGGATATAGGCGACATGCTTGTTGAGGCCGAGCCCCATTGCGTTGGTCTCGCGCGTCCATTGATAGAGTGGGTCGCGCAGGAAAGATCCCCAGGCCTGGTAGACGTTGTGGCTGGCTTTCAAGACGACGAACGGCGTCGTGGCGTTGGCTTTGGGGAGATCGCGTTTTTCGAGCAGCAGGAAGGTGATCGCCGACTGCGCGCTGTTGTCCTTCAAAAGGTCCTTGAACGCCTTGTTGACCCCGAAGGCGAGCGTGATGCAAGCGGTGTCGGCGGCACCGTCGATGGATTTCGCATACATTTCCAGCACTGACCTGCCCGGACGCGGACTGAAGATCGTCGAGGCGCCCGCCGGAATTGCGGGCCATCCCTCGGGCACCGCTTCCAGTACCGCCACCTGTTCGCGGAAAGCCTTCTTCTTCTTGCTCGCCGTGGTCCTGTCGTCGCCGTCGGCTGATCCCGGATCGGACAGCAGAAGGTTCCAATAACGCGCGAATGAGGTGGCGACGGCGCCATCGCGCACCCAATGCCCGACATTGGTCTGTCCGTGGATGCCGCCTTCGGAAAGGTTGGTCGAGCCGGTCCACACCTCTGAAGGCTTCGCGGCTGCACCCTTCAGTAGCACCATGAATTTGTTGTGCTGGATGTTGGACGGGTTGTTGACGCGCAAAAGCGCGATCTGCGGCCGCAGCCCTTTAGCGTCGACCAGTTTCAGGTTTTCGACACGCGGGAAACTTTCGTGAAATTTGCCGTTGCTGTCAGTCGATTCATTGACCTTGGCATCGACGATCAATTGGACGTTGACGCCGCGCGTCGCCGCAGCCTTGAGCCTGTCGGCTACCGGTCCGTAGCGGAATTCGTAGAAGCAGCCGAGCAGCGTGTCGCCGGGCTTGGCGTGGTCGATGAATTTGAGCATCGCTTCGTCGAGTTCGCGGCTCAGCCATTGCAGGGCTTCGGTCCGCTTTTTCGCCGTCGGCTGTTTGTCCGGAGGGAGGTTGTTGAACTTTCGGGCATAGGCTTGGCTCGAGGCGACGCCGCGGTTGAAGAACACGTCATGCTTTCCCCTGGTGAAAAGCCCTTCAGTCTTTACCGTGATTTTGATGGGTTCTGCCGAACGGTCGAGGTTCTTGGGCTTCCCCTTGAGCGGGTGGAACCAGTAGGTGTAGGTGCGGCCGGGTTTGCCGGTGAAATCGTCCCAAACGAAGCTTTGCACCGGATGGTTGAATGTCGACACCGTCGTGTCTTCGGAGGGAGAGGGCAGAACGGTTTCGAAAATCTTGAAGCCGTACATGAAGTAACGTTCATTCTCCTTCGGGTCTTCTCGTTCAACTGCAAAGCCGAGAAGTCCCTTTGTATCCGCTCCACTAAAATCGATGGCAAAAGAAACGGTATTGGTACCGCTTACCGCAAAGACACGATAGCCGCCTATTTTCTTTGAAGAAAAATGCATGACTTCCTCCCCTCGCAAAAGAAGCAAATCCACGCTTATTTGAACACAAAAACTACTGTATTGGAAGAAGCGTATCGCTGGCTCCAGCCAGGTTTCCATCAGGCTGGCCACTCGATGCGACGGAGTTTTGCTGCAAACCTCGCTCTGTGGTTGTTTCGAGGGCACGAAACCATCGGTTGAAATTCGCGTGGTGGGACCCGTCGACCCGCGCGCGGCAAATGACTGCTTCCAACGGCAGGGTTTGTCGGTCTCGGCGAAAAGCAGCCCGGCTCTGAAGACTGGCAATAAACCGCCGCAAGGGGAGGGTTTTGCTTCTTCGCTTACCTAGAAAAGCCGCTATCCCGGCTTCCTGGTGGCGGCGATGCGCTCCATCCGGTAGTGCAGCAGCCTGATGATACGACTTTCGAAGTTGATGCCTTCCACCCGGTCGAACTCATCCTGAGCGCGGTCGTGCCTAGCGAGTATCTTTTCGGAAGTTGCCTTGGCCTTGGTCGCTGCGATCGAACAGTTCTTCTGCCGGCCGATCGCCTTTAGCGCCTGCTCGAGCTCGCGGGCATGGTTCTTGGCGATAACCACATGGCTTTCTTCGTGCCGTTTGATGTCTGCCGACAGCGTGTCCCAGATTACCGTTGTATCGCGGTCGGCCCTGGCTCGCTGGCGCCAGCGCGGCAGGATCATCTTTGCCCGCACGTTCACCGACGCCTTTACGATGGTGCAACTGCCGGCGCTCTCGGCATAGGCAAGGCGGGTGGTGAATTCCATCTGCGTGGCGCCTGGATGCCGCTTGCCGGTGCTTTTCACATGCGGTCCGCGCTTGGCCAGCTCCGTTTCGATCTCCTCGAGCGTGCGGCCGCCGATCGAGAAATAGCTGTAGGTTTTGTTCACGCTGGCGCCCGCCGCTGGCACCACGATGCCGGCAACGAGAAGGGCAGTCAGCGACAGTCTAGGGATCATGCACGGCCTCATTTGGCCGACCATGCGCCGCCACTCCTCTCCAGGCAATTAAAAAACCGGTTCGGGTGGCGATTTTCGACCGGTTGATCGGCAGTCCCCTTTTTGGGATGGTCGGCTTCCCGCAGAGCGGGGAGAACGCCGTGCAACCCGATCCGACGACAGCCGAAATATTCCTGCACATCCGCGTGGTGATGGGCATCGTGCTTGGCTTCGGCATCACGCGGCTGCTCGCCGGCGCCGCCAAATTCGTCCAGCATCCGCACCGCCAGAGGCCCGATCTTGTGCATCTCGGCTGGGCTTTTTCGCTGCTTCTTATGCTGGTGCACTTCTGGTGGTGGGAATTCTGGCTGTCGGCCATCCCGATGTGGACCTTCGGAATCTACCTGTTCCTGATCGTCTACACGATCGTCCTGTTCCTGCTCTGCGCGTTGCTGTTTCCCGACGACATCGCCGAATACAGCGGCTACCGCGACTATTTCATGTCGCGCAGGCAGTGGTTCTTCGGGCTGTTGGCGGTGTCCTACCTGCTCGACCTCATCGATACGCTAATCAAGGGCCGCGTGCATTTCGAACAGTTCGGCCCGGAATACATGATCCGCATTGCGGCCTATGTGCTGCTCTGTCTGGTTGCCATGCAGGTTTCGGACCGGCGCTTCCACGTTGCCTTCGTCGTGGCCAGTCTCGTCTATCAGGTTTCCTTCATCTTCCGCCTGTTCGACACCCTGAATTGACGTTGGTGATCCCGTGCCAATACCTTTTTGCCACTTGATTTTTCAGCCGGCGCAACGGCAAGAAGCCGCACGGAACGCGCTGGACCTTTCGACATGACACGCTGGCAACTGGCGCATGGCCGCCATCTCGACCTCGGCGCCAAGGCGCTGGTGATGGGCATTCTGAACGTCACCCCGGACAGCTTTTCCGATGGCGGCAGGTTCGACGCGCTGGATGCAGCGCTCGTGCAGGCCGAGCGCATGATCGGCGAGGGAGCGGCGATCGTCGACGTCGGCGGCGAATTGACCCGCCCAGGCGCCGTGCCGGTGACGGCCTTAGAGGAACAGGCGCGCATCCTGCCGGTCATTGAGGCATTGTCGGCCGCCGGAAATACCCTGATCTCGGTCGACACCTACCGCGAGGAGACGGCGCGCGTTGCAGTCGCCGCAGGCGCCCACATCGTCAATGATGTGCATGGCCTGCAGCGCGAACCGGGCATCGCAAGGGTCGCCGCCGAGACGGGAGCAGGGTTGGTTATCATGCATACCGGCCGCGACCGAGAAAAACTCGCCGACGTGATCGCCGATCAGCTTCTTTTCCTTGAAAAGTCGCTGGAAATCGCGCGGCTTGCCGGCGTTTTGCAACAGCAGATCGTGCTCGATCCGGGCTTCGGCTTCGCCAAGGACTATGAGGAGAATCTGCAGCTCATGGCGCGCTTCGAGGAGTTGCGCGAGCTAGGCCACCCCTGGCTTGTCGGCACCTCGCGCAAACGCCTGGTCGGCCATGTTACCGGTCGCGACCCCGCAACCCGCGATCCTGGAACCGCCGCCACCAGCGTCATCTTGCGGCTGAAAGGCGCCGACCTTTTTCGGGTCCACAATGTCGGCATGAACATGGATGCGCTGGTGTTTGCCGATGCTATGCTCGAACGGCAGCGTTAGACAATGGAAGATTTGGTAGGAATGACCCGGAAACCATTGAAGAGATGCGGATTTTCTGCATCCGGGGCAATCTTGCTGCGACGAGGCGATTTTGTCTGAAAAGCACCCGGAGCGGGTCTTCCTCAGTCTTGGCGGCAACCTTGGCGAGCCGGCCAAGGCGATGGCCGAAGCGCTGCGCATGCTCGACAAGGATTGCGCCACCCGTGTCGTTGCCGTCTCCTCGCTCTATCGTACGCCGCCCTGGGGCAAGACCGACCAGCCGGATTTTCTCAACGCCGCCGCCGAACTGCGCACGAACCTTTCGCCGCGCGGGTTGCTCAACCTTTGCCTTGATGCCGAACGCCGCCTCAAGCGCGTGCGCAGCGAACGCTGGGGCCCGCGCCTGATCGACATGGACATCCTTGTGTTCGGGGATCGCATCCTTGACGAGGAGGGGCTCGAACTGCCGCATCCGCGCATGTTGCAGCGCGCTTTTGTGCTGGTGCCCCTTGCCGAAATCGCTGCTGACTTCCGGATCGATGGGCTCCCCGTCAGCGGCCACCTGGCGAAGCTGGACGCCGGCGGCATCGAAAAACTGCCCGGCCGCGACTGGTGGAAGAACTGACAGCCAGGGTTGTGGCCATGCGGCGGCCATCCTCGGCTACTTCGTTGACCGCTGTCGCTGAGCATTGCAGCGGCGCTGGTATTGGTCCGCCGCCGCCCTGTGGGAGCTTGCGTCGTTCAGGGCCATGGATCACGAGGTCTAAGTCGGCCCGTTCTCGACCTCCTCCAGCACGGCGGCAGTTTCTTCGTTGAGCGCCCGCCCGGGCCGGCGCGGTTGACTGAGCGGCGTCGGCACCGGCATGTTACCTTTCAGCAGCTTGCCCGCCGCCACGACGGGGTCGATGCCTGCCAACTGCTCGTCGAAGCGCGCCTGGTCGCGGCGGCGGACATCCTCGATGATTTCGGCTGCATCCGTTTCCTCCACGCCGAGCTTCACCAATGTGTTTTGGCCAAAAAGCAGCGCGGATTCGAACGTCTCGCGCACCTGGTAATCGACGCCGGCATTGATCAGCTGGATCGAAACGCCTCTGTCGTAGGAGCGGGCGAGTACGGGCGCCAGAGGATATTCGTGGCGCATGAGTTCGGCGATCCTGACCGCCGTCTCGCCCTTGTCGACACAGATCAACACTGCGCTGGCGCGGCCGGCGCCGGCTGCATGCAGGATGTCGAGGCGCGTGCCGTCGCCGTAATAGACCTTGAAGCCGAACCGCGCGGCGGCCTGGATCATCTCGACGTCGTTGTCGATGATGGAGACGTCGATGCCGCGCAAAAGCAGCGGCTGGCTGGCGATCTGGCCGAATCGGCCGAACCCGATGACCAACACGCTGCCGGTCAGTCCATCGGCGACTTCGATCCCTTCCAAGGAAGGCTCTTCCTTCGGGGTAAAATAGCGCAGGATGGTGATCGCCAGCGGCGTCAGCACCATCGAGATGATGATGATGGCCGTCAGCGTCGCGTTCGCCTCGCCATCGATGATGCCGACCACCGTCGCCGAGGAATAGAGCACGAAGGCGAATTCGCCGCCCTGCGCCATCACCACGGCGCGCTCGAGCGCCTCGCGGTGGTTCGATTTCAGGCTGCGCGCCACGACATAGATGCCGATGGCCTTCACCACCATGTAGGCGATCACGTAGAAAACGACGAGCCGCCAGTTGGCCACCACCACCGAGAGGTCGAGCGACATGCCGACTGCAAGGAAGAACAGGCCAAGCAGAATACCGCGAAATGGCTCGACATCCGCCTCGAGCTGGTGCCGGAAGGTCGAATTCGGACAACAGGACGCCAGCCAGAAAGGCGCCCATCGCCATCGACAGGCCGCTAAGTTGCATGGCGAGCGCGGAACCCAGAACCACCAGAAGGGCCGCCGCCGTCATCACCTCGCGGGCGCGCGAATTGGCCAGGATGCGGAAGAAGGGATTGAGCAGGTAACGCCCGGCGATCACCAGGCCGAGGATGGATGCAAGGCCGATGCCGACGTCGATCCAGCGCGAGCGCATTGCGGTTTCGGCCGCATGCGGGTCAAGCGGCGCCAGAAACGCCACCAGCGCCAGCAGCGGTACGATGGCAAGATCCTCCAGCAGCAGGATCGAGATCATGCGCTGGCCCTTCGGCGTGGCTGTGTCGCCGCTTTCCTCCAGCAACTGCATGACGATCGCCGTTGAGGTCAGCACGAAGCCGGCGCCGGCCACGAACGAGACGGCGATGGGGAAGCCAGTGGCAAGGCCGACACAGGTCAGGAGCGCGGCGCACAGGCCAACCTGGAGAATGCCCAACCCGAAAATCTCGCGCCTCAGGCCCCACAGCCGCAGCGGCTGCATTTCCAGTCCGATGATAAACAGGAACATCACCACACCGAGTTCGGCGACATGCAGGATTGCTTGCGAATCACTGAAGAAGCCAAGGCCGAAGGGGCCGATGAGGACGCCGCCAGCGAGGTAGCCGAGAATGGATCCAAGGCCGAGGCGCTTGAAGATCGGCACGGCCACCACGCCCGCCGTGAGCAGCACCACCGCCTGAACCAGGTCGTTCCCCGCCGCTTCCGCTGCCATGTGGTCTTTCACCTTCCGTTTGCGTCGTATCCGACTATGGGGCAGGCACCGCGGCGATGGCAACCGATCCACCGCTGGGCCGGAACCAAGAAAGCCGGGCGTGAGCCCGGCTTCGCGGCAGCCTCGGAAAGATATTACTGCTGCGCGACCGACCCGACCGCAGCGGCGTCGACGCGTTTCAGGCTCATGCCTATCACCGGCACCATCTGCGCTTCGACGCGGACGGAAACCGTCACGTTCATCGTGTTTTCGTCGGGCAGACGGGCGAGCATCGCGCCTTTCAGCTGGTTGCGGTGGAGCGACAGCACAACCTTGCGCCCGTCGACGCTGCCGGCGACCACATCGAGGCCCTTGCCGGCGGCGCCATCGAGGAATTTGCCGGTATAGCCCTTGCCGGCGCGTTCGACGGTGGCCTTCATTTTCTGCGTGAACACGCCGACGCGACAGGCACCGTCCAGCGTCATTCCAACCTTTACGTCGGGTGTCGAGCCGGTGAAGGTGCAGGTGAATTTGGTGCCCTTGTATTTGCCGGCGACGATTTCACCAGGGCCGACCCATTCGCCTTCTACCGACTGGAAGAACTTCTTGTCGCGCTCGGAGCCGTCGGCTGCCAGGCTCATTCCAGTGGTTGCGGTGGCGGCCATGAGCGGCAGGAAAGCGGACAGGATTGCGCGTTTCATCAAGGACACCCGGCAACAGAGACTGGAAAGGAACTCACCCGACCATGAACAACAATGGTTAATGCTTCGTCTATTTAAGCTTTCGAGCGCACCATGCGTCGGTCGTTCCGCGACCGCAAGTTCATTTTCCGGGCTTGGCTGTTTCGGCCTGCCTTGCAGTCGCAAAGGAGGTCAGCGCCGACAGGAAATCGCCCATGCCTGGGCGCTTGACGGCGGTGAAGGGCAGGGGGCGCGCGGTTTCCATGGCGGCAATGCCGATGCGCGCCGTCATCATGCCGTTGACCACGCCCTCACCGAGCTTGGCCGAAAGCCGCGCGGCAAGCCCATGGCCAACGATCTGCTGGACAAAGCTGTCGCCGACGGCGATCGATCCGGTGACGGCAAGATGCGCCAGCACGCTGCGGGCCAACCGGAAGAAGCCGAGCGTTCCCGGCCGGCCGCCATAAAGTTCGGCCAGACGGCGGATCAGCCGCCCTGCCTCGAACACCACATAGGCAACGTCGACCAGCGCGCGCGGGCTGACCGCAGTCACCAGCGATACGCGCTTGGCCGCGTCGAGGATCATCAGCTTCGCCTTCGCATCCAGCGGCGACAGCATCTCGGTCTCGGCCAGACGCACCAGATTGGCGCCGTCGATGATATCGTCGCGCAATTCGCCAAGCATGCGACGGCCGGCGGCCGTTTCCGGCCTGCTAGTGAGCAAGGAAGACAATTCGTCGACGACGGTGCGTGCCGCCTTGGGATCGTCGCGCAGAATCGCGTCGGCGGCGCGGCCCTGTAGTTTTTCCACCGAGGCAAGCCGCGACAGCGAAACGAGTTCCCGCGTCAGGATGACCGCGAGCGCCAGCGCGGCAATGGCCGCCGCGGCGATCGCCACCCAGCCCAGCCAGTCGGCGCGCGTGAAGAGATCGCGGATCAGCCGGTCGGTCCACAGCCCGGCCGCCAGCGAAACCAGGATGCCGAAGGCACCGAAGAAGATCGCGCCGAGGCGGGAGCGCCGCCTGAGTGGCGTTGCCGGCGGCGGTTCGCTGGTGGCGATGTCCGGCTCGTCGAAGATATCGACCGCGTCTGGCGTCACCACCGCCTTTAGCGCGCGCGGCTTGCGTGGCGCCTCCGCTTCGGCGTGCGCCGCCGCTTGCGGCTTGCGCGGTGCTTCCGGCTCGAGCCGGAACGCGGCGGGTTTGCGCTCTCCCGTCATGCCAGCTGGTCTCCAATCAGGAACTGCAGCGCCCGGTCGAGCCGTATATGCGGTAGCGACAGAGTGATACCCTCAGCGGTCTTTTCGAGTTTCGGCGGCCGGAAACGCACGAAACGCAGTGCCGGATCAGCGGCCGGTGCATCTTCATCCTGCATGAATACTATGTCGATCTTCGCCGGCAGGTCGCCGGGGAAAATAGCCGTTTCCGTCTCGCCGTCGAACCTCTCGTCGCCGATGGTCTCACCCTTGAGCGGCGTGCCTATGATCACCGGCAATGTTTCGCGGCCTTGCTTTACCGTGCCTTCTCGGGTCGCCCGCACCGCCGCCATCGCCAGAACGTCCACCTCGGCGCCCGAAAAGTTTGCGCGTTTGATCGCCCTGTCGGCAAGGCGGCGCACGATCGCCTGCAACCTGTCGTGGCTTTCGTGGTGCAGATGGTCGGCTTTTGTGGCGGCGACCAGGATGCGGTCGATCCGTCGCAAGAAAAGGTCGGTCAGGAAGCTGCCGCGTCCAGGCCGGAAGCAGGCCAGGATCTCCATGACCGCGCGTTCGAGGTCGGCCATGGCGCCAGGGCCGGCATTGAGCGCCTGCATGGCGTCGATCAGCACGATTTGCCGGTCGAGACGGGTGATGTGTTCGCGGAAGAACGGCTTGACCACATGGGTCTTGTAGGCTTCGTAGCGCCGCTCCATCATCGCGCGCAGCGAACCGGCGCGTGCGCGGTCGTCGGACAAAGAAGGCAGCGGCGCAAATGTCAGCGCCGGCGAGCCGTCAAGATCGCCCGGCATCAGGAAACGGCCGGGCGGCAGGGTCGACAAAGCCCGGCCGTCTTCCTTGCAGGCTTTCAGATAGGCCGAAAAGCTCTCGGCCAGGCTGCGCGCCACCATTTCGTCCGCCGCAGCGGTCGGGTCCACTCTCGCCGAAAGCTTGCGCCATGCCGCCGACAGGTCGGCGCGCACCGGCAGTTCGGCCATTTCGAAGGCTTCGGCGGAGAATTCCCGGTAGGTTTTCCCAAGCAGCGGCAGGTCGAGCAGCCATTCGCCGGGATAGTCGACGATATCGAGCGAAAGCTTGCCGCTCGAAAACATCCGGTTCCAGCCGGAAGCGGATTCATACTCGATGGTCAGCCGCAGTTCCGAAATGGCGCGTGTCGAATCCGGCCAGACGCGGCTCGTCACCAGTGCGTCGATGTGATCCTCGTACTGGAAGCGGGGCACAGCGTCGTCCGGCTGTTCTTCCAGGAAAGCGCGGGAAATCCGCCCGGATTTCTGGGCCTCGAACAGCGGCAGGCGGCCGCCATGGATCAGATTGTGTACCAACGAGGAGATGAACACCGTCTTTCCGGCGCGGGAAAGCCCGGTCACACCAAGCCGCAGCGATGGCGACAACAGGCTGGTGGCACGGCCGGCCAGGGTATCGAGCGCGATACGCGCCTCGTCGGTGTAGGTAGTCAGAGACGCCAATCGTTCGGTTCCGGCCAATCGTGGCTCCCGATATAGGCACTGCGGGCAAGGATGGAAATGGCTGGCGTCGCCGGCAGGAATTTCGCCGTTGCGGTCCGCACGCTGCATCGCCACGACGTGTTCGGCCTGCTGAACCCGTCGGATGTCGGCGAAAACGCCTTCTACGCCAAGCGAAGCTGCAAGCGCTCAAAGGTCGGCCGGGGTGAAAAACGCCTCCAGATAACCCTTGCCTGGGGCGGCTTCGGAAATGCCGTCGTTGAAGCGGATGACGGCAAGGCCGGAGGTCGGGAAACCGCCGATCATGGCGCCGCGCGCCTGGTCCTCGCCGTCGCCCGAGATCGCCATCGCGAGGTCTTCCATCATTGGGTTGTGGCCGATGATCATCATCGAAGCGGCCTTCTGGCCGTATTCGTGGATGATGGTCAGATATCCGTACGCATCTTCGGTGTAGAGCGAATCCAGATGCGAAACCCGCCGGTGGTCGATGGCCGAATGCCTGAGCAGTCCGTCGAACGTTTCGCGGCAGCGGCGTGCCGAAGAGCAGATGATCAGTTCCGGGGCATAGCCGCAGGCGCGCATCGCGGCGCCCATCGCCTCCGCGTCCGCCTTGCCGGTAGCGTCGAGCGGTCGGTCGAAATCGCGCATTCCGGGCTCTGCCCAGCCGGCCTTTGCGTGCCTCAGGAGAAAAAGCCTGGTCATGGGTCACCGTCGCGGGAGGATGAACGGTTCATCCAATTGACGGTTTAGTGGGGGGAAGCATCTCGCGCAACACGCCCTTAGGCCAAGGTGCGGAGGCTGTCGAATCGGCGTTATAATGACGCCACCACCACGGGCGGGGGTACAGTTAAGCTCACGCTAACAAATACGTGAGCCGTGTGCCAAATGATCTTGTGCGGCGTTTGGTCGCCGAATATATAGGCGCCCAATTGAGGTGGTAGGGTGAGTCGAATGAACGCAGTCGTTGATGCCCATTACATACCCTCGGAAGACGAGCCATTCATGAACGAACGGCAAAAGTCGTATTTCCGTTCAAAGCTCGTCTCCTGGAAGAACGATATTCTGCGCGAAGCGCGTGAGACCCTCGAAATCCTTCAGCAGGAAAATGCCAACCTTCCCGATCTTGCCGACCGCGCGTCGTCCGAAACCGACCGCGCGATCGAGCTCAGGGCGCGTGATCGTCAGCGCAAGCTGATCGCGAAGATCGACGCCGCGCTGAACCGCATCGACGAGGGAACTTACGGCTATTGCGAAGAAACCGGCGAGCCGATCGCGCTGAAGCGGCTCGATGCCCGTCCGATCGCAACCCTGTCGATCGAGGCACAGGAGCGCCACGAGCGTCGCGAAAAAGTCTATCGCGACGATTGAGGGCAATTCCTGTCTGGCTTGAGATTAAGAGGCCCCGGCGAAACCGGGGCCTCTTTGCATTTCGACGCCGACTGGTGGTCGTCGGGCATGGGGATTCCGTGACTGACGAAGGCGCCGAATGGGATGTTTCTCCCGAAACCGAGGCACTTTCGGGCGACATGCATTAGCCGAATTGCGAAAGCCCCTGCGCAACGAAAAAGGCCGCCCGGAGGCGGCCTTTCGAATGAGAAGTCTCCGAAAGCGGCTTAGCGCTTCGAGAACTGGAACGAGCGGCGGGCCTTCGCCTTGCCGTACTTCTTGCGCTCGACGGTGCGGCTGTCGCGGGTGAGGAAGCCGCCCTTCTTGAGCACGCCGCGCAGGCCCGGCTCGTAGTAGGTCAGCGCCTTGGAGATGCCGTGGCGCACGGCGCCGGCCTGGCCGGAAAGGCCGCCGCCGATGACGGTGGCGACGATGTCGAACTGGCCTTCGCGGTTGGTCGCGACGATCGGCTGCTTCAGGATCATCTGCAGCACCGGACGCGCGAAATAAGCCGCGAATTCCTTGTCGTTGACGACGATCTTGCCGGAGCCGGGCTTCACCCAGACGCGGGCGATGGCGTCCTTGCGCTTGCCGGTGGCATAGGCGCGGCCCGACTTGTCGAGCTTCTGGACATGCACGGGTGCGGCCGGCTGTGCGACGGCGGCGACGGTGCCGAGTTCTGCGAGCGAGTTCAGCTCAGCCATTTTCAAGCCCTCTTGTTCTTGGCGTTCAGCGCGCCGACGTCGAGCGTCTCGGGCTGCTGGGCGACATGCGGATGCTCGGCGCCGGCATAGACGCGGAGGTTCTTCATCTGGCGACGGCCGAGCGGACCGCGCGGGATCATGCGCTCGACGGCCTTTTCGACGACGCGCTCGGGGAAACGGCCTTCGAGCAGCTGGCGCGCGGTGCGCTCCTTGATGCCGCCGGGATGGCCGGTGTGCCAGTAATAGACCTTGTCGGTGAATTTCTTGCCGGTGAAGACGACCTTGTCGGCGTTGATGACGATGACGTTGTCGCCGTCGTCGACATGCGGGGTGAAGGTGGGCTTGTGCTTGCCGCGGAGACGGTTGGCGACGACGGTGGCGAGACGGCCGACGACGAGACCCTCGGCGTCGATCAGCACCCACTTCTTCACCACGTCCGCAGGCTTCTGCGAAAAGGTTGTCATGGTTTCATGCTTTCGGTTCGGACCTTCCCAGTCCAGGAAAGAGAAGGCGTTTCTTGTTGCTTGCATTCGACCGAGCGGTCTGCACCAACGGCCAAAAATGAAACGGCGGCCTTCGCTGGCCGCTGTCTGCGTGGGCTTATAGGCGAGGGGAGAGCGAAGCGTCAAGCTGCTCGGAAAGTTCACTCATCATGAATATAACTAAGTAAAATCAATAGCTTAGAGAAGAGGTATTATTTTACCTCATTCGCTTTGTCGCTTCGGCGGGATCGAATAGGTTCCGGTCGCATGCGCGACCGTCTGCCGTCCGGCCCGGCGACGATGTCGATGTCGAACACCATCAGGCTCTTGCCGAGCTTGAGGATGCGGCAATGGCCGTCGATCGGCCCGGCCTCGGCCTTGCGCATGAAGTTGATGTTGAGGTTGGTGGTGACCGACAGCGCGTCCGGCCCGGCATGCGAGAGCACGCAGACATAGCCGCCGATGTCGGCCAGCGTGAACAGCGACGGGCCCGAAACCGTGCCGCCGGGGCGCAGATGCCGCTCGTCGGCGTTGAGCCGCACCGTGCAGCCGCCGGGAAAGACATCGATCGCCTGGTATAGGTCGAGATCTGCTCGTTGAGTTGCGGGATAGACCGTTGGCCAGCAGCGCGTTGACCTCGGCCGCGTCATCAGCGGCTTCAGATCTGGCCTGTGCTGGCATGTTCGTCGTTTCCTGTGGCGTCTGGCCCGGACCTGCGTCACGTTTCGTCGGACGAGCCGTGTCCGACAAAGCATGTCTGCCGCACTATCTTCAACTGGCGGTGCTGTTCTTCAAGCCTCGCATGGTATTCCGCCGGTCAGGCCTGGCATCGCGCAGCCGGCCAGACGCAGATAGAGGAGAGCAATCCATGGCTGAGATCGTCGCAATCAAGCGCAGCCGAGCCGCCCGGTCCGGTACGTGTCGAGCAGCGACGGCGCGATCCTGCGGCTCACGCTGGCCAACCCGCCGGCCAATGCGCTGTCGCATCGCCGTCATGGACGAGCTCTGCAGGCGGCGCTCGACCGCGCGCGCGACGACAGCGCCGGTCCGCGTCATCGTCCTCGCGGCGACCGGCAAGGTCTTTTCGCGCCGGCCACGACCTCAAGGAGATGACCGCGCACCGCACCGATCCCGACGGCGGCAGGGCGTTCTTCGACGAAGACCATGGCCGCCTGTTCGCGCGCTGATGCAGTCGATCGTCAGGCATCCGAAGCCGGTCATCGCCGAGGTCGACGGGCTGGCCACCGCCGCCGGCTGCCAACTGGTCGCAAGCTGCGACCTGGCGATCGCCTCGGACCAGGCCACCTTCGGCGTCACCGGCGTCAATATCGGCCTGTTCTGCTCGACGCCGATGGTCGCGCTGTCGCGCAACGTGTCAGCGCAAGCAGGCGATGGAGATGCTGCTGACCGGCGAGATGATCGACGCGGCGACGGCGCGCGGACTTCGGCCTGGTCAACCGCGTCGTGCCGCGCGGAATATCTGACTCAGATTGTGACGAAATACGCGCAAACCATTGCTTCCAAATCACCTTTGACGCTGAAGATCGGCAAGGAGGCGTTCTACCGCAGGCCGAGATGAGCCTGGCCGAGGCCTATCGACTATGCCTCGCGAGGTGATGGTCGAGAACATGCTGGCGCGCGACGCCGAGGAAGGCATCGGCGCCTTCATCGACAAGCGCGATCCCGAAATGGACCGGGGAATAACGATGGAACCGCGCATCTCGATCATCACGATCGGCGTCGACGATCTCGACCGCGCCATCGCCTTCTACGAGGCGATGGGGCTGAAGCGCCACCAGCGCATCACCGACGGCGTCGCCTTCTTCCAGATGGGCGGCGTCGATCCTCGGGCTGTTGCCGCGCGCCGAGCTGCCGAGGAGGACTGCCGGCATTCGGCTTCGGCGAAGGGGTTTCCGCGGCGTCTGCTCTCGCCTACAACACGCGCTCCGAGGCGGAGGTCGACGAGGTGCTGGCCGCGGCCGAGAAGGCCGGCGGCCGCATCGTCAAGCCGGCGCAGCGCGCCTTCTGGGGCGGCTGGTACGGCTATTTCGCCGACACCGAAGGCCATCTGTGGGAGGTCGCCCACAACCCGGACATTTCCGATCGACGCCGAACGGCAGCATCTCGCTGCCGCGCATGAACCACGATTCGCTACGACAACGCCTACATTTCCGGCATCCTCGAATTCGGTGAAGCACCATCGCCATCGTCGGCGCCTCCGCCAACGACGTCCGGCCGAGCTTCTTCGTCGCTCAAATATCTGCTCGCCAAGGGATTTACCGTCTTCCCGGTCAATCCCGGCCAGGCCGGCAAGGAGATCCTCGGCCGCGACGGTCTATGCGCACGCTTGCCGACATCCCCGAGCCGATCGACATGGTCGACATCTTCCGCGCCGCGAACGCGGTGCCGCGCATCGTCGACGAGGCACTGGCGCTCGACGCCGCTGCCGAAGGTCGATCTGGATGCAGCTCACCGTGCGCAACGACGAGGCGGCCGCCAAGGCCGAGGCCGCCGGCCTCAAGGTGGTCATGAACCGCTGCCCGAAGATCGAATATGGCCGGCTTTCCGGCGAGATCGGCTGGAACGGCGTCAATTCGCGGCGTGCTGTCGTCGAAGAGGCCGATGATGCGGCAAGGTTTCCAGAAGCTTCGGCATCCGCGGCAGTGAAATAAATCGATTGCCGCGAATGGCTGTTGTTCGGCGCGCCGCAGTCCGCAGACAGTAGCATCACTGTTCGGAGCATTTTCTCCTTTGCAATCGGCGCAAAGCTTCGCCAAGAATGCGCCGGTCATTTGTCGCCGCCGGGCAGATCGCCGCCGGTCTTCGCCATCAACCGGCGTTTTCGGATTCGGGAGAGGGTACATGTCTCAGCGCACACCCGGGCTTCAACACGCTTGCCGTCCATGCCGGCGCCAAGCCCGATCCGGCGACCGGCGCGCGCGCCACGCCGATCTACCAGACGACGTCCTTCGTGTTCGACGATGTCGACCACGCCGCCTCGCTGTTCGGGCTGAAGGCGTTCGGCAACATCTACACCCGCATCATGAACCCGACCCAGGCGGTGCTGGAGGAGCGGATCGCAGCGCTCGAAGGCGGCACGGCGGCGCTGGCGACGGCGTCCGGCCACGGCGCGCAGCTGCTGGTCTTCCACACCATCCTCACGCCCGGCGACAATTTCATCGCGGCCAGAAAGCTCTATGGCGGTTCGATCAACCAGTTCGGCCACGCCTTCAAGAATTTCGGCTGGGAGGTGCGCTGGGCCGACATCAACGACGTCTCGACCTTCGAGAAGCCAGATCGACGACAAGACGCGCGGCATCTTCATCGAGAGCCTTGCCAATCCGGGCGGCGAGTTCGTCGACATCGAGAGCGATCGGCGACATCGCGCGCAAGCACGGCCTGCCGCTGATCGTCGACAATACGCTGGCCAGCCCCTATCTGGTGCGCCCGATCGAGCACGGCGCCGACATCGTCGTGCATTCGCTGACCAAGTTCATCGGCGGCCACGGCAATTCGATGGGCGGCGCCATCGTCGACGGCGGCACCTTCGACTGGTCGAAATCCGGCAATTATCCGATGCTGTCGGAGCCGCGTCCCGAATATGGCGGCGTCGTGCTGCACGAGACGTTCGGCAATTTCGCCTTCGCCATCGCCTGCCGCGTGCTCGGCCTGCGCGATTTCGGCCCGGCGATCTCGCCGTTCAACGCGTTCCTGATCCTGACCGGCCTCGAGACGCTGCCGCTGCGGATGCAGCGCCATTGCGACAATGCGCAGAACGTCGCCGAATGGCTGTCGAAGCATCCGCAAGGTCGCCTGGGTGTCCTATCCCGGCCTGCCCAGCGACAAGAACCACGCGCTGCAGAAGAAGTATTCGCCGCTCGGCGCCGGCGCGGTGTTCACCTTCGGCCTCAAGGGCGGCTATCCCGCCGGCATCAAGCTGGTCGAAGGCGCTCGAACTGTTCTCGCATCTTGCCAATGTCGGCGACACCAAGTCGCTGATCATCCATCCGGCGTCGACCACGCATCGCCAGCTCTCCGACGAGCAGAAGATCGCCGCCGGCGCCGGGCCGGACGTGGTGCGGCTTTCGGTCGGCATCGAGGATGTCGAGGACATCATCGCCGATCTCGAGCAGGCGCTGGCGAAGTTGGGCGTGAGCGGATGCCGGCGCATTTCCTCAGCATCGACACTTCGGCGGAACCGAGCCGGAAGCCGGCGCCACCGGCCGAGGCCGGCTGATTTCGGGCGATCCGAAGTTCCGCACCTGGAATGCCGAGGAGGCCGAAGGCGGCCTCTACGCCGGCATCTGGGAAGCGACGCCCGGCAAATGGCGCATCGAATATGACGAGTGGGAGTTCTGCCACATCCTGTCCGGCGTCTCGGTGATCACCGAGGATGGCGGCGAGGCGCGCACCGTGAGGGCGGGCGACAGTTTCGTCCTGCGGCCCGGCTTCAAGGGAAGCTGGGAAGTGCTTGAAACGACCCGCAAGGAATATGTGATCCGGCTTTAGCGGCAGCTTGCCGCAAAAGGCCGGCGACAGCGCTTAACCCGCCCGCGCCGCCTGGATGGTCGCTTTCACCGCCGCCCCGTCGGTGATCGTGTTGCGGTACTCGCGGTCGAGATCGGTGCCGCCCATGCCGACCCGCGAATTGCGGTAGAGCATGCCGCTCGGCACATTCTTCAGCGCCGCGAAATGCATTTCCTTCAAATCGGTCTTTCTACGCACGCCGCCGATGTTTTCAGCGTCGAGTTCGCCGCAGCCCATGATGACGATACGGTCTTTCGCCTGCTCGACCAGCCGGGCAAGCAGGTCGGCGCCCTCGACCGCCGTGTCACGCTGGCCGCTGGTCAGCACGCGCCCGACCTTGCAGCGGATCAGCGCTTCCAGCGCCTCGGCAGGATCGCGCGTCATGTCGAAGGCGCGGTGGCAGGTGACATTGAGCGGACCAGCAGCGGCCGTGAGAGCGGCCATGCGGGCCTCGTCGATCGTTCCATCCGCGTTGAGGCAGCCGATGACGACCCCGGCAACCCCCATCCCCTTCAGCGCTTCCACGTCAGCTAGCATCGACCGGTATTCGGCATCGCTGTAAAGAAAATCGCCGCCGCGCGGTCGCACGATCACGTGAAAAGGTATGTTAGCCATCTGCAGCGCCAGCTTCACTGTGCCGAAGCTGGGTGTTATGCCGCCCTCGACAAGGCTGGCGCAGAGTTCGACACGGTCGGCTCCGGCTTCCTGTGCGGTCAGAAGTCCGTCGATGCCTTCGACGCAGATTTCGATGAGGGGGAGCGCGGTCGGTATGGCGTTCATGTTTTCTTTGCGTCCATTTCGAGGGAGCCTGTTGTCCGCAGCCGGTTTAGCATTGGCGGCAGGTGGGGGAACAGGGCGTCCGCGGTGAAATTCGCCCCGTCCATTCTATCTGCCCAACATGCTTTCGCTGGTCGGCCGCGCTTATTATGGTGGGCTTGGCGACTCGAGCAGTCGCCGTTTCGAGGCCATGATCGACACTCCCGACAAAGCTCCGGTTTCTTCGCTTGCGCCGTTCCGGCATTCGACCTTCCGCGCCATATGGGTCGCGAGCCTTGCGTCCAATTTCGGCGGGCTGATCCAGGCGGTAGGGGCAGCCTGGATGATGACGTCGATCACCGATTCGGCCGGCATGGTGGCGCTGGTGCAGGCCTCGACATCTCTGCCGATCATGCTGTTTTCGCTGGCGTCCGGCGCCATAGCCGACAATTTCAACCGTCGGCGGGTGATGCTGGTGGCGCAGGCCTTCATGCTTCTGGTCTCGGCTGGGCTGACCGTTTTTGCCTATCTCGGCCTGATCACGCCGTGGCTTCTGCTGGGATTCACCTTCTTGATCGGCTGCGGCGTGGCGCTGAACAACCCCTCGTGGCAGGCCTCGGTGGGTGACATCGTTCCGAGATCCGACCTGCCAGCGGCAGTCGCGCTGAACAGCGTCGGCTTCAACCTCACCCGCAGCGTCGGCCCGGCGATTGGCGGCGCCATCGTGGCGGCAGCCGGTGCGGCGGCGGCTTTCGCCGTCAACACGGTCAGCTACCTGGCATTGCTGTTCGTGCTGGGACGCTGGCGACCGGTGGAGCAGGCGAGCACGCTGCCGCGCGAAACGCTGGGCACGGCGATGACTGCCGGCCTGCGCTACGTCGCGATGTCGCCCAACATCGAGAAGGTGCTGCTGCGCAGCTTCGCCTTCGGTCTCACCGCGATCTCCATCCTTGCCTTGCTGCCACTGGTGGCGCGCGACCTGCTCCAAGGCGGCCCGCTGGTCTATGGCGTCATGCTGGGCTGCTTCGGGATCGGAGCTATCGGCGGCGCGTTCCTCAGCGGCCAACTGCGGCAGCGCATGACCGTCGAATGGATAGTCCGGCTGGCCTTTATCGGCTTTGCCTTTTGCGCGTTGTGCCTGGCCGTGGCGTGGAGCCCCTGGCAGGCCGGCCCCGCGCTGATGATCGGCGGCGCCTGCTGGGTGCTGGCCTTGTCTCTGTTCAATGTCACCGTGCAGCTTTCGACGCCGCGCTGGGTGGTCGGCCGGGCGCTTTCGATCTACCAGACGGCCACCTTCGGCGGCATGGCCTTGGGCAGCTGGCTGTGGGGCTTGGCTGCCGAGGAATACGGACCCGACAAGGCGTTGCTCGGCTCCTGCGTGCTGTTGCTGGCCGGTGCGTCGCTTGGGCTGAAATTCGCTCTTCCGGAAGAAACCGCGCTCAACCTCGATCCGCTCAACCGCTGGAAAGAGCCGCCGCTTGCGTTGCAGCTAAAGCCGCGCAGCGGGCCGATCGTCATCATGATCGAATATATTATCCAGGAGGCCGACACGCACGCCTTCCTCGACGCCATGGCCGAGCGGCGGCGGGTGCGCGGCCGCAATGGCGCCCGCAACTGGACGCTGTCGCGCGATCTCGAGAATCCGCAGTCCTGGATGGAAACCTACCATCTGCCGACCTGGCTCGAATACCGCCGCCACAATTTCCGCACCACCCATGCCGACGCCGTGGTCGGCGAAAAGATCCGGGCGCTGCACAGCGGATCCGAGCCGCCGCGCGTCCATCGCATGATCGAGCGGCCCACCACATGGTCGGATGCGTTGTTTGCGACGAAAGGCGTCTTCGATATGCCTTGAGCCGCTTCAGCGCTATCTGGCGCGAAGTTCCATTCTACATCTCGCCGAGAAACGCCATGACTGCCTGGCGCATAGCCGGTGTCTCCACATGGCCGCTGCCCGGCTCGACGATCAGCCGCAAGGTGGGTTCGGCGCCCGCGGCGCGGTAAGCGGCCAGCGTTTCGTCATAGGCGCGCTGCACCGCTTCCTGCGGCGTCAGCGGGTCGGTTTCGCCGACGCAGATCAACTGAGGCCGTGGCGCCACCATCCCGGCGATTTCGCCGATGGAGGTTTTCGCCAGCAGGCCTGGCACGGTCATGTAGTGGCCGTGCAGGTCATGCGCGCCGGTTTCCACCAGCGTCGCCCAGTCAGCGTAACAGCAGAGATGCGCAATACGGTTGAGCCGCGGCTCAAGCGCGCCGAGGAAGAAGGCATGTGTCGCCCCCATCGACAGGCCGAACGCGGCGACCCTTCGCGCGTCGACATCGTCGCGTGCGACTAGCCACTCGAACGCCGCCAGATGGTCGCCGAGCATTTTGCCCATCAGCGTCTCGCCACGCCAGAGCAGGGCCTTCGAAAGGGAATCTTCGCCGTCCATCTGCCGTTCACCGAAGGTCGGCATGTCGATCGCCAGCGTTACGAACCCGGCCTGGGCGAGCAACGAGCCGTAAGGGCTGAGCAGGCTTGGTCGGCCATCGATGAGTTCAGCGGCGCCGATGCCATATTTGCGCGCCATGTGCATGGCAGTAGAGCACTGCGGGTATGCGACCGGAGGAAGTTGGCGGCCGCGTCAGCAGCCCGCGCGCCGGCTGTCCGCCGCCAAAATCGAAGCGCAGCTCTTCGACGATGAACCCCGGCCTGTCGGCTCGCCCGACCAGCGTTACCTTGGCCGGCCGTCGCGCCGGAATCGCCAGAAGCTCGTGCAATCCGCTTGTATTCACCGCTATCATCCCCGTTCGGTCTGCCCGGGCTTAGCATCCGGGCCGCCGGCCGGGTAGGGCAGGTAATACTTGGGTAACCTCTTCTTAACCCTCGCCCGAAGCTCTCGCCTTACTCGACCAAGCCCATCGGATTCCTGGCTTGACGCATGAACAAAATTAGAACAAAGTACGAACAATCGAGATACAGGAGAGAGCCATGACCGATCTTGTCCAGGATGTCGTATCGATGGTTTGCATGAGCGCGTTCCTCATTTCTACTGCCTTGTGGATCGGCGCGCTCTGATAAATGCGAGGCGCGGCACCGCTCATCCGGTGCCGCTGGTACTACTGCCTGCTAAGGGTTCATTCGATCGTGCTGTCATGCTGAGCGGGGCGGAATAAAACGAGCGATCGCGGTCAGCATGATTTTGCCGCTGCCGCTTGGAGATCGGCTGCAGGTCGTCCGGTCAAGCGTCTAGTGCGCTGGTTGGTCAGTCGCCGACCGCAACGCCCTCGCGTCGTGGGTCGGCGCCGCCTTCGAGGCCTTGCGGCGTGATCTTGATGCCGTGGAGGCCGGAGTTCAGCTCTCCGACCTTTACCGCGTAGCCCAGCGCTTCAAGATCGTCAGCGAGCGCTTCGGCTGAGGTGCCAGCTTCCAGTTCGTAGGTACCGAAGCGGTTGGCGAGATGCGGCAGCGAGATCGCCGCCTGCATATCCTTTTCCCATTCGACCAGAGCGATCAGGGTGTTGGCGACATAAGGAATGATGGTGCTGCCGCCGGGCGAACCCAGCGCATAGATAGGCTTGCCGTCCTCCAGCACGATGGTGGGCGCCATCGAGGAGCGCGGGCGCTTGCCCGGTTCGACCCGATTGGCGACGGCCTTGCCGTCGGCTTCGGCAACAAAGGAAAAATCGGTGAGCTGGTTGTTGAGCACGAAACCCGCCGCCATCAGCCGCGAGCCGAAGGCGCTTTCGACCGTGGTGGTCATCGACGCGATGTTGCCGGCGTCGTCGACAATGACGAAATGTGAGGTCGCCGGCACTTCGAAGCTTTTTCCGTCGCGGCGCAGCTCGGCCTTTTCCCATGGCGGTTCGCCGGCGCTGACCTCATCCTCGGAAAGCGCTGTCGCCCGGCGGATCAGCGCGGCACGGCTGTTGAGGTAGTCGGCGTCGAGCAGGCCGGCAGGCATTTTCACGAAATCCGCGTCGGCCATGTAGCGGTCGCGGTCGGCGAAGGCGAGTCGCGTCGCCTCGCCGATGATGCGCCAGGACTCAGGATCGTCGGGGCCCAGTGTTTGCAGGTCGAACTCGCCGGTCATGGCAAGGATCTGGCCGATTGTCAGCGCACCGGAAGAGGGCGGTCCCATGCCGCATACCTGCATCCCGCGATAGGGTGCACAGACAGCTTCGCGCTCCTTCACCTGATATTTGGCGAGGTCGTCGAGGCTGAGCAAACCCGGATTGGTGGGATGTCGCTGGACTTGGCCGACGATGGCTTGCGCGATCGCGCCGGAATAAAAGGCGGCGGCTCCTCCAGCCGCGATGCTGCGCAGCGTCGCCGCATAATCCGGGTTCTTGAGCGTCGCACCAGCTTTCAGCGGTACGCCGCCGGCATCGAAGAAATAGGCTTTTGCCGCAGCTTGTCCGTCGAGACGGCCGACTTCGTCGCCAATCAGCGCCGAAAGCCGTGGTGATACGGTGAAACCTTTTTCAGAAAGATCGGCGGCAGGCGCAAACAGCTCGGCCCACGGCTTCTTGCCATAGCGTTGATGCACCATTTCCATCAACCGCACGACGCCGGGAACGCCGACCGAGCGGCCGCCCACCACTGCCTCGAAGAAGGGCATCGCCTTGCCGTCCTTGTCGAGGAACAGCGACGACGTCGCGGCTGCGGGCGCCGTCTCGCGTCCGTCGAAAGTGGTGATCTTCCCGGTTGCCGCATCGTACCAGACGAGAAAGGCGCCACCGCCGATACCCGACGATTGTGGCTCGACCAGCCCAAGCATGGTTTGTACGGCGACCAGCGCGTCGGCTGCATTGCCACCCGCGCGCAGCACATCGAGGCCGGTCTGCGCTGCGATCGGGTTGGCGGCGACGACCATCCGGTCCTTGGCGCGCACCAGCTGTTTGGCAGCTACGCCGCTGGCGGCCTCCGGTGCGATCGGCATCCGTCGCCTGTTGCGCCAAAGCAGCGCCCGCCCAGAGCGCCGCCGCTATAACGAGCGACGCCGCCGTGGCCCATTTGTCTGGTTTCATCTCAGGCGCTCCTCCGCTGCGATTCGGCCGCACCCCCCAATTCAGAAAAAAACTCCGCCGGTCCGAAAACATCCTCGAACGCGGCCTTCAGCGCGACGTCGACATCGGCCAGCGTCACCGGCAGGCCCAGATCGACCAGGCTGGTGACGCCATGGTCGGCGACGCCGCACGGCACGATGCCGCCGAAATGCGAAAGGTCCGGCTCCACGTTGATGGCGATGCCGTGAAAACTCACCCAGCGCCGCAGCCGGATGCCGATCGCGGCGATCTTGTCCTCGGCGGGCGAACCGTCCGGCGAAGGCGGCCGGTCGGGCCGCACCACCCACACGCCGACGCGATCCTCGCGCCGCTCGCCCTTCACGTTGAAGCTCGCCAGCGTGCGGATGATCCAGTCTTCCAGCGCCGCGACGAAGGCGCGCACATCCTCGCGCCGCCGCTTAAGGTCGAGCATGACGTAGGCAACCCGCTGGCCGGGGCCGTGATAGGTGTATTCGCCGCCGCGCCCGGCGTTGAAGACCGGGAATCGCTCGGCGTCGATGAGATCGTCCGGCCGGGCGCTCGTTCCCGCCGTGTAAAGCGGCGGATGTTCGATCAGCCAAACCATTTCGGGCGCAGTTCCATCGCGGATTGCGGCGGCGCGCTCCTCCATGACGGCAAGCGCTTCCGGGTAGGGAACGAGCTTCGTTTCGATTCGCCATTCCACCGACGACGAGCCGGGCAGGGGCAGGAACGACGTGGTGATGTGATCGCGTCCGGGCATTCTGGTTTCCGCTTTTCCCACATATGGCGGCAAAGGGCGCGGACGTCCAGTTTTTGACCCGTTCGCCGGCTGTGCCGGGTATCAGCTTTCGGCGGAAAATATGTGGGAACTTAATGCGTCGAGCGCTCTTGTTTCGCGGGAAACGATTTGCTACATGCCGCGGGCCGGTGCGAGCCGGCCCTTCGTGACAGTGCGGTCGTGGCGGAATTGGTAGACGCGCAGCGTTGAGGTCGCTGTGGGGCAACCCGTGGAAGTTCGAGTCTTCTCGACCGCACCATTCGAAAAATTTCCTTCCGTAATGTTTAAAAAGCCTAGGCTTTTTCTGAGGTGCGGGCGTTTCCCCTATAGGGTGCGGGCGCTGCGCGTTATTGATTTTTTGCGCAGCCTGCTTCGCTAACCGTTTCCGATCTGCCGTTTTGGTATAGTGCGAAGCCATGGCGCCGCCTGTCCAGCCAAACAAAGCTTGCAATTCCTGGGTGGTCGCTCCAGCCTCAGCAGCACGTGTCGCGCCGATTTTCTGACGCCGTGCGCTGATTTCTTGACGCCCGCGGCATTGCATGCGGCGCGAAACATATTGCCGAAGCTCTTCTTCGTCAGCGATGACCGTTTTCCCCGACATGAATGCCAGGTCACCGGTGGGGCCGGCCGCAAGCGTCTCCGCGTGCGCAGGTAGAATTGTGATGGAAACTTCAGTGCCGGTCTTTTCAGTTTTCAGGGTGGCGATTCCGTCGCGGACATGTTGACGACCGATCGTGACCGCATCCCCTCGTCGCAGACCGGTGAATAGCAGTACGTGAAGCCAGACCCGTTCCGTCGTGCCAGCTGGCCAACACTTCTTATAGGCGTGCACGTCATCATCGGTCCAAGCCGCAAAGCCCTCGCTACCTTTCAGCCGTGCGGGGTTCTTGACTGTCGCGGTGGGGTCGACTGCCAAAAGTTCAGCATCGACATCGGAACAGCCCTCGCATGGCATCTAGGAAGTTTCTCGCCTGGGCCGGGGTGGCTGAACGCTTCTCGCGCCCCTTTATGATGCTCTTGCGGGTAGTGGCCTTGAACGCGACGCGGCCCGACTCTCGACAACCCCTTTCAGAATGTTGTCGCGTGTGCTTTCGCGTAGCAGGCGATAGCGCCATATACGCGCCGGTCTCCTTATGGCGCTTCACCAGCCATTCCAGTGTGCCGGCTCCGACCGCCTTCTTCGTCGGTGGTTCGAGCGCTGTCAGCAGGGCGTGGTACTTCTGCTCGAAGTCGTGCGCTGACCTTTGCCCGCGCCGGAAATAGAATACGAGCTTTCCGTGTCGGGTCCGTTCCGAGTAGACGTATTGATGCAGCTTTTTCGGCATGCCCTTGTTCAGAGATCGATTTCCTCTTCTTGTCGACTGCCCGTGCCGGCTGTGCGTGGCATTCGGGGATAAGCCGGATAACCGCCTCGCCGATCTTGACTTCGACGAAGTCCACGTTCTGCCTCAGCCGCGCGCAATAGCGTCCGCGCTTGGCGCTGTGTGATTGCAAGATGCCGCGTCACTTTGCTCTCCCCTCCGCCTTGGCTTGCTTCTCAACCATTGCAGGGAACCAGCCCTTGACGACTTTCGTTGCAACGGAAAGGAGCTGAGTTCGATGATCGACCAAGAACCTCACCCACCACAGCCCATACCCCCGCAGCCGCACCCACCAAATCCAGTGCCGGGTGATCCGCCGGCGCCAGGACCAATCAGTCCCCTGCCGCCCGTGCGATAAAAGGGAAATCACGCTCGCACCTCGCCGATAAAGGGCTTGCGTTCGACGTTTTGGATCACGAGTAGGGCAAGACCGGGGATAGGCGCCGTGCAGCGCAAGCGCGACGACGCAGGGATGAATGCCGTGGAACGCCCAATATGTGCGTTCGCCATCGAATGTTGGTTGCGGTGTTCCTCGGGGCAAAGTGGGACGGTCAACTCCGCGGACTTCGACTCGCCCACCCGATACCTGGCAGTCCGGCTGCAGCTGAAATTTTGGCTCGGCCGAAGGATCATTCGCGATTGGTTGAGCCAACAGCTAATCAAGCCGATCAAGGAATGCTTGGAATCGCGGGTTGCTGCGCAAAGCGTCGAAATCGGTGTCGCCACGTATCCAGGTTTTCGTCTTGACATTGGCGCGAGGACGCCAGCGTTCGAGCACATCGAGAGTGAGGTCCAGTTCGCCCATGAGCGCATAGCTGCAGGCGACATTATAAAGCGTCAGCGGATCGTCAGGCGCGATCGCCAGGGCACGCGCGCACCATTCGAGAGCACGCGTCCGTTCGCCGAGCTGAAACAGCGAGCCAGCGCCAATGGCAATGGGAAGCGATAGATCGGGATGCTGAGCGCTCATGCGTTCTGCCGCCTCAATGCCGCTCCTCGCCATTTCCCTCAATTCCTCGATGCGTCCAAGCTCCTGGTAAACTTGCGACGAGGTTGAAGCGGACACCAATAATCGTCGGGATCGATTTCGCTGGCGCGCTTATCCATCTTCGCCGATGTTTCGAGGTCGCCTGCCTCACGTGCGGCATAAGCATAGAGAAAGTAGGCCCAGAAGTAGTTGGGATCGATCGTCAGCGCGCGCTCGAATTCGACGACGGCTTCGGGATACCGATCGAGAAAGTGGAGCGCTATTCCATGCGAGGCGTGCGCTTCCGCAAGCGTCGGGATCGAGCTCGAGGGCCTTGGTGCTCGCGTCGAAAATGTCTGAGACGGTTACGCCCTCGTGGTCGTTGATGTAGAGGAAGAAGGCGGCATCGGCGAGGCCGGCATAGGCCCTGGCGTATGCGGGATCGATCTCGACGGCCTTCATGTACATGCGCTGGGCGAGGAGCACATGGGGTGTGGTGTGCAAATAAAACAGGTGGCGACCCCGGAGGTAATAGTTATAGGCATCAACGCTCGAGGTGGGGACCGTCTCGATCGCCTTCTTCTCCTGCGGCAGAAGTTTCACCTTCAACTGCTCGACGATCGCCTTGGTGATCTCGTCCTGAAGCGCGAAGATGTCGGTCAGATCGCGGTCGTAGCGGTCGGCCCACAGATGCGTGCCGTCACGGGCATCGATCAGCTGCGCATTGATGCGGACGCGATTGCCGGCCTTGCGCACGCTGCCCTCGACAACGGTGGTGACATTGAAGCGCCTGCCCACCTCCTGCACGTCGGCATGCTTGCCCTTGTAGGTGAACACCGAATTGCGCGCGATGACCGAAAGCCCGGAAACCTTCGACAGGTCGGTGATGATGTCTTCGGTGATGCCATCGGCGAAATACTCCTGCTCCGGATCGCCGCTCATATTGGTGAACGGAAGGACGGCGATCGACGGCTTGTTTCGCTCGGATCGTTGGCGCGGCTCCGTGGCCGCGTCGCGGCGAAACGGCGTCGAGCGCCACGCGAAAAACCCTCACCGGCCGGTCGATGTTCTTCAACACCTGCTCGCCAATGTCTTCGAAGGCAAGATCGAGCCGATTACCGAGGTGGTCGCGAACCGAGCCGGAGACGCAGATGCCGCCCGGCTTGGCGATCCCCTCCAGTCGGGCCGCGACGTTGACGCCGTCGCCGAAAATGTCGTCGCCCTCGACGATGACGTCGCCCGACATTGACGCCGACGCGGAACTCGATGCGTCGGTCTTTCGGAACGTCCGCGTTGCGCTCTCGCATGCTTCGCGCTGGATTTCCGCGGCGCAGGCGACCGCATTCACCACACTCGGAAACTCCACCAGCATGCCGTCGCCGGTCAGCTTGACGATGCGCCCGCGATGCTCGGCGATCTTCGCGTCGATGAGTTCCGTGCGATGCGCCTTGAGCGCCGTCGAGCGTTGCCGCCTCATTCGACGCCCATGAGACGGCTGTAGCCGACCACATCGGCGGCCAGAATAGCGGCCAGACGGCGTTCCACGAGCGCCCACTTTCCAATCGGTCAGGAAGGCATAGGTTACCACAGGGCAGAGTCCCGAAGGGCCCTTACTATGCCGCCCGGTACGACAATCCGGCTGCAACTACATCCTACCAGCTCGAAGGCCAGAAGCAGCGCAGAAATGCTTGTATGACCCATTAACGGCCCCCGGTATGGGTCCTTCCCCTCCCACCCGGGGTCCGCGGGGACGGCGCAGCGCAGTAAATGAGCGTTTTTAGGCCCGCTAAGTTCGCATTTTCGCTTTCGCTTAAAAAGCGAGTGCCTTTGGCTTGTGGCCAATGTTTCCGCCTGCATGGGCTTCGGGACTGATGGGGTAGCGCCAAGGCCTGAGCGAATTGTGGTCGGGCTCCGAAGTCTTGTCTTCAGCGCCGACAATGGGGCGTGTCCAGCGGCCATATACATAGGCCAATCTGATGCAAAACAGTATTGCAATCGCCAACACGCCCAATGAATATTGCCAGTTGCGGTCCGGCCAAAGTTTGCCGACGATGAGGCTGTACGCGAGCAAAACAGGCGCGAGTACGGCGCACCAAACCGCCGGCCGGAAGCGCCAATTCCATATACGAAGCATATTTGCGTAGAGGACCCACGCGGCGCTGCTGGGCGGCCGAGCGACCAACCATCGGATGCGGCGCACCGGGGGACCGCTCTCACTCCAGAACCTCATTGGCATCAAAAGACTGTCGTATGCAAAGTAAGCGTCGAAGAACAGAGACGCGCCTGCGACAAGCAGAGCCACTGCGCCACCAAAAGCAACCGATTAGATCGTAGTTGGCTTTGATCCACGTCGACAATTCCATGCCAGCGTTGGTTTGATTGTCAGTCGCAGCAAAACCGCTTGCAGCCCTGGCAGCAGCAGTCACCGTGCTGGTGGCTGCTGGAATCATATCTTTCGGTACTCCGAGGACGACCGTGACTAGGCCGGTGAGCACTGCACCAAGCAGCTTGGCGCTCTCCATCTTACCCTTAATCTTCCCGCGTATCTCCTTCTCCGCGCTTTCGCCAGGAGCATCCCCGGAACTAGGCGAGAGGAACCCATTCAAGTCGACCACGACTGCCCCACCAGCGAGTGTCGTAGCGGATACACAATAACTCCGCGCGGGCGATCGGGATGTCTTTGCGAGTCAGCCTCCTTGCTAACCAGCCGAGCTGGGGCGCATGGCCAACCAATGCGCGATGCCTATGGCGGCGCTCGATTAAGCAGGCACTGGACGTCTGGTTCTCGATCTACCGCCCACAGCCACTCTATCGCGAACTGCACCATGCCGCCAGAACGCGTCCAAGAAGGCGAGCTGACCAAAAAGCAGATGATGATCCAGAAGATGGAAGAGTCGCGGAACCAGGCGGCTATCATCAACCACAAGCGCCGCCGCGGTGAGCCTAGTCAAAGCCAAATTATCGCGTTCGACGCCGTTCTGGGCCCCGTCCGATATGGTTCGAGCATGCCCGGAGATCATCGAGCGCCGTGCCGCTGACTGGCTGGCGATTGTGGGATGCCTGCCCAGTGGGCGAGCTTCAGTTCGCAGCTCAAGACCTTCGTGGTGTGGTTCACCCAGATTTGCTCTCGGCGGTATGCTATACGAGCGAGTGGTCAGAGCCTTTGGCCCTCGAGCCGTCCAGCCGGACTTGTTCGACGACCGCAGGAGACAGTTTGCATGAGCAACGTCGTGACACTTCACGGTGACAAGCGCTGGAGAGCAATACTCGTCTATCGCCACGAGAACGGCCCAATCACTATCGAGCACTTTTTCGAGGAGGTTTCCGAGCTTCACAACATCATCGAACATGGCCCGGACTGGAACACTCTTGTCACATGCACGGTGACAATCAATCGCCCGGATGGCGGCGAGGAACAGAACAGCGAAGAAATGACCTCGCGGCATGAACATCGGTGAGTATTGCAGAGAAATTCATTCGGGCCGCGGAGGTCGAGCGTGCAAGCCGGGAACGGTGTGGTGGCTGAGGCTTGGCATCGCCATCGAGCTCATCAAGCCAGGCGGTCCGCAGCAAACGGCCGTCATGAGCGCCTGCATCTAACGCTCAAGCTGGAATCCACCAGGCCGGCGGGCGCCACTTCCTGCAGCAGCAGGCCCGCTTCGACGACTTCGTCGGGAAGAGGAGGGGTCGACCTGGAGCCTCAATCTCGGCCATGGGCAGGTCGCCACCGCGTTTAAGAGGTACGCCACGGTCCCTGCTGAGCACCAGCGAAGGATATCTTCGCGCGCAGCATGATCGGCGGGGTATCGGCGGATCCGGATTTAACATCCCGGCGCGTTTAAGCTTGGGCCGGGATCGGGATAGACGACTGCGACCGCCATCGCCGTCGAAGGTTTTGAAGCGCGGCATCTCCCCTCGAGCACCCGGCCAGGCTGCCTCGATGGTCGACTGGAAGCCTGAGGCCCAACTTCCGCGAACCGCATTCGCGTGTACTGTGCGACGATCGCCGTTTGTCGGCCCGTTTGGGAGGTCGCATGCCATGCCCGCAAAACAACAAATCCAGCAATTGCGCGAAGAGGTCGAACGCCTGCGAGCCGCAGATGAGCGCACGGTGGACCTATTGCGACGCGTGCACACGCTGCTGAGTGAAAGCAAACCGGAAAAAGCAAGTCAGGCTGTTGTCCAGGAGTTATTGAACCGAGGCTTCTTCGTCGGTTGATAGGCGGGACCGGGGGTCGGTAGGAGGTCAAAAGATTGAGGGGGTGGTCGGCCCGCACGGTTGCCTTGTGCCCTCGCGCGTATCGCCAGGGCCACAGGGTCAATCTGGTCGACAGGCTACTTCCTTGGAACTGGAAGTCTGGCTAGGTAGTCCGCTGTTTCTGTCCTCGCGCGCTGAACATGACAGGGGAGGCAACGACAAAGAGGGGATCGTCGAGCAGCCGCAGCAGACGGTCCAGCTCGTCGGATGTGAGCAGCCTTTCAACCAACAATTGATCTCGCACCTGAGACAAATTCGCTTTGTCCAGCTGCGCGCCGGGCGAACCGCCCCGCCGGAACTCGAAATGGGCGTCCGCTTCAACATTGATCAGCCCGGTGGCATCGAGGTGGGCATAGAGGGAGCGCCCCCAGCTCATATCCATGCCTCGCAATTCCATGAGGGTGCGCAATGCACGGAAGCACTTCCGCGCTATCTCGGCGTCATCGACGTTGGAACACGGAAACGCCCGGTCAATGATCATCGTGTCGTAATCCTCGACAACGAGCCAGCCACCTGGCTTTAGCGCCGTCACAAGGCGAGCGATCGTTGCCTCGCGCTGGCGCACGTGAATGAGCACCAAGCGCGTGTGGATGAGATCGAATGCACTATCGGGTAGGGGATCGAGGGCGACATCATGACGACGGACCTCGAGATTGCTGCGTCCCTTTTCAGCCAAGAACCGCGGATCGATATCGGTCATCAGCACATGACCTTCGGGTCCGATGCGGTCGGAAAGCCAAAGTCCTATCGATCCGCTCCCGCCGCCTATCTCCCAGCACCGCCAACCGGGCTCTATGCCGGTCGCCGCAAGATGGCGCGTGGTGAGCGGATCGTAGAGCGACTCTAGGCTGGAGAACCGTTGCGCCGTTTCACGCTCCGCCGCGTTGTCGAAGATGTAGCTCGTCATGTTTTCCCCCAGCTGTCCACCGAACGAATTCAGCGGCTCGCCCGCCTTCCTCAACGCGTTGGAACTCCAGCCAAGGCTAGACCTTCAGGAAGGGTCACGCCAGCAACCGAGATAAAAAGAGCCAATTGCTGGCTATTTTCCCGGCAATGGCGCAAGTCGATTGCCAGTGCGCGTAGTTGAAGCGGTTGATTAGCCCATGCGCAATTTAGTGCTTCGCTAACGGCACAATATTGCCGATGAGTTCCAGCCCGAGTGTTACCCTCAGCACAGGGGCGGCGAGCATCTGATCAAGGAGCCGCGTGCAACTCTGCGTTTTTCGACCATTTGCGACCGCATTCTTGCGCTCACCGCGGTAAGGTCCAATTCCAGGACCTAGTAGAGCTGTCCACATTGTTGCGCGCGTCGCGGTCGTAGCGAGAACTCTGGCAGGCCCGGCTGCGTCACTCGGCCTTGACGTTGAGCCGGCGGGTGTTTCGGCCGGTAGCTCGGTGCCGGCCGGCGAGTTCGCGACGGTCGGCACACTCAACCTCTGGGCAGGAGCGGCATGGTGTCTCGACGGATTGAGGCCGGCAATCCGGCCGACAGCGACGGTTGCTGCCAATCTGGAGCGCCACATGCGGCCTTCTAGGTGCAGCGCCACGGCAGGCGCGCCTGCCGATGGCGGCCGCCACGCGCGACAATAGCTTGGCACACAGCGAAGGCGTGGGGCGTCGCAAAGCCGAGCCTTCCACAAGAAAGCCGGCCTCAGGATCGAGGACATGGTCAGAAGCAAGTGGGTCTATCGCAAGCTCCGCAACTTCCGCGCCGGCATCGAAGCCGGCATCTCTTGCCTCAAACGTTGGACGAGGTTGTGGGCAACGACCGAGGACCAGACGTAGCCCTTGAAGTGTTGAAGGCCCGCGCCAGGTGCGAACGTGTCCAAGCCATAAGCAACCTGATCCCACCTCGGTAACGCAGCTTGGCGCCGCCCCGCGGTGACGTGTGCCTGATCGTGCAAATGACACCGATCTGTCGAAAAGCAAGCGCTCCGGACCCTGTCGAGGTCCGTAAACGCGCTTCCACCCTGGCGCAAGCCACTGTAAACCCAGTGAAATAAGCCCGTTTATGGACGCAAACTAATCTAGGTCGGGTTGGCCCGGATTACGATCCCTTCATTCTGGCATAGGACGCATTTGCCACGCCGCCGGTCAAATTCCGGCGTCGTGGCCAATGCTTCAGCTATCAGCGCTGCATCGGCGCTGGAGTAGTAGTCCAGCGCTTCACAGATACACTTGTCGCATAGGGCGTTCGGGCGATGCTCAGTGATAAAATCGTTGATCTTTTGAGCTATGAGCAACGGACCCTCCCAATGGTTTCCGCTAAGCGTATAGGAGTTCGGGCATGCAATCGACATTGAGCATCCTGATTCCGGGCGGAAGGGACTGGACGCAAGGTGTCCGATAAGCTCGAGGCTATCCTCATGCGCCTGAGGATCGGCCCGCAGTTGGATAGGCCCTAGCCACCACAACAATGCGTCTGTCGGGAAGGGACTTGATGGAATTATTGCGCACCGTCGACCATCCGTATCGCCCACTGTGCGAATGCGGCGAGCGTTGGCCGCAAACGCGGGTGCATTTGCTTTTGTATTCCGTCGCGCCCCGCGATAGGAGTGGTGCGAACTCGCGGCCATCGCCATGCGTCGCCTGCGAACGCGCACAAGATGCTCTAACACTTTGAATTTCCGTTTGATCCGCGGATAATGCACGAAGCCGGACGGGAGGCGCCGTTGGAAGGTAAACAAGAGCATCCCCCCGGCTCCGAGGCGCCTGACAGCCGCCCCGACATTTATGGCGAAGACGGCGCCATCCGCGCCTCGTTTCTCGCCCATATCGGCGCGGCCATCGCCGACCGCGACACACTGGCGCTCAAGCATGATGTCGCTGGCCTCCACCAGTCCGAACTCGGCGACCTGTTGGAAGCCTTGCTAGCCGAGCAGCGGCGCGCCCTCGTCGAACTCATGGGGTCGGATTTCGATTTTTCCTCGCTGACCGAGGTCGACGAGGCGATCCGCCTCGACATCGTCGACAATCTGCCTAACGACCAGATCGCCCAGGCGGTGCAGGAACTCGATTCCGACGATGCCGTCTACATCCTGGAAGACCTGGACGAAGAGGATCAGGAAGAGATCCTTGCACAGTTGCCGTTCACCGAACGGATCAGGCTGAGAAGGGCGCTCGACTATCCGGAAGAAACGGCCGGTCGGCGCATGCAGACAGAGTTCGTGGCGGTGCCGCCATTCTGGACCGTCGGCCAGACCATCGACTACATGCGCGAGGATCAGAACCTTCCGGACAGGTTCAGCCAGATTTTCGTCATCGATCCGAGCTTCAAGCTGCTCGGCGCGGTCGACCTCGACCAGATCCTGCGCACCAAGCGTTCGGTCAAGATCGAGGAGATCATGCACGAGACCCGCCATGCCATCCCGGCCACGATGGACCAGGAAGAGGCGGCGCGGGAATTCGAACAATACGACCTGCTCTCGGCCGCCGTCGTCGACGAGGACGAAAGGCTGGTCGGCGTGCTCACCATCGACGATGTCGTCGATGTGATCCAGCAGGAAGCCGAGGAAGATCTGCTGCGTATGGGCGGCGTGGGCGACGAAGAGCTCTCCGACACCGTCGTCGATACCTCGCGTTCGCGGGTGCCGTGGCTTCTGGTCAACCTGATGACGGCGTTTCTGTCGGCTTCGGTCATCAGCATGTTCGGTGCGACCATCGAGCAGATGGTGGCGCTGGCGGCCCTGATGCCGATCGTTGCTTCACTGGGTGGCAATGCGGGCACGCAAACGATGACGGTGACGGTGCGCGCTCTGGCGACCAAGGATCTCGACATCTACAATGCAGGTCGCGTCATCCGGCGCGAGGTCATGGTTGGGCTGCTTAACGGCGCGGTTATCGCCACCATCCTCGGCATCATCGCCGGGGCGTGGTTCCAAAATCCACACCTCGGCCTGGTCATCGCCTCTGCGATGATCATCAACATGCTTGCCGCGGCGTTGGCCGGCATCCTAATCCCGCTGGTGCTTGACCGCTATGGCGCCGACCCTGCGATTTCGTCTTCGATCTTCACGACGATGGTCACCGATGTGACCGGCTTCGTTGTCTTTCTGGGGCTTGCCACCTGGTGGCTGCGCCTCGGCTGACGCGGTGGCGCTATCCGGGCCGAATTGACTTTTACGTAAATGCCGTGCGATGCTTTTTGCCTGCGAATCCATCAGGTCAAGGTAGGCGATGCGGGAATATTATTCGATTACCGAGCTGACCCGCGAATTCGACATATCGACGCGCACGCTCCGTTTCTATGAGGATGAAGGGCTGATCCAGCCGGTGCGCCGTGGCCGCACCCGCCTGTTCCGTCCATCTGACCGCCATCTCGTCAAGCAGATCATGCGAGGAAAAAGGCTGGGCTTCTCGATCAATGAGATCCGCGAAATCATCCAGATGTACCGCGAGCCTCCGGGCGAGGTCGGGCAACTCAAATTGATGATCAAGCGCATAGAGGAAAAGCGCGAGGATCTTCGCCAGAAGCGCCGCGATCTCGAGGAGACGCTTGCGGAGCTCGATCAGGCCGAGGAATCCTGCGTCGAACGGCTGGTCGAGCTCGGCGTCAACACCTGATCCGGTGTCGGGCCGGTTGGCCGGAATTCTGGGAATCCAAATCTAGATCCAGCGCCGCACCCGCTTGGCGTAGTCGCGGTATTTCTTGCCAAAGCGCATTTCGAGGTGTTTTTCCTCGCGTTCGATCGCCAGCTTCTGCGTGATGAAGGCGGCAATGAGCGCAAACGGAAAGAACCAGGTGATTTGCGAGAGCAGGCCTGCGCCGAACATCAGCATGGTGTTGGCGAGATAGATCGGGTTGCGGGTGAAGGAGAACGCCCCGTCGGTCACCAGATGCTCGGCGCCGCGATGTGGCATCACCGTGGTCTTGGCGCGCTGCAGGGCGCGGATGGCCGAAACGTCGACGGCGACGACCGCCACGATAAGCAGCGCGCCGGCGGCGAACAGGATGTCGGAAAGTGGCGGTCCGATGAAAGGCAGCGGATAGAGGAGGTGCAGCGCGATGCTCGCCGCTATTGCCGCGAGATAGACCAAGGGAGGCCAGGGCAGGCGATTGGGCCGCGCCTGAATCTCAGTCATTCGGTCGTCCCTCGTGACATTTTTTCGTCCGTCTCGGCGGTGCAGGCGGCTGCGATACTCTGAACCTGCGTCTTCAGCACATTATTCTGATCGCCGGCGAATACGCTGTCGAGCGCCTTTTCGCTTTGGAGCCTGTCCAGCATGCAAACGCAATAGTAGGCGCAATACTCCTCGTTACGCTCCTGTTCGCAGACGCGTTCGCAGGAGTTGCGGAATTGCACCTCCGGCGTTTCGATCTGTGGGGGGACCGCTTGCGAGAACAGCCAGACGCAGCCGATGAGCACCGGCTGGTGGATCAGGTAGAAGGCCAGGCTATGCCGGCCGGCATAGTCCAACGGCCGCGCCCATCGGCCCGGTATGATGCCGGCGAGCCAACGGAACAGCCCCGCGGCTTCACCCGCTTTTGCTGCAGCGATGCCCAGCAGCACGGCGCCGAACCACGGAAACAGCGGAACATAGTCGTTCGAGCGGGGATTGATGGTCGACAGACCAACCCACCACCAGGCCGGATGATCAAAAAAGGCCGACCGCAAATAAAACGGTGCGACGATCACCGCAACCGCGGCCAGGAGCGTGACGATCGTCGGCAGGCGCAGGAACAAGAGCCCGAGCAGGCTCGCCAGCGCGATCTGGTGCAGGATGCCGAAGAAGATGAAACCGCCCGGTATGGCGATGTAGGTTGCGATAGAAATCGCGATTGCAGCCCCAGCAACCATCGCCAGCCGGCGCAGGAAACCGGGCCAGCGGATACCCCTCGCATGGCCAAGATACAGACCGACGCCGACCAGAAACAGAAAACTTGAGGCGATGCCGCGGGCAAACAGCCGCCAGCCGCCGACGGCGGTAAGGCCGGCATCGGCATAGCCGAAGAACTCCATGTCCCAGGTGAAGTGGTAGATCGCCATCGCCACCAGCGCCACGCCGCGGGCAACGTCGATAGTGGGAATACGCTGCCGGGGCTGCATTGACGCTGGTTCGGAATCCATGCCTTCCTGTCGCCCGGTTTTGGGTGAAGCGCAAGCGTCACCAACCATGGCATCCCGCTTGCGGAGGTGAGACATGCATGAAGTGGCGGCAAACGGTGCGATGATCCCGGCGATCGGGCTCGGTACGTGGACGTTAAAGGGCGACGAGTGCAGCGATCTCGTGAACCACGCACTGGCTGTGGGATACCGGCACATCGATACGGCGCGCATGTATGACAATGAGGCCGCGGTGGGCGCCGGCATCAGGGCGTCGTTCGTTCCACGCGACGAGATCTTCCTCACCACGAAAGTGTGGCATACCGATCTGGCGCCCGCCGATTTCGAGCGGTCGGCCGCAGGAAGCCTGCGAAGGCTCGGCCTCGACCATGTCGACCTCCTGCTCATCCATTGGCCAAACGCGCGTATCCCGCTCGAAGGCACCATCAAGGCGTTGAACCGCATGCGGGAGAGGGGCTTGACCCGCCATATCGGCGTCGCCAACTTCCCGACCAAACTGCTTGGCGAGGCGCTTGCCCTTTCCGAGGCGCCTTTGGTGGCAAACCAGGTCGAGTATCATCCCTACCTCGACCAGACGAAGGTTCATGCCGCCTGCCGCGCCGCCGGCATCGCCATGGTTTCCTATTGCCCGCTCTATCGCGGTGGCGGACTGCTCGATGAACCGGCTGTCCTTTCTTCGGCGTCGCGCGTCGGCAAGACGCCGGGCCAGATAGTGCTGCGCTGGCATGTGCAGCAGGACGGCGTCGTCGCCATTCCCCGCACGACCAGGAAGGAGCGCCTCGCCGAAAACGCCGCGATCTTCGATTTTGCGCTTTCTGAGGCCGAAATGGCGGCGATCAGTGCGCTTACCCGGGCAAACAGGCGCATTTGCGAGCACGATTTCTCGCCGGGTGAAGGTTGGGATCGGCCCGGCCAGACCTAAGCCACCCTCTTCATTTTCGATACGCCGCAACTGTCGAAGTCGATGCAAGATTTTTGGGTCGCTGTGACTTGGCGCACAGATCGGTCGGCTCTCGATCGATACTATAGAGCAAAGAACCAGCGAATCATTTATTGCTGGCAGGGCTCCGTGCAAGAAATTTACACTCGATTAACCACGCGGGAGCAGATTCGAGAGTCAGGGAGGAAACCTTGGAGAACATGACATGTTCTACGCAGGAATTTTTCCCTTCGGCCTCAAGGCCTCATTTGCATCGGCTGCCACACTCGCAGTCCTGATCGGAGCGCCGGCAAATGCCCACGACGCCCCGAAAGGCTGGACCTATCCCTATTCCTGTTGTTCTGGCTACGACTGCCGGGAAGTAAACGCCAAGTCGATCAGCGAGCGTCCGGAAGGTTATGTTATAGCCGGCACTGGAGAGGTCGTAGGTTATCGCGACAAACGGCTGCGTGACTCGCCTGACGGCGAATATCACTGGTGCTCGGTTGCCGGCAAAAACGACAGCAGGACGATCTGCCTGTTCGTACCGCCGCGCTCGTATTGACTGAAGATTCCATACGAATGACGGCAAGCCTTTGCGGTTGTGCCGTCAACGGCAGGGCCGCGTGTGTTTTCCGCGCAACGATGCCGTCGATTGTGCCGAAACGATGTGAACGGCCGCCGGCATAAAATTGACTTCGGCGGCAAAGCCCTCTCTAGTCCCGCTGGGGACGGTCGCTATCGCGCGCTATCCCGAGATAGATTGATTGCGCCGGCAGAGTGGGACAGCTCGCCCGTGAGAAGGAAGACATGGAAGACAATTACGAGAAATATGCCGTTGCGGTGATCATCGTTTTTGGCGCGCTGATCGTCGGCGGGTTGATGGCAGCCGGGTTGTCGATGGGCGATCGGCCGGCCTTTCTGTGGGCGCTGGGTGGTGGTTTTTTTGGCTGGCTTTCAGGCTTTTCGGTGCTTTTCGACCGACCGCGCATTTACGGCGGTCTGATCATCGTCTCCGCGGGGTTCTGCATCGCCTCCATTATCGCGCTGGTGACCTGAGCCAAAAGGCATAGCCCCTCCGGCTGCGCCGGGGTTGAGCACATTCCTGTTCCGGAGAGATTTTGCCATGCAAAAGCGCCGTCTCGGCCGCACCGACCTGTCCATGTTTCCGCGATCTGCCTGGGCACCATGACCTGGGGCCAGCAGAACACCGAGGCCGAGGGCACGCGCAGATGGATCTCGCCTTCGAGCGCGGCGTCAATTTCCTCGACACGGCCGAACTCTACCCGATCCCGCCCAAGCCCGAGACGCAAGGGCGGACCGAAACCTACATCGGCAACTGGATGCAGGCGCGAAGCAACCGCGACAAGGTCATCGTCGCCATCAAGGTCGTCGGCCGCACCGCCAATGCACGTGGTTTCGCGGCGGCCGTCCGTCGAAGCTGGTGCGCGCCGACATTTTCGACGCGATCGACAAGTCGCTGAAGCGGCTGCAGACCGACTATGTCGATCTCTACCAGATCCATTTCCCGGAACGGCCGGTGCCGTGGGGCGCCAATCCGACCCGGGTCGGCAACTGGCCGGCGCGCGCGCGACGCCGACGAGACGCCGATCGCCGAGACGATCGCCGTGTTCGACGAACTGGTGAAGGCCGGCAAGATCCGCCATTTCGGCCTGTCGAACGAGAGTTCGTGGGGCGTGATGCGCTTCGTCGCCGAAAGCGACAAGGGCGTCGGCCCGCGCGCCGGTCTCGCTGCAGAACGCCTACAATCTCGTCAACCGCACGCTTCGAGGTGAACCTCGCCGAGATCTGCGATCGCGAGGAGTGTCAGCCTGCTCGCCTATTCGCCGCTGGCGCAGGGCTATCTCACCGGCAAATACGACCATGGCGCGCGGCCGGCCGGCGCGCGCTCGACGCTGTTCAACCGCGGCCAGCGCTACGAGACGCCGAATGCCGCCGAGGCGCAGCTCGAATACAACGAACTGGCGCGCTCGTTCGGCATGGAGCCGGCGCTGTTCGCCAACGCCTTTGTGATGAGCCGGCCGCTTCGTCACGTCCAGCATCATCGGCGCGACCAGCATCTGCGCAGCTCGAAATGGCGCTGTCGGCTGCCGATGTGACATGGACCGACGAGATGCAGAAGGCGGTCGACGCCGTCCACCAGCGGACAGGCAATCCGTGCCCATGATGGGCTGCTGACGTAGATTGTCAGCAGGGCGGTGATAGCTCCGGAGCATCGAGCCACGGAGCACAGACATGATTATCAAGGGAAGCTGCCACTGCAAGGCAACACAGTTCGAGGTGGCCTATGTGCCGGAAACGGTGACGCGGTGTACCTGCTCCATTTGCTCGAAGCGCGGAGGGCTATGGGCCTATTACAAGCCCACCGACGTGCGTTTCATCTCGGATAACGCCAAGTCGAGCTACGAATGGCGCACAAAGGTCTGCAAGATCAATTTTTGTGCCGTCTGCGGCTGCTCCACCTATAACGAGACGCCGGATTTTTCGACCGGCGCGCCGAATTTCGAAAACCCGCAGATCGTCATCAACGCGCGCCTGTTCGATGATTTCGACGTCGGCAGCATCGAAGTCTTCGAAATCGACGGCAAGAATTTGTGGTGAACCGGGCGGAGACGACCTGTCTCCAGAGTCGGGCTTCCAGGTTGAATCAAGCGTTGGGTCGCTCCCGGCGCTTTTGCGCGTCCAGGCCGGCCAGCTTCGACCTCGGTTCCTTCGCGAAGAAAAAATTAAAAAAATGTCGGATCACAAAACGTCCATTCGTTCTTGGGGCGGACCTGCCAATCGAGGAGAGAAAAATGGACGTCACCTCCAGCACTAGCCGCGATCTCGTCTTGACCCGCATCATCGATGCGCCGCGCGAAAAGGTTTATCGCGCCTGGACAGAAGTCGAGCTTCTGAAACAATGGTTTGCCCCCAAACCGTGGACGACGCTGCACGCCGAGCTCGATGTGCGCGCTGGCGGCGCCAGCCTGGTTGTGATGGCGGACGAGAACGGCAACGAATATCCCAATCCGGGCATCTATCTGGAAGTCGTGCCAAACGAGAAGCTTGTCTTCACCGACGCCTATAACAGCGCCTGGGAGCCTTCCGGCAAGCCTTTCATGACCGCCATACTGACCTTCGAGGACGCTGGCGTCGGCAAGACCAGATACACTGCCGTGGTCAAGCATTGGTCGGCCGAAGACCGCGAGGCTCATGTGAAGATGGGCTTTCACGAAGGCTGGGGCATGTGCGCGGACCAGCTTGAACAGCTTGCCCGGACAATCTGACGAAAAACGGTTTGAGCGAACCGGCCGTGCCGTAAAATGGCGCAGCCGGCTTTCGCGTCGATGGTCGGATGGAGGAAGATCATGCTTCTTGAGAAGAAAATAGCGGTGATCTACGGCGCCGGTGGACCGATCGGTGGTGCGGTGGCGCATGCCTTCGCGCGCGAAGGCGCCAGCGTCTATCTGGCAGGGCGCACGGCGAAAAAGCTGGACAAGGTCGCCACAGGTATCCGCAATGACGGCGGTATCGCCGAGACGGCCGTGCTCGACGCGTTGGACGAGGCGGCGGTTGACCGTTTCGCAGACGGCGTTGCCGAGAGGGCAGGGCGCCTCGACATCTCGATGAACGTGATCGGCTACGGCGACGTGCAGAAACCGCTGATGGAGATTTCGGCGGCGGATTTCGTGCGGCCGATCGAGACCGCGATGCGCACCCAGTTTCTCACCACCCGTGCTGCAGCGCGCCACATGATAAAGGAAGGCAGCGGGGTGATCCTGCATTTCGGCGGCGGTGGACCGCAGACACTGGCCGGCCTCGGTGGTTTCAAGGTTGCCCTCGACGCTATCGAAGGCCTGCGCCGGCAGTGGGCGCTGGAACTCGGAAAACATGGCATCCGGGTCGTAACGTTGCGTACCGGCGGCATCGTCGACGCAATCCCGGCTGAATTCAGCGGCAAGGAAGCCATCATCGCAAGCATCGTCGCCGGGACGCAGCTCGGCCGCGCCGCCGTCTTGGACGATGTCGGCAACGTCTCGGCCTGGGTTGCTTCCGACAAGGCGCGCACATT
Source organism: uncultured Alphaproteobacteria bacterium (assembly GCA_963726065.1). GTDB lineage: Bacteria > Pseudomonadota > Alphaproteobacteria > Rhizobiales > Rhizobiaceae > Neomesorhizobium. The sequence goes on from CAVSAU010000017.1 coordinate 99,970, forward strand.
GACCTCGACCGAGGTGAACATCTCCTGCGGCGCGCTGGTCGACGGTTAGACAGCCATCGCACGACGCCTTCCGTTGACGCATGAAGACAGTCGATGGGGCCATCAAAGCTTTTCGTTTGACCGAAAGGACCGGGCGGCTAGCGTTCAGCCATTGTCGAAAGGAGATGGCTGGTGGCGGTTTACGAAGGCGGATGCTTGTGCGGTACGGTGCGATATCGCGCCGAAGCGGTGCCGATCAACAGCCGTGTCTGCCATTGCCGGCTCTGCCAGAAGGCGATCGGCGCGGCATTCAATGCCCGTGTGCTGTTCAGCATTGGTGACGTGATCCTCGATGGGCCGGCAGCGACCGTCAATTCGTCGGCCGACCTGGAGCGCGGCTATTGCCCGCTTTGCGGCACCACGATTTTTTCGCGACGGCAGAATGCCGGGACTATCGGGCTCACTTGCGGCTCGCTCGACGAACCGTCGCTGTTCGAACCCGAGATGCATATTTTTACCGCCTCAAAGCAGCCGTGGGTGAGTTTGGACGACGGTCTTCCACAGTATCAAGGAGCGCCACCTCCGGCCTGATGCAGCGACGGCACGACATGGCCCGAAGCTCGCCGGAAAAAATGCCGAAGGTCACGAGTTAGCCGCCGAACCATCATTGGCAGGTCATGATTGATCACTATCTAAGGAGCAGGCGAAAGCTTCGAGGAGGCAAACGATGACCGACGGTATCCAGACACTGGACGAGCTTCTGAGCGATCCCATGGTTCAGCTTGTGATGGCGCGCGATCGCGTGCAGCCGGAAGAGTTGAGGTTGCTGTTCAAACGCGCCGAGCGCCGGGCCGTGGCGTCTTCACTGCCGCCGGCGCATGTCATCGAGGCGTGCCGTGCACAGAGGCTGTGCATCTAGGCTGGGTGTCGGAGCCGCATAGCAGCCTCGAGCAAACAACAACGCCTTCGTGACAGTCATTTGCGAGCACAAGCGGTGCTGTTTGCATCGCGGGAGGCCGTTTTCATTTGAACCGTCTCATGGTCGGTCGGCCTGTCGGCCGGCTACCGCCGCATCTACATCTGAAACGTGAAGCATCGCCGAAAACAGGATCGCGATCGTTCGACCTGGAACGCTTGGCTTGTGTTAGAAGGTGCGGAGTTGAACTCGCCTCCACCCTTCCGATTTACACCGGCCAACCGGTATCCCGACAGTTGCGGACATTTTTCGATGCTTGAGAAGACTTACGACGCCAAGGCCGTCGAGCCGAAGATCGCCAAATTGTGGGAGGATGCCGACGCGTTCCGCGCCGGCGCCGGTGCCGCAGACGGCGCCGAGCCCTTTGCCATCGTCATCCCGCCGCCCAACGTTACCGGCTCGCTGCACATGGGCCACGCGCTCAACAACACGCTGCAGGACATCATGGTCCGCTTCGAGCGCATGCGCGGCAAGGACGTGCTTTGGCAGCCGGGCATGGACCATGCCGGCATCGCCACCCAGATGGTGGTCGAGCGCCAGCTTATGGAAAAGCAGATCCATCGCCGCGATCTCAGCCGTGAGGAGTTCATCGATAAGGTCTGGGAGTGGAAGGCCGAATCCGGCGGTATGATCTTCAACCAGCTGAAGCGGCTCGGCGCTTCCTGCGACTGGTCGCGCGAGCGCTTCACCATGGACGAGGGCCTGTCCAGGGCGGTGATCGAGGTTTTCGTCACCCTCTACAAGCAGGGGCTGATCTACAAGGATAAGCGTCTTGTCAGCTGGGATCCCAAGCTGCAGACCGCGATTTCCGACATCGAGGTCGAGCAGCTGGAGGTCAATGGCAGTCTTTGGCACTTCCGCTATCCCATCGAAGGCCAGAAATTCGATTCTGCAAACCCCAAAACCTTCATCACGGTCGCCACGACGCGGCCGGAGACCATGCTTGGCGACACCGGTGTCGCCGTGCATCCCGACGACGAGCGCTATCGCCACCTCATCGGCAAGAACGTCATCCTGCCGCTGGTCGGCCGCAAGGTCCGCATCGTCGCCGACGCCTATTCCGATCCTGAAAAGGGCACTGGCGCGGTCAAGATCACACCGGCGCATGATTTCAACGACTTCGATGTCGGCAAGCGCCACAAGCTGCGCGCCATCAACATCATGACCACGGAGGCAGCACTAAACCTGAGGGATAACGAGGACTTCCTGGAAGGTCTTGATTCCACGTCCGAACTGGAAAACACGCTGGACGCTGCTGCACGGCCAGGACCGTTTCGCGGCGCGCAAACGTGTCGTCGAGATGATGGAAGCAGGCGGTTTCCTCGACAAGGTCGAGCCTCACAAGCATGCGGTGCCGCATGGCGACCGCGGCGGCGTGCCGATCGAACCCTTTCTCACCGACCAGTGGTATGTCAACGCTGCCGAACTGGCCAAGCCGGCGATCGCCTCGGTGCGCGAGGGGCGTACCAACTTCGTCCCGAAAAACTGGGAAAAGACCTATTTCGACTGGATGGAGAATATCCAGCCCTGGACCATTTCGCGCCAGCTCTGGTGGGGGCATCAGATCCCGGCCTGGTATGGTCCCGACGGGCGCATCTTCGTCGAGAAGACGGAGGAGGAAGCCCTCAGTGCAGCCGTTGAGTACTATCTCGCGCTGGAAGGACCGTGGAAGGCCTGGGTCGAGGACCAGCTGGAAAACTACGAACCCGGCAAGATACTCACCCGCGACGAGGACGTGCTCGACACATGGTTCTCGTCGGCGCTGTGGCCTTTCTCGACGCTCGGCTGGCCCGACCATACGCCGGAGCTGAAGACCTATTACCAGACCGACGTTCTGGTCACCGGCTTCGACATCATCTTCTTCTGGGTCGCCCGCATGATGATGATGGGCCTGCATTTCATGGACGAAGAGCCGTTCCATACCGTCTATGTGCATGCCCTGGTGCGCGACAAGAACGGCGCCAAGATGTCGAAGTCGAAAGGCAACGTCATCGATCCGCTCGACCTGATCGACGAATACGGCGCCGACGCGCTGCGTTTCACGTTGTCGATCATGGCCGCCCAGGGCAGGGACGTGAAGCTGGATCCGGCGCGCATTGCCGGTTACAGAAACTTCGGCACCAAGCTGTGGAACGCCACGCGCTTTGCCGAAATGAACGGGGTCGCCCGCAACGACGATCTCTGGCTCGGCGACGCCAAGCTGACGATCAACCGCTGGATCCTGACCGAACTCACGCGGGCGACACGGGAAATCACCGACGGCATTACCGCGTTCCGGTTCAACGATGCGGCAGGTGCTGCCTACCGTTTCGTCTGGAACCTGTTCTGCGACTGGTATCTGGAACTGCTCAAGCCGGTGTTCATGGGCGATGACGAGGCGGCCAAGGTGGAAAGCCAGGCGGTTGCGGCCTTTGTGCTCGACGAAATCTACAAGCTCCTGCATCCCTTCATGCCATTCATGACTGAGGAGCTGTGGGCCCATACGGCGGGCGAGGGGCGTGAGCGCCCCACTCTGATCTGCCATGCCGCATGGCCGCAGCCGAGTTTCCAGGACGTCGAGGCGGCAGCGGAGATCAACTGGCTGGTCGATCTTGTCAGCGGCATCCGTTCCGTTCGTGCCGAGATGAACGTCCCACCGGCGGCCATCGCGCCGCTGGTGATGGTGGGCGCCAACGCGGCAACGCGTCAGCGGCTGGTGCGGCATGAGTCCGCGATCAAGCGCCTGGCGCGTGTCGGCGACATCGCCCATGCTGCCGCTGCCCCCAAGGGCTCGGCGCAGATCGTCGTCAACGAGGCGACCGTCTGCCTGCCGCTCGGCAGCCTGATCGACCTGAAGGCCGAGGCGCAGCGCCTGCAGAAAGAAGTGGCGAAGGTCACAGAGGAAATCGCCCGCATCCTGAAGAAGCTTTCGAACGAGAAGTTTGTCGCCAACGCCAAGGAAGATGTGGTGGCGGCGGAGCGCCAGAAGCTTACCGAATTTCAGGAGGCGCAGGACAAATTGCAGGCCGCGCTGTCGCGTCTGCGCAATGCCGATTGACGGTAAATCGAAGGTGAGTCCAAAGCCCGCTTTCCTTCAGGGAAGGCGGGCTTTCTTGCTCCTCGAATAGGCATTCCCCTGCGTTACATGCAGCGGCTGCTGCAATTTTAAGCCGTATTGTTGCCTTAATGTAACAATTGGCCGAAGAGGGCCAAAAACGCGGTGGTTTTCGCGCGGCTTTGACCGATTTTGTTGCGAAATTTCCGCCGGTACGTTCACGAAAACGCCGTTTTGTGGGCCGCCTTCGCGCGGCTTTGCCGCCGTCCGCGCACCGCTTCGGATTTTGGAAACCTCTCATCCGCAAAATCACTGTTGCACGCAACGGGTGAATTCGCTCTAGCTTACGTTTACGGAATTCGGGGAGAGATTTTCATGAACAAACTTTTCAAGGCGCTGCTTGGGGCAAGCTGCGCGGTCGTGGCGATGGTTGGCGCGGCAAATGCCGGCGGTTTCGATCGCGGTGGCGTACAACATCGATCTGCTGTTCGATGACAGTCGCGTTTCGCGGCGGAGGCGGCAGGTACCTATGTTACGCCGGATCGCAAGCTGAAGAATGTGGCGACCACCTGCGACGGCATCGGTGCCAACGGCATCGGCGGTGGTGGCAAGGCGTCAAGGAAACCGACGACTATGCGGTGCCGCGTGTTGGCATTAAGGCCAAGTGTTCGAGCGAGAGCGTCGACTGCCTGGTCGACTTATTCAGCAGCCCTAGGGCGCCGACACGAACTATGGCCCCAACAACGCCTACTCGCCGACGACACATCGAAATTCAAGGTCGACACCGACGACTACGGGCTACCTGCTCCTACAAGATGCCGGCAGGCAAGGGCAGTTCGCGCGTCTCGGCGGCGTGTTCTATCAGGAAGTTGATGCGTTTCAGGAGCGCTGGTCGCTGCAGACGTCCGCAACTTCGCTGGCACTAGCGTGTTTCGCAATCCCGGCATTGGCGTCTTCAATCTCTCGGACGACGGCGGTCGGCTGGCGTGTCGGCGCATCCTACGAAATCCCGGAAATCGCGTTCCGCGCCAGCCTGGTCTACAGTCCGAAGTACGATTACGATGATCTGACTGGCACGGTCGACACGACCGGGTTCGCTGGCGGTTCGACTGGGCCTTCGCGAGGCGCGTTTCTCGGTCGTCTATCCCGTCACCGGCGGCAACCGAAATTCCGCAGGCTGGTCGAATTGAAGGTGCAGTCCGGCATTGCGCCTGGCTGGCTGGCCTTCGGTTCGATCAGGTGGCAGGACTGGAGCCAGCTCAGGCATCATCCCGATCAACGGCGTGACAAGCCCGGTGACCGGACGGCGTCGACTACGACCAGCTTCGATCCGCTCTATCGTGATGGCTGGACTGATTTCCGGCGGTGTCGGACACGCTTTCAACGAACCAGTTTCCGGCGCTTTCTCCAGTCACGTGGGATCGCGGTACATCGACGACCGCTCAGGCTACCAGACCGATCTCTGGAACTTCGCGGCTGGCGCGCTCTATCAAGCCGACCGAGAACGTTGAAATCCGCCTTGGCGGTTCCCTCGGTCTTCTGGACCAGCGGTCGGCGCACCTATCACCGGCGGTGGCACCCTGCGCAATGCGGTCACCTACGAATTCGGCAACGACCTGTGTCGGCGTCTTGTCGGCTCTATCAAGGTCAAGTTCTGATCGTCGAGCATCGCTGACTTTGAAAAACCCGGCCTCGTGCCGGGTTTTTCTTGTTGCGGGAGGGGATCGGCGTTCAGCGCTATAGCTGGCGGATCGCGCAGGTTCGCATTTGCCTCTCAGCGATTTGTGACAATTCGGCAACACTGTCTCGATATGCGAATGGCTACATATTCTGGCCGCCTGATTTGCCTATTTCCCGCCATAAACCGAGCGCACCCGAGAGGCAGTCCTTGTGCGCGTAAAAGTTTGAACCGCGGCATGAGGGCGCCGCGATCTCAGCGGCAAGGACATCGATGGACGCCAGGGTAATCAACAAGGCCAAGCTTCCCAGCCGGCATGTGACCGAGGGGCCGGCGCGCGCGCCGCACCGCTCCTATCTCTATGCGATGGGATTGTCGGCCGCTGAGATCGCCCAGCCGCTGGTCGGGGTGGCGAGTTGCTGGAATGAGGCGGCTCCTTGCAACATCTCGTTGATGCGCCAAGCGCAGGTGGTCAAGAAGGGCGTCGCGGCCGCCAACGGCACACCGCGCGAATTCTGTACGATCACCGTCACCGACGGTATCGCCATGGGGCACCAGGGCATGAAGTCGTCGCTGGTGTCGCGCGACGTCATCGCCGATTCCATCGAACTCACCATGCGTGGCCATTGTTACGACGCCATCGTCGGGCTTGCCGGCTGCGACAAGTCGCTGCCCGGCATGATGATGGCGATGGTGCGGCTTAACGTGCCGGCCGTCTTCATCTATGGCGGCTCGATCCTGCCAGGCAGCTATCGCGGTCGCCAGATCACCGTGCAGGACGTGTTCGAGGCGGTCGGCCAGCATTCGGTGGGCGCCATCGACGATGCCGAGCTTTTGGAGATCGAGCAGGCTGCGTGCCCGTCGGCCGGCTCCTGTGGCGCCCAATTCACTGCCAACACCATGGCCACGGTGGCCGAAGCCATTGGCCTTGCCTTGCCTTATTCCTGCGGTGCGCCGGCGCCCTACGAGATGCGTGACCGCTTCAATTTCGCGTCCGGCGAAAAGGTGATGGAACTGATCGCCAAAAACATCCGGCCGCGCGACATCGTCACCCGCAAATCGCTGGAAAACGCGGCCGCCGTCGTTTCGGCAACCGGCGGGTCCACCAATGCGGCACTTCATCTGCCGGCAATCGCCCATGAAGCCGGTATTTCGTTCGATCTTTTCGACGTTGCCGAAATCTTTGCGAAGACGCCTTACATTGCCGACCTGAAACCGGGTGGCAAATATGTGGCGAAGGACATGTTCGAGGCTGGCGGCATTCCGCTTCTGATGAAAACCATGTTGGAAAACGGCTACTTGCACGGCGATTGCCTCACCGTGACGGGTCGCACTTTGGCCGAAAACATGGAGCATGTTCGCTGGAATGACAGCCAAGACGTGGTGCGTCCGGCCGACAAGCCGATCACTGTGACTGGCGGAGTTGTTGGGCTGAAGGGGAATTTGGCCCCTGAAGGCGCGATCGTGAAGGTTGCGGGTATGGCCGTGTTGAAGTTTTCCGGCCCGGCGCGTTGCTTCGACAGCGAGGAAGAGTGCTTCGAGGCGGTGTCCAGCCGCAACTACAAGGAGGGCGAAGTCCTCGTCATCCGCTACGAGGGTCCCAAGGGCGGCCCGGGCATGCGCGAGATGCTGTCGACGACGGCGGCACTCTATGGCCAGGGCATGGGCGGCAAGGTCGCCCTGATAACGGACGGGCGCTTCTCGGGCGCCACGCGCGGCTTCTGTATCGGCCACGTCGGCCCGGAGGCAGCCGTCGGCGGTCCGATCGGATTGTTGAGGGATGGCGACGTCATCACCATCGATGCCGTGAATGGCGTCTTGAACGTTGCGCTGTCCGACGAAGAACTCAAAGCCCGGGCAAAGGGCTGGAAGCCGCGCACCACCGACTATCAGTCGGGCGCGCTTTGGAAATATGCACAAACGGTGGGTCCGGCCCGCAATGGCGCGGTGACCCATCCCGGTGGAGCGAAAGAAACGCATTGCTATGCCGACATTTGAAACCATGAGGACCGCGATCCTGTCGGCTGTCGTCGCCGCCGCGACCTTCGGCTGTGCCGGAGGTGCGTTTGCGCAGGACGAGGCGCCGAAGCGCTCCAGTCCGTGGGCGGTGTTCAAGTTCGGCTTCTCCGCATACAAGAACGGCCACAAGGACCAGGCCGTCGAGGCTTATCGCTATGCGGCCGAAAACGGTCAGATCGGGGCCACCTGGAAGCTCGCCCGCATGTATGCCGAAGGTGATGGCGTCACTCGTGACGACTACGAGGCTTTCAAGTTCTTCAACGAGATCGCGCAGCAGGATGTCGAGCCCGGCAGCCCCGAAGAGAGCTACGTGTCAGATGCTCTGGTTGCGCTGGGTGGATATCTGAAGCAGGGCATTCCCGGCAGCCCAGTCCGCGCCAATCCGGCCGCGGCCCAGGAATTCTACATGCGGGCGGCCGCCAATTACCGCAACCCGGTCGCCCAGTTCGAAATGGGCAACATGTTCCTGAAGGGCGAGGGCGGCGTTAAGGCTAGCCTGCGCCAGGCCGGCCGCTGGTTCCAACTCGCCGCCGAAAAGGGCCACGCAGGCGCCCAGGCGACGCTTGGCAACCTCCTCTTCGAAAGAGGCAAGGTGGTGCGCGGCCTCGCCATGATGACGGCGGCCCTTGAACGCGCCAATCCGATCGACCGCATCTGGATCCGTTCTATGCAGGAAGAGGCGTTTTCGCTGGCCGGCGAATCGGATCGCCGCACGGCGATTGCGCTGGCCGAGGATATCCTCACCAAGGGACCTGAGGCCGACGGAGGTGATGGCGCCGATGCGGCGGCTGACAATGGCGGCGGGGGAAACCGGCTCGGCTTCGGGCAGTAATTATCGGGCAATCGGCTTCTCTGGATTGTCCGTTTGGAGATGACCGGCCAGGGCAGTTGTGGCCGCTGAAAGCCACGACCGATCAACTGGAGCGGCGGATGCACTGGGGCAGCCGTCCTGCACTTTCTTCCATGACGAATTGTTGAGCTCCATGCCGCAGCGGGCAAGCTGCATGCCGTCCGGCAATTTCAGGCAGGCTAGCTGGCCCTGCTCGAATTCGCGTCCGTTGGCGCGGCACTGACAGTCGGCTTTCGCCGGCGCTTGCGATGCAACAAGGGCCGAAAGGGCAATCAGGCATGATCCGATCAACGCCTTCATGAGCCGACAATAACACGCCGGCTCACTGCTTGCACGCGGCATCGGCGTCAGGATCGCGAGGTTACCAGCGTCCGCGACTTGGCCAGAAAAACCAGACCAGCCACGTGGCGGTTACCACCCAGACCGTCGCGATGAAGATCAGCCCGGCTCGGCTTGCCGGACGAAGCTCTCTCAGGACAGCCTCCTCACGAAATTCTTGCATCAGTGCAGCTGGAACGAGTTTTATTGCAAACAGAATGCCGAGCGGCACGATGATTAGATCATCGAGATAGCCGATCACCGGAATGAAGTCCGGGATGAGATCGATCGGGCTCAGCGCATAGGCGGCTACGGCGCCGGCTACGGCCTTTGCATACCAGGGCACCCGGGGGTCGCGGGCGGCCAGCCAGAGCGCAACGACGTCTCGCTTGAGGCTTCCCGCCCATCGCTTGAGCGAAGAGAAGATTGTTGCCTTGCAATTCATTGGCCACGCCCGCCCACGCCAGGCCTCGGCTTTCCTGCTCAGATCGCGCTATCGATATCGTCGCGGGATTGGGCGTCAGGCTGCCTGCAGCGACAGCTCGATAGCCGTCGGCACGTGGTCGGACGGCTTTTCCCAGGCGCGTACATGCTTTTCCACCGAGGCCGACGCCAGCCGGTTGGCCGCTTCGGGTGACAGCATCAGGTGGTCGATGCGGATGCCGTTGTTCTTCTGCCAGGCGCCCGCCTGATAGTCCCAGAACGTGTAGACGCCCGCCGCGTCGGTCGTCGCACGGAGGGCTTCGGTGAAGCCGAGGTTTTCCAGACACCGGAAGGCCTGGCGGGTTTCCGGCTGGAACAGCGCATCGTTGACCCAGTTTTCCGGAAACCGCGCGTCGATCGGCTCGGGGATGACGTTGTAATCGCCGGCCAGCACCAGAGGCTCCTCGAGTTCCAGCCGCTGGGCGGCCCAACGCTCCAGCCGCTGCATCCAGCCGAGCTTGTAGGGAAATTTTTCCGTGCCGACAGGATTACCGTTGGGCAGGTAGAGCGAGACGATGCGCAGCGCCCCCCTGTCGGTCGAAAACACGCCTTCGATGAATCGCGCATGGTCATCGGCATCGTCGCCCGGCAGTCCTCGGTTCACCTCGTCGAACGGCAGCTTCGACAGGATGGCGACACCGTTGAAGCCTTTCTGGCCAAGCGTCTCGACATTATAGCCGAGCGCTTCGATTTCCATGCGGGGAAACTGGTCGTCGGCCGACTTGATCTCCTGCAGGCAGACAATGTCCGGCGCGCTTTCGGTGAGCCAATGCAGCAGGTTACCGATGCGGGCCCTGACGCCGTTTATGTTCCAGGTCACTATTTTCATTAAAATCACGCAACTATTTCAAGGAATTCTTGGGTGGCGGAATCCACGCGACCGGTCGATCCTGCAACATCCTTCGAGGGAAGGGAACCCGGCCAGGGAACGGCCGGCAAATAAATGGGAACACCGTTATGTCATCAACCACGCATCCCGTGGACGAGGTGCTGCCCGCACCGCGTCTTGCCGCGCTCGGCATCCAGCATGTCCTCGTCATGTATGCCGGCGCCATCGCCGTGCCGCTCATCGTCGGCCGCGCCCTGAAGCTGGACCCCGAACAGGTTGCCTTCCTGATTTCCGCCGATCTTTTTGTCTGCGGCATCGTCACCATCATCCAATCGTTCGGCGCCACGCAATGGTTCGGCATCAAGCTGCCGGTGATGATGGGCGTCACTTTCGCCGCTGTCGGCCCGATGGTCGCCATTGCGAATGCCAACCCAGGTCCGGATGGCGCCCGCATCCTGTTTGGCGCCATCATCGGCGCCGGCCTTATCGGCATCGTCATCGCGCCGCTCGCCAGCCGTATGTTGCGGTTCTTTCCTCCGGTGGTCACAGGCACCATCATCGTGGTGATCGGCGCCTCGCTGATGCGGGTCGGCATCAACTGGATTTTCGGCACGCCGGTCGGCCCGACCGCACCGCGGCTGGTGGCGCCGGAACATGCCGAGTGGCTGAAGGATGTAACCGAGATGGCTGGAACCGCCGGCTCTGCCATTCCGGCCATTCCGGCCAAGCTCGCGCTGGCGCCGACGCTTGAGAACGCTGCCTATGCGCCGCTGTCCAACATCGCGGTGTCGGCGGTCGTGCTGGGATCGATCCTGCTGATCGCCAAATTCGGCAAGGGTTTTGTCTCCAACATCGCGGTCTTGCTCGGCATCATCATCGGTGGCCTGGTGACTGCCGGCCTCGGCATGATGCATTTCGACAAGGTCGCCAATGCCGAGTGGTTCGCCATCATCACGCCGTTCCACTTCGGCACGCCGATCTTCGATCCCGTGCTGATTATCACGATGACGCTGGTGATGATCGTTACGCTGATCGAGTCGACCGGAATGTTCCTCGCGCTTTCCGATCTCACCGGGCGCAGGATGACGCAGGCAAGCCTGTCGGCCGGCCTCAGAACCGATGGTCTGGGCACGGTCATCGGCGGCATCTTCAACACGTTTCCCTACACCAGCTTCTCGCAGAATGTCGGACTGGTCGGGGTTACCGGCATCAAGAGCCGCTTTGTCTGCGTCGCCGGCGGTGTCATCCTCGTCATCTTCGGCCTGGTGCCGAAGATGGGGGCGCTGGTCGAGGCGTTGCCGACCGTGGTGCTTGGCGGCGCCGGACTGGTGATGTTCGGCATGGTCGCCGCGACCGGCATCCGCATCCTGTCCAATGTCGACTTCAAGGGGCAGCGCAACAACATGTTCGTTGTCGCGGTGTCGGTCGGTCTTGGCATGATCCCGCTGGTGGCGCCTGACTTCAAGATGTGGCTGCCGCACGCCATCCACCCGCTGGTCGAATCCGGCATCCTGCTGGCGACGGTTTCGGCGGTTGCGCTGAATGCCTTCTTCAATGGCACGCGCGTCGATGAGGCCGAAGTGCGCGAAGCGGCGATGGCAGCCGAAGCCTGATCGCCTGAAACAGGGAAAGGGCCGCGAAAACGCTGCCCTTTCTGCATTTGGCATGAAATCAGGCTGCCATTGTCGCGCGCTTGCGGGCCGGCATCGTCATGGCGACCACGCCGGCGATGACGCACACCAGCCCGATGCCGGCGGTCGTGGTCACCGCTTCGCCGAGGAAGACGACGCTGATCGCCACGCCAACAGGCACCCTTACATAGGCCTGCGCGGTAGCGGCGACCGAACCCAGCGTGCGAAGCAGCCGGAAATAGATGGCGAAGGCGAGCGCGGTCGAAAACACCGAAAGCGCGACGAGCGCCAGCATTGAGTCCATTGAGGGCGTCAGCGTCCAGGGGTGGTCGATAACAAGGCTGAGCGGCAGCAGGATCGCAGCGCCCGAAATCAGCGAACCGGCAGCCGGCACCATCGGGTCAAAATCGCCAAAGCTTTTGCCGAAGATCGCGGCTGCGGCATAGCAGACCGTTGCCGCGACGACGGCGAGCTGCGCCCACAACTGGTCGCCGAGACCATTCAGCGCCTGCACGCCGATGATCAGGCAGACGCCAGCCATACCCGCCACCACGCCGAACAGTTTTCGCGCCGTCACCTTTTCATGACGGGTTACCAGTACGGTAAGCAGGAAGGCGAAGATCGGCGTCATCGAGTTCAGGATGGCGGCCAGCCCGGCATCGATGGAACGCTCGGCCCAGGCGATCAGCGTGAAGGGTACCGCACTGTTCAGGCAGGCCTGGAACAGGAATTTCCCCCATGTCGCGGCATCGCTCGGCAGCTTCAGCCCGCGCCAGCGCAACACCCCCAGCAGAATGAACCCCGCAATCAGTGTGCGCATGGCGATCAGCGTCAGCGGCGGGATGGTCTCCACGCCGATCTTGATGAAGGTGTAGGAGGCACCCCATAGCGTCGCCAGTACAAGAAGCAAGGCAAGTTCTGTGGGCTGGTTGGTCCTGGCGGGCATCGTGGGCGTCCTCATGTGTTTCGATGAGGCCGTTCTACCGCGCCATCATGAGGCGATGTTTCGATGCCGGCCGAAGTGTCGGATACGGCCTGGTGCCGCGTAGCTGTCTGGCACGGGCAGGGACGTCGGTAAGAGTCAGATGGAAAAACTGGTGCCGCAGCCGCAGCCGGCAACCGCGTTGGGGTTCTTGATCTGGAATGACTGGCCCATCAGGTCGTCGACGAAATCAACCACCGAGCCGCCCATGTAGACGAGGGACAGGTCATCGACGAGCAGCGTCGCGCCGTCCTTTTCAATGGCTACATCGTCGTCGTTGCGGCCATCGACCAGATCGAACTTGTAGGAAAATCCGGAGCAGCCGCCGCCTTCGACCGAGATGCGCAGCGCGATCTTGCCAGGTTCGTCGGCGACGATCTTGGCGATCCGCTTTGCGGCGGCTTCGGTCATCTCCACTTTCATGGCAGTCTTGGCATCGGCGCCCATCGACGTCACCTTGCTTTCGTCACTGCACCATAGGTATGAACGGGCGAGGAGCAAGTCAACCGGCGGCATCAGCGGATGGTACCTGCAAAGCTCGGCGATATCGGCTTCGGCTACCGGCCGCGGGCCGCCTATGCCTGCGATCCGGCGAAGTCGCGCGGGCGCTTTTGCGACGAAGTCGAGAGCCCGACCCGCACGCCGTTTCAGCGCGACCGCGACCGCATTATCCATTCGACCGCGTTTCGCCGGCTAAAGCACAAGACGCAGGTGTTTGTCGCCCATGAAGGCGATCACTATCGCACCCGGCTCACCCATACCATCGAGGTAGCACAGATCGCCCGCGCGCTGGCGCGTGCGTTGCGTTGCGACGAGGATCTCGCCGAGGCGGTGGCGCTGGTCCACGATTTCGGCCACACGCCTTTCGGTCACACCGGCGAGGATGCGCTCAACGAAAAGATGGCTGCGTGGGGCGGCTTCGACCACAACGCGCAGTCGTTGCGTGTCGTGACCAGCCTTGAGAAGCGCTACGCCGAGTTTGACGGGTTGAACCTGACCTGGGAAACGCTGGAAGGCCTGGTCAAGCACAACGGCCCGCTCACCGACGCCAGCGGAGCCCCGCTGAGAGGCCCGGTGCCCAAGACCATTCTCGATTATTCCACCCTGCACGACCTTGAACTCGACCGTTTCGCCAGCCTGGAGGCGCAGTGTGCGGCGATTGCCGACGACATCGCCTACAACACCCATGATATCGACGACGGTTTGCGGGCAGGGCTGCTCAGCCTGGAGATGCTGGAGGAGGTGCCGCTGTCGGGCGAAATCCTGAAAGGCGTGCGCAACCGCTACCCGGCCCTCGATCCGGTCCGCACCGGACACGAGCTGATGCGCCGCCAGATCACCCACATGGTCGAGGACGTCATCGCGACAGCAACGGCAAATATTGCCGAGATCGATCCGCAAAGCCCAGACGATGTACATGCCGCGGGCCGGGCCATGGTTACCTTCTCCGTGGAAATGGGTGCTGCGGAAAAGTCGCTGAAGGCGTTTCTTTACAAGAACCTTTACCGCGCCGACGAAGTGATGCGGGTGCGTGCCGATGCGGATCAGGTGGTTCGCGACCTGTTCGACGCCTATTTCGCCGACCCGGCGATCATGCCGGAAGGCTGGCGCGAAATCCTCGGCCGCGCCGAGGACCGCATAAAGGCGCGCCACGTGGCCGACTTCCTCGCCGGCATGACCGACACCTACGCCCTCAAGGAACACCGCCGCTTGTTTGACCACACGCCGGATTTGAGCTAGGGCGAACCCAGTTTTCCGGCTGTTTTTTGCCGGCGCATCCCCGAAATTCCTGGACCTTGCCGATGAATATTTTCGCCGATTTCAACGAGCGGATCAAAAAGATCGTAGAAACGCTTGAACTGAAAGCCAAACAAGGCGGTGCGCTCGACCTTTCGCGTATTGCCGTCGAACCGCCGCGCGACGCATCGCATGGCGATCTGGCGATCAACGCAGCGATGGTCCTGGCCAAGCAGGTGGGCGAGAATCCGCGCGCGCTTGCCGAGCGCATCGCTGCCGAACTGAAGCGCGACGCCGATGTCGTCGGCGTGGAGGTGGCCGGCCCGGGCTTCGTCAATCTGAGGCTCAGCGACGGTTTCTGGCAGGCCCGCCTTGCCGGCATACTTGACGAAGCCACCGACTATGGCCGCTCGAACATTGGGGCCGGCCGCAAGGTCAACGTCGAATATGTTTCGGCCAACCCGACGGGCCCGATGCATGTCGGTCACTGCCGTGGCGCCGTCGTCGGTGACGCGCTGGCCAACATCCTGGCATTCTCCGGCCACGACGTGACCAAGGAATATTACATCAACGACGCCGGCGTGCAGATCGGCGTCCTCGCCCGGTCGGCGCTGCTGCGCTACAGGGAGGCGCTGGGCGACGACATCGGCGAAATACCGGCGGGCCTCTATCCCGGTGATTATCTCGTGCCGGTCGGCCAGGCGCTGGCCAGGGAATTCGGCCGCGATCTCCTGCAGAAACCGGAGGACGAGGCACTCGGCCTCATCGCCGATCGCACCATCGACGCCATGATGGCGATGATCCGTGAGGATCTGGCGCTGCTCAATGTCAACCACGAAGTGTTTTTCTCCGAGCGCAAGCTGCACGCCGACAACGCCAAGGCGATCCGTTCGGCGATCACCGACCTGACCCTGAAGGGCCACGTCTACAAGGGCACGCTGCCGCCGCCGAAAGGCCAGAAGGACGACGACTGGGAGGATCGCGAGCAGACGCTGTTCCGCTCCACCGATGTCGGCGACGACATCGACAGGCCGCTGGTCAAGTCGGACGGCAGCTACACCTATTTCGCCGCCGATGTCGCCTACATCAAGGACAAGCTCGATCGTGGCTTCAACGACCTGATCTTCGTGCTGGGCGCCGACCACAGCGGCTACATCAAGCGTATGGAAGCGCTGGCCAAGGCCGTGTCGGGCGGCGCCGCATCGCTCACCATCCTGATCTGCCAGTTGGTCAAGCTCTACCGCGACGGCGAGCCAGTCCGCATGTCGAAGCGCGCGGGCGAATTCGTAACGCTGCGCGAAGTGGTGGAGGAGGTGGGGCGCGATCCCATCCGCTTCATGATGCTTTACCGCAAGAACGACGCGCCCCTCGATTTCGATTTCGCCAAAGTGACCGAGCAGTCGAAGGACAACCCGGTGTTCTACGTCCAGTATGCCTCGGCACGCACCCATTCGGTGTTCCGGCAGGCGCGGGAACAACTCGGCGATCTGCCGTTCGACCGGGCGTCGCTGAAGGCTGCTGCCGGCCGGCTGACCGACGAGGGTGAGATCGCGCTTATCAAGAAGCTCGCTGAATATCCCCGGCTGATCGAAAGTGCAGCGCTCGCACATGAGCCACACAGGCTGGCTTTTTACCTGTATGACTTGGCCAGCACGTTCCATGGACACTGGAATCGTGGCACCGATAATGTGGACTTACGTTTTGTTAAGGTTAACGACCCACAATTGACTCATGCCAGACTAGGGCTGGTGCAGGCCGTTTCGGATGTTTTGACATCCGGCCTGGCGTTGATCGGAGCCGAGGCTCCGACGGAGATGCGCTAGGAAAACCACGGGATTGCCTGTCACCATTTGCCCACATTGCGCTGGTAGGGCCAACCCCAAGTGACGTCGCCGGCGTCCGACTGAGTGTGAGTGCGGAAAAGACCATGGCAGACAGAAATCAGCTTAAAAAAGCCCCCGAGAAACCAATCGCAGAAGATGATCCGTTCGCTGAACTGACCCGCATCATGGGGTTCGATCCGCGCGTCCCGGTTACGCCGCGACAGCCGCCAGCGATGGAAAAGCTTGCGGCGCTCGCCGCCCAGGAGGACGATTTTTCGATCGACCTCGAAAAGGAATTGATGGGCGAGTTTGACGGTTTGGAAGAAGACGTTGAAGTGACGTCTTATGCAGCCGCTCAGGTGGCGCACGACCAGGACAATGCGCCGGTTGACAACACGACGGTCGACGACTTCGACTTTGTCTTCGATGCCGATGTGGTTGCCCCCGAACAGGATCCCGCCATCACCGCGGCCGCCCATCAGGCGCTTGCCGACGAACTGGACGCTGCCTTCGGCGGCGAGCCGGTCAGCGAATCAGTTGCGGTCGAAGCGGACGCCGTTGCATTTGCCAGCGAAATCCCCGACGAACCCGTGATTTCCGAGGTTGTCCCTGCCGCAGTGCGCGAGGACGAGGTTCTTGCGGACGAGTTCGAAGCCGCATTTGACAGTGAAGCCGAAGAGCCTGCGCCGTTTCAGGCGGCGCAAGACGACCTGGCGGCTGGTGAAATCGAGACGGTTTACGCCGACAACAGGGTCGCCGAGGAGCATGCTGCAGCGGTTGAAGATGGTCTGGCCGACGAGGTCGGCGAGACCTTCGCTGCGCATTTTAATGATCACCTCACGGCCGACATCGCGGAGCAGCCGATAGCTGCCGAGCCGGAAATGCAGGAACTTGCGGTCGAGCCGGAGTTTTTGACCGAGCCCGACCTGGTTTCCGAATCTGAATTCGTGGCTGTCGCCGCTGAAGTGCCCGAGTCGATTGCTGAGGCGGCCCAGACCGACGACGATGCCGAAGATGCGCCGTTGATCCCACTTGGCGCGGCTCGCGATCTGGCGCATGCCGACGAGCATTTTGCCTCGATCGACATGAACTTCGAAACCGGACTGACCAGCGAACTGTCGCAGTCCTTCGATGCGTCGAGCCGCCGTCGGGGAGGCAGAGGATGATTACGATCTCGAATCTGAATTGAGCGCGTTGCTCGGTAAGGGCAAGTCCGCCGCGGCGCCGGTTGTCGCTCCGGCAATGGCGGCAGCCGCCGTGCAAGACGAACCGGCATACTCCGCCGATGAGCCGGCGGTGTCGATGGACGACTGGTCTGCAGACCACGAGGACCCGCAGCCAATGGTTGCCGAGGCTGTCGCCGAGGAGATGTCCTCCGAGCCGGAATATCTGGCGGCGGACGAAACCGCTGAAGCAGATGTCGAACCGTATTTCGATGAGCCGCTCATGGCCGATGAACGCGACGACGAATTTGACGCGGACACGGACTACCAGCCTGCCGAGGCGCCAGCCTATGCCGCAGAACAGCCGGCCTATGCTCCGGCCTCTTACGCGGCTGTCCAGCCGGCAGCTTATGCCGCAACCGCCCAGGCTGCTTACGCTCCAGGTGAAGCTCCGGCAGCTTATGCCACTCCGGATTACGCAGAAGCGCCCGCCGAAATCGTCGCCGAGACGATGTCTTGGGAAGAGTCCGGACAGGAAGAAGACGACCCGCTGAGCGAGTTTGTTGTCGAGCAGGAGCTTGAAGCCGAGCTTGCTGGGCTCGAGGATGACATCGATCTCGGTCTTGATGACCTGGTGCTGGACGACGAGCCGGTCGTGGCTGCCTCGGCTGAGCAACCGGTTATTTTGGAACAACCGCAGGTGACCAAGGTCGCGTTCGCGCCTCTGTCGGCTCCGAAGGCGCCGGTCGAGGCCGAGGAAGAAGATCCGTTCGCGATGCTCGCCGCCATGGTGCGGGACACCCCGCCGGTTGCCCAGCAGCCTGTCCGGTCGCCGGCATCGGCCAGCATGCGTTTCCAGGATCTACCGCGGAGCGAAGCTCCCAAAGTCAGTGAGACGTTCAGTGTCGACGACCGAGTATCAGTATCAGAGCCGTTCTTACGCCAATCGCGTACCAGTGAACGTACCGGACATCGACACCATCGATGTGCCGGAGACGGCGGTGGCGCTTGCCGACGACCTCGATATTCCGGACCTTACTTTCGAGGACGATCTGCCTCCGGCCACCGACTTCGACGATTTCGAAGCCGAACTGGCGAGCGCGTTCAACCCGCAGCCGGTCGCGCAGTCTGCTGCCGAGCCGGTGCGGGACGTTCCACGCCAGGCCTACCAGCACGAATATGCGCAGTCCCAGCCGCAGCCGACACCCGCTGAGCAGGGCTATTATGACGCTGCCGCGGCCGCTGGCGTCTACCGCCTATGCTCCTGTCCAGCCGGCTCGGCAGGCCGCCTATGCCGATGACCATCACGTCGATCCCAACGGCCATACATCGGCTGGCGGCCAGGCAGAGGGCGCTTATCGCGCCGTGGACGACGACGATCTCGCCTACGATCCCGAACTCAACGAGGATATGGCGATCCCGGCCTATCATGAAGCCGCCGAGCGCCAGCCTTCCGGCAACCGGCGTGGCCTTATGATGGCGGCGATCGTCGGTGGCGTGGTTCTGATCGGCGGCGTCGGCGCTTATGCCCTGTTCGGTGGCGGCGGTGGTTCTGATGCTCCCGCAGTGGTCCTCGCCGACACCGATCCGGTTAAGGTTCGACCGGAAAATCCTGGCGGCACCAACGTGCCGAACCAGGACAACAAGGTCTTCCAGACCATGAACGGGACTGACAAGGCGACTGGCCCGACGCAGGAAAAGCTGATTTCGGGAACCGAAGAGCCGGTTGACGTCGCAGCCCGCGCCGCGCCGCAGCCAGCCGAAGACAGCGAAGCAGCCATCGAGGACGCGCCGCTGACGGGCGACGACGAAATGGCCGTCGACGCACAGGATCCGGTCGCCGCCGAGATCGCCGCGGCGCCGAAAGGCGAGGACCGTCTCGCGCCGGAGGCAACGACGCCCACCGCGAACAACGAGGTTGCAGCGGTTGCGCCGCGCCGTGTCCGCACGATGGTCGTCCGCGCCGACGGCACCCTGGTTCCAAGCGAGGCACCGGCGCCTGTCGCCGCCGAGCCACAGGCCGATCAGGCCACGGCTTCCGCGCTTGAACCTGCCGATCCGTCAAAGAGCCTTGCCGATCCGATCGCGACGGACGCAACTGGATCGCTGACGCCCGCCGCGCCGGCTGAAACAGCCGCCGCTGCGCCGGTCGCGCCTGCAACCCAGGCGGCAATGCCGGATTCCGGCCCGGTCGCCCCATCGCGTCCCGCGGACCAGCCGGTTGATGTCGTTGGCGAAGTCAAGCCACAGCAGGTTGCTGCCACCACCGGCGCTGCTGCCGCAGGCTCCTGGTCGATGCAGATCGCATCGCAGCCCAGCGAAGCCGCCGCCCAGTCGAGCTATCAGGATCTCGCCCGCCGCTATGGCAGCGTGATCGGCGACAAGGGCGTCAACATCGTCAAGGCCGAGATCGCCGGCAAGGGCACCTTCTGGCGGGTTCGCGTACCTGCCGGTTCGCGCAACGACGCCATCTCGCTCTGCGAAAGCTACAAGGCTGCTGGCGGCAACTGCTTCGTCTCGAAATAAGCTTACGTCGGATTTCATCTGGAAGGGCGCGGCCTTGGCTGCGCCCTTCCGCGTTTTGAGCCAGAGCATTTTGCAGCCAAATGGAAACATTTGGCGTCCGCATAAATGCAGCAAAACAAATGCTAGGAGCGAGTTATCGGTTCTGAAAAAACCGGAACCGCTTTAAAGTCGCGAAAGAGCGACGGTTTTTGGCTGTTCATCGCTGCGGATTCCCTCGGCCGGCCGAAACCTCTAAAGTTAAGGCATGACCGAATCACAGACACTCATCCTCGGCTGCGCCGGGAAATCGCTCTCTCGTGAGGAAAAAAGCTTCTACCGGGGCGAATCTCCCTGGGGCTTCATCCTGTTTGCCCGCAATGTCGCCGAGCCTGAGCAGATCCGCGACCTCGTCGCCGAGATGCGCGACTGCGTCGGCCGTCCTGGCGCGCCGGTCTTCATCGATCAGGAAGGCGGGCGTGTGCAGCGCCTGCGGCCGCCCCTGGCGCCGAACTATCCGGCGGGCGGGGCGCTTGGCGCGCTCTACCGTGACGACGAGGAGGCTGGCCTGCGCGCTGCCTGGTTGCTGGCCCGGCTCCACGCTCTAGACCTGTCGCGCTACGGCATCACCGCCGACTGCCTGCCCGTGCTCGACGTTCCGATCGAGGGCGCCAACGATGTCATCGGCGCACGGGCCTACGGCAAGGATCCTTCCATCGTGACCGCGCTTGGGCGCGCGTCCGCCGAAGGCCTGATGGCTGGCGGGGTCATCCCGGTGATGAAGCACATTCCCGGGCACGGCCGCGCTTTTGCCGACACGCATTTCGAACTGCCGACGGTGACGACGCCTCTGAGGGACCTGCGCAAGCATGATTTCGCCCCATTCCAGGCGCTCAACCATCTGCCGATCGCGATGACCGCGCATGTGATTTTCAGCGCCGTGGACCCGCACAATCCGGCCACGACATCGGGCAGGGTCGTGGAAGAAATCATCCGCGGCGAGATCGGTTTCGACGGGCTCCTGGTGTCCGACGACACCTCCATGAAGGCACTTTCTGGGGATTTCCAGACAAAGGCCGCCTCGATCCTTGCGGCGGGCGTCGATCTGGTCCTTCACTGCAACGGCGTTATGGAGGAAATGGTCGCTGTCGCCTCGCGGGCGAGGCCGCTGGAAGGCAAGGCGCTGGAAAGGGCCAACCGGGCGCTCGCCTCGGTCAGCGGCCATGACGGTAAGGACGAGGCGGAATTGCGCGCCGAGTTCGGACAATATTTCGAGGCGGTCGCATAACCTGCATGGAGTGAAACGAGACAAGGTGGCGGAGACAGAGGACAAAAAAGCGGGGAAGGCCGCACCCATGGATCGTCTCTGGGCCGAGAATGACGATTCACGCGGTGTCAGCGAGCCCTCGCTTGTCGTCGATGTCACCGGCTTCGAAGGCCCGCTCGATCTCCTGCTGCATTTGGCGCGCACCCAGAAAGTCGACCTGGCGCGCATTTCGATCTTGGCGCTGGCCGAGCAGTATCTGATTTTCATCGAGAAGGCGCGGGCGCTGCGGCTGGAGCTCGCCGCCGACTACCTCGTCATGGCCGCCTGGCTTGCCTATCTCAAATCCAAGCTCCTGATCCCCAAGCAGGCCGGCGACGAGGGCGAAAGCGGCGAGGAACTGGCCGCCGTGCTGCAATTCCGGCTGAAGCGGCTGGAGGCGATGCGCGATGCCGCCGCCCGCCTTTTCAACCGCAACCGGCTCGGTCGCGACGTCTTTGCACGCGGCATGCCCGAATTGGTTATCGTCGAGAAGCGCAACGAATATTCGGCGAGCCTCTACGACCTCCTGACCGCCTACGCCTCGCAGCGCCAGCGCCAGGCCATTACCAACGTTTTGATCGCCAAGCGCGGCGTCTGGTCTTTGAAGCAGGCGCGCGAAGTCCTCGGCCGTATGATCGGCGAATTCAAGGATTGGACCGCGCTCGACAGCTTCCTGATCAAGTATCTCTCCAGCCCGGAAGATCGCGCGACGGCGCTTGCCAGTTCCTTCGCGGCTTCGTTGGAGATGGTTCGCGAGGGTCAGATCGAAATCCGCCAGCACGAGGCGTTCGCACCGCTCTACATGCGCAACCGGCAGCAGAAGCCGAAAGCCGTCGAGGTGACAGCATGAGCGACAGCCGCAACGCGGCGGTGATCCCCTTCGCTATCGAAGAGGAGGCCGACGGCGACATGCGCGACGACAATCCCGCCGAACGGCTGTTCCTTGCCGAAGCCGTCCGCATGGCGGAAGCGCTGGTCTTTGCCAGTGCCGAGCCTATTTCGGAAAAGCAGCTTGCCGGCCGTCTTCCGGATGGCATCAGCATCCCGGTGGTCATGCTGGAACTGCAGAAGATCTACGAGAAGCGCGGCGTCAATCTGGTCCATGTCGGCGACGGCTGGGCTTTCCGCACCGCCGGTGACCTTGCCTTCCTGATGAGCCGGGATCAGGTGCAGCAGAAGAAACTCTCCCGAGCTGCCCTCGAAGTCCTGGCAATCATCGCCTATCACCAGCCGGTAACCCGTGCCGAGATCGAGGATATCCGCGGTGTCGAGACCTCGAAGGGCACGCTGGATACGCTTCTGGAGACCGAATGGGTGAGGATGCGCGGCCGCCGCAAGACGCCCGGAAGGCCGGTCACTTACGGCACCACCGAAAAGTTCCTCGATCATTTCCAGCTTGAGGAGATCCGCGATCTGCCAGGCATGGAAGAGTTGAAGGGGGCAGGTCTGTTGTCCACGCGCATGCCTTCCAACTTCTCGATGCCGGTGCCGCCCTCCGATCCCGATGCCCTGACGGAAGACGAGGATCCGCTTACCGATATCGACCTAGAGGAACTCGGCCTGTTGACACCCCGCGTCGAGGATGATTGACCGGGTAAAGTTGTTCAGCGTCTGAAGGTTTTCCCTTGGCAAGGCAGGAAACGCATCCGGCATCGCGCGTCACCGCCGGCGTCACCTTCGCTGCGCGCCTGTCGTTCGAGAACATCAGCCATGCATTCGGGCCGGATACAGAGACGCTGAGCGAAATCAGCCTGTCGGCAGAGCCTGGTGAAGTGCTGTGCCTGCTCGGCCCGTCCGGTTCCGGCAAGACGACGCTGTTGCGGATCGCCGCGGGCATCGAAAGCCAGACCACCGGCCGCGTTTTGATGAACGACCGCGAAATCGCAGGCCCGTCGGTTTTCCTGCCGCCTGAACAGCGCTCGATCGGCCTGGTTTTCCAGGACTTTGCGCTGTTTCCGCACCTGACCATCCTCGACAATGTGCGTTTTGGCCTCACCGCCCTCTCACGCGACGAGGCCCGGCGCGAGGCGATGATTGCCCTGTCCAGGGTCGGGCTCGAACATTATGCGTCCTCCTATCCGCATGTGCTCTCCGGCGGCGAGCAGCAGCGTGTTGCGCTCGCCCGTGCGCTGGCGCCGCGGCCCTCGGTGCTTTTGATGGATGAACCGTTTTCCGGGCTGGATTCGCGGCTGAAGGATAGTGTGCGCGCCGAAACGCTTGATATCCTGCGTCACAGTCGCGCCACCGCCATCGTTGTCACCCATGATGCCGAAGAGGCAATGCGCATGGGTGACCGCATCGCGCTCCTGAAGAACGGCCGGCTGGTGCAGATCGGCAAGGCCGAGGAACTCTACCAACGGCCGGCCGATCTGTTCGCCGCTGGTTTCTTCTCCGAACTCAATGTCTTCGATGCCAGGATCCGCAGCGGTATGGCCGAAACGCCGCTCGGCAGCATAGCTGCCCCCGGGCTCGGCGAAGGCGCCATGGCGACGGTCGCTGTGCGTATGTCGGGCTTCGACGTCAGCGAAACGGAAGGCGAGGTTGCCGCACGTGTGCTGTCGCGCAGATATCTGGGTGTTGTCGAACTGCTCGATCTCGCTGTACAGGGTTCCGAGACTTCGGTCAGGGCGCGGGTAAGGTGCGGCGCTTTGTCCGCCGGCGCACGAGATATTTACCTGTCGCTTCGGAAGTCTGATGTGCTTGTGTTTGAAAGACAGACCGAAAGCGCATAAACCACAAATTGGTGTGTCGGGATTCAGGCTGGGAGCACCGGCGAAGCTCGGCACTTAGGGAAACGGTCGAAAGAGAGACAGAATAATGGGTTCCTTTTCAATCTGGCACTGGCTCATCGTGCTTGTGGTCGTGCTGTTGCTGTTCGGGCGCGGCAAGATTCCTGAGCTGATGGGCGACATGGCCAAGGGCATCAAGAGCTTCAAGAAGGGCATGTCGGACGAGGAAGAGGCTGAAAACGCCAAAACCGTCGAGCACCGTAGCGATGAAAGCATCGATACGGCGAAGCAAAAGGCGACAAAGTCCTGATTTTTGCCGGATCCTGGTGATCCCGCCGCTCTGAGCCGGAACGAAACGAATGTTTGATATCGGCTGGACCGAAATGCTGGTCATCGCGATCGTGATGATCGTTGTCGTCGGACCGAAGGACTTGCCGCGCATGCTGCGGACCTTCGGCAAGACGACGGCTAAACTCAGATCGATGGCCGGCGATTTCCAGAAGCAGTTCAACGAGGCGCTCAAGGAAGCCGAACTGGACGACGTCAAGAAATCGGTCGACGAGTTGCGCAGCCTCGATCCGCGCAACGAGATCAGGAAGCAGCTCAATCCGTTCGAAAAGGCAGCACAGGACGTACGGGCGGGCCTCGATTCACTGAAGCAGCCCAGTGCTCCTGCAGCCGATCCGGCAGCGTCCGCCGTTCATCCGGCAGAGCCGTTGAAGAACGGCGCCACCGAGATGCCGAACGCGACCGCATCGGCTGTCAATGGCGCAACCGCATCGGTGGTTGCCGGCCCGACGGCGATGCCCTCCGCAGCGCCGTTGTTTCCGGTCATGTCCGATCCGGCGCCCGCGGCAGTGAATAGCGAACCAGCGAAAGCCACCGCTGCGCTCAAGGCAAAGGCCGCGGCGAAGCCCGCGGCCATAAAACCCAAGCCAGCGGCGAAGGTGACAACCGCCAAGCGGGCTGCGAAATCAGCGCCCGCAAAGCCGGCGGCCAAGGGTGCCCTCAAGCCGGGGACAGCCGGGAAAAAGAAAGCGGGAACCGCCTCGTGAGTGCCGAAGACGACGAAATCGAAAAATCCTCGGCGCCGCTGATCGAGCATCTGATCGAACTGCGTACGCGGCTGATATGGGCGCTCGGCGGCTTTTTCGTTGCTTTCCTGGTCTGCTTCTATTTCGCCAAGCAGCTGTTCAACGTGCTGGTCATTCCATTCAAATGGGCAGTCCACTGGGCAGGCCTCGCCAACCAGAAGGTCGAGTTGATCTATACTGCGCCGCAGGAGTTCTTCTTCACCCAGGTGAAGCTGGCGATGTTCGGCGGCTTGGTCATCGCCTTTCCACTGATCGCCGCGCAGCTCTACAAGTTTGTTGCGCCCGGCCTCTACAAGAACGAGCGTGCCGCCTTCCTGCCCTTCCTCATCGCGTCGCCGGTCCTGTTCCTGATGGGCGCTTCGCTGGTCTATTTCTTCTTCACGCCGATGGTGATGTGGTTCTTCCTCGCCATGCAGCAGACCGGCCCGGCCAGCGACGTGCAGATCTCGCTTTTGCCGAAGGTCTCGGAATATCTCAGCCTCATCATGACGCTGATCTTCTCGTTCGGCCTTGTCTTCCAGCTGCCGGTCGTGACGACCCTGATGGCGCGCGTCGGGCTTGTGACCTCGCAAGGGCTCAAGGATAAGCGCAAATGGGCGATCGTCATTGCCTTCATCGTCGCCGCGGTGCTTACGCCGCCCGATCCGGTCAGCCAGATTGGCCTCGCCATCCCCACCATCCTGCTCTACGAGATTTCCATCTGGACGGCCCGCATGGTCGAACGCAAACGCGAGGAAGAGCGCCTCGCGGCGGAAAAGCAGGAAGAAGGTAGTTCCTCGACCACCCCGGCTACTTCGTAACCGGCCCGGCCTACGCGAACTTAAATTCTGGAACGCTGGCGCCTTCAGCGAGTCGGGTCGAAATTGCCTACATCGCTCGGATCAAACAATCCCGCCGCCCGCCGAGGCGACAGCGGGCCGCTCGGCCGAGACTTTGGCGCGGTAACCCGCCGCGCGATAGACTGACACGGGATCGATGGCGCCACCCTTTTCGAAGCGCGCCATGGCCAGTATCGGCTCCACATCGGTGCGGTAGGCGGCCTTAAGCGTCTGCGTCGCCATCAATGCGTCGTTCGAATCCTGATAGTTCTGCAATGCCTTGCGATCGACCAGCAGCGCCTGCGCATAGGCGCGCTGCAATTCGACCGCCGACAACATCAGGCTTTCGATCGGATCGGTGACGTTGTGGCTTTGGTCGAGCATGTGGGCTGGGTCGAACCCCTTGAAGCCCGAAAGCTCGGCGTCGACCAGTTCGTTGAAAACAAGGAAGAGACGGTACGGGTCGATCGAACCGGCGTCGAGATCGTCGTCGCCATACTTCGAATCATTGAAATGGAAGCCGCCGAGCTTGCCGAACTGGATCAAGCGGGAGACGATCATTTCGATGTTGACGTTGGGCGCATGGTGGCCGAGGTCGACCAGGCAAAAGGCCTTCGGGCCAAGCTCATGCGCGATCAGGTAGTTTGTGCCCCAATCCTGCACGACCGTCGAGTAGAAGGCCGGCTCATACATCTTGTGTTCGGTGAAAAGCCGCCAGTCGTCCGGCAGTTCAGCGTAAATCTCCTGCATGGCGTCGAGATAGCGGCGAAAAGCTTTGGCGAAATTGACCTGACCGGGAAAGTTCGATCCGTCGCCGATCCACACCGTCAGCGCCTTGGACCCGAGCGTCTTGCCGATCTCGATGCATTCGATGTTGTGCTCGATCGCCTGCTTGCGCACGGCGGCGTCGGCGTGGCTCAGCGAGCCGTATTTGTAGGAGAGCTTCTGATCCCGGGCGTCCGAGAAAGTGTTGGAATTCATCGCGTCGAAGCGCAGGCCGAAGCGCGACGCCGCCTGCTTGAGACGTTTCGGGTCGGCCTTGTCCCAGGGGATGTGCAGCGAAACAGTCGGCGTCGCCTGCGTCAGCTGCGCGATCACCGCGCAGTCTTCTATCTTGTCGAAGATGTCGCGCGGCTCGCCGCCGCCTGGAAAGCGCGCGAAGCGTGTTCCGCCGGTGCCCACGCCCCAGGAGGGGATCGCGACGCCGAATTCCGCGACCTTTTTCCTGATGTCGTCGATATGGATATTCCGGCGGGAGAGTTGTTCGCCAAGTACCTCATAGTCGCGCTTCAAGGCCGCTTCGCGCGATGCGTTCTCGCTTCCGACGATCTCAGCGGCAATCAACTGCTCCGACATGGTTCCTCCCGGTCCGGGTGCCGCGCTGCCCGTTCAGCGCGGAAAGCTCATCGCATTGCCTGCGTCGACGTTGATGATGTTGCCGGTCGACTTGGCCGACAGTTCCGACGCGAAGAAATAGACCGCCTCGGCGATGTCCTCCGGAAATACCGACCGCTTCAGCATGGAGCGCGAGCGGTAATGTTCTTCCAGTTCGTCGGTCGACAATTTGTAGGCGGCGGCGCGCTGTTCCTTCCATTCTCCAGTCCAGATCTTGGAACCGCGCAAAACCGCATCCGGGTTGACCACGTTGACCCGGATCTGCGCTTGCGCACCCTCCAGCGCCAGGCAGCGTGCGAGGTGGATTTCCGCGGCCTTCGCCGTGCAGTAGGCGGCGGCATTGGGCGATGCGGCTAGCCCGTTCTTCGACGCCACGAACACCACCTTGCCGCCGATCCCCTGCGCGCGGAACAGCTTGAACGCCTCGCGGCTGACAAGGAAATAGCCCGTCGACAGGATGTCCATGTTCTTGTTCCAGAGCGCGAGCGTCGTCTCCTCGATGGGGGCGGACGACGCAAGACCGGCATTGGAAACCAGAATGTCGATGCCGCCGAACTCCACCGCCGCTGCGGCAAAGCCAGCGGCGACTGCATCCTGGTTGGTGACATCGAGCGTTACCGCGCGCACGAAATCGCTGCCTCCGGTTTTGGTGAGTTCTGCGGTGGCAGCATTCAGCGCCGCCTCGTCGATGTCGGCGAGCACCACGCAGGCGCCGTCGGCGAGCAGACGGCTGGCGCTTGCCTTGCCAATGCCGCCCGCGCCTCCCGTCACCAGCGCGATCTGCCCGGCCAGCGGTCTCGGCTTCGGCATCCTCTGCAGCTTTGCCTCTTCGAGCTGCCAGTATTCGATGCCGAATGCTTCCCTTTCAGGCAGGCCCATGTAGCTCGATACCGTCGAGGCGCCGCGCATCACATTGATTGCGTTGACATAGAATTCGCCGGAGATGCGAGCGGTCGCCTTGTCTTTCGCGAAGGTAATCATGCCAACGCCTGGAACGAGGTAGACGACGGCGTTGGTGTCGCGCATCTGCGGCAAATCCGGCAGCTTGCACCGCTCGTAGTAGGCTGCATGGCCCCGCCGGTAGGCCTCGATTGCGTCGGGCAACGCCGCAAGCGTCTTTTCCACGTCGGGTCGCGCGGGGTCGAACTCGATCACCAGCGGGCTGATCTTGGTGCGCAGGAAATGGTCGGGACAGCTGGTGCCGAGGGCCGCGAGTTTTCGAACATCCTTCGAGCCGACAAACTCAAGCACCGCTTCCTGGTCGTCGAAGTGCCCGACTTTGCGTTCGGAGGCCGAGATCATCCCCCGTATCGCCGGCATCAGTTTGGAGGCGATCGCACGGCGTGTTTCCGCTGGCAGCGCTTTCACCGCCTCGCCGCCGAAAATAGTCTTGCCGCGCGTCTCGGTTTCGAACCAGTCAATTGCGCGGTTGATGATGCGGACCGTCGTTTCGTAGCATTCCCTGGCGGTGTCGGCCCATGTGAAGAGACCATGGCTTTCGAGCACGACGCCGACCGCATCCGGATTCTCGCGGGCGAATTTTTCCAACCAGAGGCCGAGTTCGAAACCCGGTCGTTTCCATGGCAGCCAGCCAATCTCATCGCCGTAGATTTTCCGCGTCAGCTCCTTGCTGTTCTTCGAGGCAGCGATCGCGATCACCGCGTCCGGATGCATATGGTCGACATGTTTCTTCGGCACATAGGCGTGCAGGGGCGTGTCGATCGAGGCGGCGCGCGGGTTGAGGTTGAAGGTGCAATGCGGCAGATAGCCAACCATCTCATCTTCGTGCTCGACGCCCCGGTAGAGGTTTTTCAGCGCTTCGAGCTTTTCCATGTAAAGCGTGGCGAAGCCGTCGAGCTTGATCGTGCCGACGTCGCCGCCCGAACCCTTGACCCACAGCACTTCGACGCTCTCGCCGGTCAGCGGGTCGGTTTCCATTGCCTTGGTCGACGTATTGCCGCCGCCATAATTGGTGATGCGCTTGTCCGAGCCAAGCAGGTTGGAACGGTAAAGCAGCCGCTCCGCTTCAGTCATCGCGGCAGCTTTTCCATCATTCCAAAGATTGGAGAGGCGCGAAGCGGTTCGCGTTTCAGGCATGGCAGGCATCCTCCCGTGTGCGGCGAAGCCGGCACGTATTTTGGCGTTAAGCCTCGCATGATCGATTCCAAAGTGTCAATCAGAAACGATCAAGAGCAATCATATTGCATCGCACAATGAATTAACCTGATCGAACTTGATTGACATTGCGCAAAGCTGCCGCCTAGATTGCGAGGCTGGGAGGAGAGATGCACGAGAAAGAGCGCCACAGGATCATTCTGTCTGCCGTCCAGGAAAAACCTGTTGCGACGGTGGCGGAGCTGGTCGAGTTGACGAACTCTCCGAGGCTACGATCCGGCGCGATATCGCTGCCCTCCACCTGCAGAAGCGCCTGCGCCGTGTGCGCGGTGGCGCTGAATCGATCACGCCGCCCCAGTTCATGGGCATTGCCGGCCGCCCCTTCAGCGTCAACGAAACGCTGCATCAGGCGGAAAAGCGCGCCATCGCCAGGGAAGCGGTCGAACTCTGCCGGGACGGCGAGCCGATTATCATCAATGGCGGCACCACAACCTTCCAGATGGTGCATTTCCTGTCGAACCGGCGGATGACGATTTTCACAAATTCGTTCCCGATCGCCGATCACCTGCTGAAGCATTCGAAGAACACCGTGATGCTCTCTGGCGGCGTCATCTACCGCGAACAGAATGTCATCCTCTCGCCGTTCGAGAATGACGTTACGCGCAACTTCTACGCCAAGCGCATGTTCATGGGCGCGCAGGGCCTCAGCCCGCTCGGCCTGATGGAAGGCGACCCGCTTCTGATCCAGGCCGAGCAGAAGCTTATCGACCAGGCCGACGAATTGGTCGTGCTGATCAATTCATCGAAATTCCGGCAGCGCTCGAGCCTCATCCTGTGCCGTCTGTCGCGCATCGCGACGGTGGTAACGGATGCCGGCATCGAGGATCGCGATGCGAAGATGCTGGAAGATGCAGGGGTGAAATTGGTCGTTGCGGCGGCTGCGTCGGCGACGCAGGATAAACAGGCCCGGCAGGGCTGAGGAGCCGGACGCATGGAGGAATGCCAGGACGGAATGCATGAGGAGGCAGTCCATCACGGTAAAGCAGATCGTTTCCGCGGCAGGAAAATGCCAGCGGGCGGTTAGGCCGGCAAGCGCCGGCCTGGGGAAGTGAAAAGAAGATTGGGAGGTGAATTGCCATGAAGACTACGCGTCGCACTCTTTTGAAACTTGCCGGCGGAACGGTGTTCGTCGCCGCCGCTCCAGCGATCCTGACGCGGCCGGCGCGCGCCGCCGACAAGCGCATCGCCATGATCGTGAAGAATCTCGGCAACAGCTATTTTGACGCCTGCGCCAACGGCGCCAAGGAAGCCGCCAAGGAACTGGGCGGCATCGAGATCATCTACACGGCTTCCGCCAAGCCGACTGCCGAAGAGCAGATCGCGGTCATCGACGCGCAGATCGCGCAGAAGGTCGATGGCATCATCGTTTCGGCCAATGACGCCGATGCCCTCGTGCCGGTCGGCAAGAAGGCCATGGAGCGCGGCATCAAGGTGATGAGCTTCGACAGCGCCATCGCGCCGGCCGGCCGCATCGTCCATCTGTCCGCATCGTCGACGCCGCTGATCGGCGCCAAGCAGGTGCAGATGATCGCCAAGACGCTTGGCGGCAAGGGCGAGGTTGCCATTCTTTCGGCGGCTTCCACCATGACCAACCAGAACTCCTGGATCGAAGCCATGAAGGAGGAATGGAAGAAGCCGGAATACAAGGACATGCCGCTGGTGGCGACCGTCTATGGCGACGACCAGGACGACAAGAGCTACCGCGAGATGCAGGGCCTGGTGAAGGCGCTATCCCAATCTCAAGGGCGTGATCTCGCCGACCACCATTGGCATCCGTTCCGGCGCCAAGGCCATCGTCGACGGCGGCCTGATCGGCAAGGTCTTCATCACCGGGCTCGGCCTGCCTTCGGAAATGAAGGACTACGTGCTGCAGGGCGCCTGCGATACCTTCGCGATCTGGAACCCGGTCGAGTATGGCTATTCCTCGACGCAGATCATGGCCGACATCCTGAACGGCGCGGACACCGCCGAGGGCGCCAAGCTCTCGATGGGCAAGAAGGGCGAGACGACGGTTGGCGAGGACGGCGAGTGCCGTCATGGGCGAGCCCTTCGAGTTCAACAAGACCAACGTCGAGGAATTCGCGAAAATCTTCTGATCACTTCGCCTGGAAGCACGATCGTCATGGCCGGATGCTCTCCGGCCATGGCCGCAACGAGCGTCTGAATCTCGCCGGATTGCCGTGTCTGATCCCATTCTCACCCTTTCCGGCGTTTCCAAGATCTTTCCCGGCGTCCGGGCGTTGCACGATGTCAGCCTTTCGCTGCGCCCGGCCACGTGACGGCGCTCGTCGGCGAGAACGGCGCGGGCAAATCCACGATCGTCAAAATTCTCACCGGCATCTACAGTCCGGACGACGGCGAAATCCGCGTCGGCGGCGAGCTCGAAATCGTTCTCCTCGCCGCGCGATGCCTGGGCGGCCGGCATTGCCGCGATCCATCAGGAAACGGTGATGTTCGACGAACTGAGCGTGGCCGAGAACATTTTCATGGGCCATATGCCGACGGGCTCGGCACGTTTGTCGACTGGCCGCGAAATGCGCCAGCGCGGCCGCGCTTCTGAAACGCATCGATGCCGCGATCCCGACCGAATTCAAGCTGAAGCGGCTTTCGGTCGCGCAGAAGCACCTGGTCGAAATCGCGCGCGCGCTGTCGCCATGAGGCGCAGGTCGTCATCATGGATGAGCCGACCGCCGCTCTGTCGGCCAACGAGATTGACGACCTTTTCCGCATCGTCGCGCAATTGAAGGCCGAAGGCCGCGCGATCATGTTCATCTCGCCACAAGTTCGATGAGATTTTCCGGGTGGCCGACGATTTCGTTTGCCTGCGCGACGGCGAGAAGGTGGGCGAAGGGGCGATCAGCCTCAGTTACCGAGCCGCAACTGGTGCGCATGATGGTCGGCCGTCCCGTCGATCAGGTTTTTCCCAAGCGCGACGTTGCCATTGGCGAGGTCGTGCTGACCGTTGAAGGCCTGTCGAACGCGACGGAATATGCCGATATTTCCTTCGAGCTGCGCAAGGGCGAAATTCTTGGGCTCTATGGCCTTGTCGGCGCCGGCCGCACCGAAGCCATGCAGGGTCTGTTCGGCATCACGCCGACGACGCGCGGCACCGTTACGCTGGACGGCAAGGCCATTGTCGATCGCCTCGCCGTCCGATGCCATCGCGGCCGGCATTTCCTATGTGCCGGAGGACCGGCAGGAGCAGGGCGCGATCCTGTCGCTTGGCATCCGCGAGAACGTGACGCTCGCCAATCTTGTCGAAACATGTGCGCGGCCTGTTCCTGTCGCGCTCGTCCGAGCAGGCGGAAACGCGGCGCTTGGGCAAGCGGCTTGCCGTGAAGGCGGCAAACTGGGAGCAGAGGCTTGCCGAGCTGTCCGGCGGCAACCAGCAGAAGGTCGTCATCGCCAAATGGCTGGCGACGCGGCCGAAGGTCATCGTGCTCGACGAACCGACCAAGGGCATCGATGTCGGCTCCAAGGCCGCGGTGCATGACTTCATCGGCGAACTGGCGGAGCGAGGGGCTTGCGGTCGTGCTGATCACGTCGGAACTGCCGGAAGTGATGGGCCTTGCCGACCGCGTCTGGTCATGAAGGAGGGCCGGATCGTCGATGACTTCAAGCGCGGCAAATGGAGCGCCGAGGCCATCGTGGGCGCCGCGACCGGCGCCGCAAGGAGGCCGCATGAAGGCGCCTGTTCAACTATCGCGAGCTGATCCTGGCGCTCGATCCTCATTGGCAGGCATCGCTGCGATCAGCACCTATCAGCCGGCTTTCCTACGCTGGGACAACATCAGCGACATGCTGACCGAGACGTCGGTGCTGTTCATGATGGCGCTGGCGCAGATGGTGGTCATCCTGACGCGCGGCATCGATCTGTCGGTCGCGGCCAATCTCGCGCTGTCGGGCATGCTCGCCGCTCTCGTCAGCCAGTATTATCCCGAAATGCCGCTTCTCCTGATGATCCTCACCGGCATTGTCTGCGGCCTGGTGCTCGGCATGATCAACGGGTCGCTGATTGCCTTTCTCGGCATTCCGCCCATTGTCATGACACTCGGCACGCTGGCGATCTTCCGCGGCATGATCATCATCATCGCCGGCGGCGACCAGGTGAATGCATCGGAGATGGGGGTGGCCTTCCAGGCCTTTCCGAAGCAGGTCTTCCTCGGCCTGACCAGCCCGGTTTGGATCGCGATTGCCGTGTCGCTGCTGTTCTGGATATTCCTCAACTACACCCGTGCCGGCCGCGGCCTCTACGCGGTCGGCGGCAATCCGGTCGCGGCGCGCTATTGCGGCATCGACCAGCGCCGGCAGGAACTGCTTGCCTATGTCGATCTCGGGCGCGGTCGCCGGCCTGTGCGGCTATCTTTGGGTGGCGCGCTACGGCGTTGCCTATTCCGAGATCGCCAGCGGCTATGAACTGACCGTGATCGCCGCCTGCGTCATCGGCGGCGTGTCGATCGGCGGCGGCGTCGGCACGGTCGCCGGCACGCTGCTCGGCGCGCTGTTCCTCGGCATCGTAATGACCGCGCTGCCCGTCATGCAGATCTCGCCCTTCTGGCAGATGGCCATTTCCGGCGCCGTCATCCTCGCCGCCGTCGTCATCAACGCGCGGGCCGAGCGCCGGCCGGACAAGCTGATTCTGCCCGAAGCGCGGCGGTTGAGGCGGGTATGAGCATGAACGCGCCTGCGCCTCCCACGGACCGTTACATCGTTCTCGATGCGCCGCCGCGACGCCTGCGCGACGTGCTGTTGCGCTGGGAGGTGCATCCTGGTCATCCTGCTGGTTGCTGACGATCGTCGGTGAACACGATCGTCTCGCCCTACTTCCTCGATGTCTTCAATCTCGCCGACGCGACCTTCAATTTTTCCGAAAAGGCCATCATCGCGCTCGCCATGGCGCTGCTGATCCTGGTGCGCGAGATCGACCTGTCGGTCGCCGCCATCGTCGCACTTGCCGCCATGGGCATCGGCTATGCGGCGGAAGCCGGGCTTCGGTCCGTGGCGCTGTTTGCGACCGGCATCGGCATCGGTCTTCTCTGCGGCGCCTTCAACGGCATGCTGGTCACCTGCGTTCAGCCTGCCTTCCATCGTCGTCACCATCGGCACCATGTCGCTGTTTCGCGGGCTGACGCAGGTGATCCTCGGCGACCAGGCGAAGACGAAATATCCGCCGGAATTCCTCGATCTCGGCCAGAGCTATTTCATCAAGATGAAGGAGACGGGCATCTCCTGGCTGTTCGTGCCGCCGGTGCCGCTGTCCTTCCTGATTTTCCTGGTGCTTGCCGTGCTCTTCGGCATCGTTCTGCACAAGACGGCGTTGGGCCGCCAGCTCTTCGCCATCGGCTCCAATCCGGTCGCGGCGCGCTTCTCCGGCATTCCGGTCGATCGGCTCCGCTTCCTGCTTTTCGTTGTCTCCGGGATGCTGTCGGGCCTCGCCGGCGCGCTGCTCACGGCGCGCCTCGGCTCGATGCGCTCCAACATCGGCATCGGCTGGGAACTCGACATCGTCACCATGGTCATCCTCGGCGGCGTTTCGATCGCCGGCGGCGTCGGCTCGATCCTCGGCGTGGTGCTTGCCGTGCTGGTGCTCGGCCTCGTCACCTTCGGCATGTCGCTCAACAACATCCCCGGCCAGGTGGTCAGCGTCTATATCGGCGCGCTGCTGATCGCCGTCATCGCCATCCCGCGCATCGTCGACAAGGTGCGTGTGCGGCCCATCCGGTGAACCATGGAGAAATACGCCTTCAAGATGAAACTACTTCCTGGTCGCAAGGCCGAATACAGGAAGCGGCACGACGCGATTTTCCCGGAACTCGTGGCGCTGCTCAGGGATGCGGGCATTTCCGATTATTCCATCCATCTCGACGCGGAGACGAATACGCTGTTTGCCGTGCTGTGGCGGCGTGACGGCCACACGATGGATGACCTGCCCAACCATGCCGTGATGAAGCGCTGGTGGGCTTACATGGCTGACATCATGGAGACGAAGCCGGACAACGAGCCGGTGGCCGTGCCGCTCGAAACCGTCTTCCATATGAAATGACCCGTCACGTCGCCGTCATCGACATTGGCAAGACCAATGCCAAAGTGGCATTGGTCGATTTGGCAGAGATGCGGGAAATCGCAATGCGCACGCGGCCGAACTCGGTGCTGCGCGACGGGCCATACCCGCATTTCGACGTTGAAGCGCTGTGGGACTTCATTCTCGACGGTCTCGCGGCGATCCAACGCGAACACCCCGTCGATGCGATTGCGGTGACAACGCATGGCGCCACCGCCGCGCTGCTCGATGGGCAGGGAAACCTGGCGCTTCCCGTGCTCGATTACGAACACACCGGCCCCGATACACTGGCCGCCGAATACGCTGCGATTCGCCCATCGTTCGAGGAAACCGGCTCGCCGCGTCTGCCTGCGGGGCTCAATGTCGGGGCGCAGATATTTTGGCAGGC
Organism: uncultured Alphaproteobacteria bacterium; assembly: GCA_963726065.1. Classification (GTDB taxonomy): domain Bacteria; phylum Pseudomonadota; class Alphaproteobacteria; order Rhizobiales; family Rhizobiaceae; genus Neomesorhizobium. The sequence goes on from CAVSAU010000017.1 coordinate 135,940, forward strand.
CAGGACGTTTCCGCGCGCTTTCACCGGCGTGGGCTCGATCGTTATGTATGCGCAGTACTGGTCGCATCGCCTGTCGGGCGTGCTCGCCAACGAAGTAACATCGCTAGGCTGCCACACCGATCTCTGGAGCCCCGCGGCAGGCGATTACTCTCCGCTCGTCGACGGGCAGGGCTGGCGTACGCTGATGGCGAAGGTTCGTCCTGCTGGTCACAGGCTTGGTTGCGTTCTTCCTGAAATAGCCAAAAAAACAGGGATAGTGCCTGGCACGCCGGTCCATTGCGGCATCCACGATTCCAACGCGTCGCTGCTGCCGCACCTGCTCTCGCACGCAAAACCGTTCGCGGTCGTGTCTACCGGCACCTGGGTGGTGTCGATGGCGGTCGGGGGCAGGGCGGTGAGCCTCGATCCCGCACGCGATACGCTCATCAACGTGAATGCGCTCGGCGATCCCGTGCCCTCCGCCCGTTTCATGGGTGGGCGCGAATTTGAAACGCTGATGAACGGACGCTCCACGCATTGGGAGGAAGCTGATTTGCGGGAAGTGCTGAGCAACGGCGTCATGCTCTTACCCGCCGTTCAGCAAGGATCGGGTCCTTTCGGTACCCTGAAGGCACATTGGGCTCCGGGCGAGCCGCAGGCCGACGCAAACCGCGCCGGCGCGGTTTCCTTCTACCTCGCGCTGATGACAGCGACTTGCCTAGAGCTGATCGGCGCCGACGGGCCGACGATCGTCGAGGGGCCTTTCGCCAGAAATACAGCATTTGTGCGCATGCTTGCCGCCGCCACACGCCGGCCGGCAGTGGCTGACGCCGCCGCCGCTACCGGGACGAGCGTCGGCGCCGCGCTTCTGGCCGCTCCGGAGGGCTTCCCTGTCATGTTGTCACATTCCACCAGCCGCCTCGATCCGGAAGATTGGGGCGGATACGTGGAGCGTTGGAAGTCCGCTGTCTCTGAAATGGCTCATCCACGATAGGCGCGTGGCGCAGCCCTCCTATCCGACACTCAAGACGCGACCGTGCAGGCTGAAGAGAGGTTCAAAAATCCATTTCCACAGAGGCCAGCTGTCGAGAAGAATATCGGCTTCTACCGCCATGCCTGCCTGCAGCGGCTCGGGCTGGCCATAGGCTGTCACGTGCCGTTTTGCCGGCTGGACGGTTACACGGTAAAGGCCACCGGCACCCGCAGGTTCTCCAGACGCGACTGGTGCTGCTTCGACCTCGCCGGGACGAATGGTGACCCGGGATATCTTCGTGACGGTGCCCGGATGTTGGCCAAACCTCTGATAGGGAAATGCTGCGTAGCGCAGCAGGACCCTCGCGCCAACCTTGACGAAACCGATGGCGCTGCTCGGGACCGAGAAATGAATCTCCAGGTTTCCATCGGACGGCACGATCGCAAGCAATGGCGTACCGGCGGCGACGAGCTGACCCTGCTGAACCAGGATTCCTGTTACCGCACCGTCGCGTGGGGCTCTTACCTGAATTCCGCGCCTTGCCTCGCCTTGCGTCAGTTGAACATCGATTTCGGCAATCCGCCTATGCAGTTCGCTTATTGCCGACGCGCTGCGGCCGTCGCTGCTTTCCAGTTTTGCCCTGACTTCGATCATGCGTTGATCGAGCTGCGTTCGTTGTCGCCGCAAGCTGCCGAGGGCATCCCTTGTCTGCATAAAGTTCTGCTGGCGAATCTCGAATTCGCGCTGGACCGTGATGCCCTTCTCGGCAAGCTTCTGGTGTTTTTCCATCAGGGATTTGAGCACATCGACGTATTCGCCCGTATCCGCAATTTGTTTGTCGGCTTCGCCAATTTCGCGAAGCAGAGCCCGCTCCTGTTCCAGAAGCTCAGCCTTTTCAATCGCAGTCAGCGAGCCACGCCGGTTAATCTCTGCGAGCAATTCAGCTTGCTGGACGCGCAGCTGCGCAATCACACCCGCTTCTGTTTCCCCAAGCACGGTGGTGCTGTCCATGCCGAGCGTGTAGAGCAGATCGCCCTGTCGAACGGTGGTGCCGTCAATTGTCGCCATGTCGAGCACTCGGCCCGACTGTGGCGCAAACACCCGGGCAACACCGGCGCTCGGCATAATTGTTCCAGCAACGCGAACCCGGCGTGTGTACTCGCCTAAAACCACGAATGCGGCAATCGTCGCGACGGCCATCACGCCCATTCCGCTCACAATGAGAACTGACAATGGCTGCAGCAACTGCGGTCGGCCGAGCCAACTGGCGCGCCGCTGCGCGAACACCTCTCGACGAAAAAGGGGGGAAGACAACCCGTCAACCATGCGAGACGGTGATCATGACGCAACGATCGCAGGACGCACGAGGTCAACCTTGAACACCGCCTTCAGCATTTTCTCATGAAAAGCTCGTTGTAGGCCGGGTTCTCCATGATCTTTTTTGCTCGATCCACGAGATAATTGAAGTGCTTGGAGATGTAATCCTCATATAGGCCGAGCTTGCTTTCGGGGTTGTACCTATCAACGCCAGGACCATACAGCGTCAAAAGCAACATAATGTCGTAAAGGCAGAGATTTTGGGGTGAAGTTTCCGTGAGATGCTTCCTATATCGAGGCTCGACGCCAACGTCTCCCTCGGTTGCGCCTTCCACTTCATCCACATAGAGGACAGGCTCTTCAATAATAGAAACAGGTCTATCTACGACTTCCTTATCAGTTGATAAAACTATTATCTGAAATAGCTCCTGCTGTGTCGCATTGTTTGCAATAAAACTGTCATAAATTGTTTCATTGCGATCAAATTGATTCACTGCAGCATACGCAAAAATATTGGTGTTATGATTAATAACGATTTTTGCATAACCATACTTGTTCATTGATGAGGATTTATCTTCTGACGACGAGAATGGCTTCTTATACTCTTTGATTCTCGCGATCGCGGCTAGATCCAGTTTTAGCGTTTCAAGGACATCAGTTTCTCCAGAGTGAAATCTTGCGTATAGCCTGGTGCCGGGAGGGCACTGCTCGACAGTGCCAACATATGTCAGGACGAATTTAAGTATCGTGTTAATAACTATGACAGAAAAGAAATCATCCAAGCGGTCCTTGGTGTATTTTGAGGGATTTCCAAAGATGCAGACGTCCGTTGACAAAGGCCACCTTGCAACGGTTTCGAACTCCGTTCCGCTGAAATCGATAAGCGACCGATTTGAAGAATTCGACATAACGTCCACTTTCTTTTAGTTGCTCTCCTTCTGCCCGACAGATATTTGTCGAGTTAAGATAAATAATTGAAAAAGCAATAACAAGTACAACTAAAAGTCTTACCATAGATTTTCTCGAGCCACCTGAAGCACACGCGCCCTTCGGAGTTACGTGAAAGTTGGTTGGTCTCGACGCAGATCCAAATAGGGGTTTCCGGGCTGTCCGTGGGACGGGCAAGGCCGAAGGCTCCGGCGACAGCTCTAACCAGCCGCCCAGCATTGTTAGCCATCGAGCCGCCAAGATATTCTACTGGTGTCCGCCAGGCTTGAAGTCTTTGCGCTTCCATCTCACTTTTACACCTGCGGGGATGCCTACTTCAACTTCATCAGGTGTTACCGTATCCAAGAACTTCTGGGTAGCGCTCTTAAACCCCGGTTTGTCTTTCTTGCCCTCTTGTCCGCCTGGAAGCACGACGAAACCGGTAGTGGGATCGATGTTCGTCTTGGGCGATATGCTGTGCCCCGCTCCATCGCCGCCCTGCTTTGCAGGCGCGCGGTTTCCGTTGACAGTGATCGTGCCCAGCCGCGTTTCGTCGACACCGCCGACGACCAGTTTGCGTTCATCGCTCATCAATTCGCGCATTTGTGTCCCCCTCAAGAAAGGTTGAATTGCAACGGTCCGACGGAATTTCTGCCCAAATAGGTCGGCGCGAACATCTAGTGACTGTGCCTCGGGGAAGTTGCGGTCGGATCGATTTCAACAAAACTGGTGTATCCTTGTCTGCTTACAACCGCCTTGCTGATGGTTCCATCATAAGGACGGGTGAAACCTGTTGAACACCCGTAGAACTACCAATACGAGAGCGACACGTTTCTCATGAAGTGATCACCTGCTGCAGCGAAAAGGGAGGCAATTGGGTAGCCGAGAAAGAGAGAGGCGGCTCTTTCGGCCGCACAGTAAGCGAAACCCAGACTACCCGCAGCGGCACCAGGATCGCTAGCGAAGGCGGAATGCAATAGCCCCGCAACGCGCGCTGCCGCCGCAACATCTTCCAATCCTTGTCCCCGTGACCAGGGCCACTTGTTCAATCGAGAATCCAGCTTCGAAGAGGCGGCTCGTTCCTTCGTGCCGCAGGTCATGAAAATGAAGGTCGTGTATGCCCAGGTCACCGCACCCTCGCCGGAAGGCGGTGCCGACTGACCTGTGATTGAATGGGAAAATTCGATCATCGTCGTTGCTGCGCATTGCCTGCTGCTCAATGATGGTCCACGCGTCGTAACCGGTCGCTGCGAACAGCGGTATGCGCTGATTGTTGACGCTCTTGTTGCGCGGGTCTTTCCGGTCACGGATGAGAAGCATCCGCGTGCGAGTTTCCAAATCGGACCAACGTGCCTTGCAGATTTCCTCCTGGCGCATCGCGGTTGCGACGGCGAAACGTATGATCTGGCTAACTGGCGCCATCTGACGAGGATTTGAATCGAAGTGAGCGATCAGTCTGTCGAGCTCATCCTGGGTCGGCCGCCTGTCACGCTGATTTCCTTTCCCAATGAGGCCGAGCCTCTTTAGGGCGATACGCGCGAGATCAACCGGTTCGACTTGACGGGCAGTCCGTGCACCGCAGCGGCGTGAGCCAGAATGAGTTTTACAAAGCCGATGTCGATACCGAGAGTCATTGGTCCGGCACCTTGGGCGGCTCGATCCCGACCGAAGCGAATGAGCCGTTCGCGATCGAGTGCAGAAATGTTGCACTTCCCAAGATGCCTTTGCAGCATATCGAGGGCTGCGGCCTTGGAGCGGCGAGGGGACTTGCCTACATCGCACATGTCGTCGATATGAAGGTCGATGAGTTCGCCGAAGGTTTTCAGGCGCGCTATGCGGGACTTGGTCGGCGTCTCGCCGCGATCGACTTGGCGCTCGGTTTCGGTTGCCCAGCGCCGTGCGTCGTCTCGGCGCAGGAAGGTCTCGCTGACGTAGCGACCTTTGCGACGGACTTGGACACGCCAGGAACCGGACGAGAGTTTAGTGTAGGTGGCCATTTTTTCGTGTGCGCTCCGTGTGCACTGAGAGATCGAAACGTGGCGAAAAGGGTCGTATTCTGGCGTAAATTCGCGTGCACTCGGCAGGTTCTAACGATTTGATGTTAAAGAAAAAATGCTGAAAAATCAAGATCATAGACTGGCCGTGGCGCCCATGATGGACTGGACCGACCGCCATTGCCGGTTCTTCCATCGCCAGCTCACGCGGCGTGCGCTGCTTTACACCGAGATGGTAGTGGCCGATGCCATCATCCATGGCGCCCGCGAGCGGCTGCTTGGTTTCGACGCCGCCGAGCATCCGGTGGCGTTGCAGCTTGGCGGCTCCGATCCGGCCAAGCTTGCCGAGGCCGCGCGCATCGGCGAGGCGTTCGGCTATGACGAGATCAATCTGAACGTCGGCTGCCCGTCCGACCGCGTGCAGTCCGGCACGTTCGGCGCCTGCCTGATGCAGACGCCGGACCTTGTCGCCGAAGGTGTGGCGGCGATGAAGGCTGTCGTTGGCAAAAATCCCGGTAACCGTCAAATGCCGTATCGGCGTCGACGACCAGGATCCCGAGGTCGCGCTCGACGAACTTTCGGGCAAGGTTTTCGCGGCGGGCGCGGATGCCCTCTGGGTGCATGCGCGCAAGGCCTGGCTGGAAGGCCTATCGCCAAAGGAAAATCGCGACATCCCGCCGCTCGACTACGATCGGGTCTATCGGCTTAAGAATAAAAATCCAAACCGCTTCATAGGGATAAACGGCGGCATTCAAACCCTTGATGAGGCAGTTGCGCATTTTCGCCACACCGATGGCGCGATGCTCGGGCGTGCTGCCTACCACACGCCCGGCATCCTTGCGCAGGCCGATTCCCGCCTTTATGGCGAACCGGCCGAGCCGGTCGATTTTGCCGGTGTGATCGAAGTCGATGGCCGCATACGCGGCGCGGCACATCGAGCAGGGCGGACGGCTTGCCCATGTCACCCGCCATATGGTGGGGCTGTTCCACGGTCTGCCTGGGGCCCGTCGTTACCGGCAGATACTCTCGACCGACGCATCGCGGCCCGGCGCCGGACCGGAAGTCCTGCATGCCGCCTTCGCAACGGTCGACCTGTCTTCTCTTCGCGCCGCCGCCTGACTTTTGCTGGATAGATTTCGGGCTCGTTGCGGTCAGTCCCGGGCTGCACGATTGCTGCTTGCGAATCGGATAAGTATCCACTTATATGTTTGGTATGATGGAATTGGAAATCTTTCGAGCGCTTGCCGATCCGACACGCCGCGCGGTGTTTGAGAGCCTGGCGACGGGCGAGAAAAGCGTTGGCGAGCTGAAGTCGGGTTTCGATATCTCGCAGCCGGCCGTGTCGCAGCATCTGGCCGCCTTGCGCAGGGCCGGGCTTGTGGAGGAGCGGCGCGAGGGCCGTCACGCTTTCTATTCCATCAGCCCGACGGGTTTGCAGCCGCTGGCCGGCTGGGTCGATCGCTACCGCAGCTTCTGGCCGGCGAAGATCGACAAGCTGAAGGATGTTCTGAAGGAGATGGACCAATGACCGACGTTGAAACGACGGTGAAGGCTCCCGCGCAAGAGCAGGAGATCGCCTTCGAATACGAGCTTCCCGAGGCTCCCGAAAAGGTCTGGCGGGCGCTCACCGTGCCGGAACTCGTCGCGGCATGGTTGATGCCCAACGATATCAAGCCGGAGCAGGGCGCGCGCTTCACATTCAGCGGCAGGCCGAGCGAGGGCGGTGAGGTCGAATGCGAAGTGCTCGACATCGAGCCGCAACGGCTGATCCGCTATTCCTGGCGCGACGAAGACCAGCGCCGCAATTTGCTCGATTCCACCGTCACTTTCGAACTGGCCCGCACCGAAGCTGGCGGCACGCATCTGCGTATCGTGCACAGCGTTCTGCCGCGCGTCGAAATCGGCATGCCGGTGCTGATGTCGGCTGCCAATTCGAACCGTCCAACCATGATGCGACGCGCCGCATGAGCGGTTCGAGCCAGGAGATATTCCGATGAACAATCTTGTCCCGATGGTGATCGAGCAGTCGAGCCGCGGCGAGCGGTCCTTCGACATCTTCTCGCGTCTTCTGCGCGAGCGCATCATCTTCCTGAACGGCCCTATCGACGACAACGTCTCGGCACTGGTCTGCGCGCAACTGCTGTCGCTGGAATCGGATAACCCGAAGAAGGAAATCGCGCTCTACATCAATTCGCCGGGCGGCGTGGTCACCAGTGGCTTCGCCATCTACGACACGATGCAGTACATATCGAGCCCGATCTCGACGGTGTGCATGGGCACGGCGCGCTCAATGGCGTCGTTCCTGTTGATGGCCGGTACGCCGGGTCTCCGCATCGCGCTGCCAAATTCCGACGTGGTGCTGCACCAGCCGCTGGGCGGGTTCCAGGGTCAGGCTTCCGACATAACACGACACGCCGACAACGTCGCCAGGACCAAGCGGCGGATGATCGAGCTTTACGCCCGGCATTGCGGCCAGACGCTCGAGGAAGTCGAGAGGGTGCTCGACCGCGATTATTTCATGAGCGCCGAGGAGGCGCGCGACTGGGGCATCGTCGACCACATCTACGAGCGCCGCGACATCAACGCTCCGCTGGCGCTGCCGGCTGGCGGAATGCCAGGACTGGCGGCTCCTGGTGTGCCCGACAGGATCGGCAACTAATCGCGCAAGATCATCCTGTCGCCGCGCACGTCGAAGCCGGAAAGCGTGCCGATGAAGTTCATGCCGAGCAGCGTCTGGTCGAGTGCATTGCTTTCGGCAACCAGCATCGGCACGCGGCGGCGCACAATGGCGCCGATGGAAACCTCGTCGGCGGTCACCTGCGCGGCGCGCGCCATGCCGTTGGCCGTCGAGACCAAAATGGTGAAGCTGAGCTTCGAGGTGTCGAAGCCGGCGCGCCGCGCGTCAGCGGCAGTCAGCACTGTCGAGGTGGCGCCGGTGTCGACCAGCACGTTTATAGCTGCGCCGTTGATGACGGCGCGCGTGCCGAAATGGCCGTTCGAAAGCTTGTCCAGCATGACGGTATGGTTGCCGTCGCTGTCGGTGATAGACAACGGGCTGCCGGGAACCAGCCCGGCGGTGACGCGGCTGGCGAAATCCTGCAATTCGTAGCGATACTGGTAGCCGGCGATGAACACCAGGATCAAAAGCATCCACAGCGCCAGGCTGCGGGCGACGTAGCCGAAACGCATGCCCGACCCCAGGATGCCGGCGGCCACGACGGCCCCCCATACGCCGAGATAGAGCGTCTGGCCGAAGGCATCGTTGCTCATGCCGAAGGTCTCGCCGCTGGAATCGTTGACGATCAGCAGGATCAGCCCGCCGCCCAGCACCGCAATAATGATCCAGAGAGACCGACCCATCGCTAGCCGGCACGTTCGCGCGCCATGCGGGTGCGGCGCGTTTCCCGGCGCGGCTTGCGCTCGACCGTCTCCAGCCGCGCCGGCAGCGATGCCATCACCTCGCGGCGCATTTCTGGCGTCATGCCGATCCAGCCGGCGATCTCGTCGCGTGTGCGGCCGCACCCGAAACAATAGCCGGTCTTCATGTCGACGGAGCAGACAAGGATGCAGGGTGATTCGATAGCGGTCATGGCGATCCCGTTTTCGCTCATCCCACATGGTGCAGCGGCAAAGCCAATGCAAGCCCCCTCGAATCCGCCGGGAAAAGCCGCGTCTGCGCCACACGATTTTCAAGCCTATCTGATTGTGTGCAGCGACAAGCGCGTCTATGCGCAACAATATGGTTTGAATTATCCGCGCCGAGGCGCCGGCACAGGTGGACAGCAGATGACAAGCGGCCTCCCATTCGACGATTTTCGCAATCTGCTGGCCCGCCTCGACGGGCCGAACGAGGAAGCGGCGGCGCGGGTCCGCGATCTTTACGCGCGAACCGGCAAGCCGAAGGGCTCGCTCGGGCGCCTGGAGGATATCGCCGAGTGGCTGGCGGCATGGACCGGCAAGGCGCCGCCGGTGGTCAGCCGGCCGCTGGTGGCGATCTTTGCCGGCAACCACGGCATCGCCCGCCACGACATCTCGCCGCGCTCGACCGCGACCACCGCCCAGATGGTCGAACTCACCGCGGCTGGTGGCGCTGCGATCAACCAGTTCTGCATCGCTTCGGATCTCGGTCTGAAAGTGTTCGACCTGGCGCTCGACCTGCCCACCGCCGACATCACCGAGGATTCAGCGCTCGATGAGCGCAGCTGCGCCGCCACGATGGCGTTCGGCATGGAGGCGGTCGCCGGCAACATCGATCTGCTTTGCATTGGCGATCTCGGTGTCGGCAATACGACCGTTGCGGCGGCGTTGTTCGCGGCGCTGCTTGGCGGCAACGGCGCCGAATGGGTCGGGTCCGGCTCCGGCGCCGACAACACGATGGTGGAGCGCAAGGCGGCGGTCGTCGACCGCGCTCTGGCGTTGCATGCAAACCACCTGAAAGACCCGCTGGAAGCGCTGCGCCGCGTCGGCGGCCGTGAATTCGCGGCGATCGCCGGCGCCATTCTTGCGGCGCGCATGCAGAACGTGCCGGTGGTTCTCGACGGTTTCGCTACGACGGCTGCCGCAGCGGTGCTTCACGCAGCAAATCCGGCAGCACTCGACCATTGCGTTCTGGCGCATCTTTCGGCCGAGCCCGGCCATGTCCGCGCCGCCGAACGGCTCGGCCTGCGCCCCATCCTCGACCTCAAGCTGCATCACGGCGAGGGCACGGGAGCAGCCCTTGCCGCCGGCATCGTAAAGGCGGCGGCGCTGTCACTGTCAGGCATGTCCGCAGCCATCCGCTAGGCTGACTTGCGGCGCCCGCCACGCATCGCCATGCCGGTTGGCACGGCGGGCAGAGCCTCCATCACGCGCGAGGGCGGGAAGATGGCGATGGCCTCGGTGCCTTCGCGCAACCTCGAGTGCAGCTGCAACTCGCCGCCCAGCATGGCGAGCAGGCCCTGGACGATCGGCAGGCCAAGACCGGTTCCCTGTTCGGCGCTCTTGATGGCGATCGAACCCTGCCCGAACGCCGACAGCACGATTGGGATCTCGTCCTCGGGAATACCGGGACCGTTGTCCTTAACCGAGACATACTGGCCGCCGCCTGCCGTCCAGCCGACCCGCACCAGGATTTCGCCGCCGCTGCCGGTGAATTTCACCGCATTCGACAGAAGATTGAGCGTTATCTGCCGCGCTGCACGCTCGTCGGCGAAAAGTCGGGGCAGCACGCTCTCGAACTGTTTTACGATGCGGATGCCCTTGTTGCGGGCTTTCAGTTCCATCAGGCGGCAGCACTCCTCGACGGTGTTCAGCACGGTCACCGGCTCTTCGTTGAGCTGGTAGCGGCCGGCTTCGATGCGCGACAGGTCGAGGATCTCATTGATGACATCGAGCAGATGCTGGCCGGAACCGTGGATGTCATGCGCATAATCGCGGTAGGTCTGGTTGTTCATTGAGCCCAGCACTTCGTTCGCCATCACCTCCGAAAAGCCAAGAATGGCGTTGAGCGGCGTGCGCAACTCGTGGCTCATCGAGGCAAGGAAGCGCGATTTGGCGAGATTGGCTTCCTCGGCGCGGCGCCGGGCCTCGTCCGACATCGACTTCGCCGTCTCCAGTTCGGCGATCAGGCCGTCGACCTCGCGCCGGAACGACATGAGCATCACCGAAGCGCGATTCATGTTGGCCGCGACATGGGAGAAGAAGGGCAAGGCGAGCATCAGAAGGCCGGCCATAACAGCCTCGACCGGCATCCACAGGTGGGCGCCGGCGATGGCGTAGACGACGACCGGAAAGGCAAAAGTGACCACGAGCGAGCGACGCAGCGACGAGCCGATCAGCGCGGTGGCGGCAATCGCCAAGAGTAGCATGACGGCTTTGAACACCGAAAACTGGTCGAGCGAGCAATCGTCGCAACCCAGCTGCGCGAAATAGGCCCAGCCCAGTCCGCTGAGGAAGTGTCCGGCCAGGAAATAGGCGCGGGTCGGTCTCGGTTCGATTGCCGAGGATTCCGATCTGTCGACGCGCCGCGCGAAATAGGCGAGACAAGCATAGCAGGTGAGGGTGAGCAGCGCCCAGAGCAGGATTTCGTTGCCCATGCCCGAAAACAGCCCGATGACCGAGATCGACAACACCAGAAGCGGGATCGCCGTCGCTGTGCGCACTATGGCGCGTGCGTGCAGCTTCAAAAGCTCGCTGTCGAAGGCCGGATTGCCTGCCTGCTGCGAAAGACGGTCGCGCGTTTTGCGAACCGCCCGGGAGACATCGCTGTTGCGATGCGTTTTCCTGCGGTCCACAATAAATTTGTCAGCCGTGTTCGAGGGTTGGTACGGCATTGCGGGTTTCTATTTTCGCGCGTATCGATACACTTGCAGGCTAGTTGCGAATGATTAACGGTCCCTTCAGCATATGAGCCGGTCCTGGCCCGGACGGTACCGCCGCGGCGCGCCGCGCAGCCCGTTCCGAAAATTCCTCGATTATGGATTGACCGCCGCGTTTCTCGGGCTGTTTATCGTGGTCGCGTCACGCCTCGATCGGGTGGGTGCGAGCCACGCAACGGCCGCCGCGCTTGTCAATGACGGCGATTCGCTGACGCTCGGCAACGAGCGTGTGCGCCTTCGCGGTATCGATGCGCCGGAGTTCAACCAGACCTGTGAAAAAGCCGGCTCGATATATCCTTGCGGGCGCCGTTCACGCGATTCGCTGAACATGCTGGTACGCGGCAAGCAGGTGTCCTGTACAGGCTGGGAGCGCGACCGCTACGGGCGTTTGCTTGGCACCTGTTCAGCGGGTGGAACGGAGCTTAACCGGACACAAGTCGAGAAGGGCTGGGCCGTCGCCTATGGCGACTATTTCGACGAGCAGAACGTGGCGCAGAGCGAAAAACGCGGTCTCTGGGCCGGTTCCTTCGAAACGCCGCGCGACTGGCGCGACACCCACGGCGGAATGGTTGAAGGTGAACACGATTTCACCAGCAGGATCTGGAATTGGCTGCGCCAGATATTCCACTTTTCGTAACTCTGTGAGGCGACAGGGAGGCGCGTGATGAAACTTTTCGACGGGGGCAAGGCGCCCAATCCCCGCCGCGTTCGCGTCTTCCTAGCCGAAAAAGGCATTTCCGTGCCCCTGGTGCCGGTCGACATGGGGGCGCTCGGCCATAAGCAGGAACCGGTGGCGTCGCGCAATCCACTGCGTCGGCTGCCGGTGCTGGAGTTGGACGATGGCACCGTCATCACGGAATCGGTTGCGATCTGCCGTTATTTCGAGGAGTTGCAACCCGAACCGCCGCTGTTGGGCATCGGTGCGCTCGGCAAGGCGCTGGTCGAGATGTGGCAACGCCGCATGGAACTCAACCTGATGCTTCCGGTCGCCCAGGCTTTCCGCCACATCCATCCGGCGATGAAGGAGTGGGAGATTCCGCAGGTGCCCGAGTGGGGCGAGGTAAACAAACCCAGGGCGATCGAATTTCTGCGTATACTGGACAAGGAACTGGCGGATCGTGAGTTCGCCGCCGGCGACGCCTTTTCCATCGCCGACATCACCGGCATGATCGCCGTCGACTTTATGAAGCCGGCGCGTATCCCGTTGCCGGAGGAACTCGCGAACGTAACGCGCTGGTATGCGGCGTTGCGGGCGCGACCGAGCGCTGCGGCCTGAGTTGCTGATGTGACCCCGGAACTAGAGCGTCTGACGGCACGGATCCGCGCCTGCCGCATCTGCCGCGACAGCCCGCTCGGCAAGCCGCTGCCGCACGAACCGCGGCCGGTGCTCATCGCGTCGTCAACGGCGCGCATCCTCATCGCCAGCCAGGCGCCGGGAACCAAGGTCCATGTCACCGGCATGCCTTTCACCGATGCATCCGGGGATCGGCTGCGCGATTGGCTGGGGGTCACCAGCCACGAGTTCTATGACCCCGACCTTTTCGCCATCGTACCGATGGGCTTCTGTTTTCCCGGCCAGGACGGCAAGGGCGGCGACCTGCCGCCGCGCCGCGAATGCGCGCCGGCCTGGCGAACGCCATTGATGGCGTTGATGCCGCAGGTGGACCTGGTTTTGACGATTGGCCTTTACGCGCAGGCCTGGCACATCGGCGCCGCCCGAAGCGCCTCTCTCACCGAAACGGTGAAGAACTGGCGGCAGGTTTATTCCGCCACTTCGGCGCCGAAATTTATCGCGCTGCCGCATCCCTCATGGCGCAACACCGGCTGGCTCAAGCGGAATCCATGGTTTGAAATGGAATTGCTGCCTTTCCTTAAAACGGAAATTCGCAATCGCCTGACCGGCATTGGGAAAAAGTCCGTACCCTCTTAGCATTGCTGCCTGAGAATTTCTTTCTTGCGGGGCATCGCTCCAGGGGACAGAATAGCATTTCATTCTACTGGAGCTTTCGATGGATCGCCTGGACCGAAAAATTTTGCGCCTCCTGCAGGAGGATGCGACCCTCGCCGTCGCCGACATCGCCAAGAAGGTCGGCCTGTCAACCACCCCATGCTGGCGACGCATCCAGAAGCTTGAGGAAGAGGGCGTCATCAAGCGCCGCGTCGCCATCCTCGATCCTGAGCGGGTCAACACACGCGTCACTGTTTTTGTCTCGATCCGCACCAATTCCCACAGCCACGAGTGGCTGCGGCGGTTCTCCGAGGTCATTCAGGATTTCCCCGAAGTCATTGAATTTTATCGCATGAGCGGCGACGTCGATTACCTGCTGCGGGTGGTCGTGCCGGACATCGCAGCCTACGACGCCTTCTACAAGCGCCTGATCGCCAAGATCGAGATTCGCGACGTGTCGTCAGCCTTCGCTATGGAGCAGATCAAATACACTACCGAGCTCCCGCTCGACTACATGGTGATTGACAAGGAAACGGCGTCTTCGGCAGCCTGATCCAGAACCCACCTACTTCCTGTTGAGGAATTTCCACGGCGTCGCTTGCGGCGCCGTGACTGCGTCGGGAACTTCGTCCGCCCTGGCTACTTCGGCCTTGCCGACGCTGTAGCCGGATTCGATCACCGTCACACCGTCGAGGATGAACAGCTGTGTCTTTTCGAGGCCTGGCTGCAGCTTTCCTGTTACCGACACCGGTTCGTAGGCTTCGCGCATTTTGAAAGGTTTTGCCGGCGTCACCAGGACGACCTGGTTGGGCGCCGGCGGCGGCACATGGCTGCACATGCCCGTCAGCGGCAGCAGCATGAATTCGTAGACCATGTCGCCGTCGCGATCGACCGGGAACGCGTAGCCAGTCAGCGATATCGCCTTGTCCTGCAGGTTCCAGGATAGCGAACCGTCATGCTCCGGCTGGGCGGTAAGCGACGACATGTCCGGAGCCTTAGGCGCTGTGATAGCCGGCCTGAGGTCGCGCCAGAAGATGTTCTGCGCGGCAAGCGCGTCTGCGATGGAGCTGGTTGCCACTACGCCGGCTGCCAATGCACAGACCAGGAATTTCACTCGATAGGGCAACAGCCGTTCTCCACCGCCACTGCATAATTCCTTAAATCGGAATCGATCAAGGAGAAAATTATGCAGAAAATCAGAGTGCTACAGCGACCTTTGCGCGTCCGAAAAGACGCGCGGCGCTGTAGGTCGAAACTAAAACGCCCTGCGCCGCTTGCGTCAAGCTGGTGAGGTCGCCGCGTCTGGCGGTCAACGGCTTATTTCATTGCCTTGCTTTCGCGGCCAACCGATCGAGTTGCTTCGGATCGGTGAGTTCCCTGACCGCGTCCTTGCCGATCCAGCGCGCCGCCTTGTCCTCGGAAGCAGCCAGTTTTTCGGCGAGCGCCAGGGCAGGGGCATGCAACGCCATCGAGCGCTTGCCGATCTGGCGCAGCGCCCAGTTGACGGCTTTCCTGACGAAGTTGCGGTTGTCGGTGGCATGCGCCTCGATCAGCGGCAGGAAATCGAGAAAGGTTTGCTCGGGTTCCTTCTTCCTGTGAACGACAGACCAGGCCATCATCGCAAAAGCCGTTCTCCGCACGAACTCGCGCTCGTCCTCGGCAAATTCCCTGATCAGGTCGCGCCAGGCGTCGGTGTCGACAAACAAGTCTGAAACGCCGTCGACAATATCCCAGGAATCGAAACTTGAAGCCCATTGCCTGGCGTTTTCGGCGGTGAACCGTTTGGGATCTGCAGTCACCGAAGCGATGAACTGCGCCTCCATGATGCCGGTGTCCCAGAGCTCGAAAGCGCGCTCATGGTTGCGCTTTATCTGCCTGGCGATGTGCCGCTGGACGCCATGCGAAATGCCCAGCGCGCGTTCGATCCTGATGCCATAGCGCAGCATGCTCTGGCGGTTTTCCTCAGAGCCGATGGTACGCAGATGCGCAACGATCTCGGCGGCGTCGGAGGATGGTGAGAGCGCCATTCGCGGGGCGGGCTACTTTTCGAGCCGGGCCAGCAGCGAGGAGGTGTCCCAGCGTTTGCCGCCCATCGTCTGCACGTCCTTGTAGAATTGGTCGACGAGCGCGGTAACCGGCAGCTTTGCGCCGTTGCGGTCGGCCTCGTCCAGGCAGATGCCGAGGTCCTTGCGCATCCAGTCGACGGCGAAGCCGAAATCGTATTTGCCGGCATTCATGGTCTTGTGGCGGTTTTCCATCTGCCAGGAGCCGGCAGCGCCCTTGGAGATCACCTCGATCACCTTCTCGATATCGAGGCCAGCCTTCTTGCCGAAGTGGATGCCCTCGGCAAGGCCCTGCACGAGGCCGGCAATGCAGATCTGGTTGATCATCTTGGTCAACTGGCCGGCGCCGGCCGGACCCATCAGCCCGACCATGCGGGCGTAGGCGTCGATCACCGGCTTTGCCTTGTCGAACGTTTCCTGCTCACCGCCGACCATCACGGTCAGCATGCCATTTTCGGCGCCTGCCTGTCCGCCAGATACCGGCGCGTCGAGGAAGCCGATGCCACGCTCCGCGCCGGCTGCAGCGAGTTCGCGTGCGACTTCGGCTGAGGCGGTGGTGTTGTCGATGAAGATCGCGCCCTTCTTCATCGAGCCGAAGGCGCCGTCCACGCCGATCGTGACCGAGCGCAGGTCGTCGTCATTGCCGACGCAGCAGAACACGAAATCCTGGTCCTCGGCTGCTGCGGCAGGTGTTTCGGCAAGCGCGCCGCCATGCTCGGCGACCCATTTTTCGCGCCTTGGCAAGGGTGCGGTTGTAGACGGTGACATCGTGGCCGCCCTTGTTCTTCAGATGGCCGGCCATCGGATAGCCCATAACGCCGAGACCCAGGAACGCCACCTTCGCCATGCTTTAAAACCCTTCAGGAACGCCAGACATGTTTGCCGCAAGGTCTAGGCCATCCGGAGCGTGCGTCAAGGTTTGGGCGTCACTGGATCAACGTTTCAGGTGGACGGTGATCGTCTTCTCGATCCATTCGATGGCGTTGCGCAGGATTTCCACCATCGAGAGATAGATGAGCGCCGCCCAGATGTAGGTCTGGAAGTCGAAGCTGCGGGAATAGGCGCGTCGCGTCTCGCCCATAAGATCGTAGACCGTGATGATGGCGACGATCGCCGAGCCCTTGATCATCAGGATGATCTCGTTGCCGTAGGGCCTGAGCGCCACGATCAGCGCCTGTGGCAGGATCACCTTCCACAGCGTCTGCATTTTCGAAAGGCCAAGTGCCGACGCGCCCTCCCACTGTCCACGCCCCACGCTCTGGATGGCGCCGCGCAGGATTTCGGCCTGATAGGCGGCGGTGTTGAGCGAGAAGGCGAAAACACCGCAATTGAAGGCTTCGCGGAAGAACCACCACAGTCCGACAGCCTCAAGCTGCGGCCGGAATGAGCCAAGCCCGTAATAGATCAGGAAGGTCTGCGCGATCAGCGGGGTGCCGCGGAAAAAATAGACGTAGCCGTATGAAAGCGCGTTGAGCAGCCGGTTCTTCGACATGCGCGCATAGGCGATCGGCACCGACAGGATGGCGCCGATGACGATGGAGATGCCGACCAGGCTCAACGTTATCCCGAGACCGGAAAGATAGGACGGCGCATAGCGCGCAAACAGTTCCGGGTTCCAGGCGTAGATCATGTAGGCGACAAGGCCGATGCCGAGCGCCGCCCACAGCCCGACCAGAATTATGCCGACGATACGCGCCCGAGGCCAGCCGCGAGCTGCCGGCGGTGGCCTGTCTACTGCGGCGACCTTGCCTGCCGCGCCGCTCAACGATGCAACTCCGCTTTGCCGGCCCAGCGTTCGATGGCTGAGAAGGCGAAGGAAGAAAGGATGGCAAGCACCAGGTAAATCAAGCACGCGATGCCGAAGAACAGGAATGCCTGTTTGGTCACCCGAGCGGCTATGCCGGTCTGCCGCAGGATGTCGGCCAGTCCTATGACGGAGACCAGGGCAGTGTCCTTGAGCAGGATCAGCCACAAGATTGGAAAGGCCGGGTAGCGCGATGCGGATCAGCTGCGGGAAAATGACCAGCCGCATTGTCTGGCCGTTGGAGAGCCCCACCGCGTAGCCGCCTTCATACTGGCCGTTGCGGGATGGCGCGGAAAGCCGAGAGAAACACCTCGCTGGAGTAGGAGGAGAGCACCACCGCCAGCGCCACCATGCCGGCGACGAAGCTGTTGATCTCGATGCTGGCGTCGGGGTTGAACAGGCGCATCACCTGCTGCAGGCCGATCTGGACGCCGAAGTAGACGAGAAACAGGGTCAGCAGTTCAGGCAGGCCGCGAAAGATGGTCGTGTAAATGTTTCCGGCAAGACGCAGCGACGGTTCGGGCGACTGTTTTCGCAATCGCGACGAAAAAACCGATGAAAAGCCCGATCGGCAACGTCGCCAGCGCCAGGGAAACAGTCACCAGGACGCCGCGGGCGATATCGTCGCCCCATCCCTCCGGCCCGAAACTCAAGAGGGTCCAGGCATCCATATCAGATCATGTCCCCATTTCCCGCGGGCTTTGCGCCCCTTCTGGGAACGGCGGGTTTTGCCCGCCGTTCCTTTTCGAAATCGCCGATCTTACGAAGACTCGTCGCCGTAAACGTCGAACTTGAAGTACTTGTCGTTGATTTCCTTGTACTTTCCGTTGGCGCGGATAGCCTTGATGGCGGCGCTGAACTTATCGGCAAGCGCGGTTTCGCCTTTGCGGACTGCTATGCCTGCGCCGGGTCCGAAGATTTCCACCGGTTGCGGCTTCGGGATGCCAAGAAGCTTGCAGCAGGTGCCTTCCGGCGTGTCCAGAAATTGTTGCAGCACGACGACGTCGTCCTCAGCGGCGTCGACGCGGCCATTGGCGATGTCAAGCTGATATTCCTGCGCGGTCGGATAGGCCTTCACCTCGCTGTCTGTGAAAGTTTTCTCGGCGTAATTGAAATGCGTGGTCGCCGCCTTGCGCGCCGATGCTCTTGCCGGCAAGGGCTTCCTTGGTGGCGTCGGTGATAGTGCTGTCCTTCGCCACCATGATTGCGGATGGCGAGTTGTAGTATTTCTCGGAGAAGTCGACCTTTTCCTTGCGTTCGTCGGTGATCGACATCGAGGCGATGATGGCGTCGAACTTGCCGGCCTGCAGCGCGGGGATGATGCCGTCCCAATCCTGGGTGACGAATTCGCACTTCGCCTTCATCTCGTCGCAAAGCGCGTTGGCGATATCGATGTCGAAGCCTTCCAGCTTGCCGTCCGCGGTCAGGTTGTTGAAGGGCGGATAGGCGCCTTCGGTGCCGATCTTAAGGGTCAGTTCCTGCGCGTGGGCGGCGCCCAGCGACAGGGCGAACGCGGCGGCCGAGGCGGCCAGAGCGATACGCTTGGAAATTCGCATGTTGTTCCTCTCTGTTGTGGCTCGAGCCGCGGCCAGTCTTGCTGCAGCCTTGGGCGACGTGGTGTTTTGTCACCCGCTGAAACGATATTCCCATTGTTTTTCAACAAAAAGCAATCGCAAAACCACGCATTCAAAAGAAGAAAAAACCAGGATTCCCCTGGGGAAAGCAGGTGGCGGTCTACCCCCGCGCTGGTTTCAGGCCGCTCGTCTTTTCGATGAACGTGGCGATTTCTGCCACGTCGTCGAGCCTGAAAACCGGCACGGATTCGCCGTCCACCGGATGGTCAGCGGCCACCGCGACGATTGCCGGATCGCCGGCCGAAAGCGGCGCCCGGTCCTTGGCGTCCAGCCGGCGCGCCTCGATCTTGGGATGCGCTTCGCGCTTGTAACCCTCGACCAGCACCAGGTCGCAGGGCGACATCTGTTCCAGGATGGCGTCCAGCGTCGGCTCTTGATCGCCACGCAATTCATGCATAAGCGCCCAGCGCCGGTCCGAAACGATCGCCACTTCGGTCGCACCGGCGGCGCGATGGCGGAAACTGTCGGTGCCCGGCTGGTCGATATCGAAATCGTGGTGCGCGTGCTTCACGGTCGAGACCTTCCAGCCGCGCCGCGTCAATTCCGTCACCAAACGCTCGGTGAGTGTGGTCTTGCCGGAATTCTTCCAGCCGGTGACGCCGAAGATGCGCTTGCTCACAGCTTCCACTCCCGGCAGATCGTCTCCGCCACCGTCAGGTCGTCGACCGTATTGACGTTGAAGAACGGATCGACACTGCTGCCGCCAGCAGCGGCGAAAGGGAAATCCACCACAACATAACCCGCGGCCTCGGCGAAGGACATGACCCGTCGGTTGTCGGCTAGGAAGCGCGTCAGGTCGCTGCGCAAGCCGAGCGGCCACAAGCCGAAGACAGGATGGATTCTGCCGGCCGAGGCTGCCAGCACGATCGTTTCACCAGCGCCTGCGGCTTCCAGCATCCGGTCCACCATGTCCGTCGGGAAAAACGGCGTGTCGCCGGCGATGCTCACCACATGCGGGCTGTCTGTCTCAGCAATCCATTCCATGCCGGCCAGGATGCCGGCGAGCGGGCCCGCAAATCCGAAAACCGTGTCGCCGATCACCGGCAGCCCGAAACTTTCGAAGCGCTGGGGATCGCCATTGGCGTTGATCGCCAGCGTTCCGGCCTGCGGTGCAACCCGTTCGATCGCGTGCGCCAGCAATGGCTGGCCGGCGAGCATCCGCAGCGGCTTGTCGCCGCCGCCCATGCGGCTCGAACGGCCGCCTGCAAGGATCACCGCGGGGGGCTTGCCGCTCATTGGACCTCGCCTACCTGCCGCGAAACATGCATGACGTAGAGCGTCGACACAACCGCGGCGGCGGACGAGAGGAACATCACCCAGAGCAGTGGATAGGGGCCCGTTTCGCGGCGACAGGAGTGCTGCGGCGAGGACTGAAAGCACCGCTCCGCCGCCGATCTGCAGCGCGCCGCCGAGACCCGATGCGGAGCCGGCGAGGTGCGGCTTGACGCTGATCATGCCCGCCGTGGCATTGGGCAGCGTCACACCGTTGCCTACGCCGGTGAAGAAGGCGGGCCCGAACAGCGACAGCGGATGATTGTAGCCGGCGAGGAACAGGGCGATCGACAACAGCATGCCGACTGCGGAGATCAAGTTGCCGCTCAGCATCATGCGGTTGATCCCGATCCGCGTCGACAGCCTGCCGGACAGGAAGTTGCCCAAGAGATAGCCGACCGAGATGATGCCGAAATAGACGCCGTATTGCGACGGGGTCAGCATGAGGATCTCCGACGCGACATAGGGACCGCCGCCGATGAAGGCGAAGAAGGCGCCGGAGGTGAGGGCGGCCGTAAACACGTATCCCCAGAAGCGGCGCGAGGTCAGCAGTTCGGGATATGTGTTGAACTGTGCGGCGAAACTGGCTGACCGGCTGCGGTTGGTCTCGCCCATGTCGAGATGGACGAGGACAAAAACGACCAGGCCGAACACCAGAGTCAGCACAAATGTCGACTGCCAGCCGTAGATCTCGTCGAGCACGCCACCAATCATCGGGCCGATCATCGGCACCAGCGCCATGCCCATGGTGATGTAGCCGATGGCGCTTGCCGCCTCGCTAGCCTCGACCGTGTCGCGAACGATGGCGCGCGACAGCACGATGCCGGCCGTTGCAAACGCCTGCAGCAACCTGCAACCGAGCAGGAAGCCGATTGTCGGCGCGAAGATCGCGGCGACTGAGCCGATCAGGAAAATCGCCATGCAGACCAGCATGACTGGCCGCCGGCCGAAGCGGTCGGAGGCCGGCCCGATCAGGAGCTGGAGAAACGCGGTGGCGACGAGGTAGAGCGAGACGGCAAGCTGGACCACCGCATAATCGGCTTCGAAATGCCGGGCCATGCCCGGCATCGACGGAAGGAAAATGTTCATCGACAGCGCGCCGACCGAAGCGGCGAGCACCAGGGTCAGAACGTGGGGTTGGGTTCTGCGGTCGAGGAATGCCGCGGCCATCACATTCCTTCCGGCGCCATCGCCGGCGCCGTGCTTTCGGCTGCCGGCCGGGTTCTCCCGACGACGCGCTCGCGGTAGAGCGCATAGAGCCCGGAACCGACGACAATGGCAGCGCCTGCGATCATCGCCTTGTCGGGAACGTCGCCGAAAACCAGGTAACCGAGAAGGATTGCCCAGAGCAGCGCGGTATAGCGGAATGGCGCGATGAACGAGATGTCGCCTGACCGCATCGCCAGGATGATGAACTGGTAGCCGACGAGAAGCAGCATCGCGGCGCACGCAAGCGCTCCGACTTCGCCGCTGGTCATGGGCGTCCAGCCGCCCAGTGGCACGATCAGGAGGGCCCCGCTCGCCGCCACCGCGGAGGCGGTCATGGTCGAAACCAGCAGGGTTGGAATGTCAGTCGGTATCTTTCTCGTCGCCAAGTCGCGGATCGCGCAGAACACAACGCACAACAGCGCCAGCAGCGAATAGGCGCTGAAACCCTCGAAACCCGGGCGAACGATGATCGTCACGCCGGCAAAACCGGCGGCGATGGCCAACCAGCGCCGCCAGCCTACGGTTTCGCCGAACACCAGCGCCGCTCCCATGGTGACGGCAAGCGGCAGTGCCTGCAGAACGGCCGAGACGTTGGCGAGCGGCAGATGCGCAAGCGCGAAAAGGAAAGACGACGGTCGCGGCGACTTCGCAGAATGTGCGGACCGCCAACGTACGGTCCAGCACGTGCGCGGGCTTGCGCAATGCGCCTTGGTGCCAGGCCAGCAAAGCGATCAGGGCTGTCGCGAAAAAGCCGCGCACCAGCATCACCTGGCCTGCGTTCATCGCGCCGGTCATCGTCTTGGTGATCGCGTCGTTGGCGGTGAAGCCCGCCATCGAAACGACCATGAACAAGGCGCTGCGGAATTCGGCGAAAGGGGCAAGGGTGCAATCCGGGATTGGAAGTCCACCTGCCATGTAACAGCCAGCCACGAAACAGCAATGCTATTCGACTGGGCCAGCCGGGCAGGGAAAAACCACGGCCGGCTGCGGAGCGGCGCTGGAGGCCAAATTCGAAGACGCCTACTGCGGCGTCAGCATTTCGGTACCGTTGCCGTCCTTGCCGGCGATCGTCCAGAGTCCGTCGAGGCTGCCGTCCGCGCCGACCTTGTAGACGACGAGGCCGAACACATCGCCAAGCACATAGGCGGCGGCGAAGGCGTTGCCATTGCGCGAGCAGATGCCTTCCGACGTCGTACCTCCGGTCACCCAGTGGATCGGTGCATGTGGTGTCGCTGGTGAGCTTGATTTCGGCGGTGCCGCTGTAGTTGGAGCCGTCGAGGTTGGTTCCTTCGACAGTGTACATGCCGCCGATCGACTGTGCCGAAGCGGACGCTGCAAGACATAGTAAAATGAATGCGACTGCTGGAAGTCTCCTCATGATTTCGCCTCACCTGGCGCGACGCCGCCAACAGGTCACGTTATTTTAGCGTGCGCCGGCGCGTAAATCAGCCAGAGCTAGATCATTTGGGGTGCTTTGGAGCGTTTTTCGAGGTGATGCCGCCGCGCCCGCGTCAGCCGCCGGTGACGCTCATGTGGCGCGAGACCGCGGGCCGCCTGGTGCGGCGGTCGATGACAAAATCGTGGCCTTTCGGCTTGCGGCCGATGGCTTCGTCGATTGCGTTGGACAGAAGCTCGTTGCCCTCGGACTGGCGCAGCGGCGCGCGCAGGTCGGCAGCGTCCTCCTGGCCCAGGCACATGTAGAGCGTGCCGGTGCAGGTCAGCCTCACGCGGTTGCAGCTTTCGCAGAAATTGTGGGTCATCGGCGTGATGAAGCCCAGCCGCCCGCCGGTTTCGGCGACTTCGACATAGCGTGCCGGTCCACCGGTCTTGAACGCTATGTCGGTCAGCGTGAACTGGCGCTCGAGGTTGGCGCGCAGCAGCGACAGCGGCAGGTACTGGTCGGTTCGGTCGGCATCGATCTCGCCCATCGGCATCGTCTCGATGACGGTCAGGTCCATGCCGCGGCCGTTCGCCCAGCGCAGCATGTCCGGCAGTTCGGCGTCGTTGAATCCTTTGAGCGCCACCGCGTTAAGCTTGATCTTCAACCCGGCGGCCTGCGCGGCGTCGATGCCTTCCATCACTTTCGCCAGGTTTCCCCAGCGGGTGATGGCATGGAATTTGTCGGCGTCCAGCGTGTCCAAAGACACGTTGATGCGCTTGACGCCACAATCGGCCAGTTCGGCGGCAAAACGCGACAGCTGCGATCCATTGGTGGTCAGCGTCAGTTCTTCCAGAGCGCCGCTCTCGAGATGGCGCGACAGCTGGCGAACGAGGTGCATGATGTTTTTGCGCACCAGTGGCTCGCCGCCGGTCAGCCTGAGTTTTTTCACGCCTTTTTCGATGAAGACGGTGCACAGCCGGTCGAGTTCCTCCAGAGAAAGCAGATCCCGCTTAGGCAGGAAGGTCATGTCCTCCGCCATGCAGTAGGTGCAGCGGAAGTCGCAGCGATCGGTCACCGACACGCGCAGATACGAAATCGCGCGTCCGAATGGATCGATCATGCCGTTGCCATGAAAAGCCATGCTATCCGTTCTGATCCCGGGTTCCCGGTTCAATTGAGCCGGCTCCCTTCATGTCGTTCAACTCGGCGCACCATTCAAGGCCACCCGTGTTGTCCTTTGGTAACATTCGGGTGGCTGGCGGCGCAATGGCTGCCTAATTCTTGTTCAGTCGGAAAGGGGCCTAAAGGCTATCTCAGCGTTTTTCGCGGTGGTAGGTCATCGCCATCGAGAAGCAAAGCGCCAGCGGCATTTCAGGCAAGGGCGCGGAAAGGTCGAGCAGGATCGCGCGGTTTCCTTGGAAAACAAGCTCTTCCGGAAACAGGCTGCAGAACGTATCGACCAACGTTGTCTTGCAGTTGAAATACACCGCGCATTGTTGCGGCCGGGACGCCTTCCAGCCTAGCCGGATGGCGCTGCCGCTGCGCGAAACCTCCGTCAGATAGGCCGGTTCTCCCCATTTCAGTGTTTCGGTGAGCGGGCCGACGCCATCCGTCGTGGCAGCGGTGTCAAAGATCAGATGCCGCAAGGCAAGCAGCCGTTCCCGCGCCGCCGCCGGGCAGGCGTCGAAGACCGCCGCTACATGTGCAGGCATGGCGGGATCAGCCTTCAAGGCACGCTCGCCAGCGGGAGGTGGATCTCGGTCACAAGCTCGGTCGGCGGCACGTCGCGCGGGTTGTTCAGATATTCCTCGAACACCGGGGATTCGGCCGGTTCGTATCCGGAATGTGGCAGCCAGGCGCCCCACAGCCAACGGTAGGCGTCCTTCATGTCGGCATAGGGCCCCTTGTAGCGCAACCTTGCGCATGGTCCTCCACGCAGGGCCGTCTCTTCGAGCGGTGGCGCTAGGACCGCATCCGGTCCTACCGGCGTGCAGGCCATCGAGCGCAGTTTTTCAACCGGCACCGCATCCGGATCGTCGAAATACAATCCGATCATGCGTGCGCCCTGCGTCAGCAGGCCTTGCGCGGCAAGGTCGACGAACAACGCGCCCATGGCGCGGTCGATCTGCATATAGGAACCGGTGTGCTGCACCGCTGCGCACCGCAGTTCCCGCACCACAACCACCTCGACTGGAAATCCGGTGGCGTCGCCAGTGCGGTTTGCGGCCTTGAACGCCGCATGGCTGCCGCTGGCGCGATAACCGGCTGGCGCCTTGCCGTAGGCTTGCTTGAAAGCGCGGCCAAACGCCTCCGGCGAGCCATATCCGGCACGCTCTGCGATCTCGGCCACCGACATCTCGGAATTGGCCAGCCGGTCGGCCGCCCGGTGCAGCCGCAGGCGCTTGACCGTCGATGCGAGCGTTTCACCGCGCATGGCCGTATAGATGCGATGCCAGTGGAAGGGTGACAGGCAGGCCACCTCCGCCAGCCTGTCCATGCCGATGTCTTCTTCCAGATGATCGTAAACATAATCGACGACGCGGTTCAGCCGCGTCTCGTAGTTGGTCTGTTTGGGTAACAAGGTCACGGGAGCACCTCGTCTTCGTTCCGTGCGGTCCTCATCCCACGAGACGACCTGATAAATCCTGCTGACTTGCGGCTAATCCGTATAGGTCCACGTATCGGCGCCATCGAGATGGCGGACCCGCACTCCGGCGATATCAGCGGGGTCCATCAGGCGGGTGTTCACCGCTATCCGCTCGGCGGCGCCCTTCCTGACGCTCTCCCAATGGGTGACGCAGCCGCATGTCGGGCAATGGTGGGTCTCCAGCGTGCGGTCGCCCTGCACATAGGCAACCGTCCGAGCCTTGCCTGCCGCGAAAACCACCTGCGCCTGAACGTAATACGCCCACCGCGCGCCGTTGCGGCGGCAGAGAGAGCAGTTGCAGGAGGTTATGCTCTCTGGCCGCTCCACCACCTGCATTTTCACCGCGCCGCAATGGCATGATGCTTCGATCACGATTCTGCTCCAGCCCAGGCACCGGCAGCCTAACCGGAAACGTTTGGCTGGGGAAGAAAACGCCGGTGCCATGGCTGGCGTCACTCGCCGCGGCGCGCCTGTTTCTCCTTCATGGCGCTCCTCGCCATCTTGCCGAAGGCGCGGTCGCGGGCACGGCGTTCGGCGAGGCTCTCGCTGTTGAGCGCCTCTTCGGCGGCGAGCTTGCGCCAGCGCTCGAGGCGGCCGGCTTCGAGCGCGCCCGAGTCGATCGCCGCCCGGACGGCGCAGCCCGGTTCGGTCTCGTGCCGGCAATCGCTGAAGCGGCAGTTGCGGCGCAAGCGCGACGATATCGGCGAACACGTCGTCGAGGCCGGCCTCCGACATCGGTCAGCTGCAGTTCGCGCATGCCCGGCGTGTCGACCAGCCAGCCGCCGGCCGGCAGCCGATGCAGCGCGCGGCCGGTGGTCGTGTGCCGGCCCTTGTCGTCGTCCTCGCGGATGCCTTGCGTTGCGAGCCGCTCGCCGGTCAGCGTGTTGACCAGCGTCGACTTGCCGACGCCGGACGAGCCCGACCAGCGCCACCGTCTGGCCGCGCGCGCACCAGGGCGCCAGGCAGGCGACGCTCTCGGCGCTCGCGGGCGTCGACCGTCTCGACCAGCGATGCCCGGGCAGCAGGCTTGCCGCGCATCGCGCACGAAATCGTCCGGCGTCGTCGGCGAGGTCGGCCTTGGTCAGCACGACGACCGGCGTCACCTCGGCTTCTCGCGCCAGCGCCAGGATAGCGCTCCAGCCGCGCCGCATTGAAATCCTGATTGCAGGACGACACGATGAACAGCGTGTCGACATTGGCGGCGATGAGCTGCAGCTTGCGGCCGGTGCCGGCCGCGCGCCGCTTGAACAGGCTCGGCGTCGCAAGCAGCCGGCGCGGCCGTCCCGTTTGCACGTCGAGCAGCAGCCAGTCGCCGACCGTGGCGAAGCCTCTTCGTCGTCGGGCGTTTCGACGAAGGGCAGTATCTGCGTGTCGATGCCGGGGCCGGCGACATGCAGGCGGTCGCGATGGACCGCCATCACGCGCACCGGCGCGCTGGTCTCGCCAGATCGAGTTGGGAAGCGAAAAAGTTGTTCCAGCCGAAATCGGCAAGCTGGAATTTTCGGATGTCATTGGTCTCGTACCAGCTTGTGCCGCCATGGGCGGACACGGGTCAACGGAACTTCTGTCGCGCGCGGCAGAAGCGTCAAGGAAGGGGGCTGGTCGAGGAGGTAGGGGTGTGAGACTTGCCGATTGGGAAACCCCGCTGGCAAGCACGCAATTCCACTATCCGGCTTCGCCAGCCGGTCGGGAGATGGCGACAATCATTCAACGTCTCCTTTGCGGCTTGCGTTGCGTTGGCGCGGATTATGCTGACAGAATGCGGCGCTGTCCAGCCGCCGGGTTGTTTGTGCCAACTGCATCGGCCTCCACGTGCCAGCTGGAAGCTTGCGGGAGGGAATGGTCGTTTGCGCCTGGGCAGAATTCTATGTGCGGGACGTCGAGGAAACCGCAGACTTTTACGAAAAGCACTTTCGGTTTCAAAGCCTTCAGGCAGGAAGGCGATAGAATTGTGAGCTGGTGGGTGCGGAGGAACCCCATGCTCCATCAAGCCGGCAAGGCGCAGAAAACCGGTCAATCGACGGTGAAGCTGGTGTTCGATGCGGAAAATGTCGAGGCTTTTTCTGAAAAGTGCGCCGCCGCGGGTTGAAATTGGAGCTTTGCACCATGCCGATGGCTATATCTTCGCCAATGCGCGGGACCCTTCCGGAAATCCGATCTGCATTTCGAGCCGGGCTTTTCGCGACGGCAGCTATGAGATTCCAGCCCGGCGCATTCATTTCCGGCTTTCGCCGGCGTCAAAACCGGCGTAACCGGGGCGAACCAAATGCAGGGGCAAAGATGACCGCGCCAAAGGAACTCCGCGTATCGAAGGACCGCAAGCTTCTGACGGTCACTTTTCCCGATCATGCGCCATTCGAGTTGCCGGCGGAGTTCCTGCGTGTCGTCTCGCCCTCGGCCGAGGTTCAGGGCCATTCGCCGGAACAGCGCGTCACCGTGCCCGGCAAGCGCAATGTGGCCATCACCAGGATCGAGCCGGTCGGTAATTATGCCGTTCGCATCGTCTTCGACGATTTCCACGACACCGGCATTTTTACCTGGAACTATCTGCACGCGCTCGGCCACGAAAAGGAAGCGCGCTGGCAGGCCTATCTCGCCGAACTGGCGGAAAAGAAGCTCAGCCGGGATCGATAGCTGCTGTCGCCGGTTCTTCATATTGGCCGGCTGACGGCGTTGTTTCGGAATTGGACAGGAGCGGAACGATGTCCATCATCACCACGGTCGAACAGCTCGAAGCTCTTTACGGTCTTCCCGGCGAGGCCTCGCTGGTCAAGGAATTCGACCACATCATCCCGGAATACGCCGCCTTCATCGAAGCTTCTCCGTTCGTGGCGCTGGCGACGTCAGGCCCGGAGGGGTTGGATTGTTCGCCGCGCGGCGACCTCGCTGGCTTCGTGCGCATCCATGACGACAGGACGTTGATGATGCCCGATCGGCGCGGCAACAACCGCGCCGATTCGCTGAAGAACATCATTCGCGATCCGCGTATAGGGCTCCTGTTTCTGGTGCCAGGTTCGGGCACCACGTTGCGCGTCAACGGCCGTGCGGAGATTTCCATCGATCCCGAGCTTTGCGCGTCGTTCGCCGTCGAAGAGAAACCGGCGCGCTCGGTAACGGTGGTCGCGGTCGAGAAAGTCTATTTCCAGTGTGCCCGCGCGATCCACCGCTCGCAGCTTTGGAACCCGGAAAAGCACGCCGACCCGAAAAGCCTGCCGACGCCCGGCCAGATTCTCGCCGTCACCAGCCGCCGTGCCATCGACGGCGAGGCCTACGACAAGGAATGGCCGGAGCGGGCGAAGAAAACGATGTGGTAGGCGCGGTCGAACCGACGCAGCCCCTTCGTTTCCCGGCACATACTACTCCGCCTTCAGCATGTCCGAGATGCGCTGCATCATGAAGCCCATCTTGTCGCATTCGGCCGGCGTCGATTGCTCCATCACCCGCTCGATCAGCCCGGTGTAGATGTGCAGCGCCTCCATCAGCAGTTTCTCGCCGTCCTCGGTGAGCATCAGCCGCATGATACGCTTGTCCTTGGCGTCGTTCTCGCGCTTGAGCAGTCCGCGCGCCTCCAGCTGCGGCAAAAGCATGGTGATGTTGGAGCGTCCGACCAAAAGCTTTCGCGCGAGGTCGTGCTGCGACATGCCGGGGTGCCGGTAGAGGTTCATCAGCATGTCGAGCTGCGCCAGTTTCAGGTCGAGCGGCGCCAGCGCCTTGGTCAGCGCGCCGACAACGGCCTTTTCGGCGCGCACAAGGGCAATCCAGTTCCGAAAGCGCGGATTATCCCACGGCAGGTCTTGTTTTTTGTTCATGCTTGAACTAATATGTTCATGGTTGAACTATTTTTCCAGGACGATCACTATGGCATCATTCGCTCACAAGGTCATCCGTAGCGTATTTGGCGCTGCCGAGCATGTGGCGCCTCGTCTCACCGGGCGAGTCGCCTTCGAAATCTTTTGCCGCACCGCAAACCCCAATGCGCCGTCGCCGGGGGAACGAAAGGCCATCGACCAGGCCGCACGCTTCATGGCCGACGCCAGGCGCCACTGCCTGCCACTGAAATCCGGCCAGGTGACAGCGTTCGATTTCCGCCAGCCCGCAGGCGCCCCCAGGGCCGGAACGGTTCTGGTTATCCATGGCTGGCATTCGCGCACCGAATACATGCGCAGGATTGTCGAGGGCTTCCGCAATGCAGGTCACCGTGTCATCGCGCTCGACCTGCCCGGTCACGGCCATTCCAGTGGCCGCCGGCTGAACATGATGCTCGCCGTCGACGCGGCCCGCGCCGCCGGCGAGTGGTTTGGCCCCTTCAAGGCCGTCGTCGGCCATTCCTTCGGCGGGGCAGTGGCCGTCAACGCGGCCGTCGGTTCTGTCGAAGGCATCGCACCGCTCGCCACTGAGCGCCTGGTGCTGATTGCCGCGCCCAGTTCCATGCCGTCGCTGTTTGCGGATTTCGGCCGCATGCTCAACCTCGGGCCGCGCTCGCAGACTGCCGTCAACGACCAGGTAGAGCGCGTCGCGGGCCGTCCGCTATCGCACTATGTCGGTTCCGAACAACTGGCCCTGACGCCAATCCCGACGCTGGTCATCCATGCGCCCGACGACCGTGAGGTTTCCGCCGACAGCGCACGCATGTTCGCCGCCGCCGGCGATCATGTGCGCCTTCACTGGGCGCAGGGGCTGGGTCACCGGCGCATTCTCGCCGACGCAGCAGTGGTCACTGAGGCCGTTCGCTTCGTGGCCGAGCAGAAAGAACCTGAACTGGTGCATTAGGCGGAATCTGGCAGCGGAAGGCGAGGGCGGCGCTGGTAGCTGATCAGTGATGCGCGACAGGTTCGATGCCAAGCTGTGCCGGCGACCGCCCCATTTCAAGAAGGTCGAGCTGACGGTTGTCGACCTCATAATACTCGCCGCCCACGAGGACGCGCGTTGTCACGTGTCCATGGTCGAACCGCTTGGAGACGGTCACGACCTTCTGCCGGTCGAGCACGCGCTTCACCGCGCGGCGGGACGCCAGGTGTTTGCTTGTGTCGGGAGGCATCCTGGGCATCGTGGTAACTTAGTCGCGGTTGCTTTCGCCGTAAATGCGGTCGATGGCCGAAAACGCATAGCTACTTGACCGGCATTGTTCCCGATATGACTGAATAATCGGCCGATGGTGCGTCCGGGTTTCGGTCGTTGCTACAAAGATGCCAAAAGCTTCTTTGGCGCGCAAACCGCCTGGCGTTAAGATGGCTCCCTGTGAACGATCTGGAAGGGATGGCCATGCTGCCCGACACTGAACTGCAACACTTGCGCCGATGCGTTGAGCTGGCGAAGAAAGCGCTTGAGGTCGGCGACGAACCTTTCGGTTCGGTGCTCGTCTCCGGCGACGGGACGGTGCTCGCCGAGGATCACAACCATGTGGCTACGGGCGATGGCACGCGTCACCCGGAATTCGACCTGGCACGCTGGGCTGGCAAGAACATGACTCCCGAGGAGCGTGCCAGGGCGACGGTTTACACCTCCGGGGAACACTGCCCGATGTGCTCGGCCGCTCATGCCTGGGTGGGGCTCGGCCGCATCGTCTATGCCGTGTCGTCGCGCCAACTCGGCGGCTGGCTACAGGAACTCGGGGTTGCGCCGGGGCCGGTACGACCCTTGCCTATCCAGGAGGTCGCACCGAACGTGATTGTGGAGGGCCCGGTGGCTGAACTTGCAGACGAGGTGCGCGAGCTGCACAGGCGTTTTCACGCCGCTTCCGCATAGCTGACGCCGGTCTACGGTGTCGCTTCAGGAGCGCTCCGGCTTCGCTACTGTTTCAACGGGCAGCCCTGCTTCCTTCCATGCGGTGAAGCCGCCTTCGATGTGTTTCACCGGGGTCAGGCCCATGTCCTGCGCCATCTTGGCGGTCAGCGCCGAGCGCCAACCGCCCGCGCAGAAGAACACGAACGTCTTGCCGGAGGCAAAGATCGGTCGGTGGTAGGGGCTTTCCGGGTCGATCCAGAACTCCAGGACGCCGCGCGGCATGTTTTTGGCGCCGGCGATCCTGCCTTCATTGTCGAGTTCTGCGGCTTCGCGAATATCGACCAGCACCACATTGTCGTCGCCGGCAAGTTTCGCCGCCTCTTGCGGCGAGATCGCCTCCACCTCGGCATTCGCTTGGGCAAGCAGCGCCTTGTAGCCCTTTTTCACAGGCTTCTCCTCCGGTCATTCAAGCCGGCGGATTGAAGCAGAGCGGGCAGGACGTGTCACGCCCGGTGTCGTTGGGTCAACGACCCCCAGGCGGCCATGGCGCCGTTGGCGACGTCGAGCAGCGCTTCGTGGCTGGCGCCGTCGCGCGCCTGGATCGACATACCGTGTTGCACGGTAGCGTAGAAGGTTGCGGCAGCCTGGCTGTCGAAATTCTCGGGCAATTCGCCTTCGGCTACGCCGCGCTCGAACCGGCGCTTGAGGGTGGCGAGGTTTTCGGCCCGGCGACGCCTCAAATCCGTGCAGACGGCCTTGCTTGAAATGTCGGGGTGCAGTGCGCCAAGCGCGATCAGGCAGCCTTGCGGCTTGCCGTCCTGCGAATAGGCTTCGGCAGTAGCGCGCAGGAAGCCGTCGATGGCGTCGTGCGCGGTCGGCGCGGTGTCCAGCACCGTCCAGATGCCGGTCCCCTCGACCTGGGTATAAAGTTCGGTCGCTTCAAGGAACAAGGCCTCCTT
This sequence comes from uncultured Alphaproteobacteria bacterium, assembly GCA_963726065.1. GTDB lineage: Bacteria > Pseudomonadota > Alphaproteobacteria > Rhizobiales > Rhizobiaceae > Neomesorhizobium. The sequence continues at coordinate 168,127 of CAVSAU010000017.1, forward strand.
GCTGCCGAAGGCGGCGTAGAGGCTGGGCGAGTTGATGCCCATCGCGGCGGTCAGGTCCGCCAGCGATGCTCCGTCGTAGCCGTTGGCCCAGAAAACCTCCATGGCCCGCCGCAAGGCGGCGTTGCGGTCGAAGGTGCGGGGCCGGCCGCGTTCGCTCATCGAAATTCCTTTCTGTATTAATTGATACATAATTTGCTTGACGCCCTTGCACAAGGCTGGCAGGTGATTATGTATCAATCATTACAAAAATAGGAGATACCCATGAGTTCCCCTTTGAGCGGCAAGGTCGCACTGGTCACCGGCGGCAGCCGCGGCATTGGTGCGGCGATCGCCCGCAAGCTGGCCGCCGACGGCGCCAGCGTTGCATTGACCTATGTGAATTCGCCCCACAAGGCGAAGCAGGTGGTCGCTGAGATCGAAGATGCCGGCGGCCGAGCGATTGCCATTCAGGCAGACAATCGCGATGCGGTGGCGATCGAGAGTTCCGTCGCTGAAACAGTGGCATCGCTTGGCCGGCTCGACATTCTGGTCAACAGCGCCGGCATCTGGCGAGCCGAACCGGTGGAAACGCTGTCGCTTGCCGACTTTGACGAATCCATGGAGGTTAACCTACGGGCGCCGTTTGTCGCTTCGAAAGCTGCCGCTGCCCACATGGGCGAGGGTGGTCGCATCATCTCGATCGCGAGCAACCTCGCCGAACGCGTCACCGATCCCGGCCTCGCGGCCTATTCCACCAGCAAGGCGGCATTGGTTGGCCTGACCAAGGCTTTGGCGCGTGATCTTGGCGCGCGCGGCATCACCGCCAATGTAGTGAACCCCGGGTCGACCGACACAGACATGAACCCCGCAGACGGACCTTACGCCGAGGGGCAGCGCCAGAAGATGGCTACGCCGCGTTTCGGCAAGGCCGAGGAAATCGCCGGCCTGGTCGCCTGGCTGGCTGGCCCGGAATCGCGTTTCGTCACCGGCGCCGCGCTCACCATCGATGGCGGCGCCAACGCCTGATTTGCCTGCCCGCCCTGTCCCGTTTATGCGGGAGAGGGCAGGCTCGCGGCTTATGGCTTCGGGTCTGGTTGCCGGCGCAATGGCGATTTAAGCAATATTTCCAAGGCCTTGTCAGGTCTGGTTGAGAAGAGCACCCCTTGGCTCCTCCCGTTCGGCGGGGTCAATGCGTCTTCCCTAGCGGATCACCACGACCTTGGTTCCTATGCTCACCTGCTCGTAGAGGTGCTTGACATCGTCATTGGCCATGCGGATGCAGCCGGACGACATTGCCTGTCCGATCGTCCAGGGCTGATTGGTGCCGTGGATGCGATAGATGGTTGACCCTATGTACATGGCGCGCGCGCCGAGCGGATTGTCGGGGCCACCCGGCATGTAGGCCGGCAGGATACGGCCCTTTTTTGCCTCGCGCCGAATCATGACTTTTGGTGGCGTCCAGCCCGGCCATTCCGCCTTGCGGCTGACGCTGTTGGTGCCGGCCCAGGTGAAGCCGTCACGGCCGACGCCGACGCCGTATTTGATCGCCCGGCCGTTTCCCAGCGTATAGTAGAGCCGCCGCTCCATGGTGTTGATGATGATCGTGTTTTCGGCCTCTTCGCCGGCGTAACGAACGATCTGCCTCGGTATCGGCGATTTGTCCGAGCGGCGATTCTGGAGAGCTGCCGGATTCTTCGTCACTACAGGCGCCGCATCCGCGCCGCGTGCATGGGATGCTCCAACTGATCCCCCGCCCGCCAGCGAGAAAGAAACCGCCACCAGAAATGCTCTCATCATGCGCGAGAATCCCCTGTTTCTCCGGCACATAAAGCCTTTACCTTACGAAATGGTCAACCTTTGTTGCGATCGGTAACATGATGGTGATGCTGGAGAAATGTTAGCTTGTTGCGCGCCTGCCAATGGACGGTTTGTGCAACAATTCGGCCCAGGCGGCGTTCAATCCTCTTTGGATGTCCATGAGGAGCAGGGATGATGACCAGCAACCAGAAGCAGCACCCGGATCGCGATGGCGACAGCGGCCCGCAGAGCCGGGAAAACGATTCTCGGGGAGCACCGCGTCGCCAGCGGGGCGTGGGCGGGCAAAGTACCGAAAGCGGGCAGCAAGCCGAAAAGAAGGATCCAGTTCGCCGGCAGGGTGGCTTCAGCCGCGACGAGGACGGCATGTCGCATGAGCCCGGGCGCAAGCCGCCGGCCGAGCGCGACCGCGATTATGACCCGGATGGCGACCGCACCGGACGCCGTTAGGAGACCGCGTCCAGCGGTGCGTATCCTCGACTGCCGGCTGGCTGGTCTTTTTAATGCGGCCGTTCTCCTTCCCAAGCGTGAACCGTTTCATTGCCGGCCATTTCTGTAAATTTATAAAGACTTAACGAAATGGGTATGAATCATTATAGTTCTTCCCCACATCCGCCGCTCCGGAAACGGACGCAACCAGTGGGGCAATGCCGGGCGATCGGCGAAAAACGGAGAGACCGGCCCGGCTGGCCGGCGGTGTGATGATGAAGCATTCTGGCAAGACCGTTTCTTTTGTGCTTGCCGTGGCCACCGCGCTCTCCTTCAGTGCTCCTCCCGTGCAGGCGCAGGGCCTGTTCGAAGCACTGTTCGGCGGTGGCTTTAAGCAAAGGCGTCCGGTTGAGCGCAGGGAATTTCAATCGACGCCGAAGCGGCCGAAACACCAGCAGCAACAGCAGCGCGCCGCGGCGCCCAAGATCAGTGGCCCGTCCTATTACACCTACAAGGCCGATTCTCTGGTGCGCGCCGATTTCGCGGCCCTTGGCGCTGTCGCGCAGCCGGCGGGGTTCGAGCCGGCGCTTGCCGGCGCTACCTTCCGCGAATCGCTCGCCGGGCTGCGGGGCTTCGATCTGAAGGCCGAAAAGGGTGTCGCCAGGGCGCTTTCCGAATATTACGCGGCCAATCCCGATTTCATCTGGGTATCCGGGCTTTCGGCTAACGGCCGCGCCCAGGAGGCGGTGCGGGTGCTCGGCGAAGCCGGCAGCTACGGCCTCGACCCCGCCGAATACAGCGTTGCCGTTCCCGCCGCGTCATTTTCGATGGACAACACCGCGGCGCGACTTGTCGAACTGATCCGCTTCGAGATGACGCTGTCGGCGCGCGTGCTGCGTTATGTCAGCGATGCGCAGAACGGCCGCGTCGACCCCAACCGGCTTTCCGGCTATCACGACCTGCCGCTGAAGCCGCTTGACATGGTTGCCGCGCTGAAGACGCTCGCCCGCACCCAGGAGGTGCGCACCTATCTCGAATCCCGCCATCCCCAGGCCCCCGAATACCAGTCGCTGCGGGTCGAGCTGGAATCGCTCGAGGCCAGCGCCGAAAACGACATCGTCGTCGATCCAAAACTCCTGCTGAAGCCCGGCGAGATCAACGTCGAACTGCCGAAGGTCCTGCAACTCATCGCCCGTGATCTCGGCGACCAGCCTGCTGGCGAGTACGGCGAGTTGCTGACACGTTACGCCAACAGCGAACTTTACATGCCGGAGCTGGTTCCGGTTATCAAGGCGGCGCAGGAGAAGGCCGGCCTGAAGGGCGACGGCGTCATCGGTCCCCGCACCGTCCAGGCGATCGCCGGAAATTCGAAGGCCGACCGGCTGCAAAAGGTCAAAATTGCGCTGGAGCAGTTGCGCTGGCTGCCGGCCGAGCTCGGCGGCACCCGGGTATTCATCAACCAGCCGGCCTACACCGCCTCTTATTTCGAGAACGGCGTCGAAAAGCTCAACATGCGCACGGTCGTCGGCAAGCCGTCCAACCAGACCAGCTTCTTCTACGACGAGATCGAGCAGGTGGATTACAATCCCTACTGGGGCGTTCCGCAGTCGATCATTGTCAATGAGATGCTGCCGCGCCTGCGCCGCGATCCGGGATATCTCGATCGCGCCGGCTACGAGGTCTCGGATTCGAAGGGTCGGCGCATTCCGTCCTCCGCGGTCAATTGGGGCGCCTATGGCTCGAAAGTGCCGTTCTCGGTGCGCCAGGCGCCGAGCGAGGCCAACGCGTTGGGCGAACTGAAGATCCTTTTCCCCAACAAGCATGCAATCTACATGCATGACACGCCGCAAAAGGCGCTGTTCGAGCGCGATTTGCGTGCGTTCAGCCATGGCTGCGTGCGTCTGCAGCAGCCGCGCGAGATGGCCGCCGCCGTGCTCGGCACCTCGCTCGACCATATCGCTGAGAAGCTGAAGCAGGGCCATTCGACCGAGAAAGTGACGCGGAAGATCCCGGTCTATGTGGCCTATTTCACCGCTTGGCCCAACGCTGCCGGCAAGGTCGAATATTTTGCCGACGTCTATGACCGCGATGCGCGGCTGGAGCAGGCCTTGGAGAAGACGGATGCCTTGCGTCTATCCATCACGCCGCCGGCCGACAAAGCGCCCGCACTCGATTCCGCGCCGGTTTCGGGCACCCAGCCGCCGATGGACATGCAAATGCCGACCGGCGAAGCGCCGCTGGACGACGCGCGCGTCGGCATCGACGCTGCCGTTCCTACCGAAGCGATCAACTGAAACATGTCGCGAAAAATGTGCAGCGGTTTTGCGATAACGATATGCGCGGAATCGAGGACCTAAAGCTAGGCTCGGCCTAGCGCGTTACAGAAATGCAGCGGGGAGGCGAATTGAGCTGCCAACATCCTTGACTTCGATGCCCGGCGTCCCCTATATCGCCGCCTGTTCCGGGCTGTCGGCTTCGGACGGGCGATTAGCTCAGCGGGAGAGCACACCCTTCACACGGGTGGGGTCGCAGGTTCAATCCCTGCATCGCCCACCAAATTTCTCCAATAAAATCAAAATGATACGAGATTAGATCGGTAGCTTCTCAGAGAGGCGCGAAGTCACTGCGTCGTCACCTCGTCGTCACCGTCTTGACGCTCAGCGCCAAGATCAAAAATGACTATCTGCTGGAAAAATGCCGGGCATTGGATGCACGGGCGGCGCTGCTTGAGCAGTCGGGGGCAAGGAACGTCCCTCCAATGTCGTGCCGTTGTCGCCTAAATGGTGGCCGCTTAACGGCGGACGCCGTCTGATCTTCCGGGATACTCGGCGGTCGACTACGTCCACAACCGAGACCACCGGCATCATCCAAACGACGTACTTTCAGCCCTTTCAGCCCTATGCAAGGAGTTCCACCACTGGATTGGATGAGTTGGGCGTCGTTTGAAGTAACCCGCCCATCCCGTCTTGGGCCGACCGTGAAGCCCCTCCGGTCGGCTCAACTTTTCTGTCGAACTCGATGAGATCACTCGCCAGGGTACGATTCCGCTGCCCCTTCCTCTCTCCCTCAAGCCGATGGAAGCCGAGCCGGTCGACGAACTGCCAGGCGGCGACGGCTGGCTTTTTGAACCCAAGTATGACGGTTTCCGCTGCCTCGCCTTCCGCGACGGCGATGACGTCCAGTTGCAATCCAAGAAACAGAGGTCGCTGAACCGGTTCTTCCCGGAAGTCGTCGCCGGCCTGGCCAGACTGACGCCTGACCGCTTTGTGCTGGACGGCGAACTCATCATTCCGGGGCAAGCCTTCGAAACGCTGCAGCTGCGCCTGCATCCAGCTGCAAGCCGCGCCACCAAATTGGCCAGGGAGTTCCCGGCGCGGCTGATCGTGTTCGACCTGCTGGCTTTTGGCAGCAGCAAACTGACCTGCAAACCGCTGTCCGAGCGGCGGGAGATGCTGAGTGCATTCGTTCGTGCGGCGGGGCGGCCCCGGATGCTGGTGCTGTCCAAGGCCACCCGAACAGCGGCGACGGCGCGGCGCTGGCTTGCCGAGGGAAAAGGCCTTGACGGCATCGTGGCGAAGCGGCTCGACCAACCCTACCGGTCAGGCGAGCGCACCATGCGGAAATTCAAGGTCTGGCACACGGTCGACGCCGTGCTGGCCGGCTACTACGAGGACGAGGCGACGAAAACGATCGACAGCCTGCTGTTCGGCCTCTACGGCGACGACGGCCTGCTGCACTTCGTCGGCCACTCCCGGGTATATGACGACGCCGCAGAGATCGCCCGGCTGCTCAAGCCGCTCAAAGGCGGCAGCGGCTTCACCGGACGATCGCCCGGCGGCAAGAGCCGCTGGACAGGCAAGTCGCAGAAGATGGTCCGCCTCGAACCCAGGCTCGTCGCCGAACTTTCTGCCGATCACATTTCAGGCGGCCAGTTCCGGCACGGCTCCCGATTGATCCGCTGGCGCACCGACAAGGCTCCGGAGGACTGCAGCATGGAGCAGGTCATCCGTCCCGGCTCGATCGTCAACTCACGTAGAGAGGAGGACACAATGGCAGCCTATTTGATTGCGGACGTAGATGTGATCGATGCCGCTGCGTTTGAAGAGTATCGCCGGGAGGTCCCCGAAACGGAAAGGCGCTACCGAGGGCCGGTATCTCGGACGCGGCGGAGCCACAAAAGTTCTCGAGGGCGATTGGGAACCTCACCGCCTGGTGATTATCGAGTTTCCGGACATGGCCTCGCTGATGGCCTGGTACAACTCGCCTGAGTACGCCCCGCTCAAGGCACTTCGTCAAAAATGCGCGAGGACAAGGATCATTGCCCTTGAGGGTGTTCCGCCGCAGCAATGACCGCTCGAACCAGCGCGTTTCGCCTTCGCCATCGTTGTGCGCCGCCCATCTACAGGTCAATAGCCAGTCACGGCCCATGTGGGGCGGCAGGAAGGGCATCGTGCTGGCGAACCGCACTGGAAGATTGCAGGATCTGGTCCGACGCTAAACCGCGTCCGTCAGTCAAACATCGTTGGCTGGATCGGCCTCCGACATTCCGTCGGAGATCTCTTCATCTGGCGGTTGAAAGCAACACTTTGGCAGCGGAAGACAACACTTTTCCGGCTTTGCCCGCTACATGGCAGCCGCAAGTTCACGAAGGCACGTTCTTCGTTAGACCAGCGACGTCGGCTCGGGCGGTGCGCCTAATCTCATGCGGTCTTCATCTCGCGGCGACGTTTTGCGACGGGCCGCTGAGGCCGGCGGCGCGACAAAAGGGGGGGCAACCTCGTCGCGCTGCCGCGCTCGCCACTTAACTGGTCCCAAGCAAAGGCGGCGTCCAAAAGCAAAAAGCATGGCTGCACTGGGCACGCTTCCCGGCGGGCCGTGGGGGAGGGGTGACCGCCGGGGTTGCCTTGAGGCACGTACGCACAAACCCAATCGTGCAAGCGCGACGATGCGCCGATATGGTTAACGGTCGATTGACGAGCGGTGGCTGGCGAGCAGAATGACGTTGGTGCGAGCGTATTCAGCGCTCAGCGCTGCGTCGATCAGTAGTTCCAGCGCCTCCCGTAGCTGCTCACTTGTCTTATCCGTTCCTTGAACATGTGTCAGAGCCGTTTCAAGCAGCACCCGCACGAATGCGAAGTCGGTTTGCATGGGACCTATCTTCCTCCTGACAAAGCCTTCTCGCCGCGAACATTAGGTGTCCCTAATCCGTTAAAGGGGCCTTCCCGAAATTGATCGCATTCAAATCATTGGGATCATCCATTCGGCATAGCCCTTACCGGACGCCCATATGTTGACACTACCTCGATCTCGGCGACCAGTTCGCCATCGGGCTCAGGAGGACGGCCGATCCGCCCCCGATCCCGGCCCTTGGAACGCTCGGCGATGTTGGAGCGGGCAACGCCAATCGTCTCGCACACCGCCTTCATCAGGAACCGTCCTTCGGCCACGACAGCGACCGCAACATCCGTTTTTTTGAGCCCGCCGCCACCTCAAGAGCGTCCTTGAGAAATCTCGGCTTCCATTGTCTTCTTGCCAAGCAGCCGCTACGGTTCGCGCACCTGGTTCTGAAGTGCTCGATACTCGGACACCGCCACGACCTCGCCCTCGGCGCTTGTGGCCGCCAGCGCCCCCTGCGCGACCAGCTTGCGCCAGTGGAAGAGCTGGTTGGGCTGGACGCCGTTGCGACGCGCGACAAGGCTTACCGTCACGTCCGGCGCGTAGGTCTCCTCGACCATCGACAGCTTCTCTGCTGTCGTCCACCGCCGCCGTCGCTCACGGCCGTCCAGGATCTCTATCTTCGGAATGCTACCAGTCATAGACACGACATTACTCCTATCCCTTATCAAGATGGAGATCGTGTCCGGCTCATTCGGGGGCTATTTCAGTTCGCACTGGCCCATAACGTAAGTTGTGAAAGAAGCTGAGTAACCGCTCATATTCGGGCGCTACGCCAAATCCCCAGTTGATCTTCGCTATTTTTAGATTGCGGCGCTGTTCCTCGCGCTTCCAAAACTTCCAAGCCTCATAAGTGAACATTCGCATTAGCCCCTCGCGAGGGGTGGGCAGTCCACGGATTTCGCGCCGGAAAGTTTCATAGTCGCGTCTGCAATAAGCTTTGTGAGCTTCAAATTGCCGCACAGCGACTTCAGCGGCGTCACCTGTGGCAGCTAACAGCAACAAATCGGCGGCCAGTCGCAAGTACGGCTTCCGTCACGTCACCATCTAAGCCGCATCAACACTCCAACAGGAAGATGAAGATGAAAAGGCTAATGAAAACAACCATGAAGACTGTAACGACCGCCTTGGCTGCCGTCGCGTTGCTTTCCTCCACCGCCCACGCAGGTTCAACGATGAGCCCGCGCCATCAGGACAGCGGGCTGAACGCACCAAAGCGGCTGAACACACCAAAGCGCGAGTGCCGGACCTTCCTGTTTTGGACCAATTGCGAATTTACCCACAGCTTCAGTGCCCACGGCTTCTCCGGCCATGGAAGCCGTTCAGGGTCCAGCGACCACAGCTACTCCGACCATGAAAGCAATTCGGGTGAATTCAAGGGCGGCCGGTCGCACGGCGGTAGTAGCGCCTCCTCGCACGGCGGCGGCAGCAGGGGTGGTAACACTCACGGTGGCAGCACAGGCGGCGGCAGCACGGGCACCGGCAGCACTGGCGGCGGCAGCACCGGCGGTGGCAGCTCCGGCGGCGGCAGCACTGGCGGTGGCAGCACTGGCGGCGGCAGCACTGGCGGTGGCAGCACTGGCGGCGGCAGCACTGGCGGCAGCACTGGCGGCGGCAGCACGGACACCGGCAGCACGGACACCGGCAGCACGGGTGGTGGGGGCAATCGCTGCGGCGGCAACTGCGGCGTCGGTGTGGGAAATGGTGGGGGCAACGGCACCGGCAATGAAGGTGGCGGCACCGGTCCGAACGGCGACGGTACCGGCAACAAGGCTGCGTCCAGCGACACCGTTGGCTCCGGGGGTAATCCTGGCGGCGGTAACGGCGGTGGCCAGACCAACGGTGGCGGCAACAGCGGGAATCGCGGAAACGGCACCAAGGGCAGCGACCGTTAAACCCTCAGACCGAAGAGAGACGAGCATTTCTGCTCGTCTCTCTTCAATCCCGGCAACGGCAAGGTCGGCAACGCATTCGGCAACGCGTGGGAAACCGGACCGGAAGACGCGGCTGGGGCTACGTCAGCCAGGGAAATGTGCCATGACTCATTGGGGAGGCCTGGCCGACCGCCTCAATCCTTCCGCCTATGCAATGCCCTCAGTGAAGCACTGCCTCACACGCCCTCTCGGCGACAGCAAGCCGTAGGCTTCCAGCCGGCCGCAGAGGCGAGGCGCATCCTTAGACGGCTGGAGTTCCACTACACGCCAAAGCACGCGAGCTGGCTCAACATGGTCGAGATCGAAATCGGCGTCCTGCGCAGTCAGTGCCTCAACCGCCGCATCGAAAGCCGCGACCGCCTTGTCGCCGAGGTCGCCGCTTGGCAGAACCGACGAAACAAAAGCGGGGCGCGAATTCAACTGGACGTTCTCAACCGAACAGGCGCGCATCAAAATGGACAAAGCGCGATCCAAAACCCGCGCCCAACGAGTCATAACCTCTGTGCAGAGCCACTAGGTGTTTGATCCCATGCTTTGATGGTGCAGTCTTTTCTCTAGAATGGAAGGAGGCACTATGGGCCAGGTTCTTCACGGCAGCGCCACGACGACAGAGGCAATCCGTCGAGCAATACAAAATAGTCAAGAGAGCCTGAGGGCACTCGCCAGGCGCTACGGCGTCAACCAGAAGACTGTCGCCAAGTGGCACCCTGTCCTGACGGCTGCGCTCCATGTCGAGCGCCTCCGACAGCACATCGGCAATAGTAACCACGATTTGCGTTCTGCCATCCCGCACTAGCTGAAGCGCTTGGTCCGCTGCTGGACGCACGCGGTCATCTCTACCGCACATTTCTCGACATCGATAAACGCGTGAGGGCCCTCGCGCATGACGATCCGATTTGCCAGCTGCTGATGTCCGCGCCTGGCGTCGGCTTTGTCGCCGCACTGACCTTCAAGGCGGCCGTGGATGATCCCAGTCGCTTCCGAAGGTCGAAGAGGTTCGATCGGCGCTGTTCCTCGCCGCCAACACGATCCTTAATGGCCGGGGCCAAACTTCATCCCTACGCCGCTTCGGTGCCCGGCAGGCCCGCAAGAAGGGACGCAGACAAACGCGCGCTGGTTGCCGTGGCCCGCAAACTTGCCGTCGTGCTCCACGCCATGTGGACCGATGGCACCATGTTCTGCAACGTCGAGAAGGAGGTGCTCGCCTGACGATGTGATCGCCTGACAGGAAACCAGCTCTCGTTGCAGGTCGTCCGGTTCGCACGAGGGAGCCGGGGCAAGCCGCGATCTGCTGCGCATCGTAGCGCGTTCGAAGCAAGGCACTCCGACCCGATCCGACCAATGCTTGTGGCCAGCTTCGGCTCGCCGAGTACCCGACCACGGAAAGAAACGTGACCCGCGCAGGACGACGGAGCGGAAGCAAAAATTGGAGCTTTCGACTTCCATGCCCGATTAAAGAAGCGACATTCGGCAGGCTACAGGAATTCGGTCTGGATTGAGCCACGTCCGCCTTGAGCCACAATTGCTTTCGCCCAATCGCCCACCTTTGCAAAACAGCACTCGTTGATCGGGATAGTCGCGAGCGGGACGTTTTTAGTCTCGCCAGAAACCGTTTGTGTGCTGGGCGTCGACGTAGATTTGACTGGCAAGCAAGTCTCTAATCGCCTTTTTGGCAACCTTCCCGTAACCGGACTTTGGCAGCTCGCTCCAGAACAAATACCGCTTCGGCAGCTTGTAGCGTGCAATCTTGTCAATCAGCCAAGCATCGATGTCCAAGGTTTTGACGTCGATGCCAGGCGCGGCGACACAAACGGCGATCCCAACTTCGCCCCAGATTGGGTCGGGGACCCCGAGCACCGCCACCTCGCTGATGCCGGGATGGGTGAGGACCTTCTCTTCAATTTCGCGCGGGTAAATGTTCGAGCCCCCGGAAATATACATGTCCGATAGCCGGCCGGTTATGTACAAAAAGCCTTCGGGATCCATGTGCCCGACGTCACCGGTGCAGAACCAGCCGTCTCGGAAGGCCTTCAAGTTGGCTTCCGGATTATGGAAGTACCCGGAAAGACGGCCGGGCCAATCACGCAAATTTCTCCCGTTTCGCCGATTTCTACCTCCTTGCCCTCGGGTGACTTGATGGCAACCTGCATCCCTGTTCGCTCAAAGCCACAAGTACCGATCCTCGCATCGGGACCGTCACTCAGTCGATGGTGATTGGGTGGGAGCACCGTGATGTTGCCTGTCACCTCACCAAGTCCGAATACTGGACGAGAACAGGCCCGAGCTTTGTCAGGGCGTGCTCCTGGTCCGTGCGATACATCGGGGCTCCGGCATAGATGACATGGCGAAGCGATGAGTGGTCATATCGATCCACAGCTGGATGTTCGACGAGCATCTTAAGGATTGTAGGGACGGTGAAGACGTTGGTGATGCGCCACTTTTCGATCAGAGCCCACGCGGCTTCAATGTCGAAGTGATCTGTCGCCAGCAGCACTGTTTTGGCGCCTCGCGCCACCTGTGTCAGCTGGTGAACGCCTGCGCCGTGAGACAGCGGTGCCACCACGAGCGAGGCGTCGTCTGCTGTGGTCCCGGGCATGAGATCGCAAAGGTGGTTGGTTATGACGAACGCCATCTGGCCATGCGTCAGCACCGCCGCTTTGGGCGGCCCGTCGTGCCTGATGTAAACAGGAACCAGCAGGGGTCGTCCCGCTCAACTGCTGCCGTCTCGACCTGCTTGCCGTCGTGCCGCGAAACTACCTGGTCATAGTCCGCACCGAAGGCAGATTCGCCGATGGATATGAACAAGCGCAGAGGCGCGGAGGAGGCCGCACAAGCGGTCTGATGATGCGCAAACATGTTGCCGCAGATCATCCCTACGGCGCCGCTTACCTCTGCCTGATATGCTACTTCTTCCGGTGTCTGCCGGAAATTGGTTGGCACCCACACTGCACCAATGCGAAAGCAGGCGAACATCTGGAATCGAACATCTGGTTGCAGTTTTGCGACTGCACGAGAACGCGATCGCCTTTCTCTCTTACCCCGTAAGTTTCAGCAAGGGCG
>CAVSAU010000018.1:0-112205 GCA_963726065.1 uncultured Alphaproteobacteria bacterium
ACCCAATTGGCTCCAGACTACCCTTTATACGACTTTCGGCGAACAGACGCCGAACAAAGCCATAACGGCCCGCGCATATCCGAGCATCGCAAGGGAAAGCCAAGGTCGGGAGAGACCATGGTTAATCCATCGGGTCGTTTTTTCAGCCATCAGAATCAATGGGAGGGATTACCTGGCTGGTGGAGCCGGCAGCCGAGTTGGCCGTTTTCCTAGCCGTGTAGACTGTCGGCTTGGTTGACTTCCCCTTCCCTGCCGTGCGTCCTCCCAATAGGCCGCGAGGCTTTTTAGCCTGCGACGCACCTAGGAGGCTCCAGCGTTCAAACCATGGGCAAGAGTGATTGACGCACGTTCCGATTCGGTCAATTTGGGTGTTCCATCTGGTAGCGCGCTCAGGGAGTATCTCGCGGGCCGCAGAGGAACTTGGCGTAACACCGTCAGCAGTCACGCAGCAGGTTCAGGCCCTTGAGACCCAACTCGGGGTAACGCTTCTGAACAGAGTGGGCCGCGGCATCCTGTTGACTGAGGCGGGTGAGCGCTACTTCGCGTCCATCAACGAGAGCGCGGAGCAGATTGCCGAAGCGACCAACGCAATCCGCGGCTATCGTTCGATAACTTCCCTCACGATCAGGGCGACGCCGACTCTGTCGAACAAATGGCTTTTGCCCCGACTCCGCAATTTTTTGGCGGCCAATCCCGACCTTGAGGTGCGACTGGACGGAACCAATGAGCCGACCGACTTCAATCGCGAGGCCGTCGATGTTGAAATACGCCACGGCGACGGAAAATGGCCCGGCCTTTTTGTGGAGGGCCTGATCGAAGAAACCTTCATTCCGGTTTGTTCGCCGTCGATCGCCAAGGCAGGCAGCCTTTGCGTCGAGGATGTGTTGCAGTATCGATTGATTCACTCCGTGAAGTCGCAAGCGCAGTGGACCCGCTGGCTGGCGCTGGCAAAGATTGAACCAAATGAGCGTTGGCGCCGCGTACTGTTCGATCGCAGCCATATGGCCATCGACGCGGCCGTGGGCGGCTTGGGCATCGCGCTGGAGAGCACGCTGATGATGCAGCGCGAATTGGCCGATGGCAGCCTGGTGTGCCCGGTGCGCGATCCTCCGGAAATTCTTATTGTCACGCAATGGATAGCTTGTCCGCGCGACCATCTACGTCACAAGAAGGTAAGAACATTTCTCGATTGGCTGCGTGCTGAGCGCGGCAAGGGGCTTCACGAGCGCCCAATCGGCTAGACGAACGCGCTCGAAGCCTTTTCTACTATTTGGACCGGCCTCCATTCGATTGGCAGGGTTACAAAGCATTCGTCAGGCATCGGCGGCTCCAGCGTGTCGAGCTGACTGGACAGTAGCGAGGCACCAGCGAAATGGTCCCTTCGTTTTCCGAGGCGCTGCAGGATCAGCTCCTGCGGTCCGTCGAGAAAAGCGAAAGCGACGTTGCCGAGGCGTTGCCGCAGAAAGTCGCGATAGCTTCGTTTTAGAGCGGAACAGGCGACGACTGCTGGACGCGACGGCAGCGCAAGCGCGGCCTCCGCGACCGCGGTGAGCCACGGGCCGGCGCATTTCATCTGTCAGGCCCTCGCCGCGCCGCATCCGGAGAACATTTTCCGGGGTGTGATAGGTGTCGGCCTCTATCCAGTCGACGCCGAGCCGCTCGGCCAAACCTCGAGCAATCTCAGATTTTCCTGTGCCGGAGACTCCCATGACGACGATAAAATCGGGCTTGGCCATAGGTCAGTAAAGTCCCATCAGCCGGATAGGGCCGAGCGTCAGCACGGGGAACAGCACGAGTAGGAAAATAGCAATGGTCAGGACGGTCATCGGCGCCAACGAGCCGCGAATGACATCCTCGACCTTCATGTTGGCAACCTGCGCCGCTGCGAAGAGGCAGACACCAACCGGCGGTGTGACAAGTCCGAGCGTAAGCGTAATCACCGTAACCACGAGGAAATGGATCGGGTCTATTCCCAGTGACATGACCGGCGGCATCAGGACCGGGATCAAAATAAACATAGCAGGTATCGCCTCCATGAAGATGCCGATGATCAGCAGAAACACGAAGATGACGAGCAGGCCGGAAATCGGACCGACGCTGACCGCGTCGAGCAGGAAAGCGACTTTGTCCGGAAGACCTTCATACGCGAAGATCCAAGCCGCGAGCTGCGACGTGGCAGCGATGAAAAGGATCGTTCCTGATAGGCGCGCCGTAGACACCAATATCTCAGGCAATTCCGACCAGGGCATGGTTCGGTAGACCAGCAAGGAAAGGACCAGCACGTACACTACCGCGATTGCAGCAGCCTCCGTCGGCGTGAAAAGGCCGCTGGCAATGCCAACGACGAGTATGACCGGCGTCAGCATTGGCAGGATCGCCCGCAGACCGGTTACGATGACAGTCCGCAGCACGAAAGGCGGACGGCGGATTGTAGCCGTAGTAGACCGAATAGAAGTGATTAAACACCATGAACGCCAGCGCGATGAAAAGACCCGGCACAAGGCCGGCGACCAGCAGTGTTCCGATTGACACATTGGCGATCGAACCGGCGATGACGACGAGTATCGACGGAGGAATAATCGATGACAGGGTTGCGGTGCAAAGCGTCATGCCGACGGCGTAGCCCTTCGGAAAACCGTGCCGCTCCATCGCCTTGATTTCGATCGCGCCGACTGACGCGATGTCGGCCACCGACGAACCGGACACACCGGAGAAGATCACCGACGAGATGACGTTGACGTGGCCCAATCCGCCAGGCAGCCAGCCGACCATGGCTTCGGCGAAGTCGAAGATTCGCTCCGCAACGCGCCCTCGCTCCATCACGGCGCCCACTAGAATGAACAGCGGGACTGCGACGAGCAGAAACGAGTTCATTGATGAAAACATGGTCTGCGTCAGGAGATCGAGCGGCATGGGTGTGAACAGCAGAAGCGTGAATACGCCAGCCAAGCCGAGGGCCACGGCGAGCGGCACGCCTAGCATCCCCATGACGAAGAAAATGATGAGGAGAAAGAGGCTCATGCTCATGGCTGCGAACTCCCGGTCATGTTGACATCGGCATGTACAAGCTCGCCGGGCGGCAGGCCCGGCTCGGGCAGAGCGATCAGATCGCGGCGGGTTCGCAGCGAATCCATAATGGCCAGGATGGCGATGACTGAGGAAACCGGCATGACCAATCCAATGACCCACATCGGGATGGGCAAGGTCGCTGCAACTTCGTTCATCATGATCTGCTGTCGGACCAAAGTGATGCCCGTCCAGCCCATCAGCAAGAAGAAGCCGAGGGAAGAGACGACATAGATCGGGACAGCAATGTGCTTGAAGAGCTTCCGCCCCATTGCCAGGAAGACCACAACGCGCGCCGATTCGACGGTCCGGAAGCCGGCGGCCAGGCCAAGGAAGACCATCCAAATGAAGAGGAAACGGACCGTTTCTTCAGTCCATGGCAGCGGCCGCCCTAATAGGCGCCCTGCCACTTGCAGAAGCACCGTGACCAGAATACCGCCGCATGCCACACCGGCAGCAACGTCGGCCACCAACTCAACAAGTCGACTGAATGCGGTGCGATCATTTCGCATTTACTTTTCCTCCCAGATCACGGTGACGGATTGAGCGCCGGTCGCTCCCTCCAGAGCTCCCGGCGCGCAGTCGCGGACTACTTCTTTGCGACGAAGGCTATCGTCTTGTCGAAGAACGCCTGGTCCTTGACGAGTCCGACGAAGGTCGGCGCAAGCTTGCGGGCAACAGCAACAAAGGCCTCGCGCTGCTCCGCCGTCAGCTCGTTCACTTCCATACCGTTCTGCTTCAATGTGTCGATCGACTTGGAAATATCCGCCGCGTCATTTTCAGCCTTCCAGGCTTCGGTTTCGACGGCCGCCTCCTGCAACGCCGTCTTGTGCGCATCGGAAAGGCCGGCAAAACGGGCAGGATTGATGCCGACGACCCAAGCGTCGGCGATGTGATTGCTTAGGGTCAGGTATTTCTGAACCTCGAAGAGGCGGGCGCTAACCGGTACGTTGACCGGATTTTCCTGACCATCGACGACCTTCAGCTGAAGCGCGTTGTAAACTTCGGCGAACGCCATTGGCGTCGGCGCTGCTCCCATGGCGCCGAAGAACTCGACCCACAACGGGTTGTTAGGCACGCGCAGCTTAAGCCCGACTAGATCTTCGGGCTTGGTGATCGGCAGTTTGGAGTTGGTGATCTGCCGCAGCGGGCGCGACCAGAGGTCCAGACCCTTGATGCCGATCTTTTCAAGATCGGACGTCAGTTCCTGACCGAGTTCGCTGTCGAGGTAGGTGCGCAGTTGCGCTGCATCGGTGAACGTGTAGGGAACGGCAATGGCCGTGAATTTCGGGTTGAAGGTCGCGTACAGCGAGGTGGCGTTGAGGAGCATGTCGAGCGACCCGCCCGCGAGCTGCTTGACGCCGGCAGAGGGGTCGCCGCCATAAAGGGTTCCATTTGGAAACACCTTGATCTCAAGATCGCCATTGGTCTTCTGCTTAACCACCTCGGCGAAGTGCTTCGCCGCGAGAGTGATCTCTGATGTATCCGCGTCGGGTGTGGACAAGGTTAAGGTCTCGGCCCATGCGGAGCCGGTAGCCAACAGCAACGCGCCAATAAGCGATCCAATCAACTTCGTTTTCATGACGTTTCCTCCAAATGGAACAGGTTTTCAGATTGCGACGGTCGCGGCGCGGTTTAGACGCTTCAATTCCAGTATCGCGGCACTGTGATCGAGATCGGCGCCGTCATGCTCTACAAGGCCGCGAAAAATACGATCCACCTCGATGGCGACAGGCAGGGTCAAGCCCAGAGATCCCGCCAGGGCGAGTGCCGTGCCGGTGTCCTTGACTTGATACTTTGCTGGCCCACCGGGCACGAAGTTGCCTTCGACCATTCGTTGGCCATGCTGACGAAACACGGTGGAGTCCGCGAAGCCTCCCAAAAGGGCTTCACGCACTTTCGCCGGATCCGCGCCGCCTCTTTCAACCAGGATCAAAGCTTCGGCCACGGCGCAGATGTTCGAAGCCACGATTAACTGGTTCGCAAGCTTCGCCAATTGCCCCGACCCAGCGGGTCCGACATGGGTAACGCGGCCCATTGGTCGCGAATACATCCGACAACCCGGAGATATCGCCGGCTTCACCGCCCGCCATGATTGCCAAGGTGCCCTCGCGCGCTCCTTTTTCACCGCCCGAGACGGGCGCATCGATGTAGCGAACGCCATGTTCGGCAGCCCGAGCCGCCTGTGATCGCGCTGCCTCCACCGGGATCGAGCTCATGACGATAAGGGTGGAACCCTTGTGCATCGCATCCAGCACACCGTCTTCCGAGAGCAGTACTTCGTCGCAGACCGGGCCGGAGCTAAGCATGCAGATGACGACATCCACACCAGCGCCAGCCTGCGCCGCATTGTCTGCAACTTCGACCCCATCGGCGGCTAAAGCAGAGGTCTTCTCGGTGCTGCGGTTCCACGCCCGGACACGGAATCCCGCTTGCGCCAGACGGCGGGCCATGTGCCCGCCCATGATGCCGGTCCCTACGAACCCTATGGCCTTTTTCTCGCTCACACGATCCTCCCAAGCATAGATCGTCAGGCGGCCGCCGAACGGTCAGGACGGAAACGATCTTCCATTTCCTGACGGACACGGACCACGTCGAGATCGTTGACCAGGTCCACGTCATCGAAGCTGACGATCTGGTCCTTCTTGATCGGGCGTTTGAGCTTGACGTTGTGGGCGAGGCCGATCGGAAGCGCCTTGTGCTCAAGGCTGCGTGTCGCCGGGATCGCGTTGGCCCATACTGCGAAGCCACCCTCGCCGTCGAGCATTTCGCCAGGCTGCATATCTTTCTTGGCCGTGGCCACGGCGTCGCCGCGGAATTCCTTGGAGCAGCCTGTGGCCTCGCCACGCAGCACGGCTGACAGCACGCTTACTGACGTCTCAAGGCCAATGATGTGGAACGGACGCCACATTGAGGCGTACCATCCCGACGGGTCGGTCAGCAGACCGTACTGATTGAAGCAAGCCTTCGAATATTCGTTGTGGGCCTTGAAGGTAACAAAAACGCCATAGCGGATGTTGTTGAACACTTCGCGGCCATCCGGTTCCTGGCTGGCTGCGATGTCGACCAGCCCACTGCGGGCCATTCTGCCGCCGTCGGCTGCCGGACGGAACACCTTGGCCAGGTCGTGTAGCCCGGCAGGCGGGAAGGCGAGGCCGTCATCGGGACAGTCCAAGCCAGTGCCGTTGGCAACGGCCGCCATCTCGATGGCCGCCTTGGTGCCGTCGGTGAAGGAGTTGTACATCTTGGGATTGAAGTCGCCCTGGGCGACATATTCTTCCGACCAGCCGAAGAATCCCCACACGGTATCCGGAGTCGAGTACCGGTAGCGAGGCTCAAAATTCATGCCTTTGCCAGCCGCGGTAACTTCAAAGCCGGTGGCACGTGCCCAATCGACCAATTCGCAGATCAGCGCGGGCTGGTCCCCATAGGCCATCGAGTAAATCAGGCCCTTGGCGGCGGCCTTCTGAGCCAGTATCGGACCGACCATGACGTCGGCCTCGACGTTCACCATGACGATGTGTTTGTTGGCGTCGATTGCAGCCAGAGCGTGACGGGTGCCAGCGATGGGGTGGCCAGTCGCTTCGATAACGCAGTCGATTTCTTCGCACGCCAAAAGCTTCGCCACATCGTCAGTTACGAATGTCGTGCCGTTCTTCACTGCGTCGGCCGCGCTAGTCGCGGAATAGCGTTCCTTAGGCCAGCCAACGCGATCGAGAGACTCGCGTGCTTTGCCAACGTTTAGATCGGCAACGACGGCCATGTGGTAGCCAGGAATGCGTTGAGCCTGAGCCAAAACCATCGAGCCAAACTTACCAGCACCGATCAGACCAACCCGCACGGGTTTGCCGTTGGCGGCTCGGGCGGCGAGGAGACTTGAGAGATTCATGTTTGGGCTTCCCTTCGTTTGGACATGCGGGTGCTGCGCTGCGTGTGCCCGTTAGCCAACAACGATCGATGTCGACTGCAACGGAGCAATGAGCAGCTTTCCGGAGAAGATCTCCGGCGCAAAAAATGTATCTGTTTGGAGGTTCCTCCCCTCCCACCGACGCCAATGGCGGTTCGGTGGATAGCGATGTATCCGACGAACTCGTTTAGCTCAATTTAGAAAGCTGAACGGTCTATTTAGCTCAGCTAACAATTGGCGAGTGTCACTTCAAACCCCGCCAGGAAGACGCGTGGGAGGCATGCGTGGAACGACCGAGTTGATTCAGCAAAAGGCGTGAGCGGCTGTCGGCTCCCAAGTCATCCAAATTTTTTGCCCGATCTTCAGGCCGGCCGCCAATTCATGACCGAACGGCAGACGCACTGAGATCAGTTCCCGCGTCGCTGTTTCCGTCTGAACATGCGTGTTGTTGCCGAGGAAAGTGATGTCCTTGACTGTCGCTGCGAGCGCGCGATCGCCCGCAATCTGCCTTTGTGAAAGCGAGATGCGTTCCGGGCGCACCATCACAGCTGCGTCTGACCCGGTTCGGGCTTGGCCATGCACAGGCACACTGGACATCACCAACTGTTCGCCGACACGAATATCAGCCTTGCCGCCGCTGGCTGACAGCACCTTGCCCGGTAGGAAGTCGCTGTCGCCGATGAACTCCGCGACGAAGCGGGTGGCTGGGATTGGCGTAGAGCTCGGCGCCGGTGCCGACCTGGTCGATGCGCCCTTGGCTGAAGACGGCGATCCGGTCGGAGAGCCGCAGCGCCTCCTCCTGGTCGTGGGTGACGTAGAGGATGGTGACGCCGGTCTCCTGATGGATGCGGCGGATCTCGAACTGGATCTCCTCGCGCAGCTTCTTGTCGAGCGCCGACAGCGGCTCGTCCATCAGCAGGACCGGCGGGTCGTAGGCCAGCGCCCGGGCCAGCGCCACGCGCTGCTGCTGGCCGCCGGACATCTTCGCCGTGCGTGCGGTCCTCGAAGCCCTCGAGCCGCACGAGCGCGCAGCATCTCGCTTGACCTTGGCGTCGATTTCGGCCTGTCGGCGGCGCCGCACGCGCAGCGGGAAGGCGATGTTCTCGCCGACAGTCAGGTGCGGAAACAGCGTGTAGCGCTGGAAGACCATGCCGATGTTGCGCTTGTGCGAGGGCGTGTCGAGCATCGTCCGGCCGTCGAGCAGGATGTCGCCCGCGGTCGGGTTCTGAAAGCCGGCGAGGACGTAGAGCGTCGTGCTCTTGCCGGAGCCCGACGGCCCGAGGAAGGTCAGGAACTCGCCCGCTCGACGTCGAGGGTCACGTCCTCGACGGCGACGACGTCGCCGTAACTCCTTGCGGATGCCGCGGATCTGGAGGAAGGGCGCGGTCATTGGTCTTCGTCCTTTGCGAAGCAGCGGCGGCGAGCAGCATCAGGACGAGGGTGAGCGCGACGAGCAGCGTCGAGGCGGCGGCGATCACCGGCGTGAGATCCTGCCGCAGCGTGGTCCAGATCTTGCACCGGCAGGGTCTGCAGCGTCGGGCTCGCCATGAAGATCGCGAGCACGACCTCGTCCCAGGACATCAGGAAGGAGAAGATCGCGGCGGCGAAGAGGCCGTGGCTGATGGCCGGCAGCGTCACCCGCAGCTTCGCCTCCAGGGGCGTGGCGCCGCACAGGATCGCGGCGTCCTCGATCGACTTGTCGAAGCCTTCCAGCGCATTGGTGATCGAGATGATCGCGAAGGGCAGCGCGACGACCGGTGTGGGCGATGACGAAGCCGATGAGGGTGCCGTTCAGCCCGAGCTGCAGGAAGAAGGCGTAGAGCGCCACGGCAAGCACGACGACCGGCAGGATCATCGGCGTCAGGAACAGCGCGCGCAGCGCCTCGCGCCCGCGAAAGCGGCCGCGCGTCAGGCCGAAGCGAGGCGAGCAAGCCCGAGCAGCGACCGAGAGGACCGTCACCACGAGCGCCGATCTTGAAGCTGGTCAGGCCGCCTCGAGCCAGCGCGGGTCGGCGAAGAAGCTCCTGGTACCAGCTCAGCGTCCAGCCCGGCGGCGGGAAGATCAGCCACTGCGAGGAGCCGAAGGAGAGGGCGACGATGAAGAGGATCGGCAGCAGGAGGAACAGGCCGACCAGGACGGTGATGCCGACGAGCAGCCATTTCCAGGCCGCCGAGGCGGTCGAAATTCGAGCAGCATCTCAGCGCCCTCCCATGCCGGCGCGGCTGCCGAAGAGCCGCAGCTGCAGGGCGTAGAGCGCCGAGCGTGACGACCAGCAGCACGAAGGCCGCGGCACCGCCCATGCCCCAGTTGACGAGCGACTGGACGAACTGGGCGATCAGTTCGGCCAGCATCATGTTGGCGGTGCCGCCGAGCAGCGCCGGCGTCACGAAGTAGCCGAGCGACATGACGAAGACCATCAGCGCGCCGGCAGCGATGCCGGGCAGGGCCAGCGGAAGGAGGCACGCGGTCGGAGCGCCTGCCAGCGGGTGGCGCCGCAGAGCGACGGCCGCCTGGAGGATGGCCGGATCGATGGCGCGGATGATGCCGTGCAGCGGCAGGATGACGAAGGGCAGCATGATGTAGGTCATGCCGATGGTGACGCCGATCAGGTTGTTGACCAGCGGCAGCGGCTCGGTCGATCAGGCCCAGGCCCATCAGCGTCTTGTTGATGACGCCGGTGCGCTGCAGCAGCACCATCCAGGCGTAGGTGCGGGCGAGCAGGTTGGTCCACATCGACAGGAGCATGATGGCGAAGACGATCGTGGCCCAGCGCCGCGGCATGATCGCGAGCATCCAGGCGACCGGAAAGCCGATCAGCGACGCGAGACAACGGTCACCAGCGCCGGACACCACGAAGGTGTTGAGGAAGATCTTCAGATAGGTGGTCGAGCCGAAGCAGCTCGGCGTAGTTGCCGAGGCCCGGGCTCGGCTCGATCACGCTGCGCAGGAGCAGCGACAGCGACCGGCAGGACGAAGAACACGAGCGAGAGCAGCAGCGCCGGAAGCGCGTAGCCGATGCCGCTCGGCCGGACGGGCTGCGCCGACCGGTAGCGGCGCTGCGGTCGAGGGCCATGCCGACGGCTGCGGACATCACGGTGCTCTGCGACGGACGGAAGGCGGTGCGCGACCCGTCCCGCGTCCGCCGAGCCGGCCTTACTTGGCCTGCCAGGCGTACCAGCGCTCGCCGATCTCGTCGCGGTGCTCGGCCCAGTAGTTCATGTCGGCGTTGACCTGGCTCGCCGACTGCTGTCGGGCAGCGTCGTCGCGACGCTCTGCGTCCATCATGCGCTGGCGAGTCGAGGTTGATCGGCGCGTAGCCGGTCGCTGGCCGCCAGTTCGGCCTGGCCTTCGGCGCTGGTCGCGAGCGCGATGAACTTCATCGCCGCGTCCTTGTTCTTCGCGCCCTTCGGCACGACGAGCGCGTCGGCGGCGGTGATGTTCTGCTCCCAGGAACGTCTCGACTGTGACGCCGGTCTGCTGCGAGCGCGGTCAGGCGGCCGTTCCAGAAGCTGACCGAACGGCGCTTCGGCCGACGCCAGCAGCTGCTGCGACTGCGCGCCGCCGGTCCACCAGATGATGTCGTCCTTGATCGTGTCGAGCTTCTTGAAGGCGCGGTCGAGGTCGAGCGGATAGAGCTTGTCGGGCGCGACGCCGTCGGCGAGCAAGCGCGACCTCGATCACGCCCGGCGCCGACCATTTGTAGAAGGTCCGCTTGCCGGGGAATTTCGTCGGTGTCGAACAGGTCGGCCCAGCGTCTTCGGGCAGTCCTCGACGGCACGTCCTTGTTGCAGCCGATGCACGAAGGAATAGTAGAAGCTGCCGACCGCAGTGGTCGGTGACGAAGCGCGGATCGAGCTTGGACTTGTCGATGACCGCGAAGTCGAGCGGCTCGAGCAGGCCGGCCTTGCCGGCCTGGACGGCGATAGTCGCCCTCGACGTCGACCACGTCCCAGGTGACGCTGCCGGCCTCGACCATGGCCTTGAGCTTGCCGTAGTCGGTCGGCCCGTCCTGCAGCACGTTGACGCCGGTCTTCTGCGTGAACGGCTCGGCCCAGGCCGCCTTCTGCGCGTCCTGGGTGGTGCCGCCCCAGCTGGTGAAGACCATGTCCTGCGGCTCGGCCGCTGAACGCCGACAAGTCCGAGCGTGCAACGCCAGTGCTGATCACGATTCGTCTTGACGCAGTCTCTTGCTCCTGTGTGCTTGCTCTCCTGCCTCGTCCTCAGCGCATCACGAACGGATCGGGGATCGGCTCGTCGGAGGTCCGGAGCCAGACCGATCTTGGTGCGGGTGTAGTCGAGGACGACGTCGAGGCCGCCCTCGCGGCCGAGGCCGCGACAGGCCGTAGCCGCCGAACGGGAGCGATCGGCGAGACCGCGCGGTAGGTGTTGACCCAGACGATGCCGGCGCGGATGGCGCGCGATCATGCGGTGAGCGCGGGCGAGGTCGCGGGTGAAGACGCCGCGAGCGAGGCCGTAGGGGGTGTCGTTGGCGAGGCGCGACCGCCTCGTCCTCGGTGTCGAAGGAGAGGACGCGACAGCACCGGGCCGAAGAGTTCCTCGGTCGACCGACGGCGGCCTTGACGCCGGCGCAGTCGAGGATGGTCGGGCGATAGTAGAAGCCGTCGGCCGGCCGGCGCGCGACCGCCGGTGACGAGCTTGCGCCCCGGCCGCAAGCGACGCCGCGACGACGCGTCTCGATCATGCTCGCGCTGGCGCGCGCGTGGCGAGCGGACCGATCTCGGTCGCCATGTCGAGCGGCGACGCCGATCCGGATCGCCTCGGCCTTCGCGGCCAGGATGCTCGAGGAAGCGCGTCCTTGACGCCGCGCTCGACGATGAGCCGCGAGCCGGCGACGCAGCTCTGGCCGGTCGCGGCGAAGATGCCGGCGACCTGCGCGTTGGCGGCACTTTCGAGGTCGGCGTCGGCGAAGACGAGAATCGGCGACTTGCCGCCGAGTTCGAGCGAGGTGGACGGCGAGATTCTCCGCCGAGTTGCGCACGACATGGCGCGCCGTCTCCGGCCCGCCGGTGAAGGCGATGTGCGCGACCTTGCGGATGGCGCGGTCAGCGCAGCGCCGCAGTCGGCGCCGAAGCCGGTGATGATGTTGACGACGCCCGGCGGGAACCCGGCCTCATCGACCAGCCGGGCGAATTCGAGCAGCGGCGCCGGGCCGTCCTCGGACGCCTTGAGCACGATGGTGCAGCCGGCGGCCAGCGCCGGGCCGATCTTCACGGCGGCGAGGAAGAGCTGGGTGTTCCAGGGCACGATCGCGGCGACGACGCCGATCGGCTCGCGGCGGAGCCAGACCTCCATGTCGGGCTTGTCGATCGGCAGATGGGCGCCTTCGATCTTGTCGGCGAGCCCGGCATAGTAGCGATAGTAGTCGGCGACATAGGCGATCTGCGCCGAGGTCTCGCGGATGATCTTGCCGGTGTCGCGGGTCTCGAGCTCGGCCAGCTGCCGGCATTGCTCGGCGACGAGGTCGGCGAGCCGGTAGAGCAGCTTGCCGCGCTGCGTCGCGGTCATGCCGGCCCACGGCCGCCGCCATGCAGCGCCTGGTGCGCCGCCTTCGACCGCACGGTCGACGTCGGCCTCGCGTGCCTTCGGGCATCGCCGCCCAGGCCTCGCCGGTCGCCGGATCGATGCTTCGAAAGCGCGCCGTCGCCATCCTCGAAACGCCGTCGATGTAATGCTGGAACTGCTGCATCGCGCCTACTCCCCGAACGCCGGCATGACGTCGGCGATGAAGCGCTCGAGCGACTCCTTCTTGCGCTCGAAGCTCATGCCGGTGTCGATCCAGAAGCGAGTATTCGTCGTAGCCCAGCGCCTCGTAGGCCTTGAGCCGGGCGATCACCTCGTCGGCGTTGCCGATCGACGTTGTTGCGTCGCATCACCTCCGGCGCGATAGCATCGCATTGGCGGCCATCTCCTCGTCCGGAAGCCGCTCGATCAGGCCCTGATGGATCGGCTTCTCGTTCTTGAACCAGGCGACGAAGTAGTTGTAGTAGACGCTGATCTCGTGGGCGGCCTGCGCGATGTCGGCCTCATCGGAGCCGACATAGGTGTGCCGCAGCAGCATGATCTTCGGCCGCGCGACGTCGGGGTGCTTGGCGCAGGCCTCGTTGAAGCGCTCCATCAGCGTCTCGACCTCGTCGTCGCCCTGCCAGCAGCGGCGTCACCTGGACATTGCAGCCGTTGGCGACCGCGAATTCGTGGCAGTTCGGATCGCGCGCCGCGACCCAGATCGGCGGGTGCGGCTGCTGCACCGGCTTCGGCGCCGAGGTCGTCGACGGGAACGACCAGAACTCGCCCTCATGCGCATAGTCGCCTTCCCACAGGCCTCTTGATGGCCGGGATCATCTCGCGCATGCGCTGGCCGGCGCCCCAGGCGTCGAGCCCGGGCAACAGGCGCTCGGTATTCGAAGCTGTAGGCGCCGCGGGCGATGCCGATGTCGAGCCGCCCGTCGCAGATGACGTCGGTCATCGCCGCCTCGCCGGCGAGCTTGATCGGGTGCCAGAACGGCGCGATCACCGTGCCGGTGCCGAGCCGGACCGTTCTTGGTCCGGCGCGCCAGATCGGCGATGGTTGATGAACGGGTTCGGCGCGATGGTGAAGTCCATGCCGTGATGCTCGCCGGTCCAGATCGCGTGCATGCCGCCCGGTCGGCGATCTCGCAGAGCTCGATGAACTCCTCGTAGAGGCTCGTTGCTGATTCTGCTCGGCGTCGAGCCGCTCCATGTGGACGAAGAGGGAGAATTTCATCGCGCTCAGGCCTTCCTCTGAACCGGGTGGACTCTGCCGGCTCGTCTCGTTGCCGAAATAGACGCCGAAATTGCCGATGGCGCTTTCCGACGGCGAAGCGCCGGAGAATGTCGCGCGGTCGCCGTGCTGTCGACCAGCTTGTCGCAGCGGCATCGCGTCGAGCGGCAGAGAACTCGCCCGGCGGCCGGCTCGCCGGCGCCGCAGTCGCCGCGGTAGACGATATGCTGCGTGCCGTGCGGCGCGGCTTTCGTAGACGCGAATAGAGGAAGCCGACGCGAGACGGTCAGGCCCGTGATGCGTCTCAAGATAGTCCCGCAGCATCTGCGTCGGCTCGTCGCCTGGTGCCATGGCGCAGGTCGGCAGGCTGAACGGCCGTCGTCGGCCAAGCAGAAGAACCGCGCCGTCGCGCTCGACCACGGCGCTCAGCCACGCCTCGCCTTCCGCGCCGCCGCGGAAACCGCCTTGCCTGCGCCAGCGCCGGGGTGAAATAGCTGCCACGGGCATAGCCCAGACCATTCGGCTCGCCGTTGTCGAAGGCCTCGACCCGGCCGATCAGGATGACGTGATCGCCCGCGTCGACGACCTGTTCGGTGGCGCAGTCGAACCAGGCCGCGACATCGGCGAACACCGGCGAGCCATGCGGGCCCTTGCTGCCAGTCGACGGCGGCGAAACGATCCTCGACCGGGCGCGCGAAGGTGTTCGAGACGTCCTTCTGGTCTTCGGACAGGATATTCACGGCGAAGCCGCGCGCCCGGTCAGGGTCGCGAAGTTGCGCGAGGTGCGTGCCAGGCAGACCAGCAGCAGCGGCGGATCGAGCGACACCGAGGTGAAGGAATTGGCGGTGAAGCCGATCGGGCTGCGCCGTCGGCGTCATGCGCCGTCACGACCGTCACGCCGGTCAGGAAGGCGCCGAACGCGTCGCGCAGGGCGCGTGGCATCGAACTGCGCTCATGTTTCTACCTCCGGTTTCGCGCAGCCAGTCCGCGAGGATCGCGTTGACCTCGTCGGGCGCCGTCAGATTGACCATGTGGCGGTGGCCGTCGATCAGCACGCGCACGACCGCCAGGCGCGGCAGCCGCCATCGCCGCGCCATCGCCGGGGTCGAATTGGGGTCGATCGGTCTCCGGTCAGAAACAGCGCCGGGCATGCGACGTTCGGCCAGCAGTCGGCATAGAGTGCGTCGCCGGTGGCAAAGGCGGCATAGGCGGTCGCATAGCCCTGCGGATCGACCGAAGACGAGCCAGCGGCGGGTCAGGCGGTAGGCATCGCTTCCGTCGCGGTCCGCCGCCGAACCAGCGCAGCAGCGGCGCCGTCGACATCGACGCTGCCCGGCCCGGATCTCGCCGCGCCCTGCTTCGACCGCGGCCGCGCTCGCGGGCATCGCGGCGATAGACCGCCGTTCAGCAGCGCCACCCGGGCGATCCGCTCGCCGATCGTGGCGGCCAGCGCCGCCGGCGATCAGCGCGCCCATCGAATGGCCGGCGACGTTGACGCCGCTCAAGGCCGAGGTCGTCGAGCAGACGGCCGAGCCACGTCAACAAAAGCCTGCAAGCTGGCGTCGTCCGGCAAGGCGCCGCGCTTTCGCCATGGCCCGGCATGTCGACGGCGATCACCCGATGGCTCGCGGCCAAGCGCCTCGATCTGCGGCGCCCAGGCCTCGAGCCGCATGCCGACCCCATGGATCAGCACGCAGCGGCTCGCCGTCGCCGTGCTCCACATAGGCGGTGCCGCTTCGTGTGGACGCCGGATCCATGTCAGACCGCTGCCGGGTTGTCAACATCACGTGCCGAGATCCTTCAGGTCCTCGTAGCGGTCGCCGATGCGATGATGCGGACGTCCGCCGACCGAGGCGCCGAGCGCGACGACGATCTCGTCGGCGGCCGGCGCGTCGGGGATCGCGGTCTGGATGGTGAGATAGTGCGAGCGCCGCCCTTCGTCGTTCTTGTCCATCAGCGGGATCATTACCGGCGCATTGGCCGGGCCGCGGGTGTTGCAGAAGGCGAGGTAGGACTTGGCGCCGACCGCCTCGCGATAGTGATTGCCGAAACGCAGCGTGTGGATCAGCGCCGACGCATGCTCGACCTCGCCGTCGATCCCGACGACCGCCGCCTTGCCATAGCCTTCGACCGCCTCGCCCGATCCGACCGCCTCGATGATCATGGCGGTCAGCAGTTCGCCAAGCACCGGCGCCGCCTCATGGATCTCCGGCTTCAGGTTCTCCACGAAACCGCGGCCGGCCCAGGGGTTTTTGATGACCGCCATGGCAGCGAACATCTTCAAGGGATGCTCGGCCGATTTGCCGCCTTCATGCAGGGTGGTCTCGACTTGCAGGAGTGTCTTTCGGATGAGCAGGGGCATCACAAGTCTCCGTTAATCTCTAATATCGTACTATGGTATACCAAAATAAACGTCAAGAGGTTTTCCGTTCTCCCGGGCAGTTTTCGCGAACCGTCGGGAGCTAGGCGTTTGTCGCGTCGGAGAGCAGCGAGCGCGCGCAATCCGCGAAGCAATCGCGACATGTGTCCTGGGCGGCCCTGAACGCCGCGTCTCCATCGCCGGCTTTGATAGCGTCGACGACGATCTGCATTTGGCGCGGACCGTCCTGCTGCCGGCCGGGGGTGCGGATGGTCATCGAACGCAACCGGTTGATGCGCGCAGTGAGCGATTTGACGATGTCCCAAGCGACGTCATGCCCGGCGCCTTCGAACAGCTGCCCGTAAAACTGCGTCGTCGCGTCGAGTACCAAATCCATGCGGTTACGCGCGTAGGCGGATTTGATGCGGTCCAGCATTTCCTGCAATCCGTCCGTGGTCGGCGAATTCGCCTTGAGGGCGCAGGCGCGCGCCGCCATTCCTTCCAGTGCGCCGCGGATTTCATAGATCTGCATGGCCTGCTCAGGGGTGGTTTGGGCGACTACCGGACCGCGCGTGCCGACCGTGGAAACCAGCCCTTCGGATTCCAGATGGCGCAACACCTCGCGCACCACCGTGCGGCTGACGCCGAGCTGATCGCACAGGTCACGTTCGACGAGCCGCTCGCCGGCTTGAAGTGGTTGTCCAGGATCGCGTCGCGCATCCGCGCCAACGCAAGCTCGCGCAAAGTCTTGTCAGGACGCTTCACTTTGAGGGAGGATTCTGCGGCCAACAGTTATTCGCCTTTCAATCACGACGCCGTTGGTATTCCATATTACGAGTTTCAACAGCGGGCAACGGGTCAAATTGAACGTTGTCGACTTTTGGCCTGTCTAGTTCAATGCGTCAGCTGTCAAACATTCAAGCGAACATAGCTTGTCGAGGGAACTGATTGGCTCATTGTCGATTTCGAGAGAACGGCAGCTTCGCGCCTTTAAAACAGCCATTTGATTCGTTCGTACTGACGCTAGAAGCAGAAAAGTCCATGAACGAGCATACTAAGTGTGCCGCGACCCTGTTGCGCGCTCATTTGACTGAAGTTGGGCCGGACGTCGGGAGCGGTTTGCTTGGGCCTTTTGAATCGCTTGCCACGCATAAGCCGCCTCTTCATGCCTTCGATGTTATCGATCTCGAGGTTCGACATCGTGGCTTGGGAGTGACCTGGACCCTCTTGGGCGAAGTCGCGCAGGGAATGGGTCGTCAATTCACTTGATCCGAGGAACTGTGTAGGAGCTGCTCAACCGCGACGTGGCGGCGGCAATGTTGAAATGGTGAGGGTGACGAATGCGCCCAACACCTTGTCCGGGCTGCAATCCTCTACCCACACAGGAGAGGAAGGCGGCTACGTACTCGAGGGAACGTTCGATCTTTGGGTCGACGAACGGCAGTATCTGCTCGGTCAAGGCAACTCATTCGAGTAAGCAAGCGCGCGCATCGGTCCGGCAATCCAGGCGACCGCCTGACGAGACTGATCTGGATCCTGACGCCGCCGCTCTATCAGCGGAGGTCAGCCATGGATGAGTCGATCTGACGATTGCTACGGCATACCGGATGTTCGCTTGGAGGTCCCTCAGATATCCAGTGTGGTCTGACGTTCCCACTCGGTGAAGTGGCGGCAGAAACTTGGTCCTTGGCAGGCGCGGGTATATCGCTGGCCGCTCCCTCAAATTTACTTGGTGGCCAAGCCTTCATGGAGCGATCCTGTCAAGGGTGATGCCGCCGGAGGTGGACCGTGCAACTGCGCTCTCGCTCATCAATCCTCCTCGGGGAAGCAACTACCGTGTCGGTGAGTATGTCCGTTTCGAAGCACTAATGGGCGAATTGATCAGATGCGGTTTGGACAACAATTTGCATGTGCTGGATTGCCTCGATGCCTGCGAACAACCCAACCAAGCCCATTAGGTGCTGGCTGCTCTTCTGCGACGCGGCGCAATCGTCGTTACAACTAATTTCGATCGCCTGATTGAAATCGCCTATGCCCGTACTGCGCCGCCCGGTGAGCTTCCGTTGCGGATTGCCTTCACCGACGAACATTTCCCTCCCGGTGGGCCTCCGCCTGACACCCCGCCAACGCTTTGGAAAATACCCGGTACTTTAACAGCGGCCGGCAGGCCAATGCGTTACTCGCTTCAGGCGACCATCCATTCAATTATGACGCCAGTGCGGAAGCAGAACCGGCAGAGATTCCTTGAAGCAATTCTGCGGCATCGCGATCTTCTCATTCTGGGATATTCGGGGGGAGACGACCTCGACATAGTGCCCATCCTTGCCGATGCGGAACCGGAGCACGCTCTCTGGTGGGTAAACCCATTCCAGCACGATGCCTAACATTAAATCGGCGGTCTCTCTCGTCAAAAGACTTAAGGTTCCCACGCCCCTTGAAACCATCGGCCGCGACCGAGCCCTGCTGGAGCGGGGTCCCGTTGGTCTGGTGCGGACGACGGGACTCGAACCCGTACTCTCACAGAGAAGCAGATTTTCGTACCACTTCGGCTTTCGCCGCCGCCTCTTCGGCGTTCGTGGTCTGGACTGTCCCTTCGCCGTGGCCCGACCGGCTTTAGGCGCCGCCCGTCCAGTCTCTACACCTTCCCCTGACGGGGCTTGGCTCGGGATTGGCCTAGGGCGTTGCCCGTTAGCTTTCCCCGACTTTGAGCGGTTCTACTCCGCGGATTTCCCCGCGGGCACTCCAATTCTAAAGTCTGCTGCGTCTACCGATTTCGCCACGTCCGCCTTTTGTCGCCGATTCTAACCTGGCTCGTTGCACCTATCTTGCACCTAGCGCCGAATCGCTCGTTTTCGCCCTCGAATAGCAACCCCACCTAAAACGTTGCATATCCTATCTTTTCTCCGCCACGAACTTTTTTGTGGGATGGTAGAAAAAAGACTTTTTTAAATCCCTTGCGTCTACCAATTCCGCCACGTCCGCGCGCCGCCACTGGTAATGCAGACGAATGCCGTTGCAAAGCCCGATCCAAAGCATGACCCCGAAAAGTGGAAGCCGGTTTTTCGGTAACGATCGTCCTCCAACAAAGAGATTGAGCCCCATTCCAATTCAATCGGAGGAACAAGCTTGTCCGACGGCGCCCGAACGGCCATCCATGCACAGGCGCGCCGCCTCCTCACCAGAGCTGGATGGCGACCACGCCCCCCAGCAACAGCGCCACGCCCGCCAGCCTCGCCGCGGAGATTTCCCGTTTCGGCAAGCGGAAGAAACCGAACTGGTCGACGAACAGCGAGGCGATCTGCTGTCCGGCGACGGTGAGGCCGATCGTCACTGAGGCGCCGATCACGGGAATCGACGAAAAAACCGTGGTGACGTAGGCAGCGCCCGCAAAGCCGCCCAACCACCCCCACCACGGCATGTTGGCCAGCCCTTCCCCCATGGCGGCGCCTGCGCCTGAAAGCATGCGCACGGCGAGCGCCACCGCGAGCATCGCAATTGTCGCCACGATGAAGCTGATCGCGCCTACCGCCATCGGCGCGCCGAGGTCCGCCCGCAGCAGGCTGTTCACGGCGCCCTGCAAGGGCAGCACCGCCCCGGCCGCCAGCGCCAGCAGAAGCCAGCCCGGCTTGAAGCTCGCCTGCCCCGCGCCGCCGCGCACGATCGCCGCCGCGCCGGCAAGCATCAGCACCACCCCCATCGCCATGCCCGAATTCAAGCCGTGCATCGGAATGCCGAACAGGCCAAATATGTCGAGCGCCAGCGAGGCCAGCATCTGGCCGCTGATGATGAAGCCGACCGCCGTGACGGCGCCGATACGGGGATAAAGAACGATTGTCGAAGCAACGAAGAAGGCGCTCGCCGTGCCGCCCACCGCATGCCAGAGCGGCACGGCGGCGAGACCCGCGAACCCGGCAAGCTGGCCTGAAAGCGCGGTGACAAGCACCAGCAAGGCGGCGCCCACGAACAGCTGAACCTTGGTGGCGACAAGCGGCGAACCCAGCGCCCTGGCCAGTTGCGCATTGGCGCCGGCCTGCACGGTGAGCGAAGCGCCGGCCGCGAAAGACAGTAGGATGAAGGTCGATAGCATTTCGGTACTCCAGCAGTATCAAAACCGTAAGGCGGAGATATTAAGTGCATCGACGCAATTTCAGCCGTAGATTGCGCACCATCGATGTGCAGATTCGCACATAAGGAGACGCCTGTGGGCAGGACGCTCGACTGGGACGATCTTCGCTACGCGCTTGCGGTGGCCGAAGGCGGCTCGCTGGCCGCCGGCGCAAAGCAGCTTGGCGTCAGCCACACCACGGCGATGCGCCGCATCGCCGCCTTCGAGGAGCGGCTTGGCATGCGGCTCTTCGAACGGCTGCCCGGCGGCTACGAACTGACCGCCGGCGGCGAGGAGCTGATCGAGACGGCGCGCGGGATCGGCATCGCGGTGACGGGATTGGAGCGGCGTCTGGCCGGTAGCGATCTCAAGATTTCGGGGACGGTGCGCGTCACCACCGCCGACACGCTGGCCGTATCTCTGCTGCCCGGCATCCTGGCAGCGCTCAAATCGGCGCATTCCGGCATTGGGGTCGACCTCGTCGTCTCCAACCTTTTCCTCAACCTGACGAAGCGCGAGGCCGATGTCGCAATCCGCCCGGCCGACGATCCGCCGCCCGGCCTGTTCGGCCGCCGGCTTTGCTCGATC
Organism: uncultured Alphaproteobacteria bacterium; assembly: GCA_963726065.1. Taxonomy (GTDB): domain Bacteria; phylum Pseudomonadota; class Alphaproteobacteria; order Rhizobiales; family Rhizobiaceae; genus Neomesorhizobium. The sequence goes on from CAVSAU010000018.1 coordinate 20,787, forward strand.
GGCTTTGCGGTGTACGGCGCCACGACGCTTGGGATCGAACCACAGGCGACTGCCGAAGCGCTGGGAGGCCATCCCTGGATCGCGCCGGACGACAGCCTCTCGATGACCGCGGTGGGCCGCTGGATGCCCACGGCATTGCCAGACGTAGAGGTCGCCATCCAAGCCGATTCGCTTGTCAGTACATGCAGGCTCGCCGAAACAGGCATGGGGCTTGCCGTGCTGCCTTGTTATCTTGGCGACCGCTCACCGGCGCTGCGACGGCTGACGCCGCCGCTTGAAGCGGTCCGCACCGGGCTCTGGATCCTCACCCACGAAGACCTGCGGCGCACAGCGCGCATCCGCGCCTTCATGGAATTTGTCGGAAATGCGCTGCAAAGCCAGCGCCGGCTAATCGAAGGGGCTATTGACGGCAGCCGCCCAGTGGAGTGAATGTCCATCATTACCAGGGCCGTGGGGCGACCCTGAGCAGGAAAAGATGGCAAAGGCGAAGATCAATCCACCCACTCGCGACGTCACGGAACTTAATTACCAACGCGATTGCCAATTGGCTCTCGAACCTTCACTGACAAAGTTGCTGGAAATGGCCGAGCGGGCTGGTTGGGAACTTCACCAGGCAACCTATGCGGTGATGATTCTTGCTGCAGAACATCTGAAAACACAGTCGCCGCCCCAGGAAACGGCCGAACAACAGGATACGCCAGCCAGCGACTGAGTGCATCGTCGTTCAACACAGTTCTTCCACTGTTTTATTTTCGGCTCGGTCGAGTTCTACCGCTGTTTCCGTGATCTTTCCTTGCCACCGGAAACCGGTTCGGCGAGCCCGTAACCATCCTTCGGCGGATGGTCCTTGCGGTCTCCGGTTTCCGTTCCGCCGCGGCTGATCCCGTCCTGCACATTGCCGGCTCCTGGCCGCGCCGGATATTTGCGGGCTCCGGTCTGCGCCGCGATTGGCGCTGTCGTTAGCGATCTTGTCCTTTTTAACGCCAGCCATGGCTTTCTCCTTCCATGGAGAAACCGGCGGACCGGCATTCCGTTCCGGAATGAGGGCCGGCTAGCCGCGCGATGAGAAGGCACGGTCGGCGATTCTCTTGATGAAGGCCGCCACCTTTTCCGCCGCCGCGTAGTGCGGCATGTGGCCAACGCCGTGGAGGATTTCGATCTCCAGCCCAGGGATGGCGCCCTCCATGCCGAGCCCATGGCGCTCGTAGCCCAGCACGCGGTCCTCGGTGCCGAACAGGATGCCCGCCGGCATGCTTATCTCGCCGTAGCGCTTTTCCAGCGTCGGCATGTCCTGCTCGATCGCGGTGAAATCGCTGACGGCGCCGTAAAAGTGGCTCGGCCGCAGGCCTACCCAGCCGCCGCCCTTGATCAGGTAGTCATCGTCCGGCGGTTGCGGCCCGAAGATGAAGGCCAGCGTTTGCGGTGCGTATTTCAGCGAAGTGGGGATCGCAAGCGTGTTGGCCATCAGCCAGCGTTTCAGCGGCGAGCGGATGTAAAGCGCCTTGAATTCCGGCGGCACGGTATCCTGGTAACGGGTCAGCGGCGCCAAAAGCGCGATGCCGGAAATGGCGCGGGGGTGTTCAAGGGCTGTGGTCAGCGCCACCAGGCCACCCAGCGAATGGCCGACCAGCAGCGGCTTTTCCAGGCCAAGCGAGTCGATGAAGCGGTTGATCACGCGCGCCTGCTCCGTCAATCGTGCGCTGGCTCCCCTGGCGCGCACGGAATAGCCGGCGCCCGGCCGGTCAATGGCGATCAGCCGGTAGCCGTCGAACTTGTCGAACAGCGGATGCCGGAATTGCAGCAGTTGCGCACCAAGGCCATGAACGAAGAGGATCGGCGGCCCCTCGCCCTGGTCGACATAATGGATGCGGTTGCCGTCGATATCGATGAACTTTCCGGCGGCCGGCACCAGTTTTTCCGACTGGGCGGCGATGCGGCGCGTCGCATAGGCGAAATAACCGACAATCAGCGTCGCAAGGACGAAAAGCCCAACCAGAACCCACAGAAGAAGAGAAAGAAATGCCATGCCGCTCAGCCGCCCTTTTTGCCCGCACTCTAATGGGCTTTCCCTGGGCGGCAAGAGAAGCGGATGTCAAACCCGGCGTGATTGCGGCATCGGCGTTGCGTTCATCCCGCCTTGCGCCAGATTCCGGTGCGCTCGGTGAACGGCGAATAATCAACGAACGACCACCGCAACGACGAAGCCGAGCGCCGGCGCCAGCCCCGCACCGTGCTAAAGCGCCATGAACGCTCGGCGCCATCGATCAGCCGGCTTGCATTGCCGCTCCAATCGATTTCGGTAACCCCCTGCAATTGCAGGAGATCGCCGCGCTCGAAATCGACAAACAGAAGGCCGGCGCGCGCTTCGCCAAGCAGGTTGCCCAGCGTATTGAAGTAGCGGTTGCCGCGAAAATCCGGGATGGTCAGCGTATCGCCATCAACGGATACGAAACCGGGTCGGCCGCCGCGATGCGAAATGTCGGGGCCGCCAGCCTCGCCGTTTTGCGGGCGCGAGCGCGACGCCACGAAAAATGTGTCGGTGCGCGCGATCATCGCCCGCGCCTCGTCGTCCAGCCCGGCGAGCGGCTCGGATTCGGGGCGCGCCGCCTTTCCGGCACGGGCGACGCGGCCCTGGATATATTGGGGACAATTGCCGAAGCTCTGGCGTACCGAGACGATCAGGCCACCGGCGTTCATGCCTGTGATCGTGCCATTGGCGCGGTTGCGGCGGCGGGTCGAAAAGTCGATGCCCAGGAGCCCGATGTCGGCGCCCTCATCAAATGTCCCCGCCGCCGGGTCATTGTCGTCCGGCAACGCGTCGATCCGCAGCGTCACAGGATCCGGCGAATGCACGAAGCCGGCGGGACCGGTCAGCATGGTCGCCAGCGGCCACCCCTCGGCGTCCGACGTGCCGGCAAACAGATAGGGCAGCAGTTCGAAGAAGCTGCGGTGCTGGTCCGGCATGAAATCGCGGATTCCACCGCCACCCGAACCGCCGCCAGCGAGCAGCTGCGCCACCAGCTCGTCCGCGTGGAAGGGCGTTTCCCGGTCCATGTCGGCCTCACGCGACCTGCGGGATCGGCGAGGCCGGCATCGGCTTGAAATGCGGCAACGCCTCGATCCGCGCCAGCCAGGCTCGCAATGCCGGATACGCCTCCAGCCCGACGCCGCCTTCCGGCGCGTGGGCGACATAAGAGTAGCAGGCAAGATCGGCAATCGTCGGATGATCGGCGGCCAGCCAGGTTTGACCGGCAAGATGTCCGTCCATGAATTTCAGAACACGACCGGCGATCGCCGCGCATGTAGCTGCATCCCCTGGCACGTTGAACTGGGCGATGAGGCGCGCATTGCCGGGACCGTAGCGGATTTCGCCGGCCGCGATCGACAACCAGCGCTGCACGTATGCCGCCTTCACGGCGTCTTCGGGCAGCCACGAACTGGCAGGCGCATAACGCTTGGCCAAATAGACAAGGATCGCATTGCTGTCGGCAAGCACAAGGTCGCCATCCTCGATCACCGGAATCTGGCCCAGCGGATTGAGCTTGCGGAATTCTTCGCTTTGCCTGACGGCAGCGGGCGCATCGACAAACCGATAGGGAAGTCCCAGCATGCGCAATAGAAGTTCCACCCGATGCGCGTGGCCCGACAGCGCGGTTCCATGCAGCACGATTTCCGTCTCAGCCATGACAGTCTCCTTCGATTTTCCGCCTAGTCTATCCTTGCCGATTTCGGAGCCAATCTGCTAAATTCGAAAAGCAGAATTTCGGAAAATGGAATAATCTTGGACAGGCTGGACGAGCTTGCGGTATTCGTGGCGATTATCGACAGCGGCAGCATGGCGGCGGCGGCCCGCAAGCTGCGCCGCTCGGCGCCGCAGGTGACGCGCGCGCTGAGTGAGCTCGAAAACCGCGCCGGCGCGCGCCTGGTCGAACGCACCACGCGCCGCCTGTCGCCGACGGAAGCCGGCCATGCGATGGCGCAGAAGGCCCGCGCGTTGCTCGCCGACTACGACCATATGCTTTCGGGCGTTTCCGAAGCGCCGCTGCGTGGCCTGCTCAGGGTGACGGCGCCCGTACAGTTCGGCCGCCGCCACGTCGCGCCCGTCGTCAGCAGCTTCCTCGACGCCTTTCGCGAAATGCGGGTCGAGCTGATCCTCCACGACCGCAATCTCGACCTGTTGGAGGAAGGGCTGGATGTTGCGGTGCGCATCGGCCCGCTGTCGGATTCGACGTTGCTGGTGCGCCGGGTCGGTGAAGTGCGGCGGCTGGTCGTTGCCAGTCCTGCCTATCTCGAAAGCCGTGGCGTGCCGCAACGCCCGGCGGATCTTGCCCGCCACGACACCATCTTCAATTCGCTGCGGCCTGGCCCCAGCGAATGGCGATTCGGCGGACGCGTGGGCGTCCGCATCGCGCCGCGGCTTCTCGTCAACGATGTCGAATCGCAATTGCTGGCGACGCGGGCCGGACGCGGCGTCGCGCGGGTTTTGTCCTATCAGGTGGCAGACGATATCGCCGCCGGCACGCTGGTGAGCTTGCTCGAAGGGTTTGCACCGCCGCCGCTGCCGGTGCAACTGGTGGCGCGCAGTGGTCCTCACATGCAACCGAAGGTCCGTGCGTTTCTCGATCATGCGGCCGCGGAATTGCGCGGTCTCCCGGTCATTCGCCCGGCCGCTGGCTGATCCCTCAAATGAAACGGGCGGCAATCGGCCGCCCGTCGAGTTTCCGGTGAGATAGGATCAGCCGTGCAGCTTCGTGGCGATCTCAGCTACGCGCTTGCCCTGGAATTTCGCGCCGTCCAATTCCTGCTCCGAGGGCTGCCGGGAGCCGTCGCCATTGGTCGTCGTGGTCATGCCATAGGGCGAACCGCCGCGCACAACGTCGTTGCCCATCTGCTCCTGGTATGCATAGGACAGCGGCACGATGATCATGCCGTGATGCTGCAGCGAGGCCTGGGTGGAAATGATCGCCAGTTCGGCGCCGCCGTGCTGCGTCGCCGTCGACGACATGACCGACGCCACCTTGTTGACGAGCGCGCCCTTCAGCCACAGCGGGCCCGTCTGGTCGAGGAAGTTCTTCAGCTGCGCTGCCATGGCACCGTAGCGGGTCGAGGCGCCGAAGATGATCGCATCGTAATTGCCAAGCTCCAGTGGGTCAGCGATCGCGGCTTCCTGGTCAAGCTTGTAGTAGGCCGCCTTGGCGACAGCTTCCGGCACCAGTTCCGGCACCCGCTTGATGGTCACAGTCGCACCGGCTTCGCGCGCGCCTTCTGCGGCGGCCTTCGCCATCTGCTCCATGTGGCCCCAGCTTGAGTAATAAAGCACCAGTACCTTCGCCATGTCAGTCTCCATCGGCCTTTTGTCGTGGCGTTGCCGCCTCTTTTTCGAGTCGTTATCTAGACATTCCCTTGTTCAACGAAAGCCAGCCGATGATCGACGCATTGTTCACCAAACCGAACCTATTGTCCGCTTGACGCGCCCGCGTTAGAGCAAACGTTACTTTTCCGGAGAGTTCGAAATGGACGAAATCGTCACCGCCGCAATGCTCGTCATCGGCGACGAAATCCTGTCTGGCCGCACCAAGGACAAGAACATCGGCCATCTCGCCGACGTGATGACGGCGATCGGCATCGATTTGAAGGAGGTGCGGATCGTGCCGGACGAAGAAGGCGAGATCGTCGCTGCGGTGAATGCGGTCCGCGCCCGCTACACCTACGTCTTCACCACCGGCGGAATTGGCCCGACCCACGACGACATCACCGCGGATTCCATCTCCAGGGCGTTCGGCTTGCCGTGCGAATACGATACGAAGGCTTACGCGATGATGGACGCGAACTACGCCAGCCGCGGAATGGAGTTCACCGAGGCGCGCAAGCGCATGGCGCGCATGCCACGCGGCGCCGACCACATCGACAACCCGGTTTCGCTGGCTCCGGGTTTCCGCATCGGCAATGTGCACGTGATGGCCGGTGTGCCGTCGATCTTCCAGGCGATGCTCGACAATGTAGTGCCGACGCTGAAGACCGGCGCCAAGCTGCTTTCGGCGACCGTTCACTGTCCGCTTGGCGAAGGGATGATCGGCGGGCCGCTGGCCGACATACAGAAGGCGCACCCCGACACCATCATCGGCTCCTATCCGAAATATCTCGATGGAACGTTCTGGACCGAACTCGTGGTGCGCGCCCGTTCCCAGGAAGCGCTGGAGGCTGCCCGCGCCGAAGTCGAGGCGATGGTCCAGCGGCTTGCGCCAGCAAAAAAATAGAGCCGCATTCCGGTTCAATAGGAACGGGATAGGCTTGAGATGCGGCCACGAACCTCATCACGGAACCAGGCCGGTTATGATATAGTTTCCTTCATAGGCGCCACGGATCCGCGCCGCTCTGATGGAGGCTGTCATGACGTTCAAAACGATCGTTGCCGTGATCCAGGGCGAGAAAGACGAAGACCGCCTGCTTGATTGCGTATTGCCGCTGGCCAACCACTTCAAAAGCCATGTGATCGGCGTCCATGCGGAACCGATGCCGGTTGCCTACACCACGCCGATGGGTTTTCCCGACGCGGAATTCATCCATATCAGCAGCGAACGGAACGAAAAACGCGCCGCCGAGCTTGGCCAGCGTTATTCGGCGCGCTGCCTGGCCGAGGGCATTTCCGGCGAATGGCGCAGCCTGGAGAGTTTTTCCGGCGACAGCGCCCTCTCCTCGCTTGCGTCGGCACGCTGCGCCGACCTGATCGTGGCCGTCCAGTCCAATCCAGACGGCGATTCCATCTCCAGCGCCAATCTCGAGGGCTTGCTGTTCGAGGCCGGGCGTCCGGTTCTTTTCGTTCCTTACGCCGCCTCCGTCACCGGCACGTTCCGAAAGGTGCTGATTGCCTGGAACGGCTCTCGCGAAGCAGCGCGCGCCGTGTTTGACGCGCTGCCCTTTATTATGGACGCCGACGAGGTCGAGGTTCTCGTGGTCGACGCCGAGGACGATGAGGAGCAGGATGCCACGGTGGCCGCGGCCGATATCGCCGCCAGTCTCGGCCGCCATGGCGTTCACGTCACAGTTGTCAACGAGAAGTCGGCGGGACTGTCGATCGGCACGGTCATCGAGAACCACACCGCCGAAGCCAAGCCGGACATGATCGTAATGGGCGCTTACAGTCATTCCTGGCTGCGGGAGTTCCTGTTCGGCGGCGTCACCCGCACGCTTCTGCACTCGATGCCGGTACCGACCTTTATGTCGCGCTGAATGGAGCATTTTGCAGCCAAACGGAATCATTTTGGCGTTCGCATAAATGCGGCTAAACAAACAGATAGAGCGCAATGCCGGTTCAACTTGAATGCATTCCGCTCTCTAAAGGCATGCCGCCGCGCTTCCAGCCGTGGCGGCACTTGCCAAGCCACAGGCTTTCCGGTTAATTCCGCCCGCATTCCCTGACCTTGTCCGCGCCCGCGTGCGCGCTCTGGAGTGCGCCATTTATGTCCCTTCCTGAAAAAGCCTTCCCCGTCTCCTGGGACCAGTTTCACCGCGACGCGCGGGCGCTTGCCTGGCGGCTCGCCGGTGTCAACGGCAACTGGAAGGCCATTGTCTGCATCACCCGGGGCGGCCTGGTGCCGGCGGCGATCATTTCGCGCGAACTCGGCATTCGCCTCATCGAGACGGTCTGCGTGGCGTCTTACCACGAATATGTCGAGCAAGGTCAGCTCGACGTGTTGAAAGAAGTGTCGCCCTCGCTGCTTGAAAACGAAGGCAGCAGCATCCTGATCATCGACGACCTGACCGATACCGGCAAAACCGCCGCCATCGTTCGCGCGATGATGCCGCAGGCGCATTTTGCCACCGTTTACGCCAAGCCCAAAGGCCGTCCGCTCGTCGATACGTTCGTCACTGAGGTCAGCCAGGATACATGGATCTATTTTCCATGGGACATGGGTTTCACCTATCAGAAGCCGATCGCCGAACATCACCGCGGCTAAGGCATCTCTGAGGCGTAAAGCGGGGGCGACGCCGTTTTTCACTGCTAACAGACGCCCCTGATCTTCATTTATTTGTGCAGTCGTCGCGTTCGCCCTGCTTTTGGCGGGTTTACATGTTGTTTTTACTTTTAAAACACATAATTAGCGCAGATAATTCGTGAGACGGCAAACGAATCAACGTACGGGAAGCCCTTTTTCAGGCATGGTCAGCCACACCACGCGCAACCGCATAACCGAGCGGGTTAGGCGCCTCTTCGGAGGCAAGCCTTGCCGGCTGCAGGTAGCTGCCTTGCCTTGGCGCAAGACGCCCACCGGCGTGGAAGTGATGCTGATCACCAGCCGCGACACCGGCCGCTGGGTGCTGCCCAAGGGCTGGCCCGAGGGCAGCGAGCAGTTGTTTGACACGGCAGCCCGCGAGGCCGCCGAAGAAGCAGGCATCGGCGGCGCCATCGCGCGTTTCGAGATCGGCAGCTATTTTTACAGCAAGGTGCTTTCGACCGGCATGGAGCGGCGCTGCGAAGTGCTGGTCTTTCCGCTCGAGGTCGACGAGGTGGCAACCGCCTGGCCGGAAAAGAAGCAGCGCAACCGCAAATGGTTTGCGCCGGCCGATGCGGTCAGCCGGGTCAAGGAAGCGGATCTTGGCGAGTTGATCGCCCGCTTCGCCAAAAATCCCCGTGCCTACGCCTGAGCTGCGCTGACCCTCCGACTTGCATTTCCTGCAAACGACATGAAACTGCAGCATCGCCTCCGTAATCTGTCGCGGGGATTGCGGATTCGAACATGAACGTGGCCAACCGCAAGATCCCCAAACGCATCCTCGACAAGGATCTCGACAAATTCACCAATGTCGAGGAAGCCGCCCGTTTCCTGGGACGCGGCCTCTTCACGCCGGGCTTGGCGCTGCTTTTCCTGGCTGCGGCGGCCATCGTTGCCTCATTCTACGTTTTCGGCGAACCGCGCGGCGCGATGGTCATCGCCGCCGCCGCGATCGCCGGCTACATGGCGCTCAACATCGGCGCCAACGATGTCGCCAACAACGTGGGGCCGGCGGTTGGCGCTCGCGCCATCACCATGGGCGGCGCGCTCGCCATGGCGGCGGTTGCCGAAACTGCCGGCGCCCTGCTTGCGGGAGGGCGGGTCGTCGAGACCATAGCCAGCGGCATTATCTTTCCGGCAACCGTTTCCAACCCGGATATTCTGATCCGGGTAATGGTGGCCGCCCTCATCGCCTCGGCATCGTGGATCCACCTGTCGACCTGGCTGAACGCCCCGGTGTCCACCACCCACGCCATCGTCGGCGGCGTCGTCGGCGCCGGTGCGGCTGCGGCCGGGCTTTCGGCGATCAACTGGTCGTCCATGAGCGCGATCACCGCCAGTTGGGTCTTCTCGCCGGTGCTCGGCGGCGCTATCGCAGCCCTTTTGCTGGCCTTCGTCGAAACGGCGATCATCTACAAGGACGACAAGATCGCCGCGGCGCGCCGCTGGGTGCCATTGCTGATCGCCACCATGGCAGGCGCCTTTGCGGCCTATCTGGCAACACTCGGCGTCGGAAAGGTGATCGTGCTGGAAACACCGACTGTCGCCGCCATCGGCGTCGGCTTTTTCGTCTCCGCCTGGGTCGTTTTCCATCGCATCGTCGCCAGGCAATCCAAGGGGCTGGAAAACCGCAACCAGTCGCTCAGACGCTTGTTCATCATCCCGCTGGTCATTTCGGCCGGGCTTTTGTCATTCGCGCACGGCGCCAACGATGTCGCCAATGCCGTGGGACCGCTGGCAGCGATCATCTCGGCCAACGCCGGCGCGGTTTCCACCGAAGCGACCGTGCCGTTCTGGGTGATGCTGATCGGCGCCCTCGGCATCTCCGTCGGCCTGCTGCTGTTCGGGCCGCGCCTCATTCGCATCGTCGGCGCCGAGATCACCAAGCTCAATCCGCTGCGCGCCTTCTGCATTGCGCTGTCGACTGCATTCACGGTTATCGTGGCGTCATGGCTCGGTTTGCCGGTCAGCACCACCCACATCGCGGTAGGCTCCGTCTTCGGTGTCGGTTTTTACCGCGAATGGTCGGCAATCCGCTCGATCCGACGCCGCGCCTACCTGCATCGCAAAAGCGAACTGCTCCGCAACGAGGCCACGCTGCCGGAACCGGTCGTTGCTCCCGCTGCCCCGGTCGATCCACGCGCCGGCGGTAAGAAAGGCTCGCAGCAGGAAATCATCCGCCGCCGACTGGTGCGCCGCGCGCATGTCAGGACAATCGTCGCCGCGTGGGTAACCACCGTGCCGGCCTCGGCGGGGCTGGCCGCATTGTTTTTCTACCTGCTCGGCATCGTGTCCTAGCAATTCTGCGGCTCTTGCACCCACCTCGGGCGGCATCGGCAACTTGCCGCCGGTCCTCCCGGCGTGTTCTCATCACGTCGGGACCGAACGGCATCGAAGCGGACTATCATGGACAAGACACAGCGCCTGTTCGCCATCATGGATTCGCTGCGCCGCCATCGCCAGCCGATCACGGCCGAAAGGCTGGCTGAGGAATTCTCCGTTTCGGTGCGCACGCTCTACCGAGATGTGCAGACGCTGATCGGGCTTGGCGCGCCGATCGATGGCGAAGCCGGCGTCGGCTATATCCTGCGGCCCGGATTTTTCCTGCCGCCGCTGATGTTTTCGCCGGAAGAACTCGAGGCTCTGGTCCTCGGCGCCCGCTGGGTTGAAAGCCGTCCCGACGAAAGCCTGGCCAAGGCGGCGGCACGCGCACTCGGCAAGATCGCCACGGCGACGCCCGAGGATTTGCGCGACAAGATCGGCGCCACGGGCTTGTGGCCGGTCCAGGCCGCGGCCATACCCGCCAAGGAGCCGCTGCTCGGCGTCGTGCGCGAGGCGATGCGGGTGGAAAAGACGCTTCACATCTCCTACGCCGACGAGAACGGTGCGGAAACCGAACGGCCGATCTGGCCGATCGCGCTCGCCTATTACGAGGACAAGCACATTCTCGCCGCCTGGTGCACGATGCGCCAGGCGCTGCGCAATTTCCGCATCGACCGGGTGCGGTCGGCCCGCCAGGGCGAAGAGCGATTCGGCAAGCGCCGTGTCGTCTTGATGAAGATGTGGGAAGAAGCCTGGCAGGCGGACCGGCAGGCGCGCCGCGCCCGCTATGAAAAAGCCGGCGGGTAGCGCCGCGCCCGCCGATGGAAAACCGAAGCCAATCTGCCGCCGGCCAAGGTGATTCGCCCGAACGTGCCGCCGCCGCGCCGGCAGCGAGTTCGCGCGGGTGTTTTTCCAGCGCTCTCGCCAGCGGCGCAAAGCACGCTTTTTCCGGGCCTTCTTCTCCCCGTTATCCACATTCGTGACACACAAGATATTGGGGTCACAATTCCTTCAAAAACGAATCCTTGACGCGCCGGTACGAGTCGCCTTTTATTGATCATGCGCTCCTGTTGCGGGCGTGGCCGGAGTGTTCTCGGGCCGGTCTTTTTCCGGATTATGTGTGAAGTTTTCAGCTTTCCGCCCCTGTCACGAGGCAGGCGGGAGCGGTGGGATTTTGCGTGCCGATTGGGCGTCGGAAAACGGGATCGGGTACTGGAATAAATATGTTGTTAACACTATATTTAGTGTTTGCGGGCAGCATATGGCACCAGATAATGTGAACCTCCCTCGACGAGGGAATCACAATCAGGCGTCAGACAAGGGACCGCGGGGTCTCGCGCAAAGCTGGCAAAAGCCCCGGAATTCGCGGGATGGCCGGCCGCTCGCAGGAACCTGCAGATGGAGAGCCGGCTGTCTTGGGGGACGGCCGGAATGCGGTGGACATTGCGCCTTTCGCGGAGACTGCGGTTTCCCCTGGAAGGTGCTATATATAGGGACTGAGGACCAGAAAAATGCGCATCGAACGTCGTTTCACCAAGGACGGTCAATCGCCCTATGCGGAGATCGAATTCCGCAAGGCGCTCTCCGAGATCAAGAACCCGGACGGCTCGGTCGTGTTCCGGCTCGACGACATCGACGTGCCGGCGCAGTTCAGCCAGGTCGCCGACCGACATCCTGGCGCAGAAATATTTCCGCAAGGCCGGCGTGCCGGCGCGGCTGAAGAAGGTCGAGGAGAACGACGTTCCCTCCTTCCTGTGGCGCTCGGTCGCCGACGAGGCCGAACTCGCCGAAGCTGCCCGAGAGCGAGCGCTACGTCTCCGAGACCGACGCCCGCCAGGTCTTCGACCGGCTGGCCGGCACCTGGACCTATTGGGGCTGGAAGGGCGGCTATTTCGCTCGGAGGAAGACGCCCTCGCCTTCCGCGACGAGCTCGCCTACATGCTCGCCACCCAGCGCGTCGCGCCGAATTCGCCGCAATGGTTCAACACCGGCCTGCACTGGGCCTATGGCATCGACGGTCCCGGCCAGGGCCATTTCTACGTCGACCCCTTCACCGGCAAGCTGACCAAGTCGAAGTCGGCCTACGAGCATCCGCAGCCGCATGCCTGCTTCATCCAGGGCGTCGCCGACGACCTCGTCAACGAGGGCGGCATCATGGACCTGTGGGTGCGCGAGGCGCGGCTGTTCAAATACGGCTCCGGCACCGGCTCCAATTTCTCGATGCTGCGCGGCGAAGGCGAAAAGCTGTCGGGCGGCGGCCGGTCGTCGGGCCTGATGAGCTTCCTGAAGATCGGCGACCGCGCCGCCGGCGCCATCAAGTCGGGCGGCACGACGCGCCGCGCCGCCAAGATGGTGGTGGTCGACGTCGACCACCCCGACATCGAGGCCTACATCGACTGGAAGGTCAAGGAGGAGCAGAAGGTCGCCTCGCTGGTGACCGGCTCCAAGATCGTGCGCCAGCACCTCGACCGCCATCATGAAGGCCTGCGTCAACTGCGAAGGCCATGACGACGATTGCTTCGATCCGTCGATCAACCCGGCGCTGAAGCGCGAGATCAAGGCCGCCAAGAAGAACGCGGTGCCGGAGAACTACATCTACCGCGTCATCCAGTTCGCCAGGCAGGGCTACACGGACATCGAGTTCAAGACCTACGACACCGACTGGGATTCGGAGGCCTACCTCACCGTTTCCGGCCAGAACTCCAACAATTCCGTCTCGCTGAAGGACGACTTCCTGCGCGCCGTCGAGAAGGACGAAGACTGGAACCTTATCCGCCGCATCGACGGCAAGGTTCACAAGACGCTGAAGGCGCGCGACCTGTGGGAAAAGATCGGCTACGCCGCTTGGGCGTCGGCCGATCCCGGCCTGCACTTCAACACCACCATGAACGACTGGCACACCTCGCCGGCCGCCGGCCCGATCCGCGCGTCGAACCCGTGCTCGGAATACATGTTCCTCGACGACACGGCCTGCAACCTTGCCTCGATCAACCTTCTGCCCTATCGCAACGCCGACGGAACCATCGACATTTCGCCGCTACGAGCACACCGTCCGCCTGTGGACGATCGTGCTCGAAATCTCGGTGATGATGGCGCAGTTCCCGTCGAAGGAGATCGCCAAGCTCTCCTACGAATACCGCACGCTCGGCCTCGGCTATGCCAATATCGGCGGCCTGCTGATGACCTCCGGCATTCCTTACGACTCGGCGGAAGGCCGCGCCATCTGCGCGGCGCTGACCTCGATCATGACCGGCGTCGCCTACGCGACTTCCGCCGAGATGGCAGGTGAACTCGGGGCCTTCCCCGACTACGACCGCAACGCCACCAACATGCTGCGCGTCATGCGCAACCACCGCCGCGCCGCCTATGGAGACCGCGACGGCTATGAGAAGCTTGCCGTCAACCCGGTGCCGCTCAACGCCTCCGACCTGAAGCAGGCCGAGCTTGGCGAGCACGCCAAGGCTGCCTGGGACCGCGCCATCGAGCTCGGCGAGGAGCATGGCTACCGCAATGCGCAGGCGACCGTGATCGCGCCGACCGGCACGATCGGCTTGGTCATGGATTGCGACACCACCGGCATCGAGCCCGACTTCGCCTTGGTGAAGTTCAAGAAGCTTGCCGGCGGCGGTTATTTCAAGATCATCAACCGCGCCGTGCCCGAGGCGCTGCGCACCTTGGGCTATTCCGAGAGCCAGATCGCCGAGATCGAGGCCTATGCGGTCGGCCACGGCAATCTCAACCAGGCGCCGGGCGTCAATCCCGGTTCGCTCAGGGCAAAAGGCTTCACCGACGAGAAGATCGCCGCTGTCAACGCCGCGCTGAAGAGCGCCTTCGACATCAAGTTCGTCTTCAACCAGTGGACGCTGGGTGCGGACTGGGTGAAGGAGACCTTTGGCTTCACCGACGAGCAGCTCGGCGATTTTTCGTTCGAGATCCTGCCTGCCCTGGGCTTCACCCGCAAGGAGATCGAGGCCGCCAATATCCATGTCTGCGGCGCCATGACGCTCGAAGGCGCGCCGTTCCTCAAGGACGAGCACCTTGCCGTCTTCGACTGCGCCACCCCGTGCGGCAAGATCGGCAAGCGCTACCTCTCGGCGGAATTCGCATATCCGCATGATGGCCGCCGCGCAGCCCTTCATCTCGGGCGCCATTTCCAAGACCATCAACATGCCCAACGAGGCGACGGTCGAGGATTGCAAGGAAGCCTACATGCTGTCCTGGAAGCTGGCGCTGAAGGCCAACGCGCTCTACCGCGACGGCTCGAAGCTCTCGCAGCCACTCAACGCCTCGCTGCTGGCCGGTGACGACGAGGAAGACGACATCATCGACGAGATCGCCGCCGCGCCTACCGCCGCCAAGGCCGCGCTTGTCACCGAGAAGATCGTCGAGCGCGTCGTCGAGCGGCTCTACCGCGACCGCGAGAAGCTGCCGAACCGCCGCCAGGGCTACACCCAGAAGGCGATCGTCGGCGGCCACAAGGTCTACCTCAGGACCGGCGAATTCGGTGACGGAAGGCTCGGCGAGATCTTCATCGACATGCACAAGGAAGGTGCCGCCTTCCGCGCCATGATGAACAACTTCGCCATCGCCATCTCGCTCGGCCTGCAATATGGCGTGCCGCTCGACGAATATGTCGAGGCCTTCACCTTTACCAAGTTCGAGCCGGCCGGCATGGTGCAGGGCAACGACGCGATCAAGAACGCCACGTCGATCCTCGACTACGTGTTCCGCGAACTAGCCGTCTCCTATCTCGGCCGCCACGACCTTGCCCATGTCGACACGTCCGACTTCGGCAACACCGCGCTCGGCAAGGGTATCCAGGAAGGCAAGACCAACCTCGTGTCGACCGGCTGGACGCGCGGCCACAAGCCAACGCTGGTTGCCGGCGGCAGCGAGCCGAAGGGTTCGGCCGCAACGGCCACCCCTGCCCCGCAGCGCGCCGCTCCAACCGCGTTTTCGGGTTCCAACGTGCGCGCCATTTCGTCGGGCGCCACGGTGACGGCGCTGAAGCCGGTGGTGACCGAGCTCAGCGACGGCGCCACGGCCTTCAAGCGCGACTATGAGGAGCGAGCGAAGGAACTGGCCGAGGAGATCGCCGAGGAAAACCATCCGGACCTGTTCGAGGACGAGACGGAAGGCTCGGCCGCGACCGCGCTGTTCTCCGACAAGGCGCAGGCCGACGCTTCGGCCGCCAAAGCCGAAGCCAAGGCGCTCGCCACCGAACGCCGCGCCAAGGCATTGATGCAGGGCTACACCGGCAACATGTGCTCGGAGTGCCAGAACTTCACCATGGTCCGCAACGGCACCTGCGAGAAGTGCGACACGTGTGGAGCGACGAGCGGGTGTTCGTAAGGCGCTAGTACATCAGGAAAAGAGACAAGCTCGGCCCGGTCGCAAGACCGGGCCAGAACCGCAGCACGCGGAAGCCGCGTGCCTTCAACTCGGCGTCGCGGATAGGGTCGCGCATCTACTGCGCATGCTGGCTGCCGTCGATCTCGACGATGAGTTTCCCTTTAAGGCAAAGGAAGTCGGCCACGTAGCGCCCGATCGGCACTGCCGTCGGAATTTCATCTTGTCGTTGCGCAGTTCCCGCCACAGCTTGTCCTCAGCCTCCGCCATGTCACGGCGAAGCTGGCGTGCAAACTGGCGCTTGGCTGGTGGTATAGACTGGTGCGGCATGGTGATAAATTACGCCTGCGCAGCACTTCGTCCAGCACCCCTCATCCGACCTCGCTTCGCTCGGCCTCCTCCCCCTCCCCTTGCAGGAGATGGTGGCCGACCCCGAGCTTGTCGAGGGGGTGCTGGACGAGTAAATCCCTCACCCACGGAACAAATCACTCTCTCCCGTATTACTCTTGGTGGTGCACGGGAGACGAGACGACATGTTCAGACGCATCTATTCCGCCCTCGCCTGGTTCCTGGCGGTGTGTCCGGCCGAAACGGCCGACTTTCGACCACTGCGGAGGAAGAGGTCATGATCCGGCTGCTGATTGCCGCAGCGCTCGGCTACGCAGCCTACAGGATCGTCGAGGAGACGGTCGCGAGCATCCCCCGGGAGTTCGAGCCTATGCCCGACGCGCCCCGCAAACCGCGGCCCAGCGCCTCCAGAGCCGCCAGGCGGGCGTGAAACGGCGACGGCGGCACGGGTGCAGCTGAAACGCCGGCTGGCGCGGTGACGCGCCTCAAAGGCGTCAATCCCCGATTCCAGCCAAAAGAAAAGCCGGGCTTTGGACCCGGCCTTTCAGAAACAAAACTCTACGAACTATTAGTTGACGGCGTCCTTGAGGCCCTTGCCGGCCGAGAACTTCGGCACGGTGCGCGCGGGGATCTTCACTTCGGCGCCGGTCTGCGGGTTGCGGCCGGTGGTGGCGGCGCGCTTCGAAACCGAGAAATTGCCAAAGCCCACGAGCCTGACGTCCCCACCCTTCTTCAACTCTCCGGTGATTGCGGCGAACACCGCATCGACCGCAGCCTGCGCGTCGCCCTTGGAAATCTTCGCCGTGTCGGCGACGGCGGATGCAAGTTCGTTCTTGTTCATAAAAAATTCCTTCCATGTGAGACCGGACCTAAACGATTCGACCGGCTGGAAACGAACTCTAGAAAGAGTTGTTCCGGGAACCAAGATGCGAAGGCCGGAAAAAACGCAAAAAAACCCGGAATTCCGGGCTTTTTTCACAGAAAAGCCGGGCGTGAGGCCCGGCTTTCCTTTGGTGATCGCAATCAGGACGTTCAATGCGCCAGAGTTGCGGCGCCCGCGTCGTCCGTCACGTCGGCCTTGGTCGCTGGCGTTTCCAGCGGCTCGACCCATTCGATCGGCTCCGGCATGCGCACCAGCGCATGGCGCAGAACCTCGCCGACACGGCTGACCGGGATGATTTCCATGCCGCTCTTCACGTTGTCGGGAATCTCGGCGAGATCCTTCGCATTGTCCTCGGGGATCAGCACCTTCTTGATGCCGCCGCGCAGTGCGGCCAGCAGCTTCTCCTTGAGGCCGCCGATCGGCAGGACCCTGCCGCGCAGCGTGATCTCGCCGGTCATCGCGACATCGGCCTTGACCGGAATGCCGGTAAGCACCGAGACGATCGCGGTGGCCATCGCAACGCCCGCCGACGGACCGTCCTTGGGTGTGGCGCCTTCCGGCACGTGCACGTGGATGTCGCGCTTGTCGAAGAGAGGCGGCTCCACGCCGAAATCGAGCGCCCGCGAGCGGACATAGGAGGCCGCCGCCGAGATCGATTCCTTCATCACGTCCTTCAGGTTGCCGGTCACCGTCATGCGGCCCTTGCCGGGCATCATCACGCCTTCGATCGTCAGCAGTTCGCCGCCGACCTCGGTCCAGGCCAATCCGGTCACCACGCCGACCTGGTCGTCGGCCTCAACCTCGCCGAAGCGGAAGCGCGGCACACCGAGATAATCCGACAGATTATCCTTGGTGATCTTCACCGACTTCTTCTTCGTCTTGATGATCTCGGTCACCGCCTTGCGCCCAAGCTTCATCAGCTCGCGCTCCAGGCTGCGAACGCCGGCTTCCCGCGTGTAGGTCTGGATGATGCCGCGGATCGCGTCTTCGCCGACGGAGAACTCCTTCGGCTGCAAGGCATGGTCCCGCACCACCTTCGGCATCAGGTGCCGCTTGGCGATCTCGACCTTCTCGTCCTCGGTGTAGCCGGCAATACGGATGATCTCCATGCGGTCCATCAGGGGCGCCGGGATGTTCAGCGTATTGGCGGTCGTCACGAACATGACGCTCGACAGGTCGTATTCGACCTCGAGGTAGTGGTCCATGAACGTCGCGTTCTGTTCCGGATCAAGCACCTCCAGCAAAGCCGACGACGGGTCGCCACGGAAGTCCTGGCCCATCTTGTCGATCTCGTCGAGCAGGAAGAGCGGGTTGGACTTCTTCGCCTTCTTCATCGACTGGATGACCTTGCCGGGCATCGAGCCGATGTAGGTGCGGCGGTGGCCACGGATCTCGGCCTCGTCGCGCACGCCGCCCAGCGCCATGCGGATGAATTCGCGGCCGGTCGCCTTGGCGATCGACTTGCCAAGCGAGGTCTTGCCGACGCCGGGAGGGCCGACAAGGCACAGGATCGGGCCCTTCAGCTTCTTCTGGCGGCTCTGCACGGCGAGATACTCGACGATGCGGTCCTTGACCTTGTCGAGGCCAAAATGGTCGGTATCGAGAACGTTCTGCGCGAAATCCAGGTCCTGCTTGACCTTGGAGTTCTTGCCCCACGGGATCGACAGCAGCCAGTCGAGATAGTTGCGCACGACGGTGGATTCGGCCGACATCGGCGACATCGTCTTCAGCTTCTTCAATTCGGCTTCCGCCTTCTCGCGGGCCTCCTTGGAGAGCTTGGTCTTGCGGATGCGCTCTTCGATCTCGGCGGCCTCGTCGCGGCCGTCCTCGCCCTCGCCGAGCTCCTTCTGGATCGCCTTCATCTGCTCGTTGAGGTAGTATTCGCGCTGCGTCTTCTCCATCTGGCGCTTGACGCGCGAGCGGATGCGCTTCTCGACCTGCAGGACCGAGATTTCGGCCTCCATGTAGCCCATCGCCTTCTCAAGACGTTCCTTCACGGAAAGCGTGCCGAGCATTTCCTGCTTTTCGGGAATCTTGATGGCCAGATGCGAGGCCACCGTGTCCGCAAGCTTGGAGAAGTCCTCGATCTGGCTGGCGGCGCCTACCACTTCCGGAGAGATCTTCTTGTTCAGCTTCACGTAGTTCTCGAAATCCGAGACGACGGAGCGGGCGAGCGCTTCGATCTCGACCTCTTCTTCCTCCGGCTCGGCCAGAACCACGGCTTTCGCCTCGTGGAAATCGGCGCGGTCGGTGAAGGATGCGATCCTGGCGCGCGAAGAGCCTTCGACCAGCACCTTGACAGTGCCGTCCGGCAGCTTCAGCAGTTGCAATACATTGGCGAGCGTGCCGACATCGTAGATCGAGCCCGGCTCCGGGTCGTCATCGGCGGCATTCATCTGGGTGGCAAGCAGGATCTGCTTTTCCTGACCCATCACCTCTTCCAGCGCCTTGATCGACTTCTCGCGCCCTACAAAAAGCGGCACGATCATGTGCGGAAACACGACGATATCGCGCAGTGGGAGCACCGCGAAAACGCCGTCGCTGGAAGACCTGGATATCTTGGCCATTGCCTTACCTTTCATTTCGCGGACGCCCTTGGCCAACCGCGAATCTCATCTTAACGGCCGCAAACCGTTCCGCCTACCTAACCGTTCGAACAACGGGGAGTTTTAGCACGGAGATCGGCCCCAACCTCATGACGTTAGTTGGCGTCGGACCGGGGAAAGATCAAGAGCAGACACGAAACCGTGGGCCTGATCGCGACCTCGGGGCTACCGCCCCCGCCATTCAACGAAAACGGCGCCCTTCGGCGCCGCATCGTCAGGTTGTACGGCTTCACGCTCACGCGCTGACCGAACCCTTTTCCTTCTCCGAGTAGATATAGAGCGGTCGGGCGCTGCCGGTCACCACTTCCTCGGAAATCACCACTTCCTGCACCCCTTCGAGCGCCGGCAGTTCGAACATGGTGTCGAGCAGGATCGCTTCCATGATCGAGCGCAGGCCGCGCGCGCCGGTCTTGCGCTCGATGGCGCGCTTGGCGATCGCCGACAACGCATTCTCGTGGAACGTCAGGTCGACATTTTCCATCTCGAACAACCGCTGATACTGCTTCACCAGCGCGTTCTTCGGCTCGGTGAGGATCTGGATCAGCGCCGGCTCGTCGAGGTCCTCCAGCGTGGCCAGGACAGGCAGGCGGCCGACGAACTCCGGGATCAGGCCAAACTTAAGCAGGTCTTCCGGCTCCACCTGGCGGAAAAGATCGCCGGTGCGCCGGTCTTCCGGCGAGGCGACGGTGGCGCCGAAGCCGATCGAGGTCTTGCGGCCGCGATCCGAGATGATCTTGTCGAGGCCCGCGAAGGCGCCGCCGCAGATGAACAGGATATTGGCCGTGTCGACCTGCAGGAATTCCTGCTGCGGGTGCTTCCTGCCGCCCTGCGGCGGCACGGACGCGACCGTGCCTTCCATGATCTTCAGCAGCGCCTGCTGGACGCCCTCGCCCGACACGTCGCGGGTTATCGAGGGATTGTCCGACTTGCGGCTGATCTTGTCGATTTCGTCGATGTAGACGATGCCGCGCTGCGCCCGCTCGACATTGTAGTCGGCCGACTGCAGCAGCTTGAGGATGATGTTCTCGACGTCCTCGCCGACATAGCCGGCTTCGGTCAGCGTCGTGGCGTCCGCCATGGTGAACGGCACGTCGATGATGCGCGCCAGCGTCTGCGCAAGCAGCGTCTTGCCGCAGCCGGTTGGGCCGATCAGGAGGATGTTCGACTTCGCCAGCTCCACGTCGTTGTTCTTGCCGGCATGCGCGAGGCGCTTGTAGTGGTTGTGGACGGCCACCGAAAGGACGCGCTTGGCGTAGGGCTGGCCGATCACATAGTCATCCAGCACCTTCAGGATTTCCTGCGGTGTCGGCACGCCCTCGCGGGACTTCACCATCGAGGTTTTGTTTTCCTCGCGGATGATGTCCATGCACAATTCGACGCATTCGTCGCAGATGAACACCGTTGGGCCGGCGATCAGCTTGCGCACCTCGTGCTGGCTTTTGCCGCAGAACGAGCAGTAAAGCGTGTTCTTTGAATTGCCGCCGCTGTTGCTGACCTTGCTCATTTTCAAGTCCCTTTCAGTACCGCCGTCCGGTCGACTGGCTGCGGCTTGAACTGCAATCTATGGCGGGAATCCGCCGCCGCCAACCCAAAGTTGGCATGATGCAGCGCATTTCCGTACCGAACACCATTCAGAAAACGCGGCAATGATTTGCGGCTGCCCCGTCTGAAAGCTAAGCCGTCGAAGCTCAACATAGACTTAACGTAGGATGCCGGCCGCGTCGAGGGAACAGCCATTTGTGACAGAAATGACGCACAATCTTTCAAAAATAAGTCATCTCCGTCGGCTGGACCAGCGAGTTATTTCGCCGCGGCCGCCTCGATCGTCTCGCGCGACGAAATCACCTTGTCGATGAGGCCGAAATCCTTGGCTTCGTCGGCGGTCATGAAATGGTCGCGGTCGAGGGTTTTCTCGATCTCCTCGTAAGACTTGCCCGTGTGCTTGACATAGACCTCGTTGAGGCGGCGCTTCAGCTTGATGATGTCCTGGGCGTGGCGCTCGATGTCGGAGGCCTGGCCCTGGAAGCCGCCGGAAGGCTGGTGCACCATGATGCGGGCATTCGGCGTGGCGAAGCGCATGTCCTTCTCGCCGGCGCACAGAAGCAGCGACCCCATCGAAGCGGCCTGGCCGATGCACAGCGTCGAAACCGGCGGCTTGATGAATTGCATCGTGTCGTAGATCGCCATGCCGGAGGTCACAACGCCGCCCGGCGAATTGATGTAGAGGTTAATCTCTTTCTTCGGGTTCTCGGCTTCGAGGAACAAGAGCTGCGCGCAGACCAGCGTCGCCATCCCGTCCTCGACCGGGCCGGTGATGAAGATGATGCGCTCCTTGAGCAGGCGCGAGAAGATGTCGAAAGCCCGCTCGCCGCGATTGGTCTGTTCGACGACCATCGGCACGAGATTCATGTAGGTATCGGCGGGGTGCTTCATAAAACGGCCTTTTCAGGAGGAGAGTTCAGCGCCAGACGGGCTGAATCGGTTGTTCCGGATTTCTTCCTAGATAGGACGCCCTAACCCTTTCGCGCAAGGCCGGCGGCTTCCGGCCAGCCATTTGGGCAGGAGTTTGCATCCGCCAAGCCCTCATATGGCCAATTCCGCGGGGCTCTGAACCCTTAGCCGCATCATGGAGCGAGACTTGGCGGCCCCTCAAGGTCTCAAACCAGCTCTGCCCGCAGCCAGCGCTTCAGGCCGTCGACATCGCCGTCGCCGACGGCCTTCGCCACGCGACGCCCCACCGCCGCGCCGAACTTGTAGCCGTGGCCGGAGCAGGCCGACACGACCAGGCACTTCTCCCTGTCGTGCGCCATGAACTTCTCGTCGGCGGTGAAGGTGTAGGCGCAGGTGACGACCTCGGTCACCCGATACGCGTCGATCCGCGCGATCGGCGGCGAAAACAGGTTGCGGATCGCCTCGCCCTCGCCCGGCACCGGAACCCGGTTCCAGTCGGCATCGCTGGTCGCCACCTTGTGCAGGCCCGAGCCGAACTTCATGCCGGCGCCGCCCGAAGGCGGGATCATGTAGCCGTCGGTCTTGCCGCCGACATCGAGAATGACAGGAGCTGCTTCCCATGCCGCCTTCAGGTCCGCGGGCGGCTCTGCGTAGGCCAACGCCGTGCGAAAGGTCTTCAGTTCGCCGCCGAGTTCCGGAAACAGTTTCAGCACCCAGGCGCCGGCGCGTCACCACGATGCGGTCGGCCTGCATTGTCTCGCCGGCATGGAGCGTCACCAGGCCGGCTTGCGCGTCGACCGCGACAACCCTGCTGTCTTCATAGACGTTGGCGCCGTTGGCCCGCAGCCATTCGGCCATGCCGGCAGCGATCTTCCTGCAATGCAGGGCGCCGCCGTCCGGCGAAAAATAGGCGTAGCGGAACGTGTCGGGCTCCAGGAACGGCCAGCGCGCCGCTGCCGCCTCCGGCCCAAGCAGTTCGATCGGCCAGCCGCCCTCCTCCATGCCTTCGCGGTATTCCTCCGCCTCGTCGCCTGCTTCGCGCGACACGCACAAAAATCCGCGCGGATCGAGATGGCTCTCCCCGAGATCGCCCCACAACTCGTCCCAGGCTTCATAAGCCTCGGTGATCAGCGCGCCATATCCGCTGTTGGCCCGGTAAGCGCGCCGAATGATGCGGTGGTGATCGCCCGACGCCGCCAGCGGGTTGGGAATCTTGCCCTGTTCGACGATCGTCACCCGGTGCCCGGCCTTGACCAGCGACCAGGCGGTGGAAAGTCCGGCTATCCCCGCGCCCACCACGATCACATTCATTCACTGTCCTTCGCGCTGGCTCTGGCCCAACCGACGGCGGGAGCCCGGCCAAACATACGGTCTGGCCTCGCCAAGGCAAGGCAGGCCAGAGCATTTTGCAGCCAGGTGGAATCACCTGGCGTCGCACAAATGCGGCTAAAACAAACAGATAGAGCGGAATGCCAGGTTCACCTTGAGTGCATTCCGCTCTAATGAGCAAAAATGACCGAACACGTTGCGCCATCCTACCTCGACTTCCACCCGGCCACCCGCCGCCTGCGGCTCGACCCGCACGAGTCGGCATTCTTCCAGAATCCCTACGAGGCCTATGCCTGGCTGCACACGCAAGGCGGTGCGTTCTTCTGGGAGGATTTCGGATTCTGGTGCTTCGGCGGTTATGACGACGTCAACCGGCTGCTGCGTGACCGTAAGTTCGGGCGCCAGAACCCGGCCGGCATTCCCGACAGCCGTGGCGTCGGAGCGGACCGCTCGCATCTCGCAGCCTTCGATTCCGTCGAAGCGAATTCCATGCTCGAGCTTGAGCCGCCCGTGCACACGCGACTGCGCACGCTGGTCAACCGCGCCTTCGTCTCGCGGCAGGTCGAACGGCTTAGGCCGCGCGTCGAAGCGCTCGCCAACGAACTGGTCGACCGCTTCGAACCCGGCCAGCCCGTGGACCTGCTGCCGGCCTTCGCCGCGCCGCTGCCGATCACCATCATCGCGGAAATGCTTGGCGTTCCCGTCGAGATGGGTCCGCAACTGCTCGACTGGTCGCATGAGATGGTGGCCATGTACATGCATGGCCGCAACCGGGACACCGAGGACCGCGCTAACGCCGCGGCGCGCGAATTCTGCGATTTCCTGCGCTCCTACGCGGCCGAGCGGCGCAAGAAACCCGGCGATGATCTTTTGTCCTTGCTCCTGTCCGCACAGGAAGACGGCCAGAAGCTCAATGAAGACGAACTCGTCTCTTCGACCATCCTTCTCCTCAACGCCGGCCACGAGGCGACGGTCCATCAGGCCGGAAACGCGGTGCTTGCGCTCTTGAGCCGGGGCGGCGATACCAGCCGTTTCTTCACGACGCCCGAGGCGACCGCCGCGACCGTCGAGGAGTGCCTGCGCTTTGACGCTCCGCTGCACATGTTCATGCGCTACGCCTACGAGGAGATGGAGGCCGGCGCCGGCATTTCCGTCAAACCCGGCGAGCGGGTCGGCCTGCTGCTTGGCATGGCCAATCACGATCCCCGCGCTTTCGCCAATCCCGGAGTATTCGAACCGCACCGTGCCGATCAGAAAAACGTCTCGTTCGGCGCCGGTATCCATTTCTGCATCGGTGCGCCGCTCGCCAGGCTGGAACTGCAGGTCGCGTTGAAAGTCCTGTTCGACCGCCTGCCGAGCCTGCAACTGGCCGAAGAACCGCGTTTCCGCGACACCTATCATTTCCATGGGCTGGAAAGACTGATCGTCAGTTTCTGATCGGCTGCGCTCTGGACCATGCGAAAGGCAGGTCCAAGCGGTTGCGCCCTCAGGCTGTCATTTGCCACATAGCGCCCATGGCTCCCGAACCGTCAAACCTCAAAGCAGTTCTCTGGATGGCCGGAGCGATCGCCTGCTTCATGACAATGGCGGTGGCGGGCCGCGCCACCACTGACGTGCTCAACGTTTTCCAGGTGATGGAAATGCGCTCGGTGATCGGCCTCATTATGCTGATGCCGCTTGTCTACCTCGCCGGCGGGCTGCGGGCGATGAAAACGGCGCATCCGTGGCGGCATGTTCTTCGCAATGTCACGCATTATGCCGGCCAGGCGGCCTGGCTCTATGCGCTGACGCTGATCCCGCTTGCGGAACTGATCTCGATCGAATTCACCGCCCCGATCTGGACAGCAATTCTGGCGGTCACCCTGCTCGGTGAAAGACTGGATGCCGGGCGTGTCGCCGCGATCGTGCTCGGCCTGGTCGGCGTCGCCGTCATCGTGCGTCCGGGGCTCGATACCGTAAACCCCGGGCATCTTGTCGTGCTGGGTGCCGCCGTCGCATTCGGCATCTCCGTGGTGCTGACGAAAATGCTCACCCGCACCGAGAGCGTCGTGCGGATCATCTTCTGGATGCTTGTGATCCAGTCGATCATCGGGATCGTTCCCGCCCTGCAGGTGTGGAAGAACCCGCCGCTCGAATTGTGGCCATGGATCCTGCTCATCGCCTTCTCCGGCGCTTTCTCGCATTTCTGCATGGCGCGCGCGCTGGCCTATGCCGATGCCACCGTCATCATGCCGATGGATTTTCTGCGGGTGCCGCTGGCGGCCCTCATTGGCTGGCTGCTTTACAGCGAGCAGGTCGATATCTTCACCGCCGCCGGCGCGGCATTGATCCTGTTGGGCAACCTGCTCAACCTGCCGCGGCGCAGCCGCGCGAAGGAACCGGAAACGGTTATCCCCTGAGGCTCCACGGCTCATCCCGCTACAACCTCTCTCTCACGCGGTTTTGCCAGCATCCTTTTTCACTTCACGATTGCGCGATTGGCCCGCACCCTGTCTTGCCGTGGGTGGCGTTGCCACTCTACGCTGAAGTCAGCTACGCCTCGACGCCCTGCGTCCCGTGCCCAGCCAACCGAGGCGTAAGCACCAATTGCTCGAAGAGGAGAGCATTCCATGGTCGCTTTTACCCTCAATGGCGAAGCGCGTACGCTCGACGCCGACCCGGAGATGCCGCTGCTCTGGGGCATCCGTGACATGATCGGTCTGACCGGCACGAAATTCGGCTGCGGCATGGCACAGTGCGGCGCCTGCACGGTTCATATCGACGGCACTCCTACCCGCTCCTGCCAGACCGCGATCGGCGATGTGGAAGGCATGTCGGTGACGACGATCGAGGGCCTTTCCGGAAAGGTCGGCGAAACGGTGCAGACCGTCTGGGCCGAACTCGACGTGCCGCAATGCGGCTACTGCCAGTCCGGCCAGATCATGTCCGCGGCGGCGCTGCTGGTAGAGACCCCGAAGCCGACTGACGAGGACATCGATTCGGCGATGAGCGGCAATCTCTGCCGCTGCGCCACATATCAACGCATCCGCGCGGCGATCCATGAAGCCGCCCACCGCCTGGAGGCATAGTCATGCTCCCACATCGCATCGAAATCGCCACCGCACGGCCTTCGCGCCGCCAGTTTCTCATCGGAACCGCCGCCACGGCCAGCCTGGTGATCGGCTACCGGCTGATTGCCGCCGACCCGGCAATGGCTCAAGACGCGGCAAAGCCGCCGGCCAATCCGTTCCAGGCCTATGTCGAGATCAGCCCCGACAACCGGATCGTCATTCACTCGTCGCAGTTCGAGATGGGGCAAGGCTCCTATTTCGGCATTGCCACGCTTGTCATGGAAGAACTCGACGGCGATTGGGCGCAAGTCGACGTCGTCGGCGCCTCCGGCAACGCGGCACTCTACGGCAACCTTGCCTGGGGCGGCGTCGCGCAGGGCACGGGCGGCTCCACCTCGATGACCTCTTCATGGCAACGCTACCGGCAGGCAGGTGCCGCGGCGCGCGCCATGCTGGTCGCCGCAGCCGCCAAGCAATGGAACGTACCGGCCGGTGAAATCAGCGTCGCCTCGGGTGTGCTCTCTCATCCCTCGGGAACGAAGGCGACATTTGGCGAGTTGGCGACTGCTGCGGCAGGCATGCAGGTGCCATCCGAACTGCCGCTGAAACAGAAAGCGGAATGGACGCAGATCGGCGCTGACGGGCTGAAGCGCTACGATTCCGGCGGCAAGACCAACGGCACCCAGGCCTACACGATCGACCTGAAGATGGACGGCCTGCTGACCGCCGTGATGATCCATCCGCCGAAATTCGGCGCCACGGTGAAAAGCTTCGACGCGGCCAAGGCAAAGGCGTTCGACGGCGTCGTAGACGTCGTGCAGACGCCGCGCGGCGTCGCCGTCGTCGGCAGCAACATGTGGACAGCCTTGAAGGGCCGCGACCTGGTGACCGTCGAGTGGGATGAGGCCAAGGCGGAACAGCGCGGCTCGGCCGAAATCCTTGACCAGTACCGCAAGCTAGCGGCCGAACCCGCGAAGGCGAACGCCCGCAATGACGGCGACGCCGTATCCGCCCTTTCCTCCTCGGCAAGCACGGTGGAAGGCAGCTACGAGTTCCCGTATCTCGCTCATGCATCGCTTGAGCCGCTCAACGCGATTGCGCGGATCGGCGACGATGGCGCTGTCGAAGTGTGGGGCGGGCATCAGATGCCGGATCTCTATCAGGCGGTCGCAGCGCAGGTCGCCGGCGTGACGCCCGACAAGGTGAAACTGCATGTGATGAAGACCGGCGGCAGTTTTGGCCGCCGCGCGGTCGCAGACGCCGACCTGATCGTCGAGGCGGTCGCCACCGCCAAGGCGCTTGGGCCGGGCAAACCGGTCAAGATCCAGTGGACACGCGAAAACGACATGCGCGGCGGCCGCTACCGCCCGGCCTATGTGCATGCGATCAAGGCGGGCCTCGACAAGGACGGCAAACTGGTCGCGCTGCACGATCATATTGTCGGGCAGTCGATCCTCGGTGGCTCCCCGTTTGCCGCCATGATCCAGAATGGCGTCGACGCCACCTCGGTCGAGGGCGCGTCCAACCTGCCCTACGCGATCCCCAACGTGAAGATCGACCTCACCACGACCGATGTGAACATTCCGGTGCTGTGGTGGCGTTCGGTCGGCTCGACCCACACCGCCTATGTGATCGAAACCTTCATGGACGAGCTTGCCGCGGCCGCCAAACGCGACCCGGTCGAGTTCCGACTGTCGATGCTGGAGCAACACCCTCGGCACGCGGCGGTGCTGCGTCTTGCCGCGGAAAAGGCCGGCTGGGACAAACCGCTCACGGAAGGCCGCTTCCGCGGCGTTGCGCTGCATGAGAGTTTTTCGACCTTCGTGGCGGAAATCGTGGAAATCACCTTCAAGAGCGCCAGCGACTTCAGCGTCGACCGGGTCGTCTGCGCGGTGGATTGCGGCATCGCCATCAACCCCGACCAGATCCGCGCGCAGATGGAAGGCGGCATCGGCTTCGGGCTCGGCGCCATCCTGCAGGAGGAATTGACGCTGACCGGCGGCGTGGTCGACCAGGAAAACTACGACACCTATACGCCGCTGCGCATCGACCAGATGCCGAAGGTCGAGGTGCATATCGTGGCATCCGACGAGCCACCCACGGGCGTCGGCGAACCCGGTGTGCCGCCGATTGGACCGGCGGTCGCCAATGCGTTGAGGGCGGCCACCGGCAAGACGATCCGCAGCCTGCCGATCAGCAAGGGGCTCTCGGCGTAAGCGCATTTGCAGCCAAATGGAATCATTTGGCAAAATGCGGCAAAACAATAGTTAGAGCGAGTTTCGCTTCTAAGAGAACCGGAACCGCTCTATGTTTCGTACCGTTCCGGCCGGGTGACAACAAATCCGGCCGGAACGGATTCAGATCACCCGCTGCCAACCTTCAGCCTGGCTCCGCCTCACCTGCCTCCACCACGGCAATGATGTCGGCGGCAAGCCGGTGCAGTTCGTCACGGTATCCGGTGCGTGCAGCCGGATTGTTTTCGTTCGAGGTCATGGCGATGGTGAGTTGGAGCGCCGGCACGATGTAGAGCATCTGGCCGCCATACCCCCAGGCGTAACGCACGTCCTGCCCGCCGATCTCGCGCAGGAACCAGCCGTAGCCGTAGGCGTCGCCGGTGAATCGCGAATTCGTGCGATGCTGCCAGGAAAGATCGATCCACGCCGGCGATATCAGTTGCCGGCCGTCCGGCGTCTTGCCGCCATTGCGGTAGAGTTCGCCGAAGGCCAGCAGCGAGCGCGTGCTCATCGCCATCTGGTTGCCGCCGAGATAGATGCCCTGCGGATCGCGTTCCCAGCCGCCGATGGAGAAATCCTTCAGCGGTCCCAGCCATTCGCCAGCGAGTTCGCGCGTCGAGCGTCCGCTGGCGCGGGTGAGGATGGCGGAGAGCAGATGCGTCGAGGCAGTGGAATAGAGCATGGCGCCGCCGGGCTCGTCGACGAAGGGCTGGGCGAGCGCAGCGCGCACCCAGTTGCGGCTCGACACCCAGCGCCCATAGTTGGAGCCGGACATGCGCTCCAGTCCCGCCTGCATGGAAAGCAGGTTGCCGACGGTTATCTTCTCCAGGCGTGGATCGGGATTGTCAGGCAAGTCGCGGGCAAGCAGCGGCGCGATCTTCTGGTCCACTCCTTCCAGCACGCCCTTGTTGATGGCGATGCCGACCAGCGCCGAGATGACCGACTTCGATGCCGACTTGATGTTCGTGGAAGCCGCCACCGAGTTGCCGCGATAGCCGCGCTCGGCGACGACCTTGCCGCTCCTCGCGACCATCACCGCCTTGAGCTGATCGAGCACCTCTGCCCGGTCGAGGATGTCGGGAAGCTTGGGTCTCCCGTTTTCCGAGGCCCCGCCCTGTTGCGCGAAAGCGGAGCGCGAGACGGAGGAAAGGGCAATGAGGGTGAGAAAAGCGCGTCGGTCCATCGATCCGCGCTAGGCAAAGCGCGCGGCAAAATCGTGACCTGTAACTGCCAAACCGCCCCATTCACGCGGACGTGACCGGGACGTGCAGAAAACGCCGTCAGTGGCCACCGCGGTAGAGTTTGCAAACGGGCTCTAGACCAGCTCCACCTCGACGACGCCACTCACGGCCCGCATCGCCGAGGCGATCTGCGGCGAGATGCGGTAGCGGTTGGGAAGCTCCACCTCGACTTCGCCCGCGCCGTCTTCCTTGATCACGACAAGGCTCACCTGCCCCTCCCCTTTGGCTGAAAGCTGGGCGGCAAGCGTGCCGAGCGGCGCGGTGTCGCGGACATACACGCGCAGCGCCTTCTGCACCTGGCTTGCCACGTCGTCCAGAAGCTGCACCGTCTGGATGCGCAGGTTGACGCCTTCCGGCCGGTCTTCCGCGGCCACCGTGATGATCACGGATTTGCCCGCCTCCAGTATGTCGCGATACTGCGCCAGCGCTTCCGAAAACAGCACCGCCTCGTACTGGCCGGTGGTGTCGGAAAACTGCACGACGCCCATCTTGTTGCCGGTGCGGGTCTTTCGCTCCTGCTTCGAGGTGACCGTGCCGGCGAGCCGCCCGGCAGCCGCTCCGCGCTTCACCGCGGCGGAAAACTCCGCCCAGTTCTGCACCCGCATCTTGGCGAGTGCGGCCTTGTATTCGTCGAGCGGATGCGCCGAGAGATAGAAGCCGACCGCCTGGAATTCGCGGTGCAGCTTGTCGGCTGGCAGCCAGGCGTCGGCGGCGGGGAGGTGCAGCGTTGCCGCCTGGCCGGTCGTGGCCATGCCGAAGATATCGGCCTGGCCCGACATGGCGTTTTCCTGGGCGCGCTGCGCCATGCCCATCATGCGCTCGACGCCGGCCATCATTGCCCCGCGCTCGTGGCCGAAACAGTCCAGCGCACCGGCGGCGATGAGGCTTTCGAAGACCCGCTTGCCGACGACGCGCGGATCGACCCGCTCGCAGAAATCGGCAAGGCTCGAAAACGGCCGCTCCCTGCGTTTCTCCACGATATGCTCGACGGCGGCGTCACCGACGCCCTTGAGTGCGGCCAGCGAATAGAAGATGCGGTTCTCGCCCACTTCGAACGGCCGGAACGAGCTTGAAACCGAGGGCGGCACTACGTCGATGCCGAGCCGCATCGCGTCCTGGCGGAAATCCGCCAGCTTGTCGGTGTTGCCCATGTCGAGCGTCATCGAGGCGGCCAGGAATTCGACGGGATAATGCGCCTTCAGATAGGCCGTCTGGTAGGATACGATGGCATAGGCGGCGGCATGCGACTTGTTGAAGCCGTAGTCGGCGAACTTGGCCAGAAGGTCGAAGATGAAATCGGCCTGCGGCTTGGAAAGTCCGTTCTTGACCGCTCCGTCGACAAAACGCTCGCGCTGCTTGTCCATCTCGGCGCGGATTTTCTTGCCCATGGCGCGGCGCAGAAGATCGGCTTCGCCGAGCGAATAGCCGGAAAGCTCCTGAGCGATCTGCATCACCTGTTCCTGGTAGACGATGACGCCTTGCGTCTCCTTCACCAGGTGGTCGATCTTGGGGTGGATCGACGCCAGTTCCTCCTCGCCATGTTTTCTGGCGTTGTAGGTCGGGATGTTCTCCATCGGGCCCGGGCGATAGAGCGCCACCAGCGCGATGATGTCCTCGATGCGATCCGGGCGCATGCCGATGAGCGCCTTGCGCATGCCCGCACTTTCCACCTGGAACACGCCGACCACCTCGCCGCGCGAAAGCATGGCGTAGGTATCGGGGTCGTCGAGCGGAATGGTCGCCAGATCGATGTAGATGCCGCGGCGGCGGATCAGTTTCACCGCGGTTTCCAGCACCGTCAGCGTCTTCAGGCCAAGGAAGTCGAACTTCACCAGACCGGCCTGTTCGACATATTTCATGTTGAACTGGGTGACCGGCATGTCGGAGCGCGGATCGCGGTACATCGGCACCAGCTGCGACAACGGCCGGTCGCCGATCACGATGCCGGCGGCGTGCGTCGAGGCGTGCCGGTAAAGCCCTTCGAGCTTCTGCGCCATCGCCAGCAGCGTTTCGACGATCGGTTCCTTTTCCGCTTCCTCGGCGAAGCGCGGCTCGTTAGCGATGGCGTCCGCCAGCTTGACCGGATTGGCGGGATTGGCCGGCACCATCTTGCAGAGCCGGTCGACCTGGCCGTAGGGCATCTGCAGCACGCGGCCGACGTCGCGCAGCACGGCGCGCGCCTGCAACGTACCGAAAGTGATGATCTGGCCGACCTGGTCGCGGCCGTATTTCGACTGCACGTAGCGGATCACCTCCTCGCGGCGATCCTGGCAGAAGTCGATGTCGAAGTCGGGCATCGACACGCGGTCGGGGTTGAGGAAGCGCTCGAACAGCAGCGAGAACCGCAGCGGGTCGACGTCGGTGATGGTCAGCGCATAGGCGACCAGCGAACCGGCGCCCGAACCGCGGCCCGGGCCGACGGGGATGTCGTGCGCCTTCGCCCATTTGATGAAGTCCGAAACGATCAGGAAGTAGCCCGGGAACTTCATCCGTTCGATGATGCCGAGTTCGTATTCGAGGCGCTCCCGATATTGTTCCGGCGTGTAGCCCTCGGTCAGGCCGCGCGTCGTCGAGCCGCATCTCCAGGCCTTCATGGGCCTGGCGGGCCAATTCCTCCGCCTCTGCCCTCACGGCGGCATCCGCGTCGGCTGCGTCGCGGGCGGCGAAGCGCGGCAGGATCGGGTTGCGGTTCTTCGGATAGTAGGAGCAGCGCCGGGCGATCTCGACCGTGTTGTCGATCGCTTCGGGAATATCGGCGAAAAGAGCCGACATCTCGGCCTGGCTCTTCAGGAAATTGTCGGGCGAGAGGCGGCGGCGGTCGTCGGTAGCGACGACCGCGCCCTCGGCGATGGCGATCAGCGCGTCATGCGCCTCGTAGTCGTCTCGCGCCGGGAAAAATGCCTCGTTGGTGGCGACCAGCGGCAGGTCGTGGCGGTAGGCGAGCTCGATGGTCGCCGCCTCGACCAGGCGGTCATAGCCGGCAGGACGCGACAGCTCGACATAGAGCCGGTTGCCGAAAAGCCGGCTGAGCTCGCCGAGCCGGGCCTCGGCAATCGCGGCGTGATCGGATTTCAGCGCCGCGCCGATCGGCCCGCGCTCGCCGCCGGTCAGGCAGATAATGCCTTCCGTTTGCCCGTCCAGCGCGTCGACGGGCAGATGCACGCCGTCTCCCGGGGGGATGTCCAGATACATGTGGCTGACCAGCCGGACGAGATTGCTGTAGCCGGCCTCGTTCGCCGCAAACATCACCACCGGAAACAGATCGAGCGCCTTGCGGTTATAGCCGCGCTGGCCTTCGTTGGCCTCGGCGGCGAAGGCAAGGTCGATCTGGCAGCCGATGATCGGCTGCACGCCATCCTTCACCGCCTTCTGGGCAAATTCCAGCGCGCCAAACAAATTGTTGGTGTCGGTGACGGCGATGGCCGGAGCTTCGTCCTTCACCGCATGGTCGACGATCTTGCCGAGTGGCAATGCGCCCTCGAGCAGCGAATAGGCCGAATGCACACGCAAATGGATGAAGGGTCGTGTCACCGCCACCAGCTTCGCGGCCAGCGCCATCGCCTCGCGTTTCAGCGGGTCGCGTGGAAGTCTCTCATCCGCCATGGGGTTCGCGCCGCTCGAAAGGACTCAACTTGATGCCGAATGTATTAGCCGGGAGCGCCTGGTGCCAGCCCGATCGGCGACCGACCACAGCTTTCGGCCTCCACAACCGAGACCCGGCCGATAACTCGCTGCGGCAAATGATAGCCCCTCACCCTTGCCCTCTCCCCGTGAAGACGGGGAGAGGGGGCCATTGACGTCGTGGCCAGCTCCTTCGCCCCGCCTGCGTCTGGCAGGAAATGAGGGGCAGGTTCATCATGCAAGCCTCCAATCTTCATCAGCACAGGCGTCTCAGTCACCACGCCCGCTTTCGCGTTTGGCTCTTGAAAGAAAAGTGGGATGCGGCGCCTGGGACCAGAGCCGTTTCAAATTTATACGAGGCCCGCTCTCCCAGGCGCCGCCGCTGTTCTTGCCCTATCGCAGGGAGCGCGGATTTTCAGCCCCGCGATCCCCCAGCAGCGCTAGCGTAGTGCTGCCGATCCGGCACCGTCCCCTCCACGCTCATCCGGTGCATGACCCGTGTTCCCGTGACGGCGATGGCTCGATTATGCGGGAGGCCCAAAGGGGTGTGGACAAAACAAGCTGAAAGACTGCTGACAGGTGATGACAACATAGCCGAGGGGAACACCCCTGCACCGTCTTAGGTGAACTCCATGATGACTGCGTCGACTGCGAGGCTGTCGCCCGGCTTGGCGTTGATTTTCGCCACGGTGAGGTCGCGTTCGGCGCGCAGCACGTTCTCCATCTTCATCGCCTCCACCACCGCGAGCGTCTCGCCTGCCTTGACCTCCTGCCCGTCCTTCACCGAAATCGAAACGACCAGCCCGGGCATCGGGCACAGCAGCATCTTCGAGGTGTCCGGCGGCAGTCTTCACCGGCATCAGCCGGTCGAGTGCGGCCGTCTTCGGCAGCATGGCGCGCGCGGTCACCGCCATGCCCTTCCAGGCAATGCGGATGCCATTCGGCACCGGGCGAATCTGCGCGGAGATCCGGCGTCGCCCGACGCTGCCGTGCCAGACGGTTTCGCCCGGGCGCCACTGCGAGACGACCGTGACGGGAGGCGCTCCGGCAATCGAAAGATCGGCTTCCAGCGGGATCGAGATCATGCCCTCGACGACCGAAACCGGAATATATTCCTCGCCGATCTTCACCTCCCAGTCGGCCTTCAGCCGGCCCGAATGCGGCGCGAGGCGGCCCGACAGGCGATCGAGGCGGTCGCGCCGCAGCAGCTCCACCGTGGTGGCGATTGCCGCCAGCACCGCCGTCTCTTCGGCATCCGGCACGATCGGCGCAAAACCGTCGGGATATTCCTCGGCGATGAAGGCGGTCGATATCCGCCCTTCCCGCCAGCGCGGATGCTGCATCAGCGCCGCCAGGAACGGGATGTTGTGCTCGATGCCGTCGACGACAAAATTGTCGAGCGCATCCGACATGGCGTCGATCGCCTCCAGCCTGGTCGGCGCCCAGGTGCACAGCTTGGCGATCATCGGATCGTAAAACATCGAGATTTCCGAGCCCTCGGTGACGCCGGTGTCGTTGCGGATGACCGCATCGCCGGACCGCCCCTCTTCCGGCGGCCGGTAGCGCGTCAGGCGACCGATGGATGGCAGGAAGTTGCGATACGGGTCCTCGGCATAGAGCCGGCTCTCAATCGCCCAGCCGGTGAGCTTCACGTCCTTCTGGCTGATCGCCAGCTTCTCGCCGGCCGCGATACGGATCATCTGCTCCACCAGGTCGACGCCCGTCACCAGTTCGGTCACGGGATGTTCGACCTGCAAACGTGTATTCATTTCAAGAAAATAGAAGTTTTTCTGCGCATCGACGATGAACTCGACGGTGCCCGCGCTCTGGTAGTCGACCGCCTTGGCCAGCGCCACCGACTGCTCGCCCATGGCTTTGCGGGTCTTCTCGTCGAGGAATGGCGACGGCGCCTCTTCGGCGACCTTCTGGTTGCGGCG
This sequence comes from uncultured Alphaproteobacteria bacterium, assembly GCA_963726065.1. Lineage (GTDB taxonomy): Bacteria > Pseudomonadota > Alphaproteobacteria > Rhizobiales > Rhizobiaceae > Neomesorhizobium. Next base: position 56,152 of record CAVSAU010000018.1, read on the forward strand.
CTGGATCGAGCATTCGCGCTCGCCGAGATAGATGGCGTTGCCGTGCGCATCGGCCAGCACCTGGATCTCGATGTGGCGGGGGTCGACGACGAACTTTTCGATGAAGACGCGGTCGTCACCGAACGAGTTCTTGGCCTCCGAACGGGCCCGGTCGAAACCGTCGCGGACCTCCGCTTGCGACCAGGCGATGCGCATGCCCTTGCCGCCGCCGCCGGCCGACGCCTTGATCATCACAGGATAACCGATGTCGCCGGCGATCTTTTCAGCGTGATCGGCGTCCTCGATCACTCCAAGCCAGCCCGGAACGGTGCTCACTTTTGCGGCGTTGGCGAACTTCTTCGATTCGATCTTGTCGCCCATGGCGTTGATCGCCTTGGGTTTCGGTCCGATGAACGCGATGCCCTGTTTTTCCAGCGCCTCGCAGAACGAAGCGCGCTCCGACAGGAAGCCGTATCCGGGATGCACGGCCTCCGCGCCGGTCGCCTTGCAGGCCTCGATAATCTTTTCGGCCACGAGATAGCTCTGCGCGGCGGGTGCGGAGCCGATATGCACCGCTTCGTCTGCCATCTCCACATGCACGGCGTCACGGTCCGCGTCCGAATAGACCGCGACGGTGGCGATCCCCATGCGCCTGGCCGTCTTGATGACACGGCAGGCGATCTCGCCGCGGTTGGCTATCAGGATCTTCTTGAACATGGACGCCGCTTCCTCCGCTTGGTCTTCCCCTATTATGGAGTTCCGGCGGCCTGCTCAAGCGGCGCGGCATGCAAAGCCGCTATTCGGATATCGCACCGCGAACTGTTGGTCCATTGGAGGATGGGCCGAGGGTTGATAGGCCTGTCAAAAGCTGAAAACGTGCCGCCGGGCCCGTTGAACTGATTTGTATGAAAGAAAAAGCATGAAAACTCGCGCCGCCGTTGCCGTTGGAGCCGGAAAGCCGCTCGAAATCATGGAGGTCGATCTCGAAGGGCCGCGCGATGGCGAGGTGCTGGTCGAGATCAAGGCGACAGGCATTTGCCACACCGACGAATTCACCCTGTCCGGCGCTGATCCGGAAGGCATTTTCCCGGCGATTCTCGGCCACGAGGGCGCTGGCGTCGTCGTCGATATCGGCAACGGCGTCACCAGCCTGAAAAAGGGCGACCACGTCATTCCGCTCTACACGCCGGAATGCCGCTCCTGCCCGTCCTGCCTGTCGCGCAAGACCAACCTGTGCACCGCGATCCGCGCCACCCAGGGCCAAGGCGTGATGCCGGACGGCACCTCGCGTTTCTCGATCGGGGGCGAGAAGATCTTCCACTACATGGGCTGCTCGACCTTCTCCAACTTCACGGTGCTGCCGGAGATCGCGCTGGCCAAGGTCAATCCCGAAGCGCCGTTCGACAAGATCTGCTATATCGGCTGCGGCGTCACCACGGGCATCGGCGCCGTCATCAACACCGCCAAGGTGGAGATGGGCGCGACCGCCATCGTCTTCGGCCTCGGCGGCATCGGCCTCAACGTCATCCAGGGCTTGCGGCTCGCCGGCGCCGACCAGATCATCGGCGTCGACCTGAACAACGACAAGAAGGCGTGGGGCGAGAAATTCGGCATGACGCATTTCGTCAATCCGAAGGAGGTCGAGGGCGATATCGTGCCCTACCTCGTCAACCTGACCAAGCGCGGCGCCGACCAGATCGGCGGCGCCGACTATACGTTCGACTGCACGGGCAACACGAAGGTTATGCGCCAAGCCCTTGAATCGTCTCACCGCGGCTGGGGCAAGTCGGTTGTCATCGGTGTTGCCGGCGCAGGCCAGGAAATCTCGACGCGGCCGTTCCAGCTGGTCACCGGCCGCACCTGGATGGGCACCGCCTTCGGCGGCGCGCGCGGCCGCACCGACGTGCCGAAGATCGTCGACTGGTACATGGACGGCAAGATCGAGATCGATCCGATGATCACCCACACGCTGAAGCTGGAAGAGATCAACAAGGGCTTTGACCTCATGCATGCCGGCGAAAGCATCCGGAGCGTCGTGGTGTACTGATGGCGCTCGGATACGAGACGGATTTGCGGGCAATGGGCGAATTCTCAGCAAGCGAGCTCTACGCGATGCTGAAGATGCGCGTCGACGTCTTCGTGGTCGAGCAGAAATGCCCCTACCCCGAACTTGACGGCAAGGATCCGGACGCCCTGCATCTCAGGCTGCTCTCCGGCGATGCGTTGCTGGCCAGCGCGCGCATATTCAAGCCGCTTCATCCCGGCGATGCGGTCAGCATAGGCCGTGTGGTAGTTTCGCCGGCGTATCGCGGCGAACGACTGGGCGAGAAACTAATGAAGGAAGCGATTGCCGCTTGCGAACGGCTTTTCCCAGGCAGTCCGATCGCGCTTTCGGCTCAGAGCCATTTGCAGCGCTTTTACCAATCGCTCGGCTTCTCGCCGGTTTCGGAGCAATATCTGGAGGACGGCATTCCTCACATCGATATGCAGCTGACTGCGCCGGCTCGCGCTGCATGACGTTTGGCATTTGAGATGGACAAGAGCCCTTCTGTCTACGTCGATGCAGACGCCTGTCCCGTCAAGCAGGAAGTCGTAAAGGTCGCCGAGCGGCACGGGCTGGTCGTCACCTTCGTTTCCAACGGCGGCTTGCGGCCCTCGCGCGATCCGATGATCCGCAACGTGGTTGTGTCGAAGGGCGCAGATGCCGCCGATGACTGGATCGTCGAGAATGCCGGGGCAAATGACATCGTGGTCACCGCCGACATTCCACTGGCAGCGCGAACCGTGGCGCTTGGCGCCCATGTGCTTGGGCCGACTGGGCGACCTTTCACGCCCGAGACGATCGGCATGGCGGTGGCGATGCGTGATTTGAAGCAGCATTTGCGCGAAACCGGCGAGAGCAAGGGCTACAATGCCGGCTTCAGCCCCGCCGACCGGTCGCGGTTTCTTGGCGCGCTGGACCAGATGGTCAGGCGGGCGCTGAAATGAACGAGACAGCGATGAATACGCCGGTGCACCGCAGGCGGGCTTTCTACACCGGCGCAGCAGCCGGCGTCGGCGCGCTGCTCGTCGGCTTCTGGGTGGCGCCGAGCCTTGCCGTGGTGATCGGCGCCAATGCATTCTTCACGGTCTATCTTGGCATGGCGCTCGCCGCCTTTCCACGGCTTACGCCGGACTATCTCAAGCGCAACGCCGACAGTGCCGACGAACCGGTGGGGGTCATCTTCACCGTCACATTCGCGGCCGTGGTCGTGGCGGTGATTTCCCTGTTCATCCTGATCAACCAGCAGCACAGCCCCGATCCGCTGTCGCTTGGCTTGACCCTGGCCGCCGTGCCGCTGGGTTGGTTCACCATCCACACGATGGCGGCGCTGCATTACGCGCATCTCTACTGGCAGCCGGAAACCACGGCCGAAGGAAAATCGACGACGCACCGTGGAAATGCCCGCCAGGGATTGGAATTTCCGCAAACCGAAGAATCCATATGGCTGGGACTTCCTCTATTTCTCTTACACGGTCGGTGCGACGGCGCAGACCTCCGATGTGGAGGTTACGAACACAGCGATGCGCATGGTGTGCATCGTGCATTCCGTCTTTTCGTTCTTCTTCAACACGGTGCTGGTGGCGGCGGCGGTGAATGTCGCCGTATCGCTGGGAAATTGACGCCCGCAGATTGTCTACAGATCAACGTCAGGCTTCCTTATGAAAACCATTTCCAACGCAAAATCCCATGGCGGCGTCCAGAGCGTCCACACCCACACTTCCGAAGCCTGTGCCTGCGAGATGACGTTTGCGGTGTTCGTGCCGCCGCAGGCGGCCGAAAGGCCCTGCCCCGTTGTCTGGTATCTCTCGGGCCTCACCTGCACCCACCAGAACGTTATGGACAAAGGCGAATACCGGCGGATGGCCGCTGAACTCGGCTTGATCGTCGTGTGCCCCGACACCAGCCCGCGCGGCGACGACATCCCCGACGAGAAGGACAACTGGCAGTTCGGCAAGGGCGCCGGCTTTTATGTCGACGCCACGCAGGCGCCTTATGCCAGGAATTACCGTATGTATTCATACATGACGGAAGAACTGCCGGCGCTCATCGCTAGCAATTTCCCCGTCGACATGAGCCGCCAGGCGATCTTCGGCCATTCGATGGGCGGCCACGGCGCGCTGACAATCGCGTTGAAAAACCCCGCACGGTTCAAAAGCTGCTCGGCCTTTGCGCCGATCGTTCAGCCAATGACGGCCGGGTGGTCGAAACCGGCGCTGCAGAAGTTTCTGGGCCCGGACGAGTCGGCATGGCGTGCATATGACGCGACCGCGCTGATCGAGGACGGCCACCGCTTCCCCGAATTTCTGGTCGACCAGGGCCGCGCCGACGGATTTCTGGACGACGGACTGCGGCCATGGCTCCTGGAAGAAGCCTGCGCCAAGGCCGGCATTGCACTGACGTTGCGCATGCGGGAAGACTACGACCATTCCTACTTCTTCATCTCGACCTTCATGGACGATCACCTGAAATGGCATTCGGAACGGCTGGGGTAACGCCATCCTCAAGCAAATGTCACCGAAACGACCAAACTTCACACCTTGTCTCACCGTAGTTTGACTTCAGTTGATGCAGCGCCCTGCCTAGGGTCGCTCACGACCGAGGGAGGCACGACATGCCCACGCCATCGAACCCGGATACGCTGATCTACCGGCAATCCGGCTGGACGAGACTGACGCACTGGATCTGGGCGGTCGCCCTGTTCTTCCTGCTGTTGACGGGCCTGCAGATATTCAACGCACATCCCGCGCTCTACATTGGCAAGCAGTCCGGCTTCACTTTCGACAACAGCATCCTGCAGATCGGCACCATCCACGGCGACAGCGGCCCGCGAGGCGTGACAGATATCTTCGGAAAGCGTTTCGACACCACCGGCGTATTGGGGCTGTCGGAGAGTGGGGGCCAGTTGCGTGGACGCGCCTTTCCCGCCTGGGCGACCATCCCGTCCCATCAGGACCTCGGCACCGGCCGCGTCATCCATTTCTTCTTCGCCTGGGTACTGGTCGGCACATTGCTGGTCTGGCTGATCGCCAGCGCCGCAAACGGGCACCTGAGGCGCGACCTCGCTCCTGGCGTCGACGACATCAAGAAGCTGCCGTCCGACATTGCGGCGCACGCCAGGCTGAAATTCCATCATACCCGCGACTACAATACGCTTGCAGAAGCTCGCTTATGGCGGCGTGCTGTTCATATTGCTGCCGCTGATGATCCTGACAGGACTGGCGATGTCGCCCGCGGTTGACGCCTGGCTGCCGCTGGTCGACCTGTTCGGTGGCCGGCAGACAGCCCGCACCATCCACTTCATCGTGATGCTGCTTCTGGTCGGCTTCTTCGTCGTGCACATGCTGATGATCCTCGCCGCCGGGCCGTTCAACGAGCTACGCTCGATCCTGACCGGCTGGTACCGCACCGATCCGCCGCACCGTGGCGAGCCGGAAGCGAGTGCGTAAAATGAAAAAATTCCAGCTCAGCCGCCGAAAATTCCTCACCTCAGCCGCGCTCGGCGCGTCAGGCTTCGTCCTTTCCGGCTGCGACGCGTTCGACGGCGTCAGCAATCCCGACAGTTCGGTGCGCAAATTCCTCGAGGGCGCCAACGACCTCACCTACCGCGCGCAACGTTTGCTGATCGGCCGTGACGCGTTGGCGCAGGAGTTTTCCGAGAGCGACATCCGCCAGCCACAGCGGCCAAACGGCGTCACCGCGCCTGACGACGCCACCTACAAGGGGCTTTTGAGCAGCGATTTCGCCGACTGGCGGCTGGAAGTGACCGGTCTGGTGGAAAAACCACTGTCGCTCAGCCGCGAGCAGCTGATGAACATGCCGGCCCGCACCCAGATCACCCGCCACGACTGCGTCGAAGGCTGGAGCTGCATCGCCAAGTGGACGGGAACGCCGCTATCGCTGGTGCTCGACCAGGCGGTGGTCAAGCCGCAGGCGCGTTACGTGATGTTCCATTGCCTCGATACGATCGACCGCGACCTTTCCGGCGACGTCAAATATTACGGCACCATCGACCTCATCGACGCCCGCCACCCGCAAACCGTTCTCGCCTACGGCCTGAACGGCAAACCGCTGCCGGTGGAAAACGGCGCTCCGCTCAGAGTGCGGGTCGAGCGGCAGCTCGGCTACAAGATGCCGAAATATGTGCACAGAGTCGAACTGATCGACAGTTTCGCCGCCATCGGCCGCGGCAAAGGCGGCTATTGGGAAGACAATGGCTACGACTGGTACGCAGGAATCTGACCGGCCAGGTTTCGGCCCTGAGATCGGGCACCGGCTGCCGCCCCCGTCCTGCCCTACCTGGTTGCAAGGGTTGCTCTCAGCCTACATCGACCTATGTTGATCAGGAGCCGCCACTGGCGCGCACATGAACAATCAACAAACCGCAGGAGGTTGGCCGGGTGTCAGACACCGTGAATATCTATGAAGAAACACCGGACATGGACACAATCGGCGGGCGCCTGTCGCGCGCCCGTGACAACGCAGGGCTCAGCGTCAAGCAGGTCGCCTGGCAGCTCGGTGTGAAGATCGCCACCGTCACCGCCTGGGAAAGCGACCGCGCGCTGCCTGGTTCGCACCGGCTGAACCGGCTGGCCGGAATGCTGGGGGTCAGCATTTCCTGGATCCTGCATGGGGTCGGCACGGCGCCCATCCAACAGGACCGTCAGCAGACCGTCGACAGCATCGTTTCACAGCTCGAAAGGCTCAAGTTGATGCATCTTGAGACCGGCCAGCTGATCGGAAAGATCAAGAAGGACCTCGACAGGGTCGCGGCGGCGCACTGAACCGCCTACGACAAATTGTGCGTATGTTTTCCGTGATGTCGTGGGGAGGTGACAATCTGTCGGCAATGGGCTATGCACTGGTCCGTCGAGGGCTTCGGCCCTACCTGTTTGCGGGAGAGAGTCGCTGACGCGGCCGCCGAAGGGGAAATCGCCCGAAATCTCTCAGGCAAAAGAACCGTAGACGGGACAGACACTCTGGAAAGTCGGGGCTAATCACCCCGCGCCGAAGGTGTAAGCGCCGCTGACAGAGTTCCGGTTGCGCGAGTCTCTCAGGCTTCAGACAGAGGGGCACGGAATGGCCGCCAGTGCGGCCGCTTGCGTGCGTTTCTGGAGAAGTCATGACCGGCGAAGCCCTTTTGCACCTACCCCTTGAAGACATGCATATGGCGGCTGGCGCGCGCTTCGGCGGGTTCGCCGGATGGTCGATGCCGCTGACCTATCCCGCCGGTGTCATGAAGGAACACCTTCACACCCGCGAGCACGCCGGGCTGTTCGATATTTCCCACATGAAGCTGATCTCGGTTTCGGGACCAGGCGCCGCGAACCTTCTGGCGCGCGCCTGCCCGCTCGATCCCGCCAAGCTTGAAATCTCGCAGTCGAAGCTGACGTTCTTCCTGAACGAGGCGGCCGGAATACTGGACGATCTCATCGTAACGCGGCTCGGCGACGAGCGTTTCATGGTGGTCGCCAACGCCGGCAACGCGGCAGCCGATATTGTTCATCTAACCGCGCTGGCGCAAGACTTCGACGCAGTGGTCGAGCCGCTGGACCGCGTGTTCCTGGCGATCCAGGGCCCGCAAGCCGAGCAGGTTCTTGCCGGCACCGGCTTCGACGTTCCACTCCTCACATTCATGCATGGCGTCGAGCCGCGGCCGGGCTGGTTCATGAGCCGCTCGGGCTATACCGGCGAAGACGGGTTCGAGATCGGGTTGCCAGCCGACGACGCGCGCCAGCTGGTCGAAAAGCTGCTTTCCGATCCACGCCTCATGTGGATCGGCCTGGCAGCGCGCGACAGTCTGCGCCTCGAGGCCGGTCTTTGCCTGCACGGCAACGACATCACGCCTGACACCGACCCGGCGAGCGCGGCGCTGATGTGGGCGATTCCCAAGGAATTGCGCGCCTCCGGAGATTTTGTCGGCGCAGCGGCGCTGCGCGCGATCGTCGAGAACGGTCCAACCGAAAAGCGCGTCGGCCTGAAGGCCGAGGGCCGCCAGCCGGTTCGCGGCGGCACCGCTCTCATCGACGAAGCCGGCAACCCGGCCGGCCGCATCACATCCGGCGGCTTCGGTCCGTCGGTCGGGCACCCGGTCGCCATAGGCTATGTCGTGACGCCGCTCGCCAAGTCTGGCGCAAAGTTGTTCGCCGACGTGCGCGGCAACCGCATTCCCGTCGAAGTTTACGCTCTTCCCTTCACGCAGCATCGCTACCGCAAAGGATAATTCTTCATGGCAACGACCTATTTCACCGAAGACCACGAGTGGATCCGCGTCGAAAACGGCATCGCAACGGTTGGCATCACCGACTACGCGCAGGAACAGCTGGGCGACCTCGTTTTCGTCGAGTTGCCGGAAGCCGGCCGCACGCTGAAGAAAGGCGACACTGCCGTCGTGGTCGAATCCGTCAAGGCAGCATCCGACGTGTATGCGCCCGCCGACGGCGAAATCACCGAAGCCAACGCCGCCCTGTCGTCGGACCCTTCGCTGGTCAACTCGGCGCCGACCGCAGACGGCTGGCTGTGGAAGATGAAGCTTGCCGACGAAGGCCAGCTATCCGGCCTGATGGACGAAGCCGGCTACAAAGCGATGATCGGTTAAGCAGGACAGGACAAGATGAGCGACAACAGCCCCGCCTTTGCCGGCCGCCATATAGGCCCCGGAATTACCGACACCCGCGCCATGCTCGCCACACTCGGCGTACCATCAGTGGAAACCCTTATCGCCCAGACCGTGCCGCAGGCGATCCGGCTCGACAGGCCTCTTCGCCTTCCCGCGGCGGCATCCGAAGCCGAGGCGCTGGCCGAACTTGCTGCGGTGATGGGCCGCAACACCGTGCTCAAGAGCTTTATCGGCCAAGGCTATCACGGGACGATCGTGCCGCCGGTGATCCAGCGCAACCTGTTCGAGAACCCGGCCTGGTACACCGCTTACACGCCCTACCAGGCCGAAATCAGCCAGGGCCGGCTGGAAATGCTGTTCAATTTCCAGACACTTGTCGCCGAACTGACGGGCCTGCCTGTCGCTTCGGCCTCCTTGCTCGACGAAGCGACGGCGGTCGCCGAAGCGATCGGCATCGCCTACCGGCATCACCGTGAAAAGCGCAGCAAGATTGCGATCGCGGGTGCGCCACATCCACAAACGCTCGACGTCGCGCGCACCCGCGCTGAGCCTCTCGGCATCGAAATCGACGGCGACGTGATCGACGACAACACCGCGGCGCTCATTGTTTCCTGGCCGGATACGCTGGGCGTCTACGGCGATCACGCGGCAGCCATCGCCAAGGCCAAGGCGACCGGCGCGGTGGTGATTGTCATCAGCGACCCGCTGTCGCTTACGCTCACCGATTCGCCGGCGTCGCTCGGTGCCGACATCGCCGTCGGCTCCATGCAGCGCTTCGGCGTTCCCATGGGTTACGGTGGTCCGCATGCCGCTTATTGCGCGGTGTCCGAAAAGCTCACCCGGCTGATGCCTGGCCGGCTGGTCGGACAGTCGGTCGATGCGCATGGCAGGCCGGGCTACCGGCTGGCGCTGCAGACGCGCGAACAGCACATTCGCCGCGACAAGGCGACGTCGAACATCTGCACCGCACAGGCGCTGCTCGCCAACATGGCGACCGCCTACGCGATCTGGCACGGCCCGCAGGGCCTGCAGGCGATCGCCCGCCGCGTGCACTCGATGGCCGCGCGCTTCGCCTCAGCCGCCTGGGTGGCCGGGCTCGTCTCCAGCGACACGCAGTTCTTCGACACCGTCACGCTGACCTTCCCGGATGCGGCCACGGCCGCCGACCTGGTGCGCCACGCCGAGCATGGCGGCAGGCTGGTCCGTGTCGTCGATGAGTTGCGCATAGGCGTCACCTTCGACGAAACGTCGACGGAGGCCGACCTTGCGGCGCTCGCCGCTCTGTTCTGCAATGTGTCCTCGCTGCCCGAAACCGCGGATGCCATGCCGGGCACGCCGCGTGGCAAGAATTTCCTGTCGCAGCCGGTGTTCCACAATGTGCGCTCGGAAACCGAGATGATGCGCTTCCTGCGCCGGCTGGCGGACAAGGATCTGGCGCTCGACCGCGCGATGATTCCGCTCGGCTCCTGCACGATGAAGCTCAACGCCGCGGCGGAAATGATGCCGGTATCCTGGCCAAGCGTCGCCAACCTGCATCCTTTCGCACCGGCCGGGCACGCACTCGGCTATCGCGCGATGACCGATGATCTGGAACGCTGGCTGGGTGAAATCACCGGCTTCGACGCGGTGTCGTTGCAACCCAACGCAGGAAGCCAGGGTGAATATGCCGGCCTGCTGGCAATCCGCCGCTATCACCTGTCGCGCAACGAGGCGCACCGCACCGTCTGCCTGATCCCATCCTCCGCGCATGGCACAAATCCGGCCAGCGCCGCCATGGCGGGCATGCAGGTGGTCGTCGTTGCCTGCGAGGCCGAAGGCGATATCGACATCGACGACCTGAAGGCGAAGGTGGCGGAGCATTCGCAAAACCTCGCCGCGGTCATGATGACCTATCCTTCGACGCATGGCGTATTCGAGGAAGGCGTGAAGGAGATCTGCGAGATCGTTCATGCGCATGGCGGCCAGGTCTATCTCGACGGCGCCAACCTGAACGCGCTCGTCGGCCTGGCGCGGCTTGGCGACATCGGCGGCGACGTCTGCCACATGAACCTTCACAAGACCTTCTGCATCCCGCACGGCGGCGGCGGACCCGGTATCGGCCCGATCGGCGTCAAGGCGCATCTGGCGCCGCATCTTCCCGGCCATGTCGAGGCAGGCAGCAGCCATGCGGTTGCAGCAGCGCCGTTCGGCAGCGCATCGATCCTGCCGATCACCTGGATGTACATCCGGATGATGGGCTCCACCGGATTGAAGCAGGCAAGCGAAATAGCGATCGTCAGCGCCAACTACATAGCCGAACGGCTGAAAGGCCATTTCCCCATCCTCTTCGGCGGCAGGAACGGGCGCGTCGCGCACGAGTGTATCCTCGATACCCGCGTGCTCAAGGAAACCGCCGGAATTACGGTAGAAGATGTTGCCAAGCGTCTGATCGACTATGGTTTTCACGCGCCCACCATGTCGTGGCCGGTGGCCGGCACGCTGATGGTCGAGCCGACAGAATCCGAGCCGAAGGAAGAAGTGGACCGCTTCTGCGAGGCGATGATCGCCATCGCCAGGGAGGCCGAGAAGGTGGCGAAGGGCGAATGGCCGAAGGATGACAATCCGCTGGTCAACGCTCCGCACACCGCCGCCGAAACGCTCGCCGGCGCCTGGAACCATCCGTATTCGCGCATGGAAGCCGCCTATCCCGCGAGCGATCCCGGTCAGGCCGCGAAATACTGGCCGCCGGTGTCGCGCATCGACAATGTCGGCGGCGATCGCAACCTCGTCTGCTCCTGCCCGCCACTGACCGAATATCTCGGCGCAGCCGAATAGCGTTCGTCGGGCGGGTGCCGGGTACGGCACCCGCCCACAACTTTCTCAAGCAGCGCGGGCGGTCGGCTTCGCAACTTTCACGCGCGTGACACTGCGGCGGCCATCCACGCTGACCGGTACATCGCCGTCGACGGTCGCGCGCCGGACCACCCGGTGCTGGTCGCCATAGTCGTTTACCGCATAATGCTGCGTCGCGCGGTTGTCCCAGATGGCGACGTCGCCGGCACGCCAGCGCCAGCGCACTGTGTTTTCCGGTGCAGTCACGTAGGACTGGAAGACTTCGTAGAGGCGCGCGGAGTCGCTCTTCGACAGGCCGACCAGCCGCTGCACAAAGTTGCCGAGAAGCAGCGAGCGTTCCCCCGTTTCGGGATGGACCCGAACGACGGGATGTTCGGTCTCGTAGATAGTCGAGGTGAACACCTCCTCGAAATGCTTTTTCTCCTCGGCGGTGGCGCGCGGGCGAACGGCAGCATAGTCGTAAACATTGCTGTGTACCGCCCACAAATTGTCGGCCAACAGCCGCAACGGCTCCGGCAGGCTCAGATAGGCCGCATGAGTGTTCGACCAGATCGTATCGCCGCCCGCCTCGGGAACAACGACGCCGCGCAGGACCGAGAATTTCGGATAGGCGTCAACGAAGGTGACATCGGTATGCCACTGATCCGCCCTGCCGCCTCCGCGACTGGAATCCAGCGCCAGAATGGAGGATGTGCCCTGCACGGGACCCTGGGTCGGGTGGGGAACCAGATCTCCCAGACGTCGTGCGAAGGCTTCCTGCGCGGCATCGTCGAGATGGGCCTGGTCGCGGAAGAAAACGACCTTGTGGCGTAGTAGTTTCTGGTTGATGCCTGCGATGACGGCCTGCGGCAGGTCGCCGTCGAGGCGGATGTTCCTGATCTCCGCGCCGACACGTGCCGTGAGGGGTACGACGTCGACGTCCGGGATAATCTGATCGACAAGGGTGGGACTGCTCATGATGAAGCCTCGCTTTTTGATGTCTGAGCGCGCGGGCAACGCATGTGGCGCTGGTGACCGGGCGCGTCGAACCTCTCGACTTCCTCATTCAGCCCAAAAGTATATAGATTTTATAGAAATATATTTTCAACCTGCGGTGACAACGAGAAAGATTCCACCGAGCATTGTCGCGCATCGACAATGTCGGTGGCGACCACGACCTCGTCTGCTCCGTTCCGCCGCTGACCGATTATCTCGGTGCTGCAGAGTAAAAACCGCAAAGGCCGGCTCCCCCCCGAGAGCCGGCCTTTTTGGTCTCGCTGCCCCGTCTTATGCTTTATTTAGCAGCGCGAGATTGGCATCCACGACAGCCGGATCGGCCAGGCCTTTCCGTGCCTCCAACAACAACTGGCGGGCGCGCTTCTTGTCGCCGCGCAGGAGCTGTGAATAGCCCATGTTGTTGAGCACTTCGGGCTTGCGGCCGGTGATGTCGAGGAGTTGGTCGTAGGCGCGGTCGGCGAAGTCGAAGCGGCCGAGCTGGTCGTATGAGGCCGCAAGCCCCATCCATGCCTCGGCATTGTCGGCCCGCTGTTCCACAGCCTTGCGGAAATGTTTCTCGGCCAGCCCGTAATTGGCGTCGCGAAACTGCGTCTTGCCGATCATCAGGTCGCTAGCGCCGACATCCTGCGCCACCGGCGAAATCGCCGTCGTCTTGGTGTTGTCGACCGCGCCGGTCGTACAACCGGATGCCGCGAGCGCCGCACACAGCGCGGCCGTCGCCATTAGAACCTTGTTGCCCATGCCCTGCCCCGTATCGTCCGGTTGTCCGGATCGTTTTTCAAGGCTTACAATAGCGGAAAGCCTTTAAAGCATCGGTGCCGAAACCCACTCAAAACTCCGACGCCCGGAAACATTGGGTTAACCACGCGCGGGCGCGGTCATTCCCCGGCGGTGTATTTCACCAGGATCGGGATGATGGCGATCATCAGCACCACCGGCAGGATGCAGACGGTGACCGGCACCGACATCTTTGCTGGCAGCGCATGCGCCTTTTCCTCGGCAATCGACATGCGCTTATGGCGCATCTCGTCGGAAAACACCCGCAAGGCCCCGGAAAGACTGGTGCCGAGTTCCCTGGACTGCTGCAGCAGCGTTGCGAACGAGCGCACTTCGTCGAGGCTGAGGCGGTCGGCGAGCGCCTTCAGCGCGTCGTCGAGGCTGCGCCCTGCCCTGAGTTCCAGCGAGACGAGCTGGAGGTTCTGGCTGAGCGCCGGATAGGTCACCGCGAGTTCCTTGGAAACCCGCTCGACACCAGCCTCCATGCTCAAGCCAGCGTCGGAACAGACGATCATCAGGTCCATGAAATCGGGGAAGCCGTTGCGATATTCGATCATCTTGGCGCGTACCATGCGGCCAAGCATGAAACCGGGCAGGAAATAGCCCAGCCCGCCCGCCATGCCGACGAAAGTCCAGAAGCTTTTGCCCGAGGCGTCGGCGCCGAACAGCTTGTCGAGGACGACGGCAATCGTCATGCCGGCAATCAGCCCCCCAAAACGGATCAGGAAAAACATGCCGACCGCACGTGGGTCCATGTACCCCGCCTGTATCAGTTTCAGCCGCAGCCGGGCGACGTTCTCGGGGTCGCTCTTGGCGTAGAACTCATGCGCCGTCTTGACCGCCTTTTCGCGCACCGCATTGGAACTTTTCTTCGCTGGCGCCTCCACCTTTATTGGCTGGAAGCCCGTGTCCACTTTCAAGCGGCGCTTGAGATCGCTGCGCTCGCCGCGCGCCATGACCATCGGCCAGGCGACCGCAGCCACACCGACAAGCAACAGGATCAGCGCCACAGGCGCCAACGAAGTCGGCCTGAAAGATGCAAGGAGTTCGAACAGCGTTTCCATATCAGAACTTGAACGTCGACATCTTGAACAGCATGAAATTGCCGAGCATGAGCCAGGAAAGCGACCCGCCGAGCAGATACCAGGTCATCGGCTCGCCCCATACTTCGCCGTAGAATTGCGGCATCAGCACCATGATCGCAGTCATCAGCAGGACCGGCACGGCGGTCAGGATATAGGCCGACATGCGGCCCTCAGTCGAAATGGCGCGCACCTTGCGCTTCAGCTTGCCACGCTCGCGGATCACCATCGAAAGGCCATCGAGGATTTCGCGTAGGTTGCCACCAGACGAATGCTGGATGGAAACCGCGGTGACGAACAGCGGCAGGTCCTCGTGGCCGACCCGCTCGAACAGGTTGTGCAGCGCACTGACGAGATCGGAGCCGTAGGTCACCTCGTCGGCGACGACACCAAACTCGGTGCCGATCGGATCGGGCATTTCGCGCGCCACCATGGCGATGGCCACCGGCACGGGATGCCCGGCCTTCAGGCTTCGGGTGATGAGTTCCAGCGCTTCTGGCAGCTGGATGCCGAACAGCTTATGGCGGCGGTTCTTGAGGTGTTTCAGCGCAACGACCGGAAACACCACGCATAACAGTGGCAGGAGCAGGATCGCAAAGGAGAGTGGAAGGCCTTTCCAGACGCCGGCCAGCGTGACCGCCAGCGCCACGCCGGATGAGGTCAGAAGAAACCGCGGCAGCGGCATCACAAGACCCGACTGGGTTCTCAGCTTGCGGAAACCGTCCAGCGAAAACCAGGATGCGCGACCATCGAGCCCACGCTCCTTGCGCAACTGGATCAGCACCTGTTCCTGGCTGAGCTTGTTTTCCTGCAATTTCATGCGCCGGTTGATCGCGGCGCGCCGGTCGTTACTTCCCGCATAGAGCAGGTAGAACGCTTCGGCGATCATGATGCCGGAAAGTGCTACAGCCGCGTAGATCAGGTAAAGCCCGTTTCCCAGCATGAGCCTAATCCTGCGGCTTTCCCGGCTCGAAATACTTGCCTGGAAACTCGATGCCCATCGCCTTCAGGTCCTCGAGGAAGCGCGGACGGATGCCGGTCGCCTCGTAATAGCCGAGAACCTTGCCATCGCTGTCCATGCCGGTGCGCACGAAGCGGAAGATTTCCTGCATCTGGATGACATCCCCTTCCATGCCGGTCACCTCGGCGACGCTGGTCACCTTGCGCTTGCCATCGGAAAGCCGGGTCAACTGCACGATCAGGTCGAGCGCGCTGGCGATCTGGCTGCGGATCGACTGCACCGTCATCGGCATGCCGGTCATGCCGAGCATCTGTTCGAGGCGGGAGATGGCGTCGCGCGGCGTATTGGCGTGAATGGTCGCCATCGAGCCTTCATGACCCGTGTTCATGGCCTGCAGCATGTCGAACGCTTCCTCGCCACGGCACTCGCCGAGAATGACGCGGTCCGGGCGCATGCGCAGCGCATTCTTGACGAGATCGCGCTGCTTCAACTCGCCGTGGCCTTCGATGTTGGCTGGACGCGTTTCCATGCGCGCCACATGCGGCTGCTGCAGCTGAAGTTCGGCAGCGTCCTCGATGGTGATCAACCGCTCGTCTTCCGGAATGAAGGCGGAGAGCGCGTTGAGCATCGTCGTCTTGCCGGTGCCGGTGCCGCCCGAGATGATCGTGGTCTTTCGGGCATGGACAGCGGCGGCAAGCACTTCGGCCATGTTCTGTGTGATGGCGCCGAATTCCACCAGCTTGTGCAGACCGAGCTTGTTCTTGGAAAACTTTCGGATCGAGACGAGCGGTCCGTCGACGCCGACCGGCCGGATCGCCGCGTTGAAACGCGAGCCGTCCAGCATGCGCGCATCGACCATTGGCTGCGATTCGTCGACCCGACGGCCAACCGCGGCGACAATTTTGTTAATGATCCGAAGCAGATGCGCCTCATCCTTGAACGGAATATGCACCTGTTGAAGCTTGCCTTGCCGTTCGACAAAGCAGTTCTGGTGGCCGTTGATCAGGATGTCGTTTATCGTGGGATCCTTAAGCAATGGCTCCAGCGGACCGAGGCCGACCATCTCGTCGACGATGTCGTCAACCAACGCATCGAGTTCGGCGACATTGATCGCCATGCGCTCTTCGCGCGTCTTCTCCGAGACGAAATCATGCACCTGGCGGCGCATCTCGTCCTTGGGCATGCGTTCCAGCGCGACGAGATTGATCTCCTCGAGCAGAAGGC
The DNA here is from genome assembly GCA_963726065.1 of uncultured Alphaproteobacteria bacterium. GTDB lineage: Bacteria > Pseudomonadota > Alphaproteobacteria > Rhizobiales > Rhizobiaceae > Neomesorhizobium. The sequence continues at coordinate 72,663 of CAVSAU010000018.1, forward strand.
GGTGGATGCGGCTGCGCGCCTCAAGCACCTTATTGGCGGTTTTGGCTGTAGCAGCCGCTGCCGGCTCCGCTTTGGGCGTCGGAACCGACTTGCGCACATTGGGGATCAGCACCGCGCCATGGTCGCGCGGCGGCCGCGGTCCGGCTGGCCGCTCCTGCTCGACCGTTCGCCTCTGCAAAGTCGAGAAGCGGCTTGTCATCCGGCTTTCCTCAAAAGATCACGGCCGAAACCCAACAGCGAGCGCGACTTCTGCGGCACAGCCACGAATTCCTCAGGCAAAACGATCTTCTTCAGGTCGTTGACGACATTGGCATTGGGATCGATCTCGTGCAGCGGCACGCCACGGTCGACAGCATCGCGCACCAGCCGGTAATTGTTGGCGATGCCGCCGACGAAGTGCTCCCCGAGGATTTCCTGCACATCGGCCTGCTTGATGCCATTGTCGAACATCTTCTGCTCGAAGCGGTTGACGATGACGTTGGGTTTCACTTCCTTGCCGGCCGTCTCATAGATGGCCTGGATCAGCCGCTGCGTATGGCGAAGGCACGGCACCGTCATCTCGGCGACGATGTAGAGCTTGTTGGAGCCCAGCAGCACCGTTTCCGTCCACGGAAACCACGTGCGCGGCATGTCGATCACGACATTGTCGAAATAGGCCGAAACCAGGTCGAGCATGCGCACCACGACATCGGTGTTGAAGGAACGCATTTCGGATGGCCGCGTCGGTGCTGCCAGGACGCAAAGGCCGCTCGAATGCTTGGAAAGCATGACGTCGAGCAGTTGACGGTCGAGGCGCTCCGGCTGGTTTTCGATCTCGGCGATGTCGAAGCGCGGCTCCAGATCAAGATATTCCGCGCATGCGCCTTGCTGGAAATTGAGGTCCACAACGCAGGTGGAAGCGCCGCGCGTCACCGAATGATGCAGCTGGAAGGCCGTCTGCAAGGTCAGCGTCGTGGTGCCGACACCGCCCGCGGCCGGCATGAAGGTGTAAATCTGGAACTCGGTGTTTTGCTCGCGCCCTGGTCCTTGCAGCGCCCGGATGCAGGAACGAACGAGGTCGGCGGTGGTGATCGGCTTGACCAGGAAGTCGGCGACCTGAAGCTGCACCAGGATGCGCACCGCAGCGGCGTTGAACTCCTGGGTGACGACGACAACAGGCGTCCGCCCTTCGAGTCGCCGGGTAATGCGTTGCAGCGCCTCGATCTCCTCAACCCGCGCGGCATCCATGTCGACGATGACAGCGCCACCGTCGACTTCCTGGATTTCACTCCGCAATTCGGTGACATTTTTCTCCACGGTGACAAGCTGGATCATGTCGGACTGCGCGAACGCAGCGCGCACGTCCTGAAGAAACAGCCTGTCTGTCGATACGAGCACGACCCGTTTCAGTTTGGCGGTGTTTGCCATCGTAATTCCTCGCCATCACTCGGTTGTCGACGGCGCCGCCGGCTGTGACGGCGCGTCAGCCGACGCCGCATTCGCCTGTGAATTCCGGTCGGCCGGCACCCTGAGCTTGGTGTGCTGGACCCCCGGTTGCCAGGGATCGACCATCTGCATCACCGTGTTGGCATACATCGTGTTGCCGGCGGAGGAGGTCAGCCCGTCGGCGCGCGTATAGTCTTCCGTCGTGCAGCCTGCCGCCGCAGTGGCGGCCAGCAATGAAAGGCCCATCTTCAAAATGTTCGCCATGGGATCATTCCTTCGGCAGGTCGAGAAAGTGGCCGGACGTCACGACCAGTCGCGGTTGAGAGGCCGATGCGGCAGCGTTGCCGGCCGCTGATACCTTCACCTCTTCGGTGTTGCCGAGGAAGTAATCGACGTTGCTTGCCGGCACGGTCGTATCGAGGGGTGTCAGCGGCTTTTTTGACGGATCGATCGGCTTGACCAGATACGGGGTGACGATGATTACCAGTTCGGTCTCCCGGCGCATGTAGGATTTCGAGCTGAACAACGGCCCGAGAACCGGCAACTTGCCGAGGCCCGGCAGCTGCTGCGTTGCGATATCGTTCTGGGTCTGCAGCAACCCGGCCATCATGAAGCTCTGGCCGCTCTTCAAATCGATTGACGTGCTGGCGCGGCGGACGATGAAGCCGGGAACCGAAATATCGCCGATCTGATAGGAGGCGGATGCGTCGACCGAGGACACTTCCGGTGCAATATCGAGGCTTATCAGGCTATCCTTCAGCACAGTCGGTTTGAAATCGAGCCCGATGCCGTATTTCTTGTAACTGACGGTGATCTGGCCTTCCTCCGCCGAAACGGGGATCGGGAATTCGCCGCCGGCCAGAAAGCTTGCTGTCTGGCCGGAGCGCGCGATCAGATTGGGTTCGGCCAAACGCCTTGCCAGTCCACGCTCTTCCAGTGCCTTGATGGCGATGTCGATAGAGGCGCCGTTGGAGAGCAGCCGCCCGACGATTTCGCCGGTGCCGGCTGCCGGAATCTCACCGGGATCGATGATGATATCGCGGCCGTCGAGACCATAAGCGAAATTGGCGCTGTATTTGGCGCCAAGCTGCTGACCCGCCTGGCGGTTGATCTCGACGAAGCGGACGTTGAGCTGGACCTGCTGCGACGAGGAGATGTCGACGGAGTTGATAACTTCCTCGTCGCCGGAAAAGCGGGTGGCGATCTTGGCCGCTTTCTCTGCGGCAACGGCGTCATTGGCCGATCCGGAAAGCACCAGGCGGCCGTTGGCGGAACTCACCTCGATATCGGCATCGGGAACAGATTTGCGGATTGTCGCGGCAAGACGATCGGTATCCAGCGTCACCTCGACGTCGATAGTGCCCACCAGTTGTTTGTTCTCGTCGAACAGCGCAATGCCCGTGGTGCCGAGATTGTTGCCCAGCACATAGAACGACTTGTCGGTGAGCGGATTGACATTGGCGATCTCCGGATCGCCGATGACGATCTCGTAAAACGCTGCATTGGTTTTGATCGTCTTCGGCTTGCCCTTGGCAACCTTGAGCGTGGTGTTCGTGGTCGACGAAATCTGCACCACGTCGCCAGCCGCGAAACTCGCTTCCGTAACCGCCACACCAATCGTCAATGCAGCAGTGAGGGCCACAAAGCCCGCACGCACATGCCGATTGCATTTGCCTGCCCACCCAAACATCGTCTTCGTCCCCAAACCGGCGCCCACCGGCATTCAAAATCAGTCGACCGGAGCCACCACCTGGTAGGTCTCCGCTTCCATGCCCCGGGTCACGATGACGGTCTTGCGCATCGGCTCCACCGGCACCGCTGCTTCTATGAGATTGCTAGCCCCTGCGGCAACAGAACCCCCGAATGCCGAGATCGTTGTAACGCCATCCACCGAAGTACCGCCGTCCGAAGCGCGCAACGACAGCGACAGCGAACCGACATTGCGGGCGAGAGCGACTTTCTGCGCTCCGTCCGTTGTCACCTCGATGGTCACGGAATTGGCGACCTGCGGGCTGGTCTGGCGTTCGTCAGCGCCCTGCCCAACCGTCAGAACCTTCACGTTATCCACCACGATCTCGGTCGTGATGGTGGCGCCCGCGGCCCCCTTGGCGTTGTCGGAGGTTTCATCGATGGCGCCGGCATCGCGCGTCAACACGACGTCGACACGGTCGCCAGGCGTCACGAAACCGCCGACGCCGGCGATCTCGTCGGTCTTGATGGTGACCGCACGCATGCCCGGCGACAACAGATTGGACAGGGTCGCCCGGCCGTTCGGACCCGACAGCTTGGCAAGCAGCACCGGCTCATTGGCCTCGATCGGCGACAGCACCACCCGGCTGCCTTCGGCGAGCAGCTCGTCGATACTGGCGAAAGCGCCTTGCGGTAGCGACTCCTGCGGCCACGGTATCTCGGAAAGCTGGGCGCGGTCGAGCGGCATGCCAAAGCGCAGCGGCGCGCTTGCGACCACAATGGTCTTGAATGTCACTTTCGGCGCCGAGGCCGGTATTTCCACCGACACCTCCTGGACGTGGGCGCTCGCAGCGCTCTTGATCCACACGTCCGCGGCAAAGATCGACGCTGCGCCGACAACGGCAGCGATGCCGATCATGGTAATGGCCTTGCCCCTCACGCCCGTCTTCCTCGTTATGCCTGCTTTTTGTTCGAAGGCGACGCTAGGCGCGAAATGCTAAACAATTGGAGGTACGCATATCGGTACTGGACCTATATTGTGGAGCGTGGTTATCGAAGGCTTTAGAAAACCCACTTATCTGGAACGATCCCCTGCCTCGAACGGAACAGGAACCTCTGTCCTTTTCCCGGCAAAGCGTGGCAATATCGATTACGATTCGCGCGACCGAAAGCATCCATGGACGACAGCAACGACCTTTTTTCGAATCTCGGCAAGCAGCAGCCTGAATCCGCACCGCGGGCATCCTCGCGTCCGGCGGATCCGTTGGTGCAAGCGGCAAGGAAGGCGTCCGCTGTGAAGGACGCCAGCGAAAGCTACAGTGCTGCCGACATCGAGGTTCTCGAAGGGCTGGAGCCGGTGCGCCGGCGTCCCGGCATGTATATCGGCGGCACCGACGAAAAGGCGCTGCACCACCTGTTCGCCGAGGTCATCGACAACTCAATGGACGAAGCGGTCGCCGGCCATGCGACCTTCATCGAGGTGGAGCTTTCGGGGGATGGGTTCCTGACGGTGACCGACAACGGGCGCGGCATTCCGGTCGATCCGCACCCCAAGTTCAAGGACAAGTCGGCGCTCGAAGTCATCATGACGACGCTGCATGCCGGCGGCAAATTCGATTCCAAGGTCTACGAAACGTCGGGCGGCCTGCACGGCGTCGGCATCTCGGTTGTCAACGCCCTGTCGGACCAGCTCGAGGTCGAAGTGGCGCGCGGCCGCCAGCTCTACCGGCAACGGTTTTCGCGGGGCATTCCGCAAACCGGCCTGGAAAAGCTGGGCGATGTGCAAAACCGCCGCGGCACCCGGACCCGTTTCCACCCCGACCCCGATATTTTCGGAAAGCACGCGCAATTCGAACCCGCCAGGCTCTATCGCATGGCGCGCTCGAAAGCCTACCTGTTCGGCGGCGTCGAAATCCGCTGGTCCTGCGATCCCCTGCTGATCAAGGAGAAGGATGCAACGCCGGCCAGGGCCGTCTTCCATTTCCCCGGCGGCCTGAAGGACTATCTCGCTGCCTCGCTGGGCGATGAATTCCAGGTCACCCGTGAGGCATTCGCGGGCAAGAGCGAAAAAACCGGCGGCCACGGTTCGGTGGAATGGGCCGTCACTTGGTACGGCGGCGACGGTTTCCTCAACTCCTACTGCAACACCATTCCGACACATGAGGGCGGCACCCACGAAATGGGTTTCCGCAACGTGTTGACGCGCGGCCTGAAGGCCTATGCCGACTTGATCGGCAACAAGCGCGCGGCCGTTGTCACCAGCGAGGATGTGATGATCTCGGCGGCAGGCATGCTGTCGGTATTCATCCGCGAGCCAGAATTCGTCGGCCAGACCAAGGACAAGCTGGCAACCGTCGAGGCGATCCGCATCGTCGAGAGCGCGCTGCGCGATCCGTTCGACCATTGGCTTGCCGATAATCCCCAGGAAGCGACAAAGCTGCTCGACTGGGTGATCGCGCGCGCCGACGAGCGGGTGCGGCGCCGGCAGGAGAAAGAGGTCAGCCGCAAGAGCGCTGTGCGCAAGCTGCGGCTGCCGGGAAAACTCGCCGACTGCACGCAGAACGCCGCGGCGGGTGCTGAAATCTTCATCGTCGAAGGCGATTCCGCCGGCGGCTCGGCCAAGCAGGCGCGTGACCGCTCGATGCAGGCGATCCTGCCGCTGCGCGGAAAAATCCTCAACGTCGCCAGCGCGGGCGCCGACAAGCTGACCGCCAACCAGCAGATCGCCGATCTCATACAGGCGCTCGGCTGCGGCACCCGGTCGAAATACCGCGAAGAAGACCTGCGCTACGATCGCGTGATCATCATGACCGACGCCGACGTCGACGGCGCCCATATCGCCTCGTTGCTGATCACCTTCTTCTATCAGGAGATGCCTGATCTTATCCGTGGCGGCCACCTCTATATGGCGGTGCCGCCCCTCTACAGCCTACGGCAAGGCGGCAAGGTCGCCTATGCCCGCGACGACGCCCACAAGGACGAGCTTCTGCGAACAGAATTCACCGGGCGGGGAAAGATCGAGATCGGCCGCTTCAAGGGTCTTGGGGAGATGATGGCGAGCCAACTCAAGGAAACGACGATGGACCCGAAGAAGCGTATGCTGCTGCGCGTCGAAGTCCGCGACGATGCCGCGGCGACCAAGGCTTCGGTTGACGCGCTGATGGGCACCAAGCCAGAGGCCCGCTTCCGCTTCATCCAGGAGCGGTCGGAATTTGCCGAGGCCGAAGAACTGGATATCTGACACCCGAGTTGCGATCGCTGTGTGCTCCTGACAGGAAGCTGGCAGCATTGTCGGTCGCAGCAATCGACTGAACGCAACGCTGGGCGCATGCTGTTCATATGGACAACAGTGCTGGACGGGTCCTCGGCATCGGACTGGTCGTCGCCTCGACGGCGTTCTTTGGGCTCGCCGGCGTGTTCACCAAGTCGACGACCGCCGGCCCCTGGACAATCGCCGGATGGCGCGGCCTAATCGGAGCGGCGCTGATCGCAGCTTATGTGTTATGGCGGCGGCGCCGGGGTGCAGGTGAGGCTACATTGCGCCTCGGCTGGCGTGGCTGGTTGCTCACCGTGGTTGGGGCGGTGTCGAGCATACTGTTCATCGCCTCGTTCAAATATACCTATGTCGCCAATGTCGCGGTCATCTACGCTACGGTTCCATTTATGGCCGCTGCGATTGAATGGGCGTTGTTTCGCCAACGCCCGCGCGCGCGGACTATGGCGACAGCAGCGATATCGTTCGCAGGGGTGGCGATCATCGTTTCCGGCGGCCTCGGCGCGGTCAACCTGTTCGGCGATCTGCTTGCCCTGGCGATGACTGCGGGCTGCGCACTTTATCTGGTGATGATCCGGGCATTTCGCGACGCCCCAGCGGTTTGGGCGGCGGCCGTCTCGGCGCTGATGCTTTTTGCAGCAAGCTGGCTCGTGGTCGACCCTCTCGACGTTTCCACCCATGACATCGTTGTGATGTGCGCCTTTGGCGCTTCCTTCGCGGTCGCAGTCATTTTGTGGACCGAAGGTGCAAAGCTGCTTCCAGCGGCGGAAGCCGGACTGCTCGGCACTGCCGAAATTCCGCTCGCAGCCCTGTTTGCCTGGCTCATCCTGGCGGAATTGCCGCCGGCAACCAGCGTCGTCGGTGGCGCGATAATTCTGGCCGCCGTGCTGGTTCATGCCGGCCGCGACATTGCAACCCTTCAAAAGGGCGCAACCGCAGTCGGTTGATCGACGATTAAATCCCCTTCAATACGAGGTTATTGGCAGCCGTTCTTCGACCAGTTGCCGAGCGCCACCTTGAACCGCGTGCCCAGAGGGTGTTGCAGGCGCAGCACAGAGACGTCAACCTTGACGTAGGTTGCCGCCTGCTCGCAAAGCCGCTCCTTCGTCCACTGATGGCAGGCGCTGCAATGCTGGTCCCAGATTTTCTGGTCAAGGCCTTCGACAGGGGCGAAACGCGGCTTGCCCTGGATGAGCTGGGCAATGCTCTTGCCGTCGATTGCCGGGTCACCGAACTGCACCGGCAAGTCGAACATCACCGGGCGGTCCTGATCCAGCTTTGGTATCTGCTGGCGCAAGAGGTTGAGCGCGACCTGCGCTTCGTCGTTTGAGCCTGACGGGTTGGCCGCCCCTGCGGTTCGCGCCTCGGATCCACCCTGGTTGGGCGGCGCGGCGGCCTCTCCGACAATCAGCGGGGCGGTGAGATCCACCTTGTGGAGGATCACGTCGGTTGTGAGCGAAACATTTATCCAAGGACGTTGCTTGCCGGCTGTCGCCTTGAAGACGTCGCCGGTAACCCGGTTCATCGCCTCCGAAATGGAAACGTTCTTGTCGCGGAGATGGGCAAGCAATGCCGCCGAAAAGGGCGAATGCTCCCCTGATCCGTCGTAGGCGACCTGGTTGGGACTTGCTGCAAAGGCAATCAGCGTGCCCTCGCCGCCATTCTCGATCTGGATTTCGGCAAGGCCGCTGCCGGTTGTCTTCACCCCGCCCGATTTCGCCAGCACTTCGGCGAGCGGATTGTCCCGACAGGCATCCAGGAACACAAGGCGCACACTGGTTTCGCGTGACATCTGCCGCAAGATGAAGTCGATCTGCACAGCTTCGAAATCGAGCGAGGTTTCGTCTTCCAGCGCCGCATCCACCGGCAGCAGATAGTTATTGCCGGCCACCTGGAGGCCGTGGCCGGCGTAAAAGAACGTCGCGATCTGAGCGCCGCGCACCTGCCTGGCAAACTGCTCGATCGTCTCCTGGGTTTGGAGCTTGGTGAGGTCGTATCCGGAAACCACTTCGAAGCCCAATTGCACCAGTTGCTCCGAAATGGCTTGTGCGTCGTGCACAGGATTGGCGAGCGCCGGGGCATGCCGATAGGCAGAATTGCCGAGCACCAGTGCAACGCGGCGCTCGGCGCTTGCGGTGCCGAGCGTCGTCAGCAACACAACGAGCGCCAGGCCGAGGCCACGGATCAACTGCCTGCAAAGATACGAACCCACAAAAGTCCTTTCTTCAGTTGATCTTGGTGGCGGAAAATTCGATCCGTCGGTTCAGCGCCTTGTTTTTGGACGTATCGTTCGGGGCAAACGGCCTGTCCTCGCCATAACCCGCAACCGCAATCTGCGCGGACGAAACACCTGAGGCAACGATGGCGTCAGCAACGGCTGCCGCCCGGCGCTCTGACAGAAGTTTGTTGGCTTCCGACGAACCGTCCGAGTCTGTGAAACCAGCCACCTCGACCTTTAGACTTGGGCACTTGCCAACCACATCGACCACCGCATCCAGCAGCGGGCGGCTCTGCTCATCGAGCCTGGAGCTGGCCGGGCGGAAATAGATAGCGCCGGTGCGCGACAGGACGGCAAACCTGTTCAGGCACTCGTCTTCGGAGAACGAGGCTTTTGCCGCATCAGTGGTGACCGGCCCGACCTCGCTCGTCGCGGCTGCCGCGACGGCCTGCACCGGCGGTGCAGGCGCTCCCCCCTCCGCAGTGAAGACAAAATCGAACGACACGGAAGCGGTCGGCACGATGTTGGTGACGTTTGCCGCCTGCTGCAGCTTCTCGACGTTGGGCAGCAGGCCGAAATCCTCGACATGCACGGCGATGGGGCTCTCGGATGCGACCGACACCATACTATCCGTGATCATCGTAACGACGACATTGGCTTCATAGTCCTTGTCGACGCCGTGCAAACTGAGACGGAAGGGCAGCTTCGCCGCCATCCGGCGCTTGGCCGGAAGGTCTGCGAACGCAGCGGGATCGACCTTCGCCGTCAGCTCCGCGGTCGGGAACTTGTATGTCTCGAAAAACAGGAAACGCATGCGAACGTTGCGCAGGTCGACACCCGTGTCGACCGAATTGAGATCGAACGTCACCTTGGCATCGCCTGCGGAGGTGAGCGTACCGGAGATGTTCCTGATCTTGTTGGTCTCAACGATCGTGTTCTTCTTGACCGATTGGTAGGTGAGCACCGACGCGGTCGGATCGAGCGTCCAATTCACGTCGGCCAGTGCAAGGCCTGGCCAGAGCAACACTGCCGTCGGCAACGCGATCGCCAATCCCCACATCCGGGACCGCAAAAAGTTGATGACTTCGAACATGCATCCCTCCCACAGCAAGGAAACAAGTTTCCGTCATAGTCGCGCAGCAAAGCCGCACGCCATCACCCCCTAACAATAGAACAGTTGAGCGATTTTTGCGAGGCCGGCATCCGATCGGATAAAATCTTACACCTGTTCGATTAAAACTGTGCTTTCGACGTATCTTCGGGTAGCGCTCCCAAAGGAAACCCAATGAAAGCGGTTACTCTCGGAAATCAACCACGAGAAGAATGGCGACCGGGCGTGACAACCAGGATGCATGTTTCGGCCAGCAATGGCGCAACGCAACTTTGCATGTTCGAGCAATGGATAGCGCCTCAGGCGGGGGCGCCTACGCATTCACACCCGGTCGAGGAGGTGCTTACCGTTGTTGCCGGTACGGCGGAGATGTGGATCGACGAAAGCAACGCCATTCTGACCGCCGGGCAGTCGCTTGTTGTTCCAGCCGACCGGAAACACGGCTTCCGAAACATCGGCTCCGAGACGCTTCATATTCATGCCGTACTGGCGTCACCTGTTTTTGAAGCGACATTCGAGATGGCGGCCGAACCGGTGCGGCGATGGCTTGCAGATTAGCCGGCTTGCGCTTCAGACGGACCTAAGCCGCAGCAATAGCCAAGGCGTGGCCGCGGGCATTTTCGCGCAGCGCCTCGAGATGGATCGATTTCAGCAGGCGGGCGAGTTCACTGCCCTCTCCCGCCTCGCCGAGTTCCTTGAGCATCAGCCAGGTGACCTCCTGCGCGCCGGCGACGCGTTTGCCGTTGGCAACCTCCCGCCACACTTTCAGCGCCCGCAGGATGACGGCATGGACGGTTGTCGAAAGGCCGGCCTTGCGAAACAGCGACGCCAGCGCGACATCCTGGCCGCCCGCCAGCAATGCCCTCACCCGCGCCTCGCCCTGCGTGGTCAGCGAGACCAGCGCCGAGCCGAAAAAGTCAATCTTGCCATGCGCTACCGCCCTTACGAGAAAGCTGGCCGTGAGATCCCTCCGGATACGCAAATGTTCGATCAGCGCCGCGAACTCGCTCGCGTGCGTGGTGTCGATGAGCATAAGCGAAGCCCTGACGCAGGCCTCCCTGGTGACGCGCTCTGCACGTGCCGCCCCCATCATGGCGATCACCAGCGGCGAGGTTTTCAGCGCATCGCCAAGCTTGACCAGGAGCATGTGCCGGCAATCGGACGGCAGGCGTGCGTCGCGCAGCAGGGCTTCGCGCAACGGCGCGTCGTCGCCGTAACGCTCGGCCATGCGGTGAAAGCTCAGCGACGCGATATCGGCGGATGAATTGTCCAGCAGGGTGCGGCAGGCTTCAGCTTCGCCCACCTCGGCGATCGCCGCCGAGAGCGCCATCGAGACGCCGGGCCGCGCGGCAATGAGGCGTTGCGTGGCGCTGGCGCCGGAAGCCACGCGGTCGATCAGGTCGGAATCGGAGAGCAAAGGCGAGCGCGCGAGGATGAGGGCGGCAACCTCCGGCTGGTCTGCGGCAAGCGCGCTAACGATCTGCATGGGCGCATGACGGCTCATCGAAAGCGCGTCGGCCAGCGCCAGGCGTACTTTCGCCGAAGGGTCGTCAAGCAACAGGGTAAGCGCGGCTTCCGCCGCGCAACGGTCCTCGAAGGTCAATTCGGCATCGATATAGGCACGCGCCAGTGCGCCGGCCGCCGCCGCGCGTTCCGAAACGCGTGCAGTCTGCATCCATTTCAGGAAATGCCCCACGACCATCTCGGTCCATGCCCCTTACCAACCCGTTTCGGAGCCTAGGTGGAATTGGTTTACGAACGGTTCACCATATTCATTAACCCGCAACAATGGCAGCGCGGCATCCGCGGGTATCCACTTTGCAAAAAGCGGTTTCCACGCGGCGGAACGATGTTCTATCAACAGGGGACAACGGAGGAAGGCGCATGGCCGGACTGTTTCTCGAGGAGTTCGAAGTAGGCCGGGTGATACGGCATTCGATCACGCGCACCGTCACCGAAAGCGACAACGTGCTGTTTTCGGTGATGACCATGAACCCGCAGCCGTTGCACATCGATTTCGACTTCGCCTCGAAGACGGAATGGGGAAAGCCGCTGGTAAATTCGCTGTTTACGCTCGGCCTGATGATCGGCATTTCCGTGCACGACACGACACTCGGCACGATAGTCGCCAATCTTGGCATGACCGACACGACATTCCCGCATCCGGTCTTCCATGGCGACACCATCCGCGTCGAGACGGAGGTGAAGTCGGTGAGGGAATCGAAATCCAAGGCCGACCGCGGCATCGTCGAATTCGAACACCGCGCCTACAACCAGAATGGCGCTCTGGTTGCCAAATGCACCCGCCAGGCGATGATGCGAAAGAAAGACGCCTGACGATGCGTTCGCTGCTGTTTGTGCCCGGTGATTCAGAAAAGAAGCTGGAAAAGGGTTTCCAGTCTGGCGCCGACGTGGTGATCGTCGACCTGGAGGACTCCGTAGCCCCCGCCAACAAGGCGGCGGCACGGGCGGTTGCCGCCGATTTCATCAGAGCAAGGCGCAAGGAAACCGCTGCAAGCATCTATATCCGCGTCAACGACCTTTCGACCGGGCTGACCGACGACGACCTCGCATCGGTAATCGCCGTGGCGCCAGACGGCATCATGCTGCCGAAGGCCAACGGCAGCGCGGATGCTACGCAACTGTCGGCCAAGCTGCGCGTTCACGAGGCCGAGCATGGGCTTGCCGACGGCGCCACCAAAATCATCGCCATCATGACGGAAACCGCCGCCGGTGTGCTTGCCGCGCCGACATGGCGCGAGCCCAATCCACGCCTGGCCGGGCTGACCTGGGGCGCGGAGGATCTTTCAGCAGCGATTGGCGCGCGCGCCACCCGCGACGAACGCGGCCGCTACACCGACGTTTTTCGTTTCGCCCGCACGATAACCATCCTCGCCGCATCGGCTTCGGAAGTCGCGGCGATCGACACTGTGTTTGTCAATTTCCGTGACACAGACGGCCTGCGCGCCGAATGCATGGAAGCGGAACGCGACGGCTTTACCGGCAAGATGGCGATCCATCCGGCACAGGTGGAGATCATCAACGAAGCCTTCACGCCTTCCGCCGAGTCGGTTTCCCATGCGCGGGAAGTGGCTGAGGCCTTCGCTGCCGCCGGAAATCCCGGCGTGGTCGGCATTGGCGGCAAGATGTACGATCGGCCGCATCTGCGGCTGGCGGAGCGGCTGCTGGCCCGCGCAAAGGCCGCCGGCGTCTAATCAATGCATGTCGTTATCCCGAAACCGAGGACACTTTCGGGCGACATGCATCAATCCTCGCCCCAGCGTGGACGGCGCATGGCGAACGTCGCGTCGATGGTCGAATAATCCATGTAACCCAACCGCGCGACGTTTCCGGCCTTGACCGCATCGAACAGCCCCTCGGGTGTCAGAAACGCCTCGTCGATATGGATGCCGACCACTTCGCCGACGACAACGAAGACGCCGGCATGACCGCCATCCAGGCCCTTGGGCTCCAGAATCTCGGTCACCTTGCATTCGAGCGCGGCCGGCGCCTCCGCGACACGCGGAGGTTTGACCAGCCTGCGACGGCGCTGGCGTCAGCCCGGCATAACCGAATTCGCTGACGCCACGCGGGGCGTTGACGGCCGAGCGGCTCATCTTCACCGCCAAATCGCGCCCGACCAGATTGGCAACGAATTCAGACGTTTCACGCACGAAGCTCACGCTGTCCTTCTCACCTTCCGAGGAAAACAGCACCAGATGCGGATGGCTGGAAATGGCATTGAAGAAAGAATAGGGCGCAAGGTTCACTGCCCCAGCCTTGCCGACGGTCGATATCCAGCCGATCGGGCGCGGCGCGACGATCGCCTTGAATGGATCGTGCGGCAGACCGTGGCCCTTTGACGGTTCGTAGAACACTTCCCGCCTCAGCCTTGCCAGGGTCCGGAATAGTCGGCGTAAAGCCCTGCGATATCGGGTCTTGGCCTTTCCGGCTTCTGACCATCGAAAGTGCCTATGTGTATGAAGCCGATGACCCGCTCCTGCGGTGAAAGGCCGAGAAGCGCCCGCCCCTCTTCAGTGTCCGAATACCAATTGGTGATCCAGTTGGTAGAATAGCCCATCGCGTTGGCAGCGATCACCAGGTTCATTGCAGCTGCTCCTCCCGAAAGGAACATTTCCCATTGCGGAATCTTCGGATTTTCGCGCGGTACGGAAACCACGCCGATGACCAGCGGGGCCCGCGAAAATCGCGATCTTTCCTGCTGGATCCGGCCTTCCGGCAGCGGACCTTCGCGTTTTTCGCGCGAGTTTTGCGAGCTTTTCGCCAATTTTTTCGCGCGCTTCTCCACGATATAGAATGAAACGCCATGGTTCCAGCCGGCCGTGGTCGGGCACCCGCGACGCAATGCGGATCAGCGTTTCGATTTCCGCATCGGAAGGCGCCGGTTCCTTCAGCTCCGGAATGGGCGCAGAGCTTCTCGAAAGCAGAAAGTCAACGATCGGCGAGGTCATGGGCAAAATCTCCTGGCTGTTGGCTGAAGCTTACCCAGGAAGTTTGGCGGGGCTGCTTGGCTTTGCGGGATCGAACAGGCCTTGAAATTGCCACCGCCTTGGGCTTCATGGCAAGCCATGATCGCCGATCTCATCCGACTCTTTACACGGTACTTTCTGATGGTTGCGCTGGCCGCATGGCCAGCGATGGCGATCGCCCAGGACATCCCAGCTCTGTCCGAAGAGCTACAGTTGCCGCCGATAAACGGCTACGCGCCGGCCAAGGACGACAAGCCACTGGCGGTGGGCGAAGGCCAGGTCACGCTTTCCGCGCAGTTGACGGACAAGGCCCCTGACATCACCCGCGGCCTGGTCTGGCGGGTGTTCAAGCCGGAAGCCGGCGACGACGGCAAGCTGCCGCTGGTCGCGTCCGCGCAAGGCGGCACCAGCGTCTTCACGCTTGATCCGGGCAGTTACCTCGTACACGCGTCCTTCGGACGCGCGGGCGCCACCAAGCGCATCACGGTTACCAAAACTGCACGGCGGGAAAACCTGGTGCTCGATGCCGGCGGGCTGAAGCTTGACGCTGTGCTGGCTGGCGGGAGGAAAATCCCGCCCGAAAAACTGCGTTTTTCGATCTACGAAGCGGAAGCAAAGGATGGCGCCGACGAAAAGGCGCTGATCATTCCAGACGTGAAACCGGGTGCGGTGGTTCGGCTCAACGCCGGCACCTATCACGTTGTTTCTACATATGGTTCGGTCAACGCCGTCATTCGCTCCGACATCCGTGTCGAGGCCGGCAAGCTCACCGAAGCGACTGTGGAACATCGCGCCGCCGAGCTCACCATGAAGCTGGTCCGCGACCATGGCGGCGAGGCCATCGCGGACACCTCATGGTCGATCCTCACAAATTCCGGCGACCCGATCCGTGAAAGCGTCGGAGCCTTCGCCTCGATGGTATTGGCTGAGGGGGACTACACGATCGTGGCGAAAAACCGCGACCGCATCTACCAGCGCGATTTCACCGTCGAGGGTGGCCACAACACGGAGGTCGAGGTGCTGGCGACTGAGGCCACCGCCACAGGCACCGATATTATCGACGGAGCCGACTAGGAAACCAAGCCCGGGCGATCGCGCCGCAAGCGCTTGCGCATGGCGCGATGCCGCGCCGGCTGTTCCGGCGCCAGCGCGAACACCCTTTCGTAGAGAAAGCGGATAAGATCCTTGCGGTCGCGCAGCGGCTCCATCTCCCGCCATGGAATCGCAGAACCGATGCGTACGTTGATCGCCTTGCCCGACAGCCGGGCGAACTCACGGATCAGCAGCGAGATGCGCAAGGTCAGCGAGACATTGCCGACAAGCCTGGCAATCTTGCCATCCTGCCCGGTGCGGTTCATCTGACGTTGAGACCAGATGGAAAAGACGGCCATTCTGGCCGGAAAAATGCAGCGGAATGACCGCTGCTCTTGCTTCCTGAACCAGCCTCGCAGGGAACATCTTCCACGGAAGGTCCTGCGCCTTGCCAAAACCCTTCGGCGCGGTTGCTACACCGCCCGCCGGGAAGATGACGATGGTAACGCCCTCTTTCAGCAGCTTCACTGCCTCGTGGCGAACCGCCAGATTGTTCTTCAGCGCTTCCTTGGTTTCCTCGAAATCAACCGGCAGCGAATAAGGCTTCACCTCGGAGATCTTCAGGAGATCGGCATTGATCATCACCTTGAACGGGCGGTCGAGTTGTTCGGCGAGCGACAGCACTGCAATGCCGTCGCCGATGCCAAACGGGTGGTTGGCGACCAAGACCAGTGGACCAGCCGGCAAATCCTGCGGCGGCCACTGATCCTGGCAATGTACCGAAACGTCGATCAAGTCGAGCATGCGGCCGAAAATGCGCTCGCCACTCGGCACGATCTCGCGCCTCCATATGTCGTAGAGGCGCGCATAACGATCGCGGCCGGAAAGCCCCTCGACAGAACGGATGAACCACCGCTTCAGCCGCGTGTGGTTGGCGTTGGCGTATGAAAGTTCGGGAAACGGTGTTTCCTTGCGCATATCGACCAGCATCCGGGCTTGGTGAGCCGGTTTCGTGACAATGATATGAATGGAAAGATGAGAGAAAAGGGCGCAACCTGTCGTTTCCCGCCCTTTTTCATTTGTTCAGGCTGCCTTGGCGATGCGCTTGCGCCGCAGATCCGGCGGCATCGCCTCGTCCACCAGCATGGAGAGGGCTGCCTCGAAGGTCATCGATTCCTGGTCGCGCGAGCCCAGGCGCCTGACGTTGACTGTGCCTTCCTCGGCTTCGCGCTTGCCGCAGACGAGGATCACCGGAACTTTCGCCAGCGAATGCTCGCGAACCTTGTAGTTGATCTTTTCGTTGCGAAGGTCGACCTGGGCAAGGAGTCCGGCGTGCTTCAGCCGTTCGGCTACTTTTGCGGCGTAGTCGTCAGCTTCCGAGGTGATGGTGGCGACGACGACCTGGACCGGTGCGAACCATAGCGGGAAATGGCCGGCATAGTTCTCGATCAGGATACCGAGGAAACGCTCCATCGAACCGCAGATGGCGCGATGCACCATCACCGGCTGCTTCTTTTCCGAATCCGAGCCGATGTAGAAGGCGCCGAAGCGTTCGGGCAGGTTGAAATCGATCTGCGTGGTGCCGCATTGCCATTCGCGGCCGATCGCATCCTTCAGCACATACTCGAACTTCGGCCCGTAGAAGGCGCCCTCGCCCGGATTGATCGACGTCTTGATCCGGCCTTCGGATTGCGCCTCGATAGTCTGCAGCACCCCTTGCATGATCTGCTCGGCATGATCCCAGGCCTCGTCGGATCCGACGCGTTTGTCCGGCCGCGTCGAGAGTTTCACGCTGATCTCGTGGAAGCCGAAATCGGCATAGGTCGACAGGATCAGGTCGTTGATGCGCAGGCATTCCGACGCGAGTTGTTCCTCGGTGCAGAAGATGTGCGCGTCGTCCTGCGTGAAGCCGCGCACCCGCATCAGCCCATGCAACGCGCCTGACGGCTCGTAGCGGTGCACATTGCCGAATTCGGCAAGCTTGACCGGCAGTTCGCGATAGGACTTCAGGCCATGCTTGAATATCTGCACATGGCCCGGGCAGTTCATCGGCTTCAGCGCAAAGACCCGGTCGTCGTCGGTATCGTCGCCGGCGACCGTCACCTTGAACATCGCATCGCGATACCAACCCCAGTGGCCAGACGTCTCCCACAGCGATTTGTCCAGAACCTGCGGTGCATTGACTTCCTGATAGCCCTGCTCGTCAAGGCGGCGGCGCATGTAGGAGACCAGGTTCTGGAACATCTTCCAGCCCTTGGCATGCCAGAACACGACGCCGGGTCCCTCCTCCTGGAAATGGAACAGGTCCATCTCGCGGCCAAGCTTGCGGTGATCGCGCTTCTCCGCCTCCTCCAGCATGTGAAGATAGGCGTCGAGCTGCGCCTGGTCGACCCAGACGGTGCCGTAGATACGCGTCAGCATCGGATTGTTGCTATCGCCGCGCCAATAGGCGCCGGCCACCTTCATCAACTTGAAGGCATTGCCGATCTGGCCGGTCGAAGCCATGTGCGGGCCGCGGCACAGGTCAAACCATTCGCCCTGCGCATAGATCTTCAGATCCTGGTCTTCCGGGATGGCTTCGATCAGCTGAAGTTTGTAGGCTTCGCCCTTGTCGCGAAATACCTGCTTGGCCTTGTCGCGCGACCAGATCTCCTTGGTGAAAGGCTTGTTGCGGCCGATGATTTCCCGCATCTTCTTCTCGATGGCGGGAAAATCCTCCGGCGTGAACGGCTCGTTGCGGGCGAAATCGTAGTAAAAACCGTTCTCGATGACCGGGCCGATCGTCACCTGGGTTCCCGGCCACAATTCCTGGACCGCCTCGGCCAGTACGTGCGCTGCATCGTGGCGGATCAGCTCTAGTGCGCGCGGGATCGTCTCGGGTGACGATCTCGACCTTGCCAGATTTTTGCAGCGGATCGGACAGATCGCGAATTTCGCCGTCGATTGCCAGCGCCACCGCCTTCTTGGCGAGCGACTTGGAGATCGATTCGGCGAGTTCGGCACCGGTCATCGCCGCGTTGTATGAGCGGACGGAACCATCGGGAAATGTCAGGGAAACGTCGGGCATTCTCTACTCCTATCCAGTCCCGCAAACGAGCGCGGGTGGTGATAGCCGGCGAGTCCGGCGGGCGAGGTCTTTTATTGGCAGTTTTTTGCTTCGTAAAGCGGCAGATAGCGTCGATTAGCCTTCGTTGCGAAAGCCGATGTGTTCCTCGACGAACTAACCTCGGAGGTTTGGCTTGATGACAGCAGTTTCGCGATATCAGGTACTGCGCTTCTTGCCGATGTACCAGTAGCGCCAGGGCAGGAACCAGCGATAGCGGGCGTCGAGGCGCTCCGGCACATTGTCGATGCCATGCGTGCCGCCCGGCCCGCAACGCATGACTCGGAAAAGCCCCAACCAGCCGCCCGGCCAAAGCCCATGACGGGCGATAGCCTCATAGGCATACTCCGAGCAGGTCGGCATGTGGCGGCAGGAATTGCCGATGAAGCCAGAAAGGGTCAACTGGTAGAGGCGCACGAACGCGGTTCCAAACAGTCGGCCGGGGGTCTTGCGCCAGGGACCCGGCCAGTTGCGGCTGCGCGCCACCGACCGCGCGGGGTGCGCGTGCTCTCGGTCGTGGCTCATCGCCCAAAAATGCGGTTCGGATCGCTCATTCCCCATAGATGTCAATTCGAAGCGCTGTGCGCAACAAGGCGCTCGATTCAACCAGGCTTTCGCAGGTCCGGTTGACGGCGGATCTGCGGGACCGATCCGATCCCGCCGTCCCGGCGCCACGGTTCAGGCGGCCTGAAACCGTGGCGCCTCGCCGCATCTGTCTGCTGGAATGTCACGATGCGGATGACATCCACGAATATTCCGGTCAGCTCAAACATTGTGCCGATCTCCTTTCGGGATGGATTAGACCGCCGCTGGCCTGATCGCTCAAACGAGTATAATTTCCGCGTCGGATAACTTGAGGTTATGC
The DNA here is from genome assembly GCA_963726065.1 of uncultured Alphaproteobacteria bacterium. Taxonomy (GTDB): domain Bacteria; phylum Pseudomonadota; class Alphaproteobacteria; order Rhizobiales; family Rhizobiaceae; genus Neomesorhizobium. The sequence continues at coordinate 91,870 of CAVSAU010000018.1, forward strand.
AATGAAGCGTGGACGCCTACCGCTGACGGCACTTCGAAGCTTCGAGGCGGCCGGGCGACATCTGAGTTTCAGCAAGGCAGCGGAAGAACTCTTCGTCTCGCAAGCGGCGATCAGCCGGCAGATCCGCGAGCTGGAGGTTTTTCTCGGCCGGCCGCTGTTCGAGCGGCTCCATCGCCGGGTCGCTCTCACCGATGCCGGGCAGAACCTGCTCACACAGTTGACCACAAGCTTCGACGATATCGACCGGCGGCTGTCCGCTATAGCGGATTCGCCCGTGGACAATGTGGTCAAGGTCAGCGCCGAACCGTCCTTCGCGGCCTGCTGGCTGGTTCCCCGCCTTTTCGCGTTTCGGCAGCAGCGACCGGATATCGACATTGCCATCGACGTCGATCCGCGGCTGGTCGAGTTTCGCACCCATGAGGCGGAGTTGGCGCTGCGTTTCAGCGCAAAGGACAAGTCGTGGCCAAGAACGGAAACGGAGTTTCTCGCAGCGGTCGTCGATTCACCGGTACTCTCGCCCGCTTTGCTCGCCTCCGGCCCGCCCCTGAAAAGGCCAGACGATCTCAGGCACTACACCCTGCTGCACGAGGAAAACCGCCAAGGATGGACGCGCTGGTTCGAGGCCGCCGGTATCGAAGGAATTGTTCCCGAGCGCGGGCCGATGCTGGCAGATGCCGCGCTGTCGAAACAGGCCGCCATGCTCGGCCATGGCGTGGCGCTTGGCGACCTGCTGCTGGTCGCCGACGAACTGCGCGACGGAAAGCTGGTGAGGCCATTCGAAACGACGGTCGTTTCAGGCGCCTACTGGCTTGTATGCGGGAGTTTCGAACGGCTTAGCGAACCGGCACGCGCCTTTGCCGACTGGATCAAGGGTGAATTTGCGATGCCGAGCGCTGAACAGTGACAAGCCGGCTGAACGGTGACCTAAGCGGCTTCTTCCGCACGCTTCTTCTCGATCTGGCCGATGGCATCGACAACCGCATCGAATGTGAGCATGGTGGACGCGTGGCGCGCCTTGTAGTCGCGCACCGGCTCCAGATATTTCAGGTCGTCGAAACGACCTTGCGGCGGCGCACCGTTCTCCTTCAGCATCTTCAACATCATGTCGCGAACGGCCCGCAGTTCTTCAGCGCTGGCGCCTACCACGTGCAGGGCCATGATGGAGGATGACGCCTGGCCGAGCGCGCAGGCCTTCACGTCATGGGCAAAGTCGGTGACGACGCCATTCTCCATCTTTAGATCGACGGTTACTGTCGATCCGCATAGTTTGGAATGTGCCCTGGCCGTCGCGTCGGGATTATCAAGACGGCCGATCCGCTTGATATTGCCGGCAAAACCAAGAATTTTCGCGTTGTAGACGTCGTCTATCATTATTTTCCAGTCCGTCGCCGCCGGACGAACAACGATTGCCGCCAGCGCATCTTTTAATCGCGTCGCCTAGCAATATATAATGCTGGTGTTTTGGGAACGGCAAGGCGACTGGCGCATCCACCGTCCCGGAACCACGTCACGCCGCTTCGGGCCGTTAATACGGGCGATCCCACAGAGGCTGTGTCCGTTCAACTTGTTCCTCCATCGAGTGGAACTACGGGAGACACCTATGGACGCCGTTATCAAGAATTTTCCTCGGGCCGAAGATGGCCAGGCGCCGGACATAAAGCGCCCGACACAGGCCGAGGTGGAAGCCGCTGTGCGCACGCTGCTGTTGTGGACAGGCGACAATCCGGACCGCGAAGGGCTGAAGGACACGCCACGCCGCGTGGCGAAGGCCTATCGCGAGTTGTTTGGCGGTTATGGACAGGATCCTGCCACAGAGCTTGGCCGGACGTTCGAGGAAGTCGCCGGTTACGACGATATGGTCTTGGTGAAGGACATCAAGTTCCACTCGCATTGCGAGCACCACATGGTGCCGATCATCGGCAGGGCCCACGTGGGTTACCTGCCAGACGGGCGCGTTCTCGGCCTTTCCAAGATCGCCCGCGTGGTCGACATCTTCGCGCACCGGCTGCAAACGCAGGAAGCGATGACAGCGCAGATTGCCGGTGTCATCCAGGACGTGCTAAATCCGCGCGGCGTTGCCGTGATGATCGAGGCCGAGCATATGTGCATGGCCATGCGCGGCATCCGCAAGCAGGGGTCGACCACCCTCACCTCCACCTTCACCGGAAGCTTCAAGGACAGTCCCGAGGAGCAGGTCCGGTTCGTAACCATGGTGCGGGACGGCAATAGAGGCTGAGAGCCTCGCCGGTCCCGTTCGACAAGGACCGGCCAGATGTCCCCGATCGAATTTCCGAAATCCCCGGCTGACAAGAAGGAGCTCGAAGAGGGCAACGTCTTTTCGCCGCGCTTTGACGCCAATGGATTGGTTACGGCCGTCGTCACCGACGCCGGCGACGGAATGCTCCTGATGGTGGCGCACATGAATGCGGAAGCGCTTGCGCTCACGCTGGAGACCGGGGTCGCGCATTATTGGTCGCGATCGCGCGGCGAGCTTTGGAAAAAAGGCGAAACCTCCGGCAATGTGCAGAATGTCACGGAACTCAGGACCGATTGCGATCAGGATACCATTTGGCTGCGTGTAAATGTCTCAGGGCATGATGCAACTTGCCATACCGGGAGACGTTCATGCTTTTATAGGACGCTGGAACTGAAAGAAGGTGTTGCAACGCTTCGCGCTGACGAAAGCACTCCGCTTTTTGATACCGCAGAAGTCTATCGTGACGATCGGTGAACCATTTCCGACACTGAGACCTCACAGATTCACTATTTTGATACGGCAAGCGCCGTATACGGATTTTGGGATAAGGGAGTTATGTGATGCTCGATTGGGCGTCCATGCGTGGCAAGCCGGACATGCGGGAGATGAAGGATTTCACTTCCGACGGCGCACCGTTATCCAAAACTCACAAAAAGACCGGCATTTCACTGGCGCTCGGCGGCGGAGCAGCGCGCGGCTGGGCCCATATTGGCGTGCTGCGCGCGCTTGACGAGGCCGGCATCGAGATCAGCATGATCGCCGGCACCTCGATTGGCGCATTGGTAGGCGGCTGCTACCTCGCCGGCAAGCTCGACCAACTCGAAGAGTTCGCGCGAAGCCTGACCCGGCGCCGCATTTTCGGCCTGCTCGACATCAACCTCGGCGGCAGCGGCCTGTTCGGCGGCATGAAGCTGAACTCGCGCATGCAGGAACACATGCATGGCGTACGATTCGAGGATCTGGCGAAACCCTTCGTCTGCATCGCGACGGAAGTGCGCACTGGCCATGAGATCTGGTTGACGGAAGGCTCGCTGATCACCGCGATGAGGGCTTCCTACGCCCTGCCCGGCGTGTTCGAACCGGTCAGCGCCAACGGCCGCGTCCTGGTCGACGGCGCCTTGGTCAACCCCGTACCGGTATCGGTGCTGCGCGCCTACGAGCAGCCGCTGGTGGTCGCCGTGAACCTGCACTACGACCTTTTCGGCCGCGCTGCCGTCATAAAGCACAGCGCTGGCGAATTGATGGTGCAGAAGGATGCAACGCCCGGCGCTCATCACGACCCCAACGCCACGGCGCACGGAACACGCCTTGGCGTGACCGGCGTGATGGTAGAGGCGTTCAACATCATTCAGGATCGCATTTCGCGAGCCCGGCTTGCAGGCGACCCGCCCGATCTCTCGCTGCAGCCAAAACTCGGCCACATCGGTCTTTCGGAATTCCACCGCGCCGACGAGGCTATCCAGGTCGGTTACGAGGTCACCAAATCGCAGATTGGTGAATTGACGCGCCTGCAATCCGTGCTCGGCTGAGCGGTCGCGTCAGGCGACCGCCGCATCGACGATGCGGAACTGTACGCTGCGCGCGCCATTCCAGTAATTGCCGGAGAGGGCGCCGGCGACGTGGATGGCGCTACCTCGCTTCTCGAACAGAAAGTCGCCGAGAGGCGTGTCGGCTGCACGGAATGCGATGGCCTGAAGGCGCCCGCCTGCATCACTTCGCAAATCGACGCGGACATGGCCAGCGCCAACCGGGCGTGCGTCGATCAGATGATGGCGCGGCAGCACCAGGACCGGTGGCGGATATCCCTGGCCGAACGGACCGACCTTCTCCAGCGCATCCAGCATGTCTTGCGTGGCGCCTTCCGCGGCAAGCGCGGCGTCGATCTTCAGGCTCTCCTCGTTGCGCAAGCGAAAGACGTCCGCGGCGGCGCGTTCTTCGAAAAAGGCCCGCAAGGCGCCGAGATTTTCACGCGCGACGGTGATGCCGGCCGCCATCGCATGGCCGCCGCCCTTGACGATCAGGCCTTTTTCCGCGGCTTCGCGCACCAGCCGGCCAAGGTCGAACCCTGAAACCGAGCGGCCCGAACCAGTGCCCGTTCCGTTAGGGTTGAAGGCAACGGCGAAAGCGGGACGCCGGGCGTGATCCTTGAGCCGCGAGGCCAGTAGGCCGACAATGCCCGGATGCCATGTTTCGCTGGCGGTCACCACAACCGCCGGGCCGGGTCCGCCCAGCATTTCGGCGTCCGCTTCGGCACGCGCCTCGGCCAACATCTCCTGCTCCATCAGCTGGCGCTCCTGATTCAGCCGGTCGAGCGTCTCGGCGATCTTGTCGGCTTCGACTGGATCGTCGGTAGCGAGCATGCGGCTGCCCAGACCAGCGTCGCCGATGCGACCGCCTGCATTGATGCGCGGACCGATCAGGAAGGCCAGATGGAAGGTGTTGATCGGCTCGCCGATGCGCGACACGCGGGCAAGTGCCGCCAGCCCCGGATTGCGCTGCTGGCGCAGCATCTGCAGACCCTTGATGACGAAGGCGCGGTTGACGCCCGTCAACGGCACGACATCGCAAACTGTCGCCAGCGCGACCAGATCGAGCAGTGTGAGCAGGTCGAACGGCGTGCCGAAATTCCGGTCGCGTAGCAGCTTCGCCACCCGGACCAGGGTGAGGAAAACAACGCCGGCGGCACACAGATGCCCCTGCCCGGACAGATCGTCCTCGCGGTTGGGATTGACGACCGGCACGCCCTCAGGCAATGCGCCGCCGACCTGATGATGATCCAGAACAACCACGTCGGCGCCGGCCTCCCGCGCCGCCGCGATGGAGGACGCGCTGTTGGTGCCGCAGTCGACGGTGACGATCAGTTGCGCGCCGCGCGAGACAAGTTCGCGCATGGCTTCGGGATTGGGACCGTAACCCTCGAAAATACGATCAGGGATGTAGATTTCGGAGATAAGTCCGAAATGCGCGAGAAAACGCTTCAAAATCGCCGAGGAAGCCGCCCCATCGACATCGTAGTCGCCAAAGATCGCTACTTTCTGGCGCTGCGCGATGGCATCGGCAATGCGCGCAGCGGCGGCATCCATATCGGTCAACGACGCGGGATTCGGCAAAAGATCGCGAATGGTCGGATCGAGGAAGCGCTCTGTTTCTTCGGAATTGACGCCGCGGCCGGCGAGCACGCGGGCGACAAGATCGGAGACGCCGTGGCCCTGGGCGATCGCGAGGGCCGCGATCTCCTGCCGTTCGGTCAACCTGTGTTCCCACGAAAGACCGGTTGCCGACTGCCTTACGTCTAGGAAGAAGCGCCTGTCTGCGCTCATGCGCCAATCCCGCCCGAATCTACCGAACGATGTTTAGTCACATTAGCGTGGCCTAGAATAGACCGGATCAGAATTTTTCCAGATCCTGGTGGCGCGCCTTGATCTCACGCACCGTTTTCGAGGAGGAACGCATTACGATGGTGTGGGTCTGGATCGAGTCGCGGCCGAATTTCACGCCGGCGAGAAGATTGCCATCTGTCACGCCCGTCGCGGCAAACAGCACATCGCCCTTGGCCATTTCCTCGATGCGGTAGACTTTCGCGGGATCGCAAATGCCCATCTTGGCGGCGCGGACGATCTTTTCCTCGGTGTTGAGCTGGAGACGGCCCTGCATCTGCCCGCCAATGCAGCGCAGCGCGGCAGCTGCCAGCACACCCTCCGGCGCGCCGCCAATGCCGAGATAGATGTCGATGCCGGTTTCGTCGGGATTGGTCGCATGGATGACGCCAGCGACGTCGCCGTCGCCGATCAGCCGGATCGCCGCACCGGTGCCGCGCACTTCTTCAATCAGGCGGGCATGGCGCGGCCGGTCGAGAATGCAGGCTGTGACCTCGGAGACTGGCACGCCCTTGGCCCTAGCCAGGTTCTCGATGTTTTCGATCGCCGGCGCGTCGATATCGACCACGCCCGCCGGATAGCCTGGACCGACGGCGATCTTTTCCATGTAGACGTCCGGCGCGTAAAGCAGGCTACCCTTTTCCGCGATGGCAATCACCGCCAGCGAGTTGGGCAAGTTCTTGGCACAGATTGTCGTGCCCTCGAGCGGGTCGAGCGCGATATCGACCTTGGGGCCGTCGCCGGTGCCGACTTCCTCGCCGATGTAGAGCATCGGCGCTTCGTCGCGCTCGCCTTCGCCTATCACCACGGTGCCCCGGATCGGCAGCCGGTTGAGTTCCGAACGCATGGCATCGACCGCGACCTGATCGGCCGCCATTTCGTCACCCCGGCCGCGCAGCCTCGCCGCAGCAACAGCAGCGCGTTCGGTGACGCGCACCAGTTCGAGAGTGAGAATCCGGTCGAGACCGGCCATCGCGTTTTTCGCCATCATCACCTTCCTGCAAAGACCAACATGCTGCGCGCGGCAACCCGCGGCGCGCCCCTTTTGTCAAAGCGATATGACAACAGCAAGACCCGCGAAGGCGTTTCCGGCCTCGCGGGAAATATCAATCGATTGAAGTGCTTCGGCGCGTTTTATCCAGCGCGCTCGATGCGGATCACCTGAGCCTTGTCGGTCAGGTGGCCATCCTTGGTAATGCCCTCGACTGCTTTGCGGACCGCCGCTTCGGTGGTCTCGTGAGTGACCAGGATGACGGTCTTCTGCGCCTCGGCTTCCGGGCCTGCCGCATGCTGGACGATGGATTCCAGCGAAATATCGTTGTCAGCCATGCGCTTGGCCACAGCCGCGAAGACGCCGACACGGTCATGAACGGTGAGCCGGATGAAATAGCCGCCCTCGTGGCTACGCATCCGGGCCTTCTTGTAGGACCGCAATTCCTTGGCCGGGCGACCGAACACCGGACCGTGCTGGAAGCCGGGACGGCTTTTGGCGATATCGGCGATGTCGCCGACCACGGCTGAAGCGGTCGCGTTGCCGCCCGCCCCTGGGCCGGACAGCAACAGCTCGCCCAGAATGTCGGTTTCGATAGCTACCGCGTTGGTGACCCCATGCACCTGCGCGATCACCGAAGCTGTCGGCACCATGGTCGGATGCACGCGCTGTTCGATGCCGCTTTCGGTCTTCTGCGCGACACCAAGCAGCTTGATGCGGTAACCCAATTCGCCCGCGGCGCGGATATCGGCCTGCGAAATGTTGGAAATGCCTTCCATGTAGATATCGTCGGCGGCAATCTTCGTTCCGAAGGCAAGGCTGGTCAGAATCGAAAGCTTATGCGCCGTATCGTTGCCTTCGATGTCGAAGGTTGGATCGGCTTCGGCGTAACCTAGCCGCTGCGCATCTTTCAGGCACGCCTCGAAGGTCAGGCCTTCGGCTTCCATGCGGGTAAGGATGTAGTTGCAGGTGCCGTTGAGGATGCCGAACACCCGCGAAACGCTGTTGCCAGCCATTGCCTCGCGCATCGTCTTGATGACGGGGATGCCGCCGGCGACCGCTGCCTCATAATTCAGAAGCACGCCCTTCTTCTCGGCGATCTCGGCGAGCGCCACGCCGTGTTTCGCCAGCAACGCCTTGTTGGCGGTGACGACATGGCGTCCGGCCTCGAGTGCGGCCTTGACGCATGCAAACGCGGCACCCTCTTCGCCGCCGATCAGCTCGACGAACACATCGATACCGGCCGATCTGGCGAGTTCAACCGGATCGTCGAACCAGGCCGCCGTGCCGAGATCGATGCCGCGGTCGCGTGAACGGTCGCGGGCCGCAACACCGGTGACCACGAGCTCTCGGCCACACTGGCGGGTAAGCTCGGCCGCTTTCTCAGTGATGACGCGGACCACGGACGCCCCGACCGTGCCCAGTCCGGCTATTCCAACACGCAATGCTTCAGCCATTCGCGGCAACGCCCCTCAAAAACCGTTTGGAAAACGAAATGTCAGCGCCGCACTGTAAGCGGAACCACGTTGTTCGGCTGCTTGGCGGACGACGACAGGAAACGCTTAATATTGCGCGCCGCCTGCCTGATGCGGTGTTCGTTTTCGACAAATGCCAGCCGCACGAAGTCGTCACCATGCTCCCCGAAACCGACGCCCGGCGCCACCGCTACATCGGCATGCTCGATCAGCAGCTTGGAGAACTCCAGCGATCCAAGATGTTTGAACGGCTCCGGAATCGGCGCCCACGCAAACATCGAAGCCGCGGGGGCGGGAATTTCCCAGCCGGCGCGGCCAAACGAATCCACCATCACGTCGCGGCGCTTGTGATAGACCTCGCGTACTTCGGCAATGTCGGCTCCATCGCCGTTGAGGGCTGCCGAGGCTGCTACCTGGATGGGCGTGAAGGCGCCGTAGTCGAGATACGACTTCACCCTGGTCAAAGCGGCGATCAGGCGCTCGTTGCCAACCGCGAAACCCATCCGCCAGCCTGGCATCGAAAAGGTTTTCGACATTGAGGTGAACTCGACGGCGATATCGATCGCGCCGGGCACCTGCAGGACCGAAGGCGGCGGATTACCGTCGAAATAGATCTCAGAGTAAGCGAGATCCGACAGGATGATGATGTCGTTCTTGCGGGCGAACGCGACGACGTCCTTGTAGAAATCGAGCGATGCGACCAGAGCCGTCGGGTTGGACGGATAGTTGAGTATCAGCGCCAGCGGCTTCGGAATCGAATGCCGGATGCCGCGTTCCAGGGCCGGGATGAAGCCATCGTCCGGTTCGGCCTGTAGCGACCTGATGACGCCGCCTGACATGATGAAGCCGAAGGCGTGGATGGGATAGGTCGGATTCGGGCACAGGATCACGTCGCCGGGCGCGGTGATCGCCTGCGCCATGTTGGCAAAGCCTTCCTTGGAACCAAGCGTGGCAACGACCTGGGTGTCAGGGTTGAGCTTCACGCCGAACCGGCGGGCGTAATAATTGGCCTGGGCCCGCCGCAGGCCAGGAATGCCGCGCGATGACGAATAGCGGTGGGTGCGCGGATCGCGGACCACTTCGCAAAGCTTGTCGACTATCGCTTTCGGCGTCGGCAAATCGGGATTGCCCATGCCCAGGTCGATGATGTCGGCGCCGTTGGAACGGGCGGTCGCCTTCAGCCGGTTGACCTGCTCGAAGACATAAGGCGGAAGCCTGCGGACTTTGTGAAACTCTTCCATCTTCGTTCCAGACGACGCGAGGGGCTGTTCGGTGGCGCGATATACACGCAAATCAGCTTAGGGTCGATAGTGGCAGCCCGGATGAGCCGGCTGCTAATTCTCGATTTCCGCCAGTGTGTCGGCGGCATGGGTGGCTGCCAGCTTACGCAACGCCACCGGATCCGTCTGGTTGGCCGGAACGGCGGCGGTTGCCGCATTCTGCCGCTGGGCGGCGGTGAGTGCGGCCATATCCGCGGTTTTCTTGTCGTCCGTTATCTGGTCCGCGGCCTGCTTCGGCGGCACGTTGAGATTCGGGAAGGTTCCGGTATTGACCGGCCCCCTGGCGCCTGCCGGAACCGCCTCCTCGACAGTGGAGGAGGCACAGCCGGCGGCCATCAGGCTCAGAGCCGCGACGGTTACGACCGCTGCCAGCCGGGTACCAAAAAAAACATGTCCGGCAATGCGATATGTCATAGTGTTGTCCAGGCAGGCTTTGTAAGGCGAAAGACGTTCGCAATTGGACCCCAATGAACGTCGCATGATAATATGTCAACAAAACGCCTGCGGGAGGCAAGCGGAACCATGTCGAAGGCAGCCGAATCGAACAGAAAAGACGCCGCTCCCGAAGGCAAGGGTGACGAGCCTTCATCATCGGTCGAACAATACCTGATCAAGGATCCGGAGCGGTTCGCGCTCAATCTTGCGCGCATGGTCGAGGAGGCCGGCAAGGCTGCGTCCGCCTGGGTGACGCCGCGCGAAAAGGGCGAAGTGCGCGATAGCGTCGCCGAGCCGATGGCCGACATGGTCAAGACCTTCTCGAAACTGTCGGAATACTGGCTTTCCGACCCGCAACGGGCGCTGGAGGCACAAACCAGGCTGTTTTCCGGCTACATGAACGTTTGGGCGAACGCGATCCGCAAGGTCGGCGGCGAGGATGATGCGGACGATGCCATCAAGCCGGATCGCGGCGACAAGCGATTCCAGGACCCTGAGTGGGGCAAGAACGCCTTCTTCGACTTCCTGAAGCAGGCATACCTCGTCACCTCGCGATGGGCCGGCGACCTGGTCGAACACGCCGAGGGACTGGACGAGCACACCAAGCACAAGGCCGGCTTTTATGTGAAGCAGATCTCCAACGCGATCTCGCCGTCCAACTTCATTCTGACCAACCCCGAACTTTTTCGCGAGACGGTTGCATCCAGCGGCGAGAACCTGGTGCGCGGCATGAGGATGCTGGCCGAGGATATCACCGCCGGCAAAGGCGACCTGAAGCTGAGGCAGGCCGACTATTCGCGTTTCGAGATCGGCCGCAACATCGCGGTAACGCCCGGAAAAGTAGTTGGCCGCTCCGATATCGCCGAGATCATCCAGTACGAGCCGACGACACAAAAAGTACTGAAGCGGCCGCTGCTGATCTGCCCGCCATGGATCAACAAGTTCTACATCCTCGATCTGAACCCCGAAAAATCGTTCATCCGTTGGGCTGTGGCGCAGGGCCATACGGTGTTCGTCATCTCCTGGATCAACCCGGACGAGCGGCATGGCAGCAAGGGCTGGGAAGCCTATATCCGCGAAGGGCTGCAATATGGCCTCGACGCGGTTGAAACCGCCACTGGCGAAAGGGAAGTCAACGCCATCGGCTATTGCGTCGGCGGCACCTTGCTTGCCGCCGCTCTGGCGCTGCTGGCACAGGAAGGCGACGACCGCGTGAAGTCGGTGACGTTCTTCACCACGCAAGTCGATTTCACTTATGCCGGCGACCTCAAGGTGTTCGTCGACGAGGACCAGGTCGCGGCGGTCGAGCGCGCGATGGGGGAAAAAGGCTATCTCGACGGCACCAAGATGGCGACCGCCTTCAACATGCTGCGGTCGGGCGACCTGATATGGCCTTACGTTGTCAACAACTACATGCGCGGCAAGGAGCCGATGCCGTTCGATCTGCTCTACTGGAATGCCGATTTCGACCCGCATGGCGGCAGCGAACCACTCCTACTATCTGAGGAACTGCTATCTCGAGAACAACCTGTCGCAAGGCCATATGACACTTGCCGGCCGCTCCATTTCACTTTCGGACATCACGATTCCCGTCTACAATCTTGCCTCCCGCGAAGACCACATCGCGCCAGCGAAATCGGTCTTCCTTGGTTGCAAATATTTCGGTGGCGATGTCGAGTATGTGATGGCCGGTTCGGGCCATATCGCGGGTGTCGTCAATCCGCCATCGCTCGGCAAGTACCAGTACTGGACTGGTGGCAAGCCGGTGGGAGACTTCCAGCAATGGGTTGAAAAGGCACGGGAAAACCCTGGTTCGTGGTGGCCGCACTGGCACGCCTGGATCGAGGCCAGAGACAACAAGCGTGTCGCGGCAAGGACACCAGGCGCGAAAAGCGGCACTCTCGGCGACGCGCCCGGCAGCTATGTAAAAGTCAGAGTGTAACAATCCGTAATGTGCGGTGAATTGACCTTCCGGTCAAAACCGGCGAAATGGTTTGCGGCATGTTGATGCCGTCCTGTTTCTCCGCCGCGTCAAAGAGTTTTTGCGGAGAGCCCAAAGGATCGTTAGATCTGGTTCCGAGTACGCAGCGTAGTCTTCTACTTGAAGTTAGAATTGTCCTCTTATCGATTGCGTGACGGTTCGGAAAGCCAAGGGGGAAAGCGGTTTGAAAGCAGTGCGACCGCGCAAGGCGAGCGGGGAAGGCCGTACCGTATTGGCTGCGCTTCTTGCCGTTTTGCTGGCGTCTTGCACGACCGCCGATCAGAGCGGCACAGAACTGACCTCCTCCGGCTTCAACAGCATGGCCAGTTCGACTGCCAGCACCGATTCCGCCGCAGGCATGGTGATGTCGGCCGACAGCGACACCGCACTTCCCGAACAGGTGGCCTACCTTCCCGTGTCGAAGCCCGGCGGCGGCGAGTTTGCGGCGATTGCCACCGATACCCAGGCGACCCCCGCGGCGCCAACGGCAGAAACGGCCGCGGCCTCGCAACCACCAACGGACAGGCAGCAAAGCGTAACCAAACGGCAGGCTCCACAGCCCGCGGCTGAAACAGCAGCCGCCGACGCGAGCCAGGCGGCTAAAGCCGAGCCGGAACCGGCCACAACGGCAGCCATTCCGGTTCCAACCGCAAAGGAATCGGCGCCGGCCGACAAGAATCAGGTCATCGTGACCGCAACCGACCCCGCAGCGACGCCCCAATCGATCGAACCCAAGAAACGCGGCTTCCTGTCCGCTTTCTTCGGCGGGTCGGCAAAATCGGAAAAGCCGGCCGTAGCGCAGATCGCGGCGGCTGCGCCGGTAAGGCAACAGAAGCCGAGCGAAATCACGCAGATCACCTCAACTGAGCAGGCGAAACCGGAAAAGGCCAAGCCCCTTATCCAGCTTGCGTCGGCTTCTGGTGAAGAAGCCAAGCCGCTCGTGGCGCGCGCCTCGTTGAATGGCGGCGATCTCGATCCGCTCCCCGGCGTGCGCCAGACGGCGCTTTTCGAGATCAAGCGCAAATCGGGCATTGACGACGACAGCGACGTCGACCTGCACGAAGATGAAGACGGCCCGGTCCAGCTCGCTTCGGCAGCCGGTCTCGCCCGGCTGGCGCCCAACGGCCTGCTGACGCAGACGGATCGCGTCGACGTCGCGTGCCTGAAGCCGTCGCTGGTTCGGGTGCTCAAAACCGTCGAGCGGCATTACGGTCGCAAGATCATGGTCACTTCCGGCTATCGCAGCCCGTCGCATAATCGCCGCGCCCGTGGCGCCAAGAATTCGCTGCACATGTATTGCGCGGCCGCCGACGTGCAGGTTCAGGGCGTCAGCAAATGGGAACTGGCGAGCTTTGCCCGCACCATGCCCGGACGCGGCGGTATCGGCACCTACTGCCACACGGAATCAGTGCATATCGACGTCGGGCCCGAGCGCGACTGGAACTGGCGCTGCCGTCGCCGCCAGTAGGCCGATCGACTGCGACCTGACGCCTCAGCCCTCCGACTCCAGTTCGGTCGACGCCGACAAAAACTTCTTTGTTACAATGGCTTCGCGCGGGACTCTCAAACGCAGCCTGCGGTCCTGATGACGCAAAAAAGATTGGCTCCACAGCCAAAGACGGGGTTGCCCACCGCGCGCAACCTTACTATAAACCGCCCATCTGAGCGCGCCCATCGTCTAGCGGTCAGGACACCGCCCTTTCACGGCGGTAACAGGGGTTCGATTCCCCTTGGGCGTACCATACTTTTCAATGAGTTAGCGATTTTTGCTCCCGACGCGTCGAATATCCGTCGAGTAAACCTCGGCGAACGAGGGCGAACACTCCGTTAATTTCCAAGAGTTTCCTCCGACACTTGGCGAATCCACGCAGGTGGTTGTTCTCGATCCGAAGAAGATCGCTGAGCACGGGGCGCGCGATATGTTGCGCGAGTGCCTGGATCAGATCGCCACGAATGTCGTCGTCGTCCGAAAGCTGGACGATCCGCCATGCGGCCCGCTATCGGCGCCTCAACCCTCGGTTAGGCAATACACCGTAATTGTCATCTTTCCGTCGATCAGGGATTGAAACATCCAGCCCATCGGCCCGATATAGGTGATGATTTTCAACACGCAAATCATCCAACCGTGCTATGTCCGGCGGGAGCGGCCCCTTGGCGCATAGTCAGTTCAGGTTGCTCTCAGCGGCCTGCACGAAAACCGAGGCAAGTTCTTTCGCGCGAAGGCACGCCAGGGTTTCCCGCTCTGCTTCGCCGTATTCGCGGTCGTCGTTCACTTGTTCGAGTGACACGTGCACGGTGATGGAACCGAGTTCATTAGACATTTCCACGACGTAACTGTCTGGCCCGATTTTCCGGACCATTAATGCCGTGATAGTCATCATGCGCCGACCCCCTTAATCTTCGTCAACCAGCACGTCGCTTTCCCATGCTGGCGCTAGGCCTGAATTCGTCTAGCGCATCCATAGCGTCGCGGGCATTGCGAATTTTCTGCGGCTTCCCCGGCACTAGCTCGATCATTACCGGCTTTTCGAACGAGATATCGGGGGCGGCTTGGACAAATCATCGATACGCATACTGGAACTCCAACAGAGACGGAGGAAATGCGCGAGGCGAAATTCCGTTGCGACGGAACTGCGACGGAACCATTACGATGCGCTAATGTTCTATGGTAATGGCTACCGACAACATCATCCCATTCAGACGCGATATTCGATCAGAGATTGAAATCGAATGGGAGATCGCATTTGAGACATTTGGTGAGGACCACGTCGAGGTCATGGGAATTTCCTCCAGTTGGGGCGACACCATGGACGACGAGCAGGTGCTGGCCGCGCTACGCAAGCTAAATTCAACCGGGTCCATGTTCGACGACATCACCATTCGGGTCGACGAACATGACGTTAACCCCACCGAAGAAGCCCTACCAGTATCCCGACCGCGCGATTGATTGCCACCTTCATAATGGGAGGCCCGCCACACTGACGTAAGGGCGGCGGGCCGAGAAAGCTCCCGAGCTACAGGTTAGGCAGCTTCCTGCATTGCGCGTTCGTTAACCCCGCCTTCGCCGAGCGCTGACAACGCTTCGTCGGTGGCTTCTTCCTCAGCCAGCGTCTCGCCCAGGATTGCAGCCGCATCTGTCATACCGAGCATCCCAGCCCAGGTGACCAACGTGCCGTATCGAGCAATTTCGTAATGCTCGACGGCCTGAGCTGCCGCAACAAGGCCAGCGTCAAGAGCCGGCGCACCCTTGTACTCCTGCAGAATTTCCGAACCCTCTTCCAAAATCCCATCGATTGCCGGGCAGGTCTTTCCGCGAGCGGGTTTGCCAAGCAGTTGGAACACTTGTTCCAGCCGCTCGATCTGGACCTCGGTCTCACCGAGATGCTTCTCGAAAGCGGCTGCAAGTTCTTCGCTTTCCGCTCCCTTCGCCATTTTCGGCAGCGCCTTTACGATCTTCTTTTCTGCGTAATAGATGTCTTTGAGACCGTCCATGAATAGGTCTTCGAGACCCTTTGTCTGGGCTGATGCCATGACTTCCTCCTAAGGGGTTATTCAAGCCTCACAGAATGTGAAGACTTGAAATGACAACCCTCAGGTCGTCGACTAGTTCCCTCCTTCGCGGGCTTATTTGGAAGCCGCCGCGCAAAACTCCCGGCTCAACACGAAAGATTGGAGACTTCGGTTGAGCGGCAGACGGGCAACCGCGACCCCACTGCCTGTCAACCCATCCCGCTTTGAAGGGAACTTACTTTCGTGCCGAGTGTTCTGCTGCAAGAGGAGAGCGCGATGATCAAAAGCACGATGCCGGCAAGAGCCGACGCAGATACCCAAGACGGATTTTCCAACGACTCGCCGGCATCTCCCACGCCGGGCAAGAGCGCGAAACCTTCCAAAGCCCAAAAATCGGGAAAAGGCCCCACACCAAGCCCCGCCACCGAGAAGGTCAGTGGAGCCGGTCCGGCTATAGCGGAGCACTCCAAGGACGCAAAAATCCTCAAAGGTAAGTCAAAGTCAAAGAGCTTTGCAAAACAGCAAGACTGACTCTTGGCTCCTTTACAAATTCACGTGCCGGCGCTGGATGGAGAATGTCGACCTTCAACACCCCGTCGCTCAAACGGGTGCGACCGATCCGTCGGCGGAAGTTCTAGTAGCGGCTCAGGTTGGGCGTTAGGAAACAATGCCCGTCCAGCGCCGCCATTAGCTCTTCCGAAGTTTGAAAGCCGCTTTCGAACAGGCTCATTATCCGAAGCGCCAAAATTTCGTGATCTGGATCGCCGGGTTTGATACCCGCTGCACGGCAGCAGTCGTCAAAAATCTGATGGAGAAGGGCAAGCTGCTCTGGGCTGGCGCTGCCATTGAATCGCATGGTGCTGTCTCCCAATGGGGCGAAAGCACCTGAGTTGGCTTCCAAACGTCCGTTCGCCATAAATGATCGGACGACATTGCACTATACACCTATTGCGAGGGGCGGCTATTCAAAATGACGTAGTGCTTTCAGAATAGTGGAAACTGTCGTCCGCCAAGCAGTTCGTGACCACGGAGGTTTTCGATGGCAAATGACCCGCGAAACCTCAATGGAGGCTCTCAAAGAGGAGCCCTTTTCAGTTTCAAACGCGTTCCTCGCACCCCGTCGTATTCGTCGGCCAGCCTCCACTTCGCGGGCACCCGATTATGTCGCCACGCCGCAACTTGTGACAACTTCTCGAAAGCCTCCCGTCGTCCGACGGCCGAGGCATGCTCGCGAATGATTTCCTCGCATCCGGCCGCTTCCAACATCGTCACCTGGGCCGCCAATCCCGCCGTCTGGTCCGGAGTTGAGGTGCGCGCATATCCGTATTTTGATCGCAAGCCCTCCCCTGCCAATAGAGTATCTGCCAAACCTTGACCATGACAAAACCATGAAATCAACTCAACGGGAATACGGGAGCCGCGGTCTGAGACAGTTTTCCGACAATGCCAGATGGGCCCGCCCTATCGGCAGCGGGATGGGTGATCTATTCGTTTCCCTGTCACACGTCGGATTGGTTCGCAGGTGGCGCGTTTCTCCGGCTCTTGGAGGTTCGGCTTCAAATGCCAAAGATATTCGGCGGATCGCTCGACCTCGCCGTGGAACAATCTGGTTTGAGACCTTTAGCATCTGTGGGGGGAGCATTTTGGGGGAACAGGTTCTGCCTGGCGACGCTTTGCGTGTGCCTTTTTTCATTCACGCCCCTTCGCTGAAGTGCCGCGACTGGTTCCATCGTTTCGCACCAAGGGACCGGGCGCGCCAGCCATGGGTGAGACACTGAGAGGCCAGGAAGGCCCGCTACGGCGATTGGATGAATTCACCTCCACCGCCTGGCAGCTCATTTCGCATCCGCACAATTCTGTGGCGCGAGGCAGGTCTGGGCAACAGTTGGTGGGTGCCGAAGGAATGGCATCCCAATCCTGCCTGGGTGGCGATCATCGACCTCTGTCGCATCCAAGGCATGAGCGAGACCAGTCGCAGGGCGGTCAAGCTGGCTTGAGGCGAACAAAATGCGCATGGACGGCGCCGACCAACTATCGCTGTGACGACCTAAGACGAAATTGAGTATGGGGCGCGAGCTTCCGGTTGTAATCGTGGGGGCCAGCGTCGCTTCGCTCATGGTGGCAAGGGACCATCGGTCTGCTTCTGCTTCGAGCACCAAGACGACGTCGGGCGCTTTTCTTAGTCGCTCGCAATGGGTGGAAAGCGAACCACTCGGCGCGAGCCGACCATAAGCAAAAACACCTTACCACACAAACGCTGCTTCTCCCCCGATTTGTGATATAGTTGCTACCATTGGTGCTAGGGGGCCGGTCATGGACCGGAAGCTTGCTGCAATTCTCGCTGCGGACGTTGGTCGGCTACTCCACACTCATGGAGCAGGACGAACAGGGCACGTTCGAGCGGCTGGGCCGGGCGCAAGGAATTATTCGAACCCGAAATCGCCCGCCACCACGGCCGCATCTTCAAATTCATGGGCGACGGATTGCTGGCTGAATTCGCCAGCGTGGTGGACGCTGTAGAATGCGCGGTGGCCCTGCAGGGTGGACTTGCTCGAACGAAACGCGTCTTTTCCGGAGGACGAGCGCATCAATGTCCGCATAGGCGTCAACCTCGGCGAAGTAATCGTCGAGGGCGACGATTTCTATGGCGAGGGCGTCAACATAGCCGCCCGCCTCGAACAAATCGCCGAACCGGGCAGCGTCTACGTCTCGGGAAAGGTCGCCAAGGAGGTAGAGAAGAAGCTCTCCTTTCGGTTTCGAACCCCTTGGCAGCCATCGAATGAAAAACATCGACGAACCCGTGTCGGTCTTCCGCGTCAAGGTGCAAGGCTCTCCGAAAATCCGGATCGCGCGCCGGATGTCGGAGTCCCCGGCCATGGGCAACCGCAGCATCGGCAGCCCTCCTCGCGGCCGCCGGAGGCGCATGGCTTTATCTCGACCTGTTCAGCTCTCCTGCATCCGCAGGCGTTCCCTCGATCGCCGTCCTCGCCTTCGACAACCTGAGCGACGATCCGAACCTTGGCTATTTCAGCGACGGGGTCAGCGAGGACATCATAGCAGGACTTGCGCGCTCTCCCGATCTGTCGGTCATCGCCAGAAACTCGTCATTCACGTACAAGGGAAAGCCCACCGACGTTCGGCAGATCGGCAAGGACCTCAACGTCGAATTACGTGCTCGAAGGGAGCGTCAGGAAGGACGCGCACCAGGTCCGTGTCGCGCAGCTGATTAACGCCCAAGACAGGCGCTCACATTTGGGCAGAGAAATTTGACCAATCGGGAAACAATCCGATGGCGCTGCAGGACGCGGTGACAGAAAAGATCGTCGGGGCCATCGCGAGCGATTCGGGCAAGCTAAAGCGGTCGCGTTACAGCGACGCTTGGAGCAAGGACGCTGCCAGCCTTAAGGAATACGACTATTATCTTGGGGGGCATGACAAGCTCCTGCAATACACGCCCGAAAGGACGGAGGAAGCTTATCGAATATGGAACGAGGGCATGGGAAAAGTTTCCAGATTCCGCGCTCATAAAATTCAAGATGGGGTTTGTGCACTACTTCCGTATTGTCTTCGGGTGGTCGCAAGACGTGAGAAACGACATCGACGCCTCGTTGACCTGGCAAAGCAGGGTATGGCAAGCGAAAACCTGTCGCCACTGGAGCGGAAGCTTGGGCATTGGTTGGGCGCGTACGCACATCTCGTGGAGCATGATTTCTCCGACGAAAAATGAGTTAGGCGGAAGCAGCGATCGCTTTGGCGCCGAACGACGCCTACATGACGGCGGTGATGACTGACATGGCCGTTGCAGTAGGTGACACTGAGAAGGCGGTCGCCTGGACTGATTTCGGGATGCGCAACTATCCCGCCAACAAGGGTCACTATTCGTACCTGCAGGGATGGGCATTGGCGACAGGGAGAAGATACCAAGAATTGGCCGAGGTGATGAAGGCGACTGGTGACTGGTTCGCCCTCATCCCGCTCATCAAGGCAATCAATGCCGTGCATGTAGGAACTCCAGAGGAGGCGACCGCGCATGTGAGAAGAAGGCTCTTGAACTTGACCCGACCTGGACTGGCGAAAAGTGGAAAGACAGTCAATTTTGCCGACGACAAGGTCCTAGACCGACAGGCGCGCGACTTGGTCAAGGCAGCATGACCAGTGGAATAGGCCAGGAGAGAACTCACGGCGGGACGCCAAGCAGTTACAGCATGAAAACCTCGATGGCGATCTCGAATTTCTACCGCGTCGGCAGCGAAGTCGAGGAACACTCACGAAGGACAAGCAACCCTACGATCACCCGCACATGATCGAGCGGATGTAGCCCTCATCCTTTCAGGCTAGTGGCGAAACCAATTGGATCGGCTAACCTTTGCCGGCGATGGGCGCGGACAAGATCATTTGACGATGCGGTACGAGCGGAGATCAAAAGCGAGATGGCGCGTGCTGTCGCGATGTTCGGTGACAACAACATCAAAGTCATGGCGATAGTTGGCAGTTGGGGAGACACCATAGGTGATCGCCAAGTTCTGGATGCATTTCGCAAGCTGAACCGGCGCGGCTCTATGTTCGATGACATAACCAATAAGACGGGCTGACAATGGCAAGGTTCGCCTCGCCGAAGCACCCGGATCTTTACCCGATCGACTGCCAAAGTCTCGATTGACGATGCCTTTCGGGAGATGTGGGAGAACCTTGCGGCGGCCGGCTGGGGGCCGGATCAAATCGCCGACGCCCTCTATGAGCTCACTGACAACCATATGACAGCACTGCGGGAGAATGAAGCGCTCGATCTCCGGCTTGCCGGCTCCAAAAGGCAGGTGCTGATGCCGAAGGTTGAAAAAGGCGACATTCTCACCATCGAAGTGGAGGTGCTTCGCGCCTGGGCTGATGGCACGGTCACCTTCTCGCTTTACGGTCATCCCGGTGTGACAACGATCCCAGGTGACCCCCCGCAAATCGTTGGCATCGAAAAGGCGAGGGCCTCAAAGGCGCCTCGCAAACGGACCGACGCATGAAATGGGCGCGCAGCGCGG
>CAVSAU010000019.1:0-133880 GCA_963726065.1 uncultured Alphaproteobacteria bacterium
TTGGTTTCCAAGTATCGCTAATAGGTAACTTACCCTGAATACATAGGGGTAAAGTGGCGAACGCGGGGAACTGAAACATCTAAGTACCCGTAGGAAAGGACATCAACCGAGACTTCCGCTAGTAGTGGCGAGCGAACGCGGACCAGGCCAGTGGCGATTGAGAGACAAGCGGAACCTTCTGGAAAGTAGGGCCATAGTGGGTGACAGCCCCGTACGCGTAATGCAATCAATCGTCCTCGAGTAAGGCGGGACACGTGAAATCCTGTCTGAAATTGGGGGGACCACCCTCCAAGCCTAAGTACTCGTGCATGACCGATAGCGAACTAGTACCGTGAGGGAAAGGTGAAAAGCACCCCGACAAGGGGAGTGAAAGAGTACCTGAAACCGATTGCCTACAAACAGTGGGAGCCCGCAAGGGTGACCACGTACCTTTTGTATAATGGGTCAGCGACTTAGTGTGACGAGCAAGCTTAAACCGGTAGGTGTAGGCGCAGCGAAAGCGAGTCTGAACAGGGCGTTCAGTTCGTCGCATTAGACCCGAAACCGAGTGATCTAGCCATGAGCAGGTTGAAGGTAAGGTAACACTTACTGGAGGACCGAACCCATAACTGTTGCAATAGTTCGGGATGACTTGTGGCTAGGGGTGAAAGGCCAATCAAACTCGGAAATAGCTGGTTCTCCGCGAAATCTATTTAGGTAGAGCGTCGACCGAATACCCTGGGGGGTAAAGCACTGCATGGGCTAGGGGTCCTCACCGGATTACCAAACCTAAGCAAACTCTGAATACCCAGGAGTACTAGTCGGCAGACACACGGCGGGTGCTAACGTCCGTCGTGAAAAGGGAAACAACCCTGACCAACAGCTAAGGTCCCCAAGTTATGGCTAAGTGGGAAAGGATGTGAGGATCCCAAAACAACCAGGATGTTGGCTTAGAAGCAGCCATCATTTAAAGAAAGCGTAACAGCTCACTGGTCTAAATAAGGGTCTTTGCGCCGAAAATGTAACGGGGCTAAAGCCATACACCGAAGCTTTGGATTGCAATATTCCTTCGGGAATATGCAGTGGTAGCGGAGCGTTCTGTAAGCTGACGAAGCCGTACCCGTGAGGGGCGGTGGAGGTATCAGAAGTGCGAATGCTGACATGAGTAACGTAAGGGGTGTGAGAGACACCCCCGCCGAAAGTCCAAGGGTTCCTGCTTAAAGTTAATCTGAGCAGGGTTAGCCGGCCCCTAAGTCGAGGCAGAAATGCGTAGACGATGGGAACCACGTTAATATTCGTGGGCCTGGAGGTAGTGACGGATCTCACAAGTTGTTCAGACTTATTGGATTGTCTGGGCAGCGGAGAGGTTCCAGGAAATAGCTCCTCCTTATAGACCGTACCCGAAACCGACACTGGTGGACTGGTAGAGTATACCAAGGCGCTTGAGAGAACTATGCTGAAGGAACTCGGCAAATTGCACGCGTAACTTCGGAAGAAGCGTGACCCCTTTGCACGCAAGTGTATGGGGGTGGCACAGACCAGGGGGTAGCGACTGTTTATCAAAAACACAGGGCTCTGCGAAGCCGCAAGGCGACGTATAGGGTCTGACGCCTGCCCGGTGCTGGAAGGTTAAGAGGAGGGGTGCAAGCTCTGAATCGAAGCCCCAGTAAACGGCGGCCGTAACTATAACGGTCCTAAGGTAGCGAAATTCCTTGTCGGGTAAGTTCCGACCTGCACGAATGGCGTAACGACTTCCCCGCTGTCTCCAGCATAGACTCAGTGAAATTGAATTCCCCGTGAAGATGCGGGGTTCCTGCGGTTAGACGGAAAGACCCCGTGCACCTTTACTATAGCTTTACATTGGCATTCGTAGTGGCATGTGTAGGATAGGTGGTAGGCTTTGAAGCAGGGACGCCAGTTTCTGTGGAGCCACCCTTGAAATACCACCCTTATCTCTATGGATGTCTAACCGCGGCCCGTTATCCGGGTCCGGGACAATGTATGGTGGGTAGTTTGACTGGGGCGGTCGCCTCCTAAAGAGTAACGGAGGCGCGCGATGGTGGGCTCAGACCGGTCGGAAATCGGTCGCTGAGTGCAATGGCATAAGCCTGCCTGACTGCGAGACTGACAAGTCGAGCAGAGACGAAAGTCGGTCATAGTGATCCGGTGGTCCCGCGTGGAAGGGCCATCGCTCAACGGATAAAAGGTACGCCGGGGATAACAGGCTGATGACCCCCAAGAGTCCATATCGACGGGGTTGTTTGGCACCTCGATGTCGACTCATCGCATCCTGGGGCTGGAGCAGGTCCCAAGGGTATGGCTGTTCGCCATTTAAAGCGGTACGTGAGTTGGGTTCAGAACGTCGTGAGACAGTTCGGTCCCTATCTGCCGTGGGTGTAGGAATATTGAAAGGATCTGTCCCTAGTACGAGAGGACCGGGATGGACGGATCTCTGGTGGACCTGTTGTGGCGCCAGCCGCATAGCAGGGTAGCTATATCCGGACGGGATAACCGCTGAAGGCATCTAAGCGGGAAACCCACCTTAAAACGAGTATTCCCTGAGAGTCGTGGAAGACCACCACGTTGATAGGCCGGGTATGGAAGTGCGGCAACGCATGAAGTTTACCGGTACTAATAGCTCGATCGGCTTGATCGTTCTCATTATCCATGTCCATCTGACATCGTCAGATGTTTCTTTTGCCCCTCGCGGCCAGTCGGCCTTGCGAAGCTGAAGCTTCGCAAGGCGACAGCCTTGAAAAGGCACACAAAGACCAGCGAATAGCCAGGAGTGGCAGCAATAGGTTCTCCCTATTCGCTACTTGCTATTCGCTCAAAACAGCTTCTCGAATATACGTGCGTTTCGCTGACCTGGTGGTTATTGCGGAGCGGCTGCACCCGATCCCATTCCGAACTCGGCCGTGAAACGCTCCAGCGCTGATGGTACTTCGTCTCAAGACGCGGGAGAGTAAGTCGCTGCCAGGTCTGCGAAACGCACGTAAAATCTTCTCTTGTCGAAAACCGCCAGACAGGCGGCAAAGGCCGCCAAAAGCGGCCTTTCGCGTTTGACGGAAGCAAGCAATCCTGTAAGCATATGCTTACACAATCAGGCGCCGAAACATCGCCAAGACGAAACTTCGGCGCCAGGCTCAAACGTCCGCAGGCAAACGCCTGCAAAAACACCGCAGGCAAACGCCTGCAAAAACAAATGGCGCGGGGTGGAGCAGCCCGGTAGCTCGTCAGGCTCATAACCTGAAGGTCACAGGTTCAAATCCTGTCCCCGCAACCAAATACAAAGGCCCGCCACCGCGGGCCTTTGTCATATCAAGCGCAACCCCACAGCAATGCGGCCGGCAAGACGGCGAGATCCTTGGGTCGGGGGATAACCGCCCGACAAAACAGGCACGGCCCCCTCGGAAACTCAGACCTTGGGAGCGTCGGGGTTAACGCGGTGAAGCAAGGCGCCACCCCGCCAAAAGCCAAAAACCGTAAGCGCGAATTTCCCCACACGCCGCCCTTTTCAACGACGGTCGCTTTCAGACGGACATGTCCCGGCAGATCAGGTTGCTGTGGCTTTGGCGAAGTTGAAGGGCAGCAGATCGTTGATATCAGTATCGACAGCACGTTGAGGCAATTCGGTGAGGACGTGACGCAGCCACGCTAACGGCTCGACGCCACAGGCGCGGCAGGTCAACATCAGGCTGTAGATGACGGCGCTGGCCCTGGCTCCGTCGACGGTATCGCTGAACAGCCAACTTTTCCGGCCGGTGGCAAAGATTCTGATGTCACGCTCGAGAAGATTGTTGTCGATCGGCATGCTGCCGTCCTCGGTGTAGCGCGTTAGATATTCCCATTGGTTCAGGGTGTAGGAGACGGCGTCGCCGAGCTTGCTGTCCGGCAAGACTTTCGGGGCGATGTCGTCGAGCCATGCCTTGAGAGCATTGAGGATGGGGACACTATGTTGCTGGCGGAAGCGGCGAATGCAGTGATCTCGCGTTTCGCCGTTGTTGGGGATTTCGTTCCGCGCCTGCCTTTCAACCCGGTAGAGCTGTTCGAAGAACCGGAGCGCCTGTTCCGGCGGGCCGCCGCCTTTCTTCCTCGCCTTGAGGGCATCGACGAAGCGCCGCCTCGAATGGGCCATGCATCCGAGATGGGTTGCCCCCGCCAGCGTTCGCCAGGCGGAATAGCCATCACTCATCACTTTGCCGCGGTAATCGCCCAGGAAGGTCTGCGGGTATATCTGGCCGCGACCCGGTTGATAATCGAGCAGCACGATAGGCTCGTCACTGTCCTCGCCGCTCCGGTATGCCCACATGTACGAGGTGCTGGTGGCCTCTCGATCCTTTTCCTTCAGGACCTGAACAGTCGTCTCGTCGCCATGGACGAGGGGCTGCGATCTAAGCCGCAGCTTCAGGGCGTTATAGATGCGGGAGAGATGCTTTTCGCTCGAGCCGATCACCCAGTGGCCCAGAGCGCCACGGCTGACAGGAACACCTGCGCGCTCGAAGGCCTGCGCCAGGCGGTAGAGCGGCGTGCCGTCGACGTATTTGTGAACGAGTGCGAAGGCCAGTGTCGAGGCCGTGGCGATGCTGCCCGGCAAGGGCTGCGTCGGCATCGGCGCGGTCACAACAGGCGTGTTGATCCCCGTGCGGTCACAATGGCGGCATGCATATTTGAACCGCACGTTCTGCAGAACCTTCGCCTTCACCTCGATATGAAGCTGCTCGGTAACGGTCTCGCCCATGCGATGCATCTGGTGACGGCAGCAAGGACAAGCCTTCTGGTCGTCGGGAAGGTCATACTCGACGCGCTCGCGCGGCAGGTTTTCCGGCAAGGCCTTGCGGCCGCGTTTCTTTCCCGCCGCCCTTTCGGTCGCCGACAAGCCGGTGTCCGGCAGGGCAACGACATCGCCATCTTCGCTGTCGGCGTCGTCCTCATCCGCGGCCTGTTCGGCTTCATTGAAGAGGCGGTCAATGTGTTTTTCACTGCGCGGCGCAAAACGATGCAGTCGTGCAAGCGCCAGCTCTTCCTCGAGTTTGACGACGCGCTCTGTGAGCTGGCGGTTCTCGGCCTGCAGCGCAGCAATACGCGCCATCAACTCGTCAACAGTTGGTTCGCCGGGTCGATTCATCAGATTCTTGAATCGAAAGCATGCCGCCGCGTCAACCGCTCAATTCAAGAGCTCTCAACCGGCAACCTGATATTGCCGCACCGGATGGCGGACCATTGCATCAATATCGATGCCGTCGAGGATCCAGTGCAATTGCTCGGTCGTAAGCTGGACCACCGCAGCCTCCCGGCGCGGCCACCGGAACTTGTCCTCGGTCAGTCGTTTCAGGACCAGCACAAAGCCCGACCGATCGAAGAACAGCAGCTTCATCCGGTCGCGGCGGCGATTGCAGAACGCAAAAACCGCCGGAACAAACGGATCGAGCGCCATCGTTTCCTGGACCAGAACCGCAAGGCTGTTGATGCCGGCCCTAAAGTCGATCGGCTCGCGGTGCAGGTAGACTTTCAGGTCAGCGCCCAGTCTGAACATGACCCAGTGCTCCGATTGCGGTTGCCAACGCATCCACATCACCGCATTCCAGCGTCAACTTCACGCCGTTCGGCAGTGACGCGTTCACTTTGGTTGGAAAGGACAAAGGCGCAGCCCTTTTCGGTGCCGACCCACGCACTCCGTCGCAAGTCCCCGGCACATCCACCGCAGCCATGCTGCTCCCTCGCAGCAAGGCCCGATCGGAAGTGCTTTCAATCCGAACCGGGATAAACGCCGATGTTGAAGACGGCGGCAGAGGATGGGTCTCCCTGCGCTTCTTTATCCACTTGCGGAGAAGGTTCGCATTGATCCCATGTTCGAGCGCAAGCCGCGATACCGAAACGCCAGGCTCAAGGCAGGCCGCGACAAGACGATCCTTAAAGGCGGGGTCGTATCGGCGTCGACCGTTGCGACCGACAAGCCGCACCCGCAGTTTCTGGTCATCTTCTTCCATCATCAGGTGTCCACCTATTTTGGTGGACACCTCATGCCTCAACGGATCCAACACCAAAAGGTGCAGGGAAATTCGCGCTTACCAAAAACCCAAAGCACCAACCAAAATCGATCGCACCCACCCAGCCCTGCCAGCAACGGCGGCGAGATCGCGGTGCATCCCTCAGAGCGAGGTCGGCTGGTGCCGGTGGCGGCGCAATATGCGGTCAATGCCCGGATCGCTGGAGAGCAACCGAACCAGAACCGATGCGGCATGCTGTTGCTCGAGGCACGCACCGAGAGCCTGATGGCGCGAACCCGGCGCCAGGTATTGAAGGTTCTGGTGCGGGAAGCAGGCGCCTCACCGCTTTAAGCTCAATGATGGTGTCTGGCTCACCTGGCCTGTCCGTTACGCCGCGACGAGATGCCCGTTTCCGACATCAGTCAAAACCAGTCGATGCGGTGCCTCACCGATTTTGTAGGTTGCGCTTGCTATCTCTTTGTCGAGGCGTGCGAAACCGGACCGCCGCCGCGTCGGATCGGGCACCGGAACCGCTTCGATCAACCGCTTGGTATAGGGATGGCGCGGATGAGCAAATATCTGGTCGCGCGTGCCCATCTCGACGATCTGGCCGAGGTACATCACAGCGACCCGATCCGAGATATTTTCCACCACTGCCATGTCGTGCGAAATGAACAGGTAGGCGACGCCGAATTCGCGTTGCAGTTCCTTCAACAGATGCAGCACGCGCGCCTGCACCGATACGTCGAGCGCCGAAACGCTCTCGTCGGCGATGATGAGCTTAGGACGTAGTGCCAGTGCGCGGGCGATGCAGATGCGCTGGCGCTGTCCGCCGGAAAACTCATGCGGGTAGCGTTCCATCTGGTCGGCTGTGAGGCCGACGCGTTCGAACAGGGTGGCGACCCGCTCGGCGCGTTCGCGTGGTGTGCCGATGTTGTGGATCAAAGCGGCTCTGCGACCAGGTCGCCGACCCGCATGCGCGGGTCGAGCGACGCGTAGGGGTCCTGAAAGATCATCTGGACGTCGCGACGTACAGCCTTCCGCTCATTTCGGTTGAGACTGGAAAGGTTGCGGCCGCCAATCGAAAGCTCGCCGGTATAAGGCACCAGGCCGGCAAGCGCCTTGGCTGTCGTCGACTTGCCGCAGCCGGATTCGCCCACCAATGACAGCGTTTCGTTTGGCGCGATGGAAAAACTTACGCCTTCGACCGCGTGGATGTGACGGGTCACACGGCCGAGAAAGCCGCCGCGCAGATCGAAGCGTACGTGCAGGTCGCGCGCTACGGCGACTGCAGTCGATTTTGTGTTTTCGATCGCCTTGCGGGAATTCTGGCGGCCGGATCCGGCACCCATACGTGGCACTGCGGCGAGCAATTCACGCGTATAATCCACCTGCGGTCGCTCGAAGATGTTGGTCACCTTGCCTTCTTCCATCATGCAGCCGTTGCGCATGACAATGACACGGTCGGCCATCTCTGCCACCACGCCCATGTCGTGGGTGATAAGGATGACGCTTGTGCCGTTCCGGCGTTGCAGGTCGCGGAGCAGCTCGAGCACTTCGCCTTGCACGGTGACATCGAGCGCCGTGGTCGGCTCGTCGGCGATCAGCACGTCGGGCTTCAGCGCCAGCGCCATGGCTATCATGACACGCTGGCGCATGCCGCCGGAAAGCTCGTGCGGATATTGCTTGAGCCGGCTCTCCGCTTCCGGGATACGCACCGCTGTCAGCGCTTCGATTGCCAGCTTGCGCGCTTCGGTGGGCGACAGGCTGGTGTGGGTCTCTATCGCCTCGATCAACTGACGCCCAATCGACAGGACCGGGTTCAGTGAAGTCGTAGGCTCCTGGAAGATCATGGCGATGCGATTGCCGCGGATACCGCGCATGCGGCGATCATCGAGGCCTGTCAGTTCGGTGTTGCCCAACAAGATCGAACCGGCGGAAACGCGTGCTGCCGGCTGCGGCAGCAGCGCCATGATCGCCAATGACGTCATCGATTTGCCGGAGCCGGATTCGCCAGCGATACACAGTGTCTCGCCATGCGCGAGCGAGAAGGATAGGTCGCAAACCACCGGCCGCTCGCCCTCCTCGCCGCGCACGGAAACGGTGAGGCCGGCGACCTTGAGCACAGGTCCGTCCTCTGACCTGCGGCCCGTGGCCGAACCCCCGGGCCGCTCTCTGATGCCTGTTGCGGTCATTCGAACACGCAGCGCGGGAAGTAAAACGACACCACCCAGTTCGGCATGTCGACGATCTCACTGATGCGAAGATCGCCGCACACCGAGGCCAGCATGTAAGCGTCAACCGGCTCCATCCCGTAGCGGGCGGAAAGCAGGTCGACCATTTGCGCGACAGCCTCCCTGGCGCCAGTCATCAGGTCGGGACCGATCCCGGTCGTCACCTCGTAGCCCTTGGCGTCGAGGTGGCGTGTCACCGGCCCCGGCGTGGTGAAGCGCGGCGTCTTCAGCCGCGCGTCCTTCACCAGCTCGAGGGTGAGCACGACATCCATCGGGCTTTCGATCGCGGTGCCACACACTTCGCCGTCGCCTTGCGCAGCGTGGGTATCGCCGACCGAGAAAAGCGCGCCGGCAACTTCGACCGGGAGATAAAGCGTCGTTCCCGCCGCCAGGTCCCGGATATCGAGATTGCCACCGACGCGACGCGGCGGCACCACCGAATGGTGTCCCATTTCCGCCGGAGCGTTGCCGATGGTGCCGGCAAACGGTTTCAGCGGCACACGGCCGGCTTTGCCGAACAGCGCCGGCTCGAGCGACGTGGCGTCATATTTCCAGATGCTCAGCGCCGGTTCCTTGAAGTCGTCGGCGAGCAGGCCGAAACCCGGGATGTTGGCCGTCCAGCCGAAGCCGGACGGTTTGAACGCCTCGATCGTCACCTTCAATGCATCGCCGGGCTCCGCGCCTTCGACAAAGATCGGACCGGTTACCGGGTTGACCTTGGCGAAGTCGAGCCTCGGCACATCCGCCACGGTGCTCTCAGCGGTGAACTGCCCGCCGGACGAGTCCAGACATTGGAACTCGATGGTCGAGCCGGGCGCCACCCGCTCGGCCGGGGCAAACGAATTGTCCCAGCCGAAATGATGATGGCGCCCGTGGATGGTGTAGTCGCAGCTATTGCACATCGTTCACATACACATAGTCGTAGTTGATCGGGATATGGACGGGGTCGACATAGAGCTTGTCATCGCCGCCCATGCGCGGCGACTTCATGGTGAAGCGCTGCTCGTTGAACACCGGAGCCCACGGTGCATCCTCCATAATCTTGCCGTAGATGTCGCTCCACATCTTATAGCGTTCGTCGGCCTTTGCCGGATCAACGATGGAGTTGGCTTCAGCTGCTTTCACGTCGAGGTCCTTGCTGCAATACCACGACCAGTTCCAGCCGCCCTGCACGGCGCCGCCGCAGCCGAGGATCGGCCCGTAGAAGTTGGACGGATCCGGGAAGTCGGCGATCCACGCCATGCCGCCTGACCAGATCATTGGGGCGCCATTCTTTTCGCCTCCGGCCGCGATCACGTTGGCCTGCGCGAGCGACTGGATCGAGGCCTTGATGCCGATGGATGCGAGGTCCTGCTGGATTGCCTGGGCGATACGCGGGTTGGGGTCGGTGTTCATGGCGAACAGTTGCGTCTCGAAACCGTTGGGATGGCCAGCCTCGCCGAGCAGTGCCTTGGCCTTTTCGACATCGAAGGCGTAGCCCTTGAAGCTTTTGTCGTACCCCGGCATCGATGGCGGCAGCGGTTGGCTGGCTGGCACCGCGCGGTTATTGATCAGCTTGACGATGCGGTCCTTGTTGATCGCCATGTTGACGGCCTGCCGCACCTTGACGTTGTCGAACGGCGCCATGGTCGTGTTCATGGTGATGTAGCCCGTGTGAAGCTGGCCACCCTCGACGACGCGCGCCTTCTGTTCGGGATCGGCCATCACCTCTTGGAACTTGGCTGGCGGAATGCCGTCGCCCGGCACGTCGACCTCGCCCTTCTGAAGGCGCAGCAGCGCTACGATCGGCTCCTGGCCGATCTCGAAGGTAATCTTGTCGAGATAGGGCAACCCCTTGCGCCAGTAGTCGGCGTTGCGCTCGAAGACCAGCCGTTGGCCGAGTGTCCATTCGGCCATCTTGTACGCACCCGTGCCGACAGGGTTCTTGCCGAAGTCGGCACCGTGTTTCTCCACCTCCTCCTTCGGCACGACATGGCTGAAGTTGATCGCCATAACATGCAGGAAGGTGGCGTCGGGCCGCGACAGTTCGATCTTGACCGTCGAGGGATCGACCACTGTCACGCCGGAGAGGCTTTCCGACTTGCCGCCCGCGACGTCGTCATAGCCCGCGATGGAGGCGAAGAAGCCGGCGCCAGGGCTCTGGGTCTTCGGGTTGGTAACCCGGTCGAGCGAGTATTTCACGTCGTCGGCGGTCATTTCACGGCCGTTGTGGAATTTCACACCACTGCGCAGCTTGAATGTGAAAGTCTTGCCGTCGGGCGCGATCTCGTAGCTTTCGGCAAGCTCCGGCCGAAGGTTGGTGGTTCCCGGCTCGTAGTCCATCAGCCCATCGAACAGGCTCTTGATCATCGACCAGTTCTGCCAGTCGTATCCGATCGCCGGATCGAGGGTTGCGACATCGTCCTTGTAGGTGATGGTGATGGCGCCGCCTTGCTTGGCCTCCGGGTCGAGCGTTTCCTGTGCGGTGGCCGAAGCCATGCCGAGCACCAGCACGAGCGCCGACGCTGCGACTGTCGTGGTTAACCAGTGTTTCATGTGGAGTTCCCTTCTTTCGGTTGTCAGTCTTCTTGGTTGAACTGTCCGCTCACCGCAGCTTGATGCGCGGGTCTATGAATGGCGCGACGATGTCGGTCAGCAGATTGCCGAGCACGATGGCGCATGCCGAAACCAGTGTGACGCCCATGATGATCGGAATGTCGACGCGTTGGATCGCCTGCCAAGCGAGTTGGCCGATGCCGGGCCAGCCGAAGACGCTTTCCACAACAACGATACCGCCCATGAACAGGCCGATGTCGATGCCGATCATGGCAACCACCGGTAGGATGGCGTTGGGCAGCGCATGGCGAAACAGGATGGCGCGGCGCGCGAGGCCCTTGGCGCGGGCGGTGCGGATATAATCCTGGCGCAGCACCTCGATCATCGACGAGCGCATCATGCGTGAATACCAGCCGGCGCCAAGAATGCCGAGCGTCAGCGATGGCAGCACCACGTGTCGCCATGTTCCATAGCCACCGATCGGGAACCAGCCGAGCCGCACGGCAAAGACGTAGAGCAGCAGCAGACCGACAACGAACTGCGGAGCTGAAACGCCTACGAAGGAGCCGACCATCAGCGCCTGGTCGGTGGTGGTTCCGCGCCTGACTGCTGCAACCAGCCCCATGGTCAGGCCGATGACCACCTCACAGACAATGGCGCCGACCATCAACAGCAAGCTGGCCGGCAGGCGTGCGGCGATCAGTTCGCTGACCTCGGAACGTTGGATGTAGGAACGGCCGAGATCGCCGCTGACGAGGTTGGTGAGGTAGCGCCAGTACTGGATGACGAAGGGTTGGTCGAGCCCAAGCTGCTGACGGATACTCTCGACTGTCTGCGGTGTCGCGCTACGGCCGGCGATCTGGCGTACCGGATCGGCGGGCAGGAGATAGAGCAGCGCAAAGGTGATCAGTGAGACGCCGAGCAGAATGAGGGCGGACTGGATGAGGCGGCGGGTAAGATAGGCGATCATGCCCGTCCCCTTTGCGTCGGGTCGAGAATGTCTCGCAGTGCGTCGCCGACCAGGTTGAATGCGAGCGCCAGCGCCAGGATCGCGGCGCCGGGGAAAAACACCAGCCAGGGTGCAGCCTGGAAATAGGTCTGGTTCTCGAAAATTATGTTGCCCCACGACGCGGTCGGCGGTTGCACGCCGATGCCGAGATACGAAAGGGTGGCCTCCAGAAGCACCGTGGTTGAGATGCCCAGCGTGCCCCAGACGATGATCGTCGGCAGTAGGTGTGGCAGGATGTGGCGGAACAGGATGCGCGGCGTACCTGCCCCGATGGTGCGCTCAGCGTCAATGAATTCGCGTTCGGCGAGCGACCTCGTTTCAGTGAAGATGATGCGGGCGGTCTGCACCCAGTTGACCAGCGCGATCACCATTGCGACAATCCACAGGCTGGGCTGGAAGACGGCGGCGAGGCAGATCGCAAGCAGAAGCGCGGGAAAGGCCATCATCAGATCTGTGAAGCGCATCAGCAAGCCGCCGATCCAGCCGCGAAAATAGCCGGCGGTGACGCCGACCAGCGTGCCAATCAGCAAGGCTGCGCCATTGGCGACGATGCCAATGACGAGCGAGGTGCGGGCGCCGTACAGGATGCGGGTCAGAAGATCGCGGCCAAGCAGGTCGGTGCCCAGCCAGAAGGTGGCGCTGGGCGGCAGCGGCGCTCCCTCAAGCGTAAGTCCGTCGAACAACTGCTCGTTGGGATCGTAGCCGGTAAGCCACGGCGCTACGATTGCACCCGCGACGGTTATCGCGATGATGGCCAGGCCGAGCAGGGCAAGTGGCCGTGTAGCGAGACGGCGCCAGATACCGACGCGGCGCTTTGTCGGCACCGCGATCGCGGAAATTTCAGGCGCGATTGGACTGGTCAATGCCGCCCTCCTTTTCCGTTGTCGCCACGACGCGGCGGGCGGCCTCCTCGAGGCTTACCTGCCAGTTCATGGCGAGCGAGCGCAATTGCGCATAGGCACGCTCATCGTCGATGCCCCGGCTGGAAAGGGCGGTAACGGCTCGCACGATGGTCTGGCGCTCCGCCACCCGCGTCTCAAGCGTCGCGATCTGGTCGGCGAATTGCCGGCGCGCCGCAAAACTCTGGCGGGCAATGAGCAGGGCGCTGTAGACGCCGGAATTACCGACCGGCTTCAGCAACTGAGCGTCGGCCTTGTGCGATAGCGCCCATTCGATTCGGCCGGGCGCTTCCGAGCCAATCAATGCAACGACGGGCATCGGGGCTTCGCCAGGCGCCCAGGGGAACTGCTCGTCGAATCCGAGGTCGACGTCGAAGAACACGAAATCCGCGGCAAGCGCTTCCGACGGCAGTTCCGGCCAGCAGCCTGTTACTTCAAGCCCAATCGCCGAAAGCTGTCTGGTGATCGCGGTGACATTGGTGTGTGGCCGGTGCAGCACAAAAACCTTGGCGCCGCCGAGATTTGGGATGCGCGAGATGCGCTTCATGACACGACTTTCAGCTTCGTGCGACCAAAGACTTCAGTGCGATCGTAGCGCGAGAGATAGGGGTCGGGCGCTACATTCCTGGTATGGCTCACCACCTCGAAACCGTCGCCTTTGATACGGCCGATCTCGACCGGCAAGGTAGCATGCTGGGTATGGGGGTCGATGTTGATGATGCCGAGCGGCGTGCGGAACGAACGCCCCCTGAAAGCTGCCGGCAGGTTGACTGGCGAGCCCGGAGCTTGCGTGGCCAATATGTCTCCCAGTACCCGCACGGAAGCATAGGCCGCCGCCTGGAGCGACGACGGCCGCGCGATATCAGCTTCCGTTGCGCGCGCCAGCCAGTCCACCGCGTGCAATTCATCGTGGAAGTATGGTCCCGCCGACAGGTGCCCGTTGCCGGCCTCACCGATCGCCGGCAATTCGCATTCTGTGAGATTGCAGGAAATGATCGGGCAGCGCTCCGGCGTGAAATACGCATTCCCGGTTGCAAGTTCCGCATAGGCGCTGATGAAGGCGTAGGACGAGGGGCCGATCAAATTGTTGAGGATGAAGTTCGGCCTGGTCGCCCGGATTTCTTCGATCAAACGCGATACGTCGGTTTCGCCGATCGGCAGATAGCGCTCGCCGAGGACCTTGCCGCCGGCGTCAGCGATCAGGTCGCGGGCGACGCGATTGGTTTCCCAACCCCAGATGTAATTGGAACCGGTGAGGAATCCGTTTGCGCCGAAGCGGGGAATGACGTGGCGGAGCAGCGGCACCAGATGCTGGTTGGGGCATGCATGCATGTAGACCACATGCTCGTTGGCTTCGAAGCCTTCATAGGGGCAGGCATACCAGAGCGTACCACCGGCCTTCTCCAGAACCGGGATGACCTCCTTACGGCTCCACGACGTGACGCAACCAATGATGTGGCGGGCACCGGAGTTGCGCAGGATGTCGTCGCAAAGCGGCGCGTAGCGATCGATGTTGCCTTCGGGATCGCGTTCGACGGCGATGAGTTCGACTGCGCCATTCGGATCGGCGTTGACATCGGCTATAGCAGTGAGCGCGCCGGCGCGGCAGGATTCGGAGACCAGCCGATAGTTTCCCGATCGGGAATAGAGGATGCCGATCTCGATGCGCCGTTTCAACCGAACCATCCAAAAATGAAAAACGCCCCGCAGCCACCGCCGGGAGGCGAGGCATACGAGGCACGCTTGCCGTCCGGCGATCGAGGCCGGTATTTCCTCTAGCCTATTCGGTGCGGTGGCCCAGTCAAGCGGGCAAAACGGCGAGTTTTCTGAAATCAGAAACCGAGCCGGTCATTCGCCACAACTTGAACAGGCGCTGTCTGCCTTCGTGCAGTTACACACGCGTGTCCAGGGCAAATTTACCGCAGAGACCAAGATTCAGCCTTGAGTTTCTTGGTTGCGGCCTTTAGCTAAGCGCTACCAGGCCGGGCCCCTCTGGCAATCCCCGTGGATTGCGATGTCGGACTGGAATTCAATCCGGTGGCCTGGCTTTTGAGATCTCGTCAGCTGTAGCGACACTATCGTCATGCGCGGTTTCCGCGTTGCGCTACGGCCATGCTTGCGAGCCACGTCACCCCAGAGAGAACAAAGGGTGCCGTATGACAGAATTTTTTACACCTGAAGCAATGACTGCTCTTTTTCAGGTAATCATGATCGATCTGGTTCTGGCGGGTGACAATGCCATTGTCATTGGCCTCGCAGCGGCCGGGCTTCCAAAAGACCAACGCACCAGGGCAATTCTCATTGGCATTATCGCCGCGACCGTTCTGCGCATCGGTTTCGCAGCTGCCACGACCCAGCTTCTGCAAATCGTTGGTCTGCTGTTCGCCGGCGGTGTGCTGCTGCTCTGGGTATGCTGGAAGATGTGGCGTGAGCTCAGAGATGGTCACGCCCAGGAAGCGCAAGCGGTCGAAGCACTCTTGGAGAGCGACGTCGACCGGGACGGCGCTGTAGCGGGTAAAGCACCGACAAAGACCCTCACGCAAGCGGCCTGGCAGATCATCATCGCCGACGTCTCCATGTCGCTCGACAACGTTCTGGCCGTTGCCGGCGCCGCCCGCGATCATCCCAACGTGCTGATCTTTGGCCTCATCCTGTCTATCGCGCTGATGGGCATTGCCGCGAGCTTCATCGCCAACCTTCTACAGAAGCATCGCTGGATTGCGTATGTCGGCCTGGTGATCATCCTCTATGTCGCCGGCGAGATGATCTATCGCGGTACCGTGGAATTGATGCCCTACGTCGCGCGTTCCTAAGTTCGCAAAATCGGCTGGCCGGGGCGACATCGTTCCGGCCAGTGTCTGTTGTACGACGAAATCCACGATCGAACGCGCGGCCCAAGTGATCGCGGGCAAGAGCCTATCTCGATTGTTGCATCCTCCTAACAGGACCGCTGAAGCTTGACATTCCACACCTTCAACTCGGCAATACGGACTTCCAGAGGAGAGGGAGAGAGCGGTGGTCAAGTTCTTGCCGTTGCACCATGCGGTCGCGGAAAATCTTCATAACGGCGACACAGTCGCCTTCGAAGGGTTCACCCATCTCATCCCGACAGCCGCCGCGCATGAAGCGATCCGCCAGGGATTTCGCGACCTGACGCTGATCCGCATGACGCCGGATCTTGTCTACGATCAGATGATCGGCATGGGCATGGCACGCAAGATCGTCTTCTCCTATGTGGGAAACCCCGGCGTCGGGCTGTTGCGGCGCGCCCGCGACGCGATCGAAAACGGCTGGCCGAATACGCTCGAAGTCGAAGAGCATTCCCACGCGGGAATGGCCAATGCTTACGAGGCAGGAGCGTCCG
The DNA here is from genome assembly GCA_963726065.1 of uncultured Alphaproteobacteria bacterium. Taxonomy (GTDB): domain Bacteria; phylum Pseudomonadota; class Alphaproteobacteria; order Rhizobiales; family Rhizobiaceae; genus Neomesorhizobium. Next base: position 16,011 of record CAVSAU010000019.1, read on the forward strand.
GCCTGCCTTGTGCCATCTTCCGCGGCTACCGCGGAGCTGAGCTGACGAAGGTCAATCGCAACATCAAATCTATTACATGTCCGTTTACTGGCGAGGTGCTGGCCGCGGTACCTTCGGTGCGGCCTGACGTAACCTTCATCCACGCACAGAAAGCCGATAAAAAGGGCAACGTGCTGGTCGAAGGCATCATCGGCATCCAGAAGGAAGCAGTGCTTGCCGCCAAACGCGCGGTGGTCACCGTCGAGGAGGTTGTCGACGATTTCGAGGACCTCCACCCGAACCTAACCATCTTGCCGCATTGGACCATCACCGCGATCTCGGTGGTGCCGGGAGGTTCGCACCCGTCTTATACGCACGGCTATTATGTGCGTGACAATGCCGCCTATCTGGAGTGGGACGAGATCGCCGCCGACCGCGAGCGCTTTCGCGCCTGGATGCAGAAGAATGTCATCGAGGCAGCGCCGGACGATTTTGCCGGGCGAGTGGCAGGTCTGAGGCGTGCGGCATGAGCAGCTTTACCCCAAACGAAATGATGACCATCGCGGCCAGCCGGGCGCTAAAGAACGAGGATGTCTGCTTCGTCGGCATCGGCGCGCCTTCGGCAGCCTGCAACATCGCGCGATTGACTCATGCGCCCGACATCACGCTGGTCTACGAGAGCGGCACCATTGGCACCGCACCCGACGTTTTGCCCCTGTCGATCGGCGATGGTGAATTGTGCGACACCGCCGTCACGACCGTTTCGGTGCCGGAGATGTTCCGCTACTGGCTTCAGGGGGGCCGTATCACCATCGGTTTCCTGGGTGCGGCCCAACTCGACAGGTTCGGCAACATCAACACCACGGTGATTGGCGATTATGATCATCCCAGGACCCGTCTTCCAGGGGGCGGTGGTGCACCGGAGATCGCAACGTCGTCCCGTGAGATCTACATTACCATGGCGCAGTCGAAACGCGGCATGGTGGAGAAGATCGACTTCTTCACCTCCTTCGGCCACGGTGATGGTGGCGATCATCGCAAACGCCTCGGTATCGATACGCAGGGGCCGACACTGCTGATCACCGATCTGGCGATCTGGAAGCCCGACGAAATAACCAAGGAATTTACCGTCGTGTCGCTGCATCCGGGGGTGGCGCGCGAACAGGTGCAGGAAAGCTGCGGCTGGACGGTGAAGTTCGCTGGAGAAATTGATACAACGCCGGCGCCGACCGCACTCGAACTGAAGACGCTGCGCGATCTGCAAGCCCGAACCAAGGCGGCGCATGAAGGAACGGGAAAAGCGAAAACCGCATAAATTTGCGACTACATCCGCAGCCGATCGGATTTAGGCGCTACGCCCCAGCCTCTCAATGTTCCCGAGAAGCTCGCCCGCGATGCGGAGCCCAGCCGCGGTCGCCATGATCATTTGCGGCAGGATCAGCCATTCCAGCGTCCAGGCGGTACCCGATCGCTCCTGCTCGTGCACCAGAGCCTGGTGGATGCCGGATAGCTGAACGGCGTCGAACCGCGCCAACGTCACCAGAAGTTCGGCAGCGACCGGGTTCTGCTTGTGAGGCATGGCCGACGAACCGCCGCCGCCACGAAGCGAAATCTCGTCGCCGGCCTCAGCCATCAGCGCGATATCCTGACCGAACTTGCCGAGGCTGCCAGTCACCAGCGACAGCCAGCCAGCGAGATCGGCGATGCGGTCGCGCTGGCTATGCCACTGGGGAACGTCGCCAAGGCCGAGTTCTTCGGCAAGCGTTTTGCGAACCGAGCTCGCCCTATCGCCTAGCTTTTCCAGCGTTCCCGCAGCCCCGCCGAACTGGAGAACGAGCAGCAACGGCTTCAGCGTCTCCAGCCGCGACCGGTGTCGTAGTAGCGGCGCACGCCAGTTTTCGATCCGGTCGCCAGCGGTGATCGGGATCGCCGCCTGCATGCGGGTGCGGCCCATCAGTGGATTTGTGCCGAAGCGGCTGTCCAAATCTGCGAAAAGCTTGTCGATTTTCGCCAGACGCCGGTCGAAATTGGCGAGAACCGGAGCGAGCATGCGCATTTTCGTTGTGTCGATGACGTCCTGGCTGGTCGCTCCGAAATGCAAATGCTTCGCGTACGGCACGCCGACAGCCAAGCGCAGCTGTCGCACCAATTCCGGCACGACAACGCCGTCGCGCGCAGTGCTGTCGCGGAGCCTGCCAATGTCCGGCTTGAAGCTTGCCAACCTCGCACCGATCGCCTCGGCTGTTTTAGCCGGAATAACCCCATGCTTCGCTTCCGCCCGGGCCAGGGCCGTCTCGAACGCCAGCATCGCACCGATTTCGGCTTCGCTGCCGAGCATCGCCGCGATCTCGTCGTCGCCAACAAGGCCCGAAAGGTAGGGATGGTCGAAGGCTGAGACGGTCATGTCAGATGTCGAAGAACACGGTTTCCCGCTCGCCCTGCAGATGGATGTCCAGTGTGTACGTATTGCCGTTGCGCGGCGCGATCAGCGTGGCGACGCGATGACTGTGTTCGATGCGCGCCAGCACGGGGTCCTCGGCGTTGGCCGCCTGTTCGTCGCCGAAATACAGGCGCGTGTGGAGGCCGATGTTGATGCCGCGCGCGACGATCCACAGGGTAACATGCGGCGCCATCAGCCGCCCGTCGTTGAACGGAACGCGGCCGGGCTTGATCGTCCCGAACACGCATTCGCCGCTTTCGGCGTCGACCGCCCGACGACCCCAGCCGGTGAAGTTGGGATCGGCGGCGGCGCGCATTTCGAACGGCGAAGCGTATAGACCGGCGGCATCGGCCTGCCATATCTCGATGAGCGCGTCTTTCAGTGGCGTGCCGCCACCGTCGATGACGCGCAGCTTGATGTCTATCCGTTCGCCCCTGGTCTTGTCGCTGACCAGATCAGCGCCGAGATCGTTTTCATAGACGCCGCCGATACCGGCGAAATTGGGTGTCAGGCCGATATGAACGTAAGGCCCGGCGGTCTGCGATGGGCTTTCCTTCAACCGGTCGAGGAAATGCGTCATCAGTTACCCTCCAGCCGGTTCTCGAACAGCGAGGAGCGCCGCCCCCGCAGGACGATATCGAACCTGTAGGCGCTGGCGTCCATGGGGATCGTCGCTTGCATGTCGAGCACGGCAATCAGCCGTTCGACCGCGGCGCGGTCCGGAATCCCGCGTACGATCGGGCACTTCCAGATAAGGGGGTCGCCTTCGAAATACATCTGGGTAATCAGGCGCTGCGCGAAGCCGTGCCCGAACACAGAGAAATGGATGTGGGCTGGCCGCCAGTCGTTTGGCCCGTTAGGCCATGGGTACGGGCCGGGCTTGATGGTGCGTAAGGCGTATGAGCCGTCCTCGCCAGTAATCGTACGGCCGCACCCACTGAAATTAGGGTCGAGCGCGGCAATGTAGCTTTCTCGTTTGTGGCGGTAGCGGCCACCGGCATTGGCCTGCCAAACTTCGAGCAGCGCGCCGGCAACGCCCTTGCCACGCTCGTCCAGGAGCCGTCCGTAAACGATGATGCGTTGGCCGATGGCGCTTTCGCCGGGCTTGGCGAAATTGTGGATCAGGTCGTCGTCGAGTTCGCCCAGAATGTCGTGGCCGAACACGGGCCCGGTGATTTCCGACAACGTGTTGTCGAGCGACAGCAGTGCCTTTTGCGGTGAGCGCAGCACCGATGTCCTGTAGGCCGGCGTCAGCGCTGGTGGATGCCAGCTTCGATCGCGCTGGAAGAAAGCTCCGACTTCCGGCTTGCGATTAGACAGCCCGCTGGCTTCGGCCTTCATTTTTTCCCCTTGGCGTCCATTTCGTCGTAGACCTTCCTGGCAATCTTGATGGCGTGATTGGCTGCCGGCACGCCGGCGTAAATGGCCACATGCAGCAACGCCTCTCGGATGTCGTCGCGGGTGGCCCCGGTGTTTGCCGTGGCGCGGATGTGCATCGCAAGCTCCTCATCGTGACCAAGAGACGCGAGCAATGCAATTGTCACCATCGAGCGCTCGCGTTTCGTCCAGTTGGGTCGTGACCAAACGTGTCCCCAGGCCGCCTCGGTGATCAATTCCTGGAAGGGCTGATCGAATTCGGTTTTGGCGGCTTCGGCGCGGTCGACATGGGCTTCGCCGAGCACTGTCCGACGCGTCGCCATCCCCCGGCTGTAGCGATCCCCTGTCTTGGCTCCGCTCATGTGCTTGCTCCGCGTCCGATGCCGTGCCCGTAAGTCGCCGCAAAGTGATATGACTTTTTCTGCTGCGTAAAATCATTTCTTTTTGCAAAGAAGATAACCATACAGTTATGAAATTACATGATTGAAGCAACCGCGTTCAGCATGGCGACGCCCCGATGAAACCGCGTTCGCGTCGCAGTGGAGGGCGGCCGACGATCGCCGACGTGGCGAAGCGGGCGGGTGTCGGCGCCATAACTGTTTCGCGCGCGTTGCGTGAGCCGGAACGCGTTTCCGAAGACTTGCGCCGCCAGATTGCCAGAGTGGTCGACGAACTCGGCTATGTTCCTGATCCGAATGCCCGTGCGCTGGCATCGGCGCGGGCCGATGTCATCGGGGTGCTGGTGCCGTCGCTGACCAACAATGTGTTCGCCGAAGTGGTGCGGGGCATCTATGATGGACTGGATGACAGCCGCCTGCAGATCCAGCTCGGCAACACGCACTATTCCGGCCTGGAGGAAGAACGCTTGCTACGGGTGTTCCTCAGCCAGCGTCCTTCGGCGCTTGTCGTTTCGGGCATCGACCAGACGCCGACCGCGCGCAAGTTGCTGGAGGAAGCTGGGTGCCCGGTCGTGCAGATCATGGAGATCGGGCCCGATCCGGTAGACATGATGATCGGGTTTTCGCATTTCGAAGGCGGCAGGACCGTGAGCAGGCCATCTCGTCGATGTCGGCTACCGGAAGATCGGATTCATCGGTGCGCGCATGGACCCACGTTCGCAGCGCCGTCTCGGCGGCTACCGCGCTGTCATGGAAAGCGCCGGCCTGTTCGACCCCCGGCTTATCACGACCACGACCACCCCATCGAGCGTGTCGCTTGGGCGAGAGCTGTTGCGCGACGCGCTTGCCAAGGTGCCGACGCTCGATGCGGTGTTCTGCAACAATGACGATCTGGCGCTCGGCGTCCTTTTCGAATGCCACCGCGCGGCCATAGACGTGCCCGGCAAGATCGGCATTGCCGGCTTCAACGACCTGGATATGACGGGGGTAGCCTTCCCGTCGTTGACCAGTTTGCGCACGCACCGTTACGAGATCGGTCGCAGTGCCATTTCGATGGTGCGCGCTACCATTGCCGGCGAGAGGCCGGAGCAGCCGGTGGTCGATCTCGGATTCGAACTGAAACCGCGAGAAAGTACAGCTCGAACGGCCTAGTCTTTACAGATTGATGCTCGCCAAAGCCTCTTTACAGCCTGTAATGGTAGCGCTACCATCTCTTTGGGCTCGATGCGAGCGTACTTGTTAAGCGCATATTATATGATAATTTGCCGCGTGGCTGCAGGAGGTGGCGGGAGCGCATTTCCAGACAAAGCGGCACATTCGTCAAGCCCAGCGACGACTACGAATTTCGAACTGCGAGGAACAGAAAAGAGCGTTCAAAACTGCAACCGGGAGGAAGATCAATGATCATGTCGCGTATCGGCGGCTTTGTTGCCGTCTCTGCATTCCTGCTGTTGAGCTCTACTGCCATGGCCGATCCGGAGATCGTCAGCGGCCCGGCTGCCGAGCCTGAATGTTTCGCGCCGTGGGCGGCCGACACGAAATTCTACAAATATCCCGAAGAAGGAAGGCCCGTACCGGATCGCACTGGCCAACGGCTACATCGCCAATACCTGGCGCATCCAGATGATCCAGTCGGCGAAAGCCTATGCGGCGCAGCCAGAGGTCGCGGCAAAGCTCAAGGAATTCAAGGTCGTTTCGACCGGCGAGGACGTGCCGGCGCAGATCTCAGCAGTCGATAACTTCATCGATTCCGGCTACGACGCGATCGTCGTCAACGCGCAGAACGCCGCGGCGCTCATTCCGGCGCTGAAGCGCGCGAAGGCGGCGGGCGTTGTCGTCGTCGCGTTCGACGGCACGGTCGATGAATTCCGAAGACCTGATCAACGTCAATGTTGACCAGAAGGGCCTCGGCGATATTGTGGGCCAACTGGCTGATCAAGCATCTGCCGGAAGGCGGCAAGATTCTCGAGATTCGCGGCGTCGCCGGCCATCCGGTCGACGGCATCCGCCACGAAGGCATCCACGAGACCTTCGCCGCTTCCGGCAAGAAGTGGGACGTCGTCGAGGTCGTCGGCAAATGGGACGACGCGGTTGCGCAGAAGGTGACCGCCGACGCGATCGTCGCCAGCGGGCCGTTCGACGGCATCACCGGCCAGGGCGGTGACACCGGCATCGTGCAGGCGATGATCGACACCAAGCACGAATTCGTGCCGTTCGGCGGCGAGACCGAAAACGGCTTCCGCAAGTTCTGCGCGAAGCACAGCGGCGACGGGCTCAAATGCTCGTCGGCGGGTTCTGGCCCGGCACAGGTCGCGGTCGCCATCAAGACTGCGATCGCCGCGCTCGAAGGCAATGTCGTGCCGCAGGCGGTCAAGCTGCCGCTGGCGATCGTCGAAGATCCCAACTTCAAGGACGGCGACGGATTTCTTCGCCGACCAGTCCGACAATTTCTTCGTCGGCAATTCGTTTCCGACCTGCGGCATCGACATCTCGGCGATCGAGATTCTCGGGCAGACCAAGGAAAACCAGTAACGACCCGGCTTGGACGGGCGCGGCGTCGCGGATCAGTTCGCGACGCCGTCATCGACACTGCCTCGGAGGGGCGGATGGAAGAGACGTTTCCGCTGTTCCAGATGAAGGGTGTGTCGAAGCGCTACGGCGGCGTGCGTGCGCTGGAGGCGGCAGATCTCACCGTCGAGCCGGGACAAATCCATGCCATACTCGGCGAGAACGGCGCCGGCAAGTCAACGCTCATCAAGATCATGGCCGGGCGTGGTCGCGCCGGACGCAGGGCAACTGATAGATGGAGGGCCAACCGGTGAGCTTCGCCTCGCCGGCCGCGGCCAACAAGGCCGGGCATCGCCTGCATCTTCCAGGAACTGTCGCTCATTCCGGATCTGAGCGTCGCCGACAACGTCGTCGATCGCCGATCCGCCGAAGCGTTTCGGCATGATAGACCGCAAGGCACAACGGCGGATCGCCGAGGAGGCGCTCGGCCGCGCCGGCGCCGAGGACATTCATCCTGCGGCGGTGGTTGCCGACCTGCCGCTGTCGCGCCGACAGATGGTCGAGATAGCCAAGGCTCTGGCGCGCAGTCCGCGCATCCTGATCCTCGACGAAGCGACCTCGGCCCTGACGGCCGCCGACGTGACCAAGGTCTTCTCGGTGCTGAAGCGGCTGCGCGACGGACGGCATGGCGCTGCTGTTCATCTCGCATCGGATGAACGAGATCGCCGAACTGGCGGATGTCTGCACGGTGTTCCGCAACGGACGCAATGTCGCGACCTACAAGTCCGGCACCAAGACCGACAACGACGTGGTCGAGATGATGATCGGCCGCGAATACTGCCACGTCTTTCCAGCCAGGCAAGTGCGCCGGGAAGCTGTCCTCAAACCGCCGGTGCTCGAGTGCCGGCAGCTCGAGCTGGACCAACCGGCTGCGCGACATCTCTCTTTCGGTCGGCGCCGGCGAGGTGGTCGGCCTTGGCGGGCTCGACGGCCAGGGCCAGCGCGAACTGCTTCTTGCACTGTTCGGTGTGCTGCGCGGTTGCACGGGCAAGATCCTGATCGACGGCAAGACGGTGTCGATCGACAGCCCGGCGACGGCACGGTTCGCTCGACGTCGGCATGGCGCTTATCCCCGAGGACCGCAAGACCGAAGGGCCTGCTGCTGCCGATGTCGGTCCGCGAAAACCTGTCGTTCTCTTCGCTCGACCGTCTGTCTCGATGGGGTATCATCGACAGGGCTGCCGAGCAGGTCGCCAACGACGAGATGCTGCAGCTGCTGGAGATCAAGACCGCCGGCCTCGATATCCCGGTCAGGCGCGCTTTCAGGCGGCAACCAGCAGAAGGTCGTGATCGCCAAATGGCTGATGCGCAAGCCGCGCATCATTCTGCTCAACGATCCGACACGCGGCATCGATGTTGGCACCAAGCAGGAGCTTTACCGGCTGCTGCGCCGCCTCGCCGATGGAGGCGCCTCGATCCTGTTCTATTCGACGGACTATGACGAGCTGATCGGCTGCTGCGACCGGGTTCTGGTCTTCTACGACGGCGCCATCCGACGCGAGCTTGCCGGGCGACGAGATGACCGAGCATGCGCTGGTGGCGAGCGCTCTCAACATTCCAGGTGGAAAAGCGACGGAGGTGCGAGCGTGAAGGATTGGCGCTACTGGCTGGCGGAGCAGCGCGGCACGCTGATCGCCGTGGCGATCTTCATCGTCATGTTCATTATCTACATCTCCAATCATCAGGCCGGGCTGACCGCCAATGTCGTCAATACCGCCGTCGAACAAGGGCACGCTGCTTGCCCTCGTCGCCATGGCGCAGGCGCTTGTCGTCATCACGGCCGGCATCGACCTGTCGGTCGGCACGATCTTCGTGCTGACCAACTGCGTCGCCTCCTATGTGATCACCGGCAATCCGTTCGAGACCGCTACCGGTGTTGCCCTGGTGCTGCTGGTCGGCCTTGTTTGCGGCGCCATCAACGGTGCTCATCGTCATCTACGGTCGCCTGCAGCCGATCGTGGCGACGATCGGTTCCGGCGCGGTCTTCTTCGGCATCGCACTGATGTTGCGGCCGCTGCCCGGCGGTACGGTGAACGAGACGTTGGCCGATGCGATGACTGGCCGACTATTCGGCTTCGTGCCCGCAAGCCTGCTCATGCTGGCTGCCATCGTAGCTCGTGATCTGGGTGCCCTTTCGGCCGTTCGGTGATAGGGCCGCGCGGCGTATGCGGCCGGTTCGTCGGAGGCGGCAGCCTATATGTCGGGCGTGCCCATCCGCCGCGGCAAGTTCACCGCCTATGTACTGGCTGGGCTGCTGGCCGGCATCGGCGGGCTGTTCCTCACCTTCTTCACCTATTCCGGCCAGGCATCGACATCGAGTGCCAGCACCTACACTTTGTTCTCGATCGCCGCAGTGGTGCTGGGTGGCGTATCGCTCTACGGCGGCAAAGGTAGCGCTGTCGGCGCCATCTTCGGCGCCTTCGCCTTCCGCACAATTGGCGACCTCATGTTCGTCTTCGATCTCGACGCGCTGTGGCAGCCGCTCTTCCAGGGTGTCATCCTTCTCCTCGCCGTCAGCTTCGGCGCCATCGGCCTGCTGCAGGTGCGCAACCGATTGGAGTGGTTCCGGTGAGCGATACGGCCATGGAGCGCATCACCGGAAGGATGCCGAGATTCCTGCGCCGCGCCGATCCCGCGGTGGCGACCGCCTTCGCCTGCATCATCTTGCTGCTCCTGATCGGAAGCCTCTATTCGAGCAGCTTCCTGTCGCTCGACTATCTTCTGTTGCAGCTCAAGGTGGCGTCGTTTTTGGGCATCATCGCCACTGGCATGATGCTTGTCATCCTGCTTGGCCAGATCGACCTCTCGGTGCCTTGGGTAATCGGGATGGGGGCGATGATGGCGTGCGCGGCCGCCGCCTATGGTCCGCTGGGAACCGCGCTGGCGGTCCCGTTCGGCGTGCTCTGCGGCCTCGCATTGGGATTGATCAACGGCGTCGGCGTCGCCTATCTGCGCATCCCCTCGATGATCGTAACACTGGCAACCAACGCCGTCGCGCAAGGCCTGATGATCGTCTACACCGGCGGCTTCGCGCCGCGCGACACCGCTACCGATGCCATGCGCTGGCTGGCGACCGGAACGCTCATCCCCGGCGTGCCCAACGCGGTTCTTGTCTGGGCGTTGGTAGGCGGCGCAATGGTCTTCGTGCTGACTCGGACGGCTTTCGGCAGGGCCGTGTATGGCATCGGCAACAGCGAGCGCGCCGCTTATCTGTCCGGTCTGTCGACGCGCCGGGTGACGATGATCGCCTTCGCGGTTTCCGGCGCGCTGGCGGCCTTTGGCGGTGTCCTGCTTGCCGGTTATGCGTCCAAGGCGGCGCAGGCGATGGGTGACGCCTATCTGCTGCCGGCGATCGCCGCGGTGGTGCTGGGCGGAACTTCGATCCTTGGTGGCCGCGGCTCCTATCTCGGCACTGTGGCGGGCGTCATACTGATCACCCTGTTGCAATCCATTCTGTCGGTGATGCAGATGCCGGAAGCCGGCCGCCAGATCATCTACGGTGCGGTCATCATCGCGATGTTGCTTCTTTATGGCCGCGCTCCCGCAAGCCGGTGACATTGCCGTGAATGGAAAGTTCTCGAAAATGCAGATCGGCAAGAAGCCAACGCCGGCGGTCGTCGTCATGGGTGTCGCCGGAAGTGGCAAGTCCGTGGTCGGCCGGGCATTGGCGAAGGCGCTGGATGCGCGTTTTGTCGAGGGCGACATCCTGCATCCGCCCGAAAACGTCGCCCGCATGGCAAGCGGCCTGCCACTCACGGACGCCGACCGCGAAGGATGGCTGGATACGATTGGCAAGGAAATCGCGCATGCCGCTGCGAGCGGCGAGGCCGTCGTGGCCGCATGCTCGGCGCTCAAGCGCGCTTATCGCGATCGGCTGCGGCGTCATCAGGTTATGCCACTGGCGTTCATTTATCTGCGGATCGACCCGACGACAGCCCGGTTGCGGGTCGCTGGCCGTAAAGATCATTTCATGCCGGCCAGCCTGGTGGAAAGCCAGTTCGCCGACCTTGAACGGCCAGCCGACGGCGAAGGCGCGCTGGCGCTCGACGCATCGCTTCCCATTGTCGAACTTGTCGAGGCCTCGCTGCAGTTCCTGCTGGCAGGCGAGCCCTTGAGATAGGCGCGCTAGCCGGCTTGCCCCGAAACGACGGGAAGCCGCGATAATTCGGCAGATCAGGCGAGCGTGAACAATTCGCGTTCGTCGCAAAGACCACGCAAGGCATGATGGCCAAGGCTGCGCACGCTTTGTCCGCTGGCCTTGGCGAAATCCTTCGAGAAGATCAGCGATGTGCCGAGCATGCCGCATAATGCTTCCATCCGGCTTGCCTCGTTGACGGCCGGGCCGATGACCGTGAAGTCGAGCCTGCTGCCGGAGCCGATGTTGCCGTAGAAGACCTCGCCAAGGTGAAGTCCGATATCGAGATCGAGCCTCGGTTCTCCTGCATGGCTGTCATTCACCTGCGCGTTTCGCGACAGGGCTTCGGTCGCGGCAGCGACCGCAGCGGCGCAGGCATCGGCGGGCGACCCTTCAGTTTCGATCTGGAAGACGGCAAGCAGCCCATCGCCCATGAACTTCAGCACCTCGCCGCCGCGCGCTGTCACCGGCTCGGCCATTGCATCGAAATGCTCATCCAGCCGTCCGATCAGGCGCTCGGCGGGCATTGTATCGGCAAGGCTGGTGAAACCGCGGAGGTCGGCAAACATTAGAGCGGCGTAGATCGTCTGGCCGACACCACGGCGGATTTCGCCGCTCAGCACACGCCGGCCGGCGGAAAGGCCGATATAGGTATCGAGCATATCGGCGGCGAGATCGAGCAAAGCGATGCGATAGGCGGCAACGGCGATCAGCGGACTAATGCGTTCGAGCAGTCCGATTTCTTCGTCGGTGAAGCCGCCCGGGCGATCCGTGGTGAACGACGCCACCAGGCCTTGAAGGCTTGGCGCATCCGCATTCTGGAAAGAGAAGAGGCAGGCAACGTAATCGGTGGCGCCGTTTTGTTTGAGAGATGCGAGTATATCGAACCCTCCGTCGCCGTCAGGCTTTTCCAGCTGCCAGCGGCGATACTCTTGGCCCTCGCGCAACATCAGGCCGAATGGGCTTGCGTCGAAGTCTACCGGACTTTGCTCGTGGCCGATCGTCTCCAGTACCGCACCGTTTTCCGGCCGCCAGGTGCAGTTGACGACACGAAAGAGCGGATTGACCGTCGGGAGGGCCACATAGCTGCGACAGAGCCGCATGCCCCTGTCGGCAAGTTTTTGGGAAACCTCCCCCAGCAGCGCGGCAAGACTGGTGCCTTGCATGCCCTGCTTCACGATCCATTGCGTAAGTTCGATCTCGGACAGAGCCATGCGCCTTCCATCGCTGAATCAGTGGGTCGTTTTTGGGCAGTCAACATAGTCACGATTTTGCCTCGGACAATGCGAACCTTGGAAGGACCGACCGAACGAATTTATCGCCGGTGGTCGACCATGGCGGAATGCAGGGCCGCTGTTCTTTGATCTGGCGGAGGAGAAGGTTCGAAGCAAACAGGTGAGGGTGTTTCAAGCCCCGACGAGATCGTCTAGCTGCGGCCCCGCCAGCCGAGGCGCGCTTCGATGCGCCTGGCGCTGGTCTTCACCAGCGCGATCAGGTCGGGATCTTTCTGCTTGAGCTTGATGTCGGGTACGACGATCGAGATCGTCGCGCGGCAGGCGCCCTGACTGTCACAGATCGGCGCGGCGATACAGGCCACCGAGAAATCGGACTCGCCGGCCTGTATCGAGAGGCCCTGCTCAAGGGCTGCAGCCGCCGTCGCCGCCAGCACATCCTTGTCGGTTTCGGCGCGCCCGGTCGGCGACACGGTCGCCGAGCGCGCAAATATCTCGCGGCGCTCGGCTTCCGGCAGATGGCCGATCAGCATGCGGCCGGATGCCGTCCAGTTGAGCGGGCTGCGCGTCCCGACGCGGGATGTAACCTGGAATTGGTCCTTGCCCTCCTCCATGGCCAACACAACCATCTGGTCGCCATCGCGGCCGCAGATCTGGATCGTCTCGCCCGAACTCTCGGCGAGCTCATGCATTTCCTGCACGGCGACGTTGAGCAGGTCGAGCGTACGGGCATAGGTCAAGCCGTAGTGATAGAGCCGCGGTCCGAGCCACAGCAGGCCGCCATCCTGCCGATCGAGCAGCTCCTTTTCGACCAGATCGTCCACGATCACATAGATGGTCGACAGCGGTGCGCCGATATCGCGCGCAATTTCGTAAGCCGTTGCCGGCCGCTCGGCCTTCTGCAGGTAGTCGAGTATCTGCAGCGCGCGGTCGATGCCGCTGGTGCGCGAGCGTCGCGGCTCGGCGCCAGTGGCAGGACTATTGTCAAGCTTTGCAACGGTTGTCGGCATGGGAAATCCGGAATTCGTGTCGAAAGCATTGTAAGGTGTCCGTGCCCCGGCGAACAGGTCAATCCGGCCATTTGAGGATCGCTGCCTCGCGCGCGAGAAGCCTTTCCTCGAACGGCGTTGCGATGATTTCATTGGAGCCGCGCGCACGGTCCAGTTCCTCGGCGAGCCGCTTCGCCACGACAAACTCTTCGTCGGGATGCAAATTGCATGGGTCGAGATAGAAATAGCCGTGCTCGACTTCATGGTCGCGCACGATCACCGGTCGGTCGCCGGCAGCCATCCGGTCGGCCAGATCCCAGGCTGTGATGCGCGCTTCATCGGGGTTGACCGAAATCATCAGCCGGTCGAGTGGGTTGTTGGTCGGATCGGGCACGATCCGGGCGGTTATGCCCGCCCTGCCGTCCAAGGCCTCGATCCAGCAGTCGAGCGCCCTTCTTTCGCGGGCGCGGATGCCATCGTGGTCGCGCGTCTTCCAGGCCTGAAGAGCTGCAAGCGTGCCGACGATGCCTTCCTTTCCGACCTTCATCCCACGGCCGATACCGCGGTTTTGCAGGTAGACGTTGCGCACCATCTCCTTCGGCCCGGCGACAATGCCCGAGGTCGGGCCGCCGAGGAATTTATGACCGGAATAAAGCACCAGGTCGGCGCTGTCGGCGAGGAAGCCCGCCAGGTCGTATTCGGATGCTGCATCGACGATGACAGGGATGCCCCGCTCATGGGCGACGGCAGCAAACACTTTCAGTGGGATTTGCGCATAGTCCACCACGTGATGGGAGACGACATAAAGGGCGGCAGCTGTACGCTCGTTAATGGCGCCGCGCAGTTGGTATGCCGCCGCACCCGTTGCCTGGCCGACCGGCACAACTTTTGCTCCAGCGAGCCGGATCGCCTGTTCGACCGGTGCGCCGTAGCTCACCATGTGGCCGGACTGGATAAGCACTTCGTTCTTGAGGTCGGTGGTTTCCGGCAGGCGCTCGATGGCCGCGAGGTCCGGCCCGGTCATGGCGGCTGCGACCGCCAAGCTTATCGCTGCCGAGCAGGAAGCGGTGATGAAGCCGGCCTCGGCGCCGGTCAGCTCGGCGATCACGGTGCTGGCGCGGCGATGCAGGTCGCCGAGCTCGACGAATTCGGTGAGGATCGCCGCAACGGCCTCGACGGCTTGCGGCACGACGATCGAGGCGCCGAGCGAGGTCATTGTGCCAGAAACGTTGATTACCGGCCGCAACCCCAAGCGACTGCGGATATCGTCTTTCGGCATGGTGTTGCTTTCCCGCATGTTCATCTCAATAGCCCTCAGTCAATCGCCACGATGGCTTCGATTTCAACAGTGATCTGGCCGGGCAAGGAGCTATGCCCGACTGCCGATCTTGCGTGAACACCTCTTTCGCCGAAAACGTCGATGAAAAGATCGGAGCAGCCGTTGATGACCGACGGATGATCGCTGAAATCAGGCGCCGCGTTGACCATGCCGAGCAGCTTTACCACACGCCGCACGCGGCCGAGGTCGCCGAGGGCGGCGTGCATGACAGCGATCAGGTTGATGCCGGTCAGCCGCGCATGGCCATAGGCCGTCTCCACGTCGACGTCAGCGCCGACCTTACCGGTGTGCAGGTTCCCGTCGTTTTCGGTCGGCCCTTGGCCGGACAGGAACAGAAGCCTGCCTTCCTGCACATGGGTGACAAAATTGGCGATCGGGGGCGGCGCCTCGGGAAGCGTTATGCCCAGCGCTTTCAGCCGATCGTAAGGCGTGTTTTCCGGACGCTTCAAAGCCTCGGAAAAAGTCATCATGCGTACTCCAGTCAGGCAATCGGTTCGTTGTGGCGGATGCAGGCCACGTGGTGTCCCCCACCGACATGCTCGACCGGCGGGATTATTTCGGTACAGGCGGCGACTGCCTCCGGGCAACGGGTACGGAAGACGCAACCCGACGGCGGGTTAATTGGGCTGGGAATGTCGCCCTGCAGCGGGATGCGCGCCCGCCGACGCGTCGGATCGGGCACTGGCGCGGTGGCAAGCAGCGCCTTTGTATAGGGGTGGCGCGGGGCGGCATAGACCTGCTTGCTCGGACCGCGTTCCATGACGCGGCCGAGATACATCACCACAACCTCGTCGCAGAGATATTCGACCACTGAAAGGTCGTGTGCGATGAACAGCAAGGTAAGGCCGAGCTTCTTCTGCAGTTCGCCCAGAAGGTTGAGCACCTGCGCCTGCACCGACACGTCGAGCGCTGAGACCGGCTCGTCGGCGACGACAAACTCGGGATCCACCGCAAGCGCACGGGCAATGCCGATGCGCTGACGTTGGCCACCGGAGAATTCATGCGGGTACCGCGTGGCATGGTCCGGTGACAGGCCGACCAGTGTCAACAGTTCGGCGATGCGATCCTTGCGCCCCTTGCCGCGCGGAAAGCCGCGTGCGTCGAGCGCCTCGCCGAGGATAGCGGCAATGCGCATGCGCGGGTTGAGGCTGGAGAACGGATCCTGGAAGACGATCTGCAAGCGCTGGCGATAGGCGCGCATTTCGCGCGGCGACAGTGCGAACAGATCGACGCCGTCGAAGATTGCCTTGCCGCCGGTGGGTTCTACCAGCCGTAGCACGGAGCGGCCGGCGGTCGTTTTGCCGGAGCCGGATTCGCCGACCAGGCCGACGGTCGAACCGCGCCGGACATCGAAGCTGACGTCCTCCACGGCATGGACGATGCGTCCGTTGCGCGCCGGGAAGTATTTGGTCAGGCCCTGCACGCTGAGCAAGGGCTTCTGGTCGTGGGTTTCGGGCGTCAAAACGTCGGCGCTCATAGTTCGGCGCTCCTGATGCAGCGGGAGAAGCCAGCGCGTCCGGCCTGAACCAGCGCTGGTGGAGCGACGCGGCAGGCCTCTAGCGCATATTCGCAGCGCGGCTCGAAGGCGCAGCCGGGTGGGAGTGCGGTTATCGGGGGCACGCTGCCGGGAATGGAATAGAGTGCGTGGCGCGCGCCGGTGGCGTCGATGTCGCGGGCCGCGTTCGGCGTGCACGCAAGCAAGCCCTTGGTGTAGGGGTGGCGCTGGTGAGCGAAGAGATCGTTCACCGGAGCCTGTTCGACAACGCGGCCGCCATACATGACGACGACGTCATGTGCGATCTCGGCGACCACGCCGAGGTTGTGGGTGATGAACAGGATCGACATGCCGAACTCGGCCTGCAGGCGGCGTAGAAGATCGAGTATCTGTGCCTGGATGGTGACATCCAGCGCCGTTGTCGGCTCGTCGGCGATCAAAAGCGAAGGGCTGCATGCCAGCGCCATGGCGATCATGACGCGCTGGCGCATACCGCCCGACATCTGGTGCGGATAATCGTCGAGCCGCGAGGCTGCATCCGGTATCTCGACATGCTTCAGCATGGCGAGCGCCCGGCTGCGCGCCTCCTGTCGGTTGACGGGTTCGTGCAATGCGATCATCTCGCCGATCTGGTCGCCGACCGTGTAGAGCGGGTTGAGGCTGGTCATCGGCTCCTGGAAGATCATGGCGATCTCGCGGCCGCGGATCTTGCGGAAATCCTTCTGCGCGAAGGTCGCGAGGTCGTGCACCTGTTCCTTGCGGTCGCGGAACAGGATCTTTCCACCGGCGATCGCGCCAGGTTTCGACAATAGCCCCATGATCGAGAGGCTGGTCACCGATTTGCCGGAACCGGATTCGCCAACCACGGCCAGTGTCTGGCCACGCTTCAGGTCGAAAGTCACGCCGTCGACCGCCTTGGCGCTGACGCGCTTGGTCACGAACCAGGTTTTCAGATCCTGGACGGACAGGATGGTGTCGGGCGCGATCTCTCCGGTCATGACTTCCATCCGCAATGGGGGCAGGCATATGGCTCGTGGCCACCCCGCGCCGGCGGAACGTAACGGTGTGCGACGATGGGTTCGGCGCCGAGGATGGCGTGGCGTGGTTCGAACATGCGGTGCAGGGTGCTTGCCGCACCTTGCGAATCCTTCACCGTCACGTCCGCGTCGACGACATCGAACAGCGTGAATTCCGCAGGCTTGCCCTTTTCCAGGAGCCCATCCGCAGCCAGTCCGATGGCGTGGCGCGGCGCCGTCGTAGAGGCGGTTACCACGTCTTCCATCTTCATGCCGAGTGACAGGAGCTTCGACATCGTCGTGGCCATGTCCCACACCGCACCGTCGAGCGAGCGGTTGTGCAGGTCGGTCGAGATGGTTTTGGGCGGCAGGCCGCGCTCAAGCGCCGCCTTGGCGACGTCGAACGAGAACGAGGCACCGCCGTGGCCGACATCGAGCACGATGCCGCGTGCGGCAGCCTGTTCGGCGAGCTGGTAGAGGTCTTCGTCCTCAAGGATCGAGCCGCCGGCCTTGCCGTTGAAGCAATGGGTGACGATGTCGCCTTCCGTCAGTAGGCCGAGCACGTCGTCATAGAGCGGCGGTGGTTCGCCAACATGCACCATGATCGGCAGCTTGAGGATACGGCCGAGCTTCTTGCCGAGTTTGACCGGCGTCAGGTCCCAGCCGCCGGTGATGACATGGCTGGCGCGCACTTTCAGGCCGACGATGACGTCGCGGTTGGCTTCCACCGTGGCGATGGTGCGGTCGATGTCGATCGAACGCATGTCGATCAGTTCCGAGACCCGGTTGCAGGCAACCAGCCCGATCGAGCCGAGATTGAGGAAGGCGTAGATGTTTTCCCTGGCCGGTTCGATGATGAACTCACGCAGGCCATGGAAGTTGGCTTCGCCGGCCGAGCCTGCATCAACCATGGTGGTGACGCCATGCGCGGCCCCGCACTGAGTAGGCTTCAGCGAAATGTCGGTGCCGCCATACCAGACATGTACGTGAATGTCGGTCCAGCCGGGCGACATCCAGGCGCCCTTGCCATCAAGCGTGCGCGCATTGTCGCCGGCGGAGATGACCTTGCCGATTTCGGCGATACGCCCGTCAGTGCCGATCAGGATGTCGACGGGCTGGTCGAACGCCTTCTCGAAGCCGATGGGCCTCGCGCCCTTGATGAGCAGTGGCCGTGCGGCCTTGGGGAAACGATTGCCGATCATGCCGTCTAGATGTCCTTTGCCAGGCGCGGGTCAAGGAGGTCGCGCAGTCCGTCGCCGACCAGTTGCAGCGACAGAACCGTGATGACGATGGCGCCGCCGGGATACATCATGATCCATGGCGCCTGATCCATATATTGGCGGCCGACGCTGATCATGGTGCCCCAGGTCGGAATGTCGGGCGAGATGCCGACGCCGAGGAAGGAGAGGCCGGCTTCGGCCAGAATGGCGTTGGCGAAGATGAAGGTGCCTTGCACAAGAAGCGGCGAGGTGACGTTGCGCAGCACATGGCGCAAGAGGATGACCGGCGTCGGCACGCCGAGCGCGCGGGCGGCTTCCACGTAGGGCAGTTCGCGGATGACCAGAGTCGAGGCGCGCACGACGCGCGCCAGGCGTGGTGCGTAGACTATGCCGAGCGCGATGACGACATTGGTTGCTGATGCGCCGAGGGCGGCGACCAGCGCGATTGCGAGAAGAATGTCCGGGAAGGCCATCATGGCGTCGATAAGGCGCGAGACCGGAGCGTCGGCCTTGCGGAAAAAGCCGGAAGTCAGGCCGAGAACGATGCCGATGATCGAGGCCAGCACGACAACAGCAAAACCCACCGACAGCGAGACCTGCGCCGCATACAGCATGCGGGTGAAGACGTCGCGGCCGAGATCGTCTGTCCCGAACAGGAACTGCATGTTTGGCGCATGCAGGCGGTTGGCGATGGACAGTTTCGTCGGCGAATAAGGTGCGATTAGCGGCGCCAGGATGGCCGCGAGCGCGACGATGGCGAGGATGATGAGCCCGATCAGCGAGGTGGGCCGGGTGACGAGGCGCGACAGCAGGCCAGGCTCGACCTGCATCGGAGTGGAGATCGCGGCCATCAGTAGCGCACCCTTGGATCGACCAGCAGATAGAGCATGTCGATGCCGAAATTGACCAGAACGTAGAGGCCGGCGATGACCAGCAACGCGCCCTGGATCACAGGGTAGTCACGGCGCAGCACGGCCGACACGACGAGATTGCCGACGCCCGGCAGGCCGAACACTGTTTCTGTCACCACCGCACCGGAAATCAGCAGTGCCGCGGTCAGCCCCAGCACGGTGAGGATCGGGATCAAGGCGTTCTTGAAGGCATGTTTCAGCACCACGCGCCATTCGCTCATGCCTTTAGAGCGGGCGGTGCGGACATAGTCGTCATTCAGCACGTCCAGCATCGAAGCACGGGTGAAACGGGTGATCAGCGCCGAGCTGACGAGGCCGAGCGCCAGGGCAGGCAGCACAAGGTGGTTGAGACGCTCGCCGAGCGACGCGCCCGGTCCGCCGTAGCCGGATGTATCGAACCAGCCGAGCTTGACGGCAAAAAGCTGCATCAGCAGAAGACCGAGCCAGAAGCTCGGGACGCTCGCCGCGAACATGGCGACAGTAGTCGCTACCTGGTCGAAGATCGAGCCGCGCCAGTATGCCGAGAGAATGCCCACCGGAAGGGCGATGACCGTGGCGATCAGCAGCGAGAAAATGGTCAGGAAGAAGGTCGGTTCCGCGCGCTGGGCAAGCGCCTGGGTTACCGGCTGGTTGAGGAAGATCGACTGGCCGAAATCGCCCTGCACGACGCCGAAGACATATCGTCCGAACTGCTCGAGGATGGAGCCGTCAAGACCGAGCTTGGTGCGCAACGCGGCGATGTCTGCCGCGGAGGCTTCCGGGCCGAGCATGACTGCGGCAGGGTCGCCGGGTGTGACGCGCACAATGACAAAAACGATCGTCACGACGATCGCCATGACGACGATCATGCCGAACAGTCTGTTGATGATCGAGCGTAACATTGTCTGTTTCACGTCCCGGCTTCAATTATGTGCGGCGGCATGTGCGGCAGACCCCTCTCCCCCGCCAAGCGGGGGAGAGCGGCTGTGAGAGCGGTCGGACAGGGGACGACATCCACAGCCCGTGTTGACGATTTCCGAGTCCGTCACTTGCTCTCGACGTAGGCATTCCAGAAGTAAGGCCACGGAGCCGGCGTCACGCCTTTCAGGTCAGGCGCCTGGGCGGCCAGTGCGTTGAAGTTGCCGACCTTGAACGCGGGAACCTCGTCGTAGACCGCCTGCTGGACAGCCGGCCACAAGGCGACGCGCTTTGCCGGGTCGGATTCAGCGTTGAAGGCGCCCAGTACCTCGTGCTTCTTGTCGGAAACCCACCAGCCCGGCGAGGTGTCCGACATGATGCCGGTCAGTGACGGCTCGGGCAGGAAGGGGCTGTGGGTGATGTAGATGTCCCACAGGGCCGCGTCTGTACGGTTCTTGGTTAGCGTCGCCCATTCGACGACCTCCATCTGCACCTGGAAGCCGGCAGCCTTCAAATATTCGGCCGCCACCTGCGCCATCTTGTAGTGGAATTCATACTGGCGGCTGGTGAGGATGCGCAGCGGCTTGGAGCCGTCATAGCCGGCTTCTTTCAGCAGGGCGGTAGCGGCTTCGATGTCGCCGTCCGGTTTGTACGGTTCGGTGCCGGTTTCGGTGTGCCACTTGTAGCCTTCTGGATACATGGCGCCGTCGACCGCGAAAAACTCTTCCGAACCGAATGCTGCAAGCAGCATGTCCTTTGGTGCGAGCGCCGCCTGGATGGCCTTGCGAATCTTGATATCGGAATTCAACCCTTGCTTCGTGTTGAGCACGAACACCGGCCAGCCGAATGGCTTCAGCAGCACAGGCGCGGTCTTGCCGCCAGAAATTTTCTCGAAGGATTCCACCGGCAGCGAGTCGACATAAGCGAACTGGCCGGAGACCGCGCCCTCGACGCGCGTATTCGGATCGGGCACCGGCACAAAACGGATCTCGTCGAGATATTGTTTGCGGGCGCCGCCATAACCGTTCGGTTCACCGTCGCGCGATTTGTAGCCGTCGAAGCGCGCGAGCTGAATGAACTGGTCGGGCTTGCGCTCCTTAAGCAGGTAAGGACCCGTGCCGACGAATTTCGTCATTGGGTCTTCGTTGGCGTTCTCGGATGGGATGATGATGGCCGCGGCATTGTTCAACGACAGCAGCGAAAGCAGTGGTGCAAATGGCCTGTTGAGCGTGATCTTGACAGTGTTGTCGTCGGTTGCCTCTACGGCGGTTACTGTTTCCGCTGCCTGCTTGCCGCGTGTGGCTACCTTCATCCAGCGCTGCAGCGAAGCGACGACGTCGGCGGAGTTCATGTCCGAGCCGTCATGGAACTTGATGCCGGTGCGCAGCGGGATTGTGTAGGTCATGCCGTCGGCCGAAATCTGTGGCATTTCGGCCGCCAGTAGCGGCGTGGCGCCCCAGTCCTTGTCGAAGGTGTAGAGTGTTTCATAGATGTGCTGGGTGACAATTCCGACCAGATCGGCGGTCGACGCCATCGGATCGAGCGTCGGTGGTTCGCCGATAGTGGCAACGTCGATCACTCCGCCTTTGGACTGCCCCCAAGCAGCGCCCGTCGCCGGCAGCAACATTGCAGCCAGCGAAACGGCGATTTTCGTCATATGTTTCATATTTGGCTTCCTTCCCATTGTTACATTACTATGTAATCTATGTCTTAGTTATGGATCACTATCTCATCCGCCTTACGTTTCGTCAAGCACCATTGCCGATGCCTTCAGTCGCGCTTGGTTTGCGCGCTGTAGAGCTGAACCCGCGGCGATCGGGTGCTGGAAGGAAAATTGGAGAATTACCTGGGTGCAGGCGCGGTGGCATCCGCGATGCTGCGCCTATGGTTAAGTCCAGAAGCGACGGGCTACCCCATCGTGGGCGCGAGTAAGATATCGGCGCTGCGGCACTGTTGAGAACGAACGCATCAGCCAGGCGGCGTACGCTGAGCAGCCAGGTGGAACTGCCAGGGCAGCGCGCCAAGCATCATGGATTGCAGCGCTCTCCGGTGGCCGAGGAACTTGTCGCGGTCGCGGCGTTCCAGCCGCAACTCCACAGCGCCTGCATGAGCACATCGTTCCGAGGCGTTAGACTTCGAACGATCGATTGTCCTCGGCTACAGGAGGCGGTCGTCGTCGGTCTTCAAGGCTTTGCGGCGAGGCTTGCCTGCGCCGGGAGTTTTCTTGGGTCGAGCGACAGCGGCAATCGTTTCGGCAGGCGCCGATTGCTTGGCCGTTGGCGCGACCGGAGCCGCTTCGGCATCGGCCGGCTTCTTCTTGAAAATGATCATTATTTTGTCCCGTAGAATGAGACCGTCCGCCGAGCCAGGCGGACGTGGTGACATATGCAATGGCTTGCACGCCGGATATTCGACACCGCGACACATTTGGATGAGATCAGGGCCGCGAATACGGCCAGCCCGCGTTTAGAACTTGGCGGCACTCGGTCGGGCGGGAAGCGCTTTTTTCTTCGGTGCGGGCAAGAGACCTTCACGCTGGGCCTGCTTGCGGGCGGCTTTACGGGTGCGGCGTACAGCTTCGGCCTTTTCGCGCACGCGCTTTTCAGAAGGCTTCTCATAGGCGCGCCGCGCCTTCATTTCACGGAAGACGCCTTCGCGCTGCATCTTCTTCTTCAATACCCTCATGGCTTGTTCGACATTGTTGTCGCGTACGAGAACCTGCAATTTTTTTCCTGACTTTGCGTGCGCCGTGTCGCAAGGCGAGAACGGGGCAGACGGTAGGGGTGCGCCGGGCTGGCGGACCGAAGAGAACCGCATTGTAAACAGGTTCGCCGACGAATGCACCCCGCCGACGAACTTATTTCCCGCAACTCGACAAGGCGCTTTGCGAAGGAGCGGTCGAGGTGCGGCTTTGCTTGAAACGGCTGGTTGGGAAGGCGATTGCCGGCTTCCTGTCGCCCGGCCTTGATGCCGGTTTCCCGCCGATCCTAAAAGAAAATCGAAGAAAAATAGGATGGCGTGTCGATTTTATCGAACGCCGCTCGACGTGACAGTAGAGCAAGGGTGAAACCGGCTCCCAACCAAGCCCCGAAGGAGATCGAACATGCGTTTTATGGTGATTGTGAAGGCCACTGAGGACAGCGAAGCCGGCATCATGCCGAGCGAGGAACTGTTGACGGCGATGATGAAGTACAACGAGGAACTGGTGAAGGCCGGTATCATGCTGGCCGGCGATGGACTGCACCCAAGCTCGAAGGGCGCGCGCGTTCACTTCTCGGGAGACAAGCGGACCGTTATTGACGGGCCGTTCGCGGAGACGAAGGAACTGATCGCTGGCTACTGGATCTGGCAGGTCCGTTCGCTGGACGAGGCCATCGAATGGGTTAAACGTTGCCCGAATCCTATGCTCGGCGAGTCCGAGATCGAAATTCGTCAACTCTTCGACATCGAAGATTTCGGTGACGCAGCTACTCCGGAAATCCGCCAGCAGGAACAGCGCCTACGCGCCGAAACTGAAAAGTTGGCGGGCAAGTAACGCCACCAGATCGGAGACTTCCGGGCGCCTGTCCGGAAGTCTCGTATCTCCGGGCACAGGACCGCTGCAGACCGTTCAAACATTCTGATTGAAGCGAGCAACCGGCCTATTGTGGTCTTGCAGCGGCCGGCGCGATGGTCATGATCGCCGCATGACCATCAATGATACACGCCGCGCCATTGAGGCTGTCTGGAGAATCGAACGGGCGAAGATCATCGCCGGCTTGGCGAGGGTCGTGCACGATGTCGGCCTTGCCGAGGAATTCGCCCAGGACGCGATGATCGCGGCGCTGAAACAATGGCCGGAGACGGGAATTCCGGCGCGTCCGGGCGCCTGGCTGATGGCGACGGGCAAACGCCGGGCGATCGATCATTTCCGGCGGGCGAAGATGATCGAGCGAAAACACGAAGAGTTGGGCCATGAGGCCGAAGTCGAGCAGGATTTCGGCGGCCCCGACATCGACGCGGCGCTGGATGACGACATCGGCGACGATCTGCTCGGCCTGATGTTCATCGCCTGCCATCCCGTGCTTTCCACCGAAGCGCGTGTGGCTCTGACCTTGAGGCTGCTCGGCGGGCTCACCACCGAAGAGATCGCCCGCGCATTCCTTGTTTCAGAGACAACGGTTGCACAGCGCATCGTGCGGGCGAAGCGAACAATCGCCGATGCCAATACCGCATTCGAGGCGCCGCGTGGGGCAGAACGTGCAAACCGCCTGTCATCGGTGTTGGAAGTGCTCTACCTCATCTTCAATGAAGGTTATTCGGCGACTGCCGGCGAGGACTGGATCAGGCCGCAGCTTTGCGAAGAGGCGCTGCGGCTCGGCCGCATTCTGGTCGGCCTGACGCCGAAGGAACCGGAGGTGCACGGCCTGATCGCGCTGATGGAAATCCAGGCGTCGCGTTTCAAGGCGCGTATTGGTCCAGCCGGTGAGCCGGTGTTGCTGCTCGACCAGAATCGGGGGCGCTGGGACCAGTTGCTCATTTGCCGTGGACTTGCCGCCCTCGATAGGGCCGAAGCGCTCAACCCGGTGCGCGGACCCTACACGCTGCAGGCCGCGATCGCCGCCTGCCATGCGCGTGCGCGTGCCGCCAGCGATACGGACTGGGGTCGCATCGCGGCGCTCTATCACGCTTTGGCGTTGCAGGTGCCGTCGCCGGTCGTCGAACTGAACCGTGCCGTGGCGGTGTCGATGGCATATGGCCCGGCGGCCGGCCTTGACCTCGTCGACCATTTGCAGGAGGAGCCTACGCTTCAGGAGTATCACCTCCTGCCCAGCGTGCGCGGCGATCTGTTGTTCAAGCTTGGCCGTTTCGAGGAAGCGGGCGCTGCTTTCGAAAGTGCGGCCTCGATGGCCCGCAATGAGCGCGAACGCGATCTACTGCTTCAACGAGCGGAGGCTTGCCGTGCTTCCATTCGTCTTCGGGACGCTTCGGCGGCGTGCGAAGGCGAGGCCTTACCGGTGAACAACTTTTCGTGAAGAGTAGGCGAAAGCCCACGAGGCACCCCATGTGCCTTTGAACGGGCCCGTGAGAGGCCCGATGGCCGCCAGAAGGACAAGGCGGCGGGAACATCCAGAAGCGCTGTTACACGCGGGCGATAGTTTGAGGCAGGCCCGATGTGGCGATGCAGCATCTTGACAGAGAATGATCGTTCGCATAAAAAGAGAACGAACGTTCGCTCTTTTTATGGAAATCCGATGGAAGGCCTTGCTCTACCCGGCCAGTTCGAACTGCCTGTCGACAATGACAGCCAAGCTCCGTCGCGTGCCGAGCGCCGCGACCAGCAGATCCAGCGCATTCTCGATGCGGCGAAGGCATGTTTCATCCGGTCAGGTTTCCAGGGGGCGTCGATGCATCAGATTTGCGCCGAGGCCGGTATGAGCCCCGGCGCGCTCTACCGATACTTTCCATCCAAGGAAGCGATCATCCGGGCGATCGTGGAAGCCGACCGCAAGCAGGACGCCGAAAAATTCGCGGCCATGGACAAGAACCCTTGCGTTGTCGACGGCATCGTCAACTGCGCGATGGACCACATCCGCTACACGCATGAAAACGGCAATGCGCCGATCTTTGCCGAGATCGCCACGGAATCGCTGCGCAACGAGACTATTCGCGAGATCGGCGACTACTGCATGGGCGAAGTGCAGCACCAATTTCGAAACTATGTGCAAGCCGCGCTGGACCGAGGAGAAATCGATCCGGTGGTGGAACTCGACGCGCTGCTGCCGATGATGATGGCTA
This sequence comes from uncultured Alphaproteobacteria bacterium, assembly GCA_963726065.1. Classification (GTDB taxonomy): domain Bacteria; phylum Pseudomonadota; class Alphaproteobacteria; order Rhizobiales; family Rhizobiaceae; genus Neomesorhizobium. Next base: position 41,785 of record CAVSAU010000019.1, read on the forward strand.
TTGGCCAGGGCCTGGCGATCAATGGCCTGCCCGGAAAGGGCGTGTCCTACGACCGTATCGAAAAAATGTTCCGGGCAACGACCGCAGCGCTGCTTCGTCCGACCAGGAAATGCGATCCCGCAAAAAACTGATCACCCTCAATCCGAGTGTAACAATGACCGTTCGCAAGACCATCATTTCTTCCGTTGCGGCCGTGCTGCTGGCGAGTGCCGCCTATGCCGGGCTCTCGGCAAACGTTTTCGCCGCCGGCGAGGCTGTTGAAACGGCAACCCCCCAGACGCCGCCAGCGATCCGTGTCGTCACCGCCACGAAGCGCGAGCTGGTCGAGCGGCTTTCCGTCACCGGCACCATCATCTCCCGCGAGGAAGCCGCCGCCGGCACCGACCTCAACGGCCTTGCTGTTCTGCAGCTAAACGCCGACCAGGGTGACATGGTGAAGAGGGGCCAGGTGCTTGCCGTGCTCGACCGCTCCTCGCTCGACACGCAACTGGCTCAGATGAACGCCAGCCGCAGCCAGGCCGAAGCCAATATCGCCCAGATGCGGGCTCAGATCGGCGACGCGGAAATTGCCGTCCGCCAGGCGCAGGAGGGCCTCGACCGCGCCAGGGCGCTGCAGGAAAAGGGCGTCGCCGCCAAGATGCAGTACGACAACGCGGTCAACGGTTTCGACAGCGCACGCGCCAAGCTGTCCTCGGCCGAAAAGGCGGTTGCGGCTTCCGAAGCGCAACTCGCCGTCATCGATGCGCAGAAGCAGAACATCTTGCTGCAGATCACCAAGACCGAGGTGAAGGCGCCTGCCGACGGACTGGTGCTTGCCCGCAATGCGACGCTCGGGGGCATCGTTTCGGCGTCCGGTGGGCCGCTTTTCCGCATCGCCATAAACGGCGAGTTCGAGCTGGCGGCGACGATTGCCGAGACTTCGCTGCCGCGCCTTCAGAGTGGCATGCCTGTGGAAGTGACGCCCGCCGGTGGCAAGCAGCCACTTGCCGGCAAGATCCGGCGCATCTCGCCCGAAGTCGACCAGCGGTCGCGGCTCGGCACGATCTACATTTCGATCCTCGACGGCAACGGCGTGCGCGCCGGCAATTTCGCGCGCGGCGAGATCGAGGCGGTGCGGCGCCAGTGCGTTTCGGTGCCGGCTTCTGCTGTGACGTTCCATGGGCAGGATGCGTTCCTGCAACTGGTGGAAAGCGGCAAGGTGAAAAGCGTGCCGGTGACGCTGGGCGCACGTGCCGACAGCTATGTCGAGGTGAATGCCGGCCTGTCCGAAGGCCAGGAGGTGGTGGCCCGCGCCGGCACGTTTATTGCCGACGGCGATCTGGTGACGCCGGTGAGGGGTGAGCAGACGGGAGCGATCAAGCCATGAACTGGAATTTTTCGGCTTGGTCGATCCGCAACCCGATCGCGCCCGTCCTGCTTTTCGTGGTCCTGATCGTGCTTGGCCTGATGAGTTTCAAGGGCTTGCCGATTACGCGTTTCCCTAACATCGACGTGCCGCTGGTCTCCGTCGTCGTGACCGACCCCGGCGTGGCGCCGAGCGAACTCGAAACGCAGGTGACCAAGCGCATCGAAGATGCCGTCTCCAACATCAGCGGCGTCAAGAACGTGATGTCGACGATAACCGAGGGCAATTCGCAGACGAGCGTCGAATTCCGCCTCGAGGTCGACACGCAGACCGCAGTGACCGATGTCAAGGACGCTGTGGAACGTATCCAGTCCGACCTGCCGGCTACCGCCGACGATCCGGTGATCAACCGCATCGACGTTGAGGGGCAGGCAATCCTGACCTATGCGGTATCGGCGCCGGCAATGACGCCGGAAGAACTGTCTTGGTTCGTCGACGATACGGTGATCCGCAAGCTGCAGGGCCTAAAAGGCGTCGCCCGCGTCGACCGCTATGGCGGCGTGACCCGCGAAATTCATATCGATGTCGATCCCGACCGGCTGAACGCGCTCGGCGTCACCGCCGGCGACATCAACCGGGCGATGCGTGCTGCGAATGTCGACCTCACCGGCGGCAGCGCCGATTTCAGCGAACGCGACCAGTCGATCCGCACACTGGGCGGCGCCAAGACGCTCGCCGACCTTGAGAAGCTCGAAATCCCGCTTGCCGGCGACCGCAAGGTTCTACTGTCGGACATCGCCAAGGTGACGGATTCCTGGGAGGAACCGAAGTCGTTCGCTCGGGTCAACGGCCAGACCGTGGTGTCGTTCGGCATTTTCCGCGGTAAGGGCGAGAGCGACGTCGAGGTGAACAAGCGGGTGGAAGCGGCGGTGGCTGACCTGCAGAAGGCGCATCCCGACGTTGCGATCACCAAGGTCGACAATTCGGTCAGCTACACCGAGGGCAACTACGATTCGGCCATGGAGACGCTGCTCGAAGGCGCGATCCTGTCGGTGGTCGTGGTGTTCCTGTTCCTGCGTGACATCAGGGCGACGCTGGTTTCGGCGATCGCGCTGCCGTTGTCGATCCTTCCGGCGTTCTGGGCGATCGACATGATGGGCTTCTCGCTGAACCTGGTCAGCTTGCTCGGCATCACGCTGGTGGTCGGCATCCTGGTCGACGACGCCATCGTGGAAATCGAGAACATCGTACGTCACATCAAGATGGGCAAGTCGCCCTACCGGGCCTCGCTGGAGGCGGCCGACGAGATCGGCCTCGCGGTGATCGCCATCTCGGCGACCATCATTGCGGTGTTCGCGCCGGTGTCCTTCATGGGTGGCATCGCCGGCCAGTATTTCAAACAGTTCGGCCTGACAGTCGCGGTCGCGGTGTTCTTCTCGCTGCTGGTTGCACGCCTCATCACGCCAATGCTGGCGGCCTATTTCCTGCGCAGCCACGTGCATGAAGAGCCGAAGCCCGGAGTGGTCATGCGCGGCTATCTCAGGCTGTTGAGGACCACGTTGCGGTTCCGCTGGCTGACGCTTGGCGCGGGCATCGCCTTTTTTGCCGGTTCGATCTACGCGATGGGCTTCCTCCCGTCGGGGTTCATCCCGAAGGAGGACGCCAGCCGCATCGTGTTTTCGCTGGAATTGCCGCCCGGTAGCCGGCTGGAGGACACACGCGCCACCACCGATGAGGTGACCAAGCTGATGCGCGAGGTGCCTGAGGTCGAGAACGTTTACGTGATCGGCGGCTCCAACCCGACCGGAACGCTCGAACCGCGTCGCGCTACTGTCGTCGCTGACCTCAAGCACAAGTCCGAGCGCGACCTGACGCAAGCGGAGATCGAAGAGATCCTGCTGAAGAAGATGGAAACGGTTCCCGATCTGCGCGCCTATTTCGTCAACGACCGGGGCGAACGCCAGCTGGCATTCGGCGTCATGGGTACCGACGGCGCCCTGCTCGACGATCAGTCGCGCAAGATCCAGAGCGCAATGGCGCAGACCGGGAAGTTCCGCGCCATATCCTCCAATGCCGCACTCGACCGGCCAGAAATCATCGTGGTGCCGAACCTCGACAGGCTGGCCGAACTCGGCATCTCAACGGCTACGCTTTCGGAGACCCTACGCATCGCCACCATCGGCGACGTCGACGAGAATCTTGCAAAGTTCACAGTAGGTGACCGCCAGATTCCGATCCGCGTGCAGCTCAACCAGGAGGCCCGCGACGATCTTTCAGTGGTCAGTTCGCTGCCGGTGCTGACGCCGTCGGGCGTCACTGTGCCGCTGTCGTCAGTAGCCGACATCCGGTTCGGCCAGGGGCCGTCATCGATCCAGCGCTTCAACCGCGAACGCCGGGTCGTGATCTCTGCCGACATGGCGCAGGGCGCCGAGCTCGGCGAGGGCCTGAACATTGTCTGGGCGCTGCCTCAGGTGAAGGACATGCCGACCGGGACACGCATCCAGGAGACCGGCGACGCCGAAATCATGGGCGAGGTTTTCGCCGGGTTCGCCACCGCGATGGGCACCGGGCTGATGCTGGTGCTGGTGGTGCTGATCCTGTTGTTCGGTTCGGTGTTCCACTCCTTCACCATCCTTGGCTCTCTGCCGCTGGCTATCGGCGGCGTGGTCGCCGGCCTGATGCTGACCAATTCAGCGGTCTCCATGCCGGTGGTCATCGGGATCCTGATGCTGATGGGCATCGTCACCAAGAACGCCATCATGCTGGTCGATTTCGCGGTTGAAGAAGTCAAGCACGGCATTCCGCGCGCCGAAGCTATCATCGATGCCGGCCGCAAGCGCGCCAGGCCGATCGTGATGACCACCATTGCCATGTCCGCGGGCATGATTCCGGCATCGCTGGCTCTCGGCGACGGCGGCGAGTTCCGCGCGCCGATGGCGGTGGCGGTGGTTGGAGGACTGCTGGTCTCGACGTTCCTGTCGCTGATTTTCGTGCCGTCCTTCTATACGATCATGGATGACGCGGCGATCGGCACGGCGCGGCTGTTCCGCTGGCTGGTCAAGCCCAACGCGAAGGACGACCCGGAGGACACGGTGCATGCTTCCAACATTCATGCGCTGGAACGTGCTGCCGGTCGCGAATTGCCGATGGCTGCGGAGTAGACCTATAATCTGGAATGAAAAAGCCGCCCCTGCCGGGCGGCTTTTTATTGACTTCGGCGAAGAGACCAAGAGGTAGCTGGCGCGGGGCAATGTACGCCGCAGTCTACACGAACGGCCGGCCGATCTTGTATTTTTCGGGGATAAGCCGATTGAGATAGGCCATGCCTGCTGCCGAAAGCTGGCCCACATCGGGCAGCAGAAAATCGTCGGGCATATGGCGGGTTTTGCCGGCGACCGCCGACAGCGCAACCCGTCTCATCACGGTCTTGTCGTTCTCGACCTGCAACGCCACCGAACCGCCGCCGCGCTCGGCCGTATCGACGGCAAAAACGCCGGCTTCGTAGGCTTCGCGGGAATCGGTCTCGTTGATGGCGCCGATATAGCCGCGCGGCATGTAGCCAAGCGCGTCGACGCGCGCGCGTTTACCCGGCAGGCCTTCGGCCAGAGCGCGCTCGAAGGCCATGTTGAGGTCGCTGCCAGACAGCTTGATGTTGCCGTGCGCGTCGCGTTCGAGCTTGTCGGCCGGCACCAGGCTCTCGACCAGCGCGCGTCCGTCCTCGGTCGTTACGCCCTCGGAAACCGCGACGATGCAGCGTTTGTACTTGTCGAGCGTCGAGCGCACGTCGTCGATGAAACGCGGCACTGAAAAGGGGCGCTCCGGCACATAGATGAGGTGAGGCCCGTCATCCTCGTCGTCGCGCCATGCGGCCGCCGCGGCGGTGAGGAAGCCGGCGTGGCGGCCCATGACGATGCCGACATAGACGCCGGGCAGGGCGCGGAAATCGAGGTCGACGCTGCGGAACGCACCGGCGACAAACTCGCCGGCCGAGATGAAACCCGGCGTATGATCGTTTTCGACCAGGTCATTGTCGATGGTCTTCGGAGCGTGGACGAAGGCGATTGCGCCGCCAGCCGCGTCGGACAAGATCTGCTGCGTGCCCGCGGTGTCGTTACCGCCGATATAGATGAAGGCGTCGGCGCCGACTTTCTGCAAGCCTTTGAACACCAGTTCGCAATAGGCGGCATCCGGCTTGTCGCGGGTGCTGCCGAGGGCCGCACCCGGAGTCCTGCCGATCGCCCGCATGCGTTCGGGCGGCACGTCGGAAAAGTCGACATAGTCGCCGTCGCGGATGCCGCGCACACCGTGGCGGGAGCCCAGGATCCTCGCATCGGGGTAACGTCGTTCGATCTCGGCCACCGCGCCGGCCAGAGTCTGGTTGATGACGGCGGTTGGGCCGCCGCCCTGCGCGATGACAAAAGTGCGAGGCATAGGCAAATCTCCCGATGCGATTGATGGGCACATTCGCCTGTCTTCCGGCCCGATGCAACGGAAGATGCGATAGGCTTGGAGAGAGATGGCGAAAGGTGAGCGCAACCAGCCTGTTCGCCTAGCTTGTCCCCGCTATTGGCGTGGCTGGTTACGCGACGACGATCGGGACTTTCGTGGGTGAGGCCTTGACCCGGTTGTACAGGTCGATGACGTCCTGATTGATCATCCGCACGCAACCCGACGAAGCCTGCGTGCCGATGGTCCACCATTCCGGCGAGCCATGCACGCGATAGCCGGTGTCCTGGTCGTCCTTGTAGATGTAATGCGCGCGCGCGCCGAGCGGGTTGTCGAGGCCACCCGGTTGGCCGGCCGCCCATTTCACCAGCTCCGGCTTGCGCGCGATCATCTCCTTGGGCGGCGTCCAGGTCGGCCATTGCTTGGTGTATTGGATGACCGCGCGACCGTTCCATTCAAAACCGGCCTTGCCGATGCCGACGCCGTAGCGGATCGCTTCGCCGCCTTCCTGTACCCAGTAGAGATGCCGCTCGCTGAGGTTCACGACGATCGTGCCCGGCGCCTCGCCGGTCGGGTCGACGACGATCTGGCGGCGGAATTCCGGCTTGATCTTCTCGTAGGGGATCGCCGGCACGACGAAGCCGTTGTCATTGAGCGAGGCATACATGGTGCCGTTGTCTGTGATGTTGCGATCGACGCTGATCTGTGGCCGGATCGCGCCCGTCGTGGTTGTGTCGAGCTGCAAGGCCGGCATGTCCATCGTGCTGGAGCAGCCTGCGGCGCCACCGAGACCGAGGATGCCGAGGCCGGTCAACACTGTGCGCCGGGAGACTGATGCTTGTACGTCGGCTATTTGTGGGGTGGACTTGGACGCAGGAAACAAACGCGACACGCGGATAACCTCACCGTTGAGAATTTCGCGATCATGTCGATTCATGGTTGAAAAAGCCTGAACGCAGCGCACTGCTGCGTTAACCGCGTTCTGGAATGGTGCGATCGAGATGCATGAAAACTGGTTTCGCAAGCGGCGGATCGACGACGATCTGAGCGTGTTCGACGAACCGTATGTGCATGATGTTTTCCGCTCCAACATCTGGCATCTGCGAGGCCGCGACGCCGACCTCATTGTCGATACCGGCATGGGTCTCGGCATTCTCTCGGCGGCGCTCGACCTCATACCCGGAAAACCGGTAATGGCGGTCGCCACACATGCGCATGTCGACCATGTCGGTTCGCTGCATGAGTTTGCCAACCGTCTTGGCCCGAGGATCGAGGCGCCAGTCTTCGCGACGATGAACGACAAGGTGACTTACGCCGACATGTTTCGTGTGCTGACGGAGCCAGTCTCGCGCCTGCCCTCTGAAAACTGGAACAAGAAGGGCTATGCGTTGCACCCGGCGCCACTCACACGGATGCTCGACGACGGCGACCTGGTAGACATCGGCGACCGCATCTTCCGCATACTGCATCTACCCGGTCATTCGCCAGGTTCGATGGGGCTGCTGGACGAAAAGGACGGCTTATTTTTCAGCGGCGATGCGATCTACCAGGGTGAACTTTACGATGAGCTGGCGGACAGCGACCGCGAGGCCTACCGCGCCACGATGGCGCGCATCGCCCGTTTGCCGGTGCGCGTCGTACACGGTGGCCACGGCGACAGTTTGGACATGGAAACGATGCGCGAAATCGCCGAAGCCTATATCAGGCAGAGCAGGCCGTAGCGCACGCGTGATTTTCCCTCTTTACATCGGCAGAGACCAAGGGATTTATCCTTTTCTTTGAAAGGAGGTGGCATGAAAGAGGCCGCACCCACCGAGAGAACGGATCGCTGAGATGCAGATGGTCTTGGGACAGTCACGCTTTGCGCCGTTTGGCTTACCTTTCCTGGGTTCGGAAGAACTCATGGAAGGAAGGCAAAGCATGACTGCATCCGACGATTATCACATCGGTGTCGATTACCACAAAAGCGACAGTCACCTGGTCGTGCAGGACTTCGGCCGGCCGACGCCACGGACCCGAAGCTTCGAGCCCAGTACGAGCATCTGAAGCTCAACGGATGAACAGGCGAAACCTGGGTCGCCTTCGCGGCTGCTTCCGCCGTGCTTCTGGTCATCCCTGGCCCGACCATCCTTCTTGTCGTTTCTTATGCGCTGGGACAGGGCTGGCGCACCGCACTGCCGATGGCTGTCGGCGTGGCGCTCGGCGACTTCACCGCGATGACGCTGTCGATGCTGGGCATCGGGGCACTGCTAATGACGTCTGCTACCGTCTTTACGGTGCTGAAATGGGTCGGCGCGGCCTATCTGGTCTATCTCGGTGTCAAGCTTTTCCGCGCCGGCGGGGCACTCGACGCCAAGCCGCGCGCTGATGCGGCCTCTGCGGCCAGGATGATGGGCCACGCCTGGCTAGTCACGGCTCTCAACCCGAAGAGCATCACCTTCTTCGTGGCCTTCCTGCCGCAGTTCCTTGATCACTCGGCGGATTTCTTCACGCAGATGCTGATCTTCGAGGCGACGTTCCTGATGCTGGCCTTCGCCAATGCGTTCGGCTACGCACTGGTCGCTGCGCGCGCCCGCAACGTTGTTCGCAATCCGCGCGCCATCGGCATCTTCAACAAAACTGGTGGCACCCTTCTGGTCGGGGCCGGCATCGCCACGGCCGCCATGCGATCCGGCAACTGATTCGAAATGCCGGCAGCGGTAGCCGCCGGCATGTTATCTTGTCACTGCCAGCGGCTACCACTTCACGCTGAGGCCGATATTGCCGTCGAACACCCGGGTCTTCTCGCCCCCGAGATTGGTGGTGTAGTCGGCCGTGGCAAAGATGCTCGTCGCATCTGTGAGCTTTGCAACGACACCGCCGCCGATTTCGAGCGAGGTTCCGCCGATTTCGGTGACGATCGGAGTTGCGCCGAAATTGATGCGCTGGTCGGCGTCGAAATTGTGCCAGAGATTGGCCTTGAAGTAGGGCAGGAAGGTTGCTGCGGCGGTATCAAAATTGCCCTGCAGACGAAAACCGAGCCGGCCAGTCACCGCGTCGTCGGAATCGAACCTGACGGTGGAAAAGCGGTCAGCCTGGTCGTCCATCGACGCATGCTGCCAGATGAGTTGGGCTTGAGGCTCCAATGTCCATTCCGGCGTCAGTGCGACGGGATAGCCTCCTTCGAGAGAAGCGGTTACACCGGTCCCGTCGATATCGATGCCGACGCCTGCCAGCGATCTTGAATCGCCGCCGAACCAGGTCCCCATGACGACGCCGTCCAGATACCAGCCGTTCGGACCGATATGCGTCCAATAGCCGCCCAGGCTGGTGCTGTCGGCGTCGATCTCTCCGACAGCCAGATCGTTCCAGCCGAGCGCCTGGCCCTTCAGATCGCCGTTCATGCGCGCATAGCCGACAAGCAAGCCGACGCGATCACGATGGCCGCCATCCGATTCCCAGCCGACCAAATCCTGACCGGCCTGGAAGCCGAACAAGGTGCCATCGAAACTGCTCGACACGGTGCCCTCCCATTTCATCTCGACGTCCTGGCCGAAAACACGGCCCCAGGTCGCCGGCAGGTAGCCGGCGCCGTCAAGCAACGATTGCTCGCCGCGCCGTTCATGGAAGGTACCCAGCGTCGATAGTGCGAGATGATGGGCGACCGGCGGGATAGCCGCATAGGTGGGAACCTCGACACGATAGAGCGGCACCACGTCGGCGACGACCCGTGTCGCTCCAGGCGTCGGCGGCGAAACGGCGCGACCAGGTGCCGGCACGATAGGCGGAAACGCCGTCGGCGGCGTCAGACCAGGTGGCGTCGATCCGAGTGGGGGAAAGGCGGTCGGCGCCGGCACAGGCGGGGGTGGCGGCGAGCCGGGCGGCGGGACGGGCTCGCCCGGTGGCGGCGGATCGGGCACGCCTAGCTCGGGTTGCGGAGCCGGTTCGGGAACTGGTGGAGCAGTCGAACGCAGAAACCAGTCCGCTTCGGTGCCGACATCGAGGCCGCCGCGATACAGGACATACTCGTACGGGCCTGCCGCGACGCGCCCGGCAAGCATGAAGGCATCGAGCGCCGTCGTGCCACCGTTGACCGCCTCGACAACAGGAATGCCGTTGCCGGTCGTCAGCGCGCCCGTTCCGCCAACATTGACTACCAGCATCGGGGTGGAGCCGCTGGCGACGCCGCCACTGACCACCAGCTTATCCGAAGGCGAGCTGTCGTCGCCGAGCACCGATTCGATCAGCAACGTGCCGCCCTGTCCGACATAGTTGCCGTTGATCGTCAGCGTGCCGATGGAGTTGCCCGGCGAAACCACGCCCTGGCTAATCACACTGCCGTCGACCATGCCGGTTCCGGCCAATGTGGTTCCCGCTTGCACCGTCACGGGACTGGTCAGAAGGCCGTTGACCCGCAGCACGCCACTCTCGATCTGGGTGTCGAGGAAAGTCCCGCTGCCCAGCCACGTCCAGTCGGTGCCGGTCATCCTGAGCGTCTCGAAGTTCCGGAACTCGTTCGTGGCGGTACCTGTCCCTTGTAGGATGACGCGGTCGGAACCGGTTCCGCCATCTGCCAGGGCGTTGATCTGTGAGCCGGTGCGCAGGATCACCGAGTCATTGCCAGCACGAAGGTCGATTGCGGTGCCCGCCCCGCTGCCGATCAAGCCTGAATTGATCACTGTTTCCTGGCCGTTGACGCCGCGCACGGCGAAGCGACGGTCGCTGACGATGGAGCCGCTGTTGTCGATGGTGACGGCAAAATTGCCTGCCACCGTGTTGGACACGACCCCGTCGGCGTTGACGCCTGTAGCTCTGATAGTGCCGCTGTTGGTCAGCGTATTGGCGGTGCCCTGCATGAAGACGCCGAACGCGTCGCTTCCGCCAACGAGGATATTGCCGTTGTTGAGCAGCGTGTTGCCACCATCGTCGGTACGTAAACCATTTCCACGCGGTCCTGTGATGTTGAGCGTGCCCCGGTTGTCGAGTGTGTTTGCCGTGCCAGACAGAACATAGATGCCGTGCGCGCCCGCACCGCTGATGTTGAGCGTACCCTCGTTGCGCAGCAAATTGCCGGTGCCGCCGAGCATCTCGATGCCGCTTGAGCCAAGCCCACTTGAATTGATGATCCCTGTGGCAGTGTTGAGCAAAGTATTCCCACCACCTTCGAACGAGAACATTCCGAAGGCGCGATTCACGGTTTCCGAACTGCCGCCGGACGTGGTGATTGAACCCGAATTGATTGCCGTGGAACTGGTAAGCTCGTTCAGGAGCAAGCCATGCGAGGCTTGGCCCCGGGTGATGATGGTGCCCTCGTTGAGCAGGAGGAAATTGGTTCCGGCCCCTGGGGCCAATCCGCGCTGGCCGTTGATCCCGAAGGCGAAATCCAGGTTGGATACGATCACGCCGGTGGTTGCATTCACCAGGACGTGGCCGCTGCCCTCCTGCGCGAACAGCCCACCGCCCTGGAAGGTGTTCAGCGTGATGCGGCCCGCGTTAAACAGCGTGCTGTTGTTACCGCCGCCGATAAGAAGTCCAGCGGCGAGATCGCCTGCGATGGAAATCTGCGCCCCCACTTCGTTGCGCAGGACCACATTGTCGCCGATGGAAAAGGCGCTCAGCGAATTGAAGCCGCTTGTAGCGATCGTGCCGAAGTTGCGGACAATACTGTTGGCGTTGGCGATGATGCCGACGGCGCCACTGCCCGTCGAAGTTACCTGTATGCTGCCGTTGTTGGTAATGCGCGCGCTGTCGCCGAGGAAGATCAGCGGGCCCGTTCCGGTGATCGTGGCGTCAGTGTTGATGTTGACCGTAACGTCGGTTGCCGCTGGCGCGTTTACGGGTATGGTTGTGGGAGCAGGCCCAGCACATATGACCGTTGCCCCACCCGCCGGCGGGTTCGGCTGACAATCGGCGTAGGCTTGGCGGGTGGCAAGGCACAGGAGGAGGCCTCCGATCACTCCCCCCGCCAAGACGACGGTAACCGCGTGATGCCAGGAAGCCCGGTCGCAACTGGAATTTGAAAGTGTAAGCGGACGCAGTTGCAGGGAAACGATCGACGGTTGGCGCAATCGTGAAACCTTTCTGGTCCACCCAGCCGCCGCACCGCCCATGGAGAGGATGTCGCAGAGGCAGATTTTGATCAATGTGAATTTGCAGGCACGTGCCAATCGCACGCCCGGCGTGGCGAAATGGTCACATGGGGCAATTGGGCACCTCAGCGCCAACGCAGACCCGCCTGTGGGCAGTCTTCAACATCATCTGCTCGCAAGCGATGCTGATCACGGAAAATCGTGCCGGGAGAAGGCGAATGAACATTCGTGATGCTGTCGGCCTATCGCTTTCGGGCGCCGGGCAGCAGAGCTTGGCACACTACGAACGCGCGTTGCATCAGTTGCAATGCTTCATCGGCGACCCCGTCGCTTCGGTAAATGCGGCGATCGACGCCGATCCAGGCTTCGTCATGGCGCATGTACTGAAGGGATATCTTTATGGCCTGTCGACGGAGCGCGAGGCGATGGGCGTCGCGATAGCGGCCCATTCAGCCGCCGCGGAACTTTCGGCAAGCGGGCGCGAGGCCCGGCATGTCGCGGCGCTTGGACGGCTTGCCGGTGGGCGCTGGCACGAGGCTGGCAGAATACTGGAGGATCTGACCATCGACGAACCGCTCGATGCGCTGGCGTTGCAGGCCGGCCATCAGATCGATTTCTTTACCGGTAACTCGCGCATGCTGCGTGATCGCCTTGCACGCGCCATGCCAGCCTGGAGCGAGAGTATGCCGGGCTATCATGCGATACTCGGCATGCAGGCTTTCGGATTTGAAGAGACCGGCGACTATGCCCGCGCCGAAGCCGCCGGCCGCCGCGCGACCGAAATCGAGCCGCGCGACGGTTGGGCGCAGCATGCGGTGGCCCATGTCATGGAAATGCAGAGTCGCCAGCGCGAGGGCATCGCCTGGATGCGCGCCAATCCCGAAAACTGGTCGAACGAGAGTTTTCTCCAGGTGCATAACTGGTGGCATCTGGCGCTGTTTCATTACGATCTCGGCGAGGTCGACGAAGTATTGGCGTTATTCGACGGGCCGATATTCGGCGCTCGATCAACACTCGCCCTCAACATGGTCGATGCGTCGGCGATCCTTTGGCGTCTCCATCTCGGCGGCCACGATGTTGGGGGCCGCTGGGCAGCGGTCGCGCGGAATTGGGAGCCCAAGGCAAAGGCCGGCAACTACGCTTTCAATGATGCGCATGCGATGATGGCTTTCGTCGGAGCCGGCCTGTCGAGTGCCGCCCGGGATCTTCTGGAAACGCAATGCGAGGCGATGCTGGTGGGTGACGACAACGCATCGTTCACACGCGATGTCGGCTATCCCGTAACGCTTGCCATCAAGGCTTTCGGCGACGGCGATTTTGCGGAGACGGTGCGGCTGATGCGTCCGGTGCGCGACGTTGCCTACCGTTTTGGCGGCAGCCATGCCCAACGCGACGTCATCGACTTGACGTTGATCGAGGCGTCGTTGCGCTCCGGCCAGAAGGCCTTGGCGTCGGCGCTTGCCGCGGAGCGGCTTTCCGCCCGTCCCGACAGTCCGCTGGCAGCGCTGTTCGTCAGGCGTGCAGGAGAAATGGCTTAAGTTTTCACCTGCAAGCACCGGCGAAAATCAGCCCGCAGCCGGGAAAAGCTTCCACTTTTTCGGCCGGAAGGCGATGCGGGTCTTTTCGGAAGCAGGGTGCGATGTGGGTATTTCAAGTTCCACGCGCTGCCTGTCGCCGCCCACTTCCAGTTCGACATGGCGGGTGCCGGCAACGCGGCGGCTGGCAGCCACTGTTCCGGCGATGCATCCGCCGGAACCCTCGAGGAGTTCGATGTCGTGCGGCCGGAAATAAAGGGAAGCTTCGCCGTCCGGGGTGTCCGGGGCCGCTATGCCGATAGCACGGTCGGCGATCCAGACCTCACCTTTCTCGACCTTGACCGGCAGCATGCTGGATTCGCCGATGAAGGAGAAGACGAAAGGCGAGTTTGGCGTGTCGTAGACGTCGTCGGCGGTGCCGACCTGCTCGATACGGCCCTGGCTCATCACCACGACGCGGTCGGCAAGTTCCAGCGCCTCTTCTTGGTCATGGGTGACGAACACCGTGGTGTGGCCGGTCTTGTCATGGATCTCGCGCAGCCAGCGGCGCAGTTCGCGCCTGACCTGCGCGTCGAGCGCGCCGAACGGCTCGTCGAGCAAAAGCACGCGCGGCTCGATGGCAAGCGCGCGCGCAAGCGCCACGCGCTGCCGCTGGCCGCCGGAAAGCTGCGCGGGATAGCGCTTTTCGAGCCCGGTCAGCTGGACGAGGTCGAGCAGTTCGGAAGCGCGCCGCCTGATCTCGGCGTCCGGGGGACGGTTGTGGCGCCTGACCTTCAGGCCGAAGCCGATATTTTCCGCGACGGTCATGTGGCGGAACAGCGCGTAGTGCTGGAAGACGAAGCCGACGTTACGCTCCTGCACGGTCTTCAGCGAAGCATCCTCGTCGCCGAAAAAGATCGCGCCCTCGGTCGGCCGCTCAAGGCCGGCGATCAGGCGCAGCAGCGTCGTCTTGCCGGAGCCGGACGGCCCCAGCAGCGCGATCAGTTCGCCGGAGCGAATGTCCAGCGAGACGTCGCGCAGCGCCGGAAAGCGGTCGAACTCCTTGCGCACGTTGACGACGCGTACTTCCATTCACCAACCCTTGATTCATCAATGCCCGCGCGTCGCGGCTATATCGTCGCCGTAGCGCATTTCCAGCAAGTGTTTTCAAGACCAGCGTGACGAGCGCTAGCCCGGCCAGCAGCGAGGCGACGGCGAAGGCGCCGACGGCGTTGTACTCGTTGTAGAGGATTTCGACATGCAGCGGCATGGTGTTGGTGAGGCCGCGTATGTGGCCCGACACCACCGAAACCGCACCGAACTCGCCCATGGCGCGCGCGTTGCAGAGCAGCACGCCGTAGAGCAGGCCCCATTTGATGTTGGGCAGCGTCACATACCAGAAGGTCTGCCAGCCGCTGGCGCCGAGCGAGATGCGCGGCCTCCTCGTCGCCGGTGCCCTGTTCCTGCATCAGCGGGATCAGTTCGCGCGCGACGAACGGGAAGGTGACGAAGATCGTGGCGAGCACGATGCCCGGCACGGCGAACAGGATTTCGACGCCGTGCGACTTCAGCCAGGGCCCAAGCACGCTGCCGGCGCCGAACAGCAGCACGTAGACGAGGCCGGAAATCACCGGCGACACCGAGAAGGGCAGGTCGATCAGCGTGATCAGGAATGCCTTGCCCTTGAACTCGAACTTGGCGATCGCCCAGGCGGCGGCGACGCCGAAGACCAGGTTGAGCGGCACGGCGATCGCCGCGACCAGCAGCGTCAGCCTGATCGCCGACAACGTGTCGGGATCGGCCAGCGCTTCGGCGAAGTGCGCCGGCGCCTTTCTGAAGGCCTCGATCGAAGACGACGATCAGCGGCAGCAGCAGGAAGATGCCGAGGAAGAGCGAAGGCGATCGCCATCAGCATGTAGCGGGCGGCCGGCGTTTCGGTGACGGCCGAGCGAAAGCGCGGCTCGTGGCGAACGGTGACGCGGTTGCGCCATCAGCCATAACGCTTGCGGCTCCACGACTGCAGGAGGTTGATGACCAGCAGCATGACGAAAGACAAGCACCAGCATGATCGTGGCGATCGCGGTGGCGGCGGCATAATTGTACTCCTCGAGCTTGATGACGATCAGCAGCGGCGCGATCTCCGGACATGAAGGGCAGGTTGCCGGCGATGAAGATGACCGAGCCGTATTCGCCGACGGCGCGCGCGAAGGCAAGCGCGAAGCCGGTCACGATCGCCGGCGCGAGGCCCGGGAAGCAGGACCCGCCAGATGGTCTGGAAGCGGCGTTGCGCCGAGTGTGGCGGCCACTTCCTCGACGCTCCTTGTCGATCTCTTCCATGACCGGCTGCACGGTGCGCACGACGAAGGGCAGGCCGATGAAGACCAGCGCGATGATGATGCCGAGCGGCGTGTAGGCGACCTTGATGCCGAGCGGCGCCAGCAGTGCGCCGATCCAGCCGTTCGGCGCGTAGAGCGTGGTGAGCGCGATGCCGGCGACGGCGGTCGGCAGCGCGAAGGGCAGGTCGACCATGGCATCGACGATGCGCCGGCCCGGGAAGTTGTAGCGGACCAGCACCCAGGCGACGATCGTGCCGAACACGACGTTGACGGCGGCCGCGATCAGCGAGGCGCCGAAGCTGATCTCCAGCGCCTTCAGCGTCCGGCGGTCGGTGGCGATCGCCCAGAAATCGGACCAGCCCAGCGCGGCCGAGCGCCAGACCAGCCCGGACAAGCGGGATCAGGATGATGAGCGTCAGGTAGGCAAGCGAGAAGCCGAGCGTCAGTCCGAAACCCGGAATGACGCTCGGCTGTCTGAATTGCCACCCCGCCGAAGCGGGAGCTGTGTCATGGAATCCTGGAACGTCCCTTACTGGGCCGGCTTGTAGATCTGGTCGAATATGCCACCATCACCGAAATGATAAGGCTGCGCCTTCGCCCAGCCGCCGAAGATCGGGTCGTCGATCGAGACCAGCTTCAGCTCGGGCAGCTTCTGCAACTCGTCGGCCGGCACCAGTTCGGGCTTCGACGGCCGGTAGTGATGCTTGGCGGCGAGCCGCTGGCCTTCCTCGGAATAGAGGTAGTTCAGATAGGCTTCGGCGACCTTGCGCGTGCCCTTGGCATCGACATTGGCGTCGACCACCGCGACCGGCGGCTCGGCCAGGATCGAAGTGCGGCGGGAAGACGATGTCGAACTGGTCGGCGCCGAACTCGTCGAGCGCCAGATAGGCCTCGTTCTCCCAGGCCAGCAGCACGTCGCCCAGGCCCGCTCGGCGAAGGTCACCGTCGAGCCGCGCGCGCCGGTGTCGAGCACCGGAACAT
The DNA here is from genome assembly GCA_963726065.1 of uncultured Alphaproteobacteria bacterium. GTDB lineage: Bacteria > Pseudomonadota > Alphaproteobacteria > Rhizobiales > Rhizobiaceae > Neomesorhizobium. Next base: position 58,475 of record CAVSAU010000019.1, read on the forward strand.
GGGCGTACAGGTTGCGCGACGTATTCCTTGATCTTGCCTCGTCGCCGCCGAACTGGGTGTTGGCCCACGCCCATGCGGCGAGATAGTTCCAGCGCGCGCCGCCGGAGGTCTTCGGGTTCGGCGTGATGACCTCGACGCCTTCCTTGATCAGGTCGCCCCAGTCCTTGATGCCTTTCGGGTTGCCCTTGCGGACCAGGAAGATGATCGTCGAGGTATAGGGCGAGGAGTTGTTGGGCAGGCGCGTGCGCCAGTCGGGATTGATCTTCTTCGAGTTCTCGACGATCGCGTCGATGTCGCTTTCGCAGCGCCAGCGTCACGACGTCGGCGTCGAGCCCGTCGATGACCGCGCGCGCCTGCTTGCCCGAGCCGCCATGCGACGTGCTGGATGGTCACCGTCTCGCCGGTGTCGGCCTTCCACTTGGCGGCGAAGGCCTCGTTGAAATCCTTGTAGAGCTCGCGGGTCGGGTCATAGGAGACGTTGAGGATGGTCGTGTCGGCGAATGCGAAGCCGAGGACGCCGAATTGCACGGCGCCGGCGAGAAGGCCGGCAAGAAGCGTTCGGTGAAAGCGATCGGGTCATTGACTGCCTCCGTTTGATGCTGACGATAACTCTAGTGAATTTGTAGAGAATGATAATGCGCGACGCGGTTCGATATTGTTCCCGTTGTTCGGCAAGAAATTCCAAATTGGAGCGCATTGACGAAATCTGGTTGCCTTCTCCGGCTGTTTGAAAATCTGGTTCCAGGCGCCTTGGAGGCAACGGCGCGGTGCGTGCTAGCTTCGAACACGCCAACGTCAGGATTATTTCGAGGCGCGAAAAAAATATACGTCGAACGGTGATTCGCGTGCTTGCGCGAGCAGGCGATTTTCGCTATGAAGCTTCAATTCAGGAGGAACTGCCGCCTCGACATTCGAGATGGGCGGCCTAGGATGGCCGAATGGCTGTTGCCGGAAGCGGGCTGCCGGGAGGAACGCGATGTATCTCGGGCTCGATCTCGGCACGTCGGGCGTCAAGGCGCTGCTGATCGACGCGCGCAGCGCACGGTCGGCTCCGCCAATGGCGCCCTCGATGTGTCGCGTCCGCATCCCGGCTGGTCCGAGCAGGATCCGGCGCATTGGATGCAGGGCGACCGAGGAGGCGGTCGGCAAGCTGAAGGCGGTCGCATCGCCAAGGAACTCGCCGCCGTGCAGCGGCATCGGCCTTTCCGGCCAGATGCATGGCGCGACGCTGATCGACGCAGGCGACAAGGTGCTGCGGCCCTGCATCCTGTGGAACGACACGCGCAGCCACGCTGAGGCGGCGGAACTCGACGCCAATCCGCGCTTCCGGCAGCTCACCGGCAACATCGTCTTTCCGGGCTTCACCGCGCCGAAGCTGCTCTGGGTGAAGAACAACGAGCCGGAGATCTTCGCGCAAAGTCGCGCAAGGTGCTGCTGCCCAAGGACTATCCTTCGGCTGTGGCTGACCGGCGAGTACATTTCCGAAATGTCGGATTCGGCCGGCACCTCCTGGCTCGACGTCGCGCGCCGCGCAGCTGGTCGCCGGACCTGCTTGCCGCGACCGATCTCGACGAGCGGCAGATGCCGTCGCTGGTCGAAGGCACCCAGGCCGGCGGCACGCTTCGCGCCGAACTCGCCGCGAAATGGGGCATGGCATCCAGGCGTCGTCGTTGCCGGCGGGGCCGGCGACAATGCGGCCTCCGCCTGCGGCATGGGCACGGTGAAGCCGGGCGCGGCCTTCGTGTCGCTCGGCACGTCCGGCGTGCTGTTTGCCGCCAACGGCGCCTACCTGCCCAATCCGCAAAGCGCGGTGCACACCTTCTGCCACGCCCTGCCGGACGCCTGGCATCAGATGGGCGTCATCCTGTCGGCGACGAATTCGCTGAACTGGCTGTCGGAAGTCACCGGCAAGAACGCAGAGCGAACTGACAGGCGAGCTCGGCGACGAGCTCAAGGCGCCGAGCGGCGTCTCGTTCCTGCCCTATCTTTCGGGCGAGCGCACGCCGCACAATGACGCCGCCATCCGCGGCTCGTTCACCGGGCTCGGCCACGAATCGGATCGCGCCGTCCTGACGCAGGCCGTGCTCGAAGGCGTCGCCTTCGCCTTCCGCGACAGCCTCGAAGCGCTGAAGGCCGCCGGCACCGAGCTCGTCGCGGGTGACCGCGATCGGCGGCGGCTCGCGCTCGCGCTACTGGCTGAAGGCGATCGCCACCGCGCTCGGCATTCCGGTCGACCTTCCGGCCGACGGCGATTTCGGCGCGGCGTTCGGCGCGGCCCGGCTCGGCCTGATCGCCGCCGAGACATGCCGATCCGCTCGCGGTCTGCACCCCGCCGGAGACGGCCGAGACGCATCGAGCCCGATCGCAGCGCTGACCGAGCGCGTTTGCCGACGCCTATCAGCGCTATCGCGCGCTCTATCCAGCAATCAGAGGAGCGTCGATCGTGAGCACCGGTTTTTTCGGCGACATCAAGCAAGATCAAGTATGAAGGACCGGAAAGCACCAACCCGCTCGCCTATCGCTTCTACAACCCGGACGAGGTCGTCGCCGGCAAGCGCCTCGAAGACCATCTGCGCTTCGCCGTCGCCTACTGGCATTCCTTCGCGTGGCCGGGCGGCGATCCGTTCGGCGGCCAGACCTTCGAGCGACCCTGGTTCGGCGAGACGATGGAAAAGCGCCAAGCTGAAGGCCGACGTCGCCTTCGAGATGTTCTCGCTGCTCGGCGTTCCCTATCTACTGCTTCCACGATGCCGACGTGCGGCCGGAAGCGTCGACCTTCGCCGAAAGCGCTGCGCGCCTCGACGAGATCGCCGACTACTTCGCCGAAAAGCAGAAGAAGACCGGCGTCAAGCTGCTCTGGGGCACGGCCAACCTGTTCTCGAACCGCCGCTTCATGTCCGGCGCGGCGACCAACCCCGATCCCGACGTGTTTGCCTATCGCCGCCGCGACGGTGAAGAAATGCATCGACGTCACCAAGCGGCTCAAGGGCGAGAACTACGTGTTGTGGGGCGGCCGCGAGGGTTACGAAACCCTGCTCAACACCGATCTGAAGCGCGAGCAGGAACAGGCCGGCCGCTTCCTGTCGCTGGTGGTCGACTACAAGCATAGGATCGGCTTCAAGGGCACCATCCTGATCGAGCCGAAGCCGCAGGAGCCGACCAAGCACCAGTATGATTACGATGTGGCGACGGTCTACGGCTTCCTGAAGAAGTTCGGGCTGGAGAACGAGGTCAAGGTCAATATCGAGCAGGGCCACGCCATCCTGGCCGGGCACTCCTTCGAGCACGAACTGGCGCTGGCCAATGCGCTCGGCATCTTCGGCTCGATCGACATGAACCGCAACGACTACCAGTCGGGCTGGGACACCGACCAGTTCCCCAACAACGTGCCGGAGATGGCGCTGGCCTACTACCACGTGCTTCAGGGCGGCGGCTTCAAGACCGGCGGCACCAATTTCGACGCCAAGCTGCGACGCCAGTCGCTCGATCCGCAGGACCTGCTGATCGCCCATATCGGCGGCATGGATTGCTGCGCGCGCGGGCTGAAGGCAGCGGCAAGCATGATCGAGGACAAGGCGCTGTCCGGGCCGCTGGAGGAGCGCTACGCCGGCTGGAAGTCGGCCGAAGGCAAGGCGATGCTTGCCGGCAAGCGCACGCTGGAAGAGATCGCCGAGCGCGTCGTCAAGAAGAAGATCGAGCCGCAGCCGAAATCCGGCCGCCAGGAACTGCTGGAGAATATCGTCAACCGGTATGTTTAAGAGGCTCTCTATATCGGTCTCCTGGGTTCGGTCGAGCCGGTCCGCTATGCCGATCACGCATGAGACAGCGGGCCACCACGATATCTTTCGAAAAGCCGATGGTGTGATGGAAACATGGCGCGATTTCAGATCGATAGCCGGGTGTCGATCCTTATTGCGCTGTTAAGAAAACTTCATCCGGGCGCCTTTCAATTGCCTTTATCCGGCCTTCAATGCGCCGTGCGGGACGACCATTAATCGTTCCGCACGAGAGAGGAGGCAAATCATGGCACATCAAGACAACGAATTCCGGATCAGCGCGGTCGCACCTCGCCTCGCAATCGATTCGATCGTCGATCTGCTGCTCTCTTTGCCGGATGAGAAATCAAGCGAATCCGATGCGGTCGACCGTGCCGTTGCCGGTCGCCTGCAGACAGAACTGGCGAAGCGCATGCGCCTGCTGATCGGCAACGACAATCATCGGCAGGCCGCCTAATCCTCCGCTCTATCGCCGCCGCAGGCGCACCGGAGCCTCGCCGAAAGTTTTCGAAAAGGCCCTTGAGAAGGCCGCAGCCGAGGAAAAGCCGGTGCGTGCCGCGATGTCGGCCATCGCGACGCGCGTATCCAGCACCAGCCGGCGGGCCGCGTTTAGCCGCAGCCTTAGGTAATAGGCTCCGGGCGTCTCGCCGATCGACTTACGGAAGATCATCTCAAGTGCGCGGGCCGTCACACCCGTCCGCTTGGCGATCGCGGCGACAGTCAGCGGTTCGTCGACATGTGCTTCCATCAGCCGTATCGCCTGCGCCAGGCGCGGATCGTAGCCGTCGAGCCGCCCCAGTGAAACCAACGGCTGCGCGTCGGTCGCGGCCTTGGCTTGGTCGTAGATGAAGACGCTGGCGACATCGAGCGCAACGGCCATGCCGAGCCGCGTGCGGATCAGGTGCAGCATCAGGTCGAAGGTGGGCGAAGCGCCGCCCGTGGTGAACACCGGCCCGTCGATGACATAGCGGTCGGGCCGGACATCGGCGCCAGGAAAGGCCGCGGTAAAATCTTCCATGTCTTCCCAGTGGGTTGTGGCCTTGCGCCCCTCCAGCAATCCCGCCCGTCCGAGCAACCAGGTGCCGGCCTCGACGCCGCCGCAGGCGCGTGCAGCCTTGGCTACTTGCCGTATTCCCGAGATCAGGCCCGGTGCTACGTGATCGCGCGTGCCGAAGCCGCCGACGAGCACCAGCACATCGGTCTTTTCCGACGGCTCGAACCGTCCGCCGACCGCAATCGGCAGGCCGCTTGTCGTAATGGCGGGCTGGCCGTCGAGGGAAACGGTCTTCCAGTCGAACATTGTCTCGCCGGATACGCGGTTGGCGGCGCGCAACGGATCGACGGCCGATGCAACACACATCAGCGATGAGCCGGACAAGACCAGCAGCGTCACCTTGAGCGGCGCGCGCTCCGCCAGAAAGATTGTCGGGATTTCGTTTTTCATCAATTGTACTTCGTAATTTGGAAAACAGTTTTTGCCAAGTCAGGCATGCTTGCCCTGACATGAACCGGGAGGAACTTTTCATGCCGCTCGAAATGAACCGTGAGGTCTTCATCACCTGTGCGGTGACCGGTTCCGGCGGAACCCAGGACCGCAGCCCGCATGTACCGCGTTCGCCCAAGCAGATTGCCGATGCGGCGATCGATGTGGCAAAGGCAGGTGCTGCGATCGTCCACTGCCATGTGCGCGACCCTGAAACCGGAGCGCCGCGCCGCGATGTGCACCTCTACCGCGAAGTGACGGAGCGTATCCGTGATGCCGGTGTCGACATGGTGCTCAACCTGACTGCCGGCATGGGCGGCGACATGGTGTTCGGCCCACCGGAAAGCCCGCTGCCGCTCAAGGAAAAAGGCACAGACATGGGTAGTGCTGCCAGCCGCATGGAACATGTGCGCCAGTGCCTGCCGGAGATCTGCACACTCGACTGCGGCACCATGAATTTTGCCGAGGCCGATTATGTGATGACCAACACGCCGGGCATGCTGCGGGCCATGGGCGGCATGATGACGGAACTGGGCGTCAAGCCGGAGATCGAGGCGTTCGATACCGGTCATCTGTGGTTCGCCAAGCAGTTGGTGAGCGAAGGCGTGTTGAAGCCCGATGCGCTGGTGCAGCTCTGCATGGGCGTGCCGTGGGGAGCGCCGGACGATCTCAACACCTTCATGGCGATGGTCAACAACGTTCCGAAGGACTGGACCTGGTCAGCCTTCGCGCTCGGCCGCCACGAGATGCCCTATGTCGCGGCTGCGGTACTGGCCGGCGGCAATGTCCGCGTCGGCCTTGAGGACAATCTCTGGCTCGACAAGGGCGTGCTCGCCACCAACGCGCAACTCGTCGACCGCGCCGTGTCCATCATCGAAAACCTCGGCGCACGCGTGCTCGGCCCCGAGGAAGTGCGCAAGAAGCTCAACCTCACCAAGCGCGCGCCGGTTGCGGCCTGAGGCGGTCGCCATGAAGACCGTGAAATTCACAGCGATGAGGGACGGGGACCGCGAGGATTACGCGTTCCTCGAAGCGCACGAGATCGAATACGCGTCGAAGACCGCCGACCGCCTGCTCGACGCACTGGTGAAGCTGGACGAAAGCCTGTCGGGCTACCAGATCACGCGGCTTGGCCACTCGCTGCAAGCGGCGACGCGCGCCTGGCGCGACGGCGCGGATGACGACTGGATCGCCTGCGCGCTGCTGCACGACATCGGCGACGTCTACGCCCCCTACAACCACGACGAATACGCCGCGGCGATCCTGAAACCTTTCGTGCGCGAGCAGTGCACCTGGGTCGTGGAAAAGCACGGCGATTTCCAGCGCAAATATTACGCCCATCACACCGGCGGCAATCCGCATGCGCGCGACCGGTTTGCCGGCCACGCCTATTTCGACGATTGCGACCAGTTCTGCGAGCGCTGGGACCAGTCCAGCTTCGATCCTGCCTACGACACTATGACGATTGAAGACTTTCGGCCGACCATCGAGGCCGTGTTCGCCCGCAAGGCCTACGACCCCGCCGTCATCTGCGCCGGCGTCCGTTTGCCGCTCATCGATCCCGAAATTGCCAAAGCCCGCCTCGGAGGAAATGCATGACCATCACCAAAGCAGCTTGCATCGGCGGCGGGGTTATCGGCGCCGGCTGGGTGGCGCGGTTGGTCCTGAACGGCATTGACGTTGCGATCTTCGACCCCGACCCCGAGGCCTCCCGCAAGGTCGGCGAAGTGATGAAGGGCGCCCGGCGCGCCTACAAACAGATGCTGCCGGGCGGTCTGCCGAAGGAAGGCAGAATCACCTACGCCAAAACCATCGCCGAGGCGGTTGCCGACGCCGATTTCATCCAGGAAAGCGTACCGGAGCGGCTCGACCTGAAGCACAAGGTGCTGGCCGAAATCGACCTGCACGCACCGGCCAACGGCATTGTCGGTTCCTCCACCTCGGGCATCAAGCCGACCGACATGCAGGTGGCGATGAAAAAACATCCCGAACGGCTGGTCGTCGGCCACCCGTTCAATCCGGTCTACCTGCTGCCGTTGGTCGAGATCGTCGGCGGCGAACAGACGTTTCCGGAAGCCATCGAGGTCGCCAAGGAAATTTACGCATCGATCGGCATGAAGCCGGTGGTTATCCGCAAGGAGATCGAGGCCTTCGTTGGCGACCGGCTTCTGGAAGCGGCCTGGCGCGAGGCGTTGTGGCTGGTGAAGGATGGCATCACCACCGTCGAGGAACTCGACGACATCATGCGCTATTCCTTCGGCCTGCGCTGGGCGCAGATGGGCATGTTCCAGGTTTACCGCATCGCCGGCGGGGAGGCCGGCATGCGCCACTTCATGGCGCAGTTCGGGCCGGCGCTGAAATGGCCGTGGACCAAGCTGATGGACGTGCCGGAGTTCAACGACGAACTGGTCGACTTGATCGCCACGCAGTCGGACGAACAGGCCGGCGACCTTTCAATTCGGGAATTGGAACGGATCCGTGACGATAATCTCGTAGCCATCATGGATGTGCTGTCGAAGACCAACAGGGGCAGGGGTTGGGGTGCCGGTGCGCTCTACAAGGACTACACCAAGCAACTCGCGAAGCTGGCAGGCAAGAAGCCGACTTCCAAGGCCGCCGAGAAGGCAAAGGCTGCCACACCGGTAAAGAAGGCAAAGCCTGCAAAGTCGACGAAAAAAGCCGCCGGGAAGAAGGGCTGAGCCATGGATTTCGGCCTTTCCGAAGAACAGCAACTTATCGTCGACACGACGCGCGCCTTTGTTGAGAACGAGCTTTACCCGCATGAAGCGGAAGTCGAGCGCAGCGGCCACCTGCGTCCCGATTTGATCGCCGAACTCAAGGCCAAGGCGATCGCCGCCGGTCTTTATGCCGCGAACATGCCAGCCGAGGTCGGCGGCGCCGGGCTCGATACTGTGACCTGGCTGCTCTACGAGAAGGAACTCGGCCGGGCCAACTATGCGCTGCACTGGACTTGTGTGGCGCGACCCTCCAACATTCTGCTCGCCGGCACACCGGCGCAGCGCGAGAAATATTTGTTTCCTTGCATTCGGGGCGAGAAATCCGACTGCCTCGCGATGACTGAACCGGGCGCGGGTTCCGATCTGCGCGGCATGAAGGCAAGCGCCGTTCAGGATGGCGACGACTGGGTGCTGAATGGCACTAAGCATTTCATCAGCCATGCGGACATCGCCGACTTCGCCATCGTTTTCATGGCGTCGGGCGAGGAGGATTCGTCGCGCGGCAAACGTAAGAAGATCACCGCGTACTTCGTGGACAAGGGCACCAAGGGTTTCAACGTTCGCGACGGCTATCGCAATGTCTCGCATCGCGGTTACACCAACTCTATCCTCGAATTCGACGATTGCCGGGTGCCCAAGGAACAAGTGCTCGGCGAGGTGCACAAAGGCTTCGAGGTGGCCAATTCGTGGCTGGGTGCGACACGCCTGCAGGTCGGCGCCACATGCCTCGGGCGGGCTGAGCGGGCGCTCGGGCATGCGATCGAATATGCGGCGCAGCGTCAGCAGTTCGGCCAGCAGATCGGCAAATTCCAGGGCGTGTCGTTCAAGCTTGCCGACATGGCGACGGAACTGAAGGCGGCCGATCTGATGGTGTTCGAGGCTGGCTGGAAATACGACCAGGGCACGGTAACTGACGAGGACATGGCCATGGCCAAGCTTAAGGCCACGGAAGTGCTGGCCTTCGTCGCAGACGAGGCGATACAGATCCATGGCGGCATGGGACTGATGGATGACCTGCCGCTGGAACGCATCTGGCGCGACGCGCGGGTGGAACGCATTTGGGAAGGCACGAGCGAGATCCAGCGGCACATCATTTCGCGGGCCTTGCTGCGGGAAGTGGGTGGATGATGGCTGCTGCCGTTTTTTCGTTGTGGCAGGAGAAGGGGAAGGGGACCCCATGAACCGCCTCGAACGCCTGCTCCGCCCGAAATCCATCGCCGTCTTTGGTGGCGTGCAGGCTGCCGCTGTCGTCAAGCAATGCCAAAAGATGGGCTTTGCCGGCGATATCTGGCCGGTCCACCCGACTAGGGATGAGGTTGCCGGCGTCCGCGCCTACCGGTCGGTCGACGATTTGCCGGCCGCGCCGGATGCTGCCTTTGTCGGCGTTAACCGACATCTTACCCTTGAAGTTATTGCATCGTTACGGAGACGAAACGCCGGTGGAGCCATTTGTTTCGCAGCCGGATTCCTTGAAACGGGGGCTTATGATGCCGAAGGTGAAGGACTTCAGGCCAGACTGATCGAAGCGGCAGGAAATATGCCGATTATCGGGCCAAATTGTTATGGCCTGATCAATTATGCCGACGGTGCGCTGTTATGGCCCGACCAGCATGGTGGTCAGAGACTAGAGCCTGGCTCGCGGGGCGCTGCGATCATCACCCAGTCCTCCAACATCGCCTGTAATCTGACCATGCAGAAGCGTGGCCTGCCGGTGTCGTTTCTGATGACCGCCGGCAACCAGGCGCAGACTGGCTTGTCTGAAATGGCGGCCGGCCTGATCGAGGACGAGCGGGTGTCCTGTCTTGGTCTGCACATCGAGGGCTTCGACAGTGCCGCCGGTTTTGAGCGGCTGGCGGCGCGGGCCCGCGATCTGAAAAAGCCGATTGTCGCCATGAAGGTCGGCCGCTCTGAACAGGCACGCCTGGCCACGATCTCGCATACAGCATCCCTTGCCGGTTCTGACGCGGCATCCGACGCGTTCCTGAAGCGGCTCGGCATCGCACGGGTGAACTCGATACCGTCGTTTCTCGAAACGCTGAAACTCCTGCATGCCGGCGGGCCGCTTGCCGGTCATGCGCTGTCGTCGATGAGCTGCTCCGGCGGCGAGGCCTCCGTGATGGCCGACAGCGCGGAGGGGCGAAAGGTTCGTTTCTCCGGTTTGACCGACGACCACCGTGCGCGGGTGAAGTCGACGCTCGGGCCGTTGGTGGCTGTCGCCAATCCGCTCGATTATCACACCTTCATCTGGAACAACGAACCGGCGATGACCGAGACCTTCACCGCGATGGTTTCGGGCGGCTTCGATCTCAACATGCTGGTGCTGGATTTTCCTCGCCTTGACCGTTGCTCCGACGCCGATTGGTGGCCGACGGTGCGGGCCTTCGAGGTTGCGCTGAAGACCAACGGCGCCCGCGGAGCGGTGGTGGCATCGATGCTGGAAAACCTGCCGGAAGAGCATGCGGCAGAATTGTTTCGGCGCGGAATCGTTCCGTTGCATGGTATCGCCGAAGCAATGGATGCGGCGGAAGCGGCGGCGTTTGTCGGCGAGGCATGGCGGCGCGTTCATACCTCCTCCTTGAGGAGAGGCCGCGCCGAAGGGGCAGGTGAGGGCACCATCCCGGACCTGCGGTCCAACCCTCCACTTAGGGGGGAGGATAAGCACGCTCTCTCCGAAGCCCAAGCAAAGGAGATGCTCGCCGAAGCCGGCCTGCCTATCCCCAAAGGCGTGCGAGCTGCGACCGTCGACGAGGCGGTGCGAGCCGCCGTTGCGCTCGGCTTTCCCGTAGCGCTCAAGGCGCTCGGCTTGGCGCACAAATCGGAGCATGGCGCCGTCAGGCTCAACCTGCGTGACGCACAGAGTGTGCGCGCGGCAGCCGGCGATCTCGCCGGCCTCGGCAACGGTTTGTTTGTCGAGCGCATGGTGCAGGGCGGCGTCGCCGAACTGATCGTGGGAATCACCGCCGATCCGCTGTTCGGCCCGGTGATGACTGTCGGCAGCGGTGGCGTTCTGGTGGAGCTTCTGAAGGACAGCGCCACCTTGCTCCTGCCGGTACCGCGCGAGGATGTCGAGGCCGCTTTGCGCGGTCTGAAGATGTTTCCGCTGCTCGATGGTTATCGCGGCCGCGCCAAAGCCGATCTCGATGCGGCGGTGGACGCTATTCTCGGCGTCGCCGATTTCGCCCTGCATAACGCTGGCCGGATCGATGAACTCGACATCAACCCGCTGATCGTCTGCGGCGAGGGCAAGGGTGCGTGGATAGCGGACGCGCTGCTGGTCAGGACTTCTCTTCTCTCCGTAAACAAGGAGAAGGCAGTTGATCTTGATGCTGCGTCCTTCCGGTCAGCGGCGCAGTAAAAGGAGGTATCCGGTGTCCGACGTCGTAAAAACCCGCCGCGAAGGCGCGGTTCTCGAAATCACGCTCGACCGGCCGAAGGCCAATGCGATCGACCTGAAGACCTCGCGCCTGCTTGGTGAGACCTTTCGCGCTTTCCGCGACGACCCGGAGTTGCGTGTCGCCATTGTGAAGACAGCGGGCGATAAGTTCTTTTCGGCCGGCTGGGACTTGAAGGCTGCAGCGGGCGGCGATGCGGTTGATGGTGACTACGGTATTGGCGGTTTCGGCGGCCTGCAGGAATTGCGCGATATGAATAAGCCTGTGATCGCCTGCGTCAACGGCATGGCGGTGGGTGGCGGTTTCGAACTCGCATTGTCCTGCGACCTGATCTACGCATCCGAGCATTCGAGCTTCGCACTGCCCGAAATCAGGGCAGGAACCCTGGCGGACGCGGCGACCGTAAAGCTGCCGAAACGCATTCCTTATCATGTCGCGATGGATCTGCTGCTGACGGGCCGCTGGATGGATGTAATGGAGGCGCATCGATGGGGCCTGGTCAACGAGGTGCTTCCCGCCGACAAGGTCGAGGAGCGCGTCTGGGAGATCGCGAGGCTTCTGGCTGGCGGGCCGCCGCTGGTTTTTGCCGCGATCAAGGAAGTGGCGCGCGAGGCCGAGGCGATGACTTTCCAGGAGGCGATGAACTGGATCACCAAGCGTAAATTCCGCACCGTCGACGAACTGTATGCGTCGGAAGACGGCCAGGAGGGTTTTCGCGCTTTTGCCGAAAAACGCGAGCCGGTGTGGAAGGGGAAATGAAGGTTTCATGGAATTCGTGATGCTCGACGTTGCCTCGCTCGGTCATCTACCCCACGAGCAGGGGAATCTGCTGTCATGACCGACTACGCAAAACTCATAGACGCAGAGACTTGGGCATTCATCGAACGTACCAATTCCTACTATCCGCCCGACACGATCGACTACACGATTGACCAGCAGCGCGGCATCTACGACCACATGTGCCGGGAGTTCTTTGCCGGCTATCCCGAGGGCGTGTCGGTGCAAACCACTGCAATAAAGATGCCCTCTCACGACATCCCGATCCGCATTTACCGGGCGCAATCGGAAGCCTCGGCTATGGTTCTGTATTATCACGGCGGCGGCTTCATCCTCGGCGGCCTCGACAGCCATGACGACGTCTGCGCGGAACTTTGCCAGCGCAGCGGCTACGAGGTGGTGTCGGTCGACTACCGCCTGGCGCCAGAGCACAAGCACCCTGCGGCCTTCGAGGATGCGATGAGCGCCTTCGCCTGGGCTGCCAGCACATACCGCTTGCCGATTCTTTGTGCGGCGATTCTGCCGGGGGCAACCTCGCCGCTGCAGTGAGCCACGCGACACGCGGGCATAAGCGCGTTCCGGTTGGCCAGGTGCTAATCTATCCCGGCCTAGGCGGCGACCAGTCGACGGGGTCCTACGTTACCCATGCCGAAGCGCCGATGCTGACAGTGCGCGATCTCAATTTCTACAAGCAGATACGCGCCGGCGAGCGCGACGTTTCCGGCGACGTTACCTCCGCGCCGCTGGCTGACAAGGACTTTTCCAACCTGCCGCCAACAGTCATCATCACCGCGCAATGCGATCCGCTGTCGTCCGATGGCGAGGCATACAGGTCGCGTATCACTGCTGCCGGCGGCAAAGCGTGGTGGTTCGAAGAGCCGGGCTTGGTGCACGGCTATTTGCGAGCAAGGCACGCGGTCGGTCGGGCTCGAGCCAGCTTTTCGCGCATCGTCGAAGCGGCAAGCGCGCTCGGCAAGGGCGACTGGCCTTACTGAACCGTTGCCGGTCGTGGTCGGTCCGTAACGTCCTGTAGCACAATGTTAGATGCCAGCTGGGTCGTCAGGGACGGACCCCGGTGTTAAGCCTGTTGCTGGGAGACCTTTAGACACAGCGACAGGAGACCACCATGCCCACTGTGCCCAACGCCAAAGGCGTTCTTCTCCCCTATAGCGGTTCCTCGGTCAGCCATTTTTCAGCGACGAATTCCGGTCCGCAACTTTTCGGCAGCGCCAGGAATGATTCTCTGTGGGGTGACAGCAGGGTGAATGTCACCATGTATGGCGGGCTGGGCGATGACATCTACCACCTCTATTCCAGCATTAACCGCGCATCGGAACAGGCTGGCGGCGGTATCGATACGGTCGAGACGTGGATGAGCTACACGCTGCCTGAAAACATCGAAAACCTTACTGTTACCGGAGGTGGACGCTTTGCCATTGGAAATGCCGCCAACAACATCATCAGCGGCGGCTCCGGACAGCAGACAATCGATGGGGGCCTCGGCGACGATGTGCTGAAGGGCGGAACCGGAGCCGATATCTTCATTTTCAAGGCTGCGACCGGAAGCGACCTGATCCTGGACTTCGAGAACCAAGACACCGTTCGCCTGAACGGCTACGGGTTCAGCTCGTTCGACGAAGTTCGGGCCAACATGGTTCAGACCGGAACCGATGTGCGGCTGAACCTCGGTCAGGGCGAAGAGCTGGTGTTTGCCAACGCCACCGTCAACCAGTTTGCGGCGAGCCAGTTCAAGCTCAGCCTCGACCGGTCCGCACTCAGTTTGTCCTTTGCGGATGAGTTCGACACGCTCAGCCTGCGCAGCGGCGTCAGCGGCACCTGGAACACGAATTTCTGGTGGGGCGGGGAAAACGGCAGCACGTTGAGCGGAAACGGTGAAAAGCAGTGGTACATCGACCATGAATACGGGCCGACGAGTTCCGTCGATCCATTCAGCGTCGATGACGGCGTGCTGACGATCACCGCGGCGCGGGCGCCGGATGCGATCCGGCCGTACATCAACAATTATGAATATACGTCGGGGCTGCTGAACACCCACGAGTTCCTTTTCCCAGACTTACGGCTATTTCGAGATCCGCGCCAACATGCCGGACAATCATGGCGTCTGGCCGGCGTTCTGGCTGTTGCCGGCGGACGGTTCCTGGCCGCCGGAACTCGATGTGGTGGAAATGCGCGGGCAGGACCCGAACACCGTTCATGTCGCGGCGCATACGAACGAGACCGGCAGCCGCACGACCGTCGGATCCGCGGTGAATGTGCCGGACACCGAAGGCTTCCATAACTACGGCCTGCTGTGGACGGAGGATGAACTCGTCTGGTATTTCGACGACGTCGAGGTGTTTCGCACCGATACGCCAGCCGACATGCACGACCCCATGTATATGCTGGTCAATCTGGCCGTTGGGGGTGCTGCCGGAACGCCCTCCGACGGGCTGGCAACGCCCGCGGAAATGCAGATCGACTATATCCGCGCCTATGAACTGAACGATGTGGGCTCACTTGCCGACGAGGGCCGCAGCCCCACATGGGGTGACACTGGAGATTGGTGGGTTTAACGCAGGCCCGGTGGCGCCCCCCAAGGTTCTCGGCTACGCCAGAAACGGCTTCACCCTCATCGTTGAAGGCACGGGGACACCCAACCGTGAGAGGATCGTCGGCGCAAGCTGGAGTTGGTCGAGCAGCGCATCTTCGCCGGGACCTTTGCCGTTGCCGAAATAATACAGCGCGAAGTCCTGCATCTCGTCGTCGTGGCCGCCATGGTGGCCACGGTCCGTCTGACCATGGTCGGCGGTGACAATCACCTCGTAATCGGCCTTCAGCCATTGCGGCAGGAAGGCCGCCAGCATGCCGTCCATGGCATAGCAGGCATGATCCATCTCGATGCAGTCGTGACCGTAACGATGGCCCATCGAGTCGAGCGTGCAGGTATGTAGGATTCCGTAATCGATTCCGTGGCGCTTGGTCAGCATGGTGAGCGTGGCGAAGAGGTCGACATCGCTCGGCGTCATCTGGTTCTTGCTGTTGTAGCCGGTCATGGTGTGGAAGCGGCCGTGACTGATCGGCCCGCCCGGCTCGTCATATTCCATGTCTTCGACAAGATCGAAGGGATAGCGGTTGAAGAACTCCGACCAGTAGGAGTGGGTCACCGCGCCGGTCTTGCCGCCAGCCTTCGAAATCTCCGAGAAAAGATCGGGTTGTTCGACGCGAAAGCGGTTTTCATTGGAGAGGATGCCGTGCACCTGCGGCAGAGTGCCAGTGTGAATGGAAGCGTAACAGCAAGCCGAGGTGGACGGCAGCACGGAGCGCATCTTCCACACACTTGCGGCGCCGGACTGCACCCAACCTTCTAGATTGCCCATGAGCCGGCGCCAGTTGCGCCAGGGAACGCCGTCCAGCACGATGAGCAGAAGTTTGGTGTTCAAGGCCATGGCTAAATCCGCATTTGGGCGACGGTTTGGGCTGGCGTCTGCTGCCTGATGACTGGCGCGATGCCTCGAAAATGGTGGGAAGGCGATACCGGCCGCAGTGACCGCGGCCGGTTTTCTTCGACTTGACCGATCAGGCGTTCAGCCAGCATTCAGCGAGCGCGTAGCCGTCCATCTGTTCGCCGATGGGGCTCTTCACATAACCGCCGACCTTGTTGGAGGCGACGGCGTCGATGAACTGGTTGAAGAAGGGAACAATAAGGCCGCCTTCATCGCGCATAACGACCGCCATGTCGCGATAGATGGATTTGCGCTTGGCCTCATCGAGCTCGGAACGCGCGGTCAGCAGCATCTTGTCGAACTCCGGACGCTTGAAGCGGGTGTCGTTCCAGTCGGCGGTGGAAACGTAGCCGGTGGAATACATCTGGTCCTGCGTGGCGCGGCCGCCCCAATAGGACAATGAGAAAGGCTGCTTGTTCCAGACTTCCGACCAGTAGCCGTCGCCAGGCTCTCGCTTGATCTCGATCGTGATGCCCGCCTTTGCGCAGCTCTGCTGGTAGAGCTGTGCGGCGTCGACGGCGCCGGGGAAGGCGACGTCCGAAGTGCGCAGCAGGACCGAGCCGCTGTGGCCGGACTTCTTGTAGAGTTCGGCCGCCTTTTCCGGGTCGAACATGCGCTGTTCAACATCGTCCGGGAAAAGCGGATATGCCCCATTGATCGGGAAGTCGTTGCCAACCGAACCGTAGCCGAACAGGATGGTCTGCAGCATCTGCTCGCGGTCCATGGCAAGTTTGAGCGCCATCCGCAGGTCTTTGTTGTCGAAGGGCGCGGTGTCGCAGAACATGTTGAATGGGTAAAAACCCTTGCCAGCCGCGTTCTCGATGCTCACGCCGGAAATGCGCTTGACGAGATCGACGACCTTTGGCTCGACGCGGTTGATCATGTGCACCTGGCCGCCCTGCAGCGCGGCGAGGCGAGCGGTCGCGTCGTTGATGACGACTATCTCGACCTGGTCGGCATGGCCGGCCTTGTCGCCGCGCCAGTAATTGGCGAAGCGCTCGCCGCCATGGCGAACCCCCGGCTCGTTGACGGCGACCTTATATGGTCCGGCACTGATGCCGGCGTTGGGATCGTCCTTGCCGCCGTTCGGCTGGATCGGCAGATGATAGTCCGCCATCAGGTAGGGGAAGTCAGCGTCGGGACCGGCCAGGGTGAAGATGACTTCCTTGCCGCTCGCCTTGATGCCTTTGATGTTGCCCAGAATACCCAGCGCTCCGGACTGTGATTTCGCGTCGGCGTGGCGCTCGATGGTGGCAGCGACGTCTTCGGCTGTCACTGTCTTGCCATTGTGGAACTCGATGCCGTCCCGCACCTTGAGCGTCCAGGTCTTGGCGTCGTCGGAGGCATTCAGTTCTTCGGCAATGAGGTATTCCAGTTCGTTGGTTGGCGTGAGGCGAACAAGGTATTCGCCCCAAAGCTTGCCGAAACTGAATGTGACCTGGCTTAGGTTGAGGGCAGGGTCGAGGCTGTTGGTGGATTCGCCGCCCTGCAGGCCGGCCCTGAGGATACCGCCCCTGACAGGCGATTGCGCGCGGGCAGCACCCGCAAGCAACGAGTTGGCGACGGCCGCCGATACGCCGAGCGCTGCGGCGCGACCGAGAAAATCGCGGCGCGACAGACGACCGGCAACAACACGAGCGCTGAGATAGTCTATTTCACTGGACATACGTTTATTCCCCCTCTGGTGGTTGAGGCGCCAGTCAGGCGGCGCTGGTTTGTTTGTGGTGGTTCAATTTCCGGCGCTTTCCATGCGGCGCGTTTTGATCGCCTTTTCCAGCCAGCCGATCTCCATTTCCGGAACGGAAGAGAGAAGCAGTTCCGTATAGGCGTCGAAGGGAGGCGTCAGCACCTGGCTCTTGGGGCCGTAGCGCACGACTTCGCCGCGATACATCACCGCGATGGAATCGGCGATCGATTTGACGGTCGCCAAATCGTGGGTGATGAACAGATAGGCGACCGCTTCCTCGGTTTGCAATTCGAGCAGGAGTTTCAAGATTCCGTTGGCGACCAGCGGATCTAGCGCGGAAGTGACCTCGTCGCAGATGATCAGCTTGGGCTTGGCGGCGAGCGCGCGAGCAATGCAGACACGCTGTTTCTGGCCACCTGAAAGCTCGGCCGGATAGCGGTCGATGAAGCCCTTGCCCATCTCGATCTTGTCGAGCAGTTCGGCGACGCGTTTGTCACGCTCCTTCCCGCGCAGGCCGAAGTAGAATTCAAGCGGACGGCCAATGATCGTGCCGACGGTCTGGCGCGGGTTCATCGCCACATCGGCCATCTGGTAGATCATCTGCAATTGCCGCAGTTCATCCTTGTTGCGCTCGGAAAGGCGACGCGGCAGCGGCTTGCCGGCGAACTCGATGCTGCCCTGCTTCGGGCGGCAGAAGGCCGGTGATGGCGCGCGCCAGCGTCGACTTGCCGGAGCCGGATTCGCCGACCACGGCCAGCGTCTGGCCGGGAAAAATGCTGACCGAGACGTCCTTCAGCACTTTGATCAGGCCGCCGCCGTAAGCAGCGGTCACGTTTTTCACCGCCAGCACCGGGCTTATGCCGGGTTTCTTTTCCTGGTGGTCGATATGATGAACCGAGACCAGGGCGTTGGTGTATTGCTGGCGCGGCTCCTTGATGATCTGCCGCGTGTCGCCCCATTCCACCAGCTTGCCCTGGCGCAGGACCATGATTTCGTCGGCGACCTGCGCCACCACGGCGAGGTCGTGGGTGATGTAGAGCGCGGCGACGCCGGTGTCGCTGATGGCGTCCTTTATGGCAGCCAGCACGTCGATCTGCGTGGTCACGTCGAGCGCGGTAGTGGGTTCGTCAAAGACGATCAGGTCGGGCTCGGAGCAGAGCGCCATGGCGGTCATGACGCGCTGCAACTGACCGCCGGAGACCTGGTGCGGAAACCGTTTGCCGATGTTTTCCGGATCGGGAAGTCCAAGTTTCTTGAACAGCGCCACGGCACGTTTTTCGGCTTCCGCCCGCTTGGCGTTACCGTGTTCCAGGCAGGCCTCGACGACTTGGTCCATCAGCCGGTGCGCCGGATTGAACGCAGCCGCCGCGGACTGTGCGACATAACAGACCTCGCTGCCACGCAATTTGCGCAGGCCGTTGATGCCGTCCTTCATGATGTCACGGCCGTTGAGGATGACCTCGCCGCCGGTAATCCTGACGCCGCCGCGGCCATAACCCATCGATGACAAGCCGATGGTCGACTTGCCTGCGCCGGATTCACCGATCAGGCCGAGCACCTTGCCCCGCTGCAGGGTCAGGGAAACGTCATCAACGATGGTGACCTTGCGCGGCGTCTCTCCGGGCGGATAGACCGTCGCTTCGATCCTCAGATTTCGGATATCGAGCAGCGTGCCGCCTTCGCCGGTCGAGCGGCGGCGCGATGGAGCCTTAGCCATTGCCGCGGCCTCCCTTGAGATCGGTGGTGCGGTTGAGGATCCAGTCGGCGACCAGATTGACCGAGATCGCCAGGGCGGCGATGGCCGCTGCCGGGATCAAGGCCGCCGGAATGCCGAAGACGATGCCGTCCTTGTTTTCCTTGACCATGCCGCCCCAGTCGGCCTGCGGCGGCTGTACGCCAAGACCGAGGAACGAAAGGGCGGAGAGGAAAAGCACGGCGTAGATGAACCGCAGGCCGAGTTCCGAGACCAGCGGCGATAGTGCGTTGGGCAGGATCTCGCGAAAGATGATCCAGCCTGTGCCCTCGCCGCGCAGCTTGGCCGCCTCGACGAAATCCATCACATTGATGTCGATCGCGACGGCGCGGGAGAGGCGGTAGACGCGCGTCGAGTCGAGGATGCCCATGACCATGATCAGGGTAAACCCGGTCGTAGGCAGGACCGACAGGACCACCAGGGCGAAGATCAGCGTCGGGATTGCCATCAACAGGTCGACGAAGCGCGACATCAACATGTCGAACCAGCCGCCGACGACGGCCGCCGTGAAGCCTAGAACCGATCCCAGTATGAACGAAATCGCGGTGGCTATGGCGGCGATGAAGATGGTGGTGCGGGCGCCGTAGATCATGCGGGAGAGCAGGTCGCGGCCGAGATTGTCGGTGCCCAACAGGTGATCGGCCGACATCGGCTGCCAGACGTCGCCGACGATCTGTTCCATCGGGTAGGGCGAGATCAGCGGCGCGAAGATCGCGACGAAGAGGAACAGGGCTGTAAGGATAAGGCCAATTGCTGCGCCGAGCGGAATGCGTTTCAGATCAAGCATGCGCCCTCATTTCGGATGCCTGAGGCGGGGATTGGCAATGATGCCGGCGATGTCGGCGATGATGTTGAGGCCGATATAAACCGCCGCGAAGATCAGCCCGACGGCCTGGACCACGGGCACATCGCGCTTGGAGACATGGTCGACCAGATACTGGCCCATGCCGGGATAAACGAAGATCACCTCGACCACGACAACGCCGACGACCAGGAAGGCGAGGTTGAGCATGACGACGTTGATGATCGGCGCGATGGCGTTGGGGAAGGCGTGGCGGCGGATGATCTCGATCGGCCTCAGGCCTTTCAGTTCGGCGGTCTCGATATAGGCGGACTGCATGACGTTAAGAATGGCGGCGCGGGTCATTCGCATCATGTGGGCGAAAACGACGAAGGTAAGCGCAAGCGCCGGCAGTGCGATCGCCTTCATGCGGTCGATGAACGGCATCCCGTCATAGACGGTCGAGATGCTGGGGAGCCATTGCAGCTGCACGGCGATGAAATAGATCAGCAGGTAGCCGATGAAGAACTCCGGCAGCGAGGTTGAGGCGAGCGCGACGCCGGAAATCGCTTTGTCGACGACGCCGTTGCGGTAGCGAACGGCGACGAGGCCCATGGTAATCGCCAGCGGAATTGACAGGATCGCCGCCCAGAAGGCCAGGAAAAGAGTGTTCCACAGCCGGCCGCCGAGCGACGAGGCAATGTCCTGCCCGCTCGACAGTGCGGTGCCGAGATCGCCGGTGAGCACGCCGCCCAGCCATCTGAAATAGCGGGCATAGGCCGGGTCGTTGAGGCCAAGTTCCTCGCGCAGGTTGGCGAGCGCCTGCGGCGTCGCCGACTGGCCAAGGATCGACTGGGCGACATCGCCCGGGAGGATCTGGGTGCCGACGAAGATCAGCACCGAGACTGCGAGAAGGAGCATGATGCCCAGCGCGATGCGCTGGGCGATGAGTTTGACGATTGGCGACGACATGAACGCGAAGCCGATCAGGCTTCGAGCCAGCATTTGGCGAGCACGTAGCCGTTCATCAGCTCCTGGTGCGGGTCGTCGATCCAGCCTCCAACCTTGGCGCCTGTCGCGTCAATGAACTGGTTGAACATCGGCAGGATGAGGCCGCCTTCGTCGCGCACGATCATCGCCATGTCGCGATACATCGCCTTGCGCTTGGCCTCGTCAAGTTCGGCGCGCGCGGTCAGAAGCATCGTGTCGAAATCCGGGCGCAGGAAGCGGGTATCGTTCCAATCCGCCGTCGAAAGATAGGCGGTGGAATACATCTGGTCCTGTGTCGAGCGGCCGCCCCAGTAGGAGGTCGAGAAGGGCTGCTTGTTCCAGACTTCCGACCAGTAGCCGTCGCCCGGTTCACGCTTGACCTCGATCTGGATGCCCGCCTTGGCGCAGCTCTGCTGATAAAGCTGAGCGGCGTCGACGGCGCCCGGGAAGGCGACGTCCGAGGTGCGCAGGAGAACGGTGCCCTCATGCCCGGATTTCTTGTAGAGGAACTTGGCCTGGTCGGGATCGAACTTGCGCTGTTCAATATCGTCGGAAAACAACGGATAGGAGGCATTGATCGGGAAATCGTTGCCGAGCGAACCGTAGCCTCTCAACACCTTGTCGAGCATCTCCTCGCGGTCCATCGCCAGCTTCAGCGCCATGCGAAGGTCGTTGTTGTCGAACGGCGCGGTGTTGCAATGCATGATGAAGACGTAGTGGCCGGGGCCGGAGTGGTTGCGGATGGTGACGCCGGGCACGCGCTTGATGAGGTCAACGATCTTAGGCTCGACGCGGTTGATCACATGGACCTGGCCGCCCTGCAAAGCTGAGGTGCGGGCAGTCGCGTCGTTGATGACGATGATCTCGACCTGATCCGCGTGGCCCATTTTGTCGGCCTGCCAATAATTGGCGAAGCGCTCGCCACCATGGCGCACGCCGGGCTCGTTCACGGAGATCTTGTAGGGGCCGGCCGAAATGCCGGCATCCGCACCGTCCTTGCCGCCATTGGGCTGCACGATTAGGTGGTAGTCGGAGAGCAGGTATGGAAGATCGGCGTTCGGCTCCTTGAGCGTGAGCACCACCTCCTTGCCGTTGACCTTGATGGTTTCAATGCCCTTCATGTAACCAAGGGCGCCGGACTTGGACTTCTCGTCCGAATGGCGTTCGAGTGTCGCAGCGACGTCTTCGGCGCTCACTGTCTTGCCGTTGTGGAATTCGATGCCGTCGCGGATCTTCAGCGTCCACACCTTGGCATCGTCGGAGGAGCCGATCTCCTCGGCAATGCGGTATTCCAGCGCGCCTTCGGGCGACAACTCGACGATCATTTCGCCCCACATCTTGCCGAAGGCGAACGGCACCTGGGTCATGAAAAGCGCTGGATCGAGGCTGTTGGTGGATTCGCCGCCAACGAGGCCGGCCTTGAGGACGCCGCCCTTGACCGGTCCGGCCGCACGCGCAGCGCTGCCAAGCAGCGAATTGGCAAAGCTCGCCGTGACGCCGAGAGCGGCGGCGCGGCCCAGAAAATCACGCCGGCTGAGCTTGCCGGCAGCTACACGATGGCTCAGGAATTCCAGTTCATTCGACATGCGATGTTCCTCACTCCTTTGGTGCCGCACTTCGGCATCTTTTACGTTTTTTGTAGCAGGAATATTGAACGTAAGGGAAACCATGCCGCAAGGCCGAATGCGACATTACGTGGCGTAATTTGCATGCCGCATTTGGACCAATCGGCAAGCCTTCAGATATGGTCGCGCGCGATGGTTTCCTCGAAATTACGCTCAAAGACGACCACATCGCCTTCGAAGGCGACGATGCGGCCTGTCAAATGGAAGTTTTGCGCGTCGGATCGCATTTTTGTGAAGGTTTCGGTCCTGACCGACCATTCATTTCGCGACAAGGTTTGCGTCCAGTGTGTCTCACCCTCGGCGGAGAGCGGGTCGGCGGGGTCGATCCTCCAGACTTCCCGTGCAATGCCGCCGTTGACGAGGCCGTGGTCACTGTCGCGCACTTCGCCGAAGTCGTCGACGATGCTTAGTATTACCGAACCGGTCGCCGGATCGCGATCGACGCTGCGGCTGTTGGAGCTTTCGCGGAGCGTCTCCACCCTCCAGGGCGTAGCGCCTTCCGGTTCGGGAAACGACACGTCGTCGATGATGCAAGATGCGAGGACTGGCAGTTCAATCGTGCCTGAGGACAGCGTCAGCGTGACCGGTTCTGGCGACGGCCAGACCAGCGGCCAATAGGTTGAAGAGATGGCCACACGCAGGCTGTGGCCGGCAGCGACTTGGTATGCGATATCATCGAGCTTCAGCACGATGTCCATCGTCTTTTCGGGCACGATCTCCTGCGGAAATTCGTGGCTGTCGCGATGGCAGAGATTGAGCACGCCGTAGCTGATGCGTGTCGAGGCTCCGTCCGGCTGCACGTCGCAGAGCCTGACGGCGACCATGGCGCGCCGACGGTCGGCCGCTAGTTTCAGCCGTATGACCGGCGACCCCACTATATCGAGCGGGTCTGTCCAGCGGCGGAGAACTGAAGCACGCCGACCTTTCGTCGTCGATGCGCTGATCGCCGGGCAGTTCGGGGCCAAGCCAGATCGCGCAATATTCACCGCTCGCCATGCCGCAGTCCTGCGGCGAGGCGATATGCGTCGCTGACAGGGCCACCGGCCCTTTGGCCAGCACTCCGTCATTGCCAAGATGCAGGCGCAACACCGAAATATCGGGCGAGATCCCATCCTTCAGTGGCGATCCAGCGGCCGGGGCGTTCCTCGTACCAATCCCGAGGCGGTACCGAATCCATGACGTAGACGCGCATCGCGGGCTCGCCGTCGATGCCGGTATCGATGCCTTTCAGCCAGCGGTCCCACCAGCGCAGCGCCTCCTGTAGGAAGCCAATGGCCGGGTTGGGCACGGCGAAATGCGGATATTTGTGGATCCACGGGCCGATGATCCCCTTCGCCGGCGCCTGGACATTTTCGACGATACGGGCGACCGCATTCTTGTAGGCGTCGCCCCAGCCGCCGACGGCGAGGGTGGCGGCCTTGATTGCTGAAAAGTCCTCGCAGACCGAACCGCGTTTCCAATAGACGTCGCGGCGCTGATGATTCAGCCAGACAGCGGGCAGGAAGGGTTCGTGTTCGAGCCGCTCGAACCACATGTCGCGCCATTTGTTGTCGCCGGCCAGGACCGGGTCCGGCGGCCGTGACGAATAGGAGAGCATGGTGGCGCCCCAGCCCATATTTTCGTTGAGCAGCAACCCGCCCTTGTAGTGGATGTCGTCGGCATAACGGTCATCGGTGGAGCACAGCGTGATGATCGCCTTGAGGGCTGGAGGCTGCTTCGCGGCGACTTGCAGTGCATTGAAGCCGCCCCAGGAAATGCCCATCATGCCCACGGTGCCGGAGCACCAAGGTTGCGCAGCCGCCCAAGCGATGACGTCGCAGGCATCCTGCAGTTCCTGCTCGCTGTACTCGTCCTCCATGATGCCTTCCGAATCGCCGTTGCCGCGCATGTCGACACGGATCGACGCATAGCCATGACCGGCGAAATAAGGGTGGGTGAGGCAGTCGCGCGCCGTGGTGCCGTCGCGTTTGCGGTAGGGCAGGTGCTCGAGGATCGCCGGCACCGGATTTCTATCGGCGTCCTCGGGCATCCATATGCGCGCCGAGAGGCGGCAGCCGTCCGGCATGACAATGCCGACGTCGGGGAATTCAACGACTTTTCGAGGGAAATCTGTGACGGTTTTCAATCGACATGCTCCACCGGCCAAGTGGCGCATACGCCTTGGACGGATGCAAGCCGGACCGGCGACGGCCAATATCGCCGATGCGACTTCGTTGGGGCTTGCCGCTTGCCACGCTATCGTGGGGAAGCGCGATCGCTGCGGCGATTTACGAAAGTAATCGCGCTGACGCTGACGTTAATTCAGCGGGATGTCGTTGTCGGACTTGCTGTCCTGATATTCGCCCGACAGTTGGTCGTAACGGGCCGCTATCGCGGAAGCACGGGCTTCCAGCCTTTCGCGTTCGGCCTGCGGCAGGTCGCGCACCAGCTTTCGCAGCGAATAGCTTTTCCAGTAGGCGTTTTCAGCATTGTAGCCCCCCGGATCGAGGGTGAAGACCTCTTTCAGGATCTTCAGGTCGTGCGGGATCGCGAACGAGTCGCGCGAATCCTCATGGCTGAAAAGATAGTAGAAATTGTCGAAGCCGGTCCAGGTGATCGCGGACAGGCAGAGCGAGCAGGGCTCGTGCGTGGCCACGAAGATGCAGTCCCTGGTGTCGGGGCGGTCCGCCTTCGGCATCTCGTAGAAACGCTTCAGGCAATGGACCTCGCCGTGCCAAAGTGGGTTCTCCATCTCGTTGTTGGTTTCAGCCATCACGAGCGAACGGTCGTCCTTCCTCAGGATGGCGGCGCCGAACAGCTTGTTGCCTCGGGCTACGCCATCGGCGGTCTTCGGCACGATGTCGTCTTCGATAACGTCGAACAGGCGGTCGATCAGCGAAACATCAGGCATGGTCAGACGGTTCCGGCAGGTGGATTTCGTAAGGATGCGAAAAATAGAATTCTTCGAGATTGGAGCCGTCGCCGATGCGGTCGACGACGAGGAAATCCTGCTGCTCGCCGATTGGCGTCAGCACACCATGCCAGAGGTTGCGGGGGTAGTTCACGCCCTGGCCGGGGCGGGTCAGAAAGGCATGCGGGGCGCCAGGACCGTCCTTGTCGTCAGGGCAGACGACGACGAGGAAAGGCCGCGGCGACAGCGGGATGAAGGCCTGGCTGCCCAGGGGGTGGCGCTCGACCATCGAGAGCTGCAGCGGGAAGCTGTAGGGCGTGCCTTTGAAGATGTTGATGATGACGCGTCCGTTCGGCCCACCGGCCTCCGCCGTGGCCAGCGCATGGTAGCGTTCGCACCTGCCGTTGTTGATCGGATAGTGGTGCGCACCTTCGGTTTCGATGACCTCGCCGAACGGTGCGAAGGCCTCGCGGGTGAGCGTCTGTGCTTTGACGATACGGTCCACGCGCAAATCCATCCTGTCAGCTAGCCCCTGTTGAATGGCGTGCCGAGCTTCATGTGCCGGTTCACGTCCTTGTAGAGAAGGTAGCGGAAATTGCCGGGGCCGCCGGCATAACAGGCCTGCGGGCAGAAGGCGCGCAGCCACATGTAATCGCCGGCCTGCACCTCCACCCAGTCCTGGTTGAGGCGGTACACCGCCTTGCCCTCCAGCACGTAGAGCCCGTGTTCCATCACATGCGTTTCGGGGAAAGGGATGACGCCGCCGGGGCCGATCGTGACGATGGTGACGTGCATGTCGTGGCGAAGGTCCGCCGGGTCGACGAAGCGGGTCGTCGCCCATTTGCCATCGGTGTCCGGCATCTCGGTCGGGGCGATGTCGTTCTCGTTGGCGAAGATCGGCGCCGGCGCCTCGATGCCTTCGACGAACTCGTAGGCCTTGCGCACCCAATGGAAGCGGGCGGTGCTGCTGCTCTCGTTGCGCAGGCTCCATTTGGCCGCCGGCGGCAGGAAGGCATAACCGCCGGGCTTCATCACATGGCTCTTTCCGTCGAGGCGCACGGTGATCTCGCCTTCGACCACGAACAGCACGCCCTCCGCGCCGGCGTCCGGCTCCGGCTGGTCGCTGCCGCCGCCCGGCTGCACTTCCATGATGTACTGCGAGAAGGTTTCTGCGAAGCCGGAGAGCGGGCGGGCGATGATCCACAGCCGAGTCTTGTCCCAGAAGGGCAGGTACGACGCGACAATATCGCTGAATTCGCGCCTGGGGATGACCGCATAGGCTTCCGTAAACACGGCGCGGTCTGTGATCAGGTCGGTTTGCGGCGGCAATCCGCCTTTCGGCGCGTAGTAGGTGCGGTCGGTCATCTTCATCATATCCATCGGTTCAGACCTATGCAGGCAAAATATCTTGCAGGCGCAGTAGCGCGATACGCTCCACTTGCCGGCAGGCGGTGTCGAATTCGGTGCGGCGATCGTTGCCGATGCGGCTTTCGAAGGCGGCGAGTATCTCGTCCTTGCTCTTGCCTTTCACCGCGATGATGAAGGGGAAGCCGAAGGTTGTGACATAGGCCGCGTTGAGTTTCGAAAACAGCTCGCGTTCGTTGTCGGTCAAGGCATCGAGCCCGGCGGAAGCCTGTTCCTTTGTCGATTCTTCGGTCAGTCGCCTCGCCTGGGCCAACTTGCCGGCGAGGTCTGGGTGGGCGGTGAGCACGCCCAGCCGTTCCTTTTCGCTGGCTGAGCGGAAAACGCGGCAAAGCGCATTGTGTAGACCGCCGGCGGTATCGTGCGCAGGGCCGAGTTCCAGCCTGAAGGCACGTTCGGCAATCCATGGCGAATGTTCGAAGATACTGCCGAACCGTTCGACGAACTCCAGTTCGGCCAGGCGCGAGGGACGCAATGCCCGTGCCTGGTAGGGGTGCTTCGCACGCCAGTGTTCGGCAATGTCGATGCGACGGGCGAGCCAGACCTTGTCGTGCGACTTCACATAGTCGATGAAGCGCTGCAGGGCCGCGGCGCGGCCGGGGCGGCCGATCAGCCGGCAGTGCAGGCCTATGCTCATCATGCCCGGCCGCCCGGCCTGGCCTTCGGCATAGAGCGTATCGAACGCATCCTTCAGATAGGCGAAGAACTGGTCGCCCGAGTTGAAGCCCTGCGGTGTGGCGAAACGCATGTCGTTAGCATCGAGCGTGTAGGGGATGATCAACTGTGGCGGGATGGCGTTGCCATGGCCGTCGTGATCGAGCCAATAGGGCAGGTCGTCGTCATAGGTATCCGAAATGTAGGCGAAACCGCCTTCCTCGGCGACAAGACGAACGGTGTTGACCGACGTGCGGCCGGTGTACCACCCGGTCGGACGCTCGCCGGTCACTTCGGTATGAAGCGTGATCGCCTCCTCGATGTGGCGGCGCTCGTCTTCGGCGGCGTAGTCGCGGTAATCGATCCATTTCAGGCCATGGGAAGCGATCTCCCAGCCGGCTTGCTGCATGGCGGTTACCTGGTCCGGCGAGCGGGCGAGCGCTGTGGCGACGCCGTAAACGGTAACCGGGACTTGCGCTGCGGTGAACATGCGATGGAGCCGCCAGAAGCCGGCGCGGGCGCCGTATTCGTAGATCGATTCCATGTTCCAGTGGCGAAGTCCTTGCCAGGGCGCGGCGCCGACGATCTCGGACAGGAACGCTTCGGAGGCCGCATCGCCGTGAAGGACGCAGTTTTCACCGCCCTCTTCGTAATTGACGACGAACTGTACGCACACTTTCGCGTCATCCGGCCATTTCGGATCCGGCGAATTGGCGCCGTAGCCACGCATGTCGCGTTGGTATCGCATATCCCTCAACCTGCATGCTCCCGATTGCTTGCATAAAGATTATCGGAAGGGGTCGGCCAACATTCCCCCCAAAATTTTTGAAAGTCTTTTTGTGGCCCTCTGCTTCACCGGGACTTATGCATGGCATTTAATTGGCGCACAATTGATCGTTCGTGTTCGGATGCAGGGAGGCACAATGTCGAAGACTGATGGCGGGCGACTGACGACCCACGTTCTGGATACGGCTTCCGGAAAGCCGGCTGCCGGGCTGTCGATTGCCCTCTACCGAGTGAGCGGCAATTCACACCGCAAACTGAAGACCGTCGTGACGAATTCCGACGGACGTTGCGATGAGCCGTTGCTCCAAGGCAAGGCTTTCCAACCGGGCCAGTACGAACTCATTTTCTCCGCAGGAGACTATTTCCGCGCCTTTGGCATGGATCTTCCGGATCCGATGTTCCTCGACCAGGTGCCGATCCGCTTCGGCATGTCGGAGGATAAACACTACCATGTGCCGCTGCTCATCTCGCCCTACGGCTATTCGACCTATCGGGGAAGCTGAGCCATGGCGATCAAGACCCGCAACGAAATCCGCTTTTTGCTTAACAGCGAGACGGTGACGCTGAAGGACGTGGCTCCCGATGAAACGCTGCTCGACTATCTCAGGCTGCGCCGTTCGTTGCGGGGTTCCAAGGAAGGCTGCGCAGAAGGCGATTGCGGCGCCTGCACGGTGCTGGTCGGCCGGCTGAGCGACGGCAAGCTCGTGTATGAAAGCGTCAATGCCTGCATCCGTTTCATGGGTTCGCTCGACGGCCTGCATGTGGTGACAATCGAGCACCTGCGCGGCGAGGGCGGGAACCTGCATCCGGTGCAGCAGGCGATGGTCGATTTCCATGGTTCGCAATGTGGCTTCTGCACGCCCGGCTTCGTGATGTCGCTCTATGGCTTGTGGATGAGGAGTCCGGAGCCGGGTGACGCAGCCATCGAAAAGGCGCTGCAAGGCAATCTTTGCCGCTGCACCGGCTACGAGGCGATCGTTCGCGCCGCAAAGGCGATTTCCAGCTATGGCAAGGCGGCAAAGGACCCGCTGGCGGCGGAACGCTCAAGGGTCGCCGCCAGATTGCAGGAGTGGCGCGACGGATCGCGAGTCGAGATCGGCACCGGCAATGCACGGTTTGCCATTCCGGGAAACGTCGACGATTTCGCGGCGATCCTGGAGGCCGCGCCGAAAGCCACCGTGGTTGCAGGCTCGACCGATGTCGGGCTGTGGGTGACGAAACATATGAGGGAGATCTCGCCCGCTATCTTCATAGGCAATCTCGAAGGGCTGCAGACGATTTCGGAGAAGGATGGCGTCATCAGCATCGGCGCCAGCGTCACCTATACCGACGCGTTCGAGCTGCTGTCGAAGCGCATCCCGGCATTCGGGCCACTGATCGACCGCATAGGCGGCGAGCAGGTGCGCAACATGGGCACGATCGGCGGCAACATCGCCAATGGTTCGCCGATCGGCGATACACCGCCGCCGCTGATTGCGCTTGGCGCGACGCTGACGCTACGCAAAGGCCGGAAACGCAGGACGATTCCACTGGAAAAATTCTTCGTCGCCTATGGCAAGCAGGACCGGCTGCCGGGCGAGTTTGTCGAGGCGGTGCACGTGCCGGTGCCGGCCAAATCAGCCAAATTCGCGATCTATAAGATTACCAAGCGACGCGACGAGGACATCACCGCCGCACTCGGCGCGTTCTATCTGACGCTCGCCAGGAATGGCATGGTGGAAAATATTCGTATCGCCTATGGCGGCATGGCGGCAACGCCGAAGCGCGCGACAGCGGTGGAAAGGGCACTGACTGGCAAACCGTGGTCGGCGGCGACGGTGGAGGCGGCGCTCAATGCCTATGCCGTCGATTTCACGCCGCTGACCGATATGCGGGCTTCGGCCGAATACCGCGCCTTGGCGGCGCGCAACCTGCTCAGGCGGTTCTTCGCTGAAACGCAAGGCGGTAAGGCGCCGATCCAGGTTTCGCGGACAGAGGCGGCGTGAGGCAGAGATGAACAATCATTCTTCGATCGACCTCAAAGCGGCCCGGATCAAGGGTGGCGTCGCCACCGACCAGCGACATGATTCCGCGCACAAGCATGTCACCGGGCAGGCGGTGTATATCGACGACATGCCCGAGCCGGCGGGCACGCTGCATGGCTGCCTCGGCCTATCGACAGTGGCGCACGGCACCATCCGCGAGATCGACGTTTCGGCCGTGCGCAGCGCCCCGGGAGTGGTCGACGTGCTGCTCGCCAGCGACGTGCCGGGCGAGAACGACATCTCGCCGACCGGGCGCCATGACGAGCCGGTGCTTGCCGATGGCAAGGTGCAGTTTTATGGCCAGCCGATTTTTTGCGTGATTGCCGAGACGCGAGAGGCGGCGCGCCGGGCGACGCGGCTTGCCAAGATCAGTTACACCGAATTGCCGGCCATCATCGATATCGGCGAGCTTGATCCGGTCAGTTCGAAGCTGGTGACGCCGCCGCTGACGTTGAAGCGGGGCGACGCCAAGGCGGCAATCGCCGACGCACCACGGCGTCTCAAGGGCCAGATGCGGGTCGGCGGGCAGGAGCATTTTTATCTCGAGGGCCATATCGCGATGGCGATTCCTGGCGAGGACCAGGATGTCACCGTCTATTGCTCGACGCAGCACCCGAGCGAGGTGCAGCATATGGTCAGCCATGCGCTTGGCGTACCTTCGCATTCAGTGATGGTGGAAATCCGCCGCATGGGCGGCGGCTTCGGCGGCAAGGAAACCCAGGGCAACCAATTTGCCGCGCTGGCGGCGATCGCCGCCAAGAAACACCACCGCGCCGTGAAAATCCGGCCGGATCGCGACGACGACATGACCGCCACCGGCAAGCGGCATGATTTCCTCATCGACTACGAGGTCGGTTTCGACGACGAAGGCAGGATTTTGGGCGTCGACTTCATGTTTGCGGCGCGCTGTGGTTTTTCGGCCGATTTGTCGGGTCCGGTCACCGATCGCGCGCTGTTTCATTGCGACAACACCTATTTTTATCCCAATGTTCTGGCGCGTTCGGCGCCGCTCTACACCAACACGGTGTCGAACACCGCCTTCCGCGGCTTCGGCGGTCCGCAAGGCATGGTCGGCGCCGAACGGGTCATCGAGGAAGTCGCCTTCGCGGTTGACAAGGACCCGCTGGAAATCCGCAAGCTGAATTTCTACGGCACCAGCGACCGCAACGTGACGCCTTACCACCAGACGGTGGAGGACAATATCATCCACCGTGTCATCGCCGAACTGGAGGAGAGCTGCGACTACGCTAGGCGGCGGCGGACCATCAACGCGTTCAATGCCAACAGCGACATCATCAAGCGCGGCCTTGCGCTGACGCCGGTCAAGTTCGGCATTTCGTTCACCGCCACGCATTACAACCAGGCCGGCGCGCTGGTGCACGTCTATACCGACGGTTCGGTGCACCTTAATCACGGCGGCACCGAGATGGGGCAGGGGCTGAACACCAAGGTCGCGCAGGTGGTGGCCGAGGAGTTCCAGATCGACCTCGATCAAGTGAAGATCACCGCGACGACGACCGGCAAGGTGCCGAACACATCGGCGACGGCCGCATCGTCAGGCACCGATCTCAATGGCATGGCGGCGCAGAACGGCGCCCGGCAGATCAAGGACAGGCTGATCGATTTCGCAGCCGAAAAGTACCAGGTGCCGCACGACCAGATCGTGTTTTTGCCCAACCGTGTACGCGTCGGCAACCAGGAGATCGCCTTCGCCGACCTGATCAAGCAGGCCTATATGGCCCGTATCCAGCTTTCGGCCGCCGGCTTCTACAAGACGCCCAAAATCCACTGGAACAGGGACAAGGGCGAAGGCCGGCCGTTCTATTATTTCGCCTACGGCGCGTCTTGCTCGGAAGTATCGATCGATACGCTGACTGGCGAATATGTGGTCGAGCGCACCGACATATTGCACGAGACCGGCCGCTCGCTGAACCGCGCCCTCGACCTCGGCCAGATCGAAGGCGGCTTCATCCAGGGCATGGGCTGGCTGACAACCGAGGAATTGTGGTGGGATGACAAGGGACGCCTGCGCACCCATGCGCCGTCGACCTACAAGATCCCGCTGGCTTCCGACCGGCCGAAAATCTTCAATGTGGTGCTTGCCGACTGGCCGGAAGCGAATGAACCGACGGTGCATCGCTCCAAGGCCGTCGGCGAGCCGCCTTTCCCGCTCGGCATGTCGGTGCTGCATGCGCTGTCCGATGCGGTGGCGAGTGTGGCCAACCACAAGATCTGCCCGCGCCTCGACGCGCCGGCGACGCCCGAGCGGGTAGTGATGGCCGTGGAGAGGTTGAAGGCGGAAGCGCGCCGCCGCGCCTGAAACGGCCGCAAACGGGAAAATCGAGACGGAAACTGCTATATTCCCAGGTGGGAATGCGATCATGACCACAAAACTGCAAAACCTCCGGACCTTTCTAGCCGCGCACGGTCCCGTCGCGCTGGTTGAGGTTGCGGGAACAAAGGGCTCCACGCCGCGCGAAAAAGGGGCGTGGATGCTTGTGTCTTCCTCGGCGACCCATGGCACCATCGGAGGCGGCCAGCTCGAATACATGGCGATTGACAAGGCCAGGCAGATGCTGGCCCCTTCGCTTCGCTCGAACGGGAAGAGCATCCACGCCACCATCGACGTCCACGAGGTGTGTGCCACACTTGACGTGCCGCTCGGACCCGAGATCGGCCAGTGTTGCGGCGGGCGTGTCGAGGTGCTGATCCAACGAGCCGACGAGAAAGTCATCGCCAAACTGATCACCGCCGCGGAAGCGGAAGAAGAGCAGTCGCCACATCTCTATATCTTCGGCGGTGGCCATGTCGGCAAGGCGCTGGCCGAGACGGTGTCGCTGCTGCCGGTTCGTGCCGTCGTGGTCGAGACGCGCGCCGACGAACTGGAAGGCATTTCCGAGGCTGTCGGGACGCGACTTACCCCGGTGCCCGAGGAAGTGGTGCGGGAGGCGCCCGCCGGCTCTGCCTTTGCGGTGCTCACCCACGATCACGCGCTCGATTTCCTGATCGTGGCGGAAGCCTTGAAGCGGAGCGACACGGCCTATGTCGGCATGATCGGTTCGCGGACCAAGAAGGCAACGTTCAGGAGCTGGTTCCTGAAGACCGCGGGCGGCACAGAGCAGGAATTTTCGCGTCTCGTCTCGCCTATCGGCGGCGAGGCGGTGAAGGACAAGCGGCCGCAAGTAATCGCCGCCGTTGCGGCAGCCGAGATAATCACGGCGCTGGTCCTCCACGCCGCGACGCCGCCGGGGCAGAGCCACCGGGAAGAGAGCTGCGCCGCGAACTGATCACTCCTTTTCCTGGATGTGCGATTCCAGGAACCAGAGCGCCTTGTCGAGGGCGCGCGAATAAGCCGTAAAAATGTCTGCCGTATCTGCATCGCCCGCCTCGTCGGCCTCATCGATGGCGTGGCGCGCCAGCTTGGCGGTGGCCGCGTAGCGGTCGATCAGTGCGGCAAGGTGATCCTTGGATTTGGAGATGTCGGTCGGATAGGCCTGTAGCGGGCTTGCGGCGGCCACCGCCTGCGTCGTGCCCAGCGCCATGCCGCCCAGCTGCACTGCACGTTCGGCAATGGTGTCGACATGCGTGTCGAGTTCGGTGCGGAAACCGTCCAGCATTTCGTGGAGGGCGATGAAACTCGGCCCCTTGATGTTCCAATGCGCCTGCTTGGTGATCAGCGCCAGGTCGATCGCGTCGGCGAGACGGGCGTTGAGGAGTTCGATAGAAGCTTTCCGAGCGTTGGACTTCAGATCGTTCTTGGTGTCGTGCAGGCGCATGATGAACTCTCCTTCGCAGACTGGCCCCCTTGCAACCATTTAGGTGCGAGGGTCGCCGACGAAAGGCGGCTGCGTCAAATTTGCACTGCCTGAACCTACCGTCCGGCCAGCAGATCCTTGATCAGCCGCTGGCATCGCTCCGCCATGAAATCGAGCAGCAGCCGGACCTTCGGGTCCTGGAACTTCTTGTGCGGGTAGACCGCGGCGAACTGCACCGGCGTCGGCGGGGTGGCGGGAAGAATGACCTTCAGGCGCTGGTCGCGAATGAACGGTTCGACCTCAAAACGCGGCTTGTTGATGATTCCGCGGCCGGCAAGCGCCCAGCCGGTGAGGACATCACCGTCGTCGCTGTCAAATGGTCCGTGCACTTCGAACTTCATCGGGCCGGCCGGGGTGTTAAGGGTCCAGTAAAATTCCTTGGACCCGGGAAAGCGCAGCATCAGGCAATCGTGCTTCTTTGAAATCAGGTCATTGGGATCGGATGGTTCTCCGCGCGTTTCCAGATATTTCGGCGAAGCAACCAGCACCCGCTCGCATTCCATGATGCCACGCATGCGCAGGCTGGAATCCTCAAGCAGGCCAAGCCGGAAGGCGACATCGATGCCCTCCTTCATGATATCGACATTGTGGTCGGAAAGCCGCAGCCTGACTTCTATGTCGGGGTACTTGTCGTGGAAATCCGGGATACCGGAGGCGATCAACCGGCGGCCGAGGCCAAGCGGCGCAGTGACGCGGATCGACCCGCGCGGCTGGCCGGAGAGCGCGCTGACAGCGGCTTCGGCCTCGACGATTGCCTCCAGCACCTGCTTGGCGCCAGTGTAGAACACCGTCCCTTGCTCGGTCGGCATCAACTGCCTGGTGGTGCGGTTGAACAGACGCACGCCGAGGTGCTTCTCCAGTTCCTTGATGCGGTTTGAAGCGACTGCCGGCGAAATGCGCATGTCGCGGCCGGCGGCTGAGAGATTGCCGAGTTCGACGACGCGGACGAAGACGGCGATGTTGTCGAGATAAGCCATGCGTACCCGGGGTTGCGTAGGCGGCGTTCAGCCAGGATGATGAGGCAGTATTTTCCATTTTTTTTTGAAAGTCATCGTGTACGTCTCCTCTTTCCGTTCAGGCTGCAAACCGCAACAATCGAAACCCGAATTCAAGCGCCGGTCGGGACGGAGGCAGCCATGAACGATTTTGCGATTTTCTGGGATTGGCTGAGCTTCGGCGTACGCTGGCTGCACGTCATTACCGGAATCGCCTGGATCGGCTCATCCTTCTATTTCGTGGCGCTCGACCTCGGCCTGCGCCAGCGTCCCGGCCTGCCTGCCGGCGCCCATGGCGAGGAATGGCAGGTGCATGGCGGGGGTTTTTACCACATCCAGAAATATCTGGTGGCTCCAGCGGAAATGCCGGAGCACCTGACCTGGTTCAAATGGGAATCCTACGCTACCTGGATGAGCGGTTTCGTGCTGCTCGCGATCGTCTATTACGCCGGCGCCGACCTCTACCTGATCGATCCGAACGTGCTCGACGTCTCAGCCCCGGTGGCGATCCTGATTTCGCTGGCCTCGCTCGGCCTCGGCTGGCTGCTTTACGACCTGTTGTGCAAATCGCCGCTCGGCAACAACGACACGCTGCTGATGCTGGTGCTCTACGCCATCGTGGTGTTCATGGCCTGGGGATACACGCAGCTTTTCACCGGTCGCGCAGCGTTCCTGCACCTTGGCGCCTTCACCGCCACCATCATGTCGGCGAATGTGTTCCTGATCATCATTCCCAACCAGAAGATCGTCGTCGCCGACCTCATCGCCGGCCGCAAACCCGATCCGAAATACGGCAAAATCGCCAAGACGCGCTCGACGCACAACAACTACCTGACACTGCCGGTGTTGTTCCTCATGTTGTCGAACCACTATCCACTGGCGTTCGGCACCCAGTTCAACTGGATGATCGCGTCGCTGGTGTTCATCATCGGCGTTCTGATCCGCCACTATTTCAACACCATGCATGCCCGCAAAGGCAATCCGACCTGGACATGGCTCGCCGCCGGCATCCTGTTCATCGTCATCATGTGGCTGTCGACCGTGCCGAAGATATTGACCGGCGAACCGAAAGTGTCGGCAGCGAACGAGGCGTTTATCGCCTCGACGCATTTTCCGGCCGTGCGCGACACCGTGCTTGGCCGCTGCGCGATGTGCCATGCCGCCGAGCCCGGCTGGGAGGGCATCCATCATGCGCCGAAAGGCGTGATCCTGGAGACGGACGCCGCGATTGCCGAACATGCGCGCGAAATCTATCTGCAGGCCGGACGCAGCCATGCCATGCCGCCCGGAAACGTGACCGGGGTGACGCCGGAAGAGCGGCAATTGCTTGCCACGTGGTTTGAAGAAGCGCGGAAATAGGCCGGAGCAGTCAAATGACAGATACTTTGCTCAGGGGCCGGACCCTGACATTCCTGCGCTGGCCTGACGGCGTCGACGACCATGCCGCCTATGCCTATGAAGAAGATGGTGGGTTGCTGATCCGCGGCGGCAGGATTGTTGCCGCGGGCAACTATGCGGATGTGGCGCGGCAAGCCGGCGAAGGTGTTCAAAAAGTCGATCACCGGCCGCATCTGCTGTTGCCGGGCTTCATCGACGCGCATGTGCATTTTCCGCAGATGCAGGTGATCGCTTCCTATGGCGCTGAACTGCTCGATTGGCTGAACACCTATACGTTTCCGGAAGAGACGAAATTTGCCAACACGCAGCACGGCCGCCGCATCGCCAGGCTGTTCCTTGACGAGATGGTGCGACACGGCACCACCACCGTGGCGGCCTATTGTTCGGTGCACAAGGAATCGGCCGAGGCATTCTTCGCCGAATCGCATGGCCGCAACATGCTCAACATCGCCGGCAAGGTGATGATGGACCGCAACGCCCCGGAGGGCGTTCTCGACACGCCGCAGTCGGGTTATGACGACACCAAGGCGCTGATCCAGGAATGGCACGGCAAGGGTCGCCAGCATTACGCGCTGACGCCGCGCTTTGCCATCACCTCCTCGCCGGAGCAGATGGAGATGGCCAGTGCGCTGATGCGCGAATTTCCCAACCTGCACATGCAGACGCATCTCTCGGAGAACGACAAGGAGATCGCCTTCACCCAGGAGCTTTATCCATGGTCGCGCGACTATACGGATATCTACGAGCACTATGGGTTGCTGGGCGGGAAAGCACTGCTCGGACACTGCATCCATCTTTCCGAGCGCGAAGCCGATGCGTTGTCTGAAAGCGGTTCGGTGGCGGTGTTCTGCCCGACTTCGAATCTGTTTCTCGGTTCGGGCCTTTTCGACTACCAGCGTTACCGGACGCGGCAAAAACCGTTGCGCATCGCTGCGGCGACGGATGTCGGCGGCGGCACCAACTATTCGATGCTGCGAACGATGGACGAAGGCTACAAGGTGATCGCGCTCAAAGGCGAAAAGCTCAACCCTTTCGCCTCGTTCTGGCAGATGACCCGCGGCAACGCCGAAGCGCTTTCGGTAGACGACAAGGTCGGCACGCTGGATGCCGGAACGGACGCCGATATCGTCGTGCTGGACAGCAAGGCCACGCCGGGCATGCGGCTCCGGATGGAAACCGTTAAGACGCTGGCAGAGGAACTCTTCCTGCTGCAGACGCTGGGCGACGATCGGGCCGTCAGGGAAGTCTACGTTGCTGGCAAACCCGCCAAGAGTGTCATGGCGACAACCGGCGGCGGCTGATCCGCCTTTGGTGTTGTCATGGTGTTGGCAGCGGGCCGGCTTTATGCGAAGCAGCGTTCCTACCTGGAGGGGTAAAAAATGGCTACCGCTGACGACATCGCCGGAATTATCGCGCAGGAAACAGCCCTGGTGTTCGATCATTTCGACGAAGAGCGGGCTTTTGCAATCGGTTCGGCGCTGCGCGAGCGTGCGCTGAAAGACAAGCTGCCGGTCATCATTGACATCCAGCTCTGGGACCGGCCGCTGTTTTATGCCGCTCTTCCAGGCTCGACCGGCTCCAATGCCGACTGGGCGCGGCGCAAGCGCAATGTCGTGAAGATGTTCCACAAGAGCACCTATCGCATGGGGCTGGAACAAGGACGGGAGGACAAGACGTTCCCGCCTGGACATGGACTCGACCCGTCGGAATTCGTGCTGGCAGGCGGTGGTTTTCCGGTCAGCGTGAAGGGCGTCGGCGCGGTCGGCGTCATTGCGGTTTCCGGCCTGCCACAGCGGCAAGACCACGAGATCATCGTGGCGGTGCTTGCCGAACATCTGGGGCTGGACGCCGGGAAGCTGGCGTTGGAGGCCGAATGACACTCGACTCGAAATCCTTCCTCACATCCATCTTTAACGCCGCCGTTGCGGCGGCCGATCCCGACCGAACGATCCGCAATCACCTGCCGGCAAAGCCGAAGGGGCGCACGATCGTCATCGGCGCTGGCAAGGGCTCGGCGCAGATGGCGGCAGCACTCGAGAAGGCCTGGGACGGACCGATCGAGGGCGTCGTCGTGACACGCTATGGCTACGCCGCCAAATGTGAGCGGATCGAGGTGATCGAGGCCGCGCACCCGGTGCCGGACGAAGCCGGACTGGCTGCCGCGAAACGGTTGCTCGAGACGGTACGGGGGCTGACGGCGGACGACCTGGTGATCGCACTGATTTCGGGTGGCGGCTCAGCGCTTTTGCCGTCGCCGGCCGGCGATCTGACCCTGTCGGATGAGATAGCCGTCAACGAGGCGCTGCTGGCTTCCGGTGCGCCTATTGCCGTGATGAACGCGGTACGCAAGCACGTTTCCACGATCAAGGGCGGCCGCCTTGCCGCCGCGGCCCACCCGGCGAAACTGGTCTCGCTGGTGGTGTCGGATATTCCGGGCGACAACCCGGCGCTGGTGGCTTCCGGCCCGACGGTGCCGGACCGGAGCACCCGCCAGGACGTACTCGGCGTCGTTTCCCCCTATGGGATGAAATTGCCGGCTGCGGTGATGGCGCATCTGAATTCGCCGGCCGCCGACGCGCCATTGCCTGGGGACATGGTTTTCGCCGGCAACGAGGTGCACCTCATTGCCTCGGCCGCGGTGTCGCTTGAAGCGGCGGCTGCGCAAGCCGCCGCGCAAGGAATCCCGGCGATCATTCTTTCCGATTCCATCGAAGGCGAGGCGCGTGACGTCGGTTTCGTACATGCGGCAATCGCGCGCGAGGTCGCGACGCGCAACCGTCCGTTCAGCAAGCCGGTGCTGATCCTTTCCGGCGGCGAGACTACCGTTACCTTGCGGGCAAAGGGCAAAGGCGGCCGCAACAGCGAATTTCTGCTGGCCTTCGCCATCGGCATCGATGGCGTTGAAGGCATCGATGCGCTCGCCGCCGACACGGACGGCATCGACGGTTCGGAAAACAACGCCGGCGCCTTCGCGGACGGGACGACGGTGGCGCGCATGCGCGCAGCCGGTATCGACGCCAAGGCCATGCTTGCCGGCAACAACGCCTGGACGGCGTTCAACGCCGTGGACGGCCTGTTCGTGCCAGGTCCGACCGGAACGA
Organism: uncultured Alphaproteobacteria bacterium; assembly: GCA_963726065.1. Classification (GTDB taxonomy): domain Bacteria; phylum Pseudomonadota; class Alphaproteobacteria; order Rhizobiales; family Rhizobiaceae; genus Neomesorhizobium. Next base: position 98,065 of record CAVSAU010000019.1, read on the forward strand.
ACGTGAACGATTTGAGGGCGATCCTGATCCGGTAGACCGCAGCATTCTTTCCCTTGGACGAAAACAGCCCGTGAAGGGCGGGGAGAGGAGGGCGGCGGAGTTGCGCCGTCTCCCCTTAGGCAACTTCATCATGCAAGCCTCCACTTTCCATCAGCACGAGCCTCTCCGTTGCCACGCCCGGAAAAATCCGTCTGGCTATTGAGGCTTTCCTGTCGCCCACGACCCGCTTTCTCGACCTTGCTTCGCCAGTCGAGGCGTCGTGGGTAAGTGGGAAGCCGCGCCTGGGACCAGAGCCGTTTTAAATTTATACGAGGCCCGCTCTCCCAGGCGCCGCCGGTGTTCTTGCCCTACCGCAGGGAGCGCGGATTTTCAGGCCCGCGAACTATAGCCTCTGTCAGGGCCCTAAGGGTTCATTCCCCCAGCAACGCCACCGTCAGCGCTGCCGATCCGGCACCGTCCCCTCCCACGCTCATCCGGTTCATGACCCGTGTTCCCGTGAGGGCGATGGCTGCATTATGAGATCGCGGCAAAGGGGTGTGGATAAAAGGCAGACGAAGACTGCTGACAGATGCTGACAAACGGGGGGATTGACAAATGCAGCGTCGCGCCCCCCGGCCCGCCGGATCCCGCCACTCCAAAAAGGGAGGAGATCATGCACGAGCGAAACCGCGCCGGTCACACCTCGTGCAGATACAGGTGGTAGTCGAGTTCGCTGACGGTGCGGGCGACACGCATGTATTCCGCCTGCTTGATGGCGGTGAAGGTGCGGTGCAGGTCCTCGCCCAGCGCTTGCCTGAGGAAAGACGACGCCTTGGCGGCCTCGATCGCCGAGCGCCAGTCGGACGGCGCATCGGCGAGCTTTGGCGCGCTCTCGTAGCCGTTGCCGGTCGTCTCCGCGCCCGGGTCGAGCTTTTCGTCGAGGCCCTTGGCGATTGCCGCCAGGACAGTCGCGGCGATCAGGTAGGGGTTGGCGTCTACGCCGGCCGGCCGATGCTCGATGCGGCGGTTCTTCACGTCGCCAGCAGGGATTCGCAACGCGACCGAGCGGTTGTTGACGCCCCATGTCGGGGCCAGCGGCGCATAGGATTGGGCAACGAACCGCCGCCAGGAGTTGGCGTGCGGGGCAAAGATCAGCATCGATTCCGGCATCGTTGCGGCAAGGCCGCCTATTGCATTGAGGATAGCCGGGTTCCAGGCACCGGCAACCTCCTCCGAAAAGATATTCTTGCCTGCTGCATCGAGCATCGAGACATGGAAATGCATGCCCGAGCCGGCGTATTTTTCGATCGGCTTAGCCATGAAGCAGGCGGTGACGCCGTGGCGGCGGGCCTGCATGCGCACAAGCCGCTTCAGCAGGATCAGATCGTCGGCTGCCTGAAGCACGCCGTTGCGGTAGTGCAGCGTCAGCTCGTACTGGCCCGGCGCATATTCGGAAATCAATGTCTCGACCGGGATGCCCTGCGCCTTGGCGCCGGCATAGATATCCGAAAACAGCGGTTCCATGCCGTGCAGGTGGTCGACCGAATAGACCTCGGTCTTGCCGCTCGACCGGCCGTCGAGCACGGCGCTTGCCGGCTGCACCCGGCCATCGCCATCGCGCTCGTTCTTGAGCAGGAAGAATTCCAGTTCGAAGGCGCCGGCCGGGTGCAGGCCCCTGGCTGCGAGTGCTTCGATCTGGCGCGCCAGGGCATGGCGCGGGTCCGACGACATCGGCTGGCCGTCGAGATGATACATCGACAGCAATACCTGGCCGCGGGCCGGGTCGGTGCCGTAAAGCGGCTTCAGCGTGCCGGGGATAGGCCAGGCGCGCAGATCGCCATCCCCCGAATCCCAGATCAGGCCGGTCTCGTGGACGTCCTCGCCTGTGATGTCGAGGCCGAGGATCGAGATCGGCATGTGGCGGCCGCCCTCGTAGATCGACAGCAACTCATGGCGGCGGATGATCTTCCCTCGGCCGACGCCGTTGGTGTCGGTGAGCACGATGTCGAAGGCCTCGACGTCCGGATGGGAGTCCAGAAACGCCTTCGCTTCGTCGACAGTCGAACCTGATGGGGAGGTCATGATGCTGCTCTTTTTATGGCTGCCGCGCTTCTCTCATGCCGCAAGCTTCGCCGCAACATCGCCGAAAGCCGCAACCAGACGGCCGATCTGGGCCCTCGTCGTGGCGGGCGAAACCAGCATCATGTTGTGGAACGGCGCAATCAGCACGCCGCTGTTGATCAGCGCCACATGGATGGCGGCCTCGAGCGCCGGCGCGTGGGCGGCTTCCGCTTCGGCGCCGTCGCGCAAGGGCCCGGGCGCGCAGATGAATTCGACGCGGGCGCCGACCCGCATAACGTGCCACGGCAGATGGTTTCGCGTTATCGCGGCTTTCAAACCACGCTCAAGCAGGGCGGCGAGCCGATCCATGCGCCCATAGTTTTCGCGGGTCATCACCTCTTCCAGCGTGGCGCGCATCGCTGAAAATTGCAGCGGGTTGGCGGACAGCGTGGTTCCCATGCCAGAATAGCCGGGTTCCTTGCTATTGTTGTATGCGGCGTAGCGCGAGGCGATCTGCTTGCTCATGCCCCAGACGCTGGCTGCAACGCCGCCGGCGATCGGTTTGCCGAGAACGAACAGGTCGGGTTCAAGTCCGTGGGCTTTGGTGTAGCCGCCAGGTCCGGTGGATATGGTGTGCGTCTCGTCGATCAAAAGCAGCGTGCCGGTTTCGCGGGTCAACCGTCGCAATGCCTCGTGGAAGCCAGGTTCGGGCAGCACCATGCAGGAATTGGTCAATACCGGCTCGGTGATGACGCAAGCGACATCCTTGTCCTCCAGCGCCGAATGCAACGCCCGCAGGTCGTTGAATTCGACTACCTTCGCGCCACGCGTAAGCTCGCGGAACTCGCCGGCCAGGCCGGGGCGGTTCACCGGTTTGCCGTCGACCAGCCGCACCATCGTTTCATCGACGGAACCGTGGTAGCAGCCGTTGAAGACGAGGATCTTCTCGCGGCCGGTGATCGCGCGTGCCACCCGCAACGCAAAACGGTTAGCGTCGGTGGCCGTCGTGGCGATCTGCCAGAAGGGCAGGCCGAAACGCTCCTGGAGAAGCGCGCCGACCGCCAGCGCATCCTCGGAAGGCAGCATGTAGGTCAGGCCGCGCCCGGCCTGCCGCCGGATAGCGCGGGCGACGGGCGCCGGCGAATGGCCGAACATGGAGCCGGTGTCGCCAAGGCAGAAATCGTCGAGCCGGTTGCCGTCGACATCGGTGATGGTGGCGCCCCTGGCGCTTTCGACCAGTATGGGGAACGGCGTCGGCCAGTCGGTCATCCAGTGCATGGGCACGCCGCCGAAAAAGCCGGCTATGCCGTTGCCGGTGCGCGCCTGCGATTTCGGCCGCGCGCTGCAGAAAATTTCCGTCTCGTCAGCGCGAAGCGCCGCGATGCGCCGGGCATCGATGCCGCCGACCATGCCTCCCGAGTTCTGGCTGATGCTCATCGAAATCCCTCTCTCGCGCGGCACTCTAACCAATCGCCGTTACCGGCCGCAATTGGCCGCCGTGCAAGGAGCGTTGGCTCAGGAGCCGTCGACCGGAGGCCGGGCGGGGTTGATGATCAGGCGGTGATGTCGACAACGCCGCAATCGCCGGGCTCGGACCCGAACGCGATGCGGCGTCCTTCCCTGTCCCAGGCCAGCGAGGTGATCGCGCCCTTGCCGGGGCGGCGCAACAGAACCTCCTTCTGGTCGGCGAAACGCGCGGCGAGCACCATGCCATCGGCATATCCGATTGCGGCGATCTCGTCGGTGGGATGGCAGGCGACCGCCGTCACCATGAGATTGCCGCGGGTGCCGAGTTCAAGCGGCGCCTTGCCCATGGGGCCGTCCTTGCTCTGGAACGGCCAGACGATCGCGGCCGGCGCGCCCGAACTCGCCAGCCATCTGCCCTTGGCGCTCCATGACATTGATTTCACCTTGGCGGGGTAGCCGGTCATGCGCATGTGCTTGCCGTCGGCCAGCTTCCAGCCGTGCAAGGCGTTCTCCTGCATGGTGGTGACGAGGAAATTGCCGTCCGGGGAAAAGGTGATGCCGGTGTGGGCGCCGTCCCATTGCAGTTCGGTCGGCTTGCCGTCGGCGGCAGGAAAATGCAGCGTCGCGCCATTGTAGCGGGCAACGCCAATGCGCATGCCCTTCGGCGAGAAGGCGACGCCTTCGACCGAGCGGGGATGGACGAATTCCTTCACCTTGCCATCGGCGAAGCGCACCCAGGCGCTGCGACCGGACGCATAGGCGAGCGCGCCCTGTGGGCCGGCGGCCACCGACGTGACCCACTTCCTGCCGACCCCAGCCAGTTCTTCTGCAACGCCAGCCGAGGTCAAGCCCATGACCTTGCCGTCCTCGCCGCCCGAAATCAGCCGGTCGTTTTTGGCCGATGTCGTCGCCGAAAGAAGCCCATCGTGCAGCTTCAGGGATTGATGGCCATGGTCGAGCCAGTGCAGCATGCCGTCGGCGAGCGCGAAAAATGGGATGTCGTCGACGAAAGCGGCGGCAACGCAGTGTCCGTCGAGATCAAGGGGGGCGACTGTGGGCATGAGGGTACTCGTCCATTCGGGGATTATAGCTGCCCTCACCCTTACCCTCTCCCGTCAGGCACGGGGAGAGGGTTCGAGGCTGCAGTTTGTCCCTCGATCGCCAATCGCGGGGGAAAAGTACATGCAGGCGGATGAGGGCGGAATCAGCAGGCGCGCGCGATAATCTAAGCCGCCTGGCAGGCCTCGAAGGTGCGCTTCAGCTTTTCCGCATCAAGTTCGCGGCCGATGAACACCAGCCGGCTGTCGTGGCTCTCGCCATCCTTCCAGGCGCGCTGGTGATCGCCTTCGATGATCATGTGGACGCCCTGGATGACGTAACGGTCCGGATCGTCCTTGAAGGCGATGATGCCCTTCAGGCGCAGGATGTTCGGTCCCTCGGCCTGGGTGATCTTCTCGATCCAGGGGAAGAACTTCTTCTGATCCATCTCGCCGCCGCGCAACGAAACAGACTGCACCGTCACGTCGTGGATCGGCGAAACGCCGTGGTCGTGGTGATGATGATGGTCGTCATGGTCGTGATCGTGCGCTTCGAGGAAGTGCGGGTCGTTTTCCAGCGCGCGGCCCAAGTCGAAGGCGCCACGGTCGAGTACTTCACTCAGCGCCACGCCTGCCCGCGTCGTGCGATGGATTTTCGCGGCGGGATTGATGGCGCGGATCGCCGCCTCGACGTTGCGCAGTTCCTCGTCGTTGACGAGATCGGTCTTGTTGAGCACGACCACGTCGGCGAAAGCGATCTGGTCCTCGGCCTCGCGGCTGTCCTTCAGGCGCAGCGGCAGGTGCTTGGCGTCGACCAGCGCCACCACGGCGTCGAGCTTGGTCTTCGAGCGCACGTCGTCATCCATGAAGAATGTCTGCGCAACGGGAACAGGATCGGCCAAACCGGTGGTCTCGACGACGATGGCGTCGAAGCGGCCGGGCCGGCGCATCAGGCCCTCGACGACGCGAATCAGGTCGCCGCGCACCGTGCAGCAGACGCAGCCGTTGTTCATCTCGTAGATTTCCTCGTCGGATTCTACGATCAGGTCGTTGTCGATACCGATCTCGCCGAATTCGTTGACGATGACGGCATACCGCTTGCCATGGTTTTCGGACAGAATGCGGTTCAACAAAGTTGTCTTGCCGGAACCGAGATAGCCAGTGAGGACGGTCACGGGAATTTGCGTCTGCACTTCGCTCATCGATGCACCTTCAAAGTCGTAAAAATCCGGATGATGGGCTCCATATAGGGTGCCTCGCCGGCTTTTGCACGCTTGAAAACCGACTGCGCACCAGGCCAGCGCCGAGCTGCTGAAACGAGATGACTAAAAGTTAATTTCGGTTGGAATGCGAAACCGCCTACGTTTGATCGGGGGAAAGGTGTGTTGCGGGACGAGAGGTCAAACGATGCCACTGACGCCGCCAGTAACCCGCCGCGAGGCGCTTGGGCTTATTGCGGTGACCGCCACCGGCGGTGCGTTCCTCGCCCGCGAAGCGCTCGCTCAGAGCAATTCACTGCTTGCCGCCTCGCCGCTGCTGATGCCGGACGCAGGCGTCTGCACGATAATCCCGCGAGCGACCGAAGGTCCGTTCTATTTCGATCCCGGACTCGAGCGGCAGGATATCACCGAGGGCAAGCAGGGCGTCGCGCTAACGGTGCGGCTGCAGGCGGTGGATGCGTCGTGCCGGCCGCTGCGGGGAGCGCGTGTCGATATCTGGCACTGCGATGCGGAGGGCCAATATTCCGGCTATCCCGGACAGGGCGACGGGGGCGATGTCGACACCACCGGGGAAAAATTCCTGCGCGGCGTGCAGAGAACTGACGCGGACGGAATCGCTTCGTTCAAGACCATCTATCCGGGATGGTATCGCGGACGTACCACCCACATCCATTTCAAGGTCTTTCCGAACGAAAATTCGGTCCTGACGGGTCAATTCTACTTTCTCGACTCGCTCAGCGAGGATCTCTACGCCAGTCAGCCGCCTTACCGGAACCGCGTCGCAAAGCGCGATACGTTCAATGATGGTGATCGGCATGCCCGCCGTGCGGGTCGCAGTGCACAGGCGACGCTGCGCGAAATACTACCCGCCTACGAGGCGCTGCTGGTGGTCGCGGTCGACCCCAATAGCTAGGGAAGTCGATCCCGGTTTCGTTTGTCATCTAATTGAAATATGCATCTGGCATTAGCTGCGCATGCAAGCGGTTCGGTTGCCGGCAAAGAGTTTTGCTGGCGCCTCGCACGTGGCAATCGTCGATTGCCAACTGGATCATGGCGGGCCATGTTCAAGGTGGTCGCCGGTTCGTCGGAGGAGGAAACGATGGCCAAGGCAGACAGAGGTGCTACGATGAGCCGGCTGCAATCCGCAGCGCGGCTTTCCAGAACCGCGCTTGCGGCGCGACTGCTCAACCACGGCTTCTATGCCGGACAGGACCAGATCATGCTGGCGCTCGACCATGAGGACGGGCAGACGCCCGGCCAGTTGGCAGGGCGCCTCGGGGTTCGGCCGCCGACCATCACCAAGACGATCAACCGTCTGCAGGTACAGGGTTTTCTGGACAAGAAGGCCTCCGATTCGGACGCGCGCCAGGCGCATATATTCCTGACCGAAAAGGGCACCGAAGCGATCAGGGCCATCGAGAAATCGGTGCGCAAGACCGAGAAGCAGGCCTTGAAAGGGCTCGACAAGAAAGACCAGAAGGCACTCGCGAAGCTGCTGTCGCGGGTAGAGGCGAACCTCTCCAACGGCCAGGCCGTCGAAATCGACGACGAGCCCGAGGCGGAAGAGTAGCCGGCTCTCCGGGCTTTCGACTTGCGGTTTCGAACTTAAGCCGCCAAGACGTAGGTCGACCACTGCCGGCATACGGACTCCCCCTTCGTGACCGCACAGAACAATTCACAGGAAAGCGCCACGCCGGCGTCGGCGATCCTGCTGGTGATCGGCGCCGGCCTGCTTTTTTCGTTCCTCGATGCCAGCGCCAAATATCTGGTGCTTGGCGGCATGGCGGCGCCCTTCGTTTCCTGGATGCGCTTTGCCGTGCATGTCGTGCTCTTCGTGGTGCTGTTCCGGCCGTGGATGAACATCAGGATGTTGCGCGCCGACAGCCTGCCGCTGCAGATCCTGCGCGCCGTCTTCCTGTTCGGTTCCACCTTCTTCAATTTCCTGGCACTGAACACGCTGCAACTGGCGCAGACGATGTCGATCTTCTTCTTCGCACCGATGGTGATCACTGCGCTAGCCGGACCGCTGCTCGGCGAATGGGCGGGCTGGCGGCGCTGGCTGGCGATCGCCGCGGGCTTCGTCGGCGTGCTGGTGATCACGCGGCCCGGCGTGGCGAGTTTCGAGATGGGCCACGTCTTCGCGCTCTGCTCGATGCTCAGCTATTCGTTCTACGTGATCATGACGCGTTCGATGGGAGCGACGGAGACGCCGGAAAGCCTGATCTTCTATTCCGCGCTGGCGCCGGTGATCCTGATGCTGCCGGCGGTGCCGGCTACCGCGTCGATGCCCCATGGCGCGCTGCAATGGATCATCCTCCTGTCGCTGGGTTTTTACGGCGGCTTCGGTCACTGGCTGCTGATCAAGGCTTATCGACAGGCGACCACCGCGGCGCTGGCGCCTTACCCCTACCTGCAGATGGTGTGGATGATCTGCTTCGGTTACGTGGTGTTCGACCAGTTCCCTGATCGCTACACGCTCGGCGGCGCCGGAATAATCGTGGCGAGCGGGCTCTATATCGTGCACCGGGAGCACCGGCTGCGGTTGAAGAACCGCACCGCGCCAAACACCGAAGACGAGGAACTGGCGAAAAAGCTTTGATTTCAGCCCAGCCGATGGCATAAGCCGATTTTAAACTGTTTAAATCGACCGGCCAAAGGCTGGAGGGTGTACTGGCACAAAAGATCAAGCTTTCCACCATCGCCGATGCCCTTGGCGTTTCCACAGCGACGGTTTCGCTCGCGCTGCGCGACAGCCCGTTGGTCGCCGACGCGACCCGCGACCGCATCAAGGAGCATGCCCGCACCATCGGCTATATCTACAACCGCCGCGCCGCCAGCCTGAGGACGTCGCGGTCGGGCATCGTCGGCGTCGTCGTGCACGACATCATGAACCCGTTCTTTGCCGAGATTCTGCGCTCGATCGAAAGCGAACTCGACCGCAGCCGCCAGACCTTCATCCTTTCCAATCATTACGACCAGCTGGAAAAGCAGCGCACCTTCATCGACACGCTGCTGCAACTGGGCGCCGACGGCGTGATCATGTCGCCGGCGATAGGCACGCCGGCTGAGGATATCCGGCTGGCGGAGGAAAATGGCCTGCCGGCGGTGCTGATCGCCCGTTCGGTCGAGGGCGCCGATGTGCCGGTGTTCCGGGGCGACGATGCCTACGGCATCGGCCTTGCCACAAATCATCTGATTTCGCTCGGACATCACCGCATCGCCATGATTGGCGGCACCGACCAGACGTCGACCGGCCGCGACCGCTTTCAGGGCTATGTCGCGGCGATGCAGGCGGCCGGACTGGAGGTCAAGCCGCATTGGCGTCTTCCTGGACCACGCACCAAGCAGGGCGGCTTCGAATCCGCCGGGCAGTTCCTGGCGCTTAAGGACAAGCCGACAGCGGCGGTCTGCTGGAACGACCTGGTGGCGATCGGGCTGATGAACGGCATTGCGCGCGCCGGGTTGGTGCCTGGGGTCGATGTTTCCGTAACCGGCTACGACGACCTGGAGGAGGCGGCCATCGCCACCCCGGCGCTGACCACGGTGTGGAACGGCCAGCGGGAGGTCGGCCGTCGCGCCGCGCGTGTTCTGCTCGACCGGCTGAACGGCGCCGCCATGCGCGCCAGCCAGGAGCTTATCAAGCCGGAACTGCATGTGCGCCAGTCGACCGGCAAGCCCGTCGAGCGGAACTGATCGAGGCCGCGATTGCCGGCCGCGATTGCAACTCGGCCGGCAATTGCTAGAATTACCTTGGCGGTTGGACCGGTAATCCGCGAGCAGCGATTTTCCGTCTGACCCGGCGGCCGGAGTTTCCCGCTCGCTGCGGGAAGGCAAGCGGCGACTTTCCCGGTCCCGCTATCCGGCCGTCTCAGGTTCCCTCTGTCGAAAGCCCGGAAAGTTCCCATCATGACCAGCAAGACCAGTGCCGTGACCATCCTTGTGCCGGGTAGACTGCACGACCATGCGGCCAAGCGAGTGGACGGCGCTTTCAAAATGGTGCGCGTCGAGCGGGCCGACGCGGCGCTGGTCACCAGCGCGATGGCTGAAAGCGTGCGAGGCATCGCCGCGATGACAACGATCGATGCGGCTTTCATCGATGCACTGCCGAATCTCGAGATCATCGCCAATTTCGGCGTCGGCTACGACGCCGTCGACGCCAAGCATGCCGGCAAGCGGGGCGTCATGGTCACCAACACGCCGGACGTGCTGACCGAGGAGGTCGCCGACACCGCACTTGGGCTGCTTCTGAACACGGTTCGCGAACTGCCGAAGGCCGAGGCATGGCTGAGGGACGGACGGTGGGTGCGCGATGGCGCCTATCCGCTGACCGGGACGACATTGCGCGGCCGCCGAGCCGGAATTTTTGGCATGGGCCGCATCGGCCTGGCGATCGCACGCCGGCTGGAAGCGTTCGGCCTGCCGGTTGCCTATCACAACCGCAGCCGGGTCGAGGCCGTAACCTACGACTATTATCCGACGCTGCTTGGTCTGGCCGGCGCGGTCGACACCCTGATTTCGGTGGCGCCAGGCGGGGCGGCGACCGACAAGGCGGTCGGCAAGGATGTTCTGGAAGCGCTCGGTCCGAACGGCGTCTTCGTCAACATCGGCCGGGGCAGCACCGTGGATGAAGCGGCGCTCGCCACAGCACTTGCCAACGGCACGATCCGCGCCGCCGGTCTCGATGTGTTCGCCAACGAACCGCATGTGCCGCAGGCGCTGCTCGATGCGCCCAACGCCAGCCTGTTGCCACATGTCGGCTCGGCCTCGAAACATACGCGCGAAGCGATGGCCGATCTCGTCGTCGACAATCTGCTGGCATGGTTCGGCGAAGGACGTCCGCTGACGCCGGTGCCGGAAACGATGGGTGTCGCGACCAAGCAGCGTTAGAGCATGATTCCGAAAGGTGGAGACCGGTTTTCGGAAAAGTCATGCTCCAACAAAGAGATGGAGCCACTCCGATCCGATCGGGATTGATTGGGCTCTGGCCGGCCGTTGAGATCGGCGCGAAATTTTGCCTTTTGTCGTTAATGCGCCCTTAAGCCCTGCGGCGTCATCGTCCTCTCCGGCGGCATTTGGGCCGGGAGCGGTTCCGGTTCTTTCAGAACCAATAACTCGCTCCAACTGTTTGTTTGCCGCATTTATGCGAACGCCAAATGATTCCATTTGGCCGCAGAATGCTCTGCGGGGCTGTCATGAAACTTTTCCCGGCACTTCTAGCCGTCGGGCTGGCGCTCGGCGGTGCCTTCGTCGCCAAGGGCAAGCCGCCCGAAACCACGGCGGCTTCGATGCTCGGGCCGGTGGCAAGGACGGGACAACCGTCGAGCGACGGCCGGTATCTGCTGTGGTCGGGCGACGATCTCGCCTGCGCCGTCGTGCGGGGCAAGGCAGCGGGCGACGGAGCCTATATGCTCAGCGCCGACGCGGATTGCGAGCGACTGCTGCCGGGGCTTTCCAAGGTGCGGTTCTGGCAGGAGCGCGACGACGCGGTGGTGGTATTCAGCCGCGACGGCATCGACGATCTGGTCACCTTCGCGGTGGCTGACGGTGTCGCCTACGAATCCTTCCGTCCAGCGTCGGCGCTGATCTCGGTCGTCGCCGCGGATTGAAGCCGGGCCGCGGGAAGGACCGCTTGAATCCGAAGAGCCGTGGCTTTGTGATCGATCCAATTGAACCAAAAACGAAAAGCGAAAGATAACGTCCCTCGGATATCTTCGCCCTCTATGGTGTCCGATAATGCGAAGGCGCCTGTCTGAGGAGTTCTATTCTGCGGCCGTCCTTGCGCCTGTCCTGGCAAGCGCATGGGCACGCGTTGCGTCGCCGAACGCCCGGAATATCCGCGCCGAGTTGTCGTCCGACTTCACCCAATATTCCGGATGCCATTGCACGCCGACGGCAAAGGCGCGGCTGTCCCTGACCGAAACCGCCTCGACGGTGCCATCCTCGGCCACGGCTTCGACCTGCAACCGGCTGCCCAGCCGGTCCACCGCCTGGCGGTGGACCGAATTAACCTTGATTTCACCAGCGCCGAACACGCCGGCAAGGCAACTGCCGGGCTTGATCGCCACCGGCTGGCGGATGGCGAAGCGCTCGTCCTGATTGTCGCTGACCGGCGCGCGGTGATCGAGCGATCCCGCGCGGTCCTGGATTTCGGTCGCCAGCGTACCGCCCAGCGCGACGTTCAGTTCCTGGATGCCGCGGCAGATGGCCAGCAACGGCACGCCGTATTCGATCGCCTTGCGGATCAGCGGCAAGGTGGTGGCGTCGCGCGCCGGATCGTAGGGGCCATTGGCTTCGCTGGCGTCGCCACCGTAGAGAGAAGGATGCACGTTGGATTTCGAGCCGGTAACCATCACGCCGTCGACCGAGGCGAGCAGGCGATCGAGATCGAGGCGCTCGCCGAAGGACGGGACCATGACCGGGAAGACACCGGCGGCGGAGAGAGCCGCCTCGAGATATTGCTGCGGGGTGGCGTGCCAGGTGTTGTTGTCGAACTGGCGGACATCGGTCGAAACGGCAACGAGCGGCTGATGCATGGTCTGCTTTCGGTAACGGGGCGCGATTCCAACGGGCGCCATAAGGTGAACTCGTCGCGAATCTAGTCACGATTGCGGTTTTTTTCCACTGCCTCGATGGCGAGCCGTTTGGCACAGCATTGCCGGATTAAACTAAAGTTGCATGCGCTGGTTGCCGGCCGAAGATATTTCCACCGGCCGCTATTTTCCGTGCCGCCGCGCGGCTGGACACGGTTTTGTTAACATGTATTGTGCCGCGATGCCGCGCGCCGGGTTTGGGCAAAGAGCTTGGGCTGGCGGCCAAAACAATCCCTGTGGAGGAGAATTCATGGATCGCCGTTCATTTATCAGAAAGGCCGGTGTGACCGGCGCCGGAGCGGCGGTCGCCGCGACCACGCTCGCGGCCCCGGCAATTGCCCAGTCCAATCCGAAGGTAACTTGGCGTCTGACGTCGTCGTTCCCGAAGTCGCTGGACACCATCTATGGCGGCGCCGAGACCTTCTCGAAGATGCTGTCGGAAGCGACTGACGGCAATTTCACGGTTCAGGTCTTCGCGGCCGGCGAGATCGTGCCCGGCCTGCAGGCTGCCGACGCGACGACAGCCGGCACCGTCGAGGCCTGCCATACGGTCGCCTATTACTACTGGGGCAAGAACCCGACCTGGGCGCTCGGTGCGGCCGTTCCCTTCGCGCTCAATGCGCGCGGCATGAATGCCTGGCATTATCACGGCGGCGGCATCGACCTGTTCAATGAGTTCCTTGGTACACAGGGTCTTGTCGGCTTCCCCGGCGGCAACACAGGCGTGCAGATGGGCGGCTGGTTCCGCAAGGAAATCAACACAGTCGCCGACATGCAGGGTCTGAAGATGCGCATCGGCGGTTTCGCCGGCAAGGTCGTGGAAAAGCTCGGCGTCGTACCGCAGCAGATTGCCGGCGGCGATATCTACCCGGCGCTGGAGAAGGGCACCATCGACGCCGCAGAATGGGTCGGCCCGTACGATGACGAAAAGCTCGGCTTCCAGAAGGTGGCGCCGTACTATTATTATCCAGGCTGGTGGGAAGGCGGACCGACCGTCCATCTGATGTTCAACAAGGCGAAATACGACGAACTGCCGGCGGCCTACAAGTCGCTGCTGCGCACGGCTGCCCACGCCGCGGACGCCGACATGCTGCAGAAGTACGACTACAAGAACCCGACGGCGATCAAGAGCCTGGTGGCCAATGGCGCGCAGCTGCGTCCGTTCAGCCAGGAAATCCTGCTGGCCTGCTTCGACAAGTCGAACGAAGTCTACGCCGAAATGACCGCCAGCAATCCCGAATTCAAGAAGATCTGGGATTCGATCACGGCGTTCCGCAAAGACTACTACCTCAACGCGCAGGTCGCTGAATACAACTACGACACGTTCATGATGATCCAGCAGCGCAGCGGCAAACTCTGATTTACCGACGGTCGTTTTGGGGGTCCGGTGCGAAAGCGCCGGACCCTTTTTGTTTGAGGCGCGATCGCGGCAAATTGCTAAATTTATTTACTTTCCGGAATCAAGGAAGGCGATGATTTCGTGTCTTCGAAGCGTGGAGGCCGTTGCTTCCGGCGCTGCTGGACAGCTTTCTTCTCCCGTGTATTGATTGCTCGCTGCCTGCAGCCGGCGCCCAAGATCGGCGGGGCATTCTTGTGGTCCATGCATGGGAGGTTACAGAATGGATCGTCGTTCCTTTATCAAGCGGGCGGGGACCGCCGGCGTGGGGGCTGCGGCGGCAGCGGCGACACTCGCCGCGCCGGCAATCGCGCAATCGGCGCCGAAGATTTCCTGGCGTTGCACGTCGTCCTTTCCCAAGGCGCTCGATACCATTTTCGGCGCGGCCCAGACGATGGCGAAATATGTCAAGGAATCCACCGACGGCAATTTCGACATCCAGGTCTTTGCGGCTGGCGAGATCGTGCCGGGCCTGCAGGCTGCGGATGCCGCGGCCGCCGGGACCGTCGAGATGTGCCACACGGCTTCCTACTATTATTGGGGCAAGGACCCGACATATGCCTTGGCGACGGCCGTCCCCTTCATGTTCAACGACCGGCAGATGAACGCCTGGCTCTATTATGGCGACGGTAACGCGCTGCTGAACGAATTCTATGCGACGCAGGGCCTCTACGGCCTGGCGTGCGGCAACACGGGAGCCCAGATGGGCGGCTGGTACCGCAAGGAAATCAACACGCTCGCCGACCTTAAGGGCTTGAAGATGCGTATCGGCGGTTTCGCCGGCAAGGTGGTCGAGAAGCTGGGGGTGGTGCCGCAGCAGATTGCCGGAGGCGACATTTACCCGGCGCTGGAAAAGGGCACGATCGATGCGGCGGAGTGGGTAGGTCCCTACGATGACGAGAAGCTCGGCTTCCAGAAGGTCGCGCCCTATTACTATTATCCCGGCTGGTGGGAAGGCGGGCCGACATTGCACACACTGGTCAATCTCGCCAAGTGGAACGAACTGCCGAAAGACTACCAGGCCGCGGTGGCGTCTGCCTGCGAGGCGGCCAATTGCGACATGATGGCGAGCTACGACCACAAGAACCCCGGCGCCTTGAAGCGCCTCGTCGCCGGTGGCGCGCAATTGCGGCCGTTCAGCCAGGAGATCCTTTCAGCCTGTTTCGATTCGGCAAACGCGACCTATGCCGAAATTTCCGCTTCGAACGCAGCCTTCAAGAAGATCTATGACAGCCAGGCGGCGTTCCGGAAGGATGCCTATCTGTGGGCGCAGATTTCGGAATACACGTTCGACACCTTCATGATGATCCAGCAGCGCAACGGCAAACTCTGAGCATCGTCGCGCGACACTCGTCTTGAAAGAAAAAGCCCCGGAAGCGTGCTTCCGGGTTTTTTCTTAACTTGTAGAGCTTCAGTTGAAGCTTGGCGGTTTTGAAAGATCTGTGGCAGGCGGCGCGGGCTGAGCCGGCGTGGAACCCGCTGGCGCGTCGAACTTCGGCGGCTGCGAGAGGTCGTTGGCTGGCGCCGGCTGGGCTGGCGTGGCCGCTCCGTTGGCGGGAGGCGTCGCCGCGCCATCCGCGGGAGGAGCGCCGAGCGGCGGCAGGCCAAGCCCCGGCAGGCCCTGCAGCCCCGGCTGGTTGCCGCCGAAGGGCGGCACCACGATCTCGATCGTCGCTCGGATCGACGACCGTGCCCTTGTAGTGCATGACCATCTGCGGGAAGGCGATGGTCAGACCGACCATGATGATCTGGATGCAGACGAACGGCACGGCGCCCCAATAGATCTGTCCGGTGGTGACTGGCTCGATCTTCTTGCCGGTGATGCGGTCGAGATAGGGCACCCGGGCCGCGACCGATCGCAGGTAGAACAGCGCGAAGCCGAAGGGCGGATGCATGAAGCTGGTCTGCATGTTGACGCCGAGCAGCACGCCGAACCAGATCAGGTCGATGCCGAGCTTGTCGGCGGCTGGAGCCAGCAGCGGCACGATGATGAAGGCCAGTTCGAAGAAATCGAGGAAGAAGGCCAGCAGGAAGACGAGGATGTTGACGACGATCAGGAAGCCGATCTCGCCGCCCGGCAGCGACACCAGCAGGTGCTCGACCCAGAGATGGCCGTTGACGCCGTAGAAGGTGAGCGAGAAGACGCGCGCGCCGATCAGGATGAACAGCACGAAGGACGACAGCCGCGTCGTCGATGCCAGCGCCTGCTTGATGACGTCGAGCGACAGCCGGCCCTTTGCGGCCGCCATGATCAGCGCGCCGACAGCGCCCATTGCGCCGCCTTCGGTCGGCGTCGCGATGCCGAGGAAGATGGTGCCGAGCACCAGGAAGATCAGCGCCAGCGGCGGGATCAGCACGATGATCACCTGCTGGGCGAGCCGCGACATCAGCGTTGATATTCAGCGCCCGGTCGGCAAGCGGCGACAATGTAGATGACGATGATGCCGACGGTGGCGCCGAGGATGTCGGCATTGGCGCCTTGCGTGGGCGACAGATAGACATGCGCGGCATAGGCTATGACCGACCGTCACCAGCAGCGCGACGATCAGCGACAACACGCCGTGGCCGAGCGTGCGCGCTTCCAGCGGCAGCGCCGGCATCGATTTCGCGCTGCGATGATCGACATCATCAGGATGTAGAGCATGTAGAGGCCGGTCAGCACGAGGCCGGGGATCAGCGCGCCCTTGTACATGTCGCCGACCGAGCGGCCGAGCTGGTCGGCAAGCACGATCAGCACCAGCGACGGCGGGATGATCTGCGCCAGCGTGCCGGACGCAGCGATGACGCCGGAGGCGACACGCCGGTCGTAGCCGTAGCGCAGCATGATCGGCAGCGAGATCAGGCCCATGGCGATGACCGATGCCGCGACCACGCCGGTCGTGGCGGCAAGCAGCGCGCCGACGAAGATGACGGCATAGGCGAGGCCGCCGCGGATCGGGCCGAACAGCTGGCCGATCGTGTCGAGCAGGTCCTCGGCCATGCCCGATCGTTCGAGCACGATGCCCATGAAGGTGAAGAACGGGATGGCGAGCAGCGTGTCGTTCGACATGACGCCCCAGAAACGCTCCGGCAAGCGCGTAGAGCAGCGGCCAGGACAGGTTGATCGTCGTTGTTCGAATAGGGCGCCAGTTCGACGCCGATGAAGAAGAAAAGCAGCCCGTTGGCCGCGAGCGAGAAGGCGACGGGATAGCCGAGCAGCATGAAGATGATGAGCGAGAAGAACATGATCGGCGCCATGTTCTGGGCGATGAACTCGATCATGAGCGGACCTCCTCGGCCAGCGCCTTGGCTTCGAGTTCTGCCTGTTCATGCATCGATATGAAGGGCGTCGGATCATCCATGTCGCCGCGCATGATGGCGATCTTCTTGATGATCTCGGAAATGCCCTGCAGCGCCGAGCAGCGAGAAGCCGATCAAGCAGCAGCGACTTGGCCGGCCAGATGATCAGCCCGCCGGCGTTGGTCGACACTTCGCCGCTGCGGAAGGAGAGCGACACGTAGGGCACGAAATAGTAGATCATCAGCAGGACGAAGGGCATCAGGAAGAAGACGTGCCCGAAAAGGTCGATCCAGTGCTGGACGCGGCGCGAGAACATGCCGTAGACGATGTCGATGCGGATGTGCTCGTTCTGCTTCAGCGTGTAGGCGGCGGCCAGCAGGAAGGCGGCGCCGAACAGATACCACTGCAGCTCCAGCCAGGCGTTCGACGACATGTTGAAGGCCTTGCGGATGACGGCGTTGCCGGCGCTGACCAGCACGGCCAGCAGGATCAGCCAGGATACCCATTTGCCGATGAATTCGTTGATGCGGTCAATGGCTCTGGATAGAGCGAGCAGCCCTGCCATGCATTCCTCCCGCAATCGTTTTCGTTCGGGCGCGCGGAGTTCCCATTCCGGCACGCGACGATACGCAACCGATATGTCGACACCGGGAAGGATGCGTCAACAGTAAGTCGGCGATCGGCTGTGGCTGATAACAGCTAATGCTCGTGGCCCAAGCAGGGCAGGGTACTGTCGATGTGATTTGCCTAGGGAACCGGCCGTTCCTGCTTGTCCGGCGATTGCAGAACGAGCAGGGCCACCAGGGCGAGGAAGACGGCGGCGTCGCGCCATTCGACCGGGAAGTAGCCTGACCACAGCGATCTCGGCCATGCCGAAGGCGACTGCTCCCAATGCGGCGCGCGGCGGTGAATTGTAGCCGCCGACGGCCGTGATGAAGAGGATTTTCAGGCCGAAAATCAGTCCGGCGCCGAAGCTGATGTTGCCGTAATAGAGCCCGGCCAGAATGCCGGCGAGCGCCGCGATCAGCCCGCCGAAGATCACCGCGCGATGAAAAACTGCGCCGCACGTCGACGCCGCACATCGCTTGCCGCCGCCGGATCGTCGGAGACAGCCCGCAAATGCCGGCCGAACGGGAGCGGGAGAGCAGAACCGTCAGGCCCAGGATCGCCACGGCCGCGACCACGCAGTTGACCAGCTGGATGACCGTCAGCGTCGCGCGGAAGCCATCGGCCGAGGCGAAGACGACGGGTTCGGCCAGCATCGGCGGCAGCCAGAAGTCGCGGGTTTCGGCCGCAATCCGCGCCAGTTCCATCAGCACCAGCGAGATGCCAAGCGTCGCCGCCACGATCGTGTTGGGCGAACTCTCGGCGAGCGGCGCAAACACCGCGCGCGAGAGAATGTTGCTGACCAGAGCGGCATAGGCGAAGCCGGCTGCGATGCCCAGCGCCACCGTTGCCGGCAAGGTCAGCCACAGCACCTACCAGCCGAAGACCGCGACCAGGATCATCGTCTGACCGGAAAAAGCGAACAGCGCGCCATAGGCGAGGTTGGTGCGGTGGAGGACGCCGTTGGTCAGCGCATAGCCGAAGGCCAGCAGCGCGTAGATGGCGCTCGATATGCAGCCCGTTCAGCACCTGCTGGAGAAAATAGAGCATCGACCTTCCGCATGTCGAAACCGCAGCGCGACCTGACCGTGCCGGCGCGAATCTAACTTGTCAAATGTGTTTTACCAGTTAGATTTGCGGCATGACGGTTTCCTGGACACGGCATCGGTTTTCCGGCGGCACACTGGCGCTCGATACGGCGAACACGCGTCGTGCATGCGCGGCGACGCGACGCGGTCGTTCGACCGGTTCGAGGACCCGCGGGAGATTGCGCGTTTTGCGGCCGCGGCGCAGGGCTTCCGGGCAGCGGAACTCGGCGATCGCAGGCTTTGCGTGATCGATGCTTCCGAACGATCCGCGAAACGGTCCTCGCAATACGGGAAACGACCGACGCCTGTTTCGTGGCAGCGCGTCAGGCGGGGAACTGGATCCCGTCGCGCTGCCGCCATTTCTGCGCGCCTGCGCCGACGGTCTCGATGCCGCGAGCCAGAGCGGTCGCAGGCCGGCATGAAGCGTTGGCGCCGTTGCATTCGAGGCAGCACTCGCCATGTCGGCGCTGTCGCTGCTTTCGGAGCAGAATTACCGGCGCATCCGCATCTGCCCCAACTGCAACTGGCTGTTTCTCGATCGCAGCCGCAATGCGCAGCCGCCTGTGGTGCGACATGACCGTCTGCGGCAACCGGCAGAAGGCAAAGCGCCATTATCGACGCCGCAAGGCGACCGAAGAGGATTTTTCCAATGCCTGAAATCCCCGTAAAACGTCTGATGGCGGCGCTTTTCGTTGCAGGGCTGCTTGGCCTCGGCGCCTGCCGCGAAACGCGGCGGCGAGGGCGAGTATTTCGAGATCGCCGGAAAGCTCTTCGTCTTCAACTACCGTGTCGCCACCGCCACCTATCTGGTCAATCTGAAGCCGTTGAAGCCGGTCGGCGAGGGCGAAACCGCGGTGGCGACCTTCGAGGACCCGGCCGGCGGCGAACCGATCGTGGTGCGCAAGAAGATCTGGCCGAAACTCGAAAAGACGACGATCGAGAGCCCGCCGTTGCGGTGCGTGGTCAAGGACCGGCCTTATCAGGTGTCGATCGACATCGAAGGGACCGGACGGAAAGATCATGCAGACCATCAGACGACGATGACCTCGTCCGAGGACCAGTCGCTGCTGCCGGACAGGCCGCTGGTGGTCGGACCGCTTTATGCGCCGAATCCGGAACTTTCCGGCCGTCCAAGCGGCAAGCTCGACGTCACCAACGAAGCCGATTGTCCCGATGGCTCTTAGCTTGTTTCAATGAAAGCGCCCTGGCGCGGTCATGTCCGGGTAATTATTTTTCGTAAACCAGACGGATAGCGCCACATTCGTTCGTCATGATCGTGGTTGTCCAATTCGCTGTTGCTCTTTGCCACGGCGGGGCGATTTCGTTTGACGGGACTGGCGAAGGGCGGAAAGACTGTGCCTGAGACGCCCACGTTGGCCGTACCCCAAATCGGCGCGGCTTTCGCAGGAGGAAATATCCCGATGACGCTGCACAAGGTTGCGCTTGACGACAAGTTCGACCTGTCGAAGGAACGCATCTTCCTTTCCGGCTCGCAGGCGATCATCCGCATGCTGCTGATGCAGCGCGAACGCGACCGCCGCAATGGGCTGAACACCGCGGGTTTCGTTTCCGGCTATCGCGGCTCGCCGCTCGGCGGCCTGGACCTCCAGCTGTGGAAAGCCAAGGACAAGCTCGCCGAGGCCGACATCGTCTTCCAGCCGGGCCTGAATGAAGAACTGGCGGCGACCGCCTGCTGGGGCTCGCAGCAGACCGAGCTTCAGGGCGAAGGCAAGCACGACGGCGTCTTCGCGCTCTGGTACGGCAAGGGCCCCGGTGTCGACCGCTCCGGCGACGTTTTCCGCCACGCCAACCTTGCCGGCTCGTCCAGGCACGGCGGCGCGCTCGCGTTGATGGGCGACGACCACATGGCGGAATCCTCGACCGTCGCGCATGCGACGGAGTTCCTGTTCGTCGACACGATGATCCCCATCCTCAATCCGGCGGGCGTGCAGGAGCTGATCGACTACGGCCTCTACGGTTATGCGCTGTCGCGCTTCGCCGGCACCTGGGCGGCGATCAAATGCGTCAAGGACAACATCGAATCGACCGCATCGGTCGACGTGTCGCTTGAGCGGCTGGGCATCGTGCTTCCCGAATTCGACATGCCGCCGGGCGGCCTCAACATCCGCCACGAGATCGACCAGCTCGGCCAGGAGGCGCGCCTCCACGAATACAAGCGCACGGCCGCTTCCGCCTTCATTCGCGCCAACAGACTGAACAGGATCGTCTATTCCGGCGGCCGCAAGCCGAAGATCGGCATCATGACGGTGGGCAAGAGCTATCTCGACGTGCGGCAGGCGCTCGACGATCTCGGCATCGATGAGGCGCAAGCCAACAGGATGGGACTTCGGCTCTTCAAGGTCGCTTGCCCGTGGCCGCTCGATCTCGAACATATCGCCGAGTTCGTGCAAGGGCTCGAGATGATCCTGGTGGTCGAGGAGAAACGCTCGCTGATCGAGGTGCAGGTCCGCGAGAGCCTCTACGGCACGGCGCGGCAGCCGCTGGTGCTGGGCAAGAGGGACGAGCGTGGCGCCTGGCTTTTCCCGGCCAAGGGCGCACTCGACCCCAACGAAATTGCAATTGCCGTCGGCGAGCGGATCCTGAAGGTGATCGGGCCATCGGAAGAGATCGGCGCGCGGGTCCGGCAGTTGCGGCAGTACCAGGCGATGCTGGCCGATACCAAGGATGTGGCGAACCGCACGCCCTACTTCTGTTCCGGCTGCCCGCACAATTCGTCGACCAAGGTGCCGGAAGGCTCGATCGCCGGCGCCGGAATCGGCTGCCATTTCATGGCGCTGTGGATGGACCGGTCGACCGTCGGCTTCACGGCGATGGGGGGCGAGGGCGCACAGTGGATCGGCCAGGCGCCGTTTTCCAGGCGCGAGCATCTCTTCCAGAATCTCGGCGACGGCACCTACAATCATTCTGGCACGCTGGCGCTTAGGGCCGCACTCGCCGCCGGCACCAACGTAACCTACAAGATCCTCTACAACGACGCGGTCGCGATGACCGGCGGCCAGCCGCACGAGGGCAACCTCACCGTCGACATGATCGCGCGGCAGGTGCGCGCCGAGGGTGTCGAAAAGATTGCCGTCGTCACCGACGAACCAGACAAATACGATGCGAAGTTCGCGTTTCCGTCCAACGTCAGCTTCCATCACCGCGACGACCTGGATCTCGTGCAACGCGAATTGCGCGAGGTGAAGGGCGTCTCGGTTCTGCTCTACGACCAGACCTGCGCCGCCGAAAAACGCCGCCGCCGCAAGCGCGGTACGTTTCCCGATCCCGACAAGCGCGTCATCATCAACGAACTGGTCTGCGAAGGGTGCGGCGATTGCGGCGTGCAGTCGAACTGCGTCTCGATCCAGCCAGTGGAAACCGAGTTCGGTCGCAAGCGCAGGATAGACCAGTCGAGCTGCAACAAGGATTTTTCCTGCGTCAACGGGTTTTGCCCGTCCTTCGTGACCGTACATGGCGCCAAGATCCGCAAGGCCGAGGGCATCGCCGGCAAGGCCGATCCGCTCGACGGGGTGCCGGAGCCAAAACAATTTCCGCTGCACAATGGCTGGGCCTCCATCATCGACGGCGTCGGCGGCACCGGTGTCGTCACGGTGGGCGCCATCCTCGGTATGGCGGCGCATCTCGAGGGCAAGGGCTGCGGCATGATCGACATGGCCGGCCTTGCCCAGAAGGGCGGCGCCGTGTTCAGTCATGTCCGCATCGCCAACACGCCGGAGGAAATACACGCGATCCGAGTTTCGGCCGGCAAGGCCGACCTGATCCTTGGCTGCGATCTTGTCGTTTCGGGCGCCAAGAAAGTGCTGGCGGCAGTGCGCGAAGGGCAGACCATCTTTGTCGCCAACACCGCCGAGATCATGCCCGGCGATTTTGCGCGCTCGGCCGATTTCTCGCTGCCGGCGGAACGCCTGAAAAAGGCGATCCGGGCAGCCGCCGGCGATGACAAGGCGCATTTCTTCGATGCCACCCGCACCGCGACCGCACTCTTTGGCAATTCGCTTGGCGCCAACATGTTCATGCTGGGCTTCGCCCATCAGCATGGTGGCCTGCCGCTTTCCAGCGAGGCGGTCGAGCGGGCGATCGAGCTCAACGGCGAGGCGGTGGCGATGAACATTGCCGCTTTCCGCTGGGGCCGCCGGGCCGCACACGAGCCGGAATTCGTGCGCGGACTGGTGAACCAGTCGGACAAGCCGGCCGGCGGCGGACTGTCGCAGACGCTCGACCAGATCATTGCCCGGCGCGTCGAGTTCCTCACCGCCTATCAGAACGCCGCCTATGCCGAGCGCTACCGCGACCGCGTGGCGGCCGTGCGGGCAGCCGAAGCCAAGGCCATTCCCGATCAGACTGCGATCACCGAAGCGGCGGCCCGCAACCTGTTCAAACTGATGGCGATCAAAGACGAGTACGAGGTCGCCCGGCTCTACACCGACGGATCGTTCCAGAAGCAGCTGTCGGCGCAATTCCAGGCTTATGACCGGCTCGAATTCCACCTGGCGCCGCCTATCCTCGGTCGCCGCGGTTCGGACGGGAAGCCGCGCAAGTCGAACTTCGGGCCCTGGATGATGACCGGCTTTCGCGTGCTTGCCGGGCTCAAGCGCTTGCGCGGGTCGCCGCTGGACATCCTTGGCTATTCCGCAGAACGGCGCATGGAGCGACGTCTGCTTGCCGCCTATGAAGGCGACCTCGACCTGATCATAGGCACGCTTTCCCCCGGCAACGCGGAGGCCGCCGCCGCTCTGGCGTCGGTTCCCACGCTGATCCGCGGCTACGGGCATGTGAAGCGTGCCAATGCCGAAAAGGCCGCAGGCGAGCGCGACCGGCTGCTTAAGCGGCTGCAAGATGAACTTCCGGCGCCGATTCTGGCGGCAGCCGAATAAATCGGCACTGCGCGAGCCCGACTCCAGCCTCGCGCAACTAAGCCTTTCTTAATTGCGGTATGCGATCACAGGTCGTCGCGCGGTCCCGCAGGAAATGTCGAAGAACAAACCGGACGAGATACCAAGAGACATTTACGTCGGTTTCGTCAGGTCGTTGTTCCTCGACCCCGGAATCCTGCTGATTGGCGCGCTTTGCCATGGGCTGATCGGTCTTCTCTGCTATTTCCGGTCCGGCGAACTGCCCTATCTCATCCTCGCCGTTCTCATGCTTTGCGCGGGCATGTTCCGCTTCCGAGCAATCAGGAGGGTCGATCCCCACGGGATAGCCGAATACGAATCGGCGCTCCAATGGGAGCGCTATTACATCGCGGCCGGCACCGTGCAGGGCTCGATCGTCGGCCTTTTTGCGTTGTTTGCGGTCTACTGGGCGCCTGACGAGTTCAGCGAGATCGCGGCGGTCGCCGTGGTGATGGGCGGCGCCATCACCATTGCCGGGCGCAACTACGGCTCCAAGAAGATGGTCACCATCCTGACGCTGACGGCGGTGGGGCCGATCGCGCTCGGGCTGATGCTGAAGGGCGATGTCTACCATTTCGTGCTCGGCCTGTTCATCGTTCCCTTCATGGTCATCATCTTGAAGATGGCCGAACTGGTCCGCACCGTCCTGTTCACCGCAATCACCGAGGAAAAGAAGGCCAGTGAGCTTGCCCAGCGCTTCAATCGCGCGCTGAACACGATGTCGCACGGCCTCGCGATGCTCGGTCCGGATGGAAGGGTGCTTGTGGCCAATGCTGAAGCGGCGGCCCTGTTGTCCATGTCTTCGCCGGATTCGCTCCTGGGTCGCTCGATCCGCTCCCTGCTGATGCGCGGCGTCGCCGGCGGCATGCTGGCGGCCAAGGATTGCCGTTATGTCGAGGCGCAGCTCAGCAGAGCCTTGCGCGAAGGACGCGACAGGAAAATCCTGGTCAGTTTCTCGAACGGCCAGCACTATGAGTTTTCGGCGCGCGGCGGCAGCCAGGATCTCGGCGTCATCACCTTCGAAGACGTCACGCGGCGGGTGCAGACCGAGGAAAAAATCCGCAATATGGCGCGCTACGACAGCCTGACCGGGCTCGCCAACCGCGCTTATTTCCACGAAGTGGTGGCGGAATCCATGGAAACCGGCGACCGCAACCGGCTGTGCGGGCTGGCGGTCTTCGATCTCGACGACTTCAAGAGCGTCAACGATACGCTCGGCCATCCCGTCGGCGACGGGCTCATCTATGGCGTGGCGGAAAGGCTGATGGCACTTGCCCGGGAGCACACGCGCGTCAGCCGCTTCGGTGGCGACGAATTCATGATTTTCTTCGACCGGGTGGAGGGGGAAAGTCAGCTTGCCGCGATGCTCGATGACATCTTCGCCAACATGCAGGGCGAAGTGGATGTCGCGGGCCATGCATTGCGTATCCAGATGAGCGCTGGTGCGGTTCTTTCGCGCGTCGGCGATACGGATGTCGACGCCATGATCGTGAAAGCCGACCTGGCGCTCTACAAGGCGAAAGAGCTCGGCAAGAACGGCTGGCGACTTTTCGAGGCGGCCATGGATGCCGCCTTCCGCAACCGGCAGGTGATGAAGGCCGATCTGCGCAGTGCCGTGGAGGCTGGTAACCTGCGTGTCGTCTACCAGCCCATCGTGGCGATGGATTCGATGCGGATCGCCAGCTGCGAAGCGCTTTGCCGTTGGGACCATCCCGACCTTGGCCCGATCTCGCCCGCGATCTTCATACCGTTGGCCGAGGAGATGGGCGTCATCTCGGAAATCAGCAGCTTCATGCTGCAGGCCGCCTGTTTCGAATGCGCGAAATGGCCGGAGCAGACGGGCGTTTCGATCAACCTGTCCGCAAAGGATTTCCGCAACCGCGAGATCATCGGCAAGGTGCGCAACGCCCTTGCCGCATCGAGGCTGGCTCCCAACCGGCTCGAAATCGAGGTGACCGAAACCGCCTTGCTGGATGACAAGTCGCTGACCCGGCAATCGATCGAGGAACTCAAGGCAATGGGCGTGCGCATCGCGCTCGACGATTTCGGCACCGGCTATTCCAGCTTGAGCTATCTGCACAAACTGCCGCTCGACAAGGTCAAGATCGACCGCAGCTTCCTCAACGACGTCACCCAGAGCCCGCGTTCGCTCGAGCTGCTGAGGGGCGTTGTCAACCTGTCACGCTCGCTGGGATTGACGGTGACGGTCGAGGGTGTCGAAACGTTCGAGCAGCTGAAAATCCTGGCGCTGGAGGTCAAACCCGACCTCGTGCAGGGTTTTCTGTTCGGCGCCGCACTCAGCGCCTCGGGCATCGAGACGATGTCGAACACGGTCTGGCCGTTCGCGCAGGACATCAAATCGGCCAGGCGGGCCGCGCGCCATTGAAACAGCGATTTCCAGAGCCTAGCACGGGCGCTTCTCGATTAACCTTAACGAGGAGTAAACAGTCGACTTCGCATTCTCATCTTTACATATGGCGGCCTTGGGCTACGTTTCGGGCGCGGTGGTAGACGGGGACGTTGTATGAGTGGGCAGTTGACGACGCGCCGCGATGCGGTCGACACGGAAGCGTCTTCAGTCGGGGTATCGAGTTTCGCGAAAAGCGTTAACGCGCTGCTGGAGCGCACGGAGTACCGGCGCTGCGACAGCGGCGAGGACATGGAGGCTGTCTATCGGCTCCGCTACAAGGCATACCGGGCTCATGGGCTGGTTATCGAAAAGCACGATCAGCTGATCTCCGACAGACTGGACGAAGCGCCGAACTGCTACCGGTTCGGCATCTATATCGACGGCAGGCTAATCAGCACGGTGCGTTTGCACCACATTACGAAAGCCGAGCCGTTCGGGCCGATCATGGCGGTGTTCGACGACGTTCTGCAGCCGCGTCTCGAGGCCGGGGAAACCTTCATCAACCCGAGCCAGTTCACCGCCGACCCCGACTGGACCACAACCTACCGGGCGCTTCCTTACCTGACGCTGCGGCTGGCGGTGATCGCCAATGCCTACTTCAAGAGCAGCAACTGCGTCTGCATGATCCGCGACGAGCACACCGCTTTCTACCAGCGCATCTTCGGATCGGTTCAGATCGGTACTTCGCGTCCTTATCCGCCGTTCACGGTGCCTGTGATGCTCTACGATTCGGACTGTTCGATAAATCTGGAAAGCACCCTCCAGCGGTTCCCGTTCTTCCGCTCGACGCCGGTCGAGCAGCGCATGCTGTTTGCCAAGCCCCGCCACGGGGAACTGGCTCCTCTCACCATCCTGCCCAGCCCGAAATACGTTCGCGAAGCCGCCTGATTCCTTACAGCGCGTCGCGCCGAATGGGTTTCGGGGGCCGCGCTGTAGCTTCTTGTTTGTGCATGTCGTTTCTCCCGAAACCGAGGACACTTTCGGGCGACATGCACTAGAGCGGTTCCGGTTCTTTCAGAACCGGTAACTCGCTTTAAGTATTTGTTTTGCCGCATTTATGCGGGCGCCAAATGATTCCATTTGGCGGCAAAATGCTCTAGCGCCGGCTTGCTGCTTGTCACCGCGCGATCGCGCGGTCATAACCTTCGGAAGCGCGACCGTTTCGGTCGTGATTTCCTCGAGGGAGCATGAACGCAAGGAACGAACTCGCCCGGGCAGCTGTATGGTCTCGCGAACTGAGCGACGACGAGATCGAGCGCGCGAGCCGGGGCTTGTCCGAACGACAGTTCGCCAAAGGCAGCTATGTCTGCCATCGCGGCGACAAGCTGGACTACTGGACCGGGGTCGTGACCGGGCTGGTGAAGATCTCGGCCATTTCGCGAAGCGGCAAGGCAATGACCTTCGCGGGCGCCGGCGCCGGGGGCTGGTTCGGTGAAGGCTCGGTGCTCAAGGACGAGCCACGCAAGTATGATCTCGTCGCGCTGCGCGACACGCGGCTGGCGATGATGCAGCGCTCCACCTTCATGTGGCTTTACGAGAACAGCACGGCCTTCAACCGGTTCCTCGTTCGCCAGCTCAACGAACGCATGGGGCAGTTCATCGCCACCATAGAATATGACCGCATTCTCGACCCCAAGGCCCGCGTGGCCCGCAATCTTTCGTGGTTCTTCAATCCCGTCCTCTATCCCGATACGGGATCGGAAATCGAGATATCCCAGGAGGAGCTGGGCCTGCTTGCCGGCGTGTCGCGGCAAGTCGCCAACCGCAGCCTGCAGGAGCTCGAGGAAGAAGGGGTGCTGCGCGCCGACCATGGCCGCATCACGGTGATAGACCTCGAGGCCTTGAGCGGTTACGAAGGTTAGCCGGGATTTGTGGAGGGGAGCAGGCAGTATCCCGCGATCACATAAGACAATTGCCCTTGCTGTCTGTCAATGCTGGTGTTGATTGCGCGTCGAATTTGCGGATAGCCTTACCCAACAACAAGGAGTAGCCGGCTCGGCCGGACAAGCTCCGAAGCTGGCGAACGCTCCGCCGCAAATGTGGGAGGCATTTGATTTGTCGCAGCTTTTGGCGTTGCGCGGGGTTTTGTGCAGGGCAGCTTCCGAAGCCGGTTCGGTCGCCGGCGGCGTCCGGGCATCCTTCGATCCTTCATACAATGTCGGGCTTGCGCGCTGGCGTAACGCGGTCAATATGCCTGGACCAACGGCCCAAGGGGCGGAATCGGGAGGGACATGACCATGGTTGCTACGGCCACAGCCGCCGGCATGGTGCTCGACACGTTCCCGAAATATCTGCTTCTGAACGCCGAGCGTTTCGGCGGCGAGCCCGCGATGCGCCACAAGGACTACGGCATCTGGCAGAGCTGGACCTGGGCCGAGCAGAAGGCGCAAGTGCGGTCATTGGCGCTTGGCCTCCAGGCGCTTGGGGTCAAGCACGGCGACAAGATCGCCATCGTCGGAACCAATCGCCCACGCCTCTACTGGGGTTTCACCGCGGCGCAATCGCTGGGTGCCATCCCGGTGCCGGTCTATGCCGACGCGGTCGCCGAGGAAATGGCTTATGTGCTCGATAACGCGGAAGTGGGCTTCGCCATCGTCCAGGATCAGGAGCAGGTCGACAAGATCCAGTCCTTTGCCGACAAAATCCCGGCGCTGAAGGAGATCATCTACGACGAGCCGCGCGGCCTGCGCGACTACGGTCACGAACGTCTGCACGACTTCTCCGCCATACAGGCCAGTGGCGGGGCCCTGCTTGAAGCGGATGCCGGCCTGGCGGCGCGGTGGGAGGAAGACATCCGCCAGGCCAGCGGCGACGACATCTCCGTCATGCTCTATACGTCCGGCACGACCGGTCGTTCGAAAGGCGTGATGATCAAGGCGTCGAACGCGGTCAACGCCGCGGCCGACACCGTGGCTTTCGACAGGCTTTCCGAACGCGACAGCGTGCTTGCCTATCTGCCGCTTGCCTGGGTCGGCGATCACTATCTCAACTACGCGCAAGGCTACGTTTCCGGCTTCTGCGTGTGTTGTCCGGAAAGCCATGAGACGGTCGCGCACGATCTTCGCGAGATCGGGCCGACCTTCTATTTCGCGCCGCCGCGCATCTTCGAAGGACTGTTGACCAGCGTGACGATCCGCATGGAGGACGCCGGCCGGCTGAAGCGGTGGATGTTCGACTATTACCTGCGCGTGGCCAGGAAATACGGCCAGGCGCTGCTTGAGGGCGGTTCGGTGCCGCTGCTCGGCAGGCTCAACTACGCACTCGGCGAAATGCTGGTTTACGGCCCGCTGAAAAACGTGCTCGGCCTGTCCAACATCCGCGTCGCCTATACCGCCGGCGAGGCGATTGGCGAGGACCTGTTTTCCTTCTTCCGCTCGCTCGGCATCAACCTGAAGCAGCTCTACGGGCAGACCGAAGCATTCCTCTATGTCACCGTGCAGAAGGATGGCGCGGTGCGCTCGGATGCCGTCGGCCCGGCGGCGCCCAATGTCGATATCCGCATTTCCAACGATGGCGAGGTCCAGTTCCGTTCGCCAGGCATGTTCTCCGGCTATTTCAAGCAGGATGACAAGACGCGCGAAGCGCTGACCAAGGACGGTTATGTCAAAACCGGCGACGCGGGGTTCTTCGACAAGGACGGCCAGCTCAAGATCATCGACCGCGCCAAGGACGTCGGCAAGCTCGAGTCCGGCGCGCTGTTCGCGCCCAAATACATAGAGAACACGCTGAAGTTCTTTCCCAACGTCAAGGAGGCGGTAGCTTTCGGCGACGGCCGCGGCTTTTGCGCCGCCTTCATCAACATCGACTTGCAGGCAGTCGGCAACTGGGCCGAACGCAACAACATCGCCTATGCCTCCTACCAGGAACTGGCCGGGCACCCGGAGGTCTACAAGCTCATCGCCAAACATGTCGACGAGACGAATCTCAGGCTGTCGCGCGAGCCGCTTATGGCCGGGGCGCAGATCAGGCGGTTCCTCGTGCTGCACAAGGAACTCGACGCCGACGACGGCGAACTGACGCGCACGCTGAAGGTGCGGCGGTCCTTCGTTGGCGAACGCTACAGCGAGCTGATCGAGGCGCTTTATGACGGCTCGACGGAGAAATACACCGAAACGGAAATGACCTTCGAGGACGGCCGAAAGGGCAAGATCCGCGCCACCGTCAGGATCGAAGACGCCAGGGTTTATGACGCGAAGGTCGAAAAGTTCCGCGAGGCCGCAGAATGAACGTCAGGCCCGATCCCGCGCAACTTGGAGCACCCGACGACGGCATCGCCAAGGGCGACCTGTTGCTGGACGTAAAGAACGTCTCGCTGTCGTTCGGAGGCGTCAAGGCGATAACGGATATCTCCTTCGATGTGCGAAAGGGCGAGATCCGCGCCATCATCGGCCCCAACGGCGCCGGCAAGACCTCGATGCTCAACGTCATCAACGGCTTCTACACGCCGCAGCGGGGCAGCATCATTTTTCGCGGCGAAGAGCGGCGTGCGATGAAGCCGCACCACGCGGTGCGGCAGGGCATTGCCCGCACCTT
Organism: uncultured Alphaproteobacteria bacterium; assembly: GCA_963726065.1. Lineage (GTDB taxonomy): Bacteria > Pseudomonadota > Alphaproteobacteria > Rhizobiales > Rhizobiaceae > Neomesorhizobium. The sequence goes on from CAVSAU010000019.1 coordinate 128,644, forward strand.
CCAGAACGTTGCCCTGTTCAAGGGCATGTCGACGCTCGACAACATCATGGCTGGGCGCTCGGTGAAGATGAGCCGCGGCCTTGGCTGGCAGATGCTGTGGCACGGGCCGGCGTTGGCGGAGGAGATCGAACACCGCGAAAAGGTCGAGGAGATCATCGATTTCCTCGAGATTCAGCACATCCGCAAGACGCCGGTCGGCAAATTGCCCTACGGCCTGCAGAAGCGCGTCGAGCTTGGCCGGGCGCTTGCCATGGAGCCGTCGCTGCTTTTGCTCGACGAGCCGATGGCCGGCATGAACCTCGAAGAAAAAGAGGACATGAGCCGGTTCATCATCGACGTGAACCAGCAGCGCGGCACCACCATCGCGCTGATCGAGCACGACATGGGCGTGGTGATGGACCTTTCCGACCGCGTCGTCGTTCTCGATTACGGCAAGAAGATTGCTGACGGCATACCCGACGCCGTCAAGACCAACCAGCAGGTGATCGACGCCTATCTCGGCGTCGCGCATTGAAAGGACATGAGATGACCTTCTCCACCCTCGCCATCACTCCGTTGATTTCGCTGATCGCCGGCGTCCTGATCCTCGTGATGCCGCGGTTGCTCAACTACATCGTCGCGCTTTATCTGATCGTGGTCGGCCTGCTCGGCCTGTTTCCGCAGCTGGCAGGCTGAGATGATCACCGGTGCGCTGACCGCCCAGAAGGAGCTGACATTCATGGATTTTCTGAACTCGATCCTCGTCAAACCTTTCGTCGACATGTTCGGCGCGCCGGATTTCCTGCTGCAGGTGCTGTGGGAAGGCCTGGTTTCGGGCGTGCTTTATGCGCTGATCGCGCTGGGTTTCGTGCTGATCTACAAGTCGTCGCGCATCTTCAACTTCGCGCAAGGCATCATGGTGGTGTTCGCCGCGCTGACGCTGGTCGGCCTGCACGAAAAGGGCGTGCCCGCGCTGCTTGCGGTGCCGCTGACGCTGGTGGTGATGTTTATCCTCGCCGTCGCCATCGAGCGGGTCGTCTTGCGCCCGCTGGTCAATCAGCCCGACATCATCCTGTTCATGGCCACGATCGGCATCACGCTGTTCCTGGTCGGCTTCGGCGAGATCATTTTCGGCGGCGAGAACAAGGTGATGATCACCGAGCAGCTCCATATCCCGACCGGCAGTTTCGAGTTCGAGCCGTTTGGCGGCTTCGTGTCCATCGAACAGAAAGACCTGACCGCCGTCGTCGGCGCGATCGTGCTGGTCGCCGGGTTGCTTGTCTTCCTCAACAAGTCGAAGATGGGCCGCGCCATCCGGGCGCTCGGCGACGACCACCAGGCGGCGCTGTCGGTCGGCATCTCGCTGTCCACCATCTGGGTGCTGGTCTGGTTCATCGCCGGCGTGATCGCGCTCGCCACCGGCATTGTCTGGGGCGCGCGCGCAGGCGTTTCGTTTGCCCTGGAGGTGATCGCCTTCAAGGCGCTGCCGGTGCTGATGCTGGGTGGCCTGGAGAGCGTGCTCGGCGCCATCATCGGCGGTCTGGCGATCGGCGTCCTTGAGAAGCTGTTCGAAATCTACTGGGGCCAGCCGCTGCTCGGCGGCAATACCGAAACCTGGTTCGCCTTCGTCTTCGCGCTGATGGTGCTGCTGTTCCGTCCGCAGGGGCTGTTCGGCGAAAAGATCATCGAGCGGGTGTGAGGAACGATGCTCTATCGCACCGCCGGCCAGTTCAAGACCACCTACCACGCCGACCACGCGCTGTTTCCGGTCAGGCAGGACGCCATCCTGCTCGGATTCATCCTGCTCCTGGCCTTCGTGGTGATCCCGCTGACTGCCAGCGAGTTCACCTTCCGCGCCCTGCTCATCCCCGTGCTGATCTATGCGCTGGCCGCATTGGGGCTGAACATCCTGACCGGCTATGCCGGCCAGTTGTCGCTTGGCACCGGCGCTTTCATGGGAGTTGGCGCCTACGCCTGCTACAAGCTGGTCACCATCTTTCCCGAAATGAACATCGTGGTCGCCATCGCGCTGTCCGGTTTCTTCTCGGCGGCGGTGGGGGTTGCCTTCGGCCTGCCGTCGCTCCGGATCAAGGGTTTTTACCTGGCGATCGCCACGCTTGCCGCGCAGTTCTTCCTGGTCTGGCTGTTCGAGAAATGGGCGTGGCTTTATAACTATAGCTCGTCCGGCGCTATCCAGGTGCACAACATCGACATGTTCGGCATTACGGTTGCCGGTCCCAATGCGACGGCGGTCACCCAGTACTATTTCGTGCTTTGCTTCGTCGCCGTGATCACCTGGTTCGCAATCAACATCACGCGCGGGCGGATCGGGCGCATCTGGAAATCGGTGCGTGACATGGATATCGCCGCCGAACTCGTCGGCATCAACCTGATGAAGGCGAAGCTGTCGGCTTTTGCGGTGTCGTCCTACATCGTCGGCATTTCAGGCGCGCTGTTTGTGTTCCTGTGGCGGGGTGCTGCCGAGCCGGTGCTGTTCGACATCCCGTTGTCGTTCAGGGTGCTGTTCATCGCCATTATCGGCGGCCTGGGATCGATCCTCGGCAATTATCTCGGCGCCATCCTTATCGTGGCGCTGCCGGTGATCATCAGCGCGCTGCCTTCGGCGCTCGGCATCCCGATCGCTTCGGCGACGGTCGAACATCTGAACACAATGATCGTCGGCGCCCTGATCATCGTCTTCCTGATCGTCGAGCCGCATGGGCTGGCGCGGTTCTGGGCGATCATCCGGGAAAAGCTGATCATGTGGCCATTCCCGCATTGAAGCTGTGAAAGTTGGAAAAGATCAAACTAAGTGGAGGAAACGGGCATGAAAAATCTGAAAACCAAGCTGCTTGCGGCGCTGCTGCTCGGCACGGCGCTGGCGCCGGCCGCATGGGCGCAGGATGCGATCAACCTGACCAACCTGTCCTACCGCACGGGACCGTTTGCGGCGACCGGAACGCCGCTCATGAACGGCCAGCGCGACTATATCCTGATGCTCAACGAGCGCGACGGCGGCGTCAACGGCGTCAAGCTCAACTACGACGAATGCGAAACCGGCTACAACACCGAAAAGGGCGCCGAGTGCTACGAGAAGACCAAGGCGACGAGCATCGTCACGCAGCCCTGGTCGACCGGCATCACCTTGCAGGTGCTGCCGAAATCCAATGTCGACAAGATTCCGATCCTTGCGCCGGGTTATGGCTTCTCGCCGATGACGGACGGCAAGATCTTCCAGTGGGCATTCAACCCGCCGGCCTCCTATTGGGACGGCGCTTCGATGATCATAAAGGCCATTTCCGACGGCAATCCGGACAATCTCAAGGGCAAGAAGATCGCGCTGCTCCATCTCGACGCGCCTTACGGCAAGGAGCCGATCCCGCTGCTGCAGGCCTATGCCGAGAAGCATGGCTTCACGCTGTTGCCGATCCCCGTCGGCGTGAAGGAAATGCAGAACCAGTCCGCGCAGTGGCTGCAGATACGACGCGAAAGGCCGGACTTCGTTCTGATGTGGGGCTGGGGCGCCATGAATGCAGGCGCGGTTGCTGAAGCGGTGAAGACCAAGTTTCCGATGGACAAGTTCATCGGCATCTGGTGGTCGGGCCACGATGGCGACATGAAAACCGCCGGCGAGGCCGCCAAGGGCTATCGCTCGATCTCCTGGAGCCTGCCGGATTCAAACGCCAAGGTCATGCAGGACATCAAGACGCACGTCGTCGACAAGGGCAATTCGCTCATTGGCGAAGGCGAGTTCGACTGGGTCTTCTACCAGCGCGGCGTGCTGATCTCGATGTTCGCCGTCGAAGGCATCAAGGCGGCGCAGGCGCATTTCGACACCAAGGTGGTGAATGCCGAACAGCTGCGCTGGGGCCTGGAGAACCTGAAAATCGACGATGCGAAGCTCGCCGAGATCGGCATGACGGGCATGGTCGGCACGTTCTCGACCGCCTGCAACAACCATGCCGGCCATGCCGGCGGATGGATGATGCAGTGGGACGGCGCCAAGTTCGTCAAGGTTTCGGACCGTCTCGAAGCAGACCAGGCGATGATCGCGCCGCTGGTCGAGGCCGAGGCCAAGAAGTATGCCGAGGCCAATGCGCCCTGGCCGACCAACGAAGAGTGCAAGATGTAGGGTCTTTCCTTCTCCCCGTTCACGGGGAAAAGGTGGCTCGAAGAGCCGGATCAGGGGCAGCGCGAACTTTCAAAACTTTTCGCCGCCCCTCATCTACCTGCCGGCATCTTCTCCCCGTGAACGGGGAGAAGAGACACTGCCGCGATCGGTGCGCCAGGACGCGAAAGAAAAGCCCGCATGACAAACACCTCACCTCTGCCCGCCCCCGCTACCCCGATCCTCTCGGTGAACAACATCGAGGTGATCTACGATCACGTCATCCTGGTGCTCAAAGGCGTGTCGCTCACGGTTCCGGCGGGTGGCATCACCGCGCTGCTCGGCGCCAACGGGGCAGGCAAGACCACCACCCTCAAGGCCATCTCCAACCTGCTGCACGCGGAGCGTGGCGAGGTCACCAAGGGCAACATCATTTTCGAGGGCAACGAGGTGCAATCGCTGTCGCCCAACGAACTGGTGCGGCGCGGCTGCATCCAGGTCATGGAGGGACGCCACTGCTTCGGCCACCTGTCGGTCGAGGACAATCTGATGACCGGAGCCTTTACGCGGCGCGACGGCAATGCCGCCATCCGCGACGACCTCGAACTCGTCTACCAGTATTTTCCGCGCCTCAAGGTGAGGCGGGCGAGCCAGGCCGGCTACACCTCCGGCGGCGAGCAGCAGATGACGGCGATCGGCCGGGCGCTGATGTCGAAACCCAAGATGATCCTTCTCGACGAGCCGTCGATGGGGCTGGCGCCGCAGCTGGTCGAGGAAATCTTCGAGATCGTCAAAAAGCTGAACGAAGAGCAGGGCGTTTCCTTCCTGCTGGCCGAACAGAACACCAATGTTGCCCTGCGTTTCGCCAAATACGGCTATATCCTGGAATCCGGGCGCATCGTGCTCGACGGAGAGGCCAAGGCGCTGCGCGAAAACGAGGACGTCAAGGAATTCTACCTGGGCGTCGGCGGCGAAGGCCGCAAATCCTTCAAGGACGTGAAGCACTACAAGCGGCGGAAGCGCTGGCTGGCCTGACCCGGTCAGGCGAAGAACCGCAAGGCCGCCGAGACGACCGCTTCAGGCGCATCTTCCTGCATCAGATGGCCGGAGCCGGGCACCAGCGTGAATTCGCAATCCGGCAGCAGCGCCG